>NZ_LMCT01000003.1 GCF_001424875.1 Kitasatospora sp. Root107 | reverse complement strand
CCGTCCAACGCCCCCTCCCGCAGCAGACCCTCTCGCCCTTCAGGGGTGGTGGGGGTGGTGGGGGTGGTGGGGGTGGGGGTGGGTGTTTCGAGGTGGTGGTGGTCTGTTGCGGTGGCGAGGAGGGCGGGGCGGTGGGCGATGAAGAGGACGGTGCGGTTCTTCATGGCCTGGAGGGTGGCCACGATGGCCTGTTCGCCGGCGCTGTCCAGGTTGGCGGTGGGCTCGTCCATCAGCAGGAGCGGACGGTCCGTCAGGAGTGCGCGGGCCAGGGCGAGGCGCTGGCGCTGGCCCGCGGAGAGGCCGGCGCCGTTCTCGCCGAGGGTCATGGTGAGGTCGGCGAAGTCGGTGGCGTGGGCGGCGGCCAGGGCGGTGTGGAGGTCCTCGTCGGTGGCGTCGGGGCGGGCCAGCCGGATGTTGTCGGCAACGGTGCCGGCGAAGAGGTGGGGATGTTGGGGGACCCAGGCGATCTGGCGGTGCCAGGTGGTCGGGTCGAGGGTGGTGAGGTCGTGGTCGTCGATGTGGATGGTGCCGGCGGTGGGGGTGGTGAAGCCGAGCAGGGTGGAGAGCAGGGTGGTCTTGCCGGAGCCGGATGGGCCGGTGAGGGCGGTGACGGAGTTGGGGGTGAGGGTGAGAGTGGTGGGGGGCAGGCGGTCCGCGACGGTGAGGGCGGTGAGGGTGATGGTGGCCGTACGGAGGTCGGGGGCCGGGGTGGTGCCGGGGGTAGGGAGGGGCGTTTCGAGGACTTCGAAGATCTCGTTGGCGGCGGAGAGGCCCTCGACGCTGGAGTGGTAGAGGGCGCCGACCTGGCGGATCGGGAAGTAGACCTCGGGGGCCAGGATCAGGACGAGGAGGCCGGTTTCGAGGGTGAGGGTGCCGTTGACCAGGCGGAAGCCGATGGAGACGGCGACCAGGGCGACCGAGAGGGTGGCCAGCAGCTCCAGGGCGAAGGAGCTGATGAAGGCGATCCGGAGGGTGCGGAGGGTCGCCTTGCGGTAGTCGTCGGTGATCCGGGCGATGGTCGCGGCCTGGTGCTTGGCGCGGTTGAAGACCTTGAGGGTGGGGAGGCCCGCGACCACGTCGAGGAAGTGGTGGCTGAGCCGGGAGAGGGAGCTCCACTGGCGGTCCATCAGGCTCTGGGTGGCCAGGCCGATCAGGACCATGAAGAGCGGGATGAGGGGGAGGGTGCCGGCGATGATCGCGGCGGAGGTGAGGTCGGCGCCGAGGATCCGGAGCAGGACGATGACGGGGACGACGACGGCGAGCGCGAGCTGGGGGAGGTAGCGCGCGAAGTAGTCGTCGAGGGCGTCGACACCTCGGGTGGCGAGGGTGGTGAGTTCGCCGGTGCGGCGGGTGGAGAGGTAGCCGGGGCCGAGCGCGGTGGCGTGGTCGAGCAGGCGGCGGCGGAGGGTGGACTTCACCCGGGCGACCGAGCGATGGGCCGTCAGTTCGGTGAGCCAGGCGACCGCGGCGCGGCCGAGGGCGGTGGCCGCGAGGAGGGTGAGGGGGGTGGTGAGGGAGTAGGTGTGCTGCTGGAAGGCGCTGACGACGATGTCGGCGATCAGGCTCGCCTGGAGGACGGTGAGGACCGCGCCGACCCCGCCGAGGAGTACGGATCCGGCGAGGAAGGCGCGGGTGGTCCTGGCTTGGCTGAGGAGGCGGGGGTCGACGGGGCGCATGGTCAGTGCGCAGCCGGGATGTGCTGGGTGCCGATCCGCTTGCGGAACACCCAGTAGGTCCAGGACTGGTAGAGCAGCACGAGGGGCGTGAAGACCGCCGCGACGATGGTCATCAGCTTGAGGGTGTAGGCCGAGGACGCGGCGTTGCTGACGGTGAGCGACCACTCGGGGTTCAGGGTGGAGGGCATCACGTCGGGGAAGAGGGCGAGGAAGAGCATCGCCACGGCCGAGGTGATGGTGATCCCGGAGAGGATGAACGCCCAGCCCTCGCGGGCCAGTTGGTTGGCGGCGAGCGAACCGAGCAGCGCGACGACGGCGATCACCAGGGCGATCAGGCTCCAGGTGTTGCCGCTGTCGGACTGGGTCCAGACCAGGAAGACCAGGGCCAGCACGGCGGTGAGCAGGCCGAGTTGGAGGGCCGTCGAGCGAGCACGGGCACGGATGTCGCCGACGGTCTTCAGGGCGGCGAACAGGGCACCGTGGAAGGTGAAGAGGCTGAGGGTCACCAGGCCGCCGAGGACGGCGTACGGGTTGAGCAGGTCCCAGAAGGTGCCGATGTAGTTCTTCTCGGCGTCGATCTCGACGCCGTTCACGATGTTGGCGAAGGCCACGCCCCAGAGGAAGGCGGGCAGCAGGGAGGTCCAGAAGATGGCCTGCTCCCAGTTGCGCTGCCAGCGTTCCTCGGTGCGCTTGGCGCGGTACTCGAAGGCCACCCCTCGGATGATCAGGCAGACCAGGATGATCAGGAGCGGGAGGTAGAAGCCGGAGAAGAGGGTGGCGTACCAGTCCGGGAAGGCGGCGAAGGTGGCGCCGCCGGCGGTGAGCAGCCAGACCTCGTTGCCGTCCCAGACCGGGCCGATGGTGTTGATCAGGACCCGGCGCTCGGCGGTGTTCCGGGCGAGCAGCTTGGTCAGCACGCCGATGCCGAAGTCGAAGCCTTCGAGGAAGAAGTAGCCGATCCAGAGGACGGCGATCAGGATGAACCAGACGTCGTGGAGTTGCATCGGGAGTCCTCAGTAAGCGAAGGCGAGGGGCTTGTCGGCGTCTTCGGGCCCGGGGCGCAGGGTCGGGTCCTCGGTGGGGGGTTCCTCAGTGGTGACCGGGCCCGCCTTGGCGTACTTGACGAGGAGTCTGACCTCGATCACGGCGAGGATCGCGTAGAGCAGGGTGAAGGTGGAGAGGGCGATCACCTGGGTGGTGACGCTGACGTTCGGGGAGACCGCGGAGGCGGTCGTCATCAGGCCGAAGACGGCCCAGGGCTGACGGCCCATCTCGGTGAAGATCCAGCCGAAGCTGTTGGCGACCAGCGGGAAGCCCATGGTGAGGATGCCGATCCGCCAACTCCACTTGGTGAGGAAGCCGTTCATCTCACGGTTCCTGGTGAGCATGAGTCTGGGCACTTCGTCGTCGGCGGTGCGGCGTTCGGGGGCCAGCCAGAACTTGCGGCGGGTGGTCCAGAGTCCGATCAGGGCGGCCACGAAGGAGGTCATCCCGAAACCGATCATGAGGCGGAAGCCCCAGTAGGTGACGAAGATGTTCGGGATGTAGTCCTTGGGGTCGCCGCCGTACTTGGCGGCTTCGGCGGCGGCTGTCTCGTTGATGCCGGGGACGGCGGAGGTGAAGTCGCCGTTGGCGAGGAAGGACAGTATCGCCGGGGCCTCAAGGGCGACGGAGTTGTGGCCCTCGTTGACGTCACCGACCGCGAAGATCGAGAACGGGGCCGGGGCCTCGGTCTCCCAGAGGGCCTCGGCGGAGGCCATCTTCATCGGCTGCTGACGGAACATCACCTTGGCCAGGCTGTCGCCGCTGAATGCGGTGCCGAGGCCGGCGATCACGGCGACCACCAGGGCGAGCCGGAGGGAGGTCCGCATGACGGCGGTCTTCTTCGGGTCCGGGGTGTTGCTGCGCTTGGCCTTCCAGAGGTGGAAGGAGCTGATCCCGACCATGAAGGCGGCGCCGGTGAGGAAGGCGGCGGTGATGGTGTGCAGGACCACGACCACGGTGGTGTCCTGGAACAGCACCCGGGCGATGTCGGTGAGTTGGGCCTTTCCGGTCACCGGGTCGATGACGTAGCCGACCGGGTGCTGCATCCAGGAGTTGGCCGCCAGGATGAAGTAGCCGGAGAGCAGGGTGCCGATCGCGACCATCCACATACAGGCGCAGTGGATCTTCTTCGGCAGCTTGTCCCAGCCGAAGATCCACAGGCCGATGAAGGTGGACTCGAAGAAGAAGGCGATCAGCGCCTCCATCGCGAGCGGAGCGCCGAAGACGTCGCCGACGAAGCGGGAGTAGTCGGACCAGTTCATCCCGAACTGGAACTCCTGGACGATGCCGGTGACCACGCCCATGGCGATGTTGATCAGGAAGAGCTTGCCCCAGAACTTGGTGGCGTGGAAGTACTTCTCCTTGCCGGTCCGGACCCAGGCCGTCTCCAGTCCTGCCACCAGGGCCGCCAGACTGATCGTCAGCGGGACGAAGAGGAAGTGGTAGACGGTGGTGATCCCGAACTGCCATCGCGCGATGGTCTCGTGAGCGACTGCTAGCTCCACTTCGCCCTCTCTTCGGCCGGTGATTTCTCACGTATAACGGACAAAGATCATCTTTAGCAGAATCATGCCGATATGCCATCGAAGCTTGTCCGCTTGTGAACGTGAACACGTTCACAAGGAGAGTATCCACGATGCTTAGCTCGGTTCGAACACCGGGGTGGGGCGAGTCAGGCCGGAGGGAGCCGGAGCTGGAAGACCGCACCCTCGCCCAGGCCGGACTCCACCGTGAGGGAGCCGTGGTGCGCGCTGGTGAGGGCGTGGGCGATGGCCAGACCGAGACCGGCGCCGCCGCCGTCCTGGCGGCTGCGGGAGGGGTCGACACGGTAGAAGCGGTCGAAGATCTGGGCGGACTGATCCGGGGTCAGACCGGCTCCGGAGTCCGCCACTTCGAGCAGGCAGTGGGTGGCGGTCCGGCCGACGCCGATCCGGACCGGGGTGCCGGGCGGGGTGTGCTTCGCGGCGTTGCCGACCAGGTTGGTGACCACCTGGCGGAGCCTGGCCTCGTCGCCGAGCACCGGGGCGGCCTGCGGGCTGCCGGCGCCGGCCGGGCCGGTGAGCGAGACCGGGCGCCCCGGGTCGAGCGCGGTCAGGTCGTGCAGGGCGTCGGCCGCCAGCGTGCGCAGGTCCATCGGGGCCAGGTCGAGCGGACGCTCCTCGTCCAGCCGGGCGAGCGTCAGCAGGTCCTCGACCAGGGTGCCCAGCCGGATCGCCTCGGACTCGATCCGGTCCATCGCACGGTCGGTGTCCTGCAGGGCTCCCATCCGGTGCAGCTCGGCGAAGCCGCGGATGCCCGCGAGCGGGGTCCGCAGCTCGTGCGAGGCGTCGGCGACGAAGCGCCGCATCCGGGTCTCCGAGCGGGCCCGGGCGGCGAACGCCGCTTCGAGCTGGCCGAGCATGCTGTTCAGCGCGGCGGTCAGCCGGCCGACCTCGGTGCTGGTCGGGGGCTGGGTGATCCGGTGCGAGAGACCGCCGGTGGCGATCAGTTCGGCGTCCTGCTCGATCCGGGACAGCGGGCGCAGCCCGGCCCGGACGGCGACGGCGCCGAGCGCGGTGATCAGCAGCAGCACCACGCCGCCGATGACGAGGAAGGAGGTCTCCAGCCGGGAGACGGTGGAGTCGACGTCGTCGAGCGAGATCGCTGTCAGCACGTACTGCGGGGTGGACGGGGCGCTCTTCGTGAGCGGGAGGATCAGCACCCGCCAGCGGTGGCCCTCGAGTTCGCCGGGGGCGTCGAAGGGATGCTTGAGCGGGCCGAGGCCGGTGAGGCGGGGGCCTGGGTCGGCGTCGCCCATCGGCTCGCGGAGCACCTGTTCGACGCTGCCGTTCGCATCCAGGAACTGCACCAGGTACTGGCTGGGCAGGGCCGGGGCGGTCCGGCGGCCGGTCGCCTGATTGAACGGGCGAGTGTCGGTGACGCGTACCGGATCGCGCTGCGAGAGCGGTTCGCCGAACCGCTGGAGCTGCTCGTCCGCGCGGTCCACCAGATTGCCCCGGACGGTGGCGAGCACGAACACGTCACTGGCCGCGAGACCGGTGGCGACCAGGAGCACGGTCAGCAGGAGGAGCCGGGTGCGGAGCGAGAGCCGGGACATCTCAGAGCGGGCGGCGGAGCGCGTAGCCGATGCCGCGGACGGTGTGGATCAGCTTGGGGCCGTGCGCCGGGCCCGAGTCGAGCTTGCGGCGCAGGTAGGAGACGTACGACTCGACGATGGAGAGGTCGCCGCCGAAGTCGTAGGCCCAGACGTGGTCGAGGATCTGCGCCTTGGAGACCACCCGGTTCACGTTGGCCATCAGGTAGTGCAGCAGCTTGAACTCGGTCGGCGAGAGCCCGATCGGCTGGTCGGCCCTGGTCACCTCGTGCGCGGTCGGATCGAGGGTCAGGTCACCGACCGTCAGGCGGCCGTCCTCGACCGGCCCGCCGGCCCGGCGCAGGATCGCCCGGATCCGGGCGATCAGCTCCTCCAGGCTGAACGGCTTGGTGACGTAGTCGTCCGCACCGGCCGCCAGACCGTGCACCTTGTCGGTGGTGCCGTCCTTGGCGGTGAGGAAGAGCACCGGCACGTTGTCGACCGGCTGCGGCCACTGGGCCTGCTCGCGGAGCCGCTCGACCACCGTGAAGCCGTCCAGGTCGGGGAGCATCACGTCGAGCACCACCAGGTCGGGCCGCTCGGCCGCGATCGAGCTGAGCGCCTCCTCGCCGGTGGCGGCCGAGGCCACCCGGAAACCGGAGAACCGGAGGGAGGCGGAGAGCAGTTCGCGGATGTTCGGCTCGTCGTCCACCACCAGCAGGTACGCCTCACCGGTGGCGGTGCTGGTCGGGCTCATGGTCGTGCTCGCTGTCCTTTGCACTGCTGATCCGCCTCCCGGTCGGGCTTGGTCCTCCATGGACGATAGCCCGGGCAGCGTACGTCCGGTTGATGAGGACCTGATGAGATGACAGTCAGCCGGTGGGCGAGGCTCCCGCGCCGGGGCGTACGCCGCCGAAACCGCCCAGCGCGGCGCCCTCGGTGAGCTGGGTGGCCGCGTAGCCGCCGGAGGCGTCCGGGGTGCCGACCACGGTGACCGTCTGGCCGGGCTGCAGGTCGGCGGCCTTGCCCTCCTTGGCGAGCTGCACCTTGGTGGCGTCGGTGGTGGTGACCTTGACGGTGTTCCCGTTGGCGTCGGTCAGGTAGACGGTCGCGCCGTCCACCGCCTTGACGGTGCCCCGGGTGAAGCCGGGCTGGCTGCCTCCCGTGGTGCCGGTGCCGCCCCCGTTCTGGGCCCGGCGGTTGCCGCCGCCGTACGCGTTCTGGCCGCCCTGCTGCTGGTTGGGGGCCGACGCCCGTTGGTTGGACGGGGTGCTGTTGCTCTTCTGGTACTGGACGCCGCCCGCGAAGGCGAGGGTGGCGAGCACGGCACCGGAGAGCAGCAGGGTCGGCCAGGGCAGCCGGCGCCGGGGTGCGGCGGCCAGCTCGGCGGTCACGTCCCGGGCGTCGGGCGGGGTGGCGAGCGGGTCGTCGGTCTTCGGAGTCTCGGTGGTCATGGTGGCTCCTATTCGTGGCGGAGGGCGTCGATGGGGCGCAGCGCGGCGGCCCGGTTGGCGGGGTAGCTGCCGAAGAACAGGCCGATGGCGACCGCGATCGCGAACGCCCCGACAACGGATTCGGGGATCACCACCGGGGTGATGCCGACGATGGTGAACCGGGCCCCGAACAGACCGGCCGCCACCCCGAGCCCCGCGCCCAGCACGGAGAGCAGGGTCGACTCGGTGAGGAACTGGCCGAGGATAGCCGCCCGGGGAGCGCCGAGCGCCTTGCGGATGCCGATCTCCCTGGTCCGCTCGGTCACCGTGACCAGCATGATGTTGGTGATCCCGATCCCGCCGACCAGCAGCGAGATCGCGGCCACCGCACCGAGCAGCACGGTGAAGGTCTTGGTGGTGGACTCCCGGGCGGTCAGCAGCGAGGTCTGGTTGCTGACCCGGAAGTCGGCCTTGGTCGGATCGGTGATCGCGTGCGCGCCGAGCAGCACCCGGCTGATCTCGGCCTGCGCCTCGGTGGTCGACTCGGCGCTGCTCGCCTGGACCAGGATCTGGTTCACCGAGCCGAAGCCGGTGAACGCGTTCTGCACGGTGGGCAGCGGGGCGATCACCACGTCGTCCGGGTCGTTGAAGCCGCTGCTGCCCTTGGTCTGCAGCACCCCGGTCACGGTGAACGGGGTGCCGCCGATCACGATCCGCTTGCCGACCGGGTCCTCGCCGGCGAACAGCTGGGTCGCGGTGGTGGAGCCGATCACCGCCACCTTGCGGGAGTTGAGCACGTCGTCGTTGGAGAAGTAGTCGCCCTTGGCGATCTTCTGGTTGGCGGTCTCGAAGTACGCCGGGTAGGTGCCGACGATCGACCCGGGCGCGTGCGAGATGTCCCCGTACAGCGCCGTCCCCGAGGTGGTGACCACCGGGGCGACGGACTTGATGGCCGGGGCCTGCGCCTCGGCCAGCGCCTTGGCGTCGTTGACCGTGAGCGGCTTGGCGGCGGTGGCCGAACCGCGCAGGTTGCTGGAGCTGACGGTGAGTGAGTTGGTGCCGAGCGCGGTGATGGAGTTCTTCACCGCGACCGAGGAGCCGTTGCCGACCGCGAGCAGCAGGATCACGGCGGCCACCCCGATCAGCACGCCGAGCATGGTGAGGGCGGACCTGACCTTGTTCGCGGCCAGGCCGCCGAAGGCGAAGCGGATCATCTGCCAGGCGATCACACCGACACCCCCTGCCGGACGTCCGAGGCGACGGCGCCGTCCACCAGGCGGATCACGCGTCTGGCGCGTTCGGCCACCTCGTCCTCATGGGTGATCAGGACGATCGTCCGGCCGGTCCGGTTGAGTCCTTCGATGATGGTGAGCACCTCGTCGGTGGAGCGGCTGTCCAGGTTGCCGGTCGGCTCGTCCGCCAGCAGCATGGCCGGGGCCGTCACCAACGCCCGGGCCACCGCGACGCGTTGCTGCTGGCCGCCGGAGAGCTCGTTCGGCTTGTGCCCGGCCCGGTCGGCCAGGCCGACGCGTTCCAGTGCGGCCAGCGCACGGCGGCGGCGTTCGGCGGAGCGGACGCCCGCGTAGGCGAGCGGGAGCTCCACCTGGGCCAGCGCGGTGGTGCGCGGCACCAGGTTGAAGGACTGGAAGATGAAGCCGATCTTGCGGTTGCGGACCAGCGAGAGCTGCTGCTCGTCCAGGTGCCCGACGTCGGTGCCGTCCAGCAGGTAGCGGCCGGAGGTCGGGACGTCCAGACAGCCCAGGATGTTCATCAAGGTGGACTTGCCGGAGCCCGAACTGCCCATCACCGCAACGAAGTCGCCCTCGTCGATGTCGAGGCTGACGCCGAGCGGACTGCCGTCGGGGCCGTCCGGGCCGCGCAGCGCGTGCACGGTGGCGTCACCGTGGCCGTAGCGCTTGGCGACGCTGCGGAGCTGGATGACCGGGGGCTTGCTCGTCATCAACGTCCGCCACCCGTACCGCCGTTACCGGCACCGGTACGCGCTCCTCCGCCGCCGGTCTGGCCGCCGCCGCCGGCCACCCCGAGGCCGGGGAAGTTGCCGCTCGGGAAGCCGTTGCCGCCGCTGACCGTGGTGCTGACCAACTGGACCTGGTCGCCCTCGCTCAGCCCCTCCAGCACCTGGACGGTGCTGTCGCCCTCGATGCCGACGCTCACGCTGACCCGCTCGGTGCTGCCGTCCGCCTTGACCACGGTCGCGGTGCGGGAGCTGCCGGTGCCGGAGAGCGCGGCGGTCGGGACCGAGAGTGCGTTGTCGGCCTGCCCGGTGATCACCGAGATGGTCGCGCTCAGGCCGGTACGGAGCTTGCTGGTGTCGCCGGTGATCTGCAGGACCGCGCTGTACTGCACCGCACTACTGCTGCCGGCACCGCTACCGCTGCTGTTCGGGAGTGAACTCACCGACAGGACCGTCGCGTTGAGCTTGGTGTCGGACTGGGCGTTGAGCGTGACGGTGGCGGCGGCGCCCTTCTTCACCTTGAGCGAGTCCAGCTCGGAGAAGCTCGCGGTGACCCGCATGCCGGTGGGGTTGGTCAGCACGACGAAGCCGCTCGGGGTGGAGCTGGTGGTGGTGCTCGTGCCGCCGGTGCTCTTGGTGCCGCTGCCGGTCACCGTGTCGCCGACCTTGCCGGAGACCGAGGCCACCGTGCCGTCCACCGAAGCGGTCAGCGTGGTGCCGGCCAGTGCGGTCTGAGCATTGGTGAGGTTGGTCTGCGCCGTCTCCACCTGCTGCTCGGCCTGCGCCACCTGGGCCTCGTCCACCTCGGTGGTGGTCGTGCTGGTCGCCGGGGCCTGCTGGCCGGTCCTGGTGTCCGTCTTGCCCGGCGTGCTGGTGGTGACCTTCTGCCCCGCCTCGGCCTTGGTCAGGTTCGCCTGAGCCGTGGTCAGCGCCTTCTTGGCCGCGTCCACCTGCTGCTGCGCCTCGGTGGTCGCCACCGTCGCCAGCACGTCGCCCTTCTTCACCGCGTCGCCGACCGAGACCTTCACGGCGGTCAACTTCCCGCCGGTGACGAAGTCCTGTCCGGCATCGGTCGGTGACGACAGGGCCCCTGATCCGGACACCGTGGCCAGGACCGTGCCCTTCGAGACGGTGGCCGACCGGATCTGCGACTTGCCGGCGGCCGTACTGGTCCCGCTGTCGAGGGTGGTGTACACGACCGCCGCCCCGGCCAGCAGGGCCACCACGAGCGCGGAGTTGACGAGGACGGCAGCACGCCGTCGGGGGAGCGCCTTCATGTCGCACAGCCTGCCGCCGAGCCCTTGCCAATCCCTGTGCCTCACCTGGGAGTTCCCTGACCGTCGACCCCGGACATATCCCCCGGCAGCGCCCGGCGCGGGTGGGACCGGCCGACGATCGGGGGCCGTTCCCAGCTTCTTCCCAGCCGACGCGGTCAACCTTCACCCGGCAGGGCCGCTACCGGCCCCCGGCGGTCATCGGATCCAGGACGTCGACCGAGGACGGCGGCTGGAGGTCGACCGGCGTGCCGAAGTGACGGTAGCGGACGGTGTTGGTCACGTCGGCGACCGTCGGGTTACCGGATTCGGTCTTCTGCAGCAGCTGGTCGGCGCCGTTCAGCCAGAGGTCGACGGTGGCGGTGGTCGGGCCACTCGCCCGGAAGGCCGCGGCCAGCGTGCGGCGACGCTCGTCGTTCAGGCCGCGCCCGTCGGCGAAGTACTCCTCACCGTTCAGCACCGCCCGGTAGTGCGTGGTGGGCACACCGTCGATGCTCTCCCGCCCCACCTCGGTGACCGTCCCCCGGGCAGCCTGCTCCAACGCCCCGGCGGGGTCGACCCGTTGACCGAACGCCAGGGCAGGACCGAGCCCGAGCGCCGCCGCCCGCCCCGCACTCCGGAACGGATCGGCCAGCCTCTCCCACGCCCGGCCACCGGTACGGGCGGCCGTGTCGGCGGTGCCGCCGACGTAGATCGCCTCACCGAGGGCCAGCAGCCGGGTGTCCTCCACCCCCGAGAGCGTGAGCCGCACGGTGGGCTGCCAGGACACCTGCCCGGACCACCCGCCGTCGAGTGCGACCTCGGCGCTGTCGACCTGCGTCATCGCGGTGACCGCCGCCTTGAGCGCGTCCTTGGGCGTCCGCTCGGCGGCCGTCCCGGCAGCACCGCCGCAGGCGGTCAGCGAGACGGCGAGCGGAAGCAGAGCGGCGGCCGTGATCCGGGCAGTGCGCACGATGGTGGCTCTCTCGACGGGCAGGAAGCGGGCGGCAGCCCCGCCCCGGTCCATCCTCGGCCATCGCTCCGTGTACATCGGACCAACTGCGCACATCGTGACGAGATTGTGCAGCTGATGTGAATACCGCAGGCACCGGGCCGGACCCCGGCCCGGTGCCCCGCGCGGTCAGAGCGACTTGCGGAAGGCCTCGGCGGTGGCCAGGAAGATGTCGTTTCCGGCCGCCTCGCCGATGGTGACCCGGACGCCCTCGCCGGGGAACGGGCGGACCACGACACCGGCCGCGGCGCAGGCGGCGGCAAAGTCGAGGGTGCGCTCGCCGAGCCGGAGCCAGACGAAGTTGGCCTGGGTGTCGGCGAGTTCCCAGCCCTGGGCGGCCAGCGCGGCGGCGACCCGGCCGCGCTCGGCGACCAGCGCCTCGACCCGGACCAGCAGGGCGTCCTCGGCGCGCAGCGAGGCCACCGCGGCGTCCTGCGCGAGCTGGCTGACGCCGAACGGGATGGCGGTCTTGCGCAGCGCGGTGGCCACCGGCTCGTGCGCGACGGCGAAGCCGACCCGCAGGCCCGCCAGGCCGTACGCCTTGGAGAAGGTGCGCAGCACGCAGACGTTGG
This sequence comes from Kitasatospora sp. Root107, assembly GCF_001424875.1. Classification (GTDB taxonomy): domain Bacteria; phylum Actinomycetota; class Actinomycetes; order Streptomycetales; family Streptomycetaceae; genus Kitasatospora. The sequence continues at coordinate 120,890 of NZ_LMCT01000003.1, read as the reverse complement.
GGCGGTCGCGGTAGATCTCGATGCCGTTCGGCACCCGCTCGTCCCGGATGAACTCGATGTACGCCTCGTCCAGCACGACCAGGATGTCGCCGGGGACGGCGTCCAGGAAGCGCTCCAGCTCGGGGCGGTGGATCACCGTGCCGGTCGGGTTGTTCGGGTTGCAGACGAAGATCAGCCGGGTCCGCGGGGTGATCGCGGCGAGCATCGCGTCCAGGTCGTGCTCCTCACCGGCGGTGAGCGGGACCGGGACCGGGGTGGCCCCGGCGACCTGGGTGATGATCGGGTACGCCTCGAACGAGCGCCAGGCGAACATCACCTCGTCGCCCGGACCGGCGGTGGAGAGCACCAGGGACTGCGCGACGCTGACCGAGCCGGTACCGAGCGCGACGTGCTCCAGCGGCACCTCGAAGCGGGCCGCGAGCTCGGCGACCAGCTCGCTGGAGGCCATGTCCGGGTAGCGGTTGAACGAACCGGCCGCCGCGATGGCCGCGTCCAGCACGCCCGGGAGCGGCTCGTACGGGTTCTCGTTGGAGGACAGCTTGTACGAGTCGGCGCTGGCCGGCTTGCCCGGCTTGTAGGTCGGGATGCCGTCCAGGGTCGGCCTCAGCCGGGGACCCTGCGCTGCCGTACCGGTCACGGTGCTCTCCTTAGCGAAATTCAGTGGTGCCCTGCGCGGCCGGGATCGCCGTGCGCGCTCGGCCCTTGGTGCGCATCCGTACCACCCCGGTCGGGTGCCCCGAACGATACCGAGGCCGCTCACCCGTAGGGGTGAGTTGCTCGTTCGGGGTACGGATACCGATCAGCCATTCTGCCGGGTTCCTATGGCACATGTCAGAGGTAAGACGGCTGGAACAGGGTGGGTATCCAAGGGGCAACACCGTGATGTCTCATGGAGAAACGGTTCTTCTACCCCTCGGTCGGCCCCGGTCACAACAGGGTGTCAGGAGCCATACGATCGGTCCGCCATGACAGCAGCAGCCAATCAGAGCGGTCGGCGACCCACCACTTCGCGGCGACTGGAACGGGCCGGCATCCGGGATGTGGCAGCAGCCGCCGGAGTGTCGATCACCACGGTCTCGGACGCCCTGAACGGGAAGGGCCGCCTGCCCGAAGAGACCAGAAGCCGAGTCCGCGAGGTGGCCGAGCGCCTCGGCTACCGTCCCTCCGCCGCCGCCCGCACCCTGCGCACGGGCCGGTCCGGCCTGATCGGACTGACCGTCACCACCTATGGCGAGGAGCCTTTCACCTTCACCGAGTTCGCCTACTTCGCCGAGATGGCGCGAGCCGCGACCAGCGCGGCGCTCAGCCGGGGGTACGCGCTGGTCGTGCTCCCCGCCTCCTCCCGGCACGACGTCTGGGGCAACATCGCCCTGGACGGCACCGTGGTCATCGACCCACCCGACCAGGACCCCCTGGTCAGCGAGCTCTACCGGTCCGGCGTCCCGGTGGTCAGCGACGGCAAACCGGGCAACTGCCCGGTCACCGCGTGGGTGGACAACGACCACGAGGCCGCCGTGCTCAACATCCTCGACCACCTGAGCGAGGCCGGCGCCCGCCGGATCGGCCTGCTCACCGGCACCTCCACCGACACCTACACCCGGCTCTCCACCGAGGCCTACCTCGACTGGTGCCGCCGGGTCGGCCAGGAGCCGGTCTACGAGACCTACCCCGCCCACGACCCGGCCGCCGGAGCGGTGGCCGCCGACCGACTGCTCGCCCGGCCCGACCGGCCGGACGCGGTCTACGGACTGTTCGACCCGAACGGCACCGATCTGCTGGCCGCCGCCCGGCGGTACGGGATGCGGGTGCCGGACGACCTGCTGCTGGTCTGCTGCAGCGAGAGCGACGTGTACGCCGGCACCGAGCCGCCGATCACCACGCTGTCGCTGAAACCCCGTCGGATCGGCACCACCGTGGTCAACCTGCTCATCGACGCGATCGAGGGAGTCGACTCCGGCACCGGAGTCGACGTCGGGCGGCTCTTCCCACCCCGGTTCCGGACCGCCTCGGCCGGACCGCCACCGGGCACCCTGATGCCCACCGAACTGATCGTCCGGGCCTCTTCCCAACGCCGCAGCCCCCGCACCACCGTCAGCCCGCCCCGCCTGCCGGGGGAGGTCTGACGGCAGCTCCGGCCACACCGCACCGGCGCCTGTGGGTGGTCCCGCCTTCCGGCGGAGCCGCCCACGGGCCGCCGGTGGACACCCGCCGGGCAGCAGCATGGGCAATTGATGGGCACCGGGTGAGGACGGCGGGAGAGTGGTCTTCCTATGATGGGCGAATGACACCCGAGGACCGCCTCCCCGGACCTGAGCTGCCCGAGTCAGGCCACCGCCAGCAGCAGGACCTCGACGTGCTCCCGTACGGCTCCTACTTCGAACCGCCCGAGCCGGTGGGCGGCTACGGTTACGACGCCACCTACAGCGGCTACGGCGGCGCCCGGTTCCTGGAGCAGCACTGGCCGACGGCCAGTCAGACCGCCCCCGCCTTCCGGGAGACGGCCCCCTCCTCCGACGACCCGCCGACCATCGAGCTCGGCCCGGTCCCGGCCGAGGAGCTGCACTACCCCTACCCGCAGCCCGAGCCCGGCGAGGCGCCCGGGCCGCTCTACGTGGTCGGCGACGTGCACGGCTACCTCGACGAGCTGCTGGCCGCGCTGCACCAGCAGGGCCTGATCGACGCGGAGGGCAGGTGGTCGGCCGGGCGTTCCAGGCTCTGGTTCCTCGGCGACTTCACCGACCGCGGTCCCGACGGCATCGGCGTGATCAACCTGGTGATGCAGCTGGCCGCCGAGGCCGCCGCCGCCGGCGGGTACTGCCGAGCCCTGATGGGCAATCACGAACTGCTCTTCCTGGGCGCCGCCCGGTACGGCGACGAGCCGGTGCAGTCGACCGCGGGCACCGCCTCCTTCCTGGCCGCCTGGCGGCTGAACGGCGGTCAGCAGACCGACCTGGAACGGCTGGAGGCCCACCACGTCAGCTGGCTCTCCCGGCTGCCCGCGATCGCCCTGGAGGACGGCCACCTGCTGCTGCACTCCGACACCACCGCCTACCTGGAGTACGGCGCCACCATCGACGACGTCAACGACTCGGTGCACCGGCTGCTGGCCGGCGAGGGCGCGGACGAGTGGTGGGACTGCTTCCGCCGCTTCACCAAGCGGTTCGCCTTCCGCGGCGAGGCGGGGGCGCAGGCGGTGCACGAGCTGCTCGGCGCGTACGGCGGCCAGCGGGTGGTGCACGGGCACAGCCCGATCCCGTACCTGACCGGCACCGCGCACTCCGAGGACGGCACGCCGCCGCACATCCCGGGCCCGTACATCTACGCGGAGGAGCTGGCGATCGCGATGGACGGCGGGGTCACCATGGACGGGCGGCTGCTGGTCGCCCGACTGCCTTTGAACTGAACTGTCACTGCACGGTGTTGACCTCGTACCGGCAGCGCTGAAATTCCGGAAACCGACTGTGTCCTGATCGGTTCCCACCCCTACCATCAAGGCATCAGCGCGCTTTCGCGCACGACGAAGCACAGACCACATCGCACTTCCGCGACGACGGAACGGGGTACCCCGTGGTCAACACCACCCCGCACCTGCTGGCCGAAGACCGTCCGGACTTCGACCGGGCCCTGGACGAGGCGCTCCGCGACGCCCGCCTCACCGAGGCGCTCCGAGCACCGGGCCCGCATCTCAACGCGGCCCAACTGCGCACCAAGGCCGCCCCGCTGGCCGACACCATCGCGGCCGCCGCCGAACCGGAGTACCAGCGGTACACCGCGCTGCGCGACGCCGGTCCGCCCGCACCGCTCGGGCTGACCGACCGGCTGCGCTCCGAGGAGGGCGCCGGGCTGCTCCCCGTCCTCACCGTGCTCACCCCGATCCTGGCCGGCGCAGGCGGCCTGGTGCTGCTGCTGATCGGCTACGCGGTACGCGGCGCCGCACCCGAACTCACCCTCGCCGACGCCGTGGTGACGGCCGGTTGGATCTCGCTCGCGGTCGGCGGGGCCGCCCTGCTGGTCGGGATCGTCGGACTGCTGCTCACCGCCCTCCGCGACGGCGCCGCCGTGCAGGAGAACGAACTGGCCGAAGCCCGGCGGCTCTGGCAGACCGCCCTGCGCGAACGGGCCCTGCTCCCCTGGCTGCTCGCCAACCTCTACACCGAGCCCGCCCCGCTCCCCGCCCCTCGCACCAACACCCGTCCGAGTCCCCCCGGTTACAGCAGCCCCGGCTTCACCAGCCCCGGCGTGGAAGGCGTCACCGAGGCGGACGGCCGCACCCCCAGACCGGCCGAGTTCACCGGCCCCGGCTACAGCTCACCGGACTTCACCGGCCCGGACGAGGTCTGATCGGCGTCCGGCTAGCCTGGCCCGCATGCACATCGTGATCCCGCTCTTCGCCGGCTTCGAACCACTCGATGCGATCGGTCCGTGCGAGATCCTCGGGTACCTGCCGGGAGCGACGGTGCGCTTCGTCGCTCCCGAAGCCGGCCGGGTCCAGGACGGGTTGGGCGCCCTCCCGGTCGAGGTGGCGACCCGCTACTCCGAGGTGGAGTCCTGCGACGTCCTGCTGATCCCCGGCGGGCCGGCGCAGGCGCTGACCGACCCGGACTTCGTCGCCTCGTACGACTCCGGCTCGGTGGCCAAGGCCACCCCCGAGGTCCTGGCCCGCGCCCGCACCCTGGGCTGACCGCTCGGGGCTCAGCTTCCCAGCGGCCGGAACGCGGAGTTGACGCCGCGGAGCGACCAGCCTCCGCCGCCCGGCGCACACTTCAGTGCGGTGTCGGCCGCGTCGGAGACGTTGCTGCCGGTGTTGAAGTTGAGGTTCGGCGTGTTCGGCAGCAGGCTCATGTAGTACTGCCCCTGCGTCGTCCAGACGCACTGGTGCAGGTTGAGGAACCGGTTGGCGGCCAGGTCGAAGGAGTTCACCGCGGAGTTGGCCGCGTTCAGCCGCCAACCTCCGCCGCCCGGGGCGCACTTCAGTGTGGTGTCGGCGGCGTCGGAGACATTGCTGCCGGTGTTGAAATTGACGTTCGGCGTGTTCGGCAGCAGGGCGGTGTAGTGCTGCCCACCCGCGACGTAGACGCACTGGTGCAGGTTCAGATAGCGGCCTGTGCTCAGGTCGAAGGACTTGACCGCGGAGTTGGCGGGCGCCAACGACCAGCCCCCACCGCCCGGGCCGCAGGACAGCACGGTATCCGCCGAGCCGGACGCCTTCGTCCCGGTGTTGAGGCCGGCGTCGGCCGTGTTCGGCAGCACGTTCGTGTAGTGCTGCCCCAGGCCGACATACACGCACTGATGGATGTTCAGGTAACGCTGGACGATCCGCGGCGCCGGACCGGCCGCACCTGCACTCGCCACGGTGAGGCCGAGGGCTCCGACAACGGCCGCCGCGACAACGGGAAATCTGCGCATGGCACTCCTCCTGAAGCCGATGCCGACCACACGGCCCGGCTGCACGCCAAGCTAGTGCTTCGTGTACGTCGCCAGCTCTCCCTCGGAGGCCAAACCCACCATTCGGCCCAATTCCCCCGTAGCCGTCAGGCGAGGCTCCGCGACGGCGGACGAGCGCCGGCGCGCACCCTGGGCCAATCCCTGGCGGCGATCAGACGCCCGACTCGGCCAGCAGTTCGGCCGCCGGGGTGTGGTTACTGGTGGCGGCCGCGCCGGCCATCGCTCGCGCTGCGACGGCTGCGACGGTGCCCGGTGGGACGACCAGGAGCAGCAGCTGATCCTGGGTGGCCCGGGTCAGGGTGATGGTGCCCGCGCTGGACGTGCACCAACTCACCCGCACTGCCAGCCCGTTCGCGTCCACCGCGATCGGCAGGTGGTGCCAGCCGGCCGGGTCGAGTCCCACCCGGAGGATCCGGCCGCCCGGGTGGGCGGCGAGTGCGCTAATCAGGTCGGGAAGTTCGGCGCCGAGGTCGGTGGAGCGGGGCCACCAGGCACCGTCGAACAGGCCGTCCCGGCCACGCGTCCGCTCCAGCATCAGCCGGGGCAGCGGCGGCATCCCGGGGGCGACCCAACCACCTGCGCTGTTCGGAAAGTTGACGATCCTCATCGGAATCCGCCCATCCGGCCCGGGTGCGGACCGTTCACAACCCAGGGCGGGCATCGGCAGACTGCCGGTGGTCGACGTTTCCTCGGTACTGCCCACCGTACTCCGAGCGCTCCGCCGCCGGGGGGCCGGAGGAGCCTGGGGCTCCTCCAGGGCCGCAAGGTCTCGATTTCCCAACGGGTGAGGGATCTGTGCCGGAACGGTGAACAGTCGGCCGTTCCTCTGGTTGACTCCCGGTCTGCCACCTTGAGACGAACGAAGTGGTTCACACCCATGCCCTCATCCATACGCGTCGGCCACCGGCGGTTGGGTGCCGTCGCCGGCTTCGTGCTTGCGGTCGGCTTCACCGTGGCCGGCTGCGGTCCGGTGGCCTCGGGCGGCGGTGTCCCGGCCGGTGCCGTGGTCTCCAGCCCGGCTGCCGCGACCACCCCGACGCCGAGCGCCGCCGTCTCGACGCCTGCCGCCACCCCGACCGTCGCCCCGACGACCCCGGCTCCGGAGCCGGTCGCGACCACCCCGGCGGCGGCCGTCCCGGCCACCAAGGCTCCCGCGCCGGCTGCCACCACCAAGGCCGCCCCCCAGCCGAGCCGCACCACCAGCGCGCCCACCATCGCCCCGGCCGGCGACTGCGAGATCGTCTCCAACGCGGGCAACTGCTACCAGGCGGGCCAGTTCTGCCGGAACGCCGATCTGGGCCGCAGCACTCACGACGCCAACGGTCGGATGATCTACTGCCGGATGGTCAGCGGAAAGCCCCACTGGCAGGCCTGACCACACGGGCAAGCCCGCACTCCGGTGAAACGGCAGCGCTGCCCCGGGGGATCCCCTCCTCCCCCCGGAGCAGCGCGGTCTGGGTGACGCCGGGTCAGTCGGCCAGCGGGAGGTAGACCCGGTTGCCGGTGGCGGCGAACTCCTCGGACTTGGCCTGCATACCGGCCAAGGCGTCGGCGTCGAACTCGGTGGCCACGGCGCTGGAGCCGTCGCCGTGCTCGGCGCGGATCTTCTGACTGATCTTCATCGAGCAGAACTTCGGACCGCACATCGAGCAGAAGTGGGCGGTCTTGGCGGGCTCGGCGGGGAGCGTCTCGTCGTGGAAGGCACGGGCCGTCTCCGGGTCGAGGGCCAGGTTGAACTGGTCCTCCCAGCGGAACTCGAACCGGGCGTCGGAGAGCGCGTCGTCCCAGTCCGAGGCACCCGGGTGGCCCTTGGCGAGGTCGGCGGCGTGGGCGGCGATCTTGTACGTGATCACGCCGGTCTTGACGTCGTCCCGGTTGGGGAGGCCCAGGTGCTCCTTGGGCGTGACGTAGCAGAGCATCGCGGTGCCCCACCAGGCGATCATCGCGGCACCGATGCCCGAGGTGATGTGGTCGTAGCCGGGCGCGACGTCGGTGGTGAGCGGGCCGAGGGTGTAGAACGGCGCCTCGTCGCAGATCTCCTTCTGGAGATCCATGTTCTCCTTGATCTTGTTCATCGCGACGTGGCCGGGGCCCTCGATCATCACCTGGACGTCGCGCGCCCGGGCGATCCGGCCGAGCTCGCCGAGCGTCTGCAGCTCGGCGAACTGCGCCTCGTCGTTGGCGTCCGCGGTCGAGCCGGGGCGCAGGCCGTCACCGAGCGAGAAGGTGACGTCGTAGGAGGCGAGGATGTCGCAGAGTTCCTCGAAGTTGGTGTAGAGGAAGTTCTCCTGGTGGTGCGCCAGGCACCAGGCCGCCATGATCGAGCCGCCGCGCGAGACGATGCCGGTCTTCCGACGGGCGGTCATCGGGACGTACCGCAGCAGCACGCCGGCGTGCACGGTCACGTAGTCGACGCCCTGCTCGCACTGCTCGATGATGGTGTCGCGGTAGACCTCCCAGGTCAGCTCCTCGGCCTTGCCGTCCACCTTCTCCAGCGCCTGGTAGAGCGGCACGGTGCCGATCGGCACGGGGGAGTTGCGCAGGATCCACTCGCGGGTGGTGTGGATGTTGCGGCCGGTGGAGAGGTCCATCACGGTGTCGGCACCCCAGCGGGTGGCCCAGGTCATCTTCTCCACCTCCTCCTCGATCGAGGAGGTGACGGCGGAGTTGCCGATGTTGGCGTTGATCTTGACCAGGAAGTTGGTGCCGATGATGGCCGGCTCGACCTCGGGGTGGTTCACGTTCAGCGGGATCACGGCCCGGCCGATCGCCACCTCGTTGCGGACGAACTCGGCGTCCAGGCCCTCCCGGAGCGCGATGAACTCCATCTCCGGCGTGACGATCCCGCGCTTCGCGTAGGCGAGCTGGGTCACCGCCACGCCGTCCCGGCCGCGCAGCGGGCGGCGCGGGCGGCCGGGGAAGACCGCGTCCAGGTTGCGCAGGTTCCCGCCGCGCGGCGAGGTGTGCTTGATCCCGTCGTCCTCGGGCCTGGCCTCCCGGCCGTCGTACTCCTCGACGTCCCCGCGCTGGCGGATCCACGGGTCACGCAGCGCGGGCAGCCCGCGCCGGACGTCGGGCTGGTAGGTCGGGTCGGTGTAGGGGCCCGAAGTGTCGTACAGCGGAACGGACTTGCCGTTGGTCAGCTGCACCTCGCGGTACGGCACCCGCAGGTCGGGCCGGGAGCCCTCGCGGTACGCCTTGCGCCAGGCGGGGGTCGGGTAGCCGGTGGTCGCGCTGGTGACGCTGCTCTGGGCAGACTTCTGCTGTGCGTCGAACGTGGTCATGAGACCTCTATCTCCCTACGCCGGCATTACCCGGTCAGGTTCCTGCGGTCGACGCAGCGGTTGGTACGTGTGGTGACGTACCGTTCAGCGCCCTCTCAGCCCGGTGCTCCGAGCTCCCGTGTCCACAGGCGGAATTGCCTGCAACAAACGTCCAACACCGTAGCGGTCCGCTCGGAGATGGTCCAGGGCGCCCCCACCGATGACCGGAATGCGGACGAGCCCGGCACCCCCGCGAGGGGTACCGGGCCCGGAGTCCGTCGGACAGCGGTCAGCTCTTGGCGGCCTTCTTCACCAGGATCACCACTCCGGCCGCGACGGCGACCAGGACCAGGGCCTTGACCAGGAAGGCGATCAGCGAGGTGACCGCACCGATCACGAACCAGACCAGGTTCCAGGCGAGAATCAGCACCACGATCGGGACGACGATGTTGCGCACCCACGAGGGCAGCGACTTCCAGAGCTCAGCCATGTCCGTACCTTCTCTCCCCTCGGGCCGGTGACGGCTGTTCCGTCGCGTCCCGCTTGCTTTCGATACCTCGACCGTACAGGCCCCCGGCCTGCCTTCCGAGGGCTCGCAGCCCGGAGAGAACCCGGAGATCACCCCGAGACCCGGGGCGGGGGTCACCCTGGGGTCCGGCGCCGGACGACGGCTCAGACCGGCCAGACCTCGCGGCGCCAGGCGGCGTCCCAGAACATCCACTCGTAGCGCGAGGTGGTGGTGAAGTGCTCGATCACCCGGCGGCGTTCGGCCGGGGCGAGCTGCTCGCCGAGCCGGTCGGTGAGCGCGAGCACCCGGCGCACCACCGACTGGAAGGTCTCGTCCCCGTAGGTGGCGATCCACTTGGCGTACAGCGGGTCGGGCGAGGACTTGGTGAGCAGCTGCTCGCCGACCCGGGCGTAGATCCAGTAGCACGGCAGCACCGCGCCGACCGCCTCGGCGAACGAGCCGCCGTAGACGGTGGCCAGCAGGTAGCTGGTGTAGGCCCGGGTGGTGGGCAACACCGGTTCGGCGGCGGCCTGTTCGGCGGTCTCGCCGAAGGCGCCGAGGAACTCGGCGTGCATGCCCTGCTCGGCGGCCAGCGCGCCGACCGCGTCGTCGGCGAAGGCCCGGACGTCCTGCTCGTCGGGGGCCTTGGCCGCGCAGACGGCGAGCGCGCGGGCGTAGTCGCGCAGGTAGTGCGAGTCCTGCACCACGAAGTGCCGGAAGGCGTCCTGCGGCAGCGTGCCGTCGGTCAGCCCGCCGATGAAGGGGTGCGCCAGGATCTCGGCGTAGATCGGCTCGATGGCCGACCAGAGCTCGTCGGTGAAGGTCACGGGTTCTGTTCTCCTCGGTTGGTCGTCGGCCCGGGCCGACCCTAACCTCAGTCCTCCGGAGGGGAGAACACCACCAGCACCCGGAGCTCCTCGGTGATGTGGTGGAAGCGGTGCGGGACGCCGGCCGGGACGAAGACCACGCTGCCCCGGCCGACCGTGGTGGTCTCGGCCCCGACGGTGAGTTCGGCCCGGCCGCTGATCACCTGGTAGAGCTCGTCCTGGGCGTGACGGGCCTGCGGGTCGGTGTCACCGGGGGAGAGCGCGTACAGCCCGGCGGACATGTTCCGCTCCTTCAGGAAGCGCAGGTACGCGCCTTCCCCGGCGGCCCGTTCGGCGTCCAGCTGGTCCAGGCGGAAGACCTTCATCGGGGCACACCCCTCCTTGTCGCGGTGGCCACATTGAACAACATGCGGGCGGAGAGCTTCCCCTGGGCCCTGACTGCCTGCCAGGCTCTGGCCCATGAAGAGCATTCTCCTCAAGACCCTGATCAACGCGGCCGCCATCTGGGTGGCCGCCTGGATCGTGGACGGCATCACGCTGTCCGGCGACGACTGGCAGAGCAAGACCATCACGGTGGTCGCGGTCGCCCTGATCTTCGGCGTGGTGAACTTCCTGATCAAGCCGTTGGTGAAGCTGTTCTCGCTGCCCCTGTTCGTCCTCACCCTGGGCCTGATCACCTTCGTGATCAACGCCCTGATGCTCTGGCTGACCTCCTGGGCCTCGGACAAGCTCGACCTGGACTTCCACGTCGACGGCTTCTGGGCGGCCCTGCTCGGTGCGCTGATCATCAGCGTGGTGTCCTGGGGCCTCAACCTGGCCCTCGGTGACGACGACTGACAAGGTCGGGCGGCCGCCGGAGATCAGGGATGGGCCCATCGCCCGAGCGGTGGGCCCATCGTCTTGCCGAGCGGCTGACCCGGCGTCAGCCGAGGTTCTCGCAGCCCCGGCTGAGGATGTCGGCGAGCTGGTCGTCCAGCTCCCGCCCGGTGAGTTCCTGGCCCATCGGGACCAGCCGGTCGGTGCGGGCCAGGAAGGCGATCAGCGGCGGGGCCGAGGCGCGCAGCAGGGCGTCCCCGTCCGGCGAGTGCAGCACGATGCAGACCTCGGACAGCTCCTCGCCGACCGGGTGGATGTGCACGTCGCCCTCACCGGTCGGCCGGCTGATGCCGTCCAGCAGCAGCTCCCGGGCGAAGACCCAGGTGACCGGCTCGTCGCCGGGGAGGTGGAAGGTGCACCGGACCGCGAACGGGTCCACGGGGTCGTAGTCGAGATCGACCACGATGCGGAAGGAGAGCTCTTGCGAGACCACGAGGTTCATCACCGCGTGGCCCTGGACTGTGCTGTGCATGCGCCAGTACCTCTCGTTCTGCCCGGCCCCGCGGCGTGCTGAGCCCTCCGACGTGCCGAGGGTGTCGCCGCTGTGGCCGGACATGCGATTCGATGTAGTGGAACGGCGCCCGGAGGGGGCGGCCGCCGGCCCTGGTGGCCGAGGGGGTGCAAGCTACGGCTCAGGCGTTGTCCCCATGTCCCCGTTCACAACCATCGTGCTGGTTTGGGGACGAAGTGGACAAGATGCGCTTTTTCAAATGGTGAGCGAACACGAACGACAACTCAGTGGACGAACGACGGGGACATGGCCCCGACCAGCGAACGCAGCCGCTCGGCCTTGTCCGGCAGCTGCTCGGCCCGGTCGATCGGGAGCGACAGGGCCATGGTCGCGACGGCGGAGCCGACCGTGATCGGCACCGCGGCACAGACCGTGCCGAGTGCGTACTGCTGACGCTCCAGCACCGGCCGGGTCGGTTCGGTGGCGGCCAGCCGTCGGAGCAGCACCGAGCGGTCGGTGACGGTGGAGGGGGTGAGCTCGACCGGGGGGTGGCGGGAGAGGTGGTCCCGGCGGGCCTCCTCGCCGAGCTGGGAGAGCAGGCACTGGCCGACCGCGTGGGCGTGCGCGGTGCTGCGGAAGTCGGCCCACTCGGCGACGGCCGGCCGGTTCGACCCGGCGGCGATGTCGACCACCCGGATCTCGCCGTCCTCGTAGACCGCGAAGTAGACCGCGGCCTCCAACTCCTCACCGAGCTGCACCATCCGGCTGCGCAGGTCGGCCCGCTCGGACTGCCGGTGGTCGGCCCGGCCGATCCCGTCGACCGAGGCACCGTAGAGGAACCTGCCCTCCGCACGGCGGAGATAACCCTCGTGGGTGAGGGTGCGGAGCAGGTGGTACGTGGTGCCGAGCGGCAGTCCGGCGGCCCGGGCCAGCTGCTTGGCGGTGGCGCCCTGCTGGTGACCACCGACCGCCTCCAGCAGGCGCAGGGCCCGCTGCACCGAGGCGATCAGGGTCGGTTCCCGGGCCGGGACGGCCCGGTCGGGAGACCTGACGTCCCGTATGTTCCGGGTTGTCTGCGCGATCTGATTGACTGCCATACCCAGCCCCCTGCCCGAGTCAGTGCAGATGTGGGCATCCGGTCCGGAACGTTCCGATCTGCCCGATTGGCGCTCATTGCAGCACAGGGCGGGCATGCCTGCAATCATTCCCGCCAGCAATGCCACCGAAAAACCTTCGAATCGAAGGTCACTATCGAGCCATCTGCCCCCTGAGGTGATCTTCGTCTGGCATATGCCTTGGTATCGAAGATCCACTGCCCCCGACTGGCTACCGAGGGCTTGACACGCTCGGGCACGCCGAATCAGCCGTTCGGCGGAACTGAAACCTCCAGTTCGCGCGTCTGTGCGAGTTTCGGCCCTCCCCTGGAGCGGCAGAATCCTGCACAACGCTCCTGCCCCGGAGGTGGTCATGGCCGGCCCCGTCCGCCCTGTCGTCAAGCGCACCGCGCGGGCGATCCTGCTGGACCTGGACCCGGACGACCCGCACTCGCCCGCCGACATCCTGCTGATCAAACGGACCAGGCCCGGGGCGAAGCCGTACTGGATCACCCCCGGCGGCGGGGTCGAACCCACCGACCTGACGGTGGTCGAGGCGCTGCACCGCGAGGTGGACGAGGAGCTCGGCGGCAAGGTCGAGGACGTGGTGCCCGCCTTCGTCGACACCGTCTCGCACTCGCACCACGAGGACGGCACCCTCGCCCACCCGCACGGCGTCAAGGTCCAGCACTTCTTCGTCTGCCGGCTCAGCTCGATGGACCCGGCCAGGCGGCACGGCCCCGAGGTGGACGACCCGCACGGCGAGTACGAGATCGTCCGCCTCCCGTTCACCCGCGAGGGCGTCACCTCGGTCAACGTGGTCCCCCCGAGCCTGCGGGCCTACCTGGCGGCGAACATCGAAGGTGTCCGGGCACTGCTCGCCACCGACCTGGGCTGAGGGGTCGTCAGAGAGCTTCCAGGTCGTGGTGGATGCGGTCGGCGGTGACGCCCGCCCTGGTGAGGGCCTGCTTCGCCCGGCGGACCATCGCGGGCGGGCCGCTCAGGAAGGCGTCCCGGCCGGCCCAACTGCCGTACCGGGAGACCGCGTCCGGGAGTTCACCGGCCAGCAGGCCGACCGCCTGCTGCTCGGAGAGCACCGGGTGGACGGTGAGCCAGGGGTGCCGGCCGGCCAGCCGCCGCAGGGCGTCCAGCTCGTACAGCTCCTCCTGGCGGCGCGCTCCGTAGAAGACGTCCACCGAGCGGCCGGCCGCGCCGTGCTCGGCCACCTCCTCGACCAGCGCGGCGATCGGGGCGATCCCGGTGCCGCCGCCGACGCAGACCAGGTCGGCGCCCCGCTCGTGGTCCACCCGCATGGTGCCGGCCGCCGGACCGAGCCGGAGCACGTCCCCCGGGGCCGCCCGGTTCACCAGCGCGTTGCTGACCCAGCCCGCCTGCACCGCCTTGACGTGCAGGGTGAGCAGCCCGTCAGGACGGGGCGCGGTGGCGAACGAGAAGTGCCGCCAGACCCGGGGCCACCACGGTGTCTCCAGCGGGGCGTACTGCCCGGCCCGGTACGGGTACGCCTGGTCGGGGCGCAGCGTGATCACCGCGATCTCCGAGGTGCACAGCCGGTGCTCCACCACCTCGGCCTGCCACCACGGCGGGGACGACTTGGCGGCCGCCTCGGCGGCGTCCGTCATCACCTTGGCGATCAGTCCGTAGACCCGCCGCCAGGCCAGCTCGGTGTCGGCGTCCCAGCGGCTGCCGCAGTACTTCTCCAGCGCGGCCACCAGGCACTCCCCGACCGGGGCGTAATGACCCGTCAGCGTCCCGTACTTGCGGTGCCCCTGGCCCAGCCGGGTCAGGTACTCGGTCAGCCCGGCCGGGTCGTCCGCGCTGCGGGCGGCCATCAGCAGCGAGCGGAACAGCCGGTCGCGCTGGACGTCCATGGCGGCCGGGAAGAGCGCCCTGACCTCGGGGTGGTGCACGAAGATCAGCGCGTAGAAGTGCGCGGTGGCCCGGTCGGCCTGCGGCTCCAGCACGGCCAGGCTGGCCCGGATCAGCTCGATGTCCCGGGCGGTGGGCGGCTGTTCGACGGCAGCCCGGAGGTCGTCCGCCGGGGACGGGGCGGCCGGGGACGCGCCCAGGGTGTCCAGCGCCCAGGCCCGGCTCCAGTGGTCGCCGGGGCCCGCCCAGTTGAGACCGGGGGCCCGGGTGAACAGCGGCTCGATCACCGGCGCGGGCACCGGCACGGCCGGGGGGTGGTCCGGCTTGGCCGGAATGACCAGGGTGGTGGGGGGAGCCGTGACCGGCTCGGCAGGAACCGGTACGGATGCCGGGCCGGCCGTGGCCGTCACCGGGCCGAGGGCCAGCGGCTTCGGCTCCGGGGGTGCCACCCGCACGGGTGGCACCGGGTCCACCGGCGGGAGGCCGGGTACGGCGGCCACCGCGACCGAGCCGCGCCCCGCCCGGACCCTCAACGAGGCTGTCTTCACCGCGATTTGACGAGTGCCCAAGAGAATCGTTTCGCTTCCGGTCGTACCAGTTGCTGGGGCTCAGCAGACTGGCACGGCCGTACAGCTCATCGGACAAATCCGTGGAAGCCCGGACAGCCGGGCTTCCACGGCGCTACGCTTCCGCGCTCACAACTGCCGGAGCAGTACTCCGGGCTGTTCCACACAGTCCGCGACGAACCGCAGGAAGCCGCCCGCCGTACCGCCGTCGCACACCCGGTGGTCGAAGGTGAACGACAGCTGGGTGACCTGGCGGACCGCCAACTCCCCCTCGTACACCCAGGGCTTGGGCGTGATCCGGCCGACGCCGAGCATCGCCGCCTCGGGATGGTTGAGGATCGGGGTGGAGCCGTCCACGCCGAACACGCCGTAGTTGTTCAGCGTGAACGTGCCGCCGGTCAGCTCGGCCGGGGTGAGCCGACCGGACCGTGCGGATTCGGTCAATCTTGCGAGCTCGGCGCCCAGTTGTTCGGTTCCCAGCAGGTGGGCGTCCCGGATCACCGGGACCACCAGGCCACGTTCGCTCTGCGCGGCGAAACCGAGGTGCACCGCGGAGTGCCGGACGATCGCCGAACCGTCCTCCGACACACTGGAGTTCAGCTCGGGGAAGCGGGCCAGAGCGGCGGTGGAGATCCGGGCCAACAGGGCCAGCACGCTGACCTTGGGCCCGGCCGACCGGTTCAGCTGGGCGCGCAGCTCCATCAGGGCGGTCGCGTCGGCGTCCACCCAGCAGGTGGCGGCGGGGATCTCTCGGTGACTGCGGGTCAGCTTCTCGGCCACCACCTTGCGCAGGCCACGCAGCGGCACGAGGTTCTCGTCCACACTCACGGGCACCAGCGCCTGCTCGACGTCCCGGCGCATGATCAGCCCGTCCGGGCCGCTGCCGGTCACCTTCGCCAGGTCGAGGCCGTGCTCCCGGGCCAGTCGGCGCACCAACGGCGAGATCACCGGCAACACCACCGGGGTCTCGACCACCGGGGTCTCGATCACCGCAACCGGGGAAGCAGCCGTGGCCTTCGCCCCGACCCGGGCCCGCCGGGCACCGGGCTGCCGCTCGGCCACGCCGTAGCCGACCAACGGCCGCTCCACGGTCTCGGCCACCGCGCCCGCCTCAGGCGACACCGCGACCGTCACCAGCGGCGCGCCGACCGGCACTTCCTCGCCCTCCGCGCCGTACCGCGCGGTGACCACGCCGCCGTACGGGCAGGGCACCTCGACCACCGCCTTGGCGGTCTCCACCTCCACCACCGGCTGGTCCACGGCGATCACCTCGCCCACCTCGACCAGCCAGCGCACCACCTCGGCCCCGGTGAGACCCTCACCGAGGTCGGGCAGCGTGAACTCGCGTACCACCGGCATCATCGTCAGTCCTCCCACTGCAGCCGGGCCACGGCGTCGAGAATCCGGTCCACCCCGGGCAGGTGGTGGTGCTCCAGCATCGGCGGCGGGTACGGGATGTCGAAGCCGGTCACCCGGAGCACCGGGGCGGCCAGGTGGTGGAAGCACTTCTCGGTCAGCCGGGCGGCGATCTCCGCGCCCGCGCCGCCGAAGCCGGTCGCCTCGTGCACCACGACCGCGCGGCCGAGCGAGTGGACCACCTCGACGGCGGTCTCCTCGTCGAACGGCACCAGCGAGCGCAGGTCCAGCACCGCCAGGTCCCAGCCCTCGGCCTTCGCCGCCTCGGCCGCCTCCAGGCAGACCGGCAGCGAGGGGCCGTAGGTGATCAGCACCGCCGACCGCCCCTGCCGCCGCAGCACCGCGCGCCCGATCGGCTCGACCGGCGCGGTCGCGTCCAGCGTGTCCTTGCCCCAGTAGAGCCGCTTCGGCTCCAGGAAGACCACCGGGTCGTCGGAGGCGATCGAGGCCCGCAGCAGCCCGTACGCGTCGGCCACGGTGGCCGGGGTGACCACGTGCAGGCCGGGGGTGTGGGTGTAGTACGCCTCGGAGGAGTCGCTGTGGTGCTCGACGCCGCCGATGCCGCCGCCGTACGGGATCCGGATGGTGATCGGCAGCGGCATCTTGCCGGCCGTCCGGTTGCGCATCTTGGCGACGTGCGAGACGAGTTGCTCCATCGCCGGGTAGGCGAAGGCGTCGAACTGCATCTCCACCACCGGGCGCAGCCCGTACATCGCCATGCCGATCGCGGTGCCCAGGATGCCGGCCTCGGCCAGCGGGGTGTCCAGGCAGCGCTGGCTGCCGAACTCGGCGGTCAGGCCGTCGGTGATCCGGAAGACCCCGCCGAGCGCGCCGACGTCCTCGCCCAGCACGTGCACCGACTCGTCGGCGCGCATCGCGTCCCGGAGGGCGGAGTTGAGCGCCTGAGCCATCGTGCGGGTCTCGACTGCGGTGCTCATCGGGCGTGCTCCTCCGCGTCCAGCTCGGCGGTCAACTGGGCTGCCTGCTCGACCAGTTGCTGGGTCGGCTCGGCGTAGACGTGGGCGAAGAGCGACATCGGGTCCAGTTCGGGGTCGGTGTGGAACTCGGCGCGCATCCGGGCGGCCAGTGCCTCGGCCTCCTCGGTGGCGGCCTGGACGAGCCGGTCGTCCAGCTGCCCGGTGCTGCGGAGGTGACGCTCCATCAGCAGGATCGGGTCGTGCTCGCGCCAGGCGGCGATCTCCTCGTCCTGCCGGTAGCGGGTCGCGTCGTCGGCGTTGGTGTGCGCCTCGATCCGGTAGGTCAGTGCCTCGACCAGGGTCGGACCGCCGCCGGAGCGGGCCCGCTCGACCGCCTCGGTGAGCACCGCGTGCACGGCCACCGCGTCGTTGCCGTCCACCAGCCGGCCTGGCATGCCGTAGCCGACCGCCTTGTGGGCGAGCGTCGGGGCGGCGGACTGCCGGGTGAGCGGGACGGAGATCGCGTAGCCGTTGTTCTGCACCAGGAAGACCACCGGGGCGTTCAGCACGGCGGCGAAGTTCAGCGCCTCGTGGAAGTCGCCCTCGCTGGTGCCGCCGTCGCCGAGCAGCGCCAGCGCCACGGTCGGCTCGCCGCGCAGCTGCGCCGCGTACGCCAGGCCGACCGCGTGCGGGGCCTGGGTGGCCAGCGGGGTGCAGAGCGGGGCGGTCCGGGTCGCCTTCGGGTCGTACCCGGTGTGCGCGTTGCCGCGCAGCAGGGTCAGCGCCTCCAGCGGGTCGACGCCGCGGGAGACCACCGCGAGGGTGTCCCGGTAGCTCGGGAACAGCCAGTCGTCCTGACGGAGCGCCAGCGCGGCCGCCACCTGGCAGGCCTCCTGGCCGGTCGAGGCCGGGTAGACGGCGAGCCGTCCCTGCTTGGTCAGCGTGGTGGCCTGCTGGTTGTAGCGACGGCCGACCACCAGTCGGCGGTAGAGCTCGGCGAGCAGTTCCGGGTCCGCCTTCTCGGCGGCCGGGGTGCCGAGCACCCGGTAGGGGGACTCGTCGGGGAGCAGCGGGGCGGGATCGGTCCGCGGACCGGTGGCGTCGGGACGCCAGCCGGGCACGGGGGCGGCCAGGTGTCGATGATCGAGAACGGTCATCTCGGGCACCTCCAGAGGGTGGGGGAGGGTGCGGCAGGGGCAGGTGGTGCCGGTGGTGCACGAGGGGTGACATGGCTGGTCGCCGGAGCAGCTCCTCCCTACCGATTGTTCGGTTGTCTGTTCAATCTGGCCACAGCTGCGCCAAGGTGGTGGACAATCGGCCCGAACGGCGGTCTATTGAAGACAGCATGTCCATTTCGGGAGGGTCGGGGGCCGTGTCCACTGAACAGACGTCCAGGCTGGATCGGGTCGACCGATCGATCCTCCGACTGCTCCAACAGGACGGCCGGGCCTCGATCCGCTCGGTCGCCGAGCGGGTGCACGTCTCCCGTGCCAACGCCTACGCCCGGATCGCCCGGATGGTCGAGGACGGCATCATCCGCGGCTTCACCGCTCGGATAGACCACGAACGGGCCGGGCAGGGGGCCTCGGCGTACATCACGCTCAAGATCGTGCAGAACTCCTGGCGGACGGTCCGCGAGCAGCTGCTCGCGCTGCCGGGGGTTGCGCACATCGCGCTGGTGGGCGGGGAGTTCGACGTGCTGCTGCTGGTGCACACGGCGGACAACCACGCCCTGCGCGAGCTGGTGCTGGGGCAGATCCAGGGGATCCCGCAGGTGCTCGCGACCCAGACCCTGCTGGTCTTCGAGGAGACCGACCAAGTGCCTCCCGTTTAGGCAGGCACTCGGCCATCCGTCTCAGTAGCCCGTCGAGCCGTCCAGGCTCTCGCGCATGAGGTCGGCATGCCCGTTGTGGCGGGCGTATTCGGCGAGCATGTGGATCAGGATGCGGCGGAGCGAGATTGGGTTGCCGGTGGCGCGGTGGGTGCCGGTGGCCTCCAGCGTGGGGGCGGCGGCCACGATCCGGCGGGAGTGCTCACACTCGGCACGCCAGAGGGCGAGCGCTTCGGCGACACTGCCGTCCAGCCGCTCGAAGTCCTGATCCGGGTCCTCGTCGGAGTAGTGCAGCATCGGGACCTCCTCCCCCGCGAACTGCATCCGGAACCACCAG
Source organism: Kitasatospora sp. Root107 (assembly GCF_001424875.1). Classification (GTDB taxonomy): domain Bacteria; phylum Actinomycetota; class Actinomycetes; order Streptomycetales; family Streptomycetaceae; genus Kitasatospora. The sequence continues at coordinate 101,472 of NZ_LMCT01000003.1, read as the reverse complement.
CGCTCCGCCCCGGCCAGGTGCCGGAGCAGGCCGTGCAGGCTGAGGCCGGAGGGCGGCACGGGGTGTGAGGAGAGTTCGGCGTCGGAGAGGCCGGCGCACTTGAGGACGAGGGTCTCGCGGTGCCAGTCCAGGAATGCGGTGAGCAGCTCGCGTTCGGTGCCGGTGAGCGGCAGCGGCTCGCGGTCGTCCTCGGCCATCGGTGGGGCGAAGTGCGCAGGGATCTCGGTCATGCCGGGAGTCTGCCAGCCGGCAGTGTCAGGCCCGCAGGCCGTCGAAGGCCAGGTGCACCACGGCCTCGGCGACCCCGTCGGTGTGCTTGCTGCCGGGCCGGTACCACTCCACGATCGAGTTGATCATCCCGAACAGCAGCCGGGTGGCCAGCCGGGGTTCGACGTCCGCACGCAGCTCGCCCGCCGCGACGGCGGCCCGGAGCAGTTCGGCCACCTGGTGATCGAAGTCCCGGCGGCGCTCCAGCGCCCACTGCTCGGTCGCGGTGTTGCCGCGGACCCGGAGCAGCAGGGTGACGTAGGGCAGCTCGGCGAGCAGCACCTCGGTGGTGCGGCGGACCACGTGCTCCAGCCGGTCCACCGAGCGGCCGTCCAGCGCCTCGGGCTCGGCCAGGATGCCGAACAGCGCGTCCAGCGCCCGGCCGACCGCCAGCTTGAGCAGCTCCTCCTTGCCCCGCACGTGGTGGTAGATCGAGGACTTGGAGATCCCGGCCGCCCGCGAGAGGTCCTCCATCGAGGTGCCGTCGTATCCGCGCTCGTTGAATACCCCGACCGTGACGGCGAGCAGCGAGTCGACGGTGTACGCAGTACGGGTGGAGTTCTCGGCCATGTGAACGAGTATGGCCGCCGCCCCCGGCCCGTACGCCACCGGTCCCACAAACTGCCCCATTGACCCGACCGATCGTTCGGTTACGCTGAGGGGTGACCAGTCCGCCCCAAAAGGAGCGCGTCATGACCGCAGCGGCCAGCCACCCCGTCGTCGCCGAGCTGATCGAGCGTCACCAGCCCACCCTCACCCGCGCGGTGGAGGCCACCACGGCACGGGACTACTGGTCGCCGTACCCGGAGTTCCCGAAGGCGTACGGCGAGACCGGCCAGGCCGACGGCCAAGCCGCCTTCGACGCGGTGCTCGGCACCGTGTTCGCGCTGGACGGCCAGCCGGCCGACGGTGAGCTGGTCAGCGGCGAGTCCTCGCCGTACGGCATCGAACTCGGCGTCAGCTACCCGCACGCGGACGTCGAGGCGCTGATCGGCGCGCTCGAACTGTCCCGCCCCGGCTGGGCGGCGGCAGGCCCGACCGTCCGCGCGGCGGTCTGCCTGGAGATCCTGGCCCGGATCAACGCCCGCTCGCACGAGTTCGCGCACGCGGTCATGCACACCACCGGGCAGGCGTACGGGATGGCCTTCCAGGCCGGTGGCCCGCACGCGCAGGACCGGGGTCTGGAGGCGGTCGCGTACGCCTTCATCGAGCAGACCCGGCTGCCCGAGCGGGCGAGCTGGACCAAGCCGCAGGGCAAGCGGGACCCGCTGACCATGGTCAAGGAGTTCGTCCCGGTACCGCTCGGCGTGGCGCTGCTGATCGGCTGCAACACCTTCCCGACCTGGAACGGCTACCCCGGCCTGTTCGCCTCGCTGGCCACCGGAAACCCGGTGCTGGTCAAGCCGCACCCCCGGGCCACCCTGCCGCTGGCGCTCACCGTCAAGGTGGCCCGCGAGGTGCTGGCCGAGGCCGGCTTCGACCCCAACCTGGTCTGCCTGGCCGCCGAGCACGAGGGCTCCACCATCGCGCAGACGCTGGCCGTGCGGCCCGAGGTGAAGCTGATCGACTACACCGGCTCGACCCAGTTCGGCGACTGGCTGGAGACCAACGCCAAGCAGGCGCAGGTCTACACCGAGAAGGCCGGGGTCAACTCGGTGGTGATCGACTCCACCGACAACTACCGGGGCATGCTGGCCAACCTGGCGTTCTCGCTCTCGCTCTACAGCGGCCAGATGTGCACCACCCCGCAGAACCTGCTGATCCCCCGCACCGGTGTCCGCACCGACGAGGGCGGCAAGTCGTACGACGAGGTGGTGGCCGACCTGGCCGCCGCGATCGAGGGTCTGCTCTCCGACGACGCCCGGGCCGCCGCCATCCTCGGCGCCGTGGTCAACCCCGGGGTGCTCGGCCGCACCGTCCGGGCCGCCGGTGGCGAGTACGGCGAACTGGCGCTGGCGCCACGGGTGGTGACCTCGCCGGAGTTCCCGGCCGCGACCGTGCGGACGCCCGCGCTGGTGAAGGTGGACGCGGACAAGCCGGACGACCGGGCGGCGTTCCTCGGCGAGTGCTTCGGTCCGGTCTCGTTCGTGGTCGCGGTCGAATCCGCCGAGGCGGCCGTGGAGTTGCTGGGTCGGACGGTCCGCGAGCAGGGGGCGATGACCGCTGCCGGGTACACCGTGGACGAGGCGGTGGAGGCCGCGCTGGTGGCCGCCTGCCTGGACGCCGGGGTCTCGCTCTCGCTCAACCTCACGGGTGGGGTGTACGCCAACCAGACGGCGGCCTTCTCGGACCTGCACGGCACCGGGGCCAACCCGGCGGCCAACGCGGCCTACTGTGACGGGGCGTTCGTGGCGAGCCGGTTCCGTACGGTCGAGGTCCGCCGGCACAGCTGAGCTGACCCTGCCGGGGGCTCGGGGAACAATCTGCAGGTCAAGGCGAATGTGCCTGACCAATTACGCAGGTGCGACGCTACTGAGGTTGGCGCCGCCGTTCCCCGGGCCCCTGTTGTGGTTGGACTAGCGTCGTTGTGTGCGGCGCGGGTTGAAGACCCAGACCCGCAGCAGTAGGAAGCGGATCAGTGTGGCCAGGGCGTTGGCGCCCACCAGGGTGGCGAGTTCGGTCGGGTGCGAGGCGTCCGAGGGGAGCAGGGCGATGGCTCCGCTGCTCAGGGCGAGGCCGATCAGGAAGGCGATACCGCCCTCGATCTGGTGCTTCAGGGCGTCCCGGGCCCCGGTCACGCCGAAGGTGAAGCGGCGGTTGGCGGCGGTGTTGGCCACGGCGGTGACGGCCAGGGCGAAGGCGTTCGCCCAGAAGGCGGGCACCAGTTGACGGCTCATCAGGAACAGCAGCATGTAGGCCAGCGTGCTCAGGGTGCCCACCACGGCGAAGCTGGCGAGCTGCCAGCCGAGGCCGGGCGGGAGCTGGGCCTGCTGCACCCGGGTCGGCAGGTGGTCGACCCGTCCCGCGCCGGTCAGGGTGCGGCGGGCCACCCGGCTCATGCCCTTGAGGTCGTCCAGGACGGTGCGGACGATGTCGACCCGGCTGTCGGGGTCGTCCACCCAGTCCACCGGGACCTCGTGGATCCGCAGGCCGGTGCGTTCGGCCAGCAGCAGCAGTTCGGTGTCGAAGAACCAGGCGTTGTCCTCGACCGAGCCGAGCAACTGCTGCACCACCTCGGTCCTGGCCGCCTTGAACCCGCACTGGGCGTCCGAGAACTTGGCCGCCATGGTGGCCCGCAGCAGCACGTTGTACCCGCGCGAGATGAACTCCCGCTTTGCTCCCCGGACCACCGCCGAACCCCGGTGCAGGCGACTGCCGATGGCCAGGTCGCTGTGGCCGGAGAGCAGCGGGGCGACCAGCGGCAGGAAGGCTTCCAGGCCGGTGGAGAGGTCGACGTCCATGTACGCCACCACGTCGGCGTCGCTGTCGCCCCAGACCTGACGCAGTGCCCGGCCGCGGCCCTTGAGGTCCAGGTGAACTGCCTCGACCTGGGGGATCTCGGCAGCCACCGCGGTGGCAACCGCCCAGGTGCCGTCGACACTCGCGTTGTCCGCGATGGTGATCCGGTACGGATAGGGGAAGGTCTCTCCCAGGTAGGCATGCAGTCGGCGGACACACCGCTCGACCGTGTGCTCCTCGTTGTAGACCGGGACGACCACCTCGACGAGTTTCGTCCTGGTCGGACGTTCGTTGGCAGGGGGCGGGCCGACCACGGTCGTGCCCCGGGGTGCGAGCTCTGTCATGCCAGTGAGATTCACAGTGTCTGATGGGCCCGCGATGATGGAAGGCTGAGAGGGAGCTTAGAAGGCTCAGGTGCTGAGCCGAGCCGAACGCTGGTCCGATCAACGGGAGATGGCATGTCCGACAATCAGCTGGCCTCCGACGTGGTGATCGTCGGCGCGGGCCCGACCGGGCTCCTGCTGGCCGGTGACCTGGCCACCGCCGGACTGCGGGTGACCGTGCTGGAGAAGCGCGGCACCGAGTCCAATCTCACCCGGGCCTTCGCCGTGCACGCCCGGACCCTGGAGCAGCTGGATGCCCGGGGGCTGGCCGACGAGCTGATCGCCACCGGGACGCCGCTGTCAGACCTGCGGCTGTTTGGGAGCCTCAAGGTGGAGCTGGGCAAGCTGCCCAGCCGGTTCCCGTTCGTGCTGATCACCCCGCAGTACAACGTCGAACGGCTGCTCCAGGAGCGGGCCGTGAAGGCCGGGGCGGTGCTGGTCCGGGGCGCAGAGGTGACCGGGCTGCGGCAGGACGCCGAGGGCGTCGAGCTGGAGACCAGGAGCGGCGAGAGCTACCGGGCCGGCTACGCGGTCGGCGCTGACGGCGTGCGCAGCTCGGTGCGCGACCTGCTGGGGATTCCGTACCCCGGGGAGTCCGTGGTGAGTTCGGTGCTGCTGGCCGACGTCCGGCTGGAGCACCCGCCCACCGAGACGCTCACGGTCGCCGCCGGGGAGAACGGCTTCGCCTTCCTGGTGCCGTTCGGCGACGGCTGGTACCGGGTGATCGCCTGGGACCGGAACCGCCAACTCCCGGACGGCGCACCGGTGGAGCTCGGTGAGATCAGCCGGATCACCCAGGACGCCTTCGGGGTCGACCACGGGCTGCACGACGCCCGCTGGGTGTCCCGGTTCCACAGCGACGAGCGCCAGGTGCCCAACTACCGTTCCGGACGGGTCTTCCTGGCCGGGGACGCCGCGCACTGCCACTCCCCGGCGGGCGGGCAGGGCATGAACACCGGGCTGCAGGACGCCGCCAACCTGAGCTGGAAGCTGGTCGGCGCGGTCCGGGGCTGGGCCCCCGACGCCCTGCTGGACACCTACCAGACGGAGCGTCACCCGGTCGGGCGGGCCGCCGTCCGCAGCTCGGGCGCACTGGTCCGGCTGGCGCTGGCCAACTCGGTACCGACCAGGCTGCTGCGGTCCACCCTGGTCTCGGCGGCCAACCTGCTCGGCCCGCTGGGCGAGTTGGGTGCCCGTCAGGTCTCCGGGATCGCCGTCCAGTACCCCGCCCCGAAGGACTCCCACCGCCTGGTCGGCCGCCGGATTCCCGACCTGCGGCTCGCCGTGGACGAGCCCGGCGCACCGTCCCGGCTGTACGAGGCGCTCCGGGGCGGCCGGGCCGTGCTGGTCTCCAACGACGACCAGCAGCCGGTGGTCGAACCCTGGGCCGACCGGCTGGTCACCGCCGCACCGGCCTCGCCGCACGGGAAGCTCCGCGACACGGTGCTTCTGGTCCGTCCGGACGGGCACGCGGCCTGGGCGGGTGTCGATCCGAGCCGGGCGGAGATCCGGGCGGCGCTGGTCCGCCTGCTCGGGGCAGAGCTGTAGGCAGGGCGCCTGGTTGGGGAACTGCGAGGAGATCTGGCGTTCGGGTCACTGCGAAAGTGCCTGACCATTTACGTACGTTGAACGCTCCTGAGGTCGGCGTCGCAGTTCCCCGAGCCCCCGGTTTCACGTGGTTGAGCGCCTGCCTTCGTAGTGGCGCGCGGCCTTGGCGCGGTTGCCGCAGATGGCCATGGAGCACCAGCGGCGGCGGCCGTTCTGCGAGGTGTCGAAGAAGTGCAGGATGCAGCTCTCGTGCGCGCAGGCCTTGATGCGGTGGGCGCCCTGCCGGAGTAGGGACAGGTAGTCGTCGGCGGCGAGCCAGGCGGCCAGCCACTCGGGGGAGTCGACCTCGACGGTTTCGGTGGGGCCGGCCGGGGTGAGGGCGTGGCGGAGCCGGCCGTGGGCCAGGACCTGGTTCAGCGCGTCCAGTTCGGGTTCGCGCTGCTCCTCGGCGGCCCGGACCAGGCCGGCCAGGGCGTCCCGGGTGGTCAGGGCGGCGGCCAGGCCGGCGGCATCTGCGGGGCAGCGGTCGGCGAGGCCGGCCGAGGAGAGCCAGATCCCGTAGCCGTCCGGCCTGGCCAGCAGGTCCTGGACACCTCCGCCGTTCCAACGCGTGTTCAGCAGGTCGAGCGAGAGCGGCTCGCCGAGCAGGGGGCGCGGGTCACGGGGGTCTGCCATGACGCCGAGTCTACTTCTAACCGGTTCGCCCATCAGTAATGGTTGACGCCCCGAATATCTAACCTCTATGATCGCTAGTACAGGTTAGCCACTTCGCTTCGGGAGCTGTCATGCAGACTGGCCACGTCGGGCTCAACGTCACCGATGTCACCCGTTCCATCGCCTTCTACCGGGAGGTTCTCGGCCTGGAACTGGCCGGTGAGGGGACCGAGGCGGACCGCCGCTTCGCCTTCCTGGCGCTGGACGGCAAGCTGCTGCTGACGCTCTGGCAGCAGAGCAAGGAACGTTTCGACACCGGCACCGCCGGCCTGCACCACCTCTCCTTCCAGGTCGAGTCGCTGGACGAGGTACGCGCCGCCGAGGCGCGGTTGCGCGCGCTGGGCGCCGAGTTCGCGTACGACGGCGTCGTCCCGCACGGCGAAGGCGCGGGCTCCGGGGGGATCTTCTTCACCGACCCCGACGGCATCCGGCTGGAGATCTACGCCCCGGCCGGTCTGGAGGGCACTCCCGCTCCGGTCGCGGCTGCTCCGACCTGCGGCTTCTTCTAAAGCCAACTGCGATCGGGAGGCGGACCACGATGACTGTCGAGACCTTCCACCCGGGCGAGCGCGCGGTGCAGGCCCGAGCCGGGGTGCAGGACCGGGCGGCGCATGTCGGCCGGGGCATCGGTGCGGTCATCCCGGCCGTGGCCGCCCGGTTCCTGAGTGACCGTCGGACGCTGGTGGTGGGTGCCACCGACCGCGAGGGGCGGGTCTGGGCGAGCATGCTCAGCGGGCCCGCCGGGTTCCTGGCGGCCGACGGCGAGAACACGCTCGCGGTGGCGGCCCGTCCGGTGCCCGGTGACCCGCTGGCGGCGGTGCTGGAGACCCCGGCCGAGGTCGGCACCATCGCGCTGGATCCGGCGGGACGGCGGCGGATGCGGCTGAACGGCCGCTCCGTCCCGGACGGCCGGGGCGGGCTGCTGATCACCGCCGAGCAGGTGTACGCCAACTGCCCGAAGTACATCCAGCGCCGGCACCCGCTGGACACCCCGTCGACCCCCGAGCTGCTCGGCTCGGGATCCCGGCTCAGTACCGTCCAGCAGCTCGTGGCGACCACCACCGACACCTTCTTCGTCGCCACGGCCGGACCGGACGGCCGGGTGGACGCCTCGCACCGGGGCGGGCACCCGGGCTTCCTCTCCGTCCACGGCCCCGAGCTGCTGAGCTGGCCCGACTACCCGGGCAACAACATGTTCATGACCCTGGGGAATCTGGAGCTGAACCCCGCCGCCGGGCTGCTGCTGCCCGACTGGGAGACCGGCGGCGCCCTGCTGGTCTCCGGCCGGGCCGAGCCGGACGCCGACCGCACGGTGTGGTTCACCGTCGAGCGGGTGGTCGAGCTGGCCCACGCCAGCCCGCTCACGTGGAGCGAGCCCGAGTACTCCCCCGCCAATCCGCCGATCATTCAGGCATAAATCCTATTTGTGACCTTTCTCCTGATACACCGACAGCTCACGGTGGAACACATCTCCTCCGGCACACCCGAGGAGAGGCAGGGTCAGACGTGCTGATCGAGTTCACCGAGATAGAACCGGACCAGAGCTGTGCCTGTGCGGGCTGCTCGGCCCGGCGGCTGGCCCGGATGCACGGGGCCGGTCCGGCCGACGGCGGCCACCGTTCGGCCCGGGGCGCCCGCCGGGCGGCGGTCCTGGTCGCCGCAGTCGGCACCGTCCTCGGCGGCAGTGCGGCCGCCGGAGCAGCCGGCGCCACGCCCGCCCCGCAGCCCAGCGGCAGCGCCGCAGGATCCAACCCGCAGGGCGCGGTCAGCCCGCTGTTCGGCCGGTCGGCCGAACTGGCGCCCCGACTGCGCTCCGTCGGCGCCGCCACCACCCGCACCGAGATCCTGGCCCGGGCCCAGCGCTGGGTGGACCAGCAGGTGCCGTACAGCATGAGCAGCTACTGGTCCGACGGCTACCGGCAGGACTGCTCCGGCTTCGTCTCGATGGCCTGGGGCCTGGGCAGCAGTCAGACCACCTGGACGCTGCCGGACTTCGCCACCCGGATCGGCCGCACCGAGCTCCAGCCCGGCGACGCACTGATCTACAACAACCCGGCCAACCCCGGGGCGGGCTCACACACCGTCATCTTCGGCGGCTGGACCAATGCGACGCAGACCCAGTACCTGGCGTACGAACAGACCAGGCCGGGCACCCGCAAGCGGGCCACGCCGTACGCGTACTGGAGCAACTCCAGCTCCTACGTCGCCTACCGCTTCCGGGGCCTGGACGGTCCCGTGGCGGAGGGCTTCCCCGGGGCGGACAAGTTCGGGCCCGGCCAGTCCAACCGGTACGTGCAGCAGCTCGGCGAGATGCTGGTGAAGCGCGGGGCCGGGCGGTTCTACGGCGAGGGTCCTGACCCGAGTTGGGGCGAGCCGGACCGACGGGCGACCGAGGCGTTCCAGCTCGCGCAGGGGTGGCGCGATGCCGAGGCCGACGGCCTGCCGGGCAAGGACACCTGGGACTACCTGGTCAACGGCAAGGGCAAGGACATCCCGGCCGCGGTCACTCCGCCGCCGCCGGCCGGTGGGGTGCCGGCCTATCCCGGCGCCGACAGCTTCGGGCCCGGGCAGTCGAACGACTCCATCAGGCTGCTGGGCGAACAGCTGGTCAAGAAGGGCTTCGCCGGCCACTACACCGAGGGTCCTGGACCGGCCTGGTCCGAGAGCGACCGGCGCAACGTCGCCGACTTCCAGACCGCCCAGGGCTGGACCGGCAGCGAAGCGGACGGCCTTCCGGGGCCGCACACCTGGCGCTTGCTTTTCAGCTGAGCTCCACCATTTACGGTCCAGGGGCTCGGGGAACTGCGAGGAGATCTGGCGTTCGGGTCACATACGAAAGTGCCTGACCACCTACGCAACGGTGACCTTGCACGAGGTCGGCGTCGCAGTTCCCCGAGCCCCTGCTCTCACATGGTTAAGCATCTGCCTTATGCGTGGGTGCGGATCCAGCTGTGCATGGCGATGGCGGCCGCCGCCCCCGCGTTGATGGAGCGGGTGGAGCCGTACTGGGCGATGGAGCAGACGGCGGTGGCGTGGGCCCAGGCCTCCTCGGTGAGGCCCGGGCCCTCCTGGCCGAAGAGCAGGATGCAGCGGGCGGGCAGTGGGAAGGTCTCGATCGGGACGGCGCCGGGGAGGTTGTCGATGCCGATGATCGGGAGGTCGTGGGCGGTCGCGAAGGCGGCCAGGGTGGCGACCGAGTCGTGGTGGCGGACGTGCTGGTACCGGTCGGTGACCATGGCGCCGCGCCGGTTCCAGCGGCGGCGGCCGACGATGTGCACCTCGGCGGTGAGGAAGGCGTTGGCGGTGCGGACCACCGAGCCGATGTTGAAGTCGTGCTGCCAGTTCTCCACCGCGACGTGGAAGCCGTGCCGCCGGGTGTCCAGGTCGGCGACGATCGCCTCCCGGGTCCAGTAGCGGTACTGGTCGGTGACGTTGCGTCGGTCCCCGTGGGCGAGCAGCTCGGGGTCGTACTGCGGACCGGCCGGCCAGGGTTCGGGGTGCGGGCCGACGCCGATCTCACGGTCGTCGGTGCCGGAGGGGACGAAGGCGTCGTCGTACTGCTCGCCCGCGTGCGGGGTACCGATGCTGCTGCTCACGCCCCCGAGGGTACGGGGCGCCTGGCCCGGGTGGCCTTCTCGAGGTCGGTGAGGGCGGAGAGCAGCAGGCGGGAACCCGCCCTGGCCACCTCGACCCGGTCGGTGGCGGGCAGCACGGCCAGCCGGTCGTCCCAGTGCCGGTGGGCGGCCCGCAGCCCGGTCAGGTCGACCGGGTCGCCGACCAGCAGGGCGGCGGCGGCGATCGCGGTGGCGTCCCGCAGCTCCTCGGCGAACTCCGCCGCGCCGGGCACCGGGTCGGCGTCCTCGGGTGGCAGGTGAGCCTCCATCAGGACGGCGCTACGGCCGAGCAGTCCGATCGCGGCGCGGGCCCGGTCGATCTGCTTGCGGGACAGTTCGGGCAGGTGCGAGTCGTGCCGCACCGGCTCCGCGTCGGCCCGTTCGATCGCCTGGAGCAGCTCGGAGCGGGCCTCCCTGGAGTCCAGCAGGGCGGTCCGCACGTCCCGGTGCTCCGCTCCGGCCGGGTCGCCGAAGACCACCAGCACCGCAGCGGCGTACCGTCCGGCGGCGGCCAGCCACTCAGCCAGCCGCTCGGCCAGGCGGGCGGTCTGCCAGGTGGGGAAGAGGGCGTAGGCGAGCAGGGCGATGGAGCCGCCGAGCAGGGTCAGGGTGATCCGTTCGGCGGCGGTCTGCAGCGGGTCTCCCGGCTGCAGACCGAGCAGGAAGACCACGTAGCTGGAGACGCAGGCGGTCATCACCGCGTAGCCCGTACGGAGGGTGAGGAAAGCGCCGCCGATGAAGACCACGGCCAGTGCGGCGGAGAGCCACTGGCCGGGGTCGAAGAGCTGGACCACGGCGGTGCTGACCGCGACGCCGACCACGGTGCCGGCCAGCCGGGCCACGCCCCGGCTGTAGGTCTGGGCGAAGTCGGGCCGCATCACCATGGCGGCGGTCAGCGGGGCCCAGTAGCCGTGGTGCAGGTGGAGCAGTTTGGCGGCCAGGTAGGCGGCGGTGACCACGCAGGAGAGCCGGACGGCGTGCTGGAAGACCGCCGAGCGCGGCTGGAGCTGGCGGCGGACGGCCAGAGCGACGACCGGCAGCAGCCGGAACAGCGAGGGTCGCTGCAGGCCGGGGCCGACCACCGGGCTGCTGACGGTGTCCTGGTCCTGCTTGTCCAGGGTGTCGACGGCCTTGCGGATCAGGCTGGTGAGCCGCCGGGCGGAGCGGCGGGCGGCGCCGGTGAGCACGCCGCGGCCGTCCTCGGCGTCCTTGGACTCGCGGCCGACCATGGTGAGCGCGGGGGTGGACTTGGGCAGTCGGAGCGGGTCGCCGGTACGGATCGCCCGGGCCAGCGCGTCCATCGCCTCGGCGGCGGCGGCCAGGATCTCGCGGGCCCGGTCCCGTTCGGGGCCCTCGGCGGGGGCGCCGACCTTGGGGTCGGCGAGCGCGGCCAGGGTGGGGCGGACGCGTTCGGCGATGCCGCGCAGCCCCTTGAGTTCGCCCGGGCGGTGCCTGGCCTGCCAGGGGGTCAGCGTGGCGGCCTGCCTGGCCAGGATGAACGGGGCCGGGTCGACGTGCGCGACCGGGTCCTGGCGTAGCCGGCGGGCGTAGTGGGCGAGTTCGGCATAGGTGTCGGCGAGGGCGTCCCGCTGGGCCCGCCAGCTCTCGATCGGCCAGAGCGTGACCACCAGCGCCTGGGTGCCGCCGCCGAGCGCGCAGAGCAGCCCGTGGCCCAGCGCGGTGGGCACGCTGACGGGCAGTTGGACCACCACCAGCATCACCGAGACCGTGGTGCTGGCGACGACGCCGCCGGTCGGGCCGATCGACCAGGCCAGCCCGGCGGCGAAGGCCCAGACCGCGAGCAGCACCGGGAAGGCGCCGGGGATGCCGACCGCGAGGTAGCCGCAGAAGGTGCTGACGCCCAGTCCGATCCCCGCGGCGAGGGCCAGCGAGGCGCGCGGACGGAAGCTGCGCTGGAAGGTCGCGGTGCCCGCGATGAAGGCGCCCATCGCGGCGGAGGTGGCCGGTCCAGGACCGGCCAGCGCCAGGGTGGGGAAGACCACCAGCGCGGCTGCGACGGCTCCGCGCAGCGCGCGCTTGGGGTTGGAGAGCGTCCGGTCCACCTTCAACCCGGCGCGCACGCTGTCACGCAGGGCCGTAAACCAGGACATACCGCACAGCCTAGACGGTCAGGCCCTTGGAACCCCGTACCCGGTGCTCGATCCACAGCAGGGCGGCGGTCGGCAGGAAGACCGCGTCGGCCGCGATCATCGCCAGCGAGAAGAACGGCAGGCCGAGCAGGACCGCGATCGCCAGGTGCTCGGTGATCATCAGGGCCAGCAGCAGGTTCTTCAGCCGGCGGTTGAACAGGGTGAACGGGAAGGCGACCTGGATGATCACCGTGCCGTAGCTGAACAGGAAGACCAGCAGCAGACTGGAGCCGACCAGCCCGGAGAGCCAGGGCCAGGGTGTGAAGTAGTCCAGGTGCAGCGGATAGTGCAGCGCGGTGCCGTCCTGCCAGCGCGAGCCCTGCACCTTGTACCAGCCGGCCGTGGCGTAGATCAGCACCACCTGCACCGCGATCACCAGCATCGCGCAGTTGTGCAGCATGGTGGCCAGCGCGTCCAGCACCGCGCGCGGCTCGCCGTCCGGGCGCCACCGGTTGACGGACCACCAGAGTGCGGCCACCAGCCAGAGCAGCCAGGGCCAGGACGGCGGACCGGCCGCCAGTACGGCGCCGAGCAGCAGCCAGAGCCAGACCGCCCCGCCGTCCCGGCCGCGCCTGGCGTCCAGCGACCAGACCCGGGCACAGCGGGTGAGCACCAGGTAGACCGCCATCAGGTGGATCACGTTGTCGCCGCCGTCGCCGACGAAGACGTTCCGGTTCTGCAGCGAGAGCACGGTGACCAGGAAGACCGCGCCGCTGGCCCTGGTCCGCCAGCCGAGCGTGAACAGCACGGCGGCCAGGATCGCCAGGTGGTAGACCAGTTCGAACCAGAGCCGCCCCTGGAACCAGGGCAGCACGGTGAAGGCGTGGTTCTCCGCCAGCAGCCGGTCGGCCAGCTCCGCCGACCAGGGCGAGCGGTCGCCGTACAGCACCCGGCGGTTGGGCCACTCCCGGATCAGGTAGCCCACCCAGGCGAGACCGAAGCCGATCCGGGCCACCGCCGCCTGGTACGGGGCGAGCGGGCGGCCGGTGAAGGTGGCGAAGGCGGCGCGCAGCCTGCCCGTGTGGCGGGCCCTGAGGTCGAGCCGGCCTGTTCGGACGCGCTGCCGCGGGACGGCGCCCAGCAGGTGACGCTCCGTCTGCTGCTCGGTGCTCGGCTGCTCGACGTCCTGTTGTGAGGGGTCCTGCTGCGGGGTGCTCACCACAGCCCCCCGAGGTCGGCCTCGGCCACCGGCCACCAGGGCAGCTCGCGGTACTTCGGCGCGCTGTCCACCTGCTCCCTGCTCCACTCGGGCGGGGCCAACTCGGCTGTCCCGACCCGTAGTTGGACCTGGAACAGCCGCACTCCCCCGGCGGCCGGGCCGAGCCGCTGGAGCGCGATCCGCTTCAGGTACTGCTCGGCCAGACCGGCCCGGGGGCCGGTGTTCCCCTGTGCCGGGTGGGTGGCGTCGTAGAAGTCCCAGGCCCGGCGCAGCAGGTTCTGGTCCACGTGGCTGGGCGCCGGGTTGCCCCGGACCGCCGCGATGTCACCCGCCGTCAGCCCGGCCCACTCCTGGGTGGTCACCGTGCCGTCGGCGGCGATGGTCTGCAGCCGGGCGTCCACCGTCACGTTCTGCTGCAGCGGGTTGGGCGCGAACAGCCGCCAGTTCTGCTCGAACTCCGGGTAGATCACCGCGTCCAGCTCGGTGCGGTACTGCTGGGACAGCGCGTTGGACGGAGCCGAGTGCAGGAACAGCGCGGCCAGGAACAGGGCGGTGCCGCCGAGCAGCACCGCCCCGGTGGCACAGAGCACCACCAGCGCTGGGGTGGACCAGGTACGCACGGCCGGATCTCCCCTCGGGCTGCGGTGTGCCCGGTCATCCTGCCCTACGAGGACCTGACCTACTAGAGAACGAAGGCGTCCCGGCCGTCGCTGCTCACCATCGGGCGGCCGGCCGCCTCCCAGGCGAACATCCCGCCGTCCACGTTGACCGCCTCGCGGCCTTGGGCGACCAGGTACTGCACCACCTGGGCGGACCGGCCGCCGACCCGGCAGAGCACGTACAACTTCGCGTCCGGCAGCTCCTCGATCCGGGCGACCACCTCGCCGATCGGGATGTGCAGGGCGCCGTCCACGTGCCCGGCGTCCCACTCGTCCTGCTCACGGACGTCGAGCAGCGGGGCTTCGGTGGGCACCGACGCGGCGTCGGTGGTGGGGAGCTGCTGGGCGAACATCGTCTGGGTCTCCTGTGTCCGTTGGCGGTCAACACCATTGTCGCCCGGCCCGGCCAGCAGCCGGTCCAGTTCGGCCTGCTTGGCCGCGGCCTGGCCGAGCAGCTGGTCGGCCAGCTCCTCCAGCAGCCGGTCGGGCTCCTGCGGGGCGAGCCGCAGCAGCTCGCCCATCGGGGTGTTCTCCAGCCGGACCTGCTCGGTGGCCAGCCGGCCGATCTTCCCGGTCAGCCACTCCAGCCGCTGCCGCAGCCAGTCCGGCCGGTCGGGCGCCTCCGGAGCCGGGGCGGCCTCCGGCGCGGTGGACCACTCCTCGGTCAGCTCGGCCAGCGCCTTGGCGTCGCCGTGCGCGTACGCCTCGTTGACCCGGGCGATGAAGGCCACCCGGCGCTCCTGCTCGGCCGGTTCCGTGGTCAGGTCCGGGTGCGCCCGGCGGGCCAGCTCGCGGTAGAGCCGCTGCGCGTCCTTGCCGGGGCGGACCCGGCGGGGCGGCTCGGGCTCGGCGGCGGGCTCGGTCGGCAGGCTGTCGAAGAGCGCGTCCAGGTCGGGAAGTTCGTCCACCCGCTGCCTGGCCTCGGCCGCCCGGCGAAGGTCCTCGGTGGCACCTGTACGGGCCGCCACGGTCTCCGCGACCAGTGCGTCCAGCTCGTCCAGCCGCGCGTACAGCGGGCCGAGCAGCTGATGGTGGATCAGCGCGAAGTTGTCGATCTCGACCCGCAGGGTCTCGACGTCCACCTCCAGCGTCAACCAGGCCAGCTCGGTCGCCGCCACCCGTTCCTCGAGCTGCCACCGCTCCTGATCCGCCCACTGGACGGGGCTGCTGCTCTCCGCGCTCACCTGCTGTGCCTCCGTCCGGGGGATACGGCCTGTCACCCTACCCGGGCGCCGCCGGGTGAACCGGTGGTACAACGGGGCGCACGGAGGGTGACACGCAACTGATACTTACGAATCTCCCCGTTTCGCTTTCAGTGCCGCCCTTCACCGTGCTTCGCTGGAGGGTGCAGCAGGGACCGGAGAGACAGGAAGCGGCGGCCAGGCGGGAGCAGACCCAATTCATGGTGGACCAGCCAGATTTCCCACCGTCGGCCGACCAGCCGTCAGTTGCCGCCCTGGTGCGGTTGGCCGTTGTGCTGATCGATCCGGACGGCCGGATCACGTACTGGAGCCGGGCCGCCGAGGAGCTTTTCGGCCACCGGGCCGAGGTGGCCTTCGGGCGGACGGCCTCCGGGCTGCTGCCCGCCGTCGAGCCTCGGCCCGAGATCGCCCACCGGGCGGCCGGCGCCGCCCGCAGGTGCGACGCACTGGACACCCTGGACGACCTGACCCAGACCGGGAATGCCCCGTGGGCCGGGGCGATGGCCGTGGTGGACCGCGAGGAGCGGCTGCGCGACGTGTTCTGGTGGGCCTACCCGCTGACCGAGCCCACCGGTCGCGGCCTGCTGGCGCTGGCCGCCGACGCCCGGCCGCTGCGGGCCGGCGGGCCCCGGATCGCGCTCGGCAGCCGGCAGTTCCCGTTCACCCCCTCCGCCGGCCCGGTCGGCGGCCTGCACCGGCTCCGCCCCGACCTCACCCCGGCCGGGCAGGGCGACACCGGGCCGCTGGCCGCCCTGCTGCCCACCTGCTCGGAGGAGCGCAGGCACCGTCTGCTCGGCCAGCTCCGGACGGCCGGCCTGCCGGCCCTCTGGGTGGACGCCACCACCCGGCTCCCGGTGCAGCCGTACGAGCCGACCGGCACCGCCAGGGCCGCCGCCACCGGCCTGGGCCGCCGGTACCCGACCGCACAGCAGCGGGCCGCCCAGCCGCGGGCCGGGCGGCGCCCGGCCGAGCCGCTGCGCCCGTCCTCCAACGGCTCGCTCCAGGTGCTGGCCAACGGCGCCGGATCGGTCCCCGCCCCGCGTGACGCGAGCTCCAGCACGTCCACCGGACCTACCCCGGGAGGCCCCGCCATCGAGTCAGCAGCCGACCGCACCAGGATCAACGGCAGCGGCGGGTGGGTCCACCAGCCCGTCCCGCCGCAGCCCACCGCCGACTCGCCCGCCGCCGACTCGACCACCGCTGACCCGCCCGCCGTCGAGGTACTGACCAGCAGTCCGGCGAGCGAGCAGCTCGCCCTGCTGAGCGAGGTCGGCAACCGGGTCGGCACCACGCTGGACCTGGACACCACCGCGCGCGAGCTGTGCGAGGTGCTGGTCCCGAGCATCGCCGACTTCGCCTGCGTCGACCTGCGGGACGGCCTGATCTCGGACTCGGTGCTGCCGACCAGCCGGCCCTCCGACAGCACCATGCTGCGCCGGGTGGCCCGGGCCTTCAACGCCACCGTGGGCCAGTGGGAGCACGTCCTGGAGGAGGGCGCGCTGCTGGCGATGCCGCGCTCCACCCCGCCGGGCCTGGCCCTGCAGGAGAACCAGCCGGTGCTGGTCCCGGTGATCAACCCGGACGTCGCGGTGGACTACGCCGCCTCGCTCGGCGGTCCTGAGCTGGTGCCGGTGGTGATGGGCCGTTCGATGCTGGTGCTGCCGCTGTCCGCCCGGGGCACCGTGCTCGGCATCCTCAAGCTGCTCCGGCTGCCCGATCGGGCGCCGTTCGACCACGCCGACGCGGCCACCCTGCGCGAGCTGGCCGCCCGGGCCGCACTCTCGCTGGACAACGCCCGGCTGCACCGGATGGAGGCGAAGACCGCCACCATCCTGCAGCGCTCGATGATCCCGACCCGCCCGCCGAAGATCCCCGGCGTGCAGATCGCCCACCGCTACCTGCCCGGCGACCAGAAGGCCGAGGTCGGCGGCGACTGGTTCGACGCCATCCAGCTGCCTGGCAGCCGGGTCGCCCTGGTGGTCGGCGACGTGATGGGCCACGGTCTGCTCTCGGCCGCCGCGATGGGCCGGTTCCGCACCGCGATGCAGACCCTGGCCGCACTCGACCTGCCGCCGGGCCAGCTGCTCCGCCACCTGGACAATCTGGCCCACAAGCTCGGCGACGACCACCTGGCCACCTGCCTGTACGCGGTCTACGACCCGATCAACCGGACCTGCGAGCTGGCCAGCGCCGGTCACGTGCCACCGGTGCTGGTGCACCCGGACGGCACCGGCGAGCTGCTGGAGATCCCGTCCGGCGCTCCGATCGGGGTCGGCGGGGTGCCGTTCGTCTCGAAGAAGATCGACGTCTCGGACGGCTCGATGCTGGTGCTCTGCACCGACGGCCTGGTGGAGGTCAGGGGCGGCGACATAGGAGCCGGCCTCGCTGCTCTCTGCGGCAACCTGATCGACCCGAAGCAGAGCCCGGAGGAGGCCTGCGACGTGGTGCTGGAGCGGCTGCACTCGGAGGACCGGCAGGACGACATCGCCCTGCTGGTGGCCCGCTTCGACGGCGTCGCCCCGACCGACGTGCAGACCTGGGAGCTGGCGGTGGACGAGACCGAGGTCCGCCGGGCCAGGCAGCTGGTCCGCGAGCAGCTGGCCACCTGGCAGCTGACCGCGCTCAGCGACACCGTCGAGCTGCTGGTCAGCGAGCTGGTGACGAACGCGGTACGGGTGGCCAGGGACCACGTCCAGCTCCAGCTGATCCGGGTGGACAAGCTGCTGGTCGAGGTCAGCGACGACAACCACAACCTGCCGTCGCTGGAGCCGTCCGAGGAGCTGGACGAGAACGGCCGGGGCCTCAACCTGGTGAGCAAGCTGGCCGAGAAGTGGGGCACCGCCCGGAAGGCGGTCGGCAAGGTGGTCTGGTTCGAGCTGGCACTGCCGAGGCACTGAACGGGGCCGGCCGACCAGAGCTGACCGGACGTCAGAAGGCCGTCACACCCGGACCGCGGCGGTCGCCGCCGCGGTCCGGCGGCGCCGGGCCTCGGTGGCGACCAGGGTGGCGGCGCCGACCCCGGCCAGCACCCGGGGCCAGAAGTCGCCGAACACCTCGACCGAGGCCGCGAGCAGCACCGCCGCGAGCAGCGCCACCACGTGCTCGAGCCCGGCCAGGTTGGGCAGCACGACCGCCTCACCGACCATCACCGCAGCAACCAGCCCGGCCGTCCACCAGGCCCGGCAGCGGATCGCCACCACGATCGCCAGTGCGACCACGGCGGCGGACGGGCCGGTGTCCCGGACGTGGGCCACCGCGGCGGGGAAGCCGAACAGGTGGTCCGGGCCGATCGCCACGCCGATCCGGGCGAACAGCGTGCCGGCCAGCGTGCAGACGTAGGCCACCACCAGGGTCAGCCGTCGGCCGAGCACCAGCTCGGCGAGGCCGAACACCAGGAAGACCTGCACCAGCGCGCCCCAGACCGGCAGGTCGAGCGCGGGGACGTACAGCGAGAGCGGGGTGCGCAGCAGCGAGACGTCCAGCGGGAGACCGGCCTTGACCACGCCCACGTGGGTGACGAAGCGCTCCCCGCCGGGCAGGTGCTGGACGATGCTGAACAGCAGCACCAGCAGCGTGGCGGTGGTGGCCAGTGGGACGGCGGCGAACCGCTTGCGCGCGATCTCCGACCTGACGGTCGAGAACAGCACACCCCACTCGGCCACTGCGGCCCGCCTGAGCAACCCCTGCTGAACCACTGTTTTCCCCGTTCTCACTCCTACATTTCCCGCACACCCATTAATGCGTGGTGTCCTACATCAACACTAGGTATCCGATAAACGGGCCGCATCAGCTCCTGAGTCGAAGTCAGGTCATCCTCCAGGGGGACAGAAACCGAAATGTCTCCCCCGGTCGGCTGGTAGCGGCGGGAAGTCCTCCGCCCCCCGGCGGAGGACTATCCCTCCCCGCCGCGTTCCGGGACCGGCAGGCCGGCCGCAGCCGCCGAATCGGCGGTGGGCCGGGCGTGCCGGCGGCGGAACAGGGCGGGAAGACTGGGGGCGGTGATGAACCCCTCGGCGCGGGCGCTGGCGATGCCGATCCGGGGAATCTCGCTGCTCTTCTCGAAGAGCAGATAACGGGGTTCCCAGATCGGGCGGTACTTGGCGTTCGCCCGATAGAGGGACTCGATCTGCCACCAGCGGGAGAAGAAGCCGAGGACGGAGCGCCACAGCCGCAGCACCGGCCCGGCGCCGAGCTTCGATCCGCGCTCGAACACCGAGCGGAACATCGCGAAGTTCAGCGAAACCCGTTCGAGGTCGACCTCCTTGGCCCGCTGGAGGAGTTCGATCACCATGAACTCCATCAGGCCGTTCTCGGTGTCGCGCTCACGGCGCATCAGGTCGAGCGAGAGGCCGTTCGCGCCCCAGGGGACGAAGCTGAGCAGGGCGCGCAGTTCGCCGTCGCCGTCGTGGCACTCGAGCATCACGCAGCGGCCGTCGTCGGGGTCGCCGAGGCGGCCGAGCGCCATCGAGAAGCCGCGCTCGGTGGCGCCGTCACGCCAGTGGTCGGCCTTGTGGACCAGCTCGGCCATCTCGGCCTCGGGGATGTCCTCGTGCCGCCGGACCCGGACGGTGTACCCGGCGCGCTTGACCCGGTTGTACGCCTGACGGACCACCCGCATCGCGCGGCCGTCCAGCGAGAACTCGTCCAGCTCGACGATCGCCTCGTCGCCCAGCTCGAGGGCGTCCAGGCCGTGCCGGGCGTAGATCACTCCGGCGTCCTCGGAGGCGCCCATCACGGCGGGGACCCAGGCGTGCTCGCGGGCCTCGGCCAGCCAGGCGTCGATCGCGCCCGGCCAGGCCTCCGAGTCGCCGATCGGATCGCCCGAGGCCAGCGAGACACCGCCGAGCACCCGGTAGGCGACGGCGGCCTTGCCGCTCGGCGAGAAGATCACCGCCTTGTCCCGGCGCAGCGCGAAGTAGCCGAGCGAGTCGCGCTCGCCCTGCTTCTCCAGCAGACCGCGCAGCTGCAGCTCGTCCGCAGGGGTCAGCAGCTCCTGACCGCGCGGCGAGCGGAACGCCACGTACATCACCAGCAGGAAGAGCACCGCGCTCATCAGGTTGATCGACCCGTTCACCCAAGTGGGGACGGAGATCACGCTGGAGGCGTGCTCGGTCGGCTGGACGGTGATCATCCGGGCGATCGAGTAGCCGAACCGGTCACCGAAGCCGGCCCCGGCCACCGTGTTGGTCATCCCGACCAGCAGCGCGCCGATCCCGCCACCCAGCAGCAAGCCGCCGACGAAGGCCGCCACCGCCGCCCTCGGGTTGGAGCGGTCGCCCTTGGAGGTGAACTCCTTGCGCCCGACCAGCAGGGCCAGGAAGAACAGCCCGGTGAGCACCGTGGAGAAGTAGTTGAACGGGTGGTGGTTGAACCGGACCCCGTCGTCCGTCCACACCATCGCGGTCAGGTAGAGCAGGAAGAACAGCCCGGAGACCACCGTGTTGAAGATCCACGCGGCCCGCTTGCGCCGCCGCATCGCCACCGCCAGCAGCAGCGACAGCACCGCCGAGGTCAGCCCGGCGGTCATCAGGTACGGGGTGAAGTACTCGCCCTCGTTGTGCGTCTGCACCTGGTCCCGGAACGGGACGGCGAGCACCGCCACCAGATTCAGCAGGGCCAGCAGACGCAGATACCAGACGGTCGCCCTGGCAGCCCTGGGC
Source organism: Kitasatospora sp. Root107 (assembly GCF_001424875.1). GTDB lineage: Bacteria > Actinomycetota > Actinomycetes > Streptomycetales > Streptomycetaceae > Kitasatospora. Next base: position 80,717 of record NZ_LMCT01000003.1, on the reverse strand, counting down.
TGCCAGCGGGAGAGCAGACGGGCGGCGGCGCCGGGGCGCTCGCCATGGGTGGTGGTCGGAGGCTCCGGCTTCACGGTGGAGGACACAGCTCAATTCCAAACGATCAGTTGTGAGGGCGCATCCGCACGAGATCACCTACGGGCGGTTACACCGCATTCCATGGTTGCTCACGGCAGATGAGAATTACGTGAACCCGGTAGCGGATTCCGTACCCCGCCGAACGGCGGGGGTGATCTCCCACCGGCCGCCGTCACACCGGTTCCGACCTGCCCCTAGGCTCGGAGCACCACCACCCCCACCACCCCGAGGGAGAGACCATGACGGCGATCCGCGTCCTGATCGTGGACGACGAGATCCTGGTCCGCTCCGGCCTGGGCCTGATCGTCGGATCGGCCCCCGATCTGGAGGTGGTGGGCGACTGTTCGGGTGCACTGGCGGAGGAGAAGGTCACCCAGCTTCGCCCGCACGTGGTGCTGCTCGACATCCGGATGCCCGACCTGGACGGCATCTCGGTGCTGCGCCGGCTGCGCGCCCTGCCGCACCCCCCGGCGGTGGCCATGCTGACCACCTTCGACACCGACGAGTACATCGGCACCGCGCTGCGCGCCGGGGCGGCCGGCTTCATGCTCAAGGACACCGCCCCCGAGCAACTGGTGCACGCCGTCCGGGTACTCGCGGCCGGTGGCAGCGTGCTCTCGCCGACCGTGACCCGCACGGTGATAAGCGGCTACGTCGACGGCGGCGGCCCGGACGCCGAGGCGGCGGCGCTGACCCGCGTCCTGACGGGACGTGAGCTGGACGTCCTGGCGCTGCTCGGCGAGGGACTGTCGAACGCCGAGATCGCCGACCGGCTGTTCCTCGGCACCGGCACCGTCAAGGACCACATCAGCGCCATCCTCGGGAAGCTCGGCGCCGCCAACCGAGTGCAGGCCGCCGTGCTGGCCAACCGCGCCGGGCTGGTCCGTACCCCGCCCGAGCCGGGCGCATGAGATCAGCCACCAGGGCCCGGCTGACCGCGCCCTGGCTGATGCTGCTGCTGCCGGTGCTGCTGTCCGCGATGGACGCCGCGCTGGTCGCCAAGGACTCCTCCTGGTGGGAGCTGGCGCTCTCCGGGCTTGCCACCGTGGCGCTGCTGCTGCGCCGCCGCTGCCCGCTGCTCACCCTGCTGCTGGTGCTGCCCGGCACCTTCGTGAACTACATCTGGATCGCCCCGGTCACCGCGGTCTACTCGGTCGCCGCGTACCGGCCCGGGCTGCGGATCACCACGCTCAGCGCCAGCGTCTTCGCGCTGGTCGAGTTCTTCCACTGGCCGCTGGAGGACCACCCGCTGGCGCTCGACCGGGACAACGCGCTGTACGCCATCCAGTGCGTGATGCTGGGCGCCGCGCCGGCCGCGATCGGCCTGCTGGCCCGGACCAGGACCGAACTGGCCGCCCGGCTGGACGAACTGACCGAGGGCCGGCAGCGGGAGAACCGGCTGCTCGCCGACCGGGTGCTGAGCACCGAGCGGGCCCGGCTGGCCCGGGAGATGCACGACGTGGTCTCGCACCAGGTCAGTCTGATCAGCATTCAGGCCGGGGCGCTCCAGGTGAGCACCGCCGACCCGGCCGCGCAGGCCACCGCACGGACCATCAGGGAGCTGTCGGTGCGCACCCTGGAGGAGCTGCGGCAGATGGTCGGGGTGCTGCGCGCGGCCGGCGTACGGGGCACCGATCCGCTCGCCCCGCAGCCCCGGCTGGCCGACCTGCCCCGGCTGATCGACAACAGCGGACTGACCGTCACCAGCAGCCTGGCGACCGGGGACCGGCCCTGGCCGGAGGCGGTCGAGCGGGCCGCCTTCCGGACCGTCCAGGAGGCGCTCACCAACATCAGCAAGCACGCGCCGGGCGCAGCCGTGGAGGTCCGGCTCACCACCCGGGGCACCCGGCTGCTGGTCGAGGTCAGGAACGGCCCACCGACCCGGCCGCCGGACACCGCGGCGGCCCTGCCCGGCGGCGGCCACGGCCTGGTCGGGCTGCGCGAGCGGGCCGTTCTGCTCGGCGGCAGCCTGGTCGCGGCGCCCACCCCGGAGGGCGGCTTCGTGGTCCGGGCCGAGCTGCCGGCCTCGGGGGAGTAGCGCGTAGGGGTCAGCCGCGGATCACGGCGGCGACAGCTCGTACGGCGAGGCCACCGGGTAGTAGTCGCGCAGGAACTCGGCCAGCACCCGGCTCTGCTCCTCCGCCGGGAGCTCCGGCCCGTCCCCGTCCGCCAGGCAGAAGGTGTCCGCCCAGCGGGACGCCAGCAGGTCCGCCAACCGCCCCAGCTGCTCGGCCCGGTCGGTCACCGCGTAGAAGTGCTCCAGCCGGGCGTCCACCGCCTGCCCGGTGGCGTGCGCGGCGTACAGCGCCAGGGTGACCGGGGGCAGGTCGGCGGCACTCCGGAACACCGCGGCCCGGGCGTTCTTCTGCGCCGCCGTGTAGACGCTGTCGCCCTCGGTGCGCTCACCGGGCGGCACTGTCCTGCTGTTCCGGACGATCCGGGGCAGGCCGCTGCCCAGGAAGAAGGAGTGCGGCTGGACCGGGCGGCCGAGGAAGAGATCGTCGTTGAAGTAGAGGAAGTGCTCGGCCAGGCCCGGTATCCGGTGCAGCTGCGTCTCGATGGCGTGCGAGTTGAAGACCGGCAGCACCGCCGGGTCGGCGAACAGCTCCCGGTGCGGCACCACGGTGAGCCCGGGGTGGGCGGTGTCGAGCCAGGGCGGCACCTGGTCGTCGGTGACCAGGAAGATCCGCCGCACCCAGGGTGCGTAGGCGGCGATCGACCGTAGGCAGTACCGGAGTTCGTCGCGGTTGCGGTACCGGTGATCGGCGGCGTCCAGCCGCAGTTCCGGGCCGGCCGTGGCCAGCGCCGCGGCCCGGCGGCGGCACCATCCCGGGCCGCTGTCGTCCACCCAGGTGATCACGGCGTCGACCGGGAAGTCGATGTCCTTCGGGAAGGTACCGGCCAGCAACCCCAGCACCGGGATGTCGCGGCCCGCGATCCGCACCGGTCCCGAGGTCTCCATCGACGGCAGCCACCAGCCGTACGGCGTCTCGGCGATCGCGGCGACCGCGCCGGAGCCCTCGGCGTCCGCGTCCCAGAACTCCAGGTCGCAGCCGTGGTCGGCGCCGTAGTAGAGGGTCCGGCCGGTGGTCACGGTGGGGCGGAACACCCGCAGACCCTTGACCCGTTCGATCTCCGGCTCCCCCGACTCCCCCGGCTCCTCCTGCTGCCCTGGCTCCGGATCGGCCCTGACCGCCTCGGTGGCCGCCACCGCCGCCAACAGACCGTCAGCCAGTGTCAGCCCCAACTCCTTGCCATGGCCGAGCAGTTCGAAGTACACCGGCTGATCGGCGCAGGCTTCGGCGAAGGCGTCCAGGACGGCCCTGCGGTCGCCCGGCCGGATCGCCAGCCGGTGCCGGTAGCCCGGGTCGGGCACCAGGGCGTACCTGATCCCCGCCCCGTCGAGCACCTCGGCCACCTCGGCCAGCCCTGCGTCGCGGGCCTGCCAGGAGAGCAGATCGTCCCGGATCCCGGCCAACCGGTCACCGTGCCGGACCAGCCCGGGGTGCAGGCCGAGCAGCCGCATCTCCGTCGTCCGGACCGGATCGGGCGCCTGCTCCGGCTCCGGCCCTGCGACGACCCGGACGGGCAGGCGGCACAGTCGGCGCACCAGGCGCCGCGCAGCACGGCCGGCCAGGACAGCAGCGGGCATGGGCAACTCCAGAGAGCGGGAGTCAGCAGGATGCCACCGCGATCTGGGAGAACCCTGAGGGGTTTCACGCCGAAAACTCATGGCCGGCCGGTGAACTCCCGGCGGCCGGGCCGCAGCCGAGCCGCGGCCGGGACCAAACAAGAAAGGGTGCCTCTCTTTCGAGAGGCACCCTTTGCTGGTGCGCGAGGGGGGAGTTGAACCCCCACGCCCTTTCGGGCACTGGAACCTGAATCCAGCGCGTCTGCCTATTCCGCCACCCGCGCATGGGTGTCGCCGTAAGTTCTTCCGACTGGCTCGACCTGAGTCTCGCTGGCCTTCCGTCCGGCTGCCTTGCGGCTGCCCCTTCCGACGTGGAAAACATTAGCACGACCTGCGGGTGAGCTACGAATCCCTTCCCGCGGCAGTCCGCAACCGGAGCACGGCAGTCGGCGGAGCACCCCAGCCAGCGGCCGGTCGGGTGCAGGCGAACGGGTGAGCGAGGGGTGAGCCCGGGGCGCCCCGGGTAGCCCTGGCTTGCGGCCCGCCGTACCCGGGGAACCGTACGGATGGCCCCGGCGTGGATACGATCAGCACGGAAGTACCGCTGGCGGACCCGAACAGCGGCCGGATCGAACGCCCTAGGAAGGGGGTGCCCCAGTGGGAGTACTGAAGAAGTTCGAGCAGCGACTCGAAGGCCTCGTGAACGGCACCTTCGCCAAGGTGTTCAAGTCCGAGGTCCAACCCGTGGAGATCGCGGGTGCGCTCCAGCGCGAGTGCGACAACAACGCCACCATCTGGAACCGCGACCGCACCGTGGTGCCGAACGACTTCATCGTCGAGCTCAGCCCGCACGACCACGAGCGGCTCAGCCCCTACTCGGGCCAGCTCGGCACCGAGCTGGCCGGGATGGTGCGCGAGTACGCCGAGGCACAGCGGTACAGCTTCATGGGACCGCTCCAGGTCAGCCTGGAGAAGGCCGACGACCTGGACACCGGGCTCTACCGGGTGCGCAGCCGCACGCTGGCCGCCGAGCAGCCGCCCGCGGCGCCGGCTCCGCCCGCCGCCGGCCCCGGCGCTCCGCCCGGGTACGGGCGTCCGCCGACGCCGCCGGCCCCCGGCGCACCGTGGCAGCAGCAGGGCGCGGCTCCGTACGGCGCGCCGCCGCCGCCCGCCGCACCCCCCTCGATGCCTCCGACGCCCCCTCAGCCGGGCGGCAATGTCCGCCCGTTCCCCGGGGCGGGCCACACCGGCGCCGCCACCCGGCGCTGGATCGAGGTCAACGGGCAGCGGCACCAGATCACCGGGAACGCCTGCGTGCTCGGCCGCTCCACCGAGGCCGACGTGCGGATCGACGACCCCGGGGTCTCCCGCAAGCACGCCGAGATCCGCCCGGGAACGCCCGCGATGGTGCTGGACCTCGGCTCGACCAACGGCATCGTGGTGGACGGACAGCACACCCAGCGCGCTACGCTCCGCGACGGCTCACGGATCGTCCTGGGCAGCACCACCATCGTCTACCGACAGGTCGAAGGGTAGAGCGGGCGGTTATGTCAGAACTGACCTTGACGGTCATGCGGCTGGGGTTCCTGGCCGTCTTGTGGCTTTTCGTCATCGTGGCCGTGCAGGTGATCCGCAGTGACCTGTTCGGCACCAAGGTGAACCAGCGCACCGCCCGCCGCGCGGCCGCCCCGGCGGCTGCCGGAGCAGGCCCCGGTGGGCCGGCCAGGCCGCCTCAGCAGGCTTCCGGGCCGCCCACCCAGGGCGGTCGCCGCCGTGGCGGGCCGACCCAACTCGTGGTCGTCCAGGGCTCGTTGGCGGGCACCACGGTGGCTCTGCAGGGCCAGACCATCACGCTGGGCCGGGCCCATGACTCCACGATCGTGCTCGACGACGACTACGCGTCCTCCCGTCATGCCAGGATCTACCCGGATCAGACTGGGCAGTGGACGGTCGAGGATCTAGGCTCCACCAACGGCACCTATCTGGACCGGCAGCGGCTCACCACGCCGACGCCGCTCCAGCCTGGCATGCCGATCCGAATCGGCAGGACCGTCATCGAACTGCGGAAGTAGCGGCGCATGAGGGACAGCACACCGTCCACCCGAAGGAGGGCTCGGACCGCATGAGTCTCGTGCTGCGCTTCGCCGCCGGATCCCACAAGGGGCTGATCCGGGAGGGGAACGAGGACTCCGGCTATGCCGGCCCGCGGCTGTTGGCGGTGGCCGACGGCATGGGCGGGGCGGCGGCCGGTGAGGTCGCCTCCTCCGAGGTGCTCGGTTCGATCGTCCGGCTGGACGAGGACGTACCCGGCGCCGACCTGCTCACCCTGCTCAACGACGCGGTGCACGGCGCCAACGAGCGGCTGCGTCAGATGGTCGACGAGGACCCGCAGCTCGAGGGCATGGGCTGCACCCTGACCGCGATGCTGTGGACCGGTCAGCGGATGGGCCTGGTGCACATCGGCGACTCCCGCGCGTACCTGCTGCGGGACGGTTCGCTCAGCCAGATCACCCAGGACCACACCTGGGTGCAGCGGCTGGTGGACGAGGGCCGGATCACCCCGGAGGAGGCCGAGACCCACCCGCAGCGCTCCCTGCTGATGCGCGCGCTGGACGGCCGCGGCCAGGTCGAGCCCGACCTGTCGATCCGTGAGGTCCGGGCCGGCGACCGCTACCTGATCTGTTCCGACGGCCTGTCAGGCCCGGTCAGCCACCAGACCCTGGAGGAGACGCTCGGGAGTTTCTACTCCCCCGAGCAGACCGTCCAGGAGCTGATCCAGCTGGCACTGCGCGGCGGCGGCCCGGACAACATCACCTGCGTGGTGGCGGACGTGCTCGATGTCGGCGCCACCGACCTGCTCAGCGGCGGCCTGGCCGACGTCCCGGTGGTGGTGGGCGCGGTGGCCGACACCCCGCCGGGCGCCACCGACCAGGCGATCCTGAACACCCCGGCCGGCCGCGCGGCCGGTCTGGGCCGGCCGGCCGCCCCGCAGGGCGCCTTCGGCCCGGCCGACGGCTACCAGCCCGGCTTCGGCCCCGCCGAGGGCTACCCCGCGCAGCAGGACTACGACGAGTACGAGGAGGAGCCGCGCCGCAAGCGCCGCTGGCTCAAGCTCTCGCTCGCCCTGCTGGTGCTGCTCGGGCTGCTCAGCGGCGCCGGGTACTTCGGCTGGCGCTGGACCCAGGGCCAGTACTACGTCGGCGCGGACGGCGACTCGGTCTCGGTCTACCGGGGCATCAACCAGAACCTGGCCGGCCTCGACCTCTCCTCGGTCTACCGTCAGCACAGCGAGGTCGAGCTGAAGTTCCTGCCCGCCTACCAGCGGACCCAGCTGACCAAGACCATCCAGGCCACCAGCCTGACCGACGCCGAGGACCAGGTGAAGCAGCTGGGCGAGCAGGTGGCCGTCTGCAAGAAGGTGGCGGCCACGCCGCCCGGCACCGCACCGACCCTGAACGAGCAGGAACAGAAGCTGGCCTCCTCCTGCCCGACCCAGTAGCGACACCGACCTCCAGCTGGTCCCACCGCCGTCGGGGAGCGGCCTTCCGTTGAGCACCTTTGACCTGAGCAGTAGTCAGACCGGTGGTGAGGAACCGCGCCGAAGGCGTCGGGAGAACACCACCATCACGCCCCAGGGCGCCCCCAACCGCCGCAACACCGAGCTGGTGCTGCTGGCCTTCGCGGTGGTGGTGCCGATGCTGGCGTACGCCAACGTGGGCCTGGCGATGGACGGCAAGCTGCCCTCCGGAATGCTCGCCTACGGGCTCGGCATGGGCGTGCTCGCCCTGGTCGCGCACCTGGTGCTGCGCCGGTTCGCGCCGTACGCGGACCCGCTGCTGCTGCCGTTGGCGACCCTGCTGAACGGCCTCGGGCTGGTGATGATCTGGCGGCTCGACAAGGCCGGCAGCCTGCTCAGGAACAACTTCGAGGCAGCCAGTAACCAGTTGATGTGGTCGGCGCTCGGGGTGGCGCTGTTCATCGGCGTGGTGCTGGTGCTCAAGGACCACCGGATCCTGCAGCGCTACACCTACATCTCGATGGTGGTGGCGCTGGTGCTGCTGGCCGCCCCGGCCTTCTTCCCGAGCCGGGCCGAGGACTTCGGCGCCAAGATCTGGATCCGGTTCGGCTCCTTCTCGATCCAGCCGGGCGAGTTCGCCAAGATCATCCTGACGGTGTTCTTCTCCGGCTACCTGATGGTCAAGCGGGACGCGCTGGCGCTGGCCAGCCGCCGCTTCATGGGGATGTACCTGCCGCGCGGGCGCGACCTGGGGCCGATCATCGTGGTCTGGCTGCTGTCGATCCTCATCCTGGTGTTCGAGACCGACCTCGGCTCCTCGTTCCTGTTCTTCGGCCTGTTCGTGGTGATGCTCTACGTCGCCACCGAGCGGACCAGCTGGATCGTCTTCGGCCTGCTGATGTCGATCAGCGGCGCGGCCCTGGTGGCCACCTCCGAGCCGCACGTGAAGACCCGGATCGACGCCTGGCTGGACCCGATGGCCGCGTTCGCCCCGAAGCCGCCGGCCAACTCCACCGAGCAGATCGGCCAGACCCTGATGGCCTTCGGCTCCGGCGGCACCACCGGCACCGGGCTGGGCCAGGGCCGGTCCTGGCTGATCCAGTTCGCCGCCAAGAGCGACTTCATCCTCGGCTCGTTCGGCGAGGAACTCGGCCTCACCGGGCTGATGGCGATCTTCCTGCTCTACGGGCTGATCGTGCAGCGCGGCCTGCGCACCGCGATCGCGGCCCGCGACCCGTTCGGCAAGCTGCTCGCGGTCGGCCTGTCCTCCGCCTTCGCCCTGCAGGTCTTCGTGGTGGCCGGCGGAGTCACCGGGCTGATCCCGCTGACCGGTATGACCATGCCGTTCCTGGCCCAGGGAGGCTCCTCGCTGGTGGCCAACTGGGCCCTGATCGCCATCCTGTTGAAGATCAGCGACAGCGCCCGCCGGCCGGCCGCCGAACCGGCTCCGACCACCACGGTGGACGGCGCGACCGAACAGACCAGGGGAGCCCTCGCGTGAACAAGCCGATCCGCCGGGTCTCGATCTTCTGTCTGGTGCTGGTGCTGGCCCTGATGGTCCGGGTCAACTGGGTCCAGGGCGTGCAGGCCGAGGCCTGGGCGAGCAACCCGCACAACGACCGGAACAAGTACGACCGGTACGCCTACCCGCGTGGCAACATCATCGTGGCGGGCGGCCAGCCGATCACCAGGTCCGACTTCGTCAACGGGTACCGCTACAAGTACAAGCGCGCCTGGGTGGACGGCCCGCTGTGGGCACCGGTCACCGGCTACTCCTCGCAGGCGTACACCACCAGCCAGCTGGAGTCGCTCTCCGACGGCATCCTGTCCGGCTCCGACTCCCGGCTGTTCTTCCGGAACACCCTGGACATGCTGACCGGCAAGGAGAAGCAGGGCGGCGACGTGGTCACCACCCTGAACGCCAAGGCGCAGAAGGCCGCGTACGACGCGCTCGGCAGCAAGAAGGGCGCGGCGGTCGCCATCGACCCGCGCACCGGAGCGATCCTCGCGCTGGTCTCCACCCCGTCCTACGACCCCGGTCGCTTCGCGGGCACCGGCGCGGAGGACGAAAAGGCCTGGAACGAGCTCAACGCCGACCCGAACAAGCCGATGCTCAACCGGGCGCTGCGTGAGACGTACCCGCCCGGCTCGACCTTCAAGCTGGTCACCGCCGCGGCCGCGTTCGAGAGCGGCCGCTACCAGAACATCGAGGACGTCACCGACACTCCGCAGCGCTACGTGCTGCCGAACACCAACGTCGAGCTGAAGAACGCCTCGGACGACGAGCCGTGCGCCAACGCCACCCTCAAGGTCGCGATGGACTACTCCTGCAACACCGTCTTCGGCAAGATCGGCGCCGATCTGGGCGGCGAGAAGATGCGCACGCAGGCCGAGCGGTTCGGCTTCAACAACCCCGGCATCAACGTGCCGATCCGCGCCTCCGAGTCGTTCTTCCCCTCGAAGTCCAGCGCCGACGGCACCGCGATGGACTCGATCGGCCAGCACGACACCCGGGCCACCCCGCTGCAGATGGCGATGGTCGCCGCGGCGATCGCCAACGACGGCCGGCTGATGGCGCCGTACATGGTGGACGAGGAGCGTGCGTCGAATCTCACCACCATCTCCAAGCACTCCGAGCGCCAGCTCAGCCAGGCGGTCAGCCCGGCCACCGCGCAGAAGCTCCAGCAGCTGATGGAGAGCGTGGTGCAGAACGGCACCGGCAAGAAGGCCCAGATCGACGGCCTGAAGGTCGGCGGCAAGACCGGTACCGCACAGCACGGCGAGAACAACGCCGGGCTGCCGTTCGCCTGGTTCATGTCCTACGCCAAGGCGCCCGACGGCCGGCAGGTCGCGGTCGCGGTGGTGGTCGAGGACGGCTCCAGCGAGCGGGACCAGATCAGCGGCGGCGGGCTGGCCGCCCCGATCGCCAAGGCCCTGATGAAGGCGGCACTGGACCGGTAGCGCCCGGCCGGATTGGCCACCCGGTTTCCGTACCGACCCGGTCGGTCCTTTGTCACAATGGGACCCGCCCGGTCGGTACCGGTCCGGTCTCAGCCTGCGGGCTGTTCCGGCCCCCTCAGGTTGGGCGGGTAGCGTATCCGCAAACAGCGGGTCCGCCCACCGCCGTCCACGGCTCCGGCCGTGGGGTCGACGTCACAGAACCGAGGTGACGGCGACAGCGTCCAACACAGCGTGCGGGGACCACCTACGTCACATCCTCACCAGCCGGTGGGGGAGAGGGTCGGAACTATGGAAGAGCCTCGTCGCCTCGGCGGCAGGTACGAGCTCGGTGGCGTCCTCGGGCGCGGCGGCATGGCCGAGGTGTACCTCGCCCATGACACCCGGCTCGGCCGCTCCGTCGCCGTGAAGACGCTCCGCGCCGACATGGCCCGCGACCCGTCGTTCCAGGCCCGGTTCCGCCGCGAGGCCCAGTCCGCGGCCTCGCTGAACCACCCCGCGATCGTCGCCGTGTACGACACCGGCGAGGACTACATCGACGGCATCTCCATCCCCTACATCGTGATGGAGTACGTCGAGGGATCCACGCTGCGCGAGCTGCTGCACTCCGGGCGGCGGCTGCTGCCCGAGCGCGCGCTCGAGATGACCATCGGCATCCTGCAGGCGCTGGAGTACTCCCACCGCGCCAACATCGTGCACCGCGACATCAAGCCCGCCAACGTGATGCTGACCCGGCAGGGCAACGTCAAGGTGATGGACTTCGGCATCGCCCGCGCGATGGGCGACGCCGGCATGACGATGACGCAGACCTCTGCCGTCATCGGCACCGCCCAGTACCTCTCCCCCGAGCAGGCCAAGGGCGAGACCGTGGACGCCCGGTCCGACATCTACTCGGCCGGCTGCCTGCTGTACGAGCTGCTCGCCGTACGCCCGCCGTTCGTCGGCGACTCCCCGGTCGCGGTCGCCTACCAGCACGTCCGCGAGGAGGCCCTGCCGCCCTCGACGTACGACCCCGAGCTGCGCCCCGAGATCGACGCGATCGTGCTCAAGGCCCTCACCAAGGACCGGGACTACCGGTACCAGAGCGCCGACGAGATGCGCGACGACATCGAACGCTTCCTGGACGGCCTGCCGGTCGCCGCCGCCCAGCAGGCCGCCGCGTACGGCACCGCCGGGTACGGCTACGACCAGCAGGGTTACCCGAACGCCCAGCACGACCCGTACGGGCAGACCAACCTGCTGCCCCAGCAGGGCGCGGCGGGCCCGACCACCATGCTGCCGCAGGTCGGCTCCCAGCAGCCGGGCTACGGCTACCAGGACGACGGCAACGGCGGAAACGGGAACGGCGGCTACGACGACTACGACCGCGGCCGCGGCCGGCAGCCGAAGAAGAGCAACAACACCTCCTGGGTGATCCTGGCGATCGCGGCGGTGCTGGTGCTGGTCGGCGCCTACTTCGTGGTCGACGCGATGACCAAGGGCGGCGGCGGTGGCGGCGGTTCCAAGGTCCTGGCCCCGAGCCTGGTCGGGCTGAGCCTGGACGACGCCAAGACCAAGGCGAAGAACACCAACGACAAGCTCGTGGTGGTCGCGGGCGCCGAGATCCCCTGCCCGGACGCCGCCGTGAAGAAGGGTCAGATCTGCACCCAGGACCCGGCGGCCAACACCCAGGTCGCCGCCGACACGCAGATCAAGGTCCAGGTCTCCACCGGCCCGGCCCAGGCCGACCTCCCCAGTGTGGTCGGCGACACCCTGGCCGTGGCCACGGAGAAGCTCGGCAAGCTCGGGTTCACCGTCAAGACCACCTACGAGGCGAACGACACCGTCGCCCCGGACAAGGTGATCTCGCAGAACCCGGCGGCCGGCAAGGCGGAGCCCAACTCTGCCATCACCCTGGTGGTCTCGCAGGGCCAGAGCAAGGTCAACGTCCCCGGCGTGGTCGGCCAGACCGACGCTGCCGCCCGGCAGGCCCTGGAGGCCGCGGGCTTCCAGGTCGAGGTCAGGACCACCCCGAGCACCGACCAGTCCAAGATCGGCCAGGTCTCCGCCCAGGACCCGAAGGCCAACACCAAGGCCGCCCCGAACAGCAAGGTCACACTGACCGTCTACAAGGCGGCGGACAAGGTCCAGGTCCCCGACCTCAAGGGCAAGACCGTCAAGGACGCCACCGCCGCACTCAAGGCCCAGGGCCTCGAGTGGAGCTTCACCGGAGCCGGCGGCGACACCGCCAACGTGGTCATGGACACCAGGCCGGGCCCCAACACCCTGGTGGACGCGGGCACCAGCATCCAGCTCTTCACCATGCCCCCCAAGCCCGGCGGGAGCACCTCCCCACCCGTCGGCAACAACTGACACACCGTGAGGGGCCGCCCGATGGGCGGCCCCTCCGTCGTTTCACCTCACCGCCGCCGGCGACGCCCTCCGTGCGGCGACGCGAGCATCGTGCACAGCAGGTCGACCCGCCCGCCGAGCGTCCGCACCTCGCTCCGGCAGTCGGCCATCCGGACGCTCAGCCCGGCTATCACCTCACGGTCGAACTGCGCCTGACGCAGCATCGCCAGGTTCAACTGGCGGATCTCGGCCAGCTCCCCGCGCAACTCGGCCACCGCCTGCCGCCAGTCACCGGAGTTGTCCACCGACCGGTCGGCCAGCTCCAGCAGCTCCCGGCGGACGGCCCTGGCCACGGCGCTCCCGCGCAGCAGCATGGCGACGTTGAGCACCGCCCTGCGGGGGAAAATCCCCAGGCCCACTCCCACGCCACTCAATTCCTTCAAGTTGAAGGAATTGAACTCCCGCAGGTCAGCGCCCTTGAGCACGCGGTAGCCGTGCTCCGTCAACTCCGCCCGGTGCCTCTGCACCAGGCTTTCCACAGCCTTGTCCCCAACCTCGAAGTAGTCGGCCACCATCCGCGCCGTCACGTGCACCCCATCCGGGAGCAGCAGCAGCGCCTTGACCCGACCGAGCACCTCGGTCCGCTCGACCATCCCGCCGCGCATCGTCCGGGACTCCAGCAACACCGCTTCACGGTCCATGGTTCTCACCTCGTTCGTCCGGCCCGGGCCCTGGTGGCCCGGTACCGCCCTACCAAACGAGGCGTTCTGACGGACCGTCACTGCTTCGGCGCAGCGCACGGGAGCGTGCCCCGAGCGCCCGTCAGGCGGAACGCACCAGGTCAGCGCAGCTCCGCCGGCGGCGTCCTGTTGGCGTCCACCGGGTCCACCCGGACCAGGGAGGCCCAGACCGCCATCCGGTAGCGGGAGGTGTAGACGGGGGTGCAGGTGGTCAGGGTGAGGTAGCGGCCGGGGCCGGTGTACGGGGAGCCCTTGGGGACGGGGGCGATGATGCCGGTGTCGTACTTGGAGGTCTGCGGGAGGGCGCCGTCGACCCGGTAGACGTACCACTGGTCCCGGGTCTCCACCACGACCGCGTCGCCCGTGCCGACCTTGTCCAGGTCGTGGAAGCGGGCCCCGTGCCCGTCCCGGTGGGCGGCCAGGGTGAAGTTTCCCTGGGCGTCCCAGGGCATCGCGGAACGGTAGGGACCCTCGTAGACCCCCGCCACACCCTCGTTGAGTATCGCCGGGTCGGTGCCCATCCGGATCAGCGTCTGGTTGCCCTTCCCGAAGGCGGGGACGTGCAGGAAGCCCATCCCGTCGCCGACCGCGTACACCGGCGGGGCCGCGGCCGCTGCGGCGCCGGGCACGGCCGGTGCGGACCAGGTGTCCCGCAGCCGGTCGGTCGCGGTGTCCGCCTGACGGTCCGCCACCACCCCGGTCCACCAGAGCGAGTAGCCGACGAACAGGGCCAGCACCAGCCCGGCGGTGATCAGCAGCTCGCCGACCACGCCGAGGACGGCTGCGGCCCGGCTGCGCCGCCGGGGCGCGGGGTCGGAGGCGGGGGCGGGGGCGGGGGCGGGGCCGTTCAGCTGGATCTGCACTGCGCGCCCCTCTGCCGGCCTGTCAGCCGTTCAGTGCGACGGGCTGTCCCTGGCTCCTCGGTCGTTCCTCGACCATCTTGCCAAAGACGATCAGTCTTCCCCTGGCACTGAACTCCGGCGTGCATGTCGTGAGGGTGATGTAGCGGCCCGCCTCCTTGAACGGCGAGCCCTTCGGCACCGGCTGGATCACCGAGACGTTCGACGGCGGGGTCTCCGGGATGCCGCCCGCCACCTGGTAGGTGAAGTACGAGGTCGCGGTCTCCACCACGATCTGGTCCCCGGGCACCAACTGACCGATCTGCCGGAACGGCTGACCGTGCGTCGTACGGTGCGCGGCGATCGCGAAGTTGCCGGCCTTGTCGGCGGGCATCGCGGTGCCGGTGTAGTGGCCGACCAGGCCCTTGTCGAGCACCTGCTGCTTGAGCGTGCCCTCGGCGATCGGGTACTTGAGGCCGAGCTTGGGGATGTGCAGGATCGCGAAGCCCTTCCCCGGCTCGAAGGCGGCCGGCGGGGGCGTGCTCGCGCCGGGCGCCGGGGTGGCGGCCGGGGCCTGCACCGCCTGGTTCCACTGCTCCTCCAGCCGGCTGCGGGTGCCGTCGGCGGCCGCGTCGGCCTGCACGTTGGTCCACCACAGCTGGTACGAGACGAACAGCAGCATCACCAGGCCGAGCGTGATGAACAGCTCGCCGACCACCCTGGCCGCCACCACCCGGCGCCGCTCCTTGGGCCGCCGGACGCCCGCACCCGCCCGCCCGGCGGCCCGGCGGCGGCCGCTGCCCGAGCTCAGCGCGGTGCTGCGGCGCCGGTCGGCCCGCCGTCCGGGCGGGGGCAGCACCTGGGACGGCACCACCCGCAGCTGCATGGTCCGGTCGTCCTGCCAGGGCTGGTCCTCGACCGGCTCGT
This sequence comes from Kitasatospora sp. Root107, assembly GCF_001424875.1. Lineage (GTDB taxonomy): Bacteria > Actinomycetota > Actinomycetes > Streptomycetales > Streptomycetaceae > Kitasatospora. Next base: position 65,696 of record NZ_LMCT01000003.1, on the reverse strand, counting down.
AGACCCCCCAGTCACCCGCTCCGCCCGCCGCATCACCCTGCGCGCGCCCCTCCGGGCGTACCGCCGTCACAGCTCAGCCCCGGCCGATCACCGGGGCGAGCCCGGCCGAGCGGCCGACCGCCTCCGGGTAGCCGCACTCGGCCAGCCAGTTGGCGAGCATCCGGTGCCCGCCCTCGGTGAGCACCGACTCCGGGTGGAACTGCACGCCCTCGACCGGGAGCTCACGGTGCCTCAGACCCATGATGACGCCGCTCTCGGTCTCCGCGGTGACCTCGAGACCGGCCGGCACGGTGGCCGGCTCGACCGCGAGCGAGTGGTAGCGGGTCGCGATCAGCGGCGACGGCAGGCCGGCGAACACCCCGCCGTCCCGGTGGGTGACCGGCGAGACCTTGCCGTGCAGCAGCTCGGGCGCCCGGCCGACCACGGCCCCGTACGCCACCGCGATCGACTGCAGGCCCAGGCAGACGCCGAACAGCGGCAGCCCGATCCGGGCGCAGTGGTGCACCATCTCGATGCAGACCCCGGCCTCCTCGGGCGCCCCGGGGCCGGGGGAGAGCAGCACCCCGTCGAAGCCCAGCGCGCCGTCCCGGCGGACGGCGTGATCCACCGTCACCTCGTCGTTGCGGACCACCTCGCAGGTGGCGCCGAGCTGGTAGAGGTACTGGACCAGGTTGAAGACGAAGCTGTCGTAGTTGTCGACCACGAGAATCCGGGGCGGGTTGCCTGCGGCGGTCATCGGTGCGCTACTCCTGGGCTGGTACTGGTCGGGCCGGTGGATGGGGGCGCGGCTCAGCCGACGCCGCTGCCCTCGTCCACCGTGACGTCACCGAAGGGGAGCAGTGGTTCCGCCCACGGGAAGACGAACTGGAACAGGACGTAGACCGCTCCGAGCACCAGCAGCAGCGAAAGCACCGCGCGGACGAGAGCGTTCCCCGGCAGGTGCCGCCAGATCCAGCCGTACATCGTGCTCCTCGGAGTTCGGGTCGGGGTCAAGAGTAGACGGCGGCCCCCGCCGGCCAGTGGCGCTGTCGCCCTACTGACCGGAAGCCGTGCGCAGGTCGACCGTTCCGGTGTATCCGGGCACCGTGAGGTCGTTGCTCTCCTGGACCTTCCAGCCGAGGCCGTACGCCTCGACGTACTGGAGGTAGTTGGCGATGGTCGGGTCGGCGTTCACCGCGGACCGCAGCCGGTCGGTCTTCCCGACCGCCTTGATCACGTACGGCGGGGAGTAGACCCGCCCCTGCAGCAGCAGGGTGTTGCCGACGCAGCGGACCGCGCTGGTGGAGATCAGCCGCTGGTCCATCACCTGGATGCCCTCGGCGCCGCCCCGCCAGAGCGCGTTCACCACGGCCTGGATGTCCTGCTGATGGATCACCAGGTCGTTGACGCCGGGGGCCGGGATGCCGGGCAGCCGGGCGGTGGCGGTGGGGGGCGCGTCGTTGAGCGTGACGGTCAGCCCGGGGCCCTGGAGGGCCTGCAGACCGGCCTCCTGCTGGAGCACGGTCAGCCGGTCGACCTCGGCCGGGCTCTGGCCCCGCCCCTTGGCCAGCGCGTCCACCTGCCCCTGGAGGTCGCTGAGCTCGGCCTGGGCCTGCTGGTTCTGGGTGCTCCGCTGGCGTATCACGTCGCTGAGTCTGAGCAGCGAGTTGTCGGTCCGCAGATCGGTGCCTCGGGCGGTGTCCGCACTGATGTAGAACAGCAGACCGGCCATGCCGAACACGGCGCAGGTCAGGGCACGTCCGACAATTCGGGTGCGCGGAGCTCGCTCCGGCCCGGAACGGGAAGGAATCGTGGAATTCGGCACCGTACCCTTATCTCCTTACGACCCGGCGAGCCACTACGCTAACGGACGCCGGTGGCATGTGCGGAGCACCGGTCCGGTCCATGCTGCGGGTTTTCGGCCCGTGGACACCCGGACCGACCGTTCCCGTACTGCCCGGTCCCCACAGCCGCCCGCCCCCGCTGCACCCTGCGCGGTCACAGCGCATCGACAGGAGATCCCCTCGTGCCGAAGTCTCGACTCCGCAAGAAGTCCGACTACACCCCGCCGCCGTCCGGCACGACAGCGGTGAAGCTCAGTTCCGGCCGCAGCTGGGTGGCGCCCCTGATGCTCGCGCTGTTCCTGATCGGGCTGGTCTGGATCGTCACCTACTACGTGACGAGCGGCAGCTGGCCGATCCAGGACTGGGGCAACTGGAACATCCTGGCGGGCTTCGGCTTCATCGCGGCCGGCTTCGGCGTCTCCACGCAGTGGAAGTGACGCTCCCCCGCTGACTTCTCCCGAAGCACCGCTCCGGTCACCCGGAGCGGTGCTTCGGCGTGCCCGGAACGGGTCCTCCGGGTGATCGGACCATCGGGTTGTCCACACGGTTATCCACACTGGGGAAAAGTCGACCCGGCCTGTGGATAACTTTTCCGTTCGAACTCCGCAGCTTTCTCCGAATTCCGGGCGAATTACCAGCGGGACGCGCGTAGACCGAGGCCCTAGCAGTTCCCACTGACATCGGCCGTCCGTACCCCGGTACGGACTGTGGACAAACCCCCGCCCGGACTCGGGCATCAACCGTTCAGGCGAGCCGTCTGCAGCACCACGATCAGCACCGCCGCCGCCAACATGGCGGCCACCGTGAGGCCCTGCACCAGCCCACGCCGGGCCTGCGGGGCGTACATCAGGCCCGCTCCCGTGATCACCCCCGCGATCAACCCGCCGAGGTGCGCGCGCCAGTCGATCACGTCGCTCAGCGCGAAGGTGATCACCAGGTTGAAGACCAGCAGCGCGATCACCGGCCCGAGCGGCACCCGGCTGACCCGGTACAGCACCGCCGTGGCCCCCAGCAGCCCGAAGATCGCGCCCGAGGCACCGACCGAGTTCAGCTTCTCCCCGGCGAACAGGTACGAGAAGGCCCCGCCCATCAGCCCGGAGGCGAGGTAGAGACCGCCGAACCGCAGCCGCCCGAGCACCTGCTCCAGCTGCGGGCCCAGCACCCAGAGCGACACCATGTTCATCACCAGGTGCGCCACCCCGCTGTGCACGAACATCGCCGTCGCCAGCCGGTACCACTCGTCCGGACCGGCGGCCACCCCGTACACCTCGTACCAGTACGGCGGCACCACGCTCTGCAGCGCCAGTGTGTCCCGCCACTCCGGCCGGATGTACTCGGTCAGCACGAAGACCAGCAGGTTGAGCCCGATCAGCGTCTTGGTGACCAGCGCCCCGTCCGCCACCGGCAGCCCACCGAACCTGGTCCTGGCCTGCCGGACGCCCTGGACGCACTCCGGACAGTGGAAGCCCACCGAGGCGCTCACCATGCAGTCCGGGCAGATCGGCCGCCCACAGCGCCCGCAGGAGATGCCGGTCTCCCGCTCGGGGTGCCGGTAGCAGCCGGGCAGCTGGTGGCCGCCCTCGGCACCGGTCCTGGCCGGCTCGTCCGGAAGCATCTGCGGTCCCCTCCCTCATACGACTGGTCCCGGTGGCACCACCGCGTAGCGGGGCACCACCGGGACCGTAAGGCTACTGCCGGCGGATCGTCAGCCGCGGGTGATCTCGACCGACTCGATCACGATGTCCTTGACCGGGCGGTCGCCCCGGCCGGTCGGGCCCTCGGAGATCTCCTGCACGATCTTCTGGCTGGCCGCGTCCACGACCTCGCCGAAGATGGTGTGCTTGTTGGTCAGCCAGGTGGTGGGCTCGACCGTGATGAAGAACTGCGAGCCGTTGGTGCCCGGGCCGGCGTTGGCCATCGCGAGCAGGTACGGCTTGGTGAACGCCAGGTCGGGGTGGAACTCGTCGGCGAACTTGTAGCCCGGGCCACCGGTGCCGGTGCCCAGCGGGTCGCCGCCCTGGAGCATGAAGCCCTTGATCACACGGTGGAACACGGTGCCGTCGTACAGCGGCGCGTTCGACGGCTTGCCGGTGCGCGGGTCGGTCCACTGACGGGTGCCCTCGGCGAGCTCCACGAAGTTGGCAACCGTCTTCGGCGCGTGGTTCGGGAAGAGCTTGACCACGATGTCGCCGCGGTTGGTCTTCAGGGTCGCGATCAGGTCCTCGGCCACGGTGTGCCTTCCTTGTCTCTCTCAGTCAACTGACCTTCGAATCATCCCATGATCTGTCCGCCGTCCGGGGCAGAGCACTTCTTTCGGCACCCGCTTCCGGAGCAACCCGGCGCGCCGTGGGACAAACTGACATGCATGATCTCCAATCAGGTGGAAATGTGCATACAGGACGCCATCGAGGAGGAGAAGCTCGTGACCCGCTTGGACTCAGCCCGCGACACCGCCGACAAGGCCAGGGACACCCTCGCGCCCTATGCCGCCACCGCCAAGGAGACCGCCCAGCACTACGCGGCCGTCATGGACGAAGCCAGGAACCGCCTCGGCCCCAAGGTCCACGCGGCCGGCAGCCAGGCCAAGGCGGGCGCCGGCCAGGCGGCCCAGGCCGCCAGGGTCCAGTACGTCAAGCACCTCGCACCGCAGCTGGAGCACGCCTTCGGGTCACTGCCGCCGCACGCCCAGCAGAGCACCCTGAAGGCCGTGCACCGGGCCCAGGAGGCCGCCCTGGCGGCCAAGCTCTCCGCCACCCGGGCGGCCGACCAGGCCCGGGTCACGGTGCTCCCCCGGGTCACCGAGGCGGTCGAGCAGGCCAGGGCCGGCATCACCCCCGTCGCGCAGGAGGCCCAGCTGCGCGGCGCCGCCGCGTTCACCGCACTGCAGGGCAACGTCAGCGCCGCCGAGATCAGCGAGCTGGCCGCCAGGAACGTCAGGAAGCGGCAGCGGCACGGCTGGGCCACCGGCCTGGCCGTCACCGGCGCGCTGGCGATCGCCACCGGGCTGATCGCCTGGCAGTGGTGGCACAGTCGCAGCAACCCGCAGTGGCTGATCGAGCCGCCCACCGAGGATGGCCCCGAGTCCCAGCTGAACGGCTCGGGCCCGGCCGGCACCGGCGCCACCGCCGCCTCCACCCCCTCGCCGAGCGCCGACCCCGAGGACCCCACCCACGAGGACCGGCCGAAGCCGCACGACCCGCGCAAGCCGCACTGACCCGCCGGAAACGCAGTACGGCCGCTGACCTGATCCCAGGTCAGCGGCCGTACCGTTACCACGCTGTGGAGCTTAGGAGACTCGAACTCCTGACATCTGCCTTGCAAAGGCAGCGCTCTACCAACTGAGCTAAAGCCCCGTGGTCGCCGTGCTGCGCACCAGCGTACCCGTTCCGTCCGGCAATCCCGCAAAGGACCCCGGCCGGAACGGACTTCGGGTCGGCCCCGGCTGAGGGGCCGGGACCGACCCGGGAAAGATCGTCCGTCGCGTCAGCGGCCGGCCGGGACCGGGTCGGTGGCCTCGGTCCAGAGGTCCTGCTCGGCGCGGTCCGCCTGGACCTGACGGTAGACAAAGAAGCCGCCGAGGGCGACCAGGGCGACCAGGAGAAGCTTCTTCACCGCGGGGACCTCGTCCTTCTTGCTGTGGATGGGCCCAGAGAACCGCGGACCCTCGGTATGTACGAGCACGAACCGGCGGCCGGAGTGCAGACCGCCCTGCGGCCGATGATACACATCGGTAACCCGTTCCCGAGAGGTCACCGCGACTCGTCAACCGCCCGACCGACACCCGGGATTGACGCCGTGCCTCCTGTCGTACAACCAGCGCCGCCTACCTCCGCGGCAGCCGCAGCACCGCCCGGCCCCCGTCCAGATCCACCGGGCCGAGCGGCGGAGCACCGTCGCCCTCCTCGTCCCGCAGCATCAACGTGGTCTTGCGCTGCTCCAGTTCGTGCTGCTTCCCGGCCGCGAACTGGGCGTGCAGCTGCTCGAACCCGGTCGCCGAGATCTGCCCCTCCCGCCCCGTCCCCCGCCACGGCACCCACTTGGCCCGCCCGGCCCGCAGCGCCAGCTGGTCCAGAAAGGCCACCAGCACCAGCGCACAGACCAGCCCCGGCAGACTCATCGCCCAGAAGATCGCCACACCACTCACCCCAAGCTCGGCAGATCCCCATCCTCCGGCGCCCGCCCCGGAAACGCCAGAAGGCCCGGAGTGGAAATCCACTCCGGGCCTTCTGCGGTGGTGGGCCTAACAGGACTTGAACCTGTGGCCTCTTCCTTATCAGGGAAGCGCTCTAACCGTCTGAGCTATAGGCCCTTGCCGCACTGAAAGATTAGCGGACCGACGGCCGATCTCCCAAATCCGTATCGGCGGGGCCCAGCTCAGGGGCTGCGGCGAGCCACTGGGAGCGGGTGGCGGGCAGGTTGCTGGCGCCCGTGGCGGTGGGCCGGACGGCGAGGATCTGGTTGATCCCGATCCGGTTCTGCTCGAAGGCCAGCGCGCAGGCGGCCATGTACAGGCGCCAGACCCGGGCCCGGCCGTGGCCGACCAGGCGGGTGGCCTGCGGCCAATGCGCCTCCAGGTTGGCGACCCACTCGCGGAGGGTGAGGGCGTAGTGCTCGCGGAGCGACTCGAGGTCGCGGACCTCGAAGCCCGCCTCCTCCAGGGCCCCCACGGTGGCGCCGACGGGGGAGAGCTCGCCGTCGGGGAAGACGTAGTGGTCGATGAAGGGACTCGGGCTGTACTGGATACCGGGCAGGTCGGGGCGGCGGGCGATCTGGTGGTTCAGCAGCCGGCCGCCCGGGGCGAGCAGTCCGTACAGGCCGCTCGCGTAGACCTGGTACTGGACGGTGCCGACGTGCTCGGCCATGCCGACGCTGGAGATGGCGTCGAACGGGCCGTCGGAGATCTCCCGGTAGTCCTGCAGGCGGACCTCGATCCGGTCGCCGAGCCCGGCCGCCTCGACCCGCTGCCGGGCCAGTGCGACCTGCTCGGCCGAGATCGAGACGCCGACCGCCTGGACCCCGTAGTGCTCGGCGGCGTGCAGCAGCAGCGAGCCCCAGCCGCAGCCGACGTCCAGCAGGCGCATGCCGGGCCGCAGGCCGAGCTTGCGGCAGATCAGGTCGAGCTTGGCCGCCTGGGCGTCCTCCAGACTCTTGGCCGTGGGCTCCCAGTAGGCGCAGGAGTAGACCATCGAGGAGCCGAGCACCAGGCGGTAGAACTCGTTGCCGACGTCGTAGTGGTGGCTGATCGCGGCCCGGTCGCGGCCCCGGCTGTGCGCGTGGCCGCCGCCGAGCCTGGCCTCCTCCGGCGGGGGAGTGGGCCGCGGGCCGAGCGCCCCGGCCCGCAGGGCCAGACCGAGCAGGCGACGCCCGGCCGGACCGACCACGTCCCGGGGGCCGAGCCGGAGCCGGAGGACCTCCGGGCGCTCGGCGAACTCGGCGGCCGCCGAGAGGACTTCGTACAGGTCGGCGCCGGGGGCCAGGTCCAGGTCGCCGGAGACGTACGCCCTGGTCAGGCCCAGCTCGCCGGGCTGCCAGATCAGGTGCCGCAGGGCCCGGCGGTTGCGCAGCACCACCAGCGGGCCGTCGGACGGGCCGGCCTCGCTGCCGTCCCAGAGCCGGACCCGGAGCGGGATCCTGGCCCCGAGCAAGTCCTCGACCGCCCCGAGCAGTTGTGTTGCGAGCTGAGCCATGCCACGCCTCCGACCGCCGAATCGTCTCTGCCGGCCCCGCTCCCCCGCGGACAGCCAACACAGCCCGGCACGCCACCCGCAGTGCGGCACGCCGGGGCCGGACGGCTGTCACCCGAATGCAGCGGGCCCCGAAAGCTGGAACAGCCTTCGGGGCCCGCAGATTCCGATCTCCGAACAGGAGGCCGAAGCTGGCCAAAAACAACCGACGGAGCGTCAGTCCTCTTCCGCCAGCGTGAGCTCGACGCCGCCGGTGAACCCGGCCGCGGTGTTGTAGATGAAGGCGGAGAGGGTGGCCAGTGCGGTCATCAGCACCACGTCCACCACCGCGATCAGCATGGTGAACATCATCACCTTGCCGAACCCGACGTAGTCCATCAGGTCGACCGCCCCGGCGGACTCGTTGCCGGTCATCTCCTTCAGGGTGCTCCCCAGCGAGTCGAAGACCCCGAGCGCGTCCAGGGTCATCCAGAGCACCGCGGTCGCCACGATGATGACCACGCCGACGGCCAGCGAGAGCAGGAAGCTGACCTTCATCACCGACCAGGGGTCGGCCTTGGTGACCCGCAGCCGGGCCTTGCGGACCCGGCCGACCGGCGCGGCGGGGCCCGGGCGGCGCGCGGCGGAGCCCGCCGGAGCGGCCGGCCCGGGCGGGCCCGTCCGGGTGCCCCGGGGCGGCGTGGGCTGCCCCTTGGTGTACGTGGTCGGCTGCGAGAAACCGGCCGGGGCCGGCTGCTGCGCGGGCGGCTGCGGCGCCGAGCCGTACCCGCCACCACCACCGGAGGCGACCGGCGGCATCAGCGAGGTCGAGGCGGCCGACTCACCCCCTACCGGGGGCGCCCCGGCAGGGCGCGGCGGCACCCCGGGCAGTCCACCGGTCGCGCCGCCGACTCCACCGTACGAACTGCCGCCCGGCAGTCCGCTCCCGGCACCGCCCGCAGCACCCGTGGCTCCACTCACCCTGGTCCTCCCGCAACTCACCCAGCAGGTCGGGTGGTCACCGCCCTGCTCGTTTCAACTGCTCCAGCGCCCGGCCGGATTGCCCGGTACTGGTCAGTGGCCGGTGCCCGTCCGCGAGGGTCGGGCACCGGCCACCAGGGCTTGCGATCAGGCCTGTTCGGCCACGTCGTCAGCCGTGGTCACATCGTCGGCGGCCACGGAGGTGTCGGGGGCAGTGCCCTCCTCCTCCAGGACCTCCTCGTCGTCCGCCTCCGCGTTGCGGGCCATGCCCACCACCGCGTCGCGCTTTCCGAGGTTGATCAGTTGGACGCCCATCGTGTCACGTCCGGTTTCACGAACTCCGGAAACCCTGGTCCGGATGACACCGCCCGAGAGGGTGATCGCCATGATCTCGTCGGTCTCCTCGACCACCAGGGCACCGACCAGCGAGCCCCGCCCCTCGACGATCTTCGCCGCCTTGGTGCCGAAACCGCCCCGGCCCTGGACACGGTACTCGTCCACGCCGGTGCGCTTCGCGTACCCACCGTCGGTGGCCGTGAAGACGAAGGTGCCGGGCCGGACCACGTTCATCGAGAGCAGCTCGTCGTCCTCGCGGAACGCCATGCCCTTCACCCCGGAGGTGGCCCGGCTCATCGGCCGGAGCGCCTCGTCGGTCGCGGTGAACCGGATCGACTGGGCCTTCCTCGACACCAGCAGCAGGTCGTCCTCGGCGGAGACCAGCTCGGCGCCGATCAGCTCGTCGTCCCGGCCGTCCTCGATCTCCCGGAGGTTGATCGCGATCAGACCGCCGGAGCGCGGCGAGTCGTAGTCCTTGAGCGGGGTCTTCTTCACCAGACCGCCCCGGGTGGCCAGCACCAGGTAGGGCTTGTCCTCGTAGGTGCGGACCGCCATCACCTGGGTGATGTGCTCCTCCGGCTGGAAGGCCAGCAGGTTGGCCACGTGCTGGCCGCGGGCGTCCCGGCCGGCGTCGGGGAGTTCGTAGCCCTTGGCCCGGTAGACCCGGCCCTTGTTGGTGAAGAACAGGATCCAGTTGTGCGTGGTGGTCACGAAGAAGTGGTCGACGAGGTCGTCCTGCTTCAGCTGCGCACCCCGGACACCCTTGCCGCCGCGCTTCTGCGAGCGGTAGAGGTCCGAGCGGGTGCGCTTGACGTAGCCGCCCCGGGTGATCGTGACGACGATGTCCTCTTCGGCGATCAGGTCCTCGACCGACATGTCGCCGTCGAACGGGATCAGCGTGGAGCGCCGCTCGTCGCCGTACTTCTCGACGATCGCGGTCAGCTCCTCGGAGATGATCTCGCGCTGGCGGGACGGCGAGGCCAGGATCGCGTTGTACTCGTTGATCTTGGCCTGCAGCTCGTCGTGCTCGCTCAGGATGCGCGCGCTCTCCAGCGCGGCCAGCCTGCGCAGCTGCATCTCGAGGATCGCGTTGGCCTGCAGCTCGTCGATGTCGAGCAGGCCCATCAGGCCGCTGCGGGCCGCGTCCGCGCTGTCCGAGGCCCGGATCAGCGCGATCACCGCGTCGATCTGGTCCAGCGCCTTGAGCAGGGCGCGCAGGATGTGCGCGCGCTCCTCGGCCTTGCGCAGCCGGAACGTGGTCCGGCGGACGATGACCTCGACCTGGTGGTTGACCCAGTGCCGGATGAAGGCGTCCAGCGACAGCGTGCGCGGCACCCCGTCGACCAGGGCCAGCATGTTGGCGCCGAAGTTGGTCTGCAGGTCGGTGTGCTTGTAGAGGTTGTTCAGCACCACCTTGGCGACCGCGTCACGCTTGAGCACGACCACCAGGCGCTGGCCGGTCCGGCTGGAGGACTCGTCCCGGACGTCGGCGATGCCGGCCACCCGGCCGTCCTTCACCAGGTCGGCGATCTTCAGCGCCAGGTTGTCCGGGTTCACCTGGTACGGCAGCTCGGTGATCACCAGGCACTGCCTGCCCTGGATCTCCTCGACCTCCACCACCGCGCGCATGGTGATCGAGCCGCGGCCGGTCCGGTACGCGTCCTCGATCCCGCGGCGGCCGACGATCAGCGCACCGGTCGGGAAGTCCGGCGCCTTGATCCGCTCGATCAGCGCCTCCAGCAGCTCCTCGTTGGAGGCATCCGGGTGCTCCAGCGCCCAGAGCGCGCCGGAGGCGACCTCGCGGAGGTTGTGCGGCGGGATGTTGGTGGCCATGCCGACCGCGATGCCGGTGGCACCGTTGATCAGCAGGTTGGGGATGCGGGCCGGCAGGACGGTCGGCTCCTGCGAGCGGCCGTCGTAGTTGGCGGCGAAGTCGACGGTCTCCTCGTCGATGTCCCGCATCATCTCCATGGCGAGCGGCATCATCTTGCACTCGGTGTACCGCATCGCTGCGGCCGGGTCGTTGCCCGGGGAACCGAAGTTGCCGTTGCCGTCCACCAGGGGCATCCGCAGCGACCAGGGCTGGGCGAGGCGGACCACGGTGTCGTAGATCGAGGTGTCGCCGTGCGGGTGGTAGTTACCCATCACGTCGCCGACCACGCGGGCGCACTTGTAGTAGCCCTTCTCGGGCCGGTAGCCGCCGTCGTACATCGCGTAGAGCACCCGGCGGTGCACCGGCTTGAGGCCGTCGCGCACCTCGGGCAGCGCCCGGCTGACGATCACGCTCATCGCGTAGTCGAGGTACGAGCGCTGCATCTCGGTCTCGAGCTCGATCGGCTCGACCCGGGACACGAAGGTGTCGGTGGAGAGGGTGTCCGGCTGCTCGCCGTCAGGACGGTTTTCGTCGACCACTGCTGGTCAGTTTCCTTTCACGCGGACTGGAGTGTGCTGAGGGTGCGTCACACGTCCAGGAAGCGGACGTCCTTGGCGTTGCGCTGGATGAAGGACCGACGGGCCTCGACGTCCTCGCCCATCAGGACCGAGAACAGGTCGTCGGCGCGGGCCGCGTCCTCCAGGGTGATCTGCTGGAGCAGCCGGTGCGCCTGGTCCATGGTGGTGATCCGGAGCTCCTCGGCGTTCATCTCGCCGAGACCCTTGAAGCGCTGGATGGCGTCGTCCTTGGGCAGCCGGCGCCCGGCACCCACACCGGCCGAGATCACCGCGTCGCGCTCACGGTCGGAGTAGACGTACTCGAAGTCGTCCTTGCCCCACTTGATCTTGTACAGCGGCGGCATCGCCAGGTAGACGTAGCCGCCCTCGACCAGCGGGCGCATGAAGCGGAACAGCAGGGTCAGCAGCAGGGTGCGGATGTGCTGCCCGTCGACGTCGGCGTCCGCCATCAGAACGATCTTGTGATAGCGGAGCTTGGTCTCGTCGTAGTCCTCCTGGATGCCGCAGCCGAAGGCCGAGATCAGCGCCTGGACCTCGGTGTTCTGCAGCACCTTGTCGATCCGGGCCTTCTCGACGTTCAGGATCTTGCCGCGGATCGGCAGGATGGCCTGCACCCTGGGGTCACGGCCCTGCTTGGCCGAGCCGCCGGCCGAGTCGCCCTCGACGATGAAGATCTCGCACTCGGACGGGTCCTTGGACTGGCAGTCGCTCAGCTTGCCCGGCAGCGAGGCGGACTCCAGCAGGCCCTTACGGCGCGTCAGGTCACGCGCCTTGCGGGCGGCGACCCGGGCGGTGGCCGCCTGGATCGACTTGCGGATGATGTCCGAGGCCTCGGTGGGGTTGCGGTCCAGCCAGTCGTTCAGCTGCTCGTGCACCACCCGCTGGACGAAGGTCTTGACCTCGGTGTTGCCCAGCTTGTCCTTGGTCTGGCCCTCGAACTGCGGCTCGCCGAGCTTGACCGAGATGATCGCGGTCAGACCCTCGCGGATGTCCTCGCCGGAGAGGTTGTCGTCCTTCTCCCGGAGCAGCTTCTTGTCCCGCGCGTAGCGGTTGACCAGGCCGGTCAGCGCGGCGCGGAAGCCCTCCTCATGGGTGCCGCCGCCGTGCGTGTGGATGGTGTTCGCGAAGGAGTAGACGCTCTCCGTGTAGGAGCTGTTCCACTGCATCGCGATCTCCACCGAGATCGTCTTCTCCTTGTCCTCCGCCTCGAAGTCGATCACCGAGGGGTGAATGACGTCGCCCTTGCGGGAGTTCAGGTGGGTGACGAAGTCGGCGATGCCGCCGTCGTAGCGGTAGGTGATCGAGAGCGGCTTGCCCTCGTCGTCCGCGTGCTCCGGGCGCTCGTCGGTCAGCGAGATCGACAGGCCCTTGTTCAGGAAGGCCATCTCCTGGAACCGGCGGGAGAGCGTCTCGAAGGAGTAGACCGTGGTCTCGAAGATCTCCGGGTCGGCCCAGAACGTCACCGTGGTGCCGGTCGTGTCGACGGCCTCGTGCTGGGCCAGCGGCGCGGTCGGTACGCCCGACTTGTACTCCTGCGTCCAGCGGGCGCCGTCGGTGAGGATCTCCACCGCCAGGCGGGTGGAGAGCGCGTTCACCACCGAGATGCCGACGCCGTGCAGACCGCCGGAGACGGCGTAGCCGCCGCCGCCGAACTTGCCGCCCGCGTGCAGGACCGTCAGCACGACCTCGACGGCGGGCTTGTCCTGGCCGGGCATGATGCCGACCGGGATGCCACGGCCGTTGTCGGTGACCCGGACGCCGCCGTCGGCCAGGATCGTCACGTCGATGGTGTCGGCGTGCCCCGCCAGCGCCTCGTCGACGGAGTTGTCCACGATCTCCTGCACCAGGTGGTGCAGACCGCGCTCACCGGTCGAACCGATGTACATGCCGGGGCGCTTGCGGACGGCGTCGAGACCCTCCAGCACCTGGATCGCGTTGGCGTCGTACGCCCCACGAGTGTCGACGGGTGCCGCCTGGTCGGTGGGGTCTGGGGTCTGGCTGGAGTTGCCGGAATCGGCCACGAAGCGCCCTCTCTGGCACAGCGCGGGCCGCGGACCTGCCCATCGGACGGGCGAGCCTGCGACCACGGCGTTTCGACTCGGTTGCTACAAGCAACAGTGTTTGGCTCTCAGTCTACCGGTAGGACTGACATAGATGGCCGTTTGGCAGCCTCAGAAGGCAGATGAGCCGCCCTGAATACCCTCGGGACATGTCCCGATACTCGCCAGGGGGTCTCAGAGCGCTCAAAAGGGCCGTCAGCGGTTCCGGAAGATCGGCTTCCCTTCGGCACCCGGGCTACCCCCAGGTGTCGCCCGGCCCCTTGCTCCCCGGGGCCCGCAGCCGGCCGTACCCGCGCTGCGGTGCGGCCGGCCCCAGCACCTTGATCACCTTGACCGTGCCGTGCCCCAGCTCGTGGTTCAGCCGGGCCACCAACTGACGTGCCAACAGCCTGAGTTGGGTGGCCCACGCGGTCGAGTCGCACTGCACGGTGAGCACCGCCTCGGCCTCCGCGTACTCCTTCGGCACACAGTGCGCCGCGATGTCGGGCCCGACGATCTGCGGCCAGCGGCCCATCACCCCGCCCACCGCGGCCGGCGCCTCCCAGCCGCGCTCGGTGATCAGCCGGGTCAGCGCCGCCCCCAGCGGAACCGGATCGCGGCCGTCCGCGCGCGCCCCGCTGCGCAGCCCGTGCCGCTTCGCCTCACGCTTCTCGCGGACCTGCTCACCACGCTGCCTGGCCTGCTCCTTCGCCGCGCGCAGCGCGACCCGGGCCAGGTCCACGCCCGAGAGCTCCGGTGTCTCGCCCATGGCGGCACTCCTTTTCCCCAGGCTGTGGATGAAGTTTCCAGAGTACGGCTACGGGGTCAGCCGGGTCACTGTTCCGTCCGCCACTGCGAAGCGGGCGCCGGCCAGCGCCTTCGGTACGTCCTCCGGGACGGCGGCGGTGACCAGCACCTGCTCGCCCCCGGCCACCAGTTCGGCCAGCCGGTCCCGGCGGCGGGCGTCCAGCTCGGCGAAGACGTCGTCCAGGATCAGCACCGGCTCGCCGCCGTCCGCCTTCAGCAGCTCGTACGAGGCCAGCCGGAGCGCCAGCGCGTACGACCAGGACTCACCGTGGCTGGCGTAGCCCTTGGCGGGCAGCGGGCCGAGCTGCAGGCCGAGCTCGTCGCGGTGCGGGCCGACCAGGGTCAGGCCCCGGGCCACCTCCTGCGGGCGGGCCTGCCGGAGGGCTTCGAGCAGCTGCTGCTCGGCCTCCTCGCGGCTAGTCGGCAGCGCGCCCTCGAAGGAGCTCCGGTACTCCAGCACGGTCTCCCCGCCGCCGGGCGCCAGCTGCTCGTAGGCCTGCGCCACCAGCGGCTGCAGCGCGGCCACCAGCTGGAGCCGAAAGGCCGTCAACTCGGCGCCGGCCCGGGCCAGATGACTGTCCCAGATCTCCAGGGTGGAGAGGTCCGCGCCCTTGCCGCCGCGGCGGGCCTGGGCGGCGGTCTTCAGCAGGGCGTTGCGCTGCTTGAGCACCCGCTCGTAGTCCTGCCTGACCCCGGCCAGCCGGGGTGCCCGGGCGGTCAGCAGCTCGTCCAGGAACCGGCGGCGCTCACCCGGGTCGCCCTTCACCAGGGCCAGGTCCTCGGGGGCGAACAGCACGGTGCGGAGCAGGCCCAGCACGTCCCTCGGGCGGACGTTGTCGGAGCGGTTGATCCGGGCCCGGTTGGCCTTGCCCGCGGTGATCTCCAGCTCGACCAGGGTCGACCGGCCGTCCCGCAGGATGCTGGTGCGGATCACCGCCCGCTCGGCGCCGAGCCGGATCAGCGGGGCGTCGGTGGCCACCCGGTGGCTGCCCAGGGTGGCGACGTAGCCGATCGCCTCGACCAGGTTGGTCTTGCCCTGGCCGTTCGGGCCCACGAAGGCCGTCACGCCGGGGTCGAGGGGCACCTCGGCCCCGGCGTACGAACGGAAGTCGGCGAGCGACAGATGCGCGACATGCATGGGTGTGAACTGCGCTCGCCTTCTGGGGAGTTGGTCGGTCCTACTTCGACTCGACCGCGTGGCCACCGAACTGGTTGCGCAGCGCGGCGATCATCTTCATCTGCGGGGAGTCGTCCTGCCGGGAGGCGAACCGGGCGAACAGCGAGGCGGTGATCGCGGGCAGCGGCACCGCGTGGTCGATCGCGGCCTCGACCGTCCAGCGGCCCTCACCCGAGTCGGCGGCCCAGCCCTTGAGCTTGGCCAGGTGCTCGTCGTCGTCCAGCGCCCGGACGGCCAGGTCGAGCAGCCAGGAGCGGATCACGGTGCCCTCCTGCCAGCTGCGGAAGACCTCGCGCACGTCGGTGACCTCGGGGGCCGCCTCCAGCAGCTCCCAGCCCTCGGCGAAGGCCTGCATCATCGCGTACTCGATGCCGTTGTGGACCATCTTGGCGAAGTGTCCGGCGCCGACCTTGCCCGCGTGCACGCCGCCGAACTCGCCCTCCGGCTTCAACGCGTCGAAGACCGGCTGCACCTTGGCGACGTCCGCGGCCTCGCCGCCGTACATCAGCGCGTAGCCGTTCTCCAGGCCCCAGACGCCACCGGAGACGCCGCAGTCGACGAAGCCGATGCCCTTGGCGGCCAGCGCCTCGGCGTGCTTGACGTCGTCCGTCCAGCGGGAGTTGCCGCCGTCGACCACCACGTCACCGGGGGAGAGCAGCTCGGCCAGCTGGTCCACGGTGTCCTGGGTCGGGCCGCCGGCCGGGACCATCACCCAGACCACGCGCGGGGCCTGGAGCTTGCTGACGAGCTCCTCGAGGCTGTCCACGTCGGCGAGTTCCGGGTTGCGGTCGAAGCCGATGACGGTGTGCCCTGCGCGGCGGATGCGCTCGCGCATGTTGCCGCCCATCTTGCCGAGACCGATGAGGCCGAGCTCCATGACAAGTCCTTACCTGTGGTGACGTGCCTGACGGCGGCGCCGTTGCCGCACAGGGCTGAGCCTACGCCGCCGACCCAACAGGACTCCCCCGGCCAGAGCTGACCGGGGGAGTGTCCACAGCCTGTGGATCAGGGTCAGCCGGAGAGCCGGACCGGCATGATCAGGTACTGGTACGCCTCGTCCGCCTCGGCGTCCACCGCGGGGCGGCCGCTCAGCAGGGCCGGCTTGGTGGAGGTGGTGAAGCTCAGCTGGGCGTACGCGGAGTCGATGGCCTTCAGGCCCTCCTCCAGGTAGCCCGGGTTGAAGGCGATCGAGATGTCGTCACCTTCGAGGTCGGCCTCCACCCGCTCGGTGGCCTGGGCGTCGTCGCCCGAGCCCGCCTCCAGGGTGAGCACACCCTGCTCGAAGCTCAGCCGGACCGGCGTGTTCCGCTCGGCCACCAGCGAGACGCGCTTGAGTGCCTCCAGGAACGGCTGGGTCTGGATCGCGGCGACGGCGCTGAACTCGGTCGGGAAGAGGCTGCGGAACTTCGGGAACTCACCCTCGAGCAGCCGGGTGGTGGTCCGGCGGCCCGCGCCCTCGAAGCCGATCAGGCCCTCACCGGCACCGCCGGAGGCGAGCGCGATGGAGACCGTGTCGCCGCTGCCGAGCGACTTCGCGATGTCCTGCAGGGTCTTGGCGGGCACCAGGGCGACCGCCGAGATGTCGGCCTGCTCCGGCTTCCACATCAGCTCGCGGACCGCGAACCGGTAGCGGTCGGTGGCGGCGAGGGTGATCTTGTCGCCCTCGATCTCCACCCGGACGCCGGTGAGCACCGGCAGGGTGTCGTCGCGGCCGGCCGCGACGGCGGCCTGGCTGACGGCCGAGGCGAAGACCTCGCCGGAGACCGTGCCGGTCGCGGTGGGCATCTGCGGCAGCGACGGGTACTCGTCCACAGGAAGCGTGGGGAGTGTGAATCGCGAGGAGCCGCAGACCACGCTGACCCGCATGCCGTCGGTGGAGATCTCCACCGGCCGGTTCGGCAGGTTGCGGGAGATGTCGTTCAGCAGCCGGCCGGAGACCAGCACCGTGCCCGCCTCCTCGACCTCCGCCACCAGCTCGACCCGGGCCGAGACCTCGTAGTCGAAGCCGGAGAGGGCCAAGCTGCCGTCCTGCGCCGTCAGCAGCAGGCCGGCCAGCACCGGCACCGGCGGCCTCGCCGGGAGGCTGCGGGCAGCCCAGGCCACCGCCTCCGCGAGGACATCACGCTCCACCCGGAACTTCACCGGTAACCGCCTCCTGGGTCCTGCTGTTGTCAGCGTCTTGATCGTCTGGCCGGACCGGACCCGCTGGGCTCAGCCCCTCGGCTCCGGTTGCCGGAGAACAGTCTCTCCTACTCCACCGACAGCCGGGGCACACGGGCGGAAGCAACCCGAACAGATGTCGCGATCCGGTTGTCCACAGATTTCGGCCCACCCCACGATTAAGCATGTTCAGGGGTCTATAGGTGTAGTGGTAGTAGTAGGGCCTGTGGATACCGTGGATAACCTTGTTTTCGCAGGTCAGACCCGGTTTTTTGTCCACAACACCTGTGGACGTGGAGTGTGGACAACCAGGCCCTGCTGTGGACGACCGAGAGTTACCCACAGGGCACTCTGAGTATCCACAGGTTATCCCCAGGTCCGTCCCCAGATCATGGACCGGTTATCCACGGGCCCCGGTCAACATCACGTGACGGCTTTCACACCGCCTGATGAACGGGCAGCCAATGTTGTCGAACTGTGGACGCCGCTGTGGAGAACCTGGGGATAACTGCCCTGGTCCTGGGGACGAGCGGTGGATAACCCATTCGGCCCACTGGCGGTCCGTCAACTGTCCACACCCTGTGGATAACTGTTGTGCACAAGTGCACAGGGGGCTGACCTGCGTCGAAGAGCGTAGCGGCGCCCAGCCTGTGGAGGAATTCTGGATAACTCCGGGCTGCCCAGGCTGTGGACGGGGAAAAACCACCCGATCCTGTGGATTGCGGCCCTACGGCTCTGACCTGTTCGAATAGCTGGTCAGTTGTTCGGCGTGGCAGCCGGCCTGGCGGAGCGTCAGTCGGTGGATTACTGCCCGGCCGACCTCCGCTCCACACCTGCTTTCACCCGCTACGCCCCCGGACGGGCCGTACCGCCGCCCCGACGCCGCCCCGTCGCTGCCCCGCTGTTGCCCGCCGCCGCCGCTGTGCGGCCGCCCCGGCGGCGGGTACGCGAAAGGGGAGCCAGCGCCGCTGACTCCCCTTCAGACACCCGGTACCGCCCCGGGCTCAGCTCTTGATGCGGTTGGTGAGCTCGGTGACCTGGTTGTAGATCGAGCGCCGCTCGGCCATCAGCGAGCGGATCTTCCGGTCCGCGTGCATCACGGTCGTGTGGTCCCGCCCGCCGAACTGGGCGCCGATCTTCGGCAGCGAGAGGTCGGTGAGCTCCCGGCAGAGGTACATGGCGATCTGGCGGGCCGTCACCAGCACCCGGCTGCGCGAGGAGCCGCAGAGGTCCTCCACGCCCAGACCGAAGTACGCGGCCGTCTGCTGCATGATCACCTGCGCGGTGATCTCGGGGCCCGCGTCCTCGTCGCCGCCCGGGATCAGGTCCTTCAGGACGATCCCGGCCAGCTCCAGGTCGACCGGCGCCCGGTTCAGGTTGGCGAAGGCGGTGACCCGGATCAGCGCGCCCTCGAGCTCCCGGATGTTCCGGGTGATCCGGGACGCGATGAACTCCAACACATCGGCGGGAGCGTTCAGTTGCTCCTGGATCGCCTTCTTCCGCAGGATCGCGATCCGGGTCTCCAGCTCCGGCGGGGTGACGTCGGTGATCAGTCCCCACTCGAAGCGGTTCCGGAGCCGGTCCTCCAGCGTGATCAGCTGCTTGGGCGGCCGGTCCGAGGAGAGCACGATCTGCTTGTTGGCGTTGTGCAGCGTGTTGAAGGTGTGGAAGAACTCCTCCTGGGTCGACTCCTTGGACGCCAGGAACTGCACGTCGTCGACCAGCAGGATGTCCATGTCCCGGTACCGCTTGCGGAAGGCGTCCGCCTTCCCGTCCCGGATCGAGTTGATGAACTCGTTGGTGAACTCCTCGGAGCTCACGTACCGGACCCGGGTGCCCGGGAACAGGCTGCGCGAGTAGTGCCCGATGGCGTGCAGCAGGTGGGTCTTGCCCAGGCCGGACTCGCCGTAGATGAAGAGCGGGTTGTACGCCTTCGCCGGGGCCTCGGCCACCGCCACCGCGGCGGCATGCGCGAAGCGGTTGGAGGCGCCGATCACGAAGGTGTCGAACAGGTACTTGGGGTTCAGCCGGGCGGCCGGCTCGTCCTTGCGCGAGCTGCCACCGGCCGGCGGGGCACCGGGCGGTGCGGGCACCCCGGGGCTGGGCGTGCGTTCCGGCATGCCTCCCCGGCCGGGCGGGCCCGACTGCGGCCGGACGTCCGGGAGTTGGGAGCCCTGCTCGGGCTGCCCGAGCGGCGGCCGGGACGGTACCCGGCGGACCGGGGCGCCCTGCGTCGGGGCACTGTAGGCGCCCCCGAACAGGTCGTCCTGGCCGGTCTCCCGGCCCGGGTAGCCGGACTCCCAGCCGCGGTTCTCGGGCCCGTTCTCGGCGGCCGACCAGGAGGACTGCTGCTCGCCACTGCCGCCGCCGTACGGCGCGGGGCGCTGCTGGTAGCCGGCGGTGTCGTACCGGCCGCGCTCGTATCCCTGCTCGGACGGCGTCTCGTACGGCCTGGAGTACTCCTCCGGCGCCTGGTAGTTGTCCTGCGACTGGTAGCCGTCCTGGTTCTGGGACGGCCAACGGCCGGGCTCCGACTGGCGGTTGTCGTACCCGCCGGGCTCCTCCCGGTACTGCGGACGGGGCGGCCACTCCTCGGCCGGCGCCTGCTCGGCGGGCTGCTCCGCGGTGGCCTGCGGTGCGGGCGGCGGCACGGCGTTGGCGTCCACCATCACGGCGATCCGGACCGGCCGGCCGAAGCCCCGGCTCAGCTCCTCGGTCAGCGGCGGCAGCAGCCGGCCCTCCAGCACCTGCTTGGCCCGCTCGTTCGGAGCCGCCAGCAGGGCGGTGTCGTGCATCATCCACATCGGCTGGGTCCGCCGCAGCCACATCTTGTCGCTGTCCCCGACATCCGGGTCGTTGACCAGCCGCTCGACGACCCTCGCCCAGACCGCGACGAGATCGCTGTTGACATCAGCCACTGGTGCACGCTTTCTCGTTCCCCGGAGCGGGGGTCTCAAAGGACTCGGGTACCGGTCCGATCCAGACGAACAAACCCGACAAGTCCTGCAACGGTAGTCAGCCGACTGGACTGATTCAAGTTGTTGTCCACAGGCTGTGGGCAGGGCGCTCGGGTGACCGGGTCGGACGGGGTGGGTGTCGGTGCCGCCCTTGCGGCGCCTGGCCTCTATCATGATCGGAAAGCCGTCGTGGGCGATCCGGCGGGCCGGTGACCAACACCCGGTTTGACCCCCCGCACCCGTCCCGCGTACCGTGACCAGGTCGAGTTGTCGATGGCCGCTGCCGCATGCCCGCGGGTCCGCCCGCATCCATAAGGCGCGCAGCACGGGCGCCGTGGATTACCTCAACCCCCAGCCGACCTGGGACGTTGAGGCTGGATTTCCCATCCAGGGGAGATCACGCGGACGCACGGTGACGGCCAAGCGATTTCCCGTCATCCTACGATTCACCCCAGGAGCCCCCGAGTGAGCAAGCGCACCTTCCAGCCGAACAACCGTCGTCGCGCGAAGACCCACGGCTTCCGGCTGCGGATGCGTACCCGCGCCGGCCGCGCCATCCTGGCGACCCGCCGCGGCAAGGGCCGTACCAACATCTCCGCCTGATTCGATCCAAGGGACTGCAGTGCTGCCCTCCGAGAATCGGCTGCGGCGGCGCCAGGACTTCGCGACCGCGGTCAAACGTGGTCGTCGGGCCGGTCGGCCCCTGCTGGTGGTCCATCTCAACAGAGATGGGCAGCCAGGGGGGCAGACCGACCGGAACAGCGACTCCCGCCCGCACGTCGCCGAGGGGCTTCCTTCGGCGCGTGCGGGTTTCGTCGTGAGCAAGGCCGTCGGTCCGGCGGTCGTGCGCAATCTGGTCAAGCGTCGTCTACGTCATCTGGTCCGGGAGCGCCTGTCCGGGCTGCCCGCAGGTAGCCTGATCGTGGTGCGCGCACTGCCCCAGGCCGGGGCGGCCACGTACCAAGATCTCGAACAGGACCTGGACGCGGCGCTACGACGGTTGCTCCGGGCGGAGTCGACCGGCGGCGCGCCGACGGGAGCAGGGCGATGAAGTATCTGCTGATGGGGCTGATCAGGCTCTACCAGTGGACCATCAGTCCCCTGCTCGGTCCGGTCTGCCGCTATTACCCGTCGTGTTCGCACTACGGGTACGAGGCGGTGCGGTCGCACGGTGCGATCAAGGGCAGCGGGCTGACCGCCTGGCGCATCCTCCGCTGTAATCCCTGGTCCCCCGGTGGGGTCGACCACGTACCGCCGCGCAGGCATCCGGTGTGGCATCGCCGGCTGCGCGATCTGCTGAGCCCCACGAGCGGGACCGCCGAGCCGGAGCCGGTGGCGAAGCCCGATGTCCAAGGAGTCTGACCGGTGACCTTCGGTTTTCTGAGTCCCCTCTACACAATGGTGTCCTGGATCATCGTCCAGTTCCATTCGCTGTACAGCCACGTCTTCGACCCGAACGGTGGCTGGGCCTGGGGTCTCGCCATCGCCTCGATGGTGGTCGTCATCCGGATCTGCCTGATCCCGCTGTTCGTGAAGCAGATCAAGGCGACCCGGGCCATGCAGGCGATCCAGCCGAAGATGAAGGCCATCCAGGAGCGCTACAAGAACGACAAGCAGCGCCAGTCCGAAGAGATGATGAAGCTGTACAAGGAGGCGGGTACCAACCCGTTCTCCAGCTGCCTTCCCATCCTCGTGCAGGCGCCGTTCTTCACCGCGCTCTACGGTGTGCTGGCCTCGGTCGCCAACGACAAGACCATTGGTGTGATCACCCCGACGCTGCTGGCCAGCGCGCAGCAGGCGCACATCTTCGGTGCCCCGCTGTCGGCCACCTTCCTGGGCAGCACCGAGGTCAGCGTCAAGATCGTCACGGCCGTGATGATCATCCTGATGTCGCTCTCGCAGTTCATCACCCAGCGTCAGCTGATGACGAAGAACATGGACCTCACGGTCAAGACGCCGTTCATGCAGCAGCAGAAGATGCTGATGTACGTCTTCCCGATCATGTTCGCCGTGATGGGCATCAACTTCCCGGTCGGTGTGCTGGTCTACTGGCTGACCACCAACGTCTGGTCGATGGGTCAGCAGCTGATCGTCATCCACAACAACCCGACCCCGGGCAGCCAGGCGTGGGACGAGCGGCAGGCCCGCCTGAAGAAGGCCGGCCGGCTGAACCCGGACGGCTCGGTCAAGAAGGTCAGCCTGCTGGCCCGGCTCTCCGGTGGCGGCGGCAAGACCTCGGCGGCGACCACCGCGGAGCAGGCCGTGCAGGAGGCCGTGCAGGCCCGTCGGCAGCAGCCGAAGAAGCTGACCAAGGCCCAGCGGCAGCACGGCACGGGCAGCGCGTCGACCGCCGAGACGGAGAGCGCGGCCGAGGACGCCAAGCCGAGCCTGGAGAAGTCCGCGCCGGCCGATGCGAAGCCGGCGGCGGCCAAGCCGACGGCCGCCAAGAGCGGTCCGCGCCAGCAGCCGAAGCGCACCGGGCAGTCGGGCGGCCAGCGGCCGAAGAAGAAGCCCTGACCGGCCTGATCCCGGCCGTAACGGCCCACTGATCTTCGTTCTCGGCCCCACCCGAGGGCCCATTCCAGAAGGAGTCCAGCAGTGACGGAAGGCACCACCGCCACCGACAGCCCGGCCGCCGACACCCTCGTTGCCCGCCTGGAGCAGGAGGGCGACATCGCGGCCGACTATCTGGAGGGTCTGCTCGACATCGCGGACCTGGACGGCGACATCGACATGGACGTCGAGGGCGACCGCGCCCTGGTCTCCATCGTCGGCGAGGGCAACGACCGGTCGCTGCAGCGGCTGGTCGGCCAGGACGGTGAGGTGCTGGAGGCACTCCAGGAGTTGACCCGGCTGGCCGTGCACCGGGAGACCGGTGAGCGCAGCCGCCTCATGCTGGACATTGCGGGGTTCCGGGCGCGCAAGCGGGCGGAGCTGGCCCAGCTGGGTGCCGAGGCGGCCGAGCAGGCGAAGTCCTCCGGCGAGCAGGTCAAGCTGCGTCCGATGACGCCGTTCGAGCGCAAGGTGGTCCACGACGCGGTGGCCGCAGCAGGTCTGAGCAGCGAGTCGGAGGGCGAGGAGCCCCAGCGTTGCGTGGTCGTGCTGCCGCGCTGACGCGCCGCAGCCGGTCGGTCCGACGACCCCGTCCGCCTTGTGCGGGCGGGGTCGTCGTCCGCTCGGGCCCGCCGGTCGGCCGGGCTGAGTGAGCGTCATGAGTGCGCTGTTTCACGTGAAACGGCTCCTGCGTGACACAGTGGTTGCGAGCGTGGGCGGTGGAGACGGTGAGCGGAGAGGCAGAGATGGACACGGACGGCGTGGAGACCGAGGGCACCCCCGAGGAGGGCGGGCCCGAGGGTCTGCCGGAGGCTCCGGCGGTGGCCCGGGAGATCTTCGGGGACCGGTACCCGGTGGCCGTGCGCTACACCGAGTTGCTGGCCACGGCCGGTGTGCAACGCGGGCTGATCGGCCCGCGGGAGGTCCCCCGGCTCTGGGACCGGCACGTGCTGAACTGCGCGGTGCTGGCCGAGCTGCTGCCGCCCGGCGCCTCGCTCTGTGACGTCGGTTCGGGGGCCGGGCTGCCCGGTATCCCGGTGGCGATGGTCCGCCCGGACGTCTCGGTGACCCTGCTGGAGCCGCTGCTGCGCCGGACCACCTTCCTGGAGGAGGTGGTCAGGGAGCTCGGTCTCGACAACGTCACGGTGCTCCGCGGCCGGGCCGAGGAGATGATCGGCAAGCTCGCGGTGGACATCGTGACCGCCCGCGCGGTGGCCCCGCTGGACCGGTTGGCGGGCTGGGGCCTGCCGCTGCTCCGGCCGTACGGGCAGATGCTGGCGCTCAAGGGGGACACCGCCGAGCAGGAGCTGGCCGACTCGCGGTCCGCGCTGACCAAGCTGGGCGCGGTGAAGTGGTCGGTGCTGGCGGTCGGCGAGGGAACCCTGGAGACCTCGACCCGGGTGATCCGGGTGGAGGCGGGGGAGAGTCCCGGCGGGGTGAAGGCGGCGACCCGGCGGGCCAAGGCGGCCCGGGCCGGGCGTGGTGCCCGGGCGGCCGAGGCCGGCCGTGGCGGCAGCGGCGCAGGCCGGCGTCGGCGCTGACGGGCCGGTCCTGGCCCGGCCGGGGCTGCGGCTGATCGGCTCAGTGGACTGACGGAGCGGGTACCCGGACGGGTGCCCGCTCCGGTGCGTCCGGGGCGGTCGGAGTGTCGCACCGTCAGATTTCCGACATTGTGGGCATGGTGTTTCACGTGAAACGTCGCTCAATGCTTTCCGGAATCCTCGGCCGCAGCCGGGCGGTGACTGTTGCCGCTCCGGTTTCACGTGAAACACTGACCCCCATGCAGGACTCGGAGACCATCGACCACGTCGATGACACGCCCATCGCACGGGCCGCCATGGCCGCGGTGGCAGCTGCCGGACGGGCCGGTGAGGGGCTGCCCAGGCCCGCCTCGACCCGGGTGATCGTGGTGGCCAATCAGAAGGGCGGGGTGGGGAAGACCACCACTACCGTCAACCTCGCGGCCGCACTGGCCATGCACGGACTGCGCGTCCTGGTGGTCGACCTCGACCCCCAGGGGAACGCCTCCACCGCGCTCGGCATCGACCACCACGCCGATGTGCCGTCGATCTACGACGTGCTGGTGGAGGGCAAGCCGCTGGCCGACGTGGTGCAGCCGGTCCGGGACGTGGAGGGGCTGTTCTGTGTGCCCGCCACCATCGACCTGGCCGGCGCCGAGATCGAGCTGGTCTCGCTGGTGGCCAGGGAGAGCAGGCTGCAGCGGGCGATCACCGCGTACGAGCAGCCGCTGGACTACATCCTGATCGACTGCCCGCCCTCGCTGGGGCTGCTGACGGTCAATGCCCTGGTGGCGGGTCAGGAGGTGCTGATCCCGATCCAGTGCGAGTACTACGCGCTGGAGGGTCTCGGCCAGCTGCTGCGCAACGTCGAGCTGGTCCGGGCGCACCTGAACCCGACCCTGCACGTCTCCACCATCCTGCTCACCATGTACGACGCCCGGACCAGGCTGGCCGCCCAGGTGGCCGAGGAGGTCCGGACCCACTTCGCCGATCAGGTGCTGAACACGGCGATCCCGCGATCAGTCCGGATCTCGGAGGCACCCAGCTACGGGCAGACCGTGCTGACCTACGACCCGGGCTCCACCGGGGCGCTCTCCTACCTGGAGGCCGGGCGTGAACTCGCGCTGCGGGCAGCCGGGTTGGCGACGGACGGATTCGCGGCACCCGCAGTGGGGCAGCAGCGCAACAGCGCGGCGGCTCCGATGGCACAGCACGGCAGCACGATGGAGGACAACCGGTGAGTGGTGGGCGCAGGGGCCTGGGACGTGGGCTCGGGGCACTGATTCCGGCGGCGACGCCCGCGACCGGGGCCACCGTGGCCCCGGCCCGTTCGGAGCCGGCTTCGCTGCAGACGGCGGGTGCGGTCTCGCCGTCCGCCGTCCCGGTGCTGCCGACCGACCGGGGCACGGTGGCCGCCAAGGTGGCGGCCGAGATCGCCCGGGACCAGTCGGGACTGCCGCGCCGCAGCGTGCTGGAGGAGGCGCTGGCTCCGGTGGAGGGTGCCCGGTTCGCCGAGCTGCCGCTGGACTCGATCGTGCCGAACCCGCGTCAGCCGCGTGAGGTCTTCGACCAGGACAAGCTGGCCGAGCTGGTCGCCTCCATCAAGGAGGTGGGCCTGCTCCAGCCGGTGGTGGTCCGGCAGACCGGTGCGGACCGCTATGAGCTGATCATGGGCGAGCGGCGCTGGCGGGCCACCCGGGAGGCCGGCCTCGACCTCATTCCGGCGATCGTCCGGGCCACCGACGACGACAAGCTGCTGCTGGACGCGCTGCTGGAGAACCTGCACCGGGCGGAGCTCAACCCGCTGGAGGAGGCGGCCGCCTACGACCAGCTGCTGCAGGACTTCTCCTGCACCCACGACGAGCTGGCCGACCGGATCGGTCGCTCCCGTTCGCACGTCTCCAACACCCTGCGGCTGCTGAAGCTCTCGCCGACCGTGCAGCGCCGGGTGGCCGCCGGGGTGCTGACGGCGGGTCACGCCCGGGCCCTGCTCGGGGTGCCGGATGCTGAGCGGCAGGACCAGCTGGCCCGGCGGATCATCGCGGAGGGTCTCTCGGTGCGGACCACCGAGGAGATCGTCTCGGTGATGGACAAGGACGAGAAGCCGCAGCGCCCGACCGGGCCGAAGGCGGGCCGGCTCCTCTCGCCGGCCTTCAACGACCTCTCGGAGCGGCTCTCGGACCGCTTCGAGACCCGGGTCAAGGTCGAGGTCTCGCAGCGCAACGGCAAGCTCGGCAAGGGCAAGGTGGTACTGGAGTTCGCCTCGGTGGAGGACCTGAACCGGATCTTGGACAGCCTGGCGCCGGGGGACGAGGGGCTCCGACTGTCGGGCAGCTGAGGTTGCCAGCTGGTCCAGGTTGCCGGTCTGTTCCGATGGGTGCATGTTTCACGTGAAACATGCACCCATCGTCGTTCGTCGTACGGGGTGAGCCGCTCGCTGGTGACGGTCCGTCGGGGGGCCGCGGAGGAGGGATGAGTCATGGGGCGCAGGATCGCTCCGCTGACCTTGGACAACCTGGGGGATCTCCCGCTGCCCTGCCGCTCCTGTGTCTTCTGGGAGCTGGATCCGGTCAGTGCCAGGGCGGCGGAGGAGAGCGGGAAGCCCGAGCTGGAGAAGGAGGGGTGGATCTCCGCGGTCCTGCTGGAGTGGGGCTCCTGCGGCCGGGTGGTCTACGTGGACGAGCTGCCGGTGGGCTACGTGCTCTACGCCCCGCCCGCCTACGTACCGCGCTCCTCGGCCTTTCCGACCAGTCCGGTCTCGCCGGACGCGGTCCAACTGATCGTCAGTCGGCTGCTGCCCGGCTACCAGCGGCAGGGGATCGGCCGGGTGCTGGTGCAGACGGTGGTGAAGGACGTGGTCGGCCGGGGGTTCAAGGCGATCGAGGCGTTCGGTGCGGCCGGCCGGGAGACTCCCAGCTGCCTGCTCCCGGCGGACCACCTGCGGGCGGTCGGTTTCAAGACCGTACGGCCGCACCACCGGTACCCCCGGCTGCGCCTGGAGGCCCGCACCACGCTGTCCTGGAAGGGCGATGTGGAGGTGGCCCTGGAGCGTCTGCTCGGCGGTGCCAGGGGTGGGCCTCGGAAGGAACCGGCGCTGCGGCCGTTCTGACGACATGTGGGGAGACGACATGAGAGAGGGGCCCCCTGAGGGGCCCCTCTCTCCGTGCGGTGTGCGTCGAGGACTAGATGTACTCGGCCAGCTCTCGGAGCAGTGCGGCCTTCGGGCGGGCGCCGGTGATGCTCTTCACCAGCTCGCCGTTCTGGTACACGTTCAGCGTCGGGATGGAGATCACGCCGTACTGCGCGGCGGTGCCCTGGTTGGCATCGACGTCGAGCTTGGCGATGGTGAGCTTGTCGCCGTGCTCGGTCGCGATCTCCTCGAGGATCGGGGCGACCTGGCGGCACGGGCCGCACCAGGTGGCCCAGAAGTCGACCAGGACGGGCTTGTCGCTCTTCAGAACCTCGGCGTCGAAGGTCGCGTCGGTCACGGTGATGGTGGCGCCGGCCACGGGAGCTCCTAAGGGTCAGAACGAGGTAGTGCTGAGAAGAACAACGGCAGGGGCTGTTCTGTTTCTTGCAGCGCCCCCTGTTTCACCGGAGTGGCTCAACAGAGCTGTTTCACGTGAAACAGGGAGCGGGGAAGTGCTGTGGTGATCAGACCGCGACGGCTGCGGCCTGGCTCTCCAGGTCGTCCAGCGCGGCCAGGTAGCGCTCGGCGTCCAGGGCGGCGGAGCAGCCGGTGCCCGCGGCGGTGATCGCCTGGCGGTAGGTGTGGTCGACCACGTCACCGGCGCCGAAGACACCGGGGATGTTGGTCCGGGTCGAGGGGGCCTCGACCTTGAGGTAGCCCTCGGCGTCCAGCTCCAGCTGGCCGGTGAAGAGGTCGGTCCGCGGGTCGTGGCCGATCGCGATGAACAGGCCGGTGACCGGCAGCTCGCGCTTCTCGCCGGTGGTGGTGTCCCGCAGGGTGACACCGGTCAGCTTCGGGTCGCCGTGGATCGCGTCCACCGCGCTGTCCCAGGCGAAGCTGATCTTCGGGTCGGCGAAGGCCCGCTCCTGCATCGCCTTGGAGGCGCGCAGGCTGTCCCGGCGGTGGATGATCGTGACCGACTTGGCGAACCGGGAGAGGAAGGTCGCCTCCTCCAGCGCGGTGTCGCCGCCGCCGACCACGGCGATGTCCTGGTCGCGGAAGAAGAAGCCGTCGCAGGTCGCGCACCAGGAGACGCCGCGACCGGAGAGCCTGTCCTCGTTCGGGAGGTCGAGCTTGCGGTGCTGGGAGCCGGTGGTGACGATCACGGCGCGGGCCCGGTGCACGGTGCCCTCGGAGTCGGTGACGGTCTTGATGTCACCGGTGAGGTCGACCGAGACGATGTCGTCCGGCACCAGCTCGGCGCCGAAGCGCTCGGCCTGGCCGCGCATGTTGTCCATCAGCTCGGGGCCCATGATGCCGTCCCGGAAGCCGGGGAAGTTCTCGACCTCGGTGGTGTTCATCAGCGCGCCACCAGCGGTGACGGCACCCTCGAAGACCAAGGGCTTGAGGGAGGCTCGGGCGGTGTAGAGGGCAGCGGTGTAGCCGGCCGGGCCTGAGCCGATGATGATCACGTTACGGACGTCGCTCACTACATCTCCTGGTTCGCATCGCGACCCGCACTTCGGCGGGGAGGGCGGTCCTGCTCCGCCGGGGACAACGATTCACCAGTGTCGCTCATTCCCCGGTGCGGTTGCAGCCGACGCCCGCACAGTGGTCGTCCGGATCGGACACGTGACGGTGGGACGGGCTACTTGGCGGGGACGGTGCGGTGCAGCTGCACCCGGCAGTCGGCGGTCACCAGATAGACGTCCAACCGGCCGCCGGGGAGCGGGTACACCAGCGCGGTGACCCGGTCCGGGCCGAACCGGCCGGGGACGGCGAGCAGCGGCGTGCCGGATGCGGTCGACGGGCAGGGCGCCGCCGATGCGGAGGCCGCGCCGGCCTCGGGGTCGGACTCGGCCCCGAGCGAGGGCCCCTTGAGAGTGGAGTCCGCTCCCTGCTCGCTCGGCCGGGTCGGACTGCTCCGGACCAACAGGTGGATCTGACCGGCCAGTTCGGCCTCGGTGAAGACCTGCGCCCCGGCGGCGACGTCCTGCTGCCGGGGCGCGGCAGCGCCCGCCGCCGTGGTGTTCGTGCTGGAGGAGTCCTGCTGCTGGCTGAGCAGGGTGCCGCCCAGGCCGAGGGCGGCGAGACAGGCCGCCGTCGCCAGCAGCGCGCGGCCGCGGCGGCGGAGCCGGCGCGCCGGCCCGGGCCGGCGGCGGGTGAGCGGCGTGGCCGGGTCGGCGGCCGGGGTCACCGGGACGGCGGCCTCGACCGCGAGGGCGGCGTCGATCCGATCGGCCAGCTCGGCGGGCAGCGGGGGGAAGTCCTCCACCGCGCCGAGGAGTTCGCGGACCTCGGCCAGCGCGGCGTAGGTGTCGGTGCACTCCGCGCAGCCGGTCAGGTGGGCCTGCAGCAGCGGCAGCTCGGCCGGGTCGGTGAGGTCCTCGGCCAGGTCGGCCAGCAGCTCGACGTCGGGGTGGCCGGCCTCGGTCCAGGAGGGGGTCATCGTGGTGTCACGTCTCCTCTCAGGGCCTGGCCGGGGAGTGGCCGTGGTGGGACGGATCGCGAGCCGTCCTGGTTCCCCGCAGTCCTCTCGGGTACGCCGGTTTCACGTGAAACACCGTCGGCAGTCGCTGCCTCCGATGGTGTTTCACGTGAAACGGTGCGCAGGTGCCGCACCAGCGGCAGCAGTTTGGCCCGCCCCCGGGCGCACCGGCTCTTCACCGTGCCGACGGGTACGCCGAGCAGTTCGGCCGCCTCCGCGACGGCGTACCCCTGCATGTCCACCAGCACCAGGGCGGCCCGCTGCTCGACCGGGAGCGCGGCCAGCGCGGCGGTCACCTCGCGCTGGAGCTCGGCCCGGACCACCAGGGTCTCGGTCGCCTCGGCGCTGCCGAGCAGGGCGTCCAGCCGGTGCTGCTCATGATCCAGCGGGGTGGCCGGACGGCTGGCGGCGCGGCGGGCTCGGTCCAGGCAGGCGTTGACGACGATCCGGTGCAGCCAGGTCGTGACGGCCGAACGGCCCTGGAAGGTATGGGCGGCGCGGAAGGCCGATACCAGGGCGTCCTGCAGGGCGTCGGCGGCCTCCTCGCGGTCGCCCAGGGTGCGCAGGGCGACCGCCCACAGCCGGTCCCGGTGACGGTGCACCAGGAGGCCGAAGGCGTCCGGGTCGCCGGCGGTGTGCCGGGCCAGCAGGGTGGCGTCCGGGATCTGTTCCGTCATGGCCGCCCCCTCCCCGTCAGCTGGTGACCTTCACCTCGGCGATCTTGCCGCGGTACTTCCCGTCGGAGCCATCCTTGGGGACGCTGGTCAGCCAGATCAAGAGGTAGCGGGTGGTGAGTGGTTGGGCGGGCGTCAGCTGCACCGTGGTGCCGGTGCCCTGAGCGGCCGGTGCGCTCAGGCTGTCCAGGCCCGCCTTGGTGGCCGGGGGAGCGGTCAGGGTGTCCTTGGACGTGGCCCGGAGCTGGACCGTGCTGGGACCGCCGAGCTGGACCTCGACCGAGCCGACCTGCTGGACCGAGCCGAGGTCGATCAGCAGCCCGGTACCGGGGCGGTAGTCGCCGCCCAGGTTGTCCTCGTAGCCCGAGGTCTGCCAGCCGGTGGCCGGGTTGCCGTCGAAGGCCAGCGGGGCCTCGATGAGGTGCTGGTCCTTGTCGTCGCCGAGTGCGTTGAACGGGATGGCTCCGGCGATCGTGACCGGCTTGGCGACGACGGTGCCGGGGGAGGCCGGGGCGCTCTGGCCGGGCGGCGGCGGTTGCCCGTCGACGCTGTTGCTGTCGTGCAGGTGGAGATTGCTGACGAGCTGCCAGGAGGCCACCCCGATCGCGGCCAGGGCGACCAGCGAGGCGGTCACCCGGACCAGCCTGCGCAGCCGGGGGCGGCTCGGCCGGGCAGCGGTCGCCGGGGTGCCCATCGGGGCCGGGCCGTCGGCGAGCCGGATCTGCGGGCGGTGCTGCTGCGGCCGCGGTGGTCGGGGCGGCGGGGTGAAGGCCGGTGGCGGGGGCGGCTCGGGCTGCCGGATCTTCGGCATCAGCGCGATGGCCCTGGCCAGTTCCTCCGGCGTGGTGATCGGGTCCTGGTGGTGCGGCGGCTGCTCGCACAGGGCCCGGGCGGCGATCTCGGCCAGGCCCTTGTGCACGCCCGCCCTGACCTGGTCCGGCGGGACGCAGCCGAGGCCCTTGGGCAGCCCCTGCAGGTCGTACCGGTCCTCCGGGTAGGGCCAGCGGTGGGTCAGCGCCGCGTACAGCAGTGCGCCGATCGCCCGGGTGTCGGTGAGCGCGGCGTCGTCGTCCGGCAGCCCGCGCAGCGCGGCGTCCACCGCGATGCCGTTGATCCGGTACTGCCCGCTCTCGGTGCGCAGCACGCACCTCGGGGTGAGCCGCAGGTGGGCCTGGCCGCGCTTGTGGGCCGCCGCGATCGCCTCGGCGACCTGACGGACCATCTGGTACGCGTCGTACGGCTCCAGCGGTCCGTCGGCGAGCAGTTGGGCCAGGTCGGCGGCGCCGGGCAGCCACTCCCGGATCACGTAGACGTGGTCGCCCTCCTGGACCGCGTCGAGCACCTGGACGAAGCGCAGGTCGCCGAGCAGGGCGGCGGACTTGGCGGCGGCCAGCACGCCCCGGGCGCGCTGGTGTCCGGCGGCGAGCAGGTGGACGCCGACCGCGCGGCGGAGCTTCTCGTCCACCGCGCGCCAGCTGCTGAAGAACTCGGACTGGGTGATGCACTCCTCCAGCCGGTAGCGGTCGGCGATCCGGTCGCCGCTGTGCCGGTCGGGGGCGGGGCGGAGCAGCGGGAGCTCGCCGGTCGGCTGGTCCAGGGTGGCGGCCGGGTCGAACTCCGTCTCGTCCTCGGCCTGCTCGTCCTGCTCTGTCGGCGCGGTATCGGCGGCCTCAGCGGTGTCGGCGACCTCGGCGGCCGGGCCGGACTTCGGCGGCCGGCCGGTGAGCTCCGCGGCGATCTCGGCGGCCGACAGGGGGGCGGTGGCCTCGGCGGAGCTCTCCGCCGTCGGTTCGTCGGCCGGGGTCTCCCCGGCTGTGGTGGCCGGTGCCGTCTCGTCGTCCGCTACGGACGTGCCGACAACCGCCTTGGTGCCATCAGCCACCGTTGTCCTGCCTCCCCTTGTGTCGCCCCGGGTCCCGGAAAACCGGCCGTCCGCCCGGCCCCTGGGGGCGGCAGCGTGCCAGGACAATTGTGCCCACTCTTCCTCCCCTGCTACGACCGTTGGGCGGTCCGGCTGGTTGCGTTCCGGTTGCGACCGTCCGGCCCGACTCCGGGCGGTGGCACCCGGACTGAGGGAGCGGAAGATCCCGGCTGACGCCCGGTCAGCGGCCGAGTCGGCTACGCACCATACCGATCATCGCGTTCAGCTCCTCGATCCGCATCCGGCGGGCGACCAGTGCGAACACCGTGAGCTGCAGTCCGCCCGCCAGCAGGACCGTGACCACCGCGCCCGCCCAGTCACCGAGCAGGCCGGTGAGCAGGTCGTTCAGCAGCAGACTGGCAGCCAGGCCGAGGACGGCGGCGGGCAGCGAGGCGATCGCCAGCCGGATGTAGGTCTTGGCGATCCGGCCGGTGTCCAGACCGCCGATCTTCGCCTTGAGCTTGGGCACCGCGACCGCGACGCCGACCGCGTAGGAGAGGCCGTAGCCGAAGGCCATCCCGGTGACCGCCCACTGGGCGGGCAGCACGAACCAGCAGAGCACTGCCGTGGCGGCCTGGCAGAGGGCCACCCAGAGCGTGTTGGAGAACGGCGTCCGGGTGTCCTCGTAGGCGTAGAAGCCGCGCAGCAGCACGTACTGGACGGAGTACGGGATCAGGCCCAGCGCGAAGGCCGAGAGCATGTAGCCGACCGCCGTGGTGCTGTGCGCGACCGCGCCGCCGTTGCCCAGGCCGTAGATCGCGCTGCCGATCACCGGGCCGAGCGCGAGGAACAGGAAGGCGGCGGGCACGATCGCCACCGCCGAGGTGCGCAGCCCGTACGAGAGGTCGTCCCGGACCGCGCCGGCGTCGCCGTCGGCCGCCGAGCGGGAGAGCCGGGGGAGCACCGCGCTCATCACCGAGACGGTGATCACGGCCATCGGGAGCTGCCAGATCAGCAGGGCGTTGGAGTAGGCGGCCAGGCCGACCCCGAGGTGCCCGGTCTTCTCGGCGGCGGCGCCGGCCGCGGTGGCGAGCTGGGTGATCACCAGGAAGCCGGCCTGGTTGGCGAGCACGAACAGGAAGGTCCACTTGGCCAGCCGGGCGGCCTTGCCGAGGCCGTGGCCGCGCCAGTCGAAGCGCGGCCTGAAGTGGAAGTCGGCGGCCCGCAGGTAGGGGATCATCGAGAGCGCCTGGACGGCCAGGCCGAGCAGGGTGCCCAGGCCGAGCAGCCGGATGCCCTCGGGGGAGATGGTGGCGGGGGTGACCTCGGTGCGCTGGAAGGCGCCGAAGACCCAGATGTACATCCCGAAGGTGAAGATCACCACGATGTTGTTGAGGACCGGGGTCCACATCATCGCGCCGAACCGGCCCCGGGCGTTCAGGATCTGACCCATCACCACATGGATGCCCATGAAGAAGATGGTCGGCAGGCAGTACCGGGCCAGCGCCACCGTGGTGTCGGCGCTCGCCTGGTCCCGCATCAGCGAGTGCGAGATCAGCTGGACCAGCAGCGGTGCGCCCAGCACGGCGAGGAAGACGACCCCGGCCAGGCCGGCCATCACCAGGGTGAGCAGCCGGTTGGCGTAGGCGGTGCCGCCGTCCTCGTCCTGCTTCATCGCGCGGACCAGCTGGGGGACGAACACCGCGTTCAGCGCGCCGCCGCCGATCAGGATGTAGAGCAGGGTGGGCAGCGTGTTGGCGGCGTTGTACGAGTCGCCCATGGTGCCGACGCCGATCGCGGCGGCGATCACCATGGTGCGCAGGAATCCGGTGCCCCGG
The DNA here is from genome assembly GCF_001424875.1 of Kitasatospora sp. Root107. Classification (GTDB taxonomy): domain Bacteria; phylum Actinomycetota; class Actinomycetes; order Streptomycetales; family Streptomycetaceae; genus Kitasatospora. Next base: position 31,238 of record NZ_LMCT01000003.1, on the reverse strand, counting down.
GAGACCAGGGTGCCGGCGGCCATGATCGCGCTGGAGTTCACCAGACTGCTGATCTTTCCGCCACCGGACGACTCCGGCCGGTGGTCCGCCGCCGGCTCCGGCTCCGGCTCGGGCGGCAGCTCGGGGCCGGATGTCTCCGCCTCGGAGAGCGGGGGGTCGAACTCGATCGGCGGGACGAAGGGGCGGGGTTCCTCGGCCTTCGCCAGCAGGGTGTCCACGCCGACGTACTCGGTGCTCTCGGAGTGCCGTGGGCCGCCCGCGCCGGTATCCCCTGACGGTGCGTCGGCGGCCACGGCCGGCCAGCGCGGGGTGGGCGCGGTCAGACCGGCCTCGGGCTCGTGGTGCGAGGGCTGGAGCAGCTGGAGGGTCTGCGGGTCGTCCTGGGTGGCCTGCTGCTGCGGCAGCGCCGGGGTCCGCAGCCCGTACGGGTCGGCCCCGGCCTCGTTCGGGAACGGGTCGGCGGCGTACGGGTCCTGGGCGTAGGTGTCCGTCAGGTACCAGTCGGCGGGCTGCTCGGCCGCACCGTCCTGGCCCGTGGCGGCGCGACTCTGCTCACGACCCTGTGCTCGCTCCTCGCGCGGCCCGCTCATGCCACCTCATCGATGCTCGGGTACGGCTGCCCGGAAGGGGCCGCCTCAGTGCCCCACCTTCTCATCACCGGGGGCGTGTTCCTCGGCATCTGCGCCGGACTCCTGCGCCGCGCCTCCCTCCTCCTCGTCGGGCTCCGCAGCCCGCTTGCGCCGCTGGAGGGTGAACCGGACGGCGGCCAGCAGTATCAGGAGCACGCCGCCGCCGATCGCGTACAGCACGCCGGAGGTGACCGAGGTGACCTCGACCGTGAAGACGACCGGTTTGCCGTACGCCTCCTCGTGGGTGCCGGTGGTCATCAGCTGGGCGGTCATCTGCACCTTGCCGTTGTTCCGGGCGCTGGCCGGGAAGTGCAGGGTCTGGCTGGTGACGGCCTCCAGCAGCACGTCCTTCTGGAGGCCCACGTTGACCCGGTTCGGCTGACTGGAGCTCAGCTTGACCCGGAGGTTGCCGACCGCCTGGTTGAGGTCGTTCTTCACGCTGACCAGGACGGTGCCGGTGTCACCTGCGAGGGTGACCGTGCTCTTGGGGGTGAGCTTGACCGCGCCGATCAGACTGACCAGGTAGTCCTGCACGCCCTTCCGGTACGAGCTGCCCTCCGCGCTCTGGTCCCGCCAGGCGGTGGACATCGAGCGGACCATGGCGGCGCTGAACGGGCCGCGCACCCGCTGGGGCTGGGTGAGGATGAAGAGCAGCTGGTCCAGCTTGCCCTGGATGTCCATCACCTGACCGAGCGTCGCGGCGGACAGCTCGCTCGCGCGCAGCCGCTGCGGGTAGTCGGCCGGGCCGGGGACGGTGGTATTGGCGTCCGGATCGGCCGGAGCGGTGGCCACGGTCTGGAGGTTCACCAGCTTGGCCCAGCCACCCTGCTGGGCCTGGGTGACCGCCTCGGCCAGCGCACCGGCGGAGCCGGTGGTGAGGTTGCGGGGCGGCAGCACCAGCAGGGTGCGCGGGGTCTCCGGCAGCTGACGGTTGATCACCATGGTCTCGGCCAGGAAGCGCTGGACGGCCGCGCTCCGGGCCTGCGGGGAGGACAGGTCGGGCTGGAACAGGTCGGAGACGGTGGAGTCGGCGACCACGGCGGTCTGCCCGTTGCCGATCGGCCGGGCGGCGCTCGGCGTGTAGTTCATCGAGGTGTCCGGCAGGCTCGCACTGCTGGTCAGCACCAGGTTCTCCCCGGCGGCCAGGGCGGTGGCGGCGATCTGCTGGTCCAGGTAGCCCTGGTAGGGCCAGGCGACGTCGGCCCGGGCATCGGTGGACAGCCGGCCCTCGGCCGTCACCTCACCGGCCGTCCCGGCCTTGCGGAGCGCGTCGGCCATTCCGTTCAGGCCCGCGCCGTTGTGGGCGATCGAGGCCAGGTCCGGGTCGGCGTACGGCAGCGCGACCACCTGGCTGCCCGCTCCGGCCACTGCGGTGCGGAGCTGCTTGAGCCACTCCGTGGCGGCGTCCTTGCCGGTGCCGGGGACGGTGTTGCTCTCCTTGGCGGGCTCCCCGGCGGTGTTCGGCTTCTGGACCCGGTACGGCTTGGTCATCGCGAACACGGTGTCCAGCAGGTCGGGGTCGATCACCCAGGTCAGCCCGGGCAGCTGACCGCCGGTCTGCACCAGCTGTCCGAGCCGCCCGCCCGGGGCCAGCTCGGTGGCCAGGCTGTCGTCCCGCAGCACCGGCACCGGGTCGTTGTCCTGCATGGTCTGGGCCACCAGCTCGGGCGTGTGGGTGATCGGCCAGACCACCGCGAGCTGGGTCGGGTGGGCGATCGCCTCGCTCCTGTACGGGAGGAAGGTCCGGGCGATGCCGAGGGTGTGCGGGTCCTCGTCGTCCGGGGTGACGCCGGCCACGTCCACCGCCAGCTCGTACACCCCGCCCTTGCCGACCTTGAGATCGGCGACCGACACCTGGACGGTGTAGGGACTGCTCTGGCCCGCCGCCAGCGTGCCCAGGCCCTTCCGGCTCGCCGCGACCGGGGTGCCGTCCGCGCCGGCCGGCTCACCGCGCCGGACGAGCTGGTCGAGGCTGCTGCGGCTGGCCAGCGTCCGGCCGGAGGCCGACTGCTGCCGGATGCTCACGGTGACGTCCTTCAGCGCGGCCGAACCGGAGTTGGTGACCACGCCGTTGACCGTCACGGTGTCGCCCGCCGCTGCCCACCCCTTGGGCGCGACCGAGTCGACGGCGACGGTGGCCGGGTACTCCGGGGAGGCGGCGACGAAGCCGACCGGTGCGGCCGCGGCCGGCAGCACGCCGGGGACCAGGACGGCGCCGAATGCCAGCAGGCCGGAGAGCTGTCTGGCCACCCGGCCCGTTCGGGTGCGGGCCACCGTACGCGGACCCGACTGCCGTACCGGCTCAACCACGCTTCGACCTCGCCGTTCTGGATCGGGTTGGAACTGAATTCAGTCCTGGACGGGGACCCACAGCGGCGGCCGACGGCCCGGGCCGGGATCTCTCCACCGGCATGGTAACGAGGCCGGTGGTCCGGTGGTGTTGCGGGTTGGGGGCTGACCGGCGGAAAACCTGGCGACGGCGGGGCGGGGTGGGCACGTACCCTTGTGAGCCGTGTCCACTGTCAATGAGTCCAGCGCCAGTCCGTCCAGCACCGACGCCCGTGCCGCCGCCCCAGGGCTGAGCGAGGCGCAGGCCCTCGGCCTGCAAGAACTGCTCCGGGTCTCCCCGGTGGCGGACGAGATCGCCGAGCGGTTCCAGGCCGCCGGGCACCGGCTGGCCCTGGTCGGCGGCTCGGTCCGGGACGCGCTGCTCGGCCGGCTCGGCAACGACCTCGACTTCACCACCGACGCCCGCCCCGAGCAGGTGCTCAAGCTGGTGAAGGGCTGGGCGGACGCGGTCTGGGACGTCGGCATCGCCTTCGGCACCGTCGGCGCTCGCAAGGACACCGTGGACGGCTCGTTCCTGATCGAGATCACCACCTACCGCAGCGAGGCGTACGACCGCACGTCGCGCAAGCCCGAGGTGACCTACGGCGAGACCATCGAACAGGACCTGGTCCGGCGGGACTTCACCGTCAACGCGATGGCCGTCGACCTGCCGGGCCGCGGCTTCGTCGACCCGCACCACGGTCTGGACGACCTGGAGGCCCGGGTGCTGCGCACCCCCGCCACGCCCGAGGAGTCCTTCTCCGACGACCCGCTGCGGATGATGCGGGCGGCCAGGTTCGCCGCCCAGCTGGACTTCGAGCCCGCTCCCGAGGTGGTCGCCGCGATGACCGCGATGGCCGAGCGGATCACCATCGTCTCCGCCGAGCGGGTGCAGGCCGAGCTCAACAAGCTGCTGCTCGCCGAGCACCCGGTGAAGGGCCTGCGGCTGCTGGTCGACACCGGCCTGGCCGACCACGTGCTGCCCGAACTCCCCGCGCTCCGGCTGGAGAGCGACGAGCACCACCGGCACAAGGACGTCTACGAGCACTCGCTGACCGTGCTGGAGCAGGCCATCGCGCTGGAGCAGGACGGGCCCGACCTGGTGCTGCGGCTGGCCGCGCTGCTGCACGACATCGGCAAGCCGCGGACCCGGCGGTTCGAGTCCGACGGCCGGGTGTCCTTCCACCACCACGAGGTGGTCGGCGCCAAGATGACCGGCAAGCGGATGCGGGACCTGAAGTACTCCAAGGACCTGACCGAGGAGGTCTCGCGGCTGGTCGAGCTGCACCTGCGCTTCCACGGCTACGGCGGCGGGGAGTGGACCGACTCGGCGGTCCGTCGCTACGTCACCGACGCGGGCCCGCTACTGGAGCGGCTGCACAAGCTCACCCGCTCCGACTGCACCACCCGCAACCGGAAGAAGGCCGCCGCCCTCTCCCGGACGTACGACTCGCTGGAGACCCGGATCTCCGAGCTCCGCGAGCAGGAGCAGCTGGACGCCATCCGCCCGGCGCTGGACGGCAACGAGATCATGCGGCTGCTCGACCTCAAGCCGGGCCCGCAGGTCGGCAAGGCGTACAAGCACCTGCTCGAACTCCGGCTGGAGCACGGGCCGATGGAGCTCGAGGCGGCGGAGGCGGCGCTGCGCGAGTGGTGGGCGGAACAGCAGTAGGAACGAACTGAGGGGGCGTCCGAATCGGACGCCCCCTCAGCTTTCGTCAGTGCTTACTTGTCGAAGAACTGCAGGCAGAGCATGAACTTCTGCGAGCCCTTCTCCTCGTAGTAGTAGCCGTCCGACTCGGGGAACTTGTCGCAGACCTTGCCGTCGGTGGTGTTGTCCACCTTGCCGACGATCTTCGCCTCGGCCTTCGGGTCCGAGCAGTCGAGCACCACCACGTCGGGGTGGTTGTCCTCGGTGCCGGCCGCCACGGTGGTGTTCCGGTTGTGCACGCACTCACCGATCGAGGCGTACTCCGGGTCGCTCTTGACCGAGAACCCGATGGCCAGCGCGACGATCACCGGCAGCAGCAGGCCCAGGATGGCCGCGCGCTGGAACACCGGCTTGCCCGGGTTCATCGGCTGCCCGGGGGCACCGGGGATGGGCTCGGCCAGCTTGTTGATCTTCGCCCGCTGCGGGATGTTGATCAGCATGGTGATCGGGTTGATGATCATCGACGCGATGCCCCACCAGCCCTGCCAGAGGCTCTTCGCCGTCATGTCCCGGTGCGCGGCGATACCGCAGGTCCGGCAGAACGGGCCCTGCAGCTTGAGGAACTTCATGATGACCAGGAAGCCCTGGTGCCCGCGGATGGTGGCCTCCACCGCAGGAGCCGAACCACAGAAACGGCAGAACGGACCGGCCGGCAGCCCCTGCTGGAACTGCTGGGACTGTTCGAACGGCTGGGCCGGAATGGGCGGAGCCGCAGCGGCCGGGTCGACGGGCGGAGCGCCGTACGGGACCTGCTGGGGAGGCGGAGTGGACATGGGATTCCCCCGAGTGTGACTGATGTGCCGGAAGTGAACGGTGCAAACTATCGGCAGGTCAGCGGCGTTCGGAAGCCAGTTCGGCGTAGGTGGGGGAATGGACATCCAACCGTGACCGCCGCGCCCGAATTGTCGGATCACAAGATCGACGGTGGCCGGCCGGGTCGAGGCGCCGGCCAACGGGTACCGGGTTGCTCGAAGCAACTCAGTGGGATCCAGCCGTGGCCGGGACGGGGGACCGGCGGGCCGCGTGGGCGTACAGGGCGGCGGTCAGAGCGTAGAGCACGGCGACGCCGAGCATCAGTGGGACGGAGCGGCCGTCGAGGGGGAGGACGAGGGCGGTGACGAAGGCGGCGGCGACGAAGGCGAGGTTGAAGAGGACGTCGTAGATGGCGAAGACGCGGCCGCGGTAGGCGTCCTCGACGGACTCCTGGACGACGGTGTCGGCGCAGATCTTGATGCCCTGGGTGACCACGCCGAGCAGCAGGGCGGCGGCCATGGTGGGGCCGAGGGAGAAGGTCAGGCCGAGGGTGGGGACGAAGGCGGCGGCCGAGGCGGCGCAGGTGGTGAGCCAGCCGGAGAGGCCGAGGCGGCGGGTGCACCAGGGGCTGATGACGGCGGCGAGGAAGAAGCCGACGGCGGAGACGAAGAGGGCCTGGCCGAGGGTGGTCATGCCGGCGGCGCTGTCGGTGGGGTTGTTGAAGGTGTAGCGGGAGAGCATCAGCAGGACCACGACCAGGATCCCGTAGCAGAAACGGGCGGCGGTGACGGCGGCCAGGGCGTGCGCGGCCGGTCGGCAGTCCCGGACCAAGTGGCGTACACCGTCGGCGAGTTCACGGGCGGCCAGGCCGAGCGCCCGGCGCAGAGGCGGCCGGTCCGGGTGGCGGTCGGGGCCGAGCAGGTCGGGGTCCATCCGCAGCGCGGTCAGGGCGGCGCTCAGGTAGAGCAGGGCGGCGACGGTGACCAGCAGGGCGTCGGCCCGGGGGCCGGGCGGCAGGATCAGGTGGACCACGAAGCCGAGGCCGCCGCCGCAGAACGCGGCGACGGTGCCGAGGGTGGGGGAGAGAGCGTTCGCGGTGACCAGCTGCTCGGGCCGGGCGACCACCCGGGGCAGCGCGGCGGAGAGTCCGGCCAGGATGAACCGGTTGAGGGCGGTGACCAGCAGGGCCGCGCCGAGGAAGAGCCAGTCCGGCATCCGGGCCAGCAGCAGGGCTCCGGTCACCAACCCGAGCCCGCAGCGGGCCAGGTTGCCGAGGTAGAGCACCTGCCGTCGGCGCCAGCGGTCGAGCAGGACGCCGGCGAACGGGCCGATCAGCGAGAACGGCAGCAGCAGCACCAGCAGGACCGAGGCGATGTCGGCCGGGCTGGACTGGCGCTCGGGCGAGAAGATCACGTACGAGGCCAGCGAGATCTGGAAGACCCCGTCGGAGAGCTGGGAGAGCACCCGGGCGGTGAGCAGTCGCCGGAAATCGGCAGCCCGGAACAGGCCGGTGAGTGAGTTGCCGCCGTTCCCCGTCTGAGCCACCCGCCCAGGGTGCCATGGTCGGTGCCGATGTTTCACGTGAAACATGGCCGGACACCCCGACCGGACACCCGGCCAGGCACCCGACTCGGCGTCACCGCCGAAAACCCCGGAGGGCCCTGACCATGGGTCAGGGCCCTCCGGGGCGTCAGCTCAGGAACTTCAGCGCTCGACCTCGCCGCGGATGAACTTCTCCACGTTGTCGCGGGCCTCGTCGTCGAAGTACTGCACCGGCGGGGACTTCATGAAGTACGAGGACGCCGACAGGATCGGGCCACCGATGCCCCGGTCCATGGCGATCTTCGCGGCGCGGACGGCGTCGATGATGACACCGGCCGAGTTCGGGGAGTCCCAGACCTCGAGCTTGTACTCGAGGTTCAGCGGGACGTCGCCGAAGGCGCGACCCTCGAGGCGGACGTACGCCCACTTGCGGTCGTCGAGCCACGCGACGTAGTCGGACGGGCCGATGTGGACGTTCTTGGCGCCCAGGTCGCGGTCCCGGACCTGGGAGGTGACGGCGTTGGTCTTCGAGATCTTCTTGGACTCGAGGCGGTCACGCTCGAGCATGTTCTTGAAGTCCATGTTGCCGCCGACGTTCAGCTGCATGGTGCGCTCCAGCAGGACACCGCGGTCCTCGAAGAGCTTCGCCATCACGCGGTGCGTGATGGTCGCGCCGACCTGCGACTTGATGTCGTCACCGACGATCGGCACGCCGGCCTCGGTGAACTTGTCCGCCCACTCCTTGGTGCCGGCGATGAACACCGGGAGGGCGTTCACGAAGCCGACCTTGGCGTCGAGCGCGCACTGGGCGTAGAAGCGGGCGGCGTCCTCGGAACCCACCGGCAGGTAGCAGACCAGGACGTCGACCTGGCGGTCCTTCAGGACCTGCACGACGTCGACCGGGGCCTCGTCGGACTGCTCGATGGTCTCGAGGTAGTACTTGCCGAGACCGTCGAGGGTGTGACCACGCTGCACGGTGACGCCGGTCGGCGGCACGTCGCAGATCTTGATGGTGTTGTTCTCGCTGGCGCCGATGGCGTCCGCGAGGTCGAAGCCGACCTTCTTGGCGTCGACGTCGAACGCGGCGACGAACTCCACGTCACCGACGTGGTACTCGCCGAACTGCACGTGCATCAGCCCAGGGACCTTGCCGGCGGGGTCGGCGTCCTTGTAGTACTCGACACCCTGAACCAGCGACGCGGCACAGTTGCCGACGCCCACGATGGCTACGCGAACCGAACCCATTCCGGTTGCTCCCTTTGAATCATGAGACCCGCCCGATCGGGCGGCCTCGCTCAACTTCTCTTCTCTGGTGGGCGCGACGCGCCCAGTCCCGCCGCGCGCACCAGAGGGTCGCGGCGAGTTCAGCGCTCCGTCAGGAACGCCCCGGGCGGTCGTGCGGTGGCCTCGGCGGGTCCGGGGACCCGGCCTCCTGGCCACGGCCGTCCGAAGTACTGGTGTCACCGGGCGCCCCTGGGCGCCCCGTGCGGTTGGCTCGCTCGGTCTCGATCAGCTCGTTGAGCCAGCGGACCTCGCGCTCCACCGATTCGAGACCGTGCCGCTGCAGTTCGAGTGTGTAGTCGTCGAACCGCTCGCGGGTACGGGCGATCGAGCTGCGCATCCGCTCCAGCCGCTCCTCCAGCCGGCTGCGGCGGCCTTCCAGGACGCGCATCCGCACGGCCCGGTCGGTCTGACCGAAGAAGGCGAAGTGCACGCCGAAGTGCTCGTCCTCCCAGGCGTCCGGGCCCGAGTCGGCGAGCAGCTCCTCGAAACGCTGCTTGCCCTCGGCGGACAGCCGGTAGACGATCTTCGACCGCTTGCCGTTGAGCGCGGTGGCGGGGACGTACTCGGTGTCCGGGTTGTCCTCGACCAGGAAGCCCTGGGCCACCAGGCTCTTCAGGCAGGGGTAGAGCGTGCCGTAGGAGAACGCGCGGAACGAGCCGAGCAGGACGTTGAGCCGCTTGCGCAGCTCGTAGCCGTGCATCGGGGCGTCGTGCAGCAGACCGAGGACGGCGAACTCAAGGACTCCCGAGCGCCTGCTCACTGTCGTTCCGCCTCCCTCCGCCGGTATGCCCGTGCGTTATGTCGCGCCGATGTATCGGCTCGATATATCGAGAACAGTAAACCTGGGTCACGGAACGGGCAAGGGCGACTCGGGTGAAAGTGATCACAGGATGTCCGTTCGGCGGAGCTGAGCTCACGTCAAGGGCTGTCCGGGGCCAGGTTGGCAACGGGCATGTAATGATCTGCCGCCGATATGCGGTAGTTGGTACCTGATGCCCGATTAGGTGTGATTTCCAGCTGCGTACTCTGTCGCGTGTGCACGGGCTGTCGGCCGTGCGCGAGGACCGAGGAGTGGCTGGAAGATGAGCGAACACCGTCGGAGGTCGTCCAACCCGGGCGACGAGGAACCGTCGGGCCGCCAGGCCGACGGCGGACGCCCGTACGCCTACGGCAGCCCGCCGGACGGCGCGCCGTCGTACGGGCCTGGCGCTGACGCCCGTGGCGGTGACCGCCCTGCCGGGGGCCGGCCCACCGCTCAGCAGCCCCGGCTGACCAGGGCCGAGATGCGCAGGGGGCAGGGCTCCCGCGGCGACGGCGGCAACGCCCGCCGCGGCGCGGCCGCCGCCGGTGCACCCCCGGTCGGGCGGAACGGCAAGCCGGCCAAGAAGCGGTTCATCGACTACCCGCGCTTCGGCAAGACCGGCCTCCGGCGCTGGATCCCGTCCTGGAAGCTGCAGTTGAGCACCTTCCTGGTGTTCTTCGGCTCCGGCGTGGCCGCGATCGGCATCGCCTACGCGAGGACGCCGATCCCGGACCTCAACAAGCTGGTGGAGACCCAGAACAACATCTACTACTGGGCCGACAACACCGAGATGACCCGGCAGGGCGAGACCAACCGGCAGGTGGTGGAACTCGGCGACATCAGCAAGGACCTGCAGAACGCGGCCATCTCGACCGAGAACGCCTCCTTCTGGACCGACAGCGGCATCGACCCCAAGGGCATCGGCCGGGCGGTCTACAACATGGCCACCGGCGGCGAGACCCAGGGTGGCTCGACCATCACCCAGCAGTACGTCAAGAACGCCTACCTGAACCAGGACCAGACCCTCAGCCGGAAGGTCCGCGAGCTGTTCATCACCCTCAAGGTGAACCAGGAGGACAGCAAGCAGAAGATCCTCACCGGCTACCTGAACACCAGCTGGTTCGGCCGCGGCGCGATCGGGGCGCAGGCCGCTGCCCAGTCCTACTACAGCGTGAACGCGAAGGACCTGAACCTCTGCCAGAGCGCCATGCTGGCGGGCCTGCTCAAGGGTGCCGCGCTGTACGACCCGGCCAACCCGGCGAACAAGGACCGGGCGGTGCGGCGCTGGAACGAGGTGCTGGATCGGATGGTGACGACCGGTGCGATCACCAAGGATCAGCGGGCCACCTGCACCGAGTACCCCATGCCGGTCGCGAAGAAGCCCTTGGCCAACATGAACGGCCAGGTCAGCTACATGGTCGAGGTGACCAACAAGTACCTGCTGGCCAAGGACAAGAAGATCGACGCGACCGCGCTGGCCAAGGGCGGCTACCAGATCTACACCACCTTCGACAAGAACAAGGTGGCGGCGCTGACCAAGTCGGTGGAGGACTTCCAGAAGGACGTCCTCAACCCGACGAAGCGCTCGGAGGACATGTTCGTCCAGATCGGCGCGGCCTCGGTGCTGCCCAACGATGGTGCGATCGTGGCCATCTACGGCGGCGAAGGCGTGGAGAAGGGGCACTACACCAACAACGCCGACGGGTCCGGTATCCCGGTCGGCTCGACCTTCAAGCCCTTCGTGCTGGCCGCCGCGATGCAGTACGGCGTGCAGACCGAGACCGGTGACGACGGCAAGCCGAAGCGGATCAACGCCGAGAGCCGCTACATGGCCAACGACATGTCGGAGATCCACAAGCTGGACGGCTCTCCGGTGCTCGAGGACGGCAAGCCCTACCGCCAGAAGAACAGCGGCAAGTCGAACCCTGGTTACGTCTCGCTCAAGGAGGCGATGCGTAACTCCTACAACGTGCCCTTCGTGCAGCTCGGCCAGGACGTCGGGACCGCGAAGGTCGGTGAGCTGGTGGAGAAGATGGGTCTGCACCACGACAGCGTGAAGGACTCCGTCAACACCACCACCTTCCCGCTCGGCACCTCGACCCCCAGCGCGATCCGGATGGCCTCGGCCTACTCGGTGTTCGCGGCGCATGGCCAGCAGACGGACCCGTACTCGGTCATCAAGGTGGTCTGGAACGGCACCGAACTGAAGGGCTTCGCCAAGCCGACGCCCAAGCCGGTGCTGGAGGAGGCGGTCGCCGACAACATCACCGACGTCCTGGTGAACGTGGCCAAGAACGGTACCGGTAGCAAGACCAACGCCATCGGCCGGCCGGTCGCGGGCAAGACCGGGACCACCGACGACGGCATCTCGGCCTGGTGGGTCGGCTACACGCCCTCGCTGGTCACCTCGGTCGGCATGTGGCGAGAGGAGCCGGGCAATCCGAAGCTGCTCGGGCTGAAGGGCACCGCGGGCAAGGACGAGATCCACGGTGGTGACTTCCCGACGGACATCTTCACCCGCTACATGAAGATCATCCTGAACGGCCAGAAGGTCGAGAACTTCGCGAAGCCGGGCAAGATCGGCGAGCAGGTCGACTCCTCGGGTGCCCCGGCCACCGCCTCGGCGTCCGCCTCGGCGAGCGCGACCGCGCCGGTGCCCGATCCGACCACCATCGCGCCGACGGCGCCGCCGAGCAGCCCGCCGAGCACGACGCCCACGCCGAGCAACAGCCCGAGCCCCAGCGAGTCCTGCCTGATCCCGGCGTTCTGCCCGGGCAACTCGCCGTCGCCGAGCAAGAGCAGAACGACCAAGCCGAGCGGCTCGGCGTCCGGCAGCCCCTCGCCCGACCCGGCCAACGGTGTCGCGGCCGGCACCGGTCCGAACTGACCCGGAGTCAGCAGCGCCGATGGCGGTCCTCCTCGGAGGGCCGCCATCGGCGCGTTCGGGACCGGATGGCGGGGGCACCTCCTACGGAGCGGATCGGTGCGGCATCATGTCCGCCATGACGTCGAGCGCTCGGGACGAGAACGGCAGCACGGCCACGGTGCCGGTGGACGATGAGGTGGGCCCGCTGCCGCACACGGTGGTCGTCCCCGCGGACGAGGACCCGGTCTCCGCCGCAGGCAGCGAGCTGCTCGGCGGCCCGCCGGGACGCCGCGCCCTGCTCGGCGTCAACTGGTGGATCCCGGCCCGCTTCCTGGCCGTCGCGGTGATCGTGGTCTGCGTGCTGGGCATGATCCAGAAGCTGCCCTGCTACGACGGCGGCTGGTTCCGCGGCGCCACCACCCAGTACACCCATGCCTGTTACAGCGACATCCCGCACCTGTACACCTGGCGCGGGTTCGCCACCGGGCTGACCCCGTACGTCGACATGCTGCCGCAGCCCAGCCCGGACATGCAGTACCTCGAATACCCGGTGCTGACCGGCCTGTTCATGCAGGTGGCCGCCTGGCTGACGCCCGGCGGGGGCTCCACCGAGACCCGCGAGCAGCTGTTCTGGCTGATCAACGCCGGGATGCTGATGGTCTGCGCGGTGGTCACCGTGGTCGCGCTCACCCGGACCCACCGCCGCCGCCCCTGGGACGCGCTGCTGTTCGCGCTGGCCCCCGCGTTGGCGCTCAACTTCACCATCAACTGGGACCTGTTGGCGGTCGCCTTCTGCGCGGTCGCGATGGCCTACTGGTCCGGCCGCCGCGCGGTCTGGGCCGGTGTCTTCATCGGCCTGGCCACCGCGGCCAAGCTCTACCCGCTGCTGCTGCTCGGCCCGCTGCTGGTGCTCTGCTGGCGGGCCGGCCGCTGGCGCGCCTTCTGGGCGGCCACCGGTGGCGCGGCCGGCGCCTGGCTGCTGGTCAACCTGCCGGTGATGGCGGCCAACTGGAAGGGCTGGGCCACCTTCTACACCTTCAGCCAGACCCGCAAGGAGGACTTCGGCTCGTTCTGGCTGATCCTCATGCAGGACCGTGGCAAGCAGCTGGAGACCCTGAACACCTGGATCGCCGGCCTGCTGGTGCTCAGCTGCCTGGGGATCTGCTGGCTCGCGCTCTCCGCTCCGCGCCGCCCGCGCTTCGCCCAGCTGGCCTTCCTGGTGGTGGCCGCGTTCATCCTGACCAACAAGGTCTACTCGCCGCAGTACGTGCTCTGGCTGATCCCGCTCGCCGCGCTGGCCCGGCCGCGCTGGCGGGACTTCCTGATCTGGCAGGCCTGCGAGGTGCTGTACTTCCTCGGTGTCTGGTCCTACCTGGCCTTCACCGGCGACTCCAAGCAGCACGGCATCGGCCAGGACTGGTACCACCTGGCGATCATGCTGCACCTGCTCGGCACCCTGTACCTGTGCTACCTGGTGGTCCGCGACATCCTCCGCCCGGAGCTGGACCCGGTCCGCTGGGACGGCAGTGACGACCCGTCGGGCGGTGTGCTGGACCAGGCCCCGGACGTCTTCGTGCTCGGCCAGGCCCGCCGGCTGCGCGAGGAGAGCAGCTACGAGGAGTACCGGCTGTCCGAGAACATCGAGTGGCTGCCGGAGGAGAGCTCGGTCAAGAACGACTGAGCACGGGGCTAGCTGTCCACCACCCGGTCGAAGTGGGTGGTGGTGTGACGGGTGTTCAGCGCGAGCTCGTCACCGATCACCGGTGGCTTGCCTCCGGTGGGCAGGAACAGGATGCTCACCTGCATGTGCGGCGGCTCGGCGAACCAGAGCTGCTTGCCGGTCCAGGCGTACGGCGAGAGGGTGCGGTTGACGGTGGCCAGGCCCGCCCGGGCCAGGCCCTTGGCCCGGGGCACTATCCCGTGCACGTACTTCGGCGCCTCCAGGCCCACCCCGTGCGCGGTGCCGCCGGAGACCACCAGCAGGTGGCCGTCCGAGGGCGCCCGGTGCTGGCGGTAGCCGTACCGGTCGCCCTTGGCCACCGGGGTGACGTCCATGACGGTGGCCCTGGCCTGCAGGGCACCGGGGTCGCCCAGCCACAGGCGGGTGCCGATCCGGGACCGGAACACCGTCGCCGGGTACCGCTGCGCCAGCCGCGCCAGGTCGGCCGAGCCGAGGTGGCTCAGGTAGACCGTGCCGGTCGGCAGCCCGGCCGCCGCGATCGCGTCCATCCAGTCCGCGACCTCGGCCACCGGATCGGAACCGTCCGGGCGGTCCAGCGGTAGGTGCAGCGCGAAGCCCTCCAGCGTGAGCCCCTCGGCCGGCAGGTGCGCCAGGTCGCCGGGTGCGATGCCGTGCCGCCGCATCGAGGTCATGCACTCCACCACCACCCGGGAGCCGGGCGGCAGCGCCCGGGCCGCCTCCAGGTGTGCCACGGTGCGGATCACCCCGAGCGGGAGCGGCTCCTCGCCGGTCCGGTACGGGGTGAGCACCAGCAGTTCGCCGTCGAAGACCCCGGCCGCCGCCCTGGCCTCGTCGGCGGTGCCGACCGCCAGCAGCCCGGTGCCCAGCCGGTTCGCCTCCTCGGCCAGCCGGGAGTTGCCGAGCCCGTAGCCGTTGCCCTTGGCCACCGGCACCAGACCGGGGAACTCGCCCAGCACGGACTGCTGGTGGGCCCGCCATCTGGCGGTGTCCAGATACAACGACAAGGTCATCGGCTTCTCCCCGAGGGTGTGACGGTCGGTCAGCGGCGGGACATGTAGATGTCCAGCGCCTTGTGAAGCAGCTTGTTGAGCGGGAAGTCCCACTCGCCGACGTACTCGGCGGCCTGGCCGCCGGTGCCGACCTTGAACTGGATCAGCCCGAACAGGTGGTCGTCCTCGTCCAGCGTGTCGCTGATCCCGCGCAGGTCGTAGATGCTCCCGCCGAGGGCGTAGGAGTCCCGCATCATCCGCCACTGGATCGCGTTCGACGGCTTGACCTCGCGCTTGTGGTCGGCCGAGGCGCCGTAGGAGTACCAGACGTGCTCACCGACCGTCAGCATGGTGGTGGCGGCCAGCGGTTCACCCTCGTGGTACGCCAGGTAGAGCCGCATCCGGTTCGGGTCCTCGGCGGTGAGCGCCGTCCACATCCGCTGGAAGTAGGAGAGCGGACGGGGTGTGAAGTGGTCGCGTTCGGCGGTCACCACGTACAGCTTGTGGAAGACCGCGAGGTCCTCGTAGCCGCCCTGGACCACCTCGACGCCGCTCTTCTCGGCCTTCTTGATGTTGCGGCGCCAGAGCTGGTTGAAGCCCTTCTGCACGTCGTCCAGCGAGCGGTTGGCCAGCGGCACCTGGAACACGTACCGGGGCTGCACGTCGCCGAAGCCCGCCCCGCCGTCCTCGCCCTGCAGCCAGCCCGACTTGCGCAGCCGCTCGGCCAGCTCGAAGGCGCGCGGCTCGTACCAGTCCGGCTCCAGGTCGCGCAGGCGCTTGGCCTGCTTGCCCGCGATCGCCTCCTTGATGGTGGGCGCGTTCCACCGGCGGATCACCACCGGGGGGCCCATCTTCACCGAGAAGGCGCCCTGCGACTTGAGGTGCGCCAGCATCGGGTCGAGCCACTGGCCCAGATCCCGGTCGAACCAGTCGATCACCGGGCCCTCGGGCAGGTAGGCCAGGTAGCGCTTCAGCTTGGGCAGCTGGCGGTAGAGCACCAGGCCGGCCCCGACCAGCTGGTCGGTCTCGTCGATCCAGCCGATGCTCTCGGTGCGCCACTCGGACTTGACGTCGCCCCAGGACGGCACCTGCATGTGGCTGGCAGACGGGCGCGTCCGGATGAACGCCAGGTGTTCCTCGCGGGTGATCGTCCTCAGGCGCAGGCTCATGCTGGGGTGCTCCTTCTGGGTCGGCCGGTCCAGGGGTGACCCTATCGCCCGAATGGTCCGTTTCTGGCTCGGCTGCCCGCGTCCGTCGGAGCGCATGGTGGCGCCCCCGTCGCAAGCGGTGCACAGTATGGACGCGACGGGGGCGCCGGAAGTTACGCACGGCGCGGGAATCGTCTTCGACGAGTCAGCGCGCGGGGCCGGTCACGCGCCCCCGTAGAGGCCACCGTGGGCCACCCCCAGATAGAAGCCGAACCCGGCCATGACGAGCGACACCATCAGCACGAACCGCTCCGCCGTGGTGACCGAGACGAACTGGCCCCAGAGCGCGGTCAGGATGCCGAAGAGCCCGGCCCAGGAACTGATCAGGTGCAGGTTGTCGAAGAACGCCGTGGTGAAGGCCAACAGACCGAGCACTGCGGCGATGCCGACCAGCGTGTTCTCCCGCGGATGCGGGTGGCCGTCGGTGTTGAGGGTGAACGGCGGAGTGCGGCGGACGGTCTGAGCCATGGAGCCCACCTCCTGGTGGAAGAGCCGTTCTGTCCAGATTGCGGCGATTGGGTGGTGGATCACAACCCGTATGCAATTTGCCCCTTAAATTTTGTTGGGCCGTACGGGTGCGGGTAGGCTGTGCGGTCTGCACTGGTGTAGTTGTGCCCCCGTCTGCCCTTCACCGGGCTGGGGGCCGGTTGTCAGTGCCGAGGGCTACGTTCTCGGTACGGCGGCCACCACATCGGTGCCGACGCTGCACAACCCTCCTGCCACGGAGAGACCGTGGCCGCTGAGTCCAAAGGAGGTGGGTTACCCATGCGTCACTACGAGCTGATGCTCATCCTCGACCCTTCGGTCGAGGAGCGCGCTGTCGCCCCGCTGATCGAGAACTTCCTCAACGTTGTCCGCACCGGTGGCGGCAAGGTCGAGAAGATCGACACCTGGGGTCGTCGTCGCCTGGCGTACGAGATCAACAAGCAGTCCGAGGGCATCTACTCGGTCATCGACCTCAAGGCCACGCCTGAGGTCGTCAAGGAGCTCGACCGCCAGCTCAGCCTGAGCGAGTCGGTTCTGCGGACCAAGGTCCTGCGCCCGGACACCCACTGAGCCACTTCCTGACGTCCTAGGCGTCAGGTGGGCTCACATCCGCTGTTTCACGTGAAACAGCGGATGAGCACCGCAGAACTTCTTTCCGAGAGGTCACCACCACCATGGCAGGCGAGACCGTCATTACCCTCGTCGGCAATCTCGTCGACGACCCCGAGCTGCGCTTCACTCCGTCGGGTGCGGCGGTCGCGAAGTTCCGTATCGCGTCCACCCCGCGCACCTTCGACCGTCAGACGAACGAGTGGAAGGACGGCGAGAGCCTCTTCCTCACGTGCAACGTCTGGCGTCAGCCGGCGGAGAACGTGGCCGAGTCGCTGCAGCGCGGCATGCGCGTGATCGTGCAGGGCCGACTGCGCCAGCGGTCTTACGAGACCAAGGAAGGCGAGAAGCGGACGGTCTTCGAGGTCGAGGTCGACGAGGTCGGTCCCAGCCTGCGTTCGGCGACCGCCAAGGTCACCCGCGCCAACCGCTCCGGCGGTACTGGCGGCGGCGGTGGCTTCGGTGGCGGCGGCCAGCAGGGTGGCTCCGGCGGCCAGGGCGGTTCCTGGGGCGGCTCCGGCGGCCAGCAGGGTGGCGGCGGCGGCAACTGGGGTGGCAACTCCGGTGGCGGCCAGTCCGCTCCGTCCGACGACCCGTGGGCTTCCAGCGCTCCGGCTCCTGGTGGAAACCAGGGTGGCGGTGGCGGTGGCGGTTGGGGTGCCCCGGCCGGTGGCGGCTTCTCGGAAGAGCCCCCGTTCTAAAGCGGTGCGTACCGGGCCCTCAGAAGCCCGGTCATGCTGACAGATTTCGTAATCACAGGAGCACATGATGGCGAAGCCGCCTGCTCGCAAGCCTAAGAAGAAGGTTTGCGTCTTCTGCAAGGACAAGGTCAACTACGTTGACTACAAGGACACGAACTTGCTCCGCAAGTTCATCTCCGACCGCGGGAAGATCCGCGCCCGCCGGGTCACCGGCAACTGCACCCAGCACCAGCGCGACGTCGCCACGGCCGTGAAGAACAGCCGTGAGATGGCGCTGCTGCCCTACACCTCCACCACGCGCTAAGAGAGGGTGACCGAAGAATGAAGATCATCCTCACTCACGAGGTCCCCGGCCTCGGCAGTGCCGGTGAGGTCGTCGAGGTCAAGGACGGCTACGCCCGTAACTACCTGGTCCCGCGTGGCTTTGCCATCCGCTGGACCAAGGGCGGCCAGAAGGACGTGGACGCGATCCGTCGCGCCCGCAAGATCCACTCGATCCAGACCCTCGAGGCCGCGACTGCGGTCAAGGGTCAGCTCGAGGGCCTTCAGGTCCAGCTGGCTGTTCGCTCCGGCGACGCCGGCCGCCTCTTCGGCTCGGTGACCCAGGCCGACGTCGTGGCTGCCGTCAAGGCTGCCGGCGGCCCGGCCGTGGACAAGCGCGCTGTCGCGATCGGCTCGCCGATCAAGACCGTGGGCACCCACAAGGTCTCGGTCAAGCTGCACGCCGACGTCCAGGCCAACCTCGACGTCGCCGTCGTCGCTGCCTGAATCACGCTGTAGCACCGAACGGCCCGGTTCCCTCTCGGGGGAGCCGGGCCGTTCTGCGTTCGGGGCCTGCGTGCTCAGCTCCGGACGGCTCCGGTGACCAGCCAGTGCCCGGTCCTGACCCGGAGGCAGAGGAAGGCGGCCCGGCACAGCATGAAGAGGTTCATCGCCCACCAGAGCGCCGCCAGCCCGCCGCCCAGCACCGGGACCAGCAGGGCCACCGGGGCGAACACCACGAAGGTGGCGACGCCCGCCCAGGCCAGGTAGCGGCCGTCCCCGGCACCCATCAGCACCCCGTCCAGGACGAACACCACCCCGGCCACCGGCTCGGTCAGCGCCACCAGCAGTAGGACGTCCGAGAGCTGCTGCTGGACCACCGGGTCGGTGCTGAACAGCGGGACGTACAGCGGGCGGGTCAGCACCAGCAGCAGCCCGAGCAGCACCCCCACCAGCAGGCCCCACTCGATCATCCGGCGGGTGGCCGCCCGGGTGCCCGGCACGTCGGCGGCGCCCAGGTAGCGGCCGATGATGGCCTGCCCGGCGATCGCGATCGCGTCCAGCACGAAAGCCAGGAACACCCAGATGGTCATCGCGATCTGATGGGCCGCCACCTCCACGTCGCCGAGCGTGGCGGCCACCGCGGTGGCGACCATCAGCACCCCGCGCAGACTGAGCGTGCGGACCAGCAGCGGCCCGCCCGCTCTGGCGCAGGCGCGGATGCCGGGCAGGTCGGGCCGCAGCCCCGTACCCTCCCGGCGGGCGCCCCTGACCACCACGAGCACGTACACCGCGGCCATCCCGGTCTGCGCCAGTACGGTGCCCCAGGCCGAGCCCGCGACGCCCAGCCCGGCGCCGTACACCAGGCCGATGTTCAGCAGCAGGTTGGCCGCGAAGCCGGCGATCGCCACCCGGAGCGGGGTACGGGTGTCCTGCAGGCCGCGCAGGACGCCGGTGGCGGCCAGCACCAGCAGGACCGCCGGGATGCCCAGGGCGCTGATCCGCAGATACGTGACGGCGTACGGGGCGGCGGTGGCCGAGGCACCGAGCGCGTCCACCGCCTGTGGGGCGAACGGGATGGTCAGTGCCACCACCCCGACCGACAGCAGCAGCGCCAGCCAGATCCCGTCGATGCCCTGCTGGACGGCGGCCCGGCGGTCGCCGGCCCCGATCCGGCGGGCCACCGCGGCGGTGGTCGCGTACGCCAGGAAGACGAACACGCCGGTGACGGTGGAGAGCACGGCGCTGGCGATGCCGAGACCGGCCAGTTGGGCGGTGCCGAGGTGGCCGACGATGGCGGAGTCGGCCATCAGGAAGAGCGGTTCGGCGACCAGGGCGCCGAACGCGGGGACCGCCAGCGCGAGGATCTCCCGGTCGTGTCGGCGGCGGGCGGCTGTGGCGGGTTTCATTCCAGCAAGGCTACTCATCCACAGGTAATGGCCGCAAGGGTTATTGATCTATTACTCGAAACGCTGAGCGAGTGGTCGGGTGGGGCTGTCGGGCCGCCGTCCGGGCGGTTGTGTGAAGAATTTCTCATGCACAGCCGCCACGATTGATCATTGCAGGTCAGAGCCAGTGTGATGAACAGCTCTAAGGGTTGTCCACAGCGGGGTCCACAGACTTGTGCACAGGATTGCGGGAGTTCTCCACAGGTATGGGCCCGTCGTCCACATGCCCTGTGGATAACCATCTTGGCCGATCGGCACCCGG
Organism: Kitasatospora sp. Root107; assembly: GCF_001424875.1. Lineage (GTDB taxonomy): Bacteria > Actinomycetota > Actinomycetes > Streptomycetales > Streptomycetaceae > Kitasatospora. Next base: position 11,156 of record NZ_LMCT01000003.1, on the reverse strand, counting down.
CGCCTTAGCGTTGGTCGCTCTCGGGCGATTTGTCGGTGCGGTGGCGTAAGAAGGAGGACCACCCCCATTCGCTCCGCCTGGCATCAACTCGCACCACTCGCTGATCGGGGAAGACGCGTGACCGGCCCCCAGTACGACGACCACGACGCCCCTCCGCCGGAGGACGACTGGCAGCCGTCCGACGACGCCTTCCCGCCGGGCCCGGCGGACTTCCCGGACGGCCCGGGTGACCGGCTGCCGGTCACCCGCAAGAGCGAGGGTGGCGCGGGCGGCAACTTCGGCAAGGGCTCCTTCCAGCGCGGTGGCAAGCGCAAGGACTCCGCCGGCTCCGGCTCGGACTCGGCCGAGGACCGGGCCGGCACGGACGCCTTCGAGCGGGTGCCGCCGCAGGACCTCGCGGCCGAACAGTCCGTGCTCGGCGGCATGCTGCTCTCCAAGGACGCCATCGCCGACGTGGTCGAGGTGCTCAAGCCGCACGACTACTACCGCCCGGCCCACGAGCTGGTCCACAGCGCGATCCTCGACCTCTACGCCCGCGGCGAGCCGGCCGACCCGATCACCGTCGCCAGCGAGCTCACCAAGCGCGGCGAGCTCACCCGGGTCGGTGGCCCCGGCTACCTGCACACCCTGGTCAACTCCGTCCCGACGGCGGCCAACGCCGAGTACTACGCCGAGATCGTCCACGAGCGCGCCGTGCTCCGCCGCCTGGTCGAGGCCGGCACCCGGATCGCCGGCATGGGCTACGCCGCCGAGGGCGACGTCGACGAGATCGTCAACGCCGCCCAGGCCGAGATCTACGCCGTCACCGAGCAGCGCACCAGCGAGGACTACGCCCCGCTCGCCGACATCATGGAGGGCGCCCTCGACGAGATCGAGGCGATCGGCTCCCGCCAGGGCCAGATGTCCGGCGTCCCCACCGGCTTCGCCGACCTGGACGCCCTCACCAACGGCCTGCACCCGGGCCAGATGATCGTCATCGCGGCCCGACCGGCGATGGGTAAGTCGACCCTGGCACTGGACTTCTCCCGGGCCTGTTCGATCACCAACGGCCTGCCCAGTGTGATCTTCTCGCTCGAAATGGGGCGCAACGAGATCGCCATGCGTCTGCTCTCGGCCGAGGCGCGGGTGGCCCTGCACCACATGCGGTCCGGCAACATGACCGACGACGACTGGACCAGGGTGGCCCGCCGGATGCCGGACGTGACGGCGGCGCCGCTCTTCATCGACGACTCGCCGAACCTGTCGATGATGGAGATCCGGGCCAAGTGCCGTCGGCTGAAACAGCGTCAGGACCTCAAGCTGGTGGTCATCGACTACCTCCAGCTGATGCAGGCCGGTGGCTCCCGTCGGGCCGAGAGCCGGCAGCAGGAGGTCTCCGACATGTCCCGAAACCTCAAGCTGCTGGCCAAGGAGCTCGAGGTCCCGGTCATCGCGCTCTCCCAGCTGAACCGTGGCCCCGAGCAGCGCACCGACAAGAAGCCGATGGTCTCCGACCTCCGCGAGTCCGGCTCGATCGAGCAGGACGCCGACATGGTCATCCTGCTGCACCGCGAGGACGCCTACGAGAAGGAGTCCCCCCGGGCCGGTGAGGCCGACCTGATCGTCGCCAAGCACCGTAACGGCCCCACCGCCACCATCACGGTCGCCTTCCAGGGCCACTACTCCCGCTTCGTCGACATGACCCGGGATGTGACCTGACCTGCGGGTTCTCAGATCTCGTCGGTAGTATCGCCGGAGCGCGCCCCGGGTTTCGTGTGGAGGATCTCGCGGGCCTGCTCCGCGGCGCGGGCGGTGCTCTCGCTGACGAAGTCGAGAAAGCGCGCGATGTTCTCGAGGCGGGTGGCGGCCGGGGTGCCGGGGACGAGGACGGCGACGCCCTGCCGTGCGGTCTCGACGATGTGGGCGGTGCTGCGGGCGGCGGCGATCATCGACTGGTACCAGACGTCGTCGTCGACGACGTAGCGCTCGCGGCGGCGCTCGTCGCGTTCCCGGCGGACGAGGCCCTGGCTGTCCAGGAACGTGATCGCCTTCGAGATGGACGCCGGGCTGACCTGGAGGCGCTGAACGAGTTCGGACGCGGTGAGGCTGCCCGCGTCGGCGAGGGTGAGGCAGGCCAGCACCCGGGACATCATCTTGGGCATACCGGACGCCATGAGGACGGTGGTGAACGTCTCCTCGTACTCCTGCACGGCCTGGGGGTCCCGTCCGTAGGCCGGCGAGGGTACCTGTGCCCCTCGGGGAGTGGCCGCCTGGCCGCGCCGGTGGGTACGGCGCTCGGTGGCGCGGTGGGCCAGGTCGGCCCGGTAGGCGGTGGGGCCGCCGTTGCGCATCACCTCGCGCGTGATCGTCGAGGTGGGGCGGTCGAGGCGTCTGGCGATCTCCGCGTAGGCGAGGCCGTCGGCCATCCCCAGCGCGATCTGCTGGCGTTCCGGCTGGGTGAGCCTGCCTCCCGGCATCGCGGTCTCCTTCGTGGTCCGTGGTGTCTCGAGTATAGCGTTCGCTTTCATTTCATTGCAACGATCTGGGCGACTGGCGTTGCATTTGGCTTGAGCCTGCCGCAACGATTTTGTGGCCTTGACCTGTGATGATGCTGTTTTTGTGCAATGAGGTTGTTGCCGAGCTTTGGAATGCAACGTAGCTTTTCACTCATCCGAAACAGCGAGTCACAGGAGAGCACGATGCAGAAGTTCGCCACCACCACCCCGATCTCCGCCGTCCTGGACATCCCCGCCGGGCGCATCCTGTTCATCGCCGCCGACCGGGCCGACACCACGGTCGAGGTCCTGCCCGCGGACGCCTCGAAGGGCCGCGACGTGAAGGCTGCGGAGCAGACCACGGTCGAGTACGCCGACGGCGTCCTGCGCATCGGCCACTCGGCGGCGAAGAGCCAGGTCCTCGGCGCCTCCGGATCCGTCGAGGTGACCGTCCAACTGCCCGTCGGCTCCCGCATCGAGGCCAAGGCCGCCAGCGCCGAACTCCGCGGCGTCGGACGCCTCGGCGACGTCACCTACGAGAGCGCGCACGGCACGGTCAAGCTCGACGAGACCGCCGGCGCCATCCTCACCCTCCTCGCCGGCGACATCTCCATCGGCCGCCTCGACGGCCCCGCGCAGATCAGCACCCAGAAGGGCGACCTCCACATCACCGAAGCCACCCACGGCACGCTCACGCTCCGCACCGAGTACGGCGACATCTCGGTCGGCGCCGCCCGTGGCGTCTCCGCCTCCCTCGACGCCGGAACCGCCTACGGCCGCACCCACAACGCACTCAGGAACACCGACGGCACCGCCACCCTCGCCATCCACGCGACCACCGCCTACGGCAACATCACCGCCCGCAGCCTCTGAAGGAGCCGCCCTGGACTAGCGCCTCGGGCCCCGCACGGCGTAGGCGGCGGTGCCGGCCACGGCCAGGACGAGGGCCGTCCAGGTGCCGGTCGCCGTGCCGGGTGGCAGCAGCAGCCAGGTCAGTACCTGGGTCGCCGTATCCGTCGCGGGCGGGATGACGAAGGAGGACGACAGCCACGCGAACGGCAGCATCCACGCGTACTTCTGCCCGCAGCAGGCCGCCCCGAGGGCGACGAGTCCCATCAGCCCCGCGGTGTTGCGCACGACGAAGGCGGGGGAGACCGGCTGCCCGCTCACGGTCTGCACCGCCAGCAGCACCGCGCCGACGAGTACGCCGCAGAGCAGCACGTGCGCGGCCCTTCGGGGCATCCAGCGGATCGCGGCGGTCCGGTCCAATCCGAGGTCCTGACCGCCGAGTCCGACCGAGACCGCCGTCGCCCCTGCGGCGAGGACGATCGTGGACAGCCGTGGATCTCCCGGTCCGCCGCCGCCGATCCGGGCGAGTGCCCACACCGCCACCGCGCTGGTCACCACCACGGCGAGTGAGGCGGGTGCCTGCCGCGAGCGCGCGTACAGCGTCAGCCATCTCACCGGGACGCACCGCCGGTCAGTGCGTCGAGCGGGTCGCCCGAGCAGGAGACCGCGGCGGCGTGCATGGCGATGATCCGCAGTTGCTGCTCCGGCCGGGGCAACGCGATGAACCTCTCCCACACCGGGCGGGCCGTGGCGTCCTGGTCGCTCGTGGCGTGCATGGTCCCGTCGAGCGGCCGGAGGTCCGCGCCGAGGGCCCAGGCGGCTCCGATGCTCTGTGCGGCGGCATCCGAGAGCGTGCCACTCTCGGTGGTGCTGCGCGGGTGGCAGATCGGGGCGATGCCCTGGGCGACCAGGGCCCGGGTCAGCCGCTCACCCTCGGCGGTGCCGATCATGCCGTCGCCGAAGTCGACGAGTACGGAGTCGCGCGACCGTTCCGGCGTCGCACCGAGCGCCCGCAGGGCGGTGTTCTCGTGGATGGTGAGGGGCGCCCGGTCGCCCAGGGCGTCGCGCAGCAGGCGCAGCGCCTCCCGGCCGGGACCCGCCAGGCCGTCGAGCCGGGCCTGCCGGGCCGTCGTCACGCACACCGGTCCTTCGCACACCTGCGCTGCGGCGGCCCGGTCGACGACGTACGTGTCGCGGGGGTCGGCCGGGAGCAGGAGCAGGGCGGCGGACCCGCCCGCCAGCAGGGGAGTGAGGGCGAGCAGCCGGGCGCGCGGGGTGGCGGCGGCCAGCAGTGCGAGGCCCGTCGCAGCCAGGCCGAGCAGCCAGAGCGTCTGCCCGATGTGCACGGGGACGGACAGCGTGAGGAGCGTCTGGCGTACCTCCGACACCGCCGGCATCAGCAGCGAGAGACGGGTCGGCGCGGCGGAGGTCGGCACCGCGGCGTCCGTGGTCTGCCGCAGGAGGTTGGTGAACAGGAAGGCGGCCACGGCCAGTGCAGGCGGGGTCAGGGCGGAGGGCAGGGTGCGTGCGATCCCCATGCCCAGGACGGCTCCGGCGCCCAGCGCGAGTACCCCCACCAGCGAGATGGGCAGCCAGCCGAGGTGGGTGTAAGCGGCGTCGCCGGCCAGCACCTGCACCGCGCCCAGCAGGACGAGCAGCGCGAAGGCCGAGCCCAGCGTGAAGGCCGTCGTGCCCGCCAGGGCGGCCGCGCGGTGCCGGGCGGGCCGTGGGGTGCTGGTCAGCAGTTCGGACATCTTCGAGCGGTGGTCGCGCAGCCCCTGGAGCGCCCCGAGTCCGATCGCGAGCGGCCACAGGAAGATCAGCAGGAAGCGGGTCCAGAGGGCCATGGAGGTCCACTGGGCCGTCCACAGCACGGTGCCCTTCCCCCACGGCCCGGGGATGAGATGCAGGAACGCGAGCGCGGCCGCCAGCACGAGGAGGCCGGCCCACGCGGCGCCGGATCGCCTCAGTTCGATGCGCAGGATACGGAGGTTCACCAGGCACCCCTCGTCCGTACCGGGTCGGCCAGCAGGGCCGAGTAGCCGCGTTCCAGCGGGCTGTCGCCCACGTGTTCCGGGCCGCCCGCCGCGGCCAGCTCGTCCGGGGTGCCCTGGAAGACCAGCCGGCCCTCGGCGAGGAGCACCACGTCGGTGCAGGCGGCGGCCACGTCCTCGACCAGGTGGGTCGAGACGACCACGCAGGCGTCCGTTCCCAACTCCTGCAGCAGTTCGCGGAAGCGCAGCCGCTGCGCCGGGTCCAGACCGGCCGTCGGCTCGTCCAGCAGCAGGATCGGCGGGTCGTTGACGATGGCCTGGGCGATGCCGGCCCGTCGCAGCATCCCACCAGACAGGGCCTTCATCCGCTCGTCGGCACGGTCGGCCAGGCCGACCCGCTCCACGGCGCGCTGCACCGCCGCGGGGATGTCCGCCGTGGGCATCTCCTTCAGCCAGGCCATGTACTCGACGAACTCGCGCACGGTGAAACGCTTGTAGTAGCCGAACTCCTGCGGCAGGTAGCCGATCCGGCGGCGCACCGCACGGTGCTCGCCCGGCCCGCCCGCGGACTCCCCGAGTAGCTCCAGCTCGCCTCCGGCGGGGCGCAGCACGGTGGCCAGTGCCCGGATGAGGGTGGTCTTGCCCGCGCCGTTGGGACCGAGCAGACCGTGTACGCCGGTGCCCAGCGACAGGTCGAGCCCGTCGACGGCCATCCGGTTCCTGCCGACCCTGACCTGCAGCCCGGTTGCCCGGATCTCCCAGGCGTAGGTCGTGGGGGCGATGTCGGCCCTGCTCACCACGGGCATCGTGCGCTTCCTCTTCTCGCGGGGGTTCAGGAGGTTCATCGGTGGGCCCCCAGCGCGGCGTACGCGCCCCGGCGGGCGATCACGACGCCCACGCCGAGCGCGAGGATCAGCCCCCACACCGGCAGGCCCTCCACCTGCAGGGCGAAGGCCGTCCGGCTGGTGGCCAGGGTCGGTGCCAGCACCACCGCGGCCCAGGCGGCGACCAGGGCGACGGCGGCGCGGGTCACGCCGATCACCCCGCCGAGCGCCAGGGTCATCGAGGTGAAGGCCAGGCAGGGCAGCAGCCACTGCGCGGCCGTTACTCCGGTCGCCCAGCCCCCCGCGAGCAGCGGGGGGATCACCACGGCGATTACGGAGGCGGTGCGTCGCAGCACCAGCTGCAGCCCCGCCCTCGGGGTGGCGGCCGTCAGCTCGTACGCCGGGTCCAGGCCGCGCGACCACGAGGCCGCCACGCCGCACACCGGCAGGACGGGGGCGAGCAGCAGCAACAGGGACACCTGGCCGGAGCCGGGGCCCGCCAGGTCCAGCAGCAGGGCGAGCAGCGTCACGGCCAGGACCATGGCCAGCCACGGCGTCATGGCGGGCGTCGTCCATGCCGACAGCCGCGACCGGAGGCGGCGCGGCGGCGCCGGGACGGCCGTCGCCAGCTGGTGTTCGAGATCGGACCAGACGGCCTCGGTCAGTGCGGCCAGAGTGGGTGCCTCGGCCGTGACGGCGGCCGACAGCCGGTCACGGCAGAGCCGGCACCCCTCCAGATGGGCTTCCAGGGCCCAGACCTGGTCCGCGGCGAGATCCGTGTCGCCGCGTGCGTACTCGTCGATGAGTCGTGCCGACGCGTGTTCCACGTTCATGCCAGCGTCTCCCGCATCGCGTTCCGGGCCCGGCGGGCGCGGGTCTTGACCGTTCCCTCGGGCAGTCCGAGCAGGACGGCGGTCTCCCGGACGGACAGTCCGTCGAGCACCATGGCCTGCAGTACCGCTCTGAGCTCCGGCGCGAGGCACCGCAGGGCGTCCCCGACGTCACCGCCGACGGTCGCCACCAGCGCCTCCTCCTCGGCCGCGGGCGCCACGGGGGACGGAGCGGCGGCGGGCGGCGGCTCCGCGTGGTGGGCCCTGCGCCGGAACGCGTCGACGAGGCGGCGGGCCGCGATCGTCCACAGCCAGCCGACGGCCGTTCCGCCGGTCGGGCTCCCGGCGAAGGAGCCCGCGGCCCGCCACACCGCCAGGTACGTCTCCTGCATGACCTCGGCGACGATCTGCTGGTCGGCGCAGCGACGGCGCAGCCGCACCGCCAGCCAGGGCGACGTGCGCCGGTAGAGCTCCTCGAAGGCGGCTCGGTCGCCCCGGGCCACCCGCCGTAGCAGGTGCTCCTCGTCCAGTTCCTGCGGCGCTGCCGCCCCAACCCGTTTCACACCTGGTAGACGCCCGGCGGAGGCGCCGGGTTTTCCCCAAGGGGTGATCCGGGTCACATGCGGACCTACCGCCTCGTGGCGAGCCAGCTGTCCCAGTGCGGGGCGATCAGGTCGGCGATGGCGTCGTAACCGGCCTCGGCGGGGTGGGCGCCGTCGCCGGTGCGGACCTCGTGGATCCAGGTGGGGTCGGCGGCGAGGGGCTGGTGGACGGGGACGTAGGGGATGCCGGCGGTGTGGCAGATCCGGGCGAAGTCCTGGTCGAGCCGGGCCGTCCTGGCCTGGTGCTCGAGGTCGGCGACCGGGGGCGGGGCGACCACCAGGGCGGACCAGCCGTTGCCGGTGGCCTGGTCGAGCAGGCGGGTCAGGTTGGCCGACGACTCGTCAGGGGCGACCCTGGGGCGGCCGTTCTCGTGGGTGGCGTCGTTGACCCCGATGGAGAGGACGACGCGGGGATCGGTGGCGGGGGCCAGCCGCCGGCCGCACTCGTCCTGGAAGCGGTCCAGCACATCACGTGAAGTCTGCCGCCGGACCCCGAGGTTGTAGCCGGTGAGCGGCTGTCCGGAGGCGATGGTGCGGGCGGCCAGCCGGCCGGCCCAGCCGAGGAACCGGGGGTCGCCGACGCCGGCCACATAGGAGTCGCCGACGAAGCAGATACGCAGGTCGTGGGTCATGGCCGCGATCCTGGCAGCGGGTGGGGGCCGGCTGCCCGGCATTTCGCTGCTTGGACAGGGCGATCACCGGCTCACAGCGTGACGGTGGCCCGGAAGACGGTGGTGCCGGAGCCGGTCAGCACGGTCTCGGTGCCCGTCCCGGGGAGGAACGCGGACTGGCCGCGGTCCAGGGTGAGCACCGTGCCGTCGGCGGCGGTGAGTTCGGCGCTGCCCTCGGTGCAGAGCAGGATCTGCGGGGCCCGGCCGTCGAGCACCCGGGCCGCCCCGGCGAGTACGAACCGGGACAGCCGGAACTCGTCGATCGGTACGGGGTAGAGCTCCTCGCCGTTGGAGTCGGCGGTCGGCCGCAGCACCTCCGGTCGCCCGGCCCGGAAGTCGACCACCCGGAGCAGCTCGGCCACGTCCACGTGCTTGGGCGTCAACCCGCAGCGCAGCACGTTGTCGGAGTTGGCCATGATCTCCGTGCCGGTCCCTCGCAGATACCCGTGCGGGAGCCCGGCGCCCAGGTAGAGCGCCTCGCCCGGCTGGAGGACGAAGTGGTTCAGCAGCAGGCCGATGAGCAGCCCGGTGTCCCCGGGGAACTCCCGGGCGGCGAAGGCGTATCCGGCGAACTGCCCGGTCGGGTCGTCGGCCGCGGCGGCCCGCTCGATCGCGGCGGCGGTGGCCGCCACGACGGCGGCGGCGCTCTCGCCGGTCATCGACAGGATGCCGGCGACCGCCTCGCTCAGCGCCTCCGACTCCGGCTTGTTGCGCAGCAGTTCGACCAGGGGCGTCAGCTCGGGCACGTCCAGCGAGGCCAGCAGATCGGCCGCCTCGGCCGGTTGCCGGAATCCGCACAGACCCTCGAACTCGTCCAGCGCGCAGATGAGTTCGGGTTTGTGGTTGGCGTCCCGGTAGTTGCGCTCCGGGGCGTCCAGCGGGATGCCCCTGGCCTCCTCGGCGGCGAAGCCCGAGGTGGCCTGGGCCAGAGTGGGGTGCGCCTGGATGGAGAGCGGCGCCCCGGCCGCCAGCACCTTGAACAGGAACGGCAGGGCCGGCCCGAACCTGGCCACCGTCTCGGCCCCCAACTCGCCCTGCGGGTCGGCCTCGATCAGCTCGTCCAGGGCACGCGGACCACCGCCCCGGTCGACCCGGGACGGGGCGCTCGGGTGGGCGCCCATCCAGAGTTCGGCCTGCGGTTCACCGGTCGCCTCGACACCCAGCAACTCGGGAATCGTGGTGACCGACCCCCAGGCATAGGGGCGGACGGTGTTGGCGAGCCGGTCCATGGGCACGTCCTGTTCGCTCTCGTACGGGAGTGGACCCGACCCTAACCGACCCGCTTCTGCGCGAGCGGTCCGGCGGCCGGGGGTGGGGGTGGGGGTGTCAGGTGCGGATGAGGGTGAGTGCGGTGTCGCGGATGGTGGTCATGGTGGTGGGGTCGTGGGCTTCGACGTTGAGGCGCAGGAGGGGCTCGGTGTTGGAGGCGCGGAGGTTGAGCCACCAGGTGGGGGTGGTGATGGTGAGGCCGTCGAGGGTGTCGACGGTTGCGTGGGGGTGGGNCGGCCGGGGGTGGGGGTGGGGGTGTCAGGTGCGGATGAGGGTGAGTGCGGTGTCGCGGATGGTGGTCATGGTGGTGGGGTCGTGGGCTTCGACGTTGAGGCGTAGGAGGGGTTCGGTGTTGGAGGCGCGGAGGTTGAGCCACCAGGTGGGGGTGGTGATGGTGAGGCCGTCGAGGGTGTCGACGGTYGCGTGGGGGTGGGTGGCGTAGTGGGTGCGGACCTTGTCGGTGGCCGCTTGCTGGTCGGTGACGGTGGAGTTGATCTCGCCGGAGGCGGTGTAGCGGTCGTACTGGGTGGTGAGGGTGGAGAGGGGGTGATCCTGGTGGCCGAGGGCGGCCAGGACGTGGAGGGCGGCGAGCATGCCGGTGTCGGCGCGCCAGAAGTCGCGGAAGTAGTAGTGGGCGGAGTGTTCGCCGCCGAAGACCGCGTTGGTGGTGGCCATTTCCTGCTTGATGAAGGAGTGGCCGACGCGGGTGCGCACCGGGGTGGCGCCGAGTTCGCGGACRACCTCGGGGACGGTGTGGGAGGTGATGAGGTTGTGGATGACCGTGGGGTTGGCTTCGCCGGCGGCTTGGGCGCGGGTGATCTCGCGGGCGGCGACCAGGGCGGTGATMGCGGAGGGGGAGACGGCCTGGCCGTTCTCGTCGATGACGAAGCAGCGGTCGGCGTCGCCGTCGAAGGCGAGCCCGAGGTCGGCGCCGGTCTCGGTGACCTTGGCCTGCAGGTCGACCAGGTTGGCCGGGTCCAGGGGGTTGGCCTCGTGGTTGGGGAAGGTGCCGTCCAGCTCGAAGTACAGCGGCACCAGGTCCAGCGGCAGGCCGTCGAAGACGGTGGGGACGGTGTGGCCGCCCATGCCGTTRCCCGCATCCACGACCACCTTCAGCCGGCGGATCGCGGTCAGGTCCACCAGGCCCAGCAGGTGGTCGGCGTAGCCGCGCAGCGTGTCCCGCACGCTCAGCGAGCCCGGCTTCACATCCAGCTCGGGCACGCTCACGGTGTCGTCCGSKSCGGTCCASGACTCCACCAGCTCACGGATCTGCGACAGCCCGGTGTCCTGCCCCACCGGTGAAGCGCCCGCCCGGCACATCTTGATCCCGTTGTACTGSGCGGGRTTGTGGGAGGCGGTGAACATCGCACCCGGCAGGTCCATCGACCCCGACGCGTAGTACAGCTGATCGGTGGAGCACAGCCCGATCTCCACCACGTCCGCACCCGAAGCAGCCGCCCCCTGCGCGAACGCCCGCGACAACGACGGCGACGACGGACGCATGTCATGCCCCACCACCACCGCCGACGCACCCACCACCCGCACGAACGCCGCACCCAACGCGAACGACAACGACTCGTCCCACTGATCCGGCACCACACCACGCACGTCGTACGCCTTCACCAGCTGCTTCAAGTCCCGCA
>NZ_LMCT01000002.1:107207-232323 GCF_001424875.1 Kitasatospora sp. Root107 | reverse complement strand
ATGAAAGAGAACCTCCAAGAACTGAACCAACGCCACCTCGCCGCCGACTTCCCCGTCATCCTCGGCGGCGCCGCCCTCACCCGCGCCTACGTCGAACAGGACCTCCACGAGATCTACCAAGGCGAAGTCCGCTACGCCCGCGACGCCTTCGAAGGCCTCCGCCTGATGGACGCCCTGATCGCGGTCAAGCGCGGGGTCCCCGGTGCGACGCTGCCGGAGCTGAAGAAGCGTCGGCACGCCAAGGTCGAGGTGGAGGAGGTCGAGGAGGTCAACCTCGGTCAGATCCGCTCCGACGTCTCGGTGGACAACCGGGTGCCCGCCCCGCCGTTCTGGGGAGACCGGATCGTCAAGGGCATCCCGTTCGCCGACTACGCCTCCTGGCTGGACGAGGACGCGCTGTTCAAGGGCCAGTGGGGCCTGAAGGCGGCACGTACCGGTGGTCCGTCGTACGAGGAGCTGGTGGAGACCGAGGGCCGCCCCCGGCTCCGGATGTGGCTGGACCGCCTGCAGACCGAGGGCTGGCTGGAGGCCGCCGTGGTCTACGGCTACTACCCGGCCGCTTCCAAGGGCGACGACCTGCTGGTCTACAACCAGGACGGCTCCGAGCGGACCAGGTTCACCTTCCCCCGCCAGCGCCGTGGCCGCCGGCTCTGCCTGGCCGACTTCTTCCGCCCGGAGGAGAGCGGCCAGAAGGACGTGCTGGGCCTGCAGGTGGTCACCATGGGCAACCGGATCTCCGAGGCGGCCAACGAGCTGTTCGCCGCGGACGCCTACCGGGACTACCTGGAACTGCACGGGCTCTCGGTCCAACTCGCCGAGGCGCTGGCCGAGTTCTGGCACGCCCGGGTCCGGTTCGAGCTGGGCTTCGGTGACGAGGACCCGCAGGACGTCAAGGACATGTTCGCGTTGAAGTACCGGGGCGCCCGCTTCTCGCTCGGCTACGGGGCCTGCCCCGAGCTGGAGGACCGGGCCAAGATCGCCGAGCTGCTGCAGCCGGAGCGGATCGGCGTGGTGCTCTCCGAGGAGTTCCAGCTGCACCCGGAGCAGTCCACCGACGCGATCGTGATCCACCACCCGGAGGCGAAGTACTTCAACGCCCGTTAGTGCCGCGCCCGCGGCACTAACACCCGGCGGCGCTACTTCAGCACGGGGTAACCGACTGGCCGCGCTCCGTTCGCTCCGAACCGGGGAGGCGGGCGTATCCTGGATCACCCTGAACGGGCCGGTCCGCTCACCAGCGGGCCGGCCTGTGCCATCCCCGGGGACGGCCGGACGGAAGGACGCCCACCATGACCACCATCTCCACCGCCACCACCCAGAGGCTCGACCACGGGGACGGCGACGGCCTCCAGGCCGTGCTGCTGGACATGGACGGAACCCTGGTCGACACCGAGGACTTCTGGTGGCAGTCGGAGGTCTCGCTCTTCGCCGAGCTGGGCTACGAGCTGAACGAGGCGGACCGGGCACACGTGGTGGGTGGCCCGATGAGCCGGGTGCTGGACTACCTGATCGCGACCACCGGCGTCGGGCTGAGCCAGGCCGAACTGACGGTGCTGATCAACCAGCGCTTCGTCGACCTGCTGGCAGGTGGCGTCCCGCTGATGCCGGGTGCCGAGCGGTTGCTCAACACCCTTGCCGCGCACGGCATCCCGGCCGCCCTGGTGTCCGCCTCGCACCGGCACATCATCGACATCGTGCTGGACAGCCTGGGCCGGCACCACTTCGCCTTCTCGGTCGCGGGGGACGAGGTGGCCCGCACCAAGCCGCACCCCGACCCGTACCTGGCTGCGGTGGCCCGGTTCGGCGCCGAGCCCGCCCGCTGTGTGGTGGTCGAGGACGCCCCGACCGGCGTGCAGGCCGGTCTGGCGGCGGGCTGCCCGGTGATCGCGGTGCCCTCAGTGGCGCCGATCGAGCCCGGCCCTGGCCGCACCGTGCTGCGCTCGTTGGAGCAGCTCGACCTGGAGCTGCTGCGCGCGGTGGTGGCTGCCCGGGTCTGACGCTGCCCCGGGCCCGAGGTCACGATTCGGGTGTGAAATTGCTCCCTCGACCGCTGCCCGCCGTCTCCGACCGGTGACGGCGGGCAGCGGTCGGTTCGGGAGAAAACGGTCATTGGCTGACAACTCGTCACTGTCGAGAGCGCTGACGCTCCGTCACTACGGAGCCGGCCGTCTCGACCGGTGATATTCGTACGTGTTCGATATGGCACGCTACATCCGATCAGATCCGACCACAGACGCCCGCCACACCCGCGCGGGCGCCCGACGGCAGCCACCGGCCTACAGCCGGTCAGACCGCAGAAGGAACGTGTTTGCGCATGACTTCAGCCAACCGACTGGCCGTGCTGGCATGCGCCACCCTGGTCGCCACCACGGCCGCGGGCTGCGCCTCGGCCAAGAAGGCGGTCACCGGCGGTGACGACAAGGGCGCCATCACGATGGGGACGTCCAACGTCACCACGGTGCTGGATCCGGCCGGCGCGTACGAAGCCGGTTCCTGGCTGGTGCTCAACAACACCTTCCAGTCGCTGCTGAAGTTTCCCGCCGGGGCCACCAGCCCGCTTCCCGACGCCGCCGAGACCTGTGCCTTCACCGGGGCCGACGCGCTGGTCTACAAGTGCGTCATGCGCGGTGGCCTGAAGTTCTCCAACGGTCACCCGCTGACCGCCGAGGACGTGGTCTTCTCGATCCAGCGGATGCAGAAGATCAATGACGAGAACGGGCCCGCAGGCCTGCTGTCGACCATCAAGTCGGTCGAGGCCAAGGGCAGCGAGGTGACCATCCAGCTGAACACCCCGGACGCGGTGCTCCCGGCCAAGCTCGCCTCGGCGGCGGGCTCGATCGTGGACCACCAGGTCTTCCCGGCCGACAAGCTGCTCGGCAACGACAAGCTGGTCGGCTCGGGACCGTACAAGTTCGACTCGATCGAGGCGAACGCCAAGGGCGCGCCCGAGAAGATCTCGCTCTCCGCCAACGGCGAGTACCACGGCGATGCCAAGCTGCAGAACAACAAGTTCGTGCTGCGCTACTTCGCGGATGCCGCCGGCCTCAAGAGCGCGCTGGAGCAGGGCCAGATCGACCTGGCCGACAACGGTCTGGACCCGGCCACTGCCGCCAAGCTCAAGGACGACCAGCTGGCCGGCACCGGCAAGCTCAAGGTGGCCGAGGGGGAGAGCGCGGAGGCCCGCTTCATGGTCTTCAACACCAAGGACACGCTGACCGGCAACCCGGCCGTCCGGCAGGCCGTGGCGCAGCTGGTGGACCGCAAGGCGCTGGCCCGCGACGTGTACGCGCGCTCCGTGCAACCGCTCTACTCGATCGTCCCGGCCGGGATCAACGGGCACAACACCGCGTTCTTCGACCGTTACGGCGAGCCGGACGTGGCCAAGGCCAAGAAGCTGCTCGCCGCCGGCAAGGTGGCCACCCCGGTCAAGCTCAGCCTGACCTGGTCCCGGGCCCGGGCCGGCGAGGCGGAGGCCAACGAGCTGAAGAAGCAGCTGGACGCGAGCGGCCTGTTCCAGGTGACGGTCCAGCAGGAGCCGGACTGGAAGACGTACATCAAGAGCTGGAGCGAGGGCAAGTACCAGGCGTACGTGGTCGCCTGGACCCCGGACTACGCGGACCCGGACAACTTCGTCACCCCGCTGGTGGTCGAGGGCGGCGCCTTCCACAACGGCTGGGACGACCAGCGGATCAGCCAGAAGCTGGTGCCGGAGAGCATCAAGCAGACCGACCGCACCGCCGGTGGCGCGTACGCGCAGATGCAGAACATGGTGGCCGAGGCCGCGCCGATCGTGCCGCTGTTCCAGAACAAGGCGTTCTACGCCTCGGGCACTGACATCACCGGGGTGGACGGCACGGTGGACACCACCGGCGTGTTCCGGTTCTGGGAGATCGGCCGCGCAGCGAAGAAGTAACGTTCCGTCAGGAGCACGAAAGGGCCCACCCCGTATGACGGGGTGGGCCCTTTCCGTCCGGCGGGGCTACTGCGCGCCCGGCCGGACCACGCCGCTCTCGTACGCGTAGACCGCGGCCTGCACCCGGTCCCGCAGCTGAAGCTTGGTCAGCACGTGCCCGACGTGCGTCTTCACCGTGGTCTCGCTGACGTAGAGCTCACCGGCGATCTCCGCGTTGGAGAGCCCCCGGGCCACCAGCTTGAGCACCTCCAGCTCACGCTCCGTCAGCGCGGTGAGCGCCTGCGGCGGCGTCTCGTCGCCGGAGGGCAGCTTGGTGGCGTACATGTCCAGCAGCCGGCGGGTGATGGACGGGGCGAGCATCGCCGCGCCGTCCGCGACCACCCGGATCGCCTGCACCAGTTCCTCGGCCGGCACGTCCTTGAGCAGGAAGCCGCTGGCCCCCGCCCGGAGCGCCTCGACCACGTACTCGTCCAGGTCGAAGGTGGTCAGCACCAGCACCTTGGCCGGGCCGTCCCGGCCGGGGCCTGCGATCCGGCGGGTGGCCTCGACGCCGTCCATCCGGGGCATCCGGATGTCCATCAGCACCACGTCCGGCTGGAGCGCCCTGACCTGCTCAAGCGCCTGCTGCCCGTCCCCGGCCTCGCCGACCACCACCAGGTCGGACTCGGCCTCCAGGATCATCCGGAAACCGGTACGCAGCAGCGGCTGGTCGTCGACCAGCAGCACTCGGATCGTCACTCGGACTCCTTGCTCGTCTGTCCCGTCGCGGGACCGTCGTCTGCGCGGTCGTCGCCGCGCCCGTCATCGTGCCCGTCTTCGTGCCCGGCGTCGCTCCGCTGCACCGGCAGCGGGTACGGCGGGGGAGTGCCCCCGAACTCCGGGCAGCTGCTCTGATGGTCGCACCAGTCGCACAGCCGGTTGCGGGTGGCCGGGAAGTCGCCGGTGGCAACCGCCTGGCCGATGGCCTCCCAGAGCGCCGTCAGCTTCCGCTCCACCGCGAGCAGGTCGGCCTCGTCCGGGTCGTACGTGACCACGTCCCCGCCCCCGCCGAGGTAGACCAGCTGGAGGCGCTTGGGCAGCACGCCCTTCCACCGCCAGACCACCAGGGCGTAGAACTTCATCTGGAACATCGCCTTGCCCTCGAAGTCACGCGAGGGCGCCCGGCCGGTCTTGTAGTCGACCAGCCGGACCTCACCGCTGGGCGCGACGTCGACCCGGTCGATGTAGCCGCGCAGCAGCAGGCCCGAACCGAGCACCGTCTCCACGTAGAGCTCGCGCTCCACCGGGTGCAGCCTGGTCGGGTCCTCCAGCCGGAACCAACGGTCGATCAGCTTCTCCGCGTCGCCCAGCCAGCGGGTCAGCGCCGCGCCGTCCGGGTCGTCGGGGAACAGCCCGGAGAGCTCGGGCCGCTCACCGAGCAGCCGCTCCCACTGCGGCCGGAGCAGCCCGAGCGCCTGCTCCGGGGTGCGTTCGGCGGCCGGGCTGTCGAACAGCCGCTCAAGGACCGCGTGCACCACGGTGCCACGGGTCGCGGCGGCGCTGGGCGGCTCCGGCAGCCGGTCGATCACCCGCAGCCGGTAGAGCAGCGGGCAGGTCATGAAGTCGCCCGCCCGGCTCGGCGACAGCCCGGTCGGCGGCCGTGGCGATCTGGGAGCGGGGACCTCCGCAGAGGCAGGGACCGCCTCGGCGGGGGTGCTGTCGGTCTGGTGCATGCCCTCGACCTTATTGCCCCGGGCGGTCATCCCGCCGTCAGGTCACTGTCACACCGGACACAGCCGTGCAACGACGGTGCTCGGCCGTGCGTTGGACGGGTAGAGAACACATGGACGGGGCGGTCGGCCGATCCACCGGGAGATCACGTAGCGTGGCGGGACCGGCTACAGCGGACGTGCAGCAACAGACAAGGGGCCACGGTGAGTGAGACCAGCGGGCGGCAGGAACGGCCCGGCGGCATCCTGATGGGCCGTCCGTTCGGCGTGCCGGTCTACGTCACACCGTCCTGGTTCGTCATCGCGGCGCTGATCACCTGGATCTTCGGCGGTCAGCTCACCGAGGTGCTGCCCGAGCTCGGTGGTACCCGCTACCTGGTCTCGTTCTCCTTCGCGGTGGCGTTCTACGCCTCGGTGCTGGTGCACGAGCTGGCGCACACCCTGGTGGCGCTGCGGCTCAAGCTCAACCCGCGCCGGATCCAGCTGCAGTTCTTCGGCGGCGTCTCCGAGATCGAGAAGGAGGCCGACACCCCGGCCCGGGAGTTCTGGCTGGCCTTCGTCGGCCCGCTGCTCTCGCTGGTCCTCGGCGGCATCTTCTACCTGGCCTTCCAGGCCGTCGAGTCGGCCAGCGTGCCCGGCGTGCTGCTGGCCGGACTCTTCGTCAGCAACCTGGTGGTGGCCGCCTTCAACCTGCTGCCCGGCCTGCCGCTGGACGGTGGCCGGATCCTGCGCGCGCTGGTGTGGGGCGTCACCGGACGCCCGATGACGGGCACCGTCGCGGCCGCCTGGATCGGCCGGGGGCTGGCCCTGGTGGTGCTGATCGGTCTGCCGATGTACACCGCCTCGCGCGGTGGCCTGGAGCGCTCCACCACGGACAGCCTGATCGACAGCGTGCTGGCCGCCGTGCTGGCCGTGATCATCTGGAACGGGGCCGGCGGCGCGCTGCGCAACGCCCGGCTCAAGGAGGCCCTGCCCGCCCTCCGGCTGGCCGAACTGGCCCGGCGCAGCGTCTCGGTGACCGCCGAGACCCCGCTCGGTGAGGCGCTCCGGCAGGCCAGGGAGGCCCAGGCCGGTGCCGTCGTGGTGGTGGACGGCAGCGGCGAGCCGACCGGCCTGGTGAAGGAGGCGGCGGTGAACGCCGTCCCGGAGCAGCGCCGCCCCTGGGTCGCCGTCGGCGCGCTGGCCCGGGAGCTGGAGCCGGGCCTGCGGCTCGGGGTCGACCTGACGGGGGAGCAGCTGCTGACCGCGATGCGCGGCACCCCGGCGACCGAGTACCTGGTGGTCCGGCCGGACGGCACGGTGTACGGCGTGCTGACGCTGGCCGACCTGGAGCGGCGGCTGAACGCGGCGGTCCGCGGGCGCTGAAAGTCCCCGAAAAGATCACTTGGTCGGCGGAGCGTTCCGTTTCCCTTAGGATTGTCCGCATGTCCGAACCGACCGGTGCCACCCGCCGACGCGGGCCCTTCCAGGTCGGGGACCAGGTCCAGCTGACCGACCCGAAGGGCCGCCACTACACGTTCACGCTCCAGGCCGGGAACCAGTTCCACACCCACAAGGGTGCGTTCCCCCATGACGAGCTGATCGGCGCCCCCGAGGGCACTGTCGTGCGCACCACGGGGAACGTCCCGTATCTCGCGCTGCGCCCCCTGCTCCCCGACTACGTCCTCTCCATGCCTCGCGGCGCCGCTGTGATCTACCCCAAGGACGCGGGGCAGATCCTGGCGATGGCCGACATCTTCGCGGGTGCCCGCGTGGTCGAGGCGGGTGTCGGCTCCGGCGCGCTCTCCACGTACCTGCTGCGCGCCGTCGGTGACACCGGCCTGCTCGCCTCGTACGAGCGCCGCCAGGACTTCGCCGACATCGCCAAGGCCAACGTCGAGCGCTACTTCGGCAGCCCGCACCCGGCCTGGAAGCTGACGGTCGGTGACCTCCAGGACAACCTGGTGGAGACCGAGGTCGACCGGATGATCCTCGACATGCTGGCCCCCTGGGAGTGCCTGGACGTCGCGTCCGAGGCGCTCGTCCCCGGCGGTCTGCTCTGCTGCTACGTGGCCACCACCACGCAGCTCTCGCGCACCGTCGAGGCGCTCCGCGAGCACGGCACCTTCACCGAGCCGCAGTCCTGGGAGACCATGGTCCGCACCTGGCACGTCGAGGGTCTCGCCGTCCGCCCGGACCACCGCATGATCGGCCACACCGGCTTCCTGCTGACCTCCCGTCGGCTGGCCGACGGGGTCGAGCCGCCGCTGCGCCGCCGCCGTCCTGCCAAGGGTTCGTACGGCGAGGACTACGAGAGCGGCCCCGGTGCGGCGGAGAAGTCGCTCGCCGAGCGCGCGGCCGAGCGGGCCGCTGCGGCTGCGTACACGGCCGCCAAGGAAGCCGAGTAACACCACCACCGGCACGACTGGGGCGCGGAGCTGCAAAGCTCCGCGCCCCTGTTTGCTCTCCCGGGCGCGGGGCGTGAAATGATGCACCCTCGATGCCACCCCACCCTGGAGGGGACTGCCTGGTGGAACTCGCGGTCGAGACGGTGCAGATGACAGAGCAGCAGGTCGGGCCCCCCGTCGTGCGGGCGAGGACGAGAGTGCGGCACTGGGTGCTGGTGGCGGCGGCGACCGCCGCGGTGATCGCCGGAGCGCTGGCGGTGAACCCGGCGCAGGGCACCGTCAGACCGATCCGGCCGGCCGCGCCGAGCGCCCTGCCGGCCGCGGTGGCCCCCGACCCCGCCAAGGCGGTGCTGCCGCTCGACTGCGGCCCGCTCCCCACCACGGTGGCGCTGAGCTTCGGCGCGGTGCTGGACGGTCGGCCGAGCACGGTCGTGGCGGCGCACTGCGCGGCCGAGAACGGCACCCCGCCGGACGGCGTCTTCCTGCTGACCCCCGGTCAGGACGGCCGCCCGCAGATCGCCGCGACGCTGGTGAAGCCGGAGGAGGGCCTGACCGTCACCGAGCTGAAGCTGCGCAGCGACGGCACCATCACGGCCCGGGGCAGGGGCTACTCCAGCGACGAGATCCCGCGCTACGCCCCGGACCTGACGGTCCTGCTGTCCTGGCACCGGCAGGGCGGCGACTGGCTCCGCAGCAGGACCACGGAGCCGGCCACCAAGGTGTGACCGTGACGAAGGGTCAGTCGGCGTCCGGGCCGTACACCTCGACCCGGTCGCTCACCCGGCGGACGTGGATGCAGTCCCCGGGGCACTCCTTGGCCGAATCCACCACGTCCTGAAGCAGCGTCAGCGGCACCGGTGCGCTGTCACCGGGCTGCTGGCGCAGCTCGTCGTCGTCACCCTTGACGTAGGCCAGCCCGTCGATGTCCAACTCGAAGACCTCGGGGGCGTACTGCACACAGATGCCGTCCCCCGTGCAGAGGTCCTGGTCGATCCAGACCTCGAGTGCGTCGCCCGTCGTGGCCTCGCCGGTCATCGACATGTCCCCTGCCGTTTCCTGCCCGGTCCGGTCTATCCCGTCCTGGGGCATTCCTGCCATTCGTACACCGATCCGACCGGCTCTCACGGTCACGATCGGATATTGACCCGACCGACGATACATCCGGTCTGCTTTGACCGGTGCGCGGTGGGTATCTCCCTTGCAGAGGGGAAGCATCCGAGGGCGAAGATCGGACACGCCCGTTCCAACTTTCTGATCTAGGGGTTTACACCCCCCTGGTCCCAGGTAGGTTTGGGTCGTCCAGCTCCCCCAGGAGGAGGTGAGGACCGTGGCATCCCACGATGACGACTACAACCGCAGCGCCGGCCGGCCCGTTCAGGGTTCCGACGAGGCTGCTCAGGTCTCGTACCTTGAGCAGGAGGTCGCCGCCCTGCGCCGCAAGCTCGCCGACTCACCGCGTGGTTCTCGGATTCTCGAGGACCGCATCGTCGAGCTCCAGACCAACCTGGCCGGTGTCACCGCCCAGAACGAACGGCTCGCCTCCACGCTCCGAGAGGCCCGCGACCAGATCGTGGCCCTCAAGGAGGAAGTCGACCGGCTCGCCCAGCCCCCGGCCGGATTCGGCACCTTCCTCACGCAGAACGAGGACGGCACCGCCGACATCTTCACCGGTGGCCGCAAGCTGCGGGTGAACGTCAGCCCGAGCATCGACCTCGACGAACTCCGCCGCGGTCAGGAGGTGATGCTCAACGAGGCGCTCAACGTCGTGGAAGCGATGGCCTTCGAGAGCATCGGTGACATCGTCACCCTCAAGGAGGTGCTGGAGGACGGCGAACGCGCCCTGGTCACCGGTCACACCGACGAGGAGCGGGTGGTCCGGCTCGCCGAACCGCTGCACGGCATCACGCTGCGCTCCGGAGACGCCCTCCTGCTGGAGCCCCGTTCGGGCTACGTCTACGAGGTCGTCCCCAAGTCGGAGGTCGAGGACCTGGTCCTCGAGGAGGTGCCGGACATCGACTACCGGCAGATCGGCGGTCTGGCCAACCAGATCGAGCAGATCCGCGACGCGGTCGAACTCCCGTACCTGCACGCCGACCTGTTCAAGGAGTACGAGCTGCGCCCGCCCAAGGGCGTACTGCTCTACGGCCCGCCCGGCTGCGGCAAGACGCTGATCGCCAAGGCGGTCGCGAACTCGCTGGCCAAGAAGGTCGCCGAGGTGACCGGGCGCCCGCAGGGCAAGAGCTACTTCCTGAACATCAAGGGACCGGAGCTGCTGAACAAGTACGTCGGCGAGACCGAGCGGCAGATCCGGC
Source organism: Kitasatospora sp. Root107 (assembly GCF_001424875.1). Classification (GTDB taxonomy): domain Bacteria; phylum Actinomycetota; class Actinomycetes; order Streptomycetales; family Streptomycetaceae; genus Kitasatospora. The sequence goes on along the minus strand of NZ_LMCT01000002.1, from coordinate 222,002 downwards.
TGGTCTTCCAGCGGGCTCGGGAGAAGGCCAGCGAGGGCACGCCGGTCATCGTCTTCTTCGACGAGATGGAGTCGCTGTTCCGCACCCGTGGGTCGGGCGTCAGCTCGGACGTGGAGAACACCATCGTCCCCCAGCTGCTCGCCGAGATCGACGGTGTGGAGGGCCTGGAGAACGTCATCGTGATCGGCGCCTCGAACCGCGAGGACATGATCGACCCGGCGATCCTGCGGCCCGGCCGGCTGGACGTCAAGATCAAGATCGAGCGCCCCGACGCCGAGGCCGCGAAGGACATCTTCTCCAAGTACCTCAAGGGCTCGCTGCCGTTCCACCCGGACGACGTCAAGGAGCACGAGGGCTCGATCGAGTCGACCGTGCTCGCGATGATCCAGGCCGTGGTCGAGCGGATGTACACCGAGACCGAGGAGAACCGCTTCCTGGAGGTCACCTACGCCAACGGTGACAAGGAGGTCCTGTACTTCAAGGACTTCAACTCCGGCGCGATGATCCAGAACATCGTCGACCGGGCGAAGAAGATGGCCATCAAGGCCTTCCTCGACACCGGCCAGCACGGTCTGCGGGTGGCTCACCTGCTCGCCGCCTGCGTGGACGAGTTCAAGGAGAACGAGGACCTGCCGAACACCACCAACCCGGACGACTGGGCCCGGATCTCGGGCAAGAAGGGCGAGCGGATCGTCTTCATCCGCACGCTGGTCACCGGCAAGCAGGGTGCCGAGTCCGGCCGGTCGATCGACACCGTGGCCAACACGGGGCAGTACCTGTAGCACCGCTCCACCTGAAGGACCGCTCAACTCACCGTCCGGCTGCGGCGCCCACCCGCCCCGCAGCCGGACGGCGCGTCTCGGGATATTCCAGAGGAGGGCCGCATGACCGTACGGCGCGTGATGGGGATCGAGACCGAGTACGGGATCTCCGTGCCGGGCCACCCGAACGCCAACGCCATGCTCACCTCGTCCCAGATCGTCAACGCCTACTCGGCCGCGATGCACCGGGCGCGGCGGGCTCGCTGGGACTTCGAGGAGGAGAACCCGCTGCGGGACGCGCGCGGCTTCGATCTGGCGCGCGACGTGGCCGACTCCAGCCAGCTGACCGACGAGGACATCGGTCTGGCCAACATCATCCTCACCAACGGCGCCCGGTTCTACGTCGACCACGCGCATCCCGAGTACAGCTCGCCCGAGATCACCAACCCGCGCGACGCGGTGCTCTGGGACAAGGCGGGGGAGCGGATCATGGCCGCCGCGGCCGCCCGCGCGCTCGAGCTGCCGAACGGTCAGCGGATCAACCTCTACAAGAACAACACCGACAACAAGGGCGCCTCCTACGGCACCCACGAGAACTACCTGATGCAGCGGTCGACGCCGTTCGCCGACATCGTCCGCCACCTCACCCCGTTCTTCGTCTCCCGGCAGGTGATCACCGGCGCGGGCCGGGTCGGTCTCGGCCAGGAGGGCAACGCGGACGGCTTCCAGATCAGCCAGCGGGCCGACTACTTCGAGGTCGAGGTCGGTCTCGAGACCACCCTCAAACGGCCCATCATCAACACCAGGGACGAGCCGCACGCCGACGCCGAGAAGTACCGCCGGCTGCACGTGATCATCGGGGACGCCAACCTCTCGGAGATCTCCACCTACCTCAAGCTGGGCACCACCGCGCTGGTCCTGACGATGATCGAGGACGGCTTCATCACCGCCGACCTGGCCGTCGACCAGCCGGTCCGGACCCTGCACCGGGTCTCCCACGACCCCTCGCTGAAGTACCAGCTCCTGCTGCGCAACGGCCGCCGGCTGACCGCCGTCCAGCTCCAGCTGGAGTACTTCGAGCTGGCCCGCAAGTACGTCGAGGACCGCTACGGCCAGGACGCCGACGAGCAGACCCTGGACGTGCTGGCCCGCTGGGAGGACGTGCTCGGTCGGCTGGAGAACGACCCGATGAGCCTGTCCAGGCAGCTCGACTGGATCGCCAAGAAGGAGATCCTGGAGGGCTACCGCCAGCGCGACGGCCTGGACTGGGACAGCCCCAGGCTCCAGCTGGTCGACCTCCAGTACAGCGACGTCCGCCCCGACAAGGGCCTGTACAACCGCCTGGTGGCCCGCGGCCGGTTCGAGCGGCTGCTCACCGAGGAGGAGATCACCAGGGCGGTCTCGAAGCCGCCGGAGGACACCAGGGCGTACTTCCGGGGCCGCTGTCTGGAGCAGTACGCCGACCATGTGGCGGCGGCCTCCTGGGACTCCGTCATCTTCGACCTGCCGGGCCGGGACTCGCTCCAGCGGGTGCCGACCCTGGAGCCGCTGCGCGGCACCAGGGAGCACGTCGAGGCGCTGCTGGACCGCTGCCGTACGGCCGAGGACCTGGTCCGCGTGCTCTCCGGCGGGTAACTTTTCGATCACCACGGGTGAACATCCCGCGACGGGGAATCATCCTGAGAGACGACGAACGTTGTACAGGAACCGGACGCGGATGTCGTAGCCGGTGGATAGGGTCGGACCAACCGAGCGAGCGGGGTGAGGTACATGGCCAGCAAGGACACCGGCGGTGGTCAGCAGCGGGCGAACCGTTCCTCCGAGGAGGTCGAGGAGCAGGCTGCGGAGGCACAGTCCTCGGACGACCTCAAGGAGCGCCAGGAAAAGCTCAACGACGACGTGGACGCGGTCCTGGACGAAATCGACGACGTACTCGAGTCGAATGCGGAGGATTTCGTCCGGCAGTTCGTCCAGAAGGGCGGCCAGTAGCCGCTCGCCCGTTCTTCCGTCGCGCGCGGCAATCCCGTCAGAAATGCACGGGGTTGCCGCGCGCAAACTTCGGACGACCTGTCAGGTGGATCACCGCCCGTAAACGGGTAGGGTCCGGGGCAAGCGTCTAGTTGATCTACCTGGAAGGAATCGTGTGGAAGCCAACACTGGTGGCACCGGGCGTCTACCGGCTGCCTTCCTGACTCCGGGGTCCTCGTCGTTCTACGACTTCCTCGGCCAGCACTCGCCCGAGCTGCTGCCCGGTGGCCGCAGGCTGCCCGAGGGCCTGACGATCGAGGCGCCGCACGGCACCACCATCGTCTCCGCGGTCTTCGACGGCGGCGTGGTGATCGCCGGCGACCGCCGCGCCACGATGGGGAACGTGATCGCCCAGCGGGACATCGAGAAGGTGTTCCCGGCGGACGAGTACAGCGCCGTCGGCATCGCCGGCACGGCCGGCCTGGCGGTCGAGATGGTCCGGCTGTTCCAGCTGGAGCTGGAGCACTACGAGAAGATCGAGGGCACCGTGCTCTCCCTGGAGGGCAAGGCCAACCGGCTGACCACGATGATCCGGGGCAACCTCGGGATGGCCATGCAGGGCCTCGCCGTGGTGCCGCTGTTCGCCGGGTACGACCTCCGGCTCGGCCGGGGCCGGATCTTCACCTACGACGTCACCGGCGGCCGGTCCGAGGAGCGCGGCTTCGCGGCCACCGGATCGGGCTCGGTGTTCGCCCGGGGCTCGCTGAAGAAGCTCTACCGCGCGGACCTGACGGCCGATCAGGCCGCCACCGTGGTGGTGCAGGCGCTGTACGACGCGGCGGACGACGACTCCGCCACCGGTGGCCCGGACATGGCCCGGAAGATCTTCCCGATCGTCTCGCTGATCACCGAGGACGGTTTCCGCCGCCTCACCGACGACGAGGTCTCCACGATCGCGCACTCGATCACCGACGGGCGCCTCGAGCACCCCAACGGTCCGCAGGCCCCACTCCTCTAGCCCGCCGGCTCCCAACCAGGAAGGGGACGATCGCCGGTGTCCACACCGTTCTACGTCTCGCCCCAGCAGGCCATGGCGGACCGCGCGGAGTACGCCCGCAAGGGCATCGCCCGCGGCCGCAGCGTGGTCGTGCTCACCTATGACGACGGCATCCTCTTCGTCGCCGAGAACACCTCCCGGGCGCTGCACAAGGTGTCCGAGATCTACGACCAGATCGCCTTCGCCGCGGTCGGCCGCTACAACGAGTTCGAGAACCTGCGGATCGGCGGCGTGCGCTACGCCGACCTGCGCGGGTACTCCTACGACCGGGCCGATGTGACGGCCCGTGGGCTGGCCAACGTGTACGCCCAGACGCTCGGCACGATCTTCTCCTCGGTCGGCGAGAAGCCGTACGAGGTGGAGCTGGTGGTGGCCGAGGTCGGCGCCACCGTCGAGGACGACCAGATCTACCGGCTCACCCCCGACGGCTCGGTGGTGGACGAGAAGAACGCGATCGTGGTCGGTGGCAACGCCGACTCGATCGCCAACTACCTGGGCCAGGAGCACCGGGCCGGGCTCACCCTGGCCGGGGCGCTCAGGCTCGCCGTCGACGGCCTCGCCAGGGATCCGAACGGCGGCTCCCCGCGCACCCTGACGCCCGATCAGCTGGAGGTCGCGGTGCTCGACCGCACCCGCTTCCAGCAGCGGAAGTTCAAGCGCATCCTGGGCGGCCAGCTCGGCCGCCTGCTGAGCGGCGACGAGTCCGCCGCCGCGGAGGAGGCGGACGCCTCCGAGTAGCCGGTAGCAGCGGGAGCCCGGGCCGGGCTCCCGCTCCACCGTGGTGAGCTGATGCCCCGTCCGGTTCACCAAGGGTTTCGCAAGGCCTCGCGCAGAGAAGAGGAGCCTTATGGACCGCCGAATTTTCGGGATCGAGAACGAGTACGGCGTCACCTGTACGTTCCGTGGGCAGCGTCGGCTGTCCCCGGACGAGGTGGCCAGGTACCTCTTCCGCCGGGTTGTCTCCTGGGGCCGCAGCAGCAACGTCTTCCTGCGCAACGGAGCCCGGCTCTACCTGGACGTGGGCTCGCACCCCGAGTACGCCACCCCCGAGTGCGACGACGTCACCGAGCTGGTGACGCACGACAAGGCGGGCGAGCGGATCCTCGAGGGGCTCCTGGTGGACGCCGAGCGGCGGCTGCACGAGGAGGGCATCGCGGGCGACGTCTACCTGTTCAAGAACAACACCGACTCGGCCGGCAACTCCTACGGCTGCCACGAGAACTACCTGGTGGCCCGGCACGGCGAGTTCTCCCGGCTGGCCGACGTGCTGATCCCGTTCCTGGTGACCCGTCAGCTGATCTGCGGCGCGGGCAAGGTGCTGCAGACCCCGCGCGGCGCGGTCTACTGCGTCAGCCAGCGGGCCGAGCACATCTGGGAGGGCGTCAGCTCGGCGACCACCCGGTCCCGTCCGATCATCAACACCAGGGACGAGCCGCACGCGGACGCCGAGCGCTACCGCCGGCTGCACGTGATCGTCGGCGACTCCAACATGTCCGAGACCACCACCCTGCTCAAGGTCGGTGCCACCGACCTGGTGCTGCGGCTGATCGAGGCCGGGGTGGTGATGCGCGACCTGACCCTGGAGAACCCGATCCGGGCGATCCGCGAGGTCAGCCACGACCTGACCGGCACCCACCAGGTCCGGCTCGCCAACGGCCGGGAGGCCAGCGCGCTGGACATCCAGGAGGAGTACTACTCCAAGGCGCTGGAGTTCGCCGACCGCAAGGGAATCAACACCGGAACCATCGCCAAGGTGCTGGACCTCTGGGGCCGCACACTTGAGGCGGTCCGCACCGAGAACCTGGGCAGCGTGGCCACCGAGATCGACTGGATCATGAAGCACCAGCTGATCGAGCGGTACCGCGAGAAGCACCAGATGAGCATGTCCAACCCCCGGGTGGCCCAGATCGACCTGGCGTACCACGACATCCACCGCCGGCGCGGCCTGTTCTACCTGCTGCAGAACAAGAACCAGGCCGAGCGGGTGACCACCGACCTGAAGACCTTCGAGGCCAAGTCGGTGCCCCCGCAGACCACCCGGGCCCGGCTGCGCGGCGACTTCATCCGGAAGGCGCAGGAGCAGCGCCGGGACTTCACCGTCGACTGGGTGCACCTCAAGCTGAACGACCAGGCGCAGCGCACGGTGCTCTGCAAGGACCCGTTCCGCTCGGTGGACGAGCGGGTGGAGAAGCTGATCGCCGGTATGTAGGACAGTGGTGCCTCCGAGGTGGGGAGCAGATCGGGCCGTACGCTGTCGGGCGAGCTTGTAGCGCCTCGTACTTGACCGACAGTTAGGAATACCGTGCGTCGTATCGCCGGTCTGCTCGCCGTCCTGCCGCTCGTCCTGCTCCCCGCGTGCAGCAGCGACGGGTCGCCCTCCTCGGGGGCGTCCACGACCTCCTCGGCCTCCGCCTCGGCGGTGCCGAGCCCGGTGGCCTCGGCCTCGCCGATGCCCACCGTGGCGGGGAGCTTCGGCAGCAAGGCCACCATCACCATCCCGGCCGGCCAGCCGAGCGGCCAGTTCGTGGTGAACACGGTGAGTGAGGGGGACGGCGCCACGGTCGCCAAGAACGACTGGGTGACCGTCAACTACACCGCCAAGGACTGGACCACCGGCAAGGACCTCGCCAGCTCCTACGACTCCGGCAGCAAGCCGCAGCTCTACCAGGCGGGCAGCGGCCAGCTGGTGCCCGCCTTCGACCAGAGCGTGCTGGGCAAGAAGGTCGGCAGCCGGCTGCTGGTGGTGGCTCCGCCGGCCGCCGCCTTCGGCAGCCAGGGCAACGCCGATCTCGGGGTGGGCGCGGGTGACACCGTGGTCTTCGTGCTCGACATCATCGAGAGCCTGCCGCCGGACTCCACCATCGGCGGCGCGATCACTCAGCCGCCGGCCGACATGCCGCAGGTCAAGGACAACGGCAAGGCTGCGCCGACCATCACCATTCCGGCCGGGCCGCCCGCGCCGCCGACCGACCTGAAGACCTTCGTGCTGGTGAAGGGGGACGGCAAGCCCGTGCAGTCGGGGCAGACCCTGGTGGTCCAGTACACCGGCGTGCTGTGGGCCGACGGCAAGCAGTTCGACTCCTCCTGGAGCCACGGCGGGGCGCAGGCGCTGCAGGTCGGTACCGGCAGCCTGATCAAGGGCTGGGACCAGGGCCTGGTCGGCCAGACCGTGGGCAGCCGGGTGGAGCTGGTGGTCCCGCCGACGCTCGGCTACGGGGACAAGGCGCAGTCCTCCGTCCCGGCGAACTCGACCCTGGTCTTCGTGATCGACATCCTCGAGGCCGTCTGAGGGTTTGGCGAGGCCCTCTGAGCGTTTTGGCCCGTCCAGCCTCTTACCGTGCCCTCACCTTCACCTGACATACTGTCGCGCACTGTGGCAGGAGTCCGTCAGGACCCGGTGAGGGCGCGGCGCGGCGAGATGGATGGGGAGTCATGACTGACAAGAGTGCCGGTGGCGCGAACGACGGAGCGGTGGCCGACCCGGCGGCCGCACGGCCCGGTGGGCCACTGCCCGGCGACGGCGAGTCGATCGTCGTCCCGCCCGCCATTCTGAAGCAGCAGGCCGGCTGGGGTCAGGCCGAGGCCAGGCGGGCCGAGAGTGGCGCGAGCAAGGACGAGACCCCGCAGGTCTTCGCGTCCAACGTGCGCAAGAAGGACCTCTCGGAGGCCGGCTACGACGAGAACCCCGGCTCGGTGGGCCGGCTCGGCGTGATCCTCGGCACGGTGCTCGCGGTGCTGCTGGTCGGCAGCGGCGTGACGCTGTACGTGGTGAACAAGCCGGACAGCAAGAAGCCGGCCGCCGACGCGGCCCCGACCAGCCCGCCCGCCCCGACCCAGAACCCGGTGCCGCCGATCAAGACGGACGCCAAGGTGCTGCCGACGGTCACCGGCGAGCTGGGCAAGAAGGCCACCATCGAGCTGCCCAAGGAGGCGGCCGACGGCAACTTCGTGGTCAAGACCCTGATCGAGGGCACCGGACCGAAGGTCGGCAAGGGCAACTGGGTCACCGCCGACTTCACCAGCAAGGACTGGACCACCGGCAAGGACCTGGCCAGCTCCTTCGACCAGAACAAGCCGCAGCTGTTCCAGGCCGGCGGCGGCAAGCTGATCCCGGCGCTGGACGACGCGGTGACCGGTCACGCGGCCGGCAGCCGGGTGCTGGTGATCGCTCCGCCGGCCGCCGCCTTCGGCCCGCAGGGCAACCCGCAGATGGGTGTCGGGGCCGCGGACAACCTGGTCTTCGTGATCGACATCAAGCAGGCCACCGCGCCGGACGCCACCGTCAGCGGTGACGTGGCCGAGCCCACCGAGGGCATGCCCAAGGTGAAGGACAACGGCAAGAAGCCGGCCACCATCACCCCGGTGCCCGGTGTCGCGGCGCCGACCGAGCTGAAGACCTCGGTGCTGATCGCGGGCAAGGGTCGCAAGATCGAGTCCGGCGAGAAGGTCGTCGTCCAGTACACCGGCGTGCTGTACGCCGACGGAAAGCAGTTCGACTCCTCGCTGGAGCGCGGCCAGGCGTTCAGCTTCGCCACCGGTGGCGGCGGCGTCATCGAGGGCTGGGACAAGGCGGTCACCGGCCAGACCATCGGCAGCCGGATCGAGGTCGTCATCCCGCCCGCCCTCGGCTACGGCGACAAGGCCTCGGAGAAGATTCCGGCCAACTCGACCCTGGTCTTCGTGATCGACATTCTGGACGCGGGTGTCGGCGCGGCCGACTAGTCCCGGTCCTGTCGCGTAACGTAGTCCCGTTACATCACCGAACGAGAAGAGCTTTGTTGTGAGCCTTGAGAAGCCGGAGATCGACTTCCCGGTTGGCGACGCGCCGACCGAGCTGCAGATCCGCGACATCATCGTGGGTGACGGTGCCGAGGCCAAGGCCGGCGCCAACGTCAAGGTCCACTACGTGGGCGTGACGTTCTCCACCGGCGAGGAGTTCGACGCCTCCTGGAACCGTGGCCAGACGTTCAGCTTCCCGCTGGGCGGCGGCCGGGTCATCAAGGGCTGGGACGAGGGCGTCCAGGGCATGAAGGTCGGCGGTCGGCGCGAGCTGATCATCCCGCCGGCCAAGGCCTACGGTGCCCAGTCGCCGAGCCCGCTGATCCCGGCGAACTCGACCCTGATCTTCGTGGTCGACCTGCTCGGCGTCTGACAGTTCGTCACCCTGGGCCGTACCCCGCAGTCGCGGGGTACGGCCCTCGGCTTTCCCCGGCCGGGTCGCTACCGGTACGGTCGTCGGCGGATCACGAACCAGCACAGCAAGATGCACCCCAGTTACCGGAAAGGTCCGCGATGGCGATCGCCAAGGCAGAGCGGCTGATGAACCTCGCCCTGTGCCTGATGAACACCAGACGTCCGCTCTCCAAGAAGGAGCTCCGGGAGTCCGTCGAGGCGTACCGCGAGGCCTGGCAGCAGGGCAGCGAAGAGGCCTTCAACCGGATGTTCGAGCGCGACAAGGACGACCTGCGCGAGCTCGGCCTGGTCATCGACGTCGACGAGAACGCGCTGGACGGCGAGGTCGGCTACCTGGCCCGCCGGGACCGCAACCGGCTGCCGGAGATCGCCCTGGACGCCGAGGAGGCGGCCGCGCTGACGCTGGCCGCCCGGGTCTGGCAGCAGGCCAAGATGTCCGGCGCGGCCAGCGGTGCGTTGCAGAAGCTGCGGGCCGGCGGGATGCCGATAACCGAGGAGAGCGCGAACAGCGCGCTGGAGCCGCGGATCCCGGCCCGCGAGGCGGCCTTCGAGCCGCTGCTGATCGCCGCCCGGGACCGACGGCCCGTCACTTTCGAGTACCGCAAGGCCGGTGCCTCCGCCGCCGAGCAGCGCGCGGTGGAGCCGTGGGCGCTGGAGTGCTGGCGCGGCCACTGGTACCTGGCCGGCTGGGACCGGGACCGGGAGGCCGCCCGGGTGTTCCGGCTCAGCCGGATCACCGGCAAGGTGCGCTCCCGGGCCGGGCAGTTCACCGGCGCCGTCCCCGAGCACGTGGACGTGCGCGCGGTGGTGGCCCGGTTCGCCGGCGAGGGCGCGACCGCCAGCGCCACCGTCCGGCTGCGCCAGGGCGCGGGCTTCCCGCTCCGTACCAAGGCGCTCAAGGTCACCGAGCTGACCGGCGGCTGGGACGAGCTGGAGATCCCGTACGGCAACGGCCTGGCCGCCGACCTGGCCGAGTTCGGCCCGGACCTGGTGGTGCTGGGGCCCGAGGAGCTGCGGGCAGACGTCATCGACCGGCTGCGCGCGGTGGCCGGACTCGCACCCGAGGGGCAGCTGTGAGCAACGCGATCGACCAGACCCGGCGGATGCTGTCGCTGGTCACCTACCTGCGCGAGCGCCCCGGTGCGGAGGTGGCCGAGGTGGCCCGGGCGTTCGGGATCACCGAGCGGGAGCTGATCAACGACCTGAACGTGCTGCCGATGTGCGGCACCAGCTTCCGCGGCGGCGACCTGCTGGACATCGACACCGACGGCGAGCGGATCTGGTGGCACAACGTCGACGACGTGGCCCAGCCGCTGCGCCTGGCCGCCGACGAGGCGACCGCGCTGCTGGTGGCCGCCCGTGCGGTGGCCGGGCTGCCGGGCCTGCGCGAGCGGGACCGGCAGGCGCTCACCAGGGCCGTGGCCAAGATCGAGGACGCGGCCGGTGACAGTGCCGAGTCCAGCGCCCGGGTCGGGGTGACCTTCGAGGCCGAGGGCCAGGTCTTCGCCGACATCGACCGCGCGCTGAGCGAGGGCCGGCTGATCTGGCTGCGCTACTGGTCGCACGGGCGCGGCGGTATGACGGAGCGTCTGGTGGACCCGATCCGGCTGGTCACCGAGGGGCACACCTACCTGGAGGGCTGGTGCCGGACCTCCGAGGACCGGCGGGTCTTCCGGCTGGACCGGGTGGCCGAGATCAAGGTGCTGGACGAGCCCGCCGCCCCGCCTCGGCTGGAGCCGCGCGACCTGTCGGCCGGGCTGGTCTCGCCGGCCGCCGACGACCCCGAGGTGGTGGTCGAGGTCGGTGCCGGTGGTCGCTGGGTGGCCGAGTACTACACCCACGACGCGGCCGAGGAACTCCCGGACGGCGGGCTGCGGATCACCCTGCGCAGCGCCGACCCGGCCGGGCTGCGGCCGCTGGCGCTGCGGCTGGGCCGGGACGGCCGGATCGTCTCGCCGGCCGAGCTGGCCGACTCGGCCCGGGCCACGGCCCTGGCCGCCCTTGAGGGGTACCGGGACTGATCAGTGGCCGAGGGCACCAGATTCAAGGTCTACTGCTCGGCCTGCCGGGCGAAGGTGGAGCTGGCGGCGGACTGCTTCCGGCTGGCGCTCGGCGCCACCCGGGAGCGCACCTTCTACAGCTTCACCTGCCCGGAGTGCGGCGCCTCGGTGCGCAAGCCCGCGGGTGAGAACATCGTGGCGGCGTTGACCAGGGCCGGGGTCAGCACCATGCGCCTGCTGCCGGTCGAAGGGTAAGGGGAGCGCCACCGTGTCGTGGACCGTGATTGCCGCCGTCCTGCTGGCCACCGCCGGGCTGCTGGTCCTCGGCGCGCTGGCCTGCCGCCTCTGGCTGGACGTCAGATCGCTGGCCCGCGAGGTGGCCGGCGCCTCCCGGGCGCTGGCTGACGCAGCCGGGCAGCTCAAACCTATGTAGGGCCTCGTTCCCGCTCGGTCACCCGTAGGGGCTACCATCGCCCGGAGTGGGGGAGTGCTGCCCCTGGGAGAAAGGCGGTCGCACATGCGGATCGGCACGATTCTGATCATCGTCGTCCTGGCCCTGCTGCTGTTCGGCGCGAAGCGACTGCCCGATCTGGCCCGGTCACTCGGGAAGTCGGCGCGCATTCTCAAGGCCGAGACCAAGGCGCTGAAGGACGAGACGGTGGCCGCCGCCAAGGAGGGGGCGGCCGACCCGATCGAGGCCCCGCGGGTCATCAAGTCCGCCCCCGGCCAGACCGCACGAGTTGAGGACCGAGGTTGAGCAAGTCCGAGAAGGCCGTGAAGTCGGCCAAGGACCCCGAGGGCCGGATGGCGCTCGCCGACCACCTGCGGGAACTCCGCAACCGGCTGGTCAAGTCGCTGCTGGCGATCATCGCGATCACCATCGTCGCCTTCTTCTACCACCGGCAGATCACCGACTTCCTGATCGCGCCGCTGCCGGTCTGTGGTCCGGACGGCAAGCCGCTGCCGGGCGACATGAACTGTGCGCTGGTCTCCAACATCGGTCTGCTGAGCCCCTTCACGGTGCTGCTCAAGGTCGCCCTGACCACCGGTGTGGTGGTCTCCACCCCGGTCTGGCTCTACCAGCTGTGGAAGTTCGTCGCGCCGGGCCTGCACCAGAACGAGCGCCGCTACACGCTCTCCTTCCTCGGCCTCGGCACCCCGCTGTTCCTGGCGGGTGCCGCGCTGGCGTACGTGATCATGCCGGTGACGGCACAGATGCTGATCTCGTTGACCGCCAGCGGGGTCACCTCGATCCTGCCGGTGGAGAACTACCTCGACATCATCACCAGGATGGTGCTGGTCTTCGGGTTCGGCTTCGAGTTCCCGCTGCTGCTGGTGATGCTGAACCTGGTCGGGGTGGTCAGCGGCAAGCGGCTGCTCGGCTGGTGGCGCGGGATGATCATGGCGATCACCGTCTTCGCGGCCTTCGCCACCCCGAGCGCGGACCCGCTCTCGATGCTGGGTCTGGCCGCACCGATCATCGTGCTGTACTTCATCGCGGTCGGCGTGGCCCTGCTGAACGACCGCCGCCGGGCCCGGCGCAACCCGGATGCCGGGTTGGACGAGGACGAGGCCTCGCACCTGGACCTCTCGGTGGACCAGGTCGGCTCGGTCGAGGCCATCGAGGCGTCGGCCGCCCCGGAGCTGCCGACGGCCGTCCCGGCGGCGCGCCGTGAGCAGCTGGACGACATCACCTGACAGACTGTCAGTCATCCGTAAGGCCCCGGCCTGCTGGTCCTTCCAGCGGTCGGGGCCTTTCTGTCGTGTGCACGGCCTTGGCAGCGCCACAACCATGTGACATATTACTGACGTGTCCAAGAGATCCCCCCACGATGTCCTGGTGATCGGCGCCGGTGTGGTCGGTGCCGCCTGCGCCTACTACGCGGCCCGAGCCGGCCTCGCTGTCACCGTGATCGACCGCGGCCCGGTGGCCGGCGGCACCACCGGTGCGGGCGAGGGGAACCTGCTGGTCTCCGACAAGGAGCCGGGGCCGGAGCTCGACCTCGCACTGCTCTCCACCGGCCTCTGGCAGACCATCGCCGAGCAGCTGGGCGAGCAGATCGAGTACGAGGCCAAGGGCGGCCTGGTGGTCGCCTCCGCCGAGGCCGGGATGACCGCGCTGCGGGCCTTCGCGGCCGAGCAGGCCAAGGCCGGGGTGGTCTCGACCGAGATCCCCGGCGACCGGCTGGCCGAGCTGGAGCCGCATCTGGCCCCCGGTCTGGCCGGCGGCTTCCACTACTCCCAGGACGCCCAGGTCCAGCCCGCGCTGGCAGCCGCTCACCTGCTGCGGGCCTCCGGGGCGTCGGTCCGGCTCGGTGAGACCGTCACCGCGATCCGCACCGGCCCGTCCGGTGAGGTGCTCGGCGTCACCACCGACCGGGGCCGGATCGACGCCCCCGCTGTGATCAACGCGGCCGGCACCTGGGGCGGGGACCTCGCCGCGCTGGCCGGGGTGGCGCTGCCGGTGCTGCCCCGCCGGGGCTTCGTGCTGGTCACCGAGCCACTGCCGAGGATCGTCCGGCACAAGGTCTACGCCGCCGACTACGTGGCCGACGTGGCGAGCGGCTCGGCCGCCCTGCAGACCTCCGCCGTGGTCGAGGGCACCCCCGCAGGGCCGGTTCTGATCGGCGCCAGCCGGGAGCGGGTCGGCTTCGACCGGACCCTCTCGGTGGAGGTGCTCCAGCGGCTGGCCGCGAACGCCGCCGCGCTCTTCCCGGTGCTGCGCACCGTCGCGGTCCAGCGCGCCTACCGGGGCTTCCGCCCCTACCTGCCGGACCACCTGCCCGCGATCGGCGCCGACCCCCGGGTGCCCGGCCTCTACCACGCCTGCGGCCACGAGGGCGCGGGCATCGGCCTGGCCCCCGCCACCGGTCTGCTGATCGCCCGTCAGCTCACCGGCGAACGACCCGAGCTCGACCTCACCCCGTTCCGCGCCGACCGCTTCGACGAGGCCGCCGCGTGAATTCCCGCCCCAGGAGAGGACGCACCATGCGCCGAACCCCCGCCGAACTGGTCGGCGCACGGCCCGAGCCCGGGCACACCATCGACTTCGACGGCCGCCCGATCCCGGCTCTGCCCGGCCAGACCATCGCTGCCGCACTGTGGGCCGAGGGCATCCTGGCCTGGCGCACCACCCGGGTGAACGGTCGCCCGCGCGGCGCCTTCTGCGGGATCGGCGCCTGCTACGACTGCCTGGCCACCGTCAACGGCCAGGCGAGTCAGCGCACCTGCCTGCTGCCCGCCGAGCCCGGCACCACCGTCACCACCCAGGAGGGCCACGGCCGTGCCGACCTCGCCGTCTGAGCGCCCCGCACCGTACGACCTCGCGGTGATCGGGGCCGGCCCGGCCGGGCTGGCCGCCGCCGTCACCGCCGCCGAACTCGGCCTGCGCTGCGTCCTGCTGGACGCGGGCCCGCGCCCCGGCGGCCAGTACTACCGGCACCCCGCGCCCGGTCTCGGCGCCGCCCACCCGGAGCGGCTGCACCACGGCTGGTCCGCCTTCACCGGTCTGACCGGCCGGCTGGCCGCCAGTACGGTCACCCACCTGACGGAGCACCACGTCTGGACCGCCGAACAGGGCGATACCTGGCGCCTGCACGCCACCGTCGGAGCCGGATCCACCGGCAGCGCGGTGGTCGAGGCCAAGGCGGTGCTGCTGGCCACCGGCGCGTACGAGCGTCAACTGCCCTTCCCCGGCTGGACGCTGCCCGGGGTGGTCACCGCGGGTGGCGCCCAGGCGATGCTCAAGGCGGGCCTGGTGCTGCCCGGCCGGCGGATCGTGGTCGCGGGCAGCGGCCCGCTGCTGCTGGCCGCCGCCTCCTCGCTGGTCTCCGCCGGGGCCGGCGTCCCCGCGGTGGTCGAGGCGGGCAACTACCTCGGCTACGCCCGGGGGCTCGGTACGCTCGCGGCCAACCCCGCGAAGCTGGTCGAGGGCGCCGGGCACGGCGCGAGGCTGCTGCGCGGCAAGGTCCGGCTGCGGCGCTCCAGCGCGGTGGTCGAGGCCCACGGCACCGACCGGGTGACCGGGGTGACGGTGGCCCGGCTGGACGCCGAGTGGCGCCCGGTGCCCGGCACCGAGCGGCGGATCGACTGCGACGCGCTCGCGGTCGGCCACGGGCTGCTGCCGCAGATCGAACTGGCCACCGAGCTGGGCGCGGAGACCGTGCTGACGGCGGACCGGACCGTCGCGCTCAAGGTCGACGACGGGCTGCGCACCAGCCTGCCGGGCCTCTGGGCGGCGGGGGAGACCTGCGGCGTCGGCGGGGCCGACCTGGCGATCGCCGAGGGCGAGCTGGCTGCCAGGGTGATCGCCGGCGCCCCGGTGCCGACCGCGCTGCGCCGGCGCCGGGACCGGCGCCGGGCCTTCGCGGGGCTGATGGCCGCCGCGCACCGCCCGGGCCCGGGCTGGACGGATTGGCTCCGCCCGGACACCGACGTCTGCCGCTGCGAGGAAGTCTCGGTCGCCGCCGTCCGGGAGGCCGTCGAGGAGCTCGGCGCGACCGACTCACGGACCGTCAAACTCCTCACCCGAGCCGGGATGGGCTGGTGCCAGGGCCGGATGTGCGGCCCCGCCGTCGCCTGCCTGTCCGGGAGCAGCGAGCTGCGCCCGGACTCCCGACCGCTCTCCTGCCCCGTCCCGCTGGCCCAGTTGGCCGACGGTTCGTAGTGCCTCGCGAGAGGCATTCCCCCGGGGGCGCGGCCCGTCCGCTGCGCCCCCTTGTGTCCGCTCTTCCCATCTAATAAAATGTCACACCTCACCACCCCAAGGAGTAGTCCACGTGTCCGCAACGCACGAGCCCACCCGTCCCTGGCGCGGCATCATGGTCGCCACCACGCTCCCGCTGCGCGCCGACCTCTCCGTCGACTACGACGCGTACGGCGAGCACGTCCAGTGGCTGATCGCGAACGGCTGCGACGGCGTCGTCCCCAACGGCTCGCTCGGCGAGTACCAGACCCTCACCGCCGAGGAGCGGGCCAAGGTCGTCACCACGGCGGTCGAGGCCGCCGGTGACGGCTCGCGGGTGATGCCCGGCGTCGCCGCCTACGGCAGCGCCGAGTCCCGCCGCTGGGCCGAGCAGGCCGCCGAGGCCGGGGCAGGCTCGGTCCTGCTGCTCCCGCCGAACGCCTACCGCGCCGACCACGCCGCCGTCCGCGCCCACTACGCCGAGGTGGCGCAGGCCGGTCTGCCGATCGTCGCCTACAACAACCCGATCGACACCAAGGTCGACCTGGTTCCCGAGCTGCTCGCCCAGCTGCACACCGACGGCTCGATCGTGGCCGTCAAGGAGTTCAGCGGCGACGTCCGCCGGGCCTACCAGATCGCCGAGCTGGCGCCCGACCTCGACCTGCTGATCGGCGCCGACGACGTGCTGCTCGAGCTGGCGGTCGGCGGTGCGGTGGGCTGGATCGCCGGGTACCCGAACGCGCTGCCGCAGGCCAGCGCCAAGCTGTTCCGGGCCGCCGTCGCCGGTGACCTGGAGACCGCGGTGCCGCTGTACCGCTCGCTGCACTCGCTGCTGCGCTGGGACTCCAAGACCGAGTTCGTCCAGGCCATCAAGCTGTCGATGGACATCGCCGGCCGCCCCGGTGGTCCGGTCCGTCCGCCGCGCTTCCCGCTCTCCCCGGAGATCGAGGCGGCCGTCCGCGCCGCGACCGAGAAGGCCCTCGCCGACGGTCTGGTCTGACCGTACGTCAACGAGGAATTGCCAGTGGCCGGCTGCGGGGGCAGCCGGCCCTCCCACCGAGGGGACCGAATCCATGCGCAGCCGTCACGTCTTCCACGCCGTCGACTCGCACACCGAGGGCATGCCGACCCGGGTCATCACCGGCGGGTTCGGTGTCATCCCGGGCGCCACCATGGCCGAGCGCCGGGTGCACTTCCAGGAGCACTTGGACCACTTCCGCACCCTGCTGATGTACGAGCCGCGCGGCCACGCGGCGATGAGCGGCGCGATCCTCCAGCCGCCGACCCGTCCCGACGCCGACTTCGGCGTGCTCTACATCGAGGTCTCCGGCCTGCTGCCGATGTGCGGCCACGGCACCATCGGGGTCGCCACCGTGCTGGTGGAGACCGGCATGGTCGACGTGGTGGAGCCGGTCACCACGGTCCGGCTCGACACCCCCGCCGGACTGGTGATCGCCGACGTGCACGTCCAGGACGGCGCGGCCAAGGCCGTGACGATCCGTAACGTGCCCTCGTACTCGGTCGCCCTCGACCAGAAGATCGAGGTCCCGGGCTACGGAGCGGTCGGCTACGACCTGGCGTACGGCGGCAACTTCTACGCGATCCTGCCGCTGGCCGAGTTCGGGATCCCGTTCGAACGGGAGCGCAAGCAGGAGATCCTGGACGCCGGGCTCGCCCTGATGGACGCCATCAACGCGGCCGACCGCCCGGTCCACCCGGAGAACCCGTCCATCCACAGCTGCCACCACGTGCAGCTGCTCGCCCCCGGCTCGACCGCCGCCCACTCCCGGCACGCGATGGCCATCCACCCCGGCTGGTTCGACCGCTCCCCGTGCGGCACCGGCACCTCGGCCCGGATGGCCCAGCTGCACGCCCGCGGCGAACTCCCGCTCCACCAGGACTTCCTGAACGACTCCTTCATCGGCACCTCGTTCACCGGCCGCCTGGTCGAGGAGACCACCGTGGCCGGCCTGCCCGCCGTGGTCCCCACCGTCACTGGCCGGGCCTGGATCACGGGCACGGCGCAGTACTTCCTCGACCCGACCGACCCCTTCCCCGCCGGCTTCCTGCTCTGAATGAGTTGCACCACCCAGGGGCTCGGGGAACTGCGACGCCGACCTCTGGAGCGTTGCACCTGTGTGGATGGTCAGGCACTTTCGCAGTGACCCCGGCGCCAGATCTCCTCGCAGTTCCCCGAGCCCCTGGGTAGTGCAAGTACATGAAAGGTTTCCCAGTGAGCGTCAGCTCGTACAACCCCGCCGACCCCAGCGACCTCGTGATCGAGGTCGAAGCCGCCGGAGGCCCGGGCACGACCCAAGCCGTCGCCCAGGCCCGCGCCGCCCAGTCCGGCTGGCTGGCCCTCGGTGCGGGCGGCCGCTCCGCCGCCCTGGGCCGTGCCGCTGACGCCGTCGAGGCGAACGCCGCCGAGCTCGCCGCTCTGATCGTCCGTGAGGTCGGCAAGCCGCTCGCCGAGGCCCGCGGCGAGGTGGCCCGTACGGTGGCGATCTGGCGCTACTACGCGCAGGCGCCCTACGCCGCGTCAGGTGCCGTGCACGAGCCCGCCGCCGGCGAGGGCCTGCTGCTGACCCGCCGTCGCCCGTACGGTGTGGCCGGGCTGATCACCCCGTGGAACTTCCCGCTCGCCATCCCGACCTGGAAGGCCGCCCCGGCCCTCGCGGTCGGCAACACCGTCGTCCTCAAGCCCGCCCCCGAGGGCACCGCGTGCGCCCTGCGGCTGGCCGAACTCGCGGGCCTGCCCGAGGGCGTGCTGACCGTCGTCCCGGGTGGGGCCGAGGAGGGGGCGGCGCTGGTCGCGGCCTCCGACGTGGTCTCGTTCACCGGCTCCACCGCCGTCGGCCGGGCCGTGGTCGCCGCGACCACCGAGCGCGGTATCCCGGTGCAGGCCGAGATGGGCGGCCTGAACGCCGCGATCGTGCTGCCGGACGCCGACATCGCCCAGGCCGCCGCCCACCTGGCCTCCGCGATCGCCGGGTACGCGGGGCAGAAGTGCACCGCCACCAGCCGGGTGATCGCCGTCGGCGACGCGTACGAGCCGCTGGCCGCCGCGCTCGCCAAGGCGCTGGCCGCGATCGCCGAGCCGGCCGCGCTGACCGAGGTCTGCGGACCGGTGATCAACAAGCCCGCGCTGGAGCGCCTGACCGAGGCCGTGGACAGCGCCGTCGCCGCCGGGGCCACCGCGCTCGCGGGCGGCAGCCGGATCGAGCGCGACGGCTGGTTCATCGAGCCGACCCTGCTCGAGGAGGTCCCGGCCGAACACCCGCTGCGGACCGAGGAGTTCTTCGGCCCGGTGGCCGTGCTGCTGCGCGCCGCCGACCTGGACGAGGCGATCGCGGTCGCCAACGACACCCGGCACAGCCTCTCCACCTCGGTGCACACCCGGGACCTGGACACCGCGCTGGCCGCCGCCGACCGCCTCGACGCGGGCATGGTCCGGGTGAACGCGCCGTCCAGCGGCGTGGACTTCCACGTCCCGTTCAGCGGTGCCAAGGGTGCCGGCTACGGCCCGCGCGAGCAGGGGCAGGCCGTGCTCGACTTCTACACCGCCGAGCGCACCGTCACCCTGCTGCCCGCAGGTTCGCCGCGATGAGCGCGCTGACCCCGGTCCACACGGTCGACTACCACACCGCCGGCGAGCCGTTCCGGATCGTCACCGCCGGGCTGCCGCCGATCCCCGGCGACACCGTCGCCGAGCGCCGCGCCATCGCGCTCGGTGCCGGTGGCACGGCGACCGACCCGCGTCCCAGCGCGCTGGACGACATCCGTCGGCTGCTCACCCGCGAGCCGCGCGGACACGCCGGGATGTACGGCGGTTTCGTGGTCCCGGCCGACGACAGCGAGGCCCACCTCGGGGTGCTGTTCTGGCACAAGGACGGCTACTCCACCGCCTGTGGCCACGGCACCATCGCGCTCGGCGCCTGGGCGGTCGACTCCGGTCTGGTGGCCGCCCCGGCGGACGGCACCGTCCGGGTCCGGATCGACGTACCGTCAGGCCGGGTCAGCGCCGCCGTGCACCGCACCGACGGCCGGACCACCGGGGTCACCTTCCGGAACGTGCCCACCGCCGTCACCGCCTGCAAGCTGGCCGTGCCCACCTCGCGCGGGACGGTCGCGGTCGACCTGGCGCACTCCGGCGCCTGCTACGCCTCGGTCCGGGCGGCCGACCTCGGGCTGACCGTCGACACTGCCTCGCTGCCCGAACTCACCGCACTGGGCCGGGAGATCAGGGCCGCACTGGCCGACGAGCCCGCCACCAGGCACCCCAGTGACCCGCTGCTCTCCGGGGTCTACGGGGTGATCCTGTACGAGGAGCTGCCGGACACCCCGGCAGGCCCCAGCCAGCGCAACGTCACCGTCTTCGCGGACGGCCAGATCGACCGCTCGCCGTGCGGCTCCGGCAGCTCCGCCCGGCTCGCCCTGCTGGCCGCCGAGGGCCGTCTGACGGTGGGTGAGGAACTGCGGCACGAGTCGATCATCGGTAGCGTGTTCACCGGGCGGCTCGCCACGGAGCACCGCGACGGATGGATCACCGAGGTGACCGGCACCGCCCACCGGACCGGCGAGCACCGCTTCCTGCTCGACCCGGCCGACTCTCTCGGGACGGGGTTCCTGCTCTGATGGCCATCGCTCAGCTCCCGCTCACCCTCACCCCCGGCCAGGCCGTCGACGCGCTGGCCGCCGTGCTGCTCAAGGGTCTCGACCCGGAGGAGTGCCCGGCCCGCAGCAACATCCCCGTCCCGGCGGGCGAGCTGCTGCTGATGCCGGCCGCCGACACCGCGTACGCGGGGGTGAAGATCGCGGGCGTGGTCCCGGCCAACGCGGCCCGGGGCCTGCCCCGGATCACCGGCAGCTACCTGCTGCTGGACGGGCCGACCCTGCAGCCGATCGCGCTGCTCGACGGCATCGCGCTCACCTCGCTGCGCACCCCGGCCGTCACCGCGCTCGCCCTGCGCCTGCTGGCCGTGCCGGAGGCCTCGCACCTGGTGCTGTTCGGCTCCGGGCCGCAGGCGTACGCGCACCTGGACGCGCTGCTGGCGATCCGGCCGCTGACCCGGGTCACCGTGGTCGGCCGGTCGGTCGAGCCGGTGGTCGCCCTGGTGACGTACGCCCAGGGGCTCGGCCTCGACGCGGTGGCGGGCGATGCCGGTGCGGTGGCCGAGGCCGATCTGGTGGTCTGCTGCACCACGGCGCGGGAGCCGCTGTTCGATGGTGCGCTGGTGCCGGACCACGCTGCGGTGGCGGCGGTAGGCTCGCACGAACCGACGGCCCGTGAGGTGGACACGGTGTTGGTCGACCGGGCGGCGCTCTATGTGGAGGCGCGTTCGGTCGCGCTCCGGGAGGCGGGCGACCTGCTGATCCCTGGTGTGGCTGGATCCAGGCTTGCTAACCTGTCAGAACTGGTCAACGGCAAGGCAGTTGTTCCCACGGATCGTCCGCGCTTCTTCAAGAGCGTCGGGATGGCCTGGCAGGACCTCGCGGTGGCGGCGGCACAGTACGAGGCGGGCAGTTCCGTCTGAATTGCTTTACAAATCAACGTAACGTGACATTGTACAATGGTGTCCTGCTAAGCCACCCGGAGGAACACCATGGCGGACCTCAAGCCCCGCGCCCTCATCTCCGTCCAGGAGCGCCTGCGCGACCAGGTCGCCCACGCCCTTCGGGCTGCCCTGATCTCCGGCGAGCTCCGCCCCGGCGTCGTCTACTCGGCGCCCGCGCTGGCCGCCGACTTCGGCGTCTCCGCCACCCCCGTCCGGGAGGCGATGCTCGACCTGGCCCGTGAAGGTCTGGTCGAGGCGGTCCGCAACAAGGGCTTCCGGGTCACCGAGCTGACCGAGCGCGACCTCGACGACTACACCGAGATCCGCGCCCTGATCGAGGTCCCCACCATCGGCCGGGTCACCCGCACCGCCGACCGGGACCAGCTCGAAGCGCTCCGCCCCGAGGCCCACGCCATCGTCGCGGCCGCCCGCAAGCACGACCTGATCGGCTACCTGGAGGCGGACCGCCAGTTCCACCTCTCGCTGCTCGGCCTGGCCGGCAACGCCCGGCTGGTCGACGTGGTCGGTGACCTCCGCAAGCGCTCCCGTCTCTACGGCCTCAACCGCCTGGACCAGCGCGGCGAGCTGGTCTCCTCCGCGGAGGAGCACCTCACCCTGCTCGACCTGATGATCGCGGGCAACGCCGAGGCCGCCGAGACCTGCATGGCCGAACACCTCGGCCACGTCCGCTCGCTCTGGGCGGCCGGCGTGGAGGCCGCAGCTGCCGAGCAGCCGGCTCTGCGCCTCGGTGCGCGCTGACGGTCCGTCGGGTTGCAACCGGCCGGCCCCCTGTAGCGTCTGCGCAGATGATCAGCGGCCGGACTCCCGGCCGGGTCTACGGGGGGACAGATGGTTGAGATCCATGACGACAGACCGGGGCACACCCTGGTGCCCTGCCCGAGCTGCGGCCTGACGGACGAGGTGAAGAGAGTCCCGGCCGTCCACCTGGCCGGGCGCGACCGCGTCCTGGTCCCCGCCCGGGACCAGGACGGCCGCTCGACCACCGTCACCCGCACGGTCACCACGGCGGTGTCGGACGCCCTCTCGCCCGTACCGCTGCTGGGCGCGGCCACTGTGGCGAAGGCCGCGGGGTTCATCGCCCTCGGGGTGTTCGCCCTGTTCATCGCCGTCGGCACCTTCATCGGCGGTGCGCTCGGCGGCCGGTGGTTCGCCGACGACCCCGCCCCGGCCGCCAGGCCGCAGGGCTACGGGCGGGGCGTCACCGGCTGGGTGGAGGTGGACGGCGTGCGGACCTGGACCTACGCCGACGCCGGCTCGTCGGCCTCGGCGGACCACCCCGACCTGGCCTTCCTCGGCTGGATCTCCGGGTTCGCCCTGCTCGCGGCGGTGCTGCTGTTCGTTCTGGCCGCAAGCCGCAAGGCAGCGCTCCGCACCCGGCTGGCCGGCCGCCCCGCCGCCGAGGAACTCTGGGCCCAGGCCTGGTACTGCGCCCGCTGCGCCACAGCCCACTTCCCGCCCACCCCGGGCGAACCCGCCCGAGCGCTCAGCCTCCAGGAGTTCCGCCGCCGGATCTGGCAGGCCGGCGGCTACGGCGACCTCGCGGACCGCTACCCGGCGGTCTGAGGCGGTCCGTTCCCGTTCAGGTGAATCGCCCGGCGCGAGGTCGCGCCGGGCGGTGGCGTTCTACGATGATGCTCTCGACACCGGCCAGCCGGAGGAAACCATGTCCGCAGCAGCAGTTGAGCAGCACCCGACGTTGCTCGAGGTCGCTGACAGGATGTCCGACGAACTGATCGGTTACCGGGTCGAGATCATCGGGGGCCAGATCACCGTGACACCACCTGCTGACGGCCCGCATGGCGTCTCCCTGACGGACCTCGTACTCGCCCTCAGCGCGGCGGGGCTGCACGGGGAGGCGAGCAAGGTCATCCAGGCCGTCGGACTCTGGTTGCCGGACGGCCCCTCGGACTACGCCGTCCCTGATCTGGCCGTTGTGGATGCCGACTACCTTGACCACGGAGTGGCGTTCAACTGCTACGACCCCGCGATCTTCCGCATGGTGCTCGAGGTGACCTCCAGCAACCTCAGCGACGACCTGAAGAAGAAGCCCGCCGCCTACGCCGGGGCGGGCATCCCGGTCTACGTGATCGTCGACCGGAAGAACGAGAAGGTCATGGTGCTCACCGACCCCTCCGACGGGGAGTACCGCGTGCACGCCGTCCACCACCGGGGCCAGAGCTTCACGCTGCCCGAGTCGATCGGGGCAGCCGTGACGCTCTCGGTGGACGGCGTGCTGGGCGAGAAGGGCTAGACCAGCCGGCCGTCGTGCATCTCCAGGACCCGGTCGACCCGGGTCAGCAGGTCGCGGTCGTGGGTGACCATCACCGTGGCGGTGCGGTGCTCGCGGGTGATGGTGGCGAGCAGGTCGACGATCTGGGCGCCGCGCTCGTGGTCCAGGGCCGAGGTGGGCTCGTCGACCAGCAGGACGGAGGGCTCGCCGAAGAGGGCGCGGGCGATGTTGACCCGCTGGCGCTCGCCGCCGGAGAGCTGGTGCGGGCGGCGGCGCTGCTTGGACGCGTCCAGGCCGACCGAGGCGAGCAGGGCCTCGGCCCGCTCGCGGGCGGCCCGGGGCTTGCCACCACGGACGGACTCCAGGACCAGCAGCTGCTCCACCGCCGTCAGCGAGGCGAGCAGGTTGGACTGCTGGAAGACGATCCCCAGCCGCTCCCGGCGCAGCGCCGAGCGGGCCTTCTCGCCCAGTGCGTCGACCTCCTGACCGTCGATCAGCACCGAGCCGCTGTCCGGGCGGAGCAGGGTGGCGGCCACCGCCAGCAGCGAGGACTTGCCGGAGCCGGAGGGCCCGGCCACCGCCGTGAACTCACCGGGCGCGACCGAGAGCGAGACCTGGTCGAGGGCGGTCAGCCGGGCTTCGCCGTCGGGGTAGGTGAGGGTGACGTCGCGCAGGGCGAGGCCGGTGCGGGTGGACTGGACGGTGGTGGTCATCGGTTGGCTCCAAGCGCGGCCAGCGGGTCGACGGAGGTGATGCGGCGGACGGCGAGTGCGGCGCCGAGCAGGCCGAGCAGGACCATCACCGCGACCGGGACGCCCACACTCGCCAGGCTGACGTCGAACGGGACGGTGGCGGCGGCCAGCAGCCCGCCCGCCCCGCCGATCGCGCCGCCCAGCAGCGCACCGCCGAGCAGCACGGCGGCGGCCTGCGCCAACGCGTCCCGGACCAGGTAACCGCTGCTCGCGCCGACCGCCTTGAGCACCGCGATGTCGGGCTTGCGCTGGACCGTCCAGACCGTGAAGAAGGCCCCGACCACCAGCGCGCTGACCGCGAACAGGAAGCCCTGGATCATCTGCAGGCTGCCCTGCTCGGCGGAGTACCCGTTGATGCCGGCCAGCGAGTCGCCGAGCGAGACGGTCTCGGTGCCCTGCGCCGCGTCCAGCGCGCCGAGGTCCGCATCCGAGGTGGTCAGTGCCAGGGCGGTCGGCTGGGTCTGGCCGCTGACCTGCTCCCAGGTGGCGACGGTGGTCCACACCGTCGGGGCGTGACTGTAGGAGCGCTCGGCGGTCAGGCCGGAGACGGTGACCGTGCGCGGGCCGACATTGACCTGCTCACCGACCGTCAGGTGGTACTCGGCGGCGGTGTCGGCGCCGACCGCGATCTGACCGTCCGTCGGGGCGGTGCCGGACTCCAGCGGGGGCAGCAGCCCGGCCGGGGCGCCGACCACGCTGACCGAGGCGGCCGTGTCGCTGGCGGTCAGCCGGGTCATCGAGATGCCCAGCGGCTGCACCGACTCGACGCCCGGGGCGGCGGCGAACGCCGCGGCCTGGTCGGACGACACGGTGCTGCTGCTGAACGAGACGGTCGGCGTGGCCCCGGCGGGAGCGCCGAAGACGATCTGGTCGGCCGGCAGGTCGGCGACGGTGGAGGAGGCGGCGGAGGCGAGCCCGCCGGTCAGCCCGTAGAGGAAGACGACCAGGGTGGTTATCAAGGTGACCACCGCCCCCATCAGGGCGAACCGCCCCTTGGCGAAGCGGATGTCACGGAGTGCGACGAACACGGTGGCCTTCCCGGTACGGAGATTTTCTGAGACTCCTCAACCCTGTCGGCGCGCGGCCCCGATTCCATCAGGGAGAGGAGGGGGACTCCACTCGTGCGGGGGATGCAGCCAGGAATACATCGAACGGTTGATGCCGTGGCGGCCGGACCGGGGGCCCGCACCCCGTACTCTCGGAAGGCGTGACCAGTACCGAACCGCCCGGCCACTCCGGGAACACGCCCGCGCTGCGGCTGATGAACCTCGCCCTGCACGGCCTGTTCCTGGCCCTGCTGGTGGTGCTGGTCGCCCGGGGCGTGGCCGACGGCGGGCTCGGGCCAGGCGCGCTGCTCACCGCGATCCTGCTCGCGGCGGTCTACCTCAGCGGCGGCGCTCTCGCACCGGTGCGCACCACCCGGCTGTGGGCCGGGCTCTGGCTCGGCGCGGTGCTGCTGCTCTGGATCGGTCTGACGCTCCGGCACCCCGAGTTCTGCTACCTGGCCTTCCCGCTGTACTTCGTCTGTCTGCACCTGCTGCCGGTGCGCTGGGCTGTCGCCGCGGTGGGCGCGCTCACCGTGGTGGTGGTGGCCGCGCAGGCGGGCACCGAGGGCGGGCTGACCACCGCGAAGGTGCTCGGTCCGGTGGCGGGCGCGGTGGTCGCGCTGCTCACCGCGTACGGCTACGCGGCGCTGTACCGGGAGAGCCGGGAGCGGCAGCGGCTGATCGACGACCTGGTCCGGGCCAGGGACGAGCTGGCCGCCACCCAGCGCGAGGCCGGCCGGCTGGCGGAGCGTCAGCGGCTGGCCCGGGAGATCCACGACACCCTGGCGCAGGGGCTGTCCAGCATCGTGCTGCTGGCCCGCTCGGCGGAGTCCGCGCTGTCGGCCGACCCGGGCGCGGCCCGGGAGCGGATCGCCGAGGTCGGGCGGACGGCCTCGGCCAATCTCGCGGAGGCCCGCCGGTTCGTGCACGCGCTCACCCCGCCCGCGCTGGACGGGGTGACACTGACCGAGGCGCTGCGGCGGCTGGCCGATGCCCAGAGCGTGGTGTTCCACCTGGACGGCGAGCCGTACCCCCTGCCGGTGGAGGCGGAGGTCGCGCTGCTCCGGCTGACCCAGGAGGCGCTGGCCAACGCGGCCCGGCACGCCCGGGCCGAGGCGGTTGCCGTCACACTGACCTATCTGGACGACGAGGTGACCCTGGACGTCTTCGACGACGGGGTGGGCTTCGATCCGCTCGCGCTGCCCTCGGGTGAGGGCCGGCGGTTCGGCCTGCACGGGATGCGCGAGCGGATCGCGGCACTGGGCGGGCGGCTGACGGTGGAGTCGGCGCCGGGCGAGGGGACGGTGGTGGCGGTCTCGCTGCCGCTGCGGACGATCGAGACGGCCGAGGCCGTGCTGACGGAGGCTGGTGCGCAGTGATCCGGGTGCTGTTGGTGGACGACCACCCGGTGGTGCGGCGCGGGCTGCGCGCGATGGTGGACGACCTGCCCGAGCTGGAGGCGGTGGGCGAGGCGGCCGACGGTGCGGAGGCGCTGCGGGTGCTGGCGGAGCTGGCGCAGCGCCCCGACGTGGTGCTGATGGACCTTCAGATGGGCGCCGGGATGCACGGGGTGGAGGCCACCCGGCGGATCACCGCGCTGCCCGATCCGCCCGCCGTGCTGATCCTCACCACCTACAGCACCGACGCCGACATCCTGGCGGCGGTCGAGGCGGGTGCGACGGGTTATCTGCTCAAGGACGCCCCGCCGGAGGAGGTGGCGGCGGCGGTCCGGGCCGCCGCCCGGGGCGAGACGGTGCTGGCGCCGCCGGTCGCGGCCCGGCTGCTCGGGCGGGTCCGGGCCGGGCGGCCGACGCTGTCGCCGCGCGAGGCGGAGATCCTCCAGCTGCTGGCGCTCGGGCTGGCCAACAAGCAGATCTCCAAGCGGCTGTTCATCAGCGAGGCGACGGTCAAGACCCACCTGGTGCACATCTACGACAAGCTCGGCGTGGACAGCCGGACGGCCGCGATCGCCTCGGGTCTGACCAGCGGGCTGATCCGGCCGGCCTGAGCCGGAGAGTCCTGGACCCTGCGTCGGAGCGCGGCCGCCGCGGGAACGTGCTGTGCGATGATCACGAGGTGTCAGGTACCGCGTTCCCGAGGCCCCGGGTGGGGCGGCCGCGTGCCGCCGGGCCGTCGAACAGCGAACTGTCCGGCCGGGAGCAGGTGTTGGCGGCCGCCGCCGCGCTGTTCACCCGGAACGGGTACGCCGCGACCACCACCAGGGCGGTGGCCGAGCTGGCGGGGCTGCGGCAGGCGTCGATGTACCACTACTTCGCCCGCAAGGAGGACCTGCTCGCCACGCTGCTGGAGAGCACGGTCGAACCCTCGCTGGCCTTCGGCCGGACGCTGCTCGCCGACCCCGGGCTCGACCCGGCCGCCGCGCTCTGGCGGCTGGCCCGGTACGACTCGGAGCTGCTGTTCGGCGGGCTCTACAACCTCGGTGCGCTCTACCAGCTGCCCGAGGTGCGGGGCGACCGGTTCCTGGACTTCCGCCGGACCAGGGCGGAGCTGCGGGCCGTCTACGGCGAGCTGCTGGCCCGGCTTGGCCAGGCCGCCGACCTGCCGTCGGACCGGGAGCTGCGGACCGACCTGCTGCTCGGCCTGGTCGAGGGCGGGGTGGCCACGGCCAGGGAGAACCCGGCCCGCACCGCCGCCGAGGTGGCCCCCGCAATCGCCGATGCGGCCCTCCGGCTGGCGGGCTGCACCGCCGGACGGATCGCGCTGGCCCGCACCGCCGACCGCACCGGAGTGTCCCGATGAAGCTGCCCGTGGTCATCGCCGCGCCGATGGCCGGCGGCGCCACCACCCCCGAGCTGGTGGCGGCGGTGAACGAGGGCGGCGGGCTCGGCCTGCTGCCTGCGGGCTATCTGAGTGCGGCCGCGCTGGCCGCCGCGATCGGTGCGACCGGGAAGCTGACGGACCGTCCGTTCGGAGTGAACCTCTTCGTCCCGGAGGCACCCGCCGATCCGGCGGCGGTGGCCGCCTACCGGGAGCGGCTGCGGCCCGAGGCCGTCCGGCACGGCGTCGACCTGCCCGAGCGGATCGGCCCGGACCGGGACGACTGGGAGGCCAAGCTGGAGCTGCTGCTCGCCGATCCGGTGCCGGTGCTCTCGTACACCTTCGGGCTGCCCTCGGCCGCCGAGGCCGCCGCGCTCCGCGCGGTGGGCAGCTATCAGATCGGCACCGTCACCACCCCGGCGGAGGCCAGGGCCGCCACGCTGCTCGGCCTGGACGCGCTCTGTGTGCAGGGCCCGGAGGCCGGCGGCCACCGGGGCACTCACCGTCAGTCGGCGGTGCCGTCCACCAGCCCGCTGCCCGAACTGCTCGCCGCCGTACGGACGGTGACCGCGCTGCCGCTGATCGCAGCGGGCGGGCTGACGGACGGCGCCGGGATCGCCGCCGCCCTTCGCGCGGGCGCGAGCGCGGCCCAGCTCGGCACGGCGTACCTGCGCACCGACGAGTCCGGAGCCGACCCGAACCACCAGGCGGCCCTGGTCACCCTCCGGGGCGGCACCGTGGTGACCCGGGCCTTCACGGGCCGGCCCGCCCGGGGCCTGCGGAACGCCTTCATCGACCGGTACGAGCCGTACGCCCCGGTCGGCTACCCCGAGGTGCACCACCTCACCAGGCCGCTGCGCGCCGCCGCCACCCGCCGGGGCGACCTGACGGCGATGCACCTCTGGGCCGGCACCGGCCACCGACAGGCCCGCACCGGCCCGGCCGCCGGGCTGACCGCCGAACTGCTGGCTCAGGCCAACGCCGCGCGGTAGTACGCGATCTTGTCCCGGATCACCTGCTGCCGCCTGCGCAGGGTGGCGATCTGCTCCTCCACCTGGTCGTCGTGCGCGGCCAGCAGCGCCAGTCGGTCCGCGAAGGTCCCGTCCCCGGACCGCACCAGCTCGGCGAAGTGCAGCATCTCCGAGATCGGCATCCCGGTGTCCCGCAGACACCGCAGCACCCCGAGCCAGGCCAGGTCCTCCGCACTGAACCGCCGGTGCCCACTGGCAGACCGCTGGACGTCCCCCAGCAGCCCGATCTTCTCGTAGTACCGCAGGGTGTCCAGACTGAACCCGGACTCCTCGACCGCCTGAGCGGGCGTCAGAAATGTCGCTGTGGTCATGACGCCATCATCGCCCGGGGCGGAACGGGCCGGACAGACCCGTTCCGCCTGACGGACGGTCAGCCGAGCAGGTTGCCCATCCACTCCTCGATGCCCGCGACGGTGCGGGGGAGCGCGCCGGACATCAGGCGGGCGCCGTCGGCGGTGATGACCAGGTCGTCCTCGACCCGGGCGCCGATGCCGCGGAGTTCGGCGGGGAGGGTCTCGTCGTCGGGCTGGAGGTAGAGGCCGGGCTCCACGGTGAGCACCTGGCCCTCCTCCAGGATGCCGTCGAGGTAGGTCTCGGCGCGGGCCTTGGCGCAGTCGTGCACGTCGAGGCCGAGCATGTGGCCGCTGGAGCAGAGGGTGTAGCGGCGGAACAGGCCGCTGTCCTCCTGGAGGGCCTCCTCGGCGGAGATCTTGAGCACGCCCCAGTCGGCCAGGCCCTCGGCGATCACCCGCATGCCGGCCCGGTGGAAGTCCCGGAAGCTGGCGCCGGGGCGCAGGGTGGCGATGCCCGCCTCCTGGGCGGCCAGGACGAGTTCGTAGACCTGGCGCTGGACGGGGGAGAAGGTGCCGCTGAGCGGGATGGTGCGGGTGATGTCCGCGGTGTAGAGCGAGTCGACCTCCACGCCCGCGTCCAGCAGCAGCAGCTTCGAGGGGTCCAGAGCGCCGTCGTTGCGGATCCAGTGCAGCACGCAGGCGTGCGCGCCGGAGGCGACGATGGTCTCGTAGCCGGTGCCGTTGCCCTCGGCGCGGGCCCGCAGGTTGAAGGTGCCCTCCAGCCAGCGCTCGCCCCGGCCGTGCCGGAAGGCGGCGGGCAGCGCGCGGATCACGTCCTCGAAGCCGGCGGTGGTGGCGTCGACGGAGAGCTGGAGCTGCTCGACCTCCCAGGCGTCCTTGACCAGCCGCAGCTCGGAGAGGGTGGTGGCGAGCGCGGCGTCGGCGGCGGTGGGCAGCAGCGCGTCCAGCACCGGGTCGGCCCCGCCGAGCAGCCGGGTGACGGGCTGAGCGCCCGTCAGCAGCTTCTCCAGGTCGTCCAGGTGGGCGGTCCGGATGCCGGTGAGCTGCTCGGCCTCGGCCAGGTCGGGACGGCGGCCGACCCAGAACTCGCCGTAGCGGCGGTCCCGGAAGAACTCGGAGCCGTACGGGTTACCGCCGCCGCGCGGCGAACGCGGGCGCAGGTAGAGCACCGGCTCGCCGTTCGGCTCGACCACCAGCACGTGGCCGACCTGCTCCTCGCCGGTCAGGCCGGTGAGCCAGGCGTACGCGCTGTGCGGGCGGAACCGGTAGTCGCAGTCGTGGCTGCGCACCTTGAGCTGCCCCGCCGGGACGATCAGCCGCTCGCCGGGGAAGGCGGCGGCGAGCCGGGCCCGGCGGCCGGGCATCGCGGCGTAGCCCGGCACCCGGTCGCTCGCGGGCAGCGAGGTGGGGGCCCAGCCGGTGCCCATGAAGGCGTCAAGGGCGGCGGAGACCGGCAGGTCGTGGCTGCCGGTGTTCAGCGGGCGGGGGGCGGTGGTCACGTCTGCGACTCCTTCGGCGGGGCGGTCTGTCCGGATTCAGTGGTGTTGATGTCATTGCGTGGGGCGGGAGTTGGGGCGGCAACCGGACACAGCTAGGTAACGAGCCGCCCGATCCCTTGCCAGTGCAATTTCACATTACTATGTTACGGGTCACACCTTGGAGCGGCTAGACCCCAGCGGTCGCCCTCTCGGTGGCCCCGGATCAGCCCCGGGGCGAACCAAGGCCGCAACTGTGGCCTCCCACTGCGGAGTTGCACTATGACCAGGCGTACCCATGCCGCCCTTGCAGCGGCGATCGCGGCAGCACTCACTCTCGGCCTCGGGGCCTGTTCCAGCACCGGCGGAAGCAGCGACGACACCAACCAGGGCGGTGTCACCACCGAGGGCAACGGCATCATCGGCGGGACGCCCGTCAAGGGCGGCACCCTGACCCTGCTGTCGAACGTCGACTTCGACCAGCTGGACCCGACCCGTAACTGGACCATGCCGGTGATGGACTTCGGTGTCCGCACCCTCTACCGCACCCTCACCACCTTCAAGGCGGCCCCGGGTGCCGAGGGCCTGAAGATCGAGCCCGACCTGGCCACCGACCTCGGCCAGTCGACCGACGGCGGCAAGACCTGGACCTTCAAGCTGAAGGACGGTCTGAAGTACGAGGACGGCACGCCGATCGTCTCCGACGACATCAAGTACAACGTCGAGCGGTCCTACTCGCCCGAGCTGCCCGGTGGCCCGGACTACGCCCGGACCTACCTGGTCGCCCCGGCCGACTACAAGGGCCCGCTGGCCGGCCAGCGCCTGGGCAAGGAGTCGATCGAGGTCCCGGACGAGAAGACCATCGTCTTCCACCTCCAGCGCCCGGTCGCCGAGTTCGGCTACACCGTCACGCTGCCGACCTTCGCCCCGGTCCCGAAGGCGAAGGAGGCCGGTGCCAACTACAGCAACCACCCGGTCTCCTCCGGCCCGTACAAGATCGAGTCGTACGACCGCGGCAAGCGCATGGTGCTGGTCCGCAACACGTACTGGGACCAGAAGACCGACCCGGTCCGCAAGGCCTACCCGGACAAGATCGTGGTGGACCAGACCCTCAAGGGCACCGGCATCGCCGAGCGTCTGATCACCGATCAGGGCGAGGACCAGAGCGCGCTCTCCTACGTCGACCTGGTGCCCTCCAAGATCAGCGAGGTGCTCACCAACCCGGAGGTCAAGAAGCGGCTGATCTCCGAGAACGCGGGCTGCACCACCAAGCTCGACATGAACAACACCAAGGCGCCGTTCGACAACGCCAAGGTCCGCCTCGCGATGCAGTTCGCGGTGGACAAGGAGGCCTTCGCGGCCGCGCAGGGCGGCCCGGCCTTCACCGACGTGGCCACCACCTACCTGCCGCCGGTGCTCACCCAGGGCGCTCCGATCGACCACTTCCTGATCAAGCCGGGCGGCGACCCGGCGAAGGCCAAGGCGCTGCTGGCCGAGGCCGGTTTCGCGAACGGCTTCGCCACCGAGCTGGTCACCTCCACCGGTGGCAAGCAGCAGGCGGAGGCCATCCAGGCCGCGCTGAAGAAGGTCGGCGTCGAGATCACCATCACCACCGTCGACCCGACCGCGGTCAGCTCGATCACCGGTGACAAGGCCAAGCAGCCCGGTCTCTCGATCGGCGGCTGGTGCCCCGACTACCCGTCGGCCGCCACCTTCCTGCCGATGATCTTCGATGGCCGCACCATCAAGGACAAGGGCAACCAGGGCAACGTCACCCGGTTCAACGACCCGGAGACCATCGCCGAGCTGGACCGGATCGCCGCGATGAGCGATGTCCAAGCTGCCAACAAGGCGTGGCTCGAGCTGGACGCCAAGATCATGGACAAGTCCCCGGCCGTGCCGCTGGCCTGGGCCAAGAAGCCGCTGCTGGTCGGTTCCAACATCGCCGGCGCCTTCGCCCACCCGGTGTGGGCCGGCCAGGTCGACTACGCCGTCATCGGCCTGAAGACCGCGAAGTAGTCGGGAGTTCCCCCATGACCGCCCCGCTCTCTCCGGCCGAGGCCGGGGGAGCGGGGGCGGCGGCCAGTCCCGCTGCCCCCGTCTCCACCGCCGACCGTCATCAACAGCCCGCCTCCCCTTGGCGGTTGGCCTGGCACCGGCTGCGCCGCCAGAAGGCCGCACTGACCGGCCTCGGCATCATCACCTTCTTCATCCTGGCCGCCCTGCTGGCCCCGGTGCTCACCGCGATCAGCGGCAAGGGCCCGGCGGACACCGACAAGAAGGCCATCAACTCCTATCTCGGCGGCCTGCCCAAGGGCAGCTTCGGCGGGATGAGCCCCGAGCACTGGCTCGGCGTCGAGCCGATGCTCGGCCGGGACATCTTCGCCCGGCTGCTCTACGGTGCCCAGATCAGTCTGCTGGTCGCCTTCGCCTCGGCGATCATGATCACCTTGATCGGGGTGACCCTGGGCATCCTGGCCGGCTACTTCGGCGGCCGGATCGACACCGTGATCTCCCGGTTCATGGACGTCATGATGTCCTTCCCCAGCCTGATCTTCATGATCGCGCTGCTCTCGGTGGCCCGGAGCGTCAACCGCGTGCTGCTGCTGATCATCGTGATGGGCGTCTTCAGCTGGCCGTACGTCGCCCGGGTGATCCGGGCCCAGACGCTCTCGCTCAAGCACCGCGAGTACGTCGAGGCGGCCCGCGCCAGCGGCACCCGGAGCAGTCGCATCCTGCTCACCGAGATCCTGCCCAACCTGTCCGGCACGATCATCGTCTACATCACGCTGGCCATCCCGGGCCTGATCGGCACCGAGGCCGCGCTGACCTTCCTGGGCGTGGGCGTCCGTCCCCCGACGCCCTCCTGGGGCCAGATGATCGCCGACTCGGTGCTCTACTACAAGGTCGATCCGATGTTCTTCATCCTGCCGAGCGCCTGCCTGTTCCTGGTGGTGCTGGGGTTCACCCTGCTCGGTGACGCGCTGCGCGACGCCCTGGACCCGAAGGGCGGCAAGTCGTGATCGGATTCCTGATCCGCCGTCTGCTCGGCATCGCGGCCACCCTGGTGGTGATCTGCGCGCTGACCTTCGCGGTGTTCTACCTCTTCCCCGCCGACCCGGCGGCCCAGTTCTGCGGCAAGGACTGCTCGACCGACCGGATCGAGATGGTCCGTCAGCAGATGGGCCTGGACGACTCGCTGCCGGTCCAGTTCGGCCGCTACCTGATCGGCATCTTCGCCGGCCAGACGCTCGGCAGCGGCCAGTACGCGGTCGAGTGCAGCTTCCCGTGCTTCGGCTACTCGTTCCAGAGTGCCCAGCCGGTCTGGGACCTGATGATGGACCGGTTCCCGGTCAGTGCCTCGCTGGCGCTCGGTGCGGCGGTCTGCTGGATGGCGCTCGGCCTCTCGGCCGGGGTGCTCTCGGCGCTCAAGCGGAACACCTGGGTGGACCGCACGGTGATGATCAGCACCATCGGGATCGCGGCGCTGCCGGTCTACTTCACCGCGATGATCCTGCTCTACCTGGTGGTCACGGTGCTCGGCCTGATGCCGCTGCCCCGGTACATCGCCTTCGGCGAGGACCCGGTCGGCTGGCTGCGCAACCTGGTGCTGCCGTGGATCACGCTGTCGTTGCTGTTCGCCGCGCTGTACGCCCGGATGACCCGCAACTCGGTGATCGAGACCATGGAGGAGCCGTTCGTCCGGACCGCCAGGGCCAAGGGCCTGCGCGAGCGCCGGGTGGTCACCAAGCACGGGCTGCGGCCCGCGCTGACCCCGATCGCCACCATGCTCGGGATGGACCTCGGCGGGCTGCTCGCCGGTGCGCTGATCACCGAGTCGCTGTTCAGCCTCCCGGGCGTCGGCAAGCTCTTCGCGGACTCGCTGAACAAGTCCGACCAACCGGTGATCATGGGCGTCACGCTGCTGGCCTCCTTCTTCATCGTGACCTCCAACCTGGTGGTGGACCTGGTCTACGCCTGGATCGACCCGAGGGCGAGGCTGTCGTGAGTACGCTGCTTGAAGTCACCGATCTCGAAGTCGAGTTCAACACCGCCGAAGGCGTCGTCAAGGCCGTCAAGGGCGTCGGCTTCACCGTCGAGCGCGGGCGGACGCTGGGTATCGTCGGTGAGTCCGGCTCCGGAAAGTCCGTCACCTCGCTGGCCGTGATGGGTCTGCACCGGGGTGCCAAGGTGACCGGTTCGGTCAAGTTCGACGGCACCGAACTGCTCGGCGCTCCGGACGAGACCGTCCGCAAGCTGCGCGGGCGCCGGATGGCGATGGTCTTCCAGGACGCGCTGACCGCGCTGCACCCGTACTTCACCATCGGCGACCAGATCGCCGAGGCGTACCGGGAGCACCACGGCGGCACCCGCAAGGCCGCCCTGGCTCGCGCCGTCGAGGTGCTGGGCGACGTCGGCATCCCCGAGCCGGCCCGCCGGGCGGGGGAGCACCCGCACCAGTTCTCCGGCGGTATGCGCCAGCGGGCGATGATCGCGCTCGCGCTCTCCTGCGAGCCGGATCTGATCATCGCGGACGAGCCCACCACCGCGCTGGACGTCACCGTCCAGGCCCAGGTGCTGGAGCTGCTGATGAAGCTTCAGCAGGACCGCGGCCTCGGCATCGTGATGATCACCCACGACCTGGGGGTGATCGCCCGGGTGGCCGACGACGTGCTGGTGATGTACGGCGGCTCCGCTGCCGAACAGGCCTCCGCCGACGCGCTGTTCGCCACCCCCAGGCACCCGTACACCCGGGGGCTGCTGGACTCGCTGCCCCGGGTGGACGCCGTCGAGGGGGAGAGCCTGCGCTCGATCCCCGGCAGCCCGCCCTCGCTGCTCGCCCCGCCGGCCGGCTGCGCCTTCCATCCGCGCTGCCCGGTCTACGCCGCGAAGCCCAGTGAACTCTGCACCGGGGAGCGCCCGTTGCTCCGCCTGGTGGCGGAGGGGCACCGCAACGCGTGCGCGCTCGACCTCGACGGAGGGACTTCATGACCACCGAACCGCTGCTCACCGTCGAGGGCCTGGGCATGACCTTCCCCGGTCCGCGCTCCGGCCTCGGCCGCGCGGCCGGGATCAAGGCGGTCGACGACGTCAGCTTCGAGGTCCGCCCCGGCGAGACGCTCGGGCTGGTCGGCGAGTCCGGCTGCGGCAAGTCCACCACCGGGCGAATGCTGGTCCGGCTGCTCGACCCGACGGCCGGTCAGGTCTCCTTCCGGGGTAAGGACATCACCCGGACCACGCAGCGCGAACTGCGGCCGCTGCGCCGCAAGTTCCAGATGATCTTCCAGGACCCGTTCGCCTCGCTGAACCCGCGGCAGACCGTCCAGCAGATCATCGCCGCCCCGCTGCGCGCCCAGGACACCCCGGCCGCCGAGATCAGCCGTGAGGTCCGCGACCTGGTCCAGCTGGTCGGCCTGGCCCCGGAGCACCTGGACCGCTACCCGCACCAGTTCTCCGGCGGCCAGGCCCAGCGGATCGGTATCGCCCGCGCGCTGGCCACCCGCCCCGAACTGGTGGTGGCGGACGAACCGGTCTCGGCCCTGGACGTCTCCATCCAGGCCCAGATCGTCGGCCTGATGGAGCGGCTGCAGCGCGAACTCGGCGTGGCGTACGTCTTCATCGCGCACGACCTGGCCGTGGTGAAGCACATCAGCCACCGGGTCGCGGTGATGTACCTGGGCCGGATCGTCGAGATCGGCGACCAGCGCGAGGTGTACGCCAACCCGGCGCACCCGTACACCAAGGCGCTGCTGTCGGCCGTGCCGCTGCCCGACCCGGCCGCCGAACGCGCCCGGGAGCGGATCGTGCTGCTCGGCGACCCGCCGAGCCCGGCCAACCCGCCGAGCGGCTGCACCTTCCACCCGCGGTGCCCGAAGGCGCAGCAGATCTGCCGCACCGAGCGGCCGCTGCTCCAGATCACCCCGGCGGGTGGCAGCCGCCAGGCCGCCTGCCACTTCCCCGAGGCCTGACGTCCCCCCGTCGGTCCTCCGCCGCGTCGCCGCCGCGCACCCTCCTTCGCGCGCGGCGGCGGCGCGAGCTCCACGCACCGCCCCCACCGGTGCACCCCCCACATCTCCGCCCCCACCTGGAGAAGAGCCATGGCAACTCCCCGTACCACGCGTCGAGTTCTGCTCGCTGCGGTCCTGACGGCCACGCTGGCGCTGCCCGCGATCCAGACCGGCCAGGCGATCGCCCAGACCCCGGTGGCCGGCTCGGCCGCCACCACCCCGGCACCGACCCTGCCCACCGGCTACGACGAGGTGGACCGGCTCGGCGACGTCACCGCGAAGACCGGCACCGCCGCGCCCGCCCCCGGCGGCGGCTCGCTCGGCTCCGGACCGGTCCCCGGCATGCTGCCGGACCGGGTCGGCGCCCCGGCCCCGACCGCCGCCGAACTCGCCGTCGGCGGCAGCGCCGCGACCACCGCGGCCGGCGTGCCGTGCACCGTGGACGGGATGACCTCGCTGAGCCCGAGCGGGCTCGCGGACTTCCTGACCGACCCGGCCGTCACCTTCGACGGCTGCCTGAAGAACTTCCTGTGGACCTGGGACGCCCGGTACAACACCACCATGGACGACGCCCACGTCCAGGCCGTCGCCCAGCGGATCACCCAGCGCTCCGCCGCCGACGACGGCACCGGCGCGGCCCACCTCTACGAGCTGTGGACCTTCCTGCACGCCACCGTCTACTACGACTTCAACCACGACGGCATAGACGTCACCGACGCCGCCACGGTGGCCGCGATCCAGCAGGCCGTCACCGCGTACGGGAACAGCCCGCACGCCTTCGACGACACCGACCTGGCCGCCGTGACGATCCGTGAGATGACCACCACCGCCGGATCGGTGGGCCTGCGGCAGAACAACCTGGGCCTGGCGAAGAAGATCCTGGCGAAGTTCGCCCCCGGCACCAGGGTCGCCGAGAGCTGGGCCTGGGGCACCGCCGGGCTGGCCGCGCTCAACCTCAACTGGCTGGGCATCTCCAACCAGGACCCGGCCTTCCTGCCGGTGGTCGCCGCCGACGCCTCCTACCGGGCGGCCTTCCGGGTCTTCGCCGGGTACGGCCACCTCAAGGGCACCGCGAACGAGTGGCTGGCCAGGGACGCGGTCGGCGAGTACGGCCGGACCGGCCAGATCGCCGAGCTGCGGGCCGGCGTCACCGCCGAGATCGGTACCCTGCTGGCCACCACCAAGGCCACCTTCGGCGAGTGGTCCGGCCCCTGGATCAAGGTGGTCGGCTGGTCCAACACCTATGGGAACTGCGCCGAGTTCAACGTCTGCACCGCGACGATCGAGGCGAAGCTCTTCCCGTACACCTACAAGTACGACAACGGCGCCGTCTCCGTCCGCACCGCGCTGGACCGGGCCACCGTGGACCAGATGTACTACGCCAGCAAGCAGGTGAAGACGCACTTCTTCCGGGTGCTCGGCACCGACGTCCCGCTGGCCGGTGACCCGAACGCCACCCTCAACATCCACCTGTACGCGACGCGTTCGGACTACGAGGTCTACCACCCGCTGCTGACCGGGATGAACACCAGCAACGGTGGCATCTACATCGAGCGCGGCGCCACCTTCTACACCTACCAGCGCACCACGGCTGAGTCGTACCTCACGCTGGAGGAGCTGTTCCGGCACGAGTACACCCACTACCTCAACGGCCGCTGGGCGACCCCGGGTTACTTCGGTGACGCGCGCTGGTACGCCAAGGACCTGACCACCGCGATGGACGAGGGCACCGCCGAGTTCTTCGACGGCTCGACCCGGGACCAGGGCGTCAAGGTCCGCAAGTCGCTGGTGGCCAGGCTGGCCTCCGACGAGGCGGCGGGTGTCCCGCGGCTGACCGTCAACAAGCTGCTGCACGCGAGCTACGACGACACCCCGGCCTTCCACTTCTACAACTACGCCGGCACGTTCTACGAGTTCCTCTGGGCCAAGCACCCGGCCAAGCTCCGCGAGATGTACGGCTACCTGCGCGCCGACGACCCGGCCGGCTTCGACGACTGGCGCACCCGGACCGGCGCCGACCAGGGCCTGCAGGCCGAGTACGACGCCTTCCTGAACGCCCAGATCGCGATCGCCCCCAGCCTGTACGTGCCGAGCACCTCGTACACCCAGAACGGCTGGCTGAAGTTCGCGTACGCCTCCGAGGTGCAGACCGCGATCGCCGGTGCCACCGGGATCACCCCGTCCTGCAAGGACAACGGGGACTGGGTGAACAAGCCGATGCGCTTCGTCTGCACCGGTGCGATCACCGCGAACCTGGCCGACGCGAACAACCCCGACCAGGTCTTCAACGACATGTCCTACACGGTCGACTACTTCCTGCTGACCCGGACCAAGGGCGTCGCCAACAACCTGGACGACATGAACTGCTACTTCGGCGCGGTCAACGTCTGGCCCGGCGGCAAGGCCGGCACCGCCAACTACACCTGCGAGGGCCCGCTCCGCAGGTGACCCATGCCCCTGGTCGGACGCGGCGGGGAACCGTAACGGCGGGCCGCGTCCGACCAGGCCCACAACTCCCGTGCGGGGCAGCCGTTCAACCGCTTCCGCGGTTGCCCCGCACGGGTTGGGGGCTGTCTGACGATTCCCGTCGGGGCCGGCCCGCCCAGCACGCACGCTCGCCGCACGGCCGGGGCGACCAAGTAGCTCCGCTACGAGGTCGCCCCGGCCGCACGCCGAGCGCACGCACCGAACGACCCGGCCTGATCCGACGGGAATCGTCAGACAGCCCCCACCACCCCGGCCGCCCTCCCCGCGGCCGGGCACTTTCACGTGAAAGGCCAGGCCCTCGTGACCACCCAGACACCACCCCCGCTCAGCTGGGACGGCAGCGCCCACCCCTCCGGCCGGACCGAGACCGCCTGTCCGGTGGAGACCGGCCTCGACCTGTCGGGCCTGCGGGTCAGAGCCACCGCCGTCGGCGCCGGGGAGCTCGCGGTGCGGGTCACCCCGCAGGACGTTCCCGGGGTATTGCTGATCGAAGTCACCGCCACCCGGCCGACCGACGACGCGCCGGTCCGGGCCCGGGTGGAGTGGCGGCTGCCGTGCACCGGCGCCACCGGCTACTGGACGCCGGGCACCGGCACCCGCTGGCTGCCGCCGTCCTGGGCGCTGCCGCGGATCGCCGCGCTGCCCAAGGGCGCGCCGGTCGGCAGCCTGGTCGGCACGGCGGACGCCGCGCTCTGCACCTTCGCGGTCGGCGAGACGGTGCTGCCGGTCTCGATCGGCGAGGGTGCGGTCGAGGAGACCGGCGAGTTCAGCTGGTGGGTCGAGCACGAGGGCGGCACACTGCGGCTTTTGCTCGACCTGAGCGGGCGTCACTTCGCCGACACCGTCCGGGGCGCGGCCGCCTGGTGGGGCACCTCGCTGCCGCTCTCGGTGGTGCCGGACTCGGCCTTCGAGCCGGTCTTCTGCACCTGGTACGCCCTGCACCTGGCGATGACCTCGGCCGAGGTGGAGAAGCTGGCCGCGCTGGCCGCCCCGCTCGGCTTCGGCGCGCTGATCGTCGACGACGGCTGGCAGACCGACGAGAACGGCCGCTCCTACGCCACCACCGGCGACTGGCAGCCCGCCCCGGTCGGCTTCCCCGACTTCGCCGAGCACGTCGCCCGGGTCCGCGCGTTGGGCCTCAACTACCTGCTCTGGCACGCCCTCCCGTTCGCCGGCGACCGCAGTGCGGCGATCGGCACGCTCGCCGAGCACGCGCTGGCCCACCTGCCGACCCTGGAGACGTACGTCCTCGACCCGCGCAGCCCGGTGGTCCGGACGCACCAGGTGGAGCGGCTCGCGGCGGCGGTGGAGCGGTACGGGGTCGACGGCCTGAAGATCGACTTCATCGACACCTTCCTGCGCGAGCCCACCACCGCCTCCCCTGACCCGGACTGCACCGAGGTCGCCGAGGGCGTCCGCCGCCTGCTGGCCGAACTCGACGCCCGGCTGCGGGCGGTGCGGCCCGAGGTGCTGGTCGAGCACCGGCAGCAGTACATGGGCCCGGGCCTGTGGCCGTACGCGACGATGGTCCGGGCCACCGACTGCCCGCACAACGCCACCGAGAACCGCACCCGCACCGCCGACCTGCGGCTCACCGCAGGACCGCTGGCCGTGCACGCCGACCCGCTCACCTGGCACCCCGAGGAGGCCCCGGAGCAGATCGCGGTGCTGCTGCTCTCGGTGCTGTTCGCCACCCCGCAGGTCTCCGTGGACCTGGCCGCCCAGGGGCCTGGCCAGCTGGCCGCGGTGCGGTTCTGGCTGTCCGTCATGGCCGAGCACCGGGACCTGCTCCAGCGCTCCGAGTTCCGCCCGCACCGGCCGGAGCTCGCCTACCCGCTGATCGAGTCCCGCCGCGACGGCGCCCGGGCGTTCGGCCGCTACGCCCCGGTGCCGGTCGCGGTGCCGGGGGAGTGGGAGCTGCTGCTGCTCGGCAACGCCGACCCCGACACCCTGGTCCGGCTGGTCTTCGACCGGGCCCCGGGCACGCTCACGGCCCTGGTCCAGGACGCGACGGGCGGCACGCTCGCCGAGGTGACCCTGACCGTCGAGGGCCTCGAACTCGCCCTGCACGTCCCGCTCGGCGGGCTGCTGACGCTCCGCCGCTGATCAAACCCGGTGCCCACCGGGCGGGGCCTGTGAGCCCCGCCCGGTGGGCGCTGTCGTACCCGCTCGTACCCGCTCCCGGGGACACGCCGGAGCCCCGGCCCGCAGGGGTG
The DNA here is from genome assembly GCF_001424875.1 of Kitasatospora sp. Root107. Lineage (GTDB taxonomy): Bacteria > Actinomycetota > Actinomycetes > Streptomycetales > Streptomycetaceae > Kitasatospora. The sequence continues at coordinate 180,426 of NZ_LMCT01000002.1, read as the reverse complement.
CGCGGGCCGGGGCTCGGGTGGTGACGGTGGTGACGGTGGATCAGGAGGCGGGGCCGACCTTGATGGTGGTCAGCTTGCCGCCCTGGGTCTCCCGAACGACCTCGATCTTGGTGTTGGTGTTCGGGACGGCCACGCCCAGCTGCGGGATGGCCGGGTCCGCGTAGACCCCGGTGCGGTCGTTGAAGACCGGGATGCCGGGCTTCGACGGGTACTTGGTCGCGACACCCGCGCTGTGCAGGGTGAAGGCGGAGGTGGGGTTGAGCGAGAAGGTCGCGTCGTGGCTCTGCGCGCGGCCGTTGACCAGCACGCCGCCCTTGAACTTCATCGCCTGCGGGCGGGAGTCGATCGGCAGGATCATGCCGCCGCCCAGGTGCTCCTTGGTGTTGTTGTCCAGGTAGCTGGTGTCCCAGAGCCAGATCAGCACACCCTCCTGGTACGGGTAGTTGTCGATCACGCCGGCCTTGCCCTCGACGCCGCTGTAACCGAAGTTGTACGGACCGGTCTTCAGGTAGGCGCCGTAGCCGACGTAGCGGCGGTTCTCCACCAGGTACGCCCGCGGGTGCTCCTTGACGGAGTCCTTGCCCTTGAGCGGGGCGAAGCCGTTCAGCACCCAGCCCTGGTTGCCGTTCTCCGCGCCGTCCTCGAGCAGGGTGGCGCCGTCGGCGGTGATCTTGACCGCGTCGACCAGCACGCCCTTGCCGTGGGTGTTGTTGTCCGAGGTGACGTGGAAGCGCAGCTGCACGGTCTGGCCGAGGTAGGCGTCCAGCGGGATGTTCAGCTGCCGCCAGGCGTTCGAAGTGCCGCTCAGGCCAGGGGTGTTGGCGGTGGTGTTGCCGATCGGCGCACCGTCCACCGTGCCGCCCAGGGCCTTCCAGGTCTTGCCGTTGTCGGCACTGGCCTCGACCGAGAGGAAGTCGTAGTCCTGCTCGATGTCGTACCAGGCGGCCGCCGAGATCGCCGCCGAGGAGGTGCGACCGGTCAGGTCCACCGTCCGGGTCAGCGAGTTGTCGATGGAGTCACCGGTGCCGCTGTACCACTGCGAAGCACCCTCGAAGGGGTCGGCCAGCGTGGTGGTCTTCTTGGTCGGCGGCAGGTGCACCAGCACGGCCTGGGCCTGGTCGGTGTTGTAGCCGCTGACGCCGAGTGCGTGGCTGGACCGGGTCGCGGCCTGCGCCTCGTCGTAGTTGAGCCAGCCGAACTGCAGCTTGCTCCAGGCGTCCAGGTCACCCGGGTACTCACCCGTGGTGTTCTTGCCCCGGCCCAGGTACGAGGCGGAGGACATCAGCGACCAGAAGCTGACGCTGTTGTCGCCGCCGCTGGTCGGGTAGAGGTCCGGCAGGCCGAGGTTGTGGCCGTACTCGTGGGAGAACAGGCCGACGCCGCTGTTCTCGCCGCCCTGCACGTAGTCGTAGGCGAAGACACCGGTGTCGCCGACCGGCGCACCGCCGATCTTGTTGCCCGCCGGGCCGACCTGTCCGGTCGGGTCCGGGAGGGCCCAACTGCGGTGCGCCCACATCGCGTCGGCGCCCTGGGCGCCGCCGCCCCAGGTCTCGTCCACGCCCGCGTGCACCACGACCAGGTTGTCGATGTAGCCGTCCGGCTCCTCGAAGTTCCCGTCCTTGTCGAAGTCGTAGCGGTCGTGCACGTCGTACTGCTTGATCTCGGCCTTGACGTCAGCCGCGCTGCGGCCCTTCGCCAACTCGCCGTCGTACCAGGCCTTGGTGGCGTCCCGGATGAACTCCTGCGCCTGGGTCCAGGCGCCACTGCCCTGCGGCCCCTTGTTGCTTCCGTAGCGCGCCTCGTTGTACGGCAGGGTCACCCAGTCGGTGACGGTGCCGTCGAAGTCGTACCGGCCGGAGGACTGGGTGCGGTAGAAGTTCCGCATCGAGTTGGCGCCGGCCCGGTCGTCGAAGAACATCTGCTGGTAGTAGGCGCGACTGAAGTCGCTCTTCCAGAAGGTGTGGGTGTCGCTGCCGTCGGGCTGCGGTATCGCGTTGTGCTGCGGCCCGGGGGTGCCCGCGTAGCGCGGGACGCCGTTGTGCAGCGTCGAGTTGTCGACCTGGTCGCCGAACTGGGCAAGGATCACGAAGACCTTGTCCTTGCGCTCCTGGGCGAGCTGGACGTACTCGTTGCCGATCTTGACCTTCTTGGGCGCGGTGCCCGCCGAAGTCTTGGCCAGCGAACCCTGGTTGAGCTGCTCCAGCGCCTTGGTGCGGAGCGCCTGCCGGGTCCGCTCCTGCGGCGCCAGCGGACCCGCGGGGGCCTCCTTGCCCTCCGGGCCCACCAGGGCCTCCGCCGGGGCGTCCAGGGACTGCGGCGCGGCGGCGGGTTCGGGGGCGGCGTAGGCGTTGCCACTCAGCAGGGTGGCGGCTATCGCACTGGTGGTCAGCGCAGCCGTGACGGCTGCGGACAGTCTGCGCAACTGACCGGTCCTTTCCGGACGAGGGTGGTCGGGTGAGCGAGGGTAATATTTCACATGTCATCCATCACATGGAAGCCCTGGGTACAAGCGGATCTCATCCGTCCGACCGCCGCCCGCCCCCTTCGGGGCAGCCGACGACCACGGCCCGACGTCGGGGGCGGACATCGGGCCGTGGGGTGGTGGGGGCCGGCCCCTGGGTGTCAGCCCAGCGAGCTGCGCAGGAAGGCCAGTTCGGCCTCGGCGACGAGCTCGTTGACGCCGTTCGGGGTCATGTGGCTGACCGCGGGCAGCGGGAGCACGGAGTGCGGGCGGCGGGCCTTGGTGAGGGCCTGCGAGAGCAGCAGGGTGTGCGAGGGATGCACGTTGTCGTCGGCCAGCCCGTGGATGAGCAGCAGCGGCCTGGTCAGTGACGGGGCGTCGGGGATCAGGCAGTCGGCGGCGTAGCCCTCCGGGTTGTCCTGCGGGAGGCCGAGGTAGCGCTCGGTGTAGGCGGTGTCGTAGAGCCGGAAGTCGGTGGGCGGGGCGCCCGCGCAGCCGGCGTGGAAGACGTCCGGGCGGCGGAGCACCGCGAGGGCGGCGAAGTAGCCGCCGTAGGACCAGCCCCGGACGCCGACCCGGGTCAGGTCGAGATCGGGGTGGGTGCCGGCCAGCGCCTGCAGGGCGGCGATCTGGTCGTCCAGGGCGACGGCGGAGAACCGGCGGAAGATCGCCCGACTGAAGGACGGCGAGACGAACGGGGTGCCCCGGTTGTCGGTGGTGACCACGGCGAAGCCCTGGTCGGCCCACCACTGGCGGGCCTGCCAGCGGCGCGGCTCGTTGGCCACGGCCTGGTAGCCGGGGCCGCCGTACACGTCGAGCAGCACCGGCAGTTGACGGCCCGTGACGTGGCCGCGCGGGTAGACCACGGCGGTGGGCAGGCCCAGTTCGGTGACCCGGGCGAGCTGTGGGGTGACCTGGTGGGGGAGCGGAGCGGCCAGGTCCGGCAGGGCGAAGGCCGTGTCCTGGAAGTGGAGCTTCCGCTCGATGCCGGCCGGGGTGGCGGAGGTGAGCAGCAGGGTCTCCCCGGCCGCCACGGCGGAGTGCACGCCGGTGCCCTCGCTGAGCCGGGTGAGCGCGCCGCTGTCCGGGTCGAGCAGGAAGACGTGCTGGTCGGCCGGGTCGTCCTGGCCCGCCTCGATCAGCAGCTGTCCGCGCAGCCGGCCGACCACCCGGCGGACCTGGGTCCGCTCGTCGGTGAGGATCTTCCCGTCCAGGGCGACGCCCCGGGCGTCGCCGCCGGTCGTGTCGGCGGCGGTGAGCAGCCGGCCGTCGTCCAGCCTGGCCGGGGTGCCGGGCAGGTCGTCCACCCAGAACTCGTCCACGGTGCGGGAGAGTTCGCGGGTCCGGCCGGTGGCCGAATCGGCGCTGAGCAGCAGCACGGTCTGCTGGAGCCGGTCGGCGACGGTGAGCAGCAGCTCTCCGTCGCCCTCCCAGCCGGCCGCGCAGACGTACGGGTACGCGGCGGCGTCCCAGTCCAGCCTGACCCGGCCGCCGTCGAGGCCGAGCACCCAGAGCTGGAGGTCCACGTTGGGGCCACCCGCCTGCGGATAGGCGAAGCTCTCGGCGGCCAGCTCGGGGCGGGCCGGGTCGGCGAACCAGCGCAGCGGCAGGGCGGATTCGTCGATCCGGGCGGCCAGCAGCGCGCGGCCGTCCGGGGACCACCAGTGGCCCCGGGTGCGGCCGAGCTCCTCGGCGGCGGCGAACTCGGCGACACCCCAGACCGCACCGTCGGCCGGGCTGAGCGGCCCGGCCCGGTCGGTCAGGTGCAGCGCGCCGCCGGTGACGTACGCGACCAGGCTGCCGTCGGTGTTCGGCCGTGGGTCGAAGGCCGGTCCGGCGACCGGGAGTTCGGTGCTGGATCCGGTGGCCACGGTGGCCCGGAACAGCCGGCCGTCCAGCGCGAAGACGGCGACCGCGAGGTCGGCGGTGGCGGCGAAGGAGCCGATGCCGGGGGCCCAGAGCCGGAGCCGCTCGCGCAGGCGGCGCTCCAGGGCGGGCAGGTCGGCGGGGTCGCCGGTGCGGTGCGGGGCGAGTACGGCCGGGTCGGCGACCAGGTGCTCCTGCCGGGTGACCAGGTCGAGCAGCCAGAGCCGCTCGACCGGGTCCTCGGAGCCGGTGGAACGCAGGAAGAGCAGCCGGGAACCGTCGGCGGCGAGCGTCACGGCGCGCGGTGCGCCGTAGCTGAAGCGGCCGGTCCGGGAGCTCAGGGCGAGGAAGGGGTCGGTGTGGGTCACGGCCCGATGGTTGCCGTGAGCAGGGGATCTCGGCTAGAAGTATGCAGTGTGAAATGTCACACACCATTATGTGTTTCGGGGAGCGGGAGATCAGCATGAGCATCGAACCACCACGCCAACTACCGGGTGCAGGCGCCCTGTTCACGCTGGATCCGGCCGTGACCCACCTCAATCACGGCAGTTACGGCGCGGTGCCGCTGCCGGTCCAGCGGGTCCAGGCCCGGCTGCGGGCCGAGCAGGAGCAGGACCCGGACGGTTTCTTCCTGGAGCTGCCGGACCGGATCGCCCGGGCCAGGGCCCGGGTCGCCACCGCGCTCGGCGCCCGCCCCGACCGGATCGCCCTGGTCACCAACGTCACCGAGGGGATCGCGGTGGTGCTGGACTCGCTGCCGCTGGAGGCGGGCGAGGAGATCCTGGTTACCGACCACGGCTACGGCGTGGTGACCAGGGCGGCCGAGCGACGGGCGGCGGAGAGCGGCGCCCGGGTGCGGACCGTCCGGCTCTCGGTGCACACCCCCGACCAGGAGGCGGTCCGGGAGCGGATCCTGGCGGCGGTGGACGAGCGGACCAAGGTCGCCGTGCTCGACCTGGTCAGCTCGCCGACCGCCCGGCAGATCGCCGACCCGGTGCTGCTGGCCGCGCTGGCCGAGCGCGGCGTGACCACGGTGGTGGACGCCGCGCACGCCCCCGGCATGCTGCCCGTGGACCTGGGCGACCAGGCCGGCGGCGCCGACTTCTGGATCGGCAACCTGCACAAGTGGGCCTTCGCGCCGAGGGCTTCGGCGGTGCTCGCGGTGCACAGCGCCTGGCGTTCCCGGATCCGGCCGCTGATGTTCTCCTGGGAGCACGACCGGGGCTTCCCCGGCCGGGTCGAGTGGCGCGGCACCTGCGACTACACGCCCTGGCTGGCCGCCCCGGCCGGCTTCGGACTGCTGGACCAGCTCGGGGCCGAGCGGGTCAGGGCGCACAACGAGGCCCTGGCGACGTACGGGCAGGAGCAGTTGGTGGAGCGGGCCGGGCTGCGGGCACTGCCCGCGATGCCGGGGCTGGCGATGCGGGCGGTCCGGCTGCCGCCGGGGTGCGCGGAGAGCGAGCACACCGCGAAGGCGCTGATGGTGGGCATCCGGCGGCGGCTGGCCACCCGGGTGGCGATCCGGCCGTGGTCCGGCGGCGGGGTGCTGCGGATCAGCGCGCAGATCTACAACCGGCCGGAGGAGTACCGCGCGCTGGCGGCCGGGATCGGGGAGCTGCTGGACGGGCGCTGACGGATGGCCGCCCCGTGGCCGGCCGTCAGGTGAGTGGCCGTCAGTCGGCTGCGCGGAGCTCGGCGAGCAGCTCGCCCCGGTCGGCGATCAGCTCGGTGAGGATCCGCCGGGCGGCCCGCATCAGGTCGGCGACGTCGCCGCCGGCCAGCGCGTAGACCACGGTCGAGCCCTCGCGGGAGGCGGTGACCAGACCGGCCCGGCGGAGCTGGGCGAGCTGCTGGGACAGGCTGGACGGCTCGATGTCCAGCGCGACCACCAGCTCACGGACCGGTGTGGGCCCGGCCTGGAGCAGCTCCAGCACCCGGATCCGCACCGGGTGCCCGAGCATCCGGAACAGCTCCGCCTTGGCCTGGTACAGCTGGGGCACCGCAGCCCTCCCCTCTTCCGGATGCCCGTGATCCTCCGTCGGCGGACGCCCGCCGGTCAGAGCTCAAGGGTGGTCTCCAGCCGGCGGAGCTGGTGCCGGGCCATCGCCATGTTGGCCCGGGCCCGGTTGAGCGCGAGGTAGAGGAACAGCCCGCGCCCGTTCGGCATGGTGAGCGGCCGGATCAGGTGGTACTGGGTGGTGAGGGTGATCAGCATGTCCTCGATCTCGTTGTCGTGCAGGTTGAGCATCTGCATGGTGCGCATCTTGGCCCGCACCAGGTCGGTGTTGCCCGCCGCCGCCACGTTGAGGTCGAGTTCGGCGCTGTCGCCGAGGGTGCCGAGCGCCATCCCGCTGTCGTAGTCGACCAGGGCGACGCCGATCGCGCCGTCGATGGTCATGGCTTCCTTGAGTGCGCTCTCCAGATTGGCCATCGGGATCCTCCAGTCGGCGAGGCCCGCATCGGAGGGCGGGCTCGGTGGAGATGACTGTAGGAAGCGCGACGGTGTCCGCAGGCGATCTGCCCGGAGTTGATCGAAGCAGAGCGGGAAGTGATCGTCCGTCAGCGATATGAAGACTTCTGCAACTGAGAATCTGACCCAAAACGCTGACCGCCGGTCACTCCCCCGCACGGGAGCGGACGCGGCAGGCCGCCTTCGCGGTGTCGAAATCCCGGTCGGCAACGCGGTATGACGACAGGTCGACATCCGGCGATCCGCCCGGCTCCGCAACCGGGTCGAAAACGGTGCTGTTGATGTCGGTCCAGGCGGGTAATGTCTGGCTGAGATGCTCGATCACCACACCAACCACAGCCGCTGCGCCCCCGGGTCGGCCACCGCCGTCCGGGCCCCGCAGCCGCAGGCGTCGCCGTCTGCGCCCCCGTCCCGCCCGGCCGGTCTCCGGCACGGCAGCCAGCAGTCCCACGGGAAGAAGAGGTGACGCCGATGAACAGCGCCATGCCCGAACACCCGGAGACCTCCGGCACCTCCGGCACCGAGGAGCTCGGCCCGGCCGAGGCCTACGCGGCCTTCCGCCGCCGGGCCAAGGAGCAGGCCACCATCCTCTACGGCTTCCAGCAGCTCTACGACTTCGAGCTGGACGAGTTCCAGCTGGAGGCCTGCCGCGCACTGGAGGCCGGCGAGGGTGTGCTGGTCGCCGCCCCGACCGGCTCCGGCAAGACCATCGTCGGCGAGTTCGCCGTCCACCTGGCCCTGCAGTCCGGCCGGAAGTGCTTCTACACCACGCCGATCAAGGCGCTGTCGAACCAGAAGTTCGGCGACCTGGTCAAGCGCTACGGCGCCGACAAGGTCGGCCTGCTGACCGGTGACAACAGCGTCAACGGCGACGCCCCGGTGGTCGTGATGACCACCGAGGTGCTGCGCAACATGCTCTACGCGGGCTCCTCCGCGCTGAACGGCCTCGGCTACGTGGTGATGGACGAGGTGCACTACCTGGCCGACCGGTTCCGCGGCGCGGTCTGGGAAGAGGTGATCATCCACCTGCCCGAGTCGGTGGTGCTGGCCTCGCTGTCGGCCACCGTCTCCAACGCCGAGGAGTTCGGCGACTGGCTGGACACCGTGCGCGGCGGCACCAAGGTGATCGTCTCCGAGCACCGCCCCGTGCCGCTCTGGCAGCACGTGATGGCGGGCAACCGGATGTACGACCTGTTCGCCAACCCGGACGTGGACGGCCGTCCCAAGAACGCCCCGCGCAACCCGGCCAAGGCGGTCAACCCCGAACTGGTCCGGCTGGCCCGCTCCGAGGGAGACCGCGGCTCGCGGGACGACCGGTTCGGCCGCGGCCGGGGCCGCTCGATGCCCACCGGCCGCCCGAACCGGGTCTGGACGCCCGGCCGGGTCGACGTGATCGAGCGCCTCGACGCCGAGGGCCTGCTGCCCGCGATCACCTTCATCTTCAGCCGGGCCGGCTGCGAGGCCGCCGTCCAGCAGTGCCTCACCTCGGGCCTGCGGCTGAACCGCGACTCCGACCGGGCGACGGTCCGCGCGATCGTCGAGGAGCGCTGCGCCGACATCCCCGACGAGGACCTGCACGTCCTCGGCTACTTCGAGTGGCTGGACGGGCTCGAGCGCGGCATCGCCGCCCACCACGCCGGGATGCTGCCCCGGTTCAAGGAGGTGGTCGAGGAGCTCTTCGTGAAGGGGCTGGTCAAGGCCGTCTTCGCGACCGAGACGCTGGCGCTGGGCATCAACATGCCCGCCCGCTCGGTGGTGATGGAGAAGCTGGTCAAGTGGAACGGCGAGACCCACGCCGACATCACCCCCGGTGAGTACACTCAGCTCACCGGCCGGGCCGGGCGACGGGGCATCGACATCGAGGGTCACGCCGTGGTGCTCTGGCAGCGTGGCATCGACCCGGAGGCTCTGGCCGGTCTGGCCGGCACCCGGACGTACCCGCTGCGCTCCTCGTTCCGCCCTTCGTACAACATGGCGGTCAATCTGGTCGGCCAGTTCGGGCGGCACCGCTCGCGCGAGCTCCTTGAGACCTCGTTCGCCCAGTTCCAGGCCGACCGCGCGGTGGTCGGCATCGCCCGCCAGGTGCAGAAGAACGAGGACGGGCTCGCGGGCTACCGGGAGTCGATGACCTGTCACCTCGGCGACTTCGAGGAGTACATGAGCCTCCGTCGGACGCTCAAGGAGCGGGAGAACGACCTCGCCCGCGAGGGCACGGGCCAGCGCCGAGCGGCCGCGATCGAGGCGATCGAGGCGCTCAAGCCGGGCGACGTGATCCATGTGCCGACCGGCAAGTTCGCCGGGCTCGCGCTGGTGCTCGACCCCGGCCTGCCGCCGGTCAGCCGCTCGCCCCGGACGGTCCGTCACCCCGACTACCAGGACGGCCCGCGCCCGGTGGTGCTCACCGCCGAGCGGCAGGTCAAGCGGCTCGCGATGATCGACTTCCCGTATCCGGTGACCGCCGTCGACCGGGTGAAGATCCCCAAGTCCTTCAACCCGCGCAGCCCGCAGTCCCGGCGTGACCTGGCGTCAGCCCTGCGCACCAAGGCGGGCCACCTGGAGCCCGAGCGGTTCCGCAAGGGCCGAGCGGCCGCCGCCGACGACCCCGAGATCGCCCGGCTGCGCGCGGAGCTTCGGCAGCACCCCTGCCACGGCTGCGACGAGCGCGAGGACCACGCCCGCTGGTCCGAGCGCTACCACCGCCTGCACCGCGACACCGACCTGCTGGAGCGCCGGATGCGCTCCCGCACCCACACCATCTCCCGCACCTTCGACCGGGTCTGCGGCCTGCTCACCGACCTCGGCTACCTCAGCGGGGACACCGTCACCGAGGACGGCAAGCGCCTCGGCCGGCTGTACGGCGAGCTCGACCTGCTGGCCTCCGAGTGCATCCGCGAGGGCGTCTGGGCCGAGCTCAGCCCGCCCGAACTGGCCGCCTGCGCCTCGGCGTTGGTGTACGAGTCGCGGCAGTCCGACGACGCGGCCGCACCCCGGGTGCCGGAGGGCGGGAGCAAGGAGGCGCTCGGCCGGATGATCCGGATCTGGGGCCACCTGGACGCCCTGGAGGAGCAGCACAAGATCAACACGGCCGAGGGCGTCGGCCAACGCGAACCCGACCTCGGCTTCGCCTGGGTCGCCTACCGCTGGGCGCTCGGCCACAACCTCGACCAGGTGCTCCGCGACGCCGACCTCCCGGCCGGCGACTTCGTCCGCTGGACCAAGCAGCTGATCGACGTGCTCGGGCAGATCCAGGACGCGGCGGGCGAGGACGCGAAGCTGCGGTCCACCGCCCGGAAGGCGGTCGACTCGCTGCGGCGCGGCATCATCGCGTACAGCTCGGTCGGGTAGCGGGCTCGTTCCCCAACGCCAGGGCCCCGTCCGGGATCACCTCCGGGCGGGGCCCTGAACGCCTCGAGAACCGGTCATGCATGATGACGGGATGAATCGTAGGGACCAGCGCTTCCACGTCATCGTGCTGTCGAACTTCGCGAGGGGCTTCGACAAGTACGCGTTCGCCTACGGCAAGGCGGGGATTCCGGAGAGTACCTTTCCCGACCGGTTCCACCTGCTGACCCGTGCGGAGTTGGGTATCGGTATCGGTAAGGCGCGACGTCTGCTGGACCGGTTGGCCGTTCCGGGCGACCGACTGCTGGTGCTGGAAACCACGGTGGACCCCGACACGTTGGAGCCCAACGTGTCGACCGGCCTCGGCACGGAACTGCACGAGGCTCGGATCCGGTTGTCAGCCGTGCACGAACTCGACCAGGTGGGCGACGAGTTCACGCTGCGCCCGACCACCGTCGAGGATGCGATGGCGGCCTCCCTGCACCTGCAGGGATCGGCGCAGCGTCGCTACGCCGACCTGCGACCGCGTACGGTCTCGGTTCTGCCGGTCGCCTCCGCCTGCCAGGCCCGGTGTTCGTTCTGCTTCTCCGCGGCTTCGATCTCCAGCGACCAGGCGCCGGCCCGGGTCCCGTGGGACGCGGTCGCCCACTGGCTGGAGCGGGCCCGTGCGGCGGGTGCCGAGCGGGCAGTGATCACCGGCGGCGGGGAGCCCACGCTCATACCGTTCGACCAGCAGCTGCGGCTGGTCTCCGCCTGCTCGGCGGCCTTCCCGAAGGTCGTCCTGATCACCAACGCGCACACCCTGGCGAAGGGTCAGCACGCCGACCGGGCCGACCGACTGGCAGCCCTGAGCGCCGCGGGCCTGAGCGTGCTGGCGGTCTCCCGGCACCATCAGGACGAGGCCGTCAGTGAGCGGCTGATGATGCTGCGTACGCCGGTGGGCTCGGTGGTCGACACCTGGCGCGTGGAACGTGACCGCTGGCCGGGGCTGCGGATGAGACTGATCTGCGTGCTCCAGCACGGCGGCGTGGCCGACGCGACCGGCGTCGGCGACTACCTTGCGTGGGCCGCGACTCTCGGCGTCGAGGAAGTCTGCTTCAAAGAGCTCTACGTCTCCACCAGCACCGAGTCGCTCTACTTCGACCGCGCCGCCAACGTCTGGAGCCGGGAGCGCCAGGTCTCGCTGTCCGTCGTCACCCGGTTCGCCGAGCAGCACGGCTTCGAACTGGCGAGCCGCCTGCCCTGGGGCGCACCGGTCTACCACGGCAGTTGGGAAGGACGACCGATGCGGATCGCCGCCTACACCGAGCCCAGCCTGCTCTGGGAACGCACCAACGGGATCGCACGCAGCTGGAACGTCCTGGCCGACGGACGCTGCTACGCCTCCCTGGAGGACCGGGCCAGCGAGATCGTGCCGGCAGGTGCAGCGGTATGAGGTTCGACGAGTTTCAGGACTTCCGGCGGCGGCAACTCAGTGCCGGCCCTGCCCTGTTGGACGCTGCCGAGACCAATGTGTACCGGGCGCTCGCTCCGCTGCGACCGGAGCCGCCGGCCGGTCTGAGTACGGTGCACCGGTGCGATCTCGCCCGCGCCTGGCTGCGGCGGTTCGAGCTGCCGGAGGAGTGGTCCCGCCACACCATGGTCTGCCGAGGGGTCCGGCACGGGCTCGGTGTGGTGTTCCACTGGCTGCGCACCGTGCAGGCGCGGTTGTGGTTGCCCAGCGACGTCTACCCGGTCTACTTCGAGCTGGCTCGCGCTGCGGGCCTGGCGCCCGCGTCCTACCCGACGCTGCCGACGCCGGTCCTCCCCGGGGCGCCGGCGGACGACCGGCCCGAGTACCTGCTGCTCGCCAACCCCAGCAAGCCGCTCGGCCGGTACCTCTCCGATGCCGAGTGCGACGCGCTGATCTCGTGGTTGCGGGATTCGCCGCGCCGCCACCTGCTGATCGACAGCGTCTACGACCTGGGGGCCCCGTTCGCGGCCGGCACCCGGCGACTGCTGGACACCGGCCGTGCGGTCCTGCTGCACTCGGTCACCAAGGGGTGGCTGTGGCCGCGCACCTTCGGCGTGGTCCTGCTGGGTCCGGCGCAGGCCGAACTGGCCGAAGCGTTCCGGGCGGATCCGCCGACGCAGACACAGCTCAGGCTCGCCGACCGCCTGCTGACCGAGCACAGTGACGTGCCCCGGCAGGTCGTCGACGAACTGGCCGCCCGGGCTGAGCGGTTGTTCGAACGGTTGCCGGACGAGGTGCTCGGGGCGATTCCGGTGGCGAGCCGGACCTGCCCCGGCAACTACTTCTTCCCGGTGGACATCCCGGCGGAGACGCTCCGGCGCGAGTACGGCCTGCTCGCCCTGCCGGTCAGCGTGTTCGGGGAGAGCCGCTGGTCCGGCTCCGTCCTGACCAGCCTTGCCGACGGCTTCGGCCCGACCTCGGAATCAGCGTGAGCGGACCATGGCGGTGAGTCGGGGTGAGTCGGCCGAAGGCGGCTGGCTGTTGAAAGCCTGATAACCCCAAGTCCCGTACAGGGCCTGGACCTTGCCGTCCCCGGCGAGCGGGTTGACCATGAGGGTGGCGCGGTCCTCGGTGCGGTGGGCGAGGAGTTCGTCGTGCATGCGGCGGGCGGTGCCGGTTCCGCGCCAGGGGGTGCGGACGCCGATCTCCCTGATGGCCAGCACGGGGGTGTCGGTCCAGCCGTCGGGCAGCGGTTCGGCCATCCGTTTCCAGTACCGGTCGGCGGCGTCGACGGTGTTGCCGTAGGCGTACCCGACCGGTACTTCGCCGTCGTAGCCGAGGACGAGTTCGAAGCCGGGCTCGGTGGCGTACTGGTCGAGGCGTCGGACGAACGCCTCGACGCCGTAGTTGGCCAGGTGCAGCAGGGGTGCCCGGACCTCCGTGTAGACGTCCAGCAGGTCCTGGCGGGCCTCCGCGGTGAGGTCGGTGTGGTGGCGGAACTCGATGGTCATGCGGTCATCCTCCGGGTCGCGACCACTTCACCGACGGACCGGGGTGGTCCCATTCATGCCGAAGCGGGCGGAGCACTGCTCGCTGGTCCGGTCGCTCGCGTTCCAGACGCAGATCCACATCGTGGTGCCGGTGTCCGGGACGAAGTTCGTCTTCGCGGCGCCCCAGGAGGCGCGGAAGGTGTAGCTGAGGCCGTCGCTGCGGTTGAGCTCGGCGACGCAGGTTTGGTTCAGGGAGGTGTTCAGCACGCCCGCGAGGGCGCCGGAGCCGTTGTCGTCTAGCCAGGCGGAGCAGGCGGCGACGTTGCCGAACCAGCTGGTGTCCGCCTCGGAGCCCTTGACCTGCGCCGGGTCGTCGCCGCCGTTGATGCCGCTGATCGACGAAGAGGTGACGCTGGGGGCAGTCGCGGGCGACGAGGCGGTCACGACGGGGGCAGGGGCTGTGCTCGGTGGGGTGGTCGGGGGAGTGGGCTTGGAAGTGGCGGAGGGCGAGGCAGTCGGGCTCGGGGGGAGCGGCTGCGTCGAGCCGGTTGGGGCTGGGGTAGTGGGGGACGCCGAAGGGCTCGCAGAGGGCCGCTGCGTTGTCCCGACGGTTGATTCGACAGTGACCGACGTGCTGCCGGCCGATGGTGACGGACGGTCATGCGGGGAACCGGACGGGCTGAGGACGAACGCCGCGACGGCGCCGAGGGCGATCACGGCGGCGATCGGTAGCACGAGCAGGCGTGTGCGCGGGCGGCGAGGTGATCCGAGGGGCGTGGCTCCGACTTCGGGATTCGGGTCCGTGGCCAGGTCCGGCGGAGGGACGGTCTCCAGCTTGCCGACCGGCGTCGCGGCGAAGGCGCGTCGCGCGTCGATGCGTGACATGACCTCAGGCGGCCACGACGAGGGAGGAACGGGCAGGTGCAGGCGGGCCGCCGCGGCGATCTCGTGGGCGGTGGGGCGTCTTTGGGGGTCGGTGGCGAGGCAGGGCTCGATGACGGCGGCGAGGTCGGCGTCCACGGTGCGCAGCGGTGCCAGATCGGGGACAACTCCGGGCGTGCGACCCGAGGAGGCATAGAGCAGGAGCGCCGCGAGCGAGTAGACGTCCGCGGGTGCTGCCACGTCCTCGTTCCCGGCCTGCTGTTCCGGAGCCGAGAACCCCTGGGTTCCGTAGCTGCCACCGCCCCTGGTGAGCCTCGCCTGGTCCGCGGCGCGGGCGATGCCGAAGTCGATCAGCTTCACACCGTCGCGCACCAGCATGACGTTGCCGGGCTTGATGTCGCGGTGCGCGATCTCGGACGCGTGCACGGCCCGCAGCTGCGTGGCTGCCTCGGCCAGCAGCAGCCACAGCGCCTCGGCGGGCAGCGGGCCGCGCAGCCGGACGGCCTCGTCCACCGTGAGACCGGGGACGTACTCGGCGGCGAACCAGGGGCGTTCCGCGGTGCCGTCGCTCGCCAGTACCCTCGGCCCGACCCCGAACGGCACCCGGTAGAGGATGCCGACCTCTCGTTCGAAGCGTTCGCTGGAGACCAGCCGGGGCCGGACGCGCTTGACGGCGGCGTAGCCCCGGTCCGAGGCCCCGAGGTAGACCTCGCCCATGCCACCGGTGCCGAGCAGGCCGATGATGGTGAAGCTGCCGATCTCCTGCGGATCGCCCGGACCGAGAGGTTCGGCGACCGTGCTATCTGTCATCAGCAGGTTCCCGGCCGGTAGCGCTCATGGCGGGCAGATTATCGATCAAGTCATGCCCATGCAACATCAGTTGACGGAGACCGGGTCCCGCGTGAGGACCGGTCCTCGGAGGGGGTTCCTACACTGGCGCGAGCCGAGGCGGAGGTATGTGAGATGGCGTACGGAAACTTCCCACCCCAGATGCTGCCGCCGGGCAGTCCTGCCGACAGGGTGCCCTCGGCGCCGCCCGGGACGATCTTCGTGCTCGGTCCGGAGGGTGGGTACGCCGTGCCGCCGCGCCGGTACACGCTGCTGTTCGGGCGCGACCGCGAGGATGTGCACGTGCCGGTCGGTGTCGACGACCCGACGGTCAGCCGTCGGCACGGCGTCTTCACCTGCACGGGCACGGACGAGAACTGGTGGCTGATCAACACCGGCAACCTGCCGATCGAACTGCCCGACGGCGTGCTGATGCTCACCGGCCACAAGCGGATCACCGACTCCGGGTACACCCCACTGGTGATCAACTCCTCCAAGCAGCGTTCCCACCTGGTGGAGGTCCGCGTCGTGGCCGAGGACGACCGGCGCCCCCGCTCCACGAGCAGTGCGGAGACCGTGGGCCCCGAGACGGTCTACGAACTCTCCCCGCAGGAGCGGCTGGTACTCACCGCGCTCGCCCGGCGCTACCTGGAGGGCCACGACGCCTTCCCTCTCCCGCTGACCTGGGAGGACACCGCCCGCCTGGTCAACGCCTCGGTCTACGTGACCAAGTCCTGGAGCTACAAGTCGGTCGCGAACTCGGTCGAGGACGTGCGCGAACGGCTGCACCGGCGGGGCGTACGCGGACTGACGCGCGATGAGGTCGGCGAGCCGGTCGGCTCGATGCTCAGCGTCAACCTGATCAGGGAACTGCTGAAGACGGCGACGCTGAGTGCTCAGGACCTGGAGTTGCTGGCCGGTCAGGAATGAGCGGACGTCAGGACGCCTGCCCCGGTGGATCGTTCGCCGGGGCAGGCGGCGTTTCTCAGCGTTCCGGGTCGGGCTCGGCGTTGTAGGTCACGTGCATGGTGCCGTGCTCGACCGCGAAGACGGCTGCCCGGTCCTCCGCCGAGTTCTGTTGGCGTGGCTGGGATTGCGGCTGTTCGGGGCGCTGCGCCGTGTTCGTCACGCGGTTGTTGTCGCCCACGATGAAGGTGCCGGAGACGTCCCCGGCCTGGATGCCGCCGGGTGCGGATTCCGCAGGCATGGTCGGCCTTTCCTGGTTGTTCTGAGGGATGGTCAGGTACCGCAGTCGGCTTCCAGACGGTTTGCGGCCGAGTTCATCGCTGAGGCCTGACTCGACGTGTCTACCGTGGAACCTTCCGGATCGTTCTGATACGACCGATATTGGCTCTCCATCTGCTGAACGGAGGTCAGCATGCTGTTGAGATCTGACGCCACGGAGCTGTCCCGGGCTCGCGATTTGGCTCCCCGCAACGTGGACTCGATGGAGCGCAGGTCGCTGAGGACGGTGTTGACGTTGGCCTTCAGGGTGCCGTCGCTGGGAGGAGTGGAGGTCCGGCCCGAGTTGTAGGCGCCCATGGCGTTGTTGTACGCGTCGAGCGAGCCGGACGCGGTGGCGCGGTCGGTGTTGTACCGCTGGATCTCTCGTTCCAGGTCCGGGATCACGGTCTTGCACACGGGGTCGAAGGTGGGTGTGGGCGAGGTGTGCTTGCTCGGCCCCGACGTCTTGACGGCCGGGTAGACGGGACCCGATGTGGCGGCAGACGACGAGGCTGACTGGTCGTCTGCGTAGACCATGGCGCCCACGCCCAGCACGACAACGAAGCCGAACGCGCAGGCGAGAGCGAGTGCTGACACTCCGGCCTTGGCACCTGCCGCGCCTGCGACGGTGAGCGCGGTGTGGCCCGAGCCCGTCGCGGTCGTGCCCACGGCGTGCGTCGGATGGGCGGCGGAGACGTGTGTCGCGTGGCCCGAACTCGTCGCAGGCGTGGGTGTGTTCACGGCATGCGTCGGCGTCGGCTGGGCGACGGAGGAGTGCGCCTGCGAAAGGTCGATCCGCGCCGGTGTCGGGGTGGGGGCAGGTGTGCCGGCCGGCAGGTGGTTGGCGACGGCCGAGTGGTGGCCGGCACCCGAAAAGTCGACCACCGGCTTCGCCACCGGTGCGTGCGGGGGAACCACCGTGGCGGGCGCGTGTGGGACGGACGCCAGGTGGCCCGTGCCGTGCGTCGGGACGAACGTGTGGACCGGCGGTGGGGTGGTCACCGCCGCACTGGCGACCTGATGGGCCGCCGAATGCGCTTGCAGGACGGTGAGTTCGTGCCAGAGCACGCCGGCCTCGAGCGCCAGGGCCGCCGTCTGTGCGGCTCGACCGATCGCCTTGCGGCGGGTGCGCGCCTCGCGCAGGAAGAACTCCTCACCCACGCTGTCTCCCGCGCTCTTCGCGGCGGTCCAGCCGGCTCCGAGCAGGCTGCCCCATGCGTCGAACTGCCGGGACAGCGCCAGTTTCGGCGAGGCGGCACGGGCCAGCGTCACGCCGAGCTGCGCCTGTCCGCTCTTCTCCGCCCGGAGCACCGCAACGTCCAGCGCTCGGAAGTGGGCCGCGACCTCGTCCGGGGTGGTCTCCGGCGCCTCGATCCACGTGGTGAGCACCCGGCAGAGCCGGTCGGCCGGGAACTCCGTCATCCGGCTCTTCAGCACGCACCCGGCGACGTCCGGCGGACATCCGTAGCCGGTCTCCGAGGCAACCAGCAGACCGTGCCGCACCAGGCCGTCGGCGAGCGCGTCGGTGTCCGACCGGCCGAGCAGGGCATCGAGCTGACGGGCAGCCAACTCGGCGCCGGACAGCGAACCGAGCAGGTGCAGCAGGTCGCGCTCCGGCGGCCGGAGCCTGTTCAGCAGTGCGGGGAGCAGCTCGGGGAGGTCGGCGATGCCCGGCAGGCTCTTGCCCGTCGCGGCGGACAGGGCGATGCGCCGCAGCCGGAGCGGGTTGCCGTGCACGGCGTCGCACAGCGCCTGCACGGTCCGGGTCTCGTCGGGCCGCAGCCCGCGGGCCAGTACCGTCTGCACCAGGTGCGCCCCCGCCGGGGCCGTCAGCCCGTCGAGCCGGATCGCGTGTACGCCGGCGACCGCGGACCGTTGCTGCGAGGTGAAGACGAACGTGGACTGCTCGGCCATGTCGAGGAGTCGGCGCAGGTCCTTCTCGTCGAGTCCCGCGTCGTCCAGGTAGATCCGCAGCCGCAGGGTCTTCAGGTGCTCCTTCAGGACCTCCAGCGACGGCTTGTAGTTCGGCGCGTCGAAGCCGATGTCGAAGATCGCCTGCGCGATGTCGTCCGCCGTCCGTCCGCCGGCTTCGATGTAGGCCGCTCCCTCCGGCCCGCGCGGCATCGTGCACGCGAGGTGGCGCAGCAGCGCGCTCTTGCCGACCCCGGACGCGCCCCAGATCTGCACCAACTGACGCTTCTCGAGCGCCTGTTGCAGCACCTGGAGGTCCAGCTCCCGGCCGATCAGCGGATCGGCGACGGACCGGGGCAGCTGTGAGATCGCCCGGCGCTTGACCGGTCGCGGCAGCGGCCCGGCGTGTACGGTGACGGTCGCACCGTACTCGGCGGTGACGTTCAGGTTGTTCACGGTGTTGTGGCTGCCGACGACCACCGTCCCGGACACGTCGCCGACCCTGATCCCCTCGGAACCGTCCGGGGCACTGCTGTTCTCTGGCATGTGCTTCCCCTGCCCTTTCCAACTCTCGGGTCCCAGCACTAGGTCATGGTGGAGCCGACCCGTCGTGCGAACCCGACGCTTTTACGTCTTCGGTGAGATCCCCGGCGAACTGGCCGCGGCGGCGATCCGGGCGAGGTGGTCCAGGTCGAGGATCGTGATCCTCCGGTAGCCCGTCGTGACCGCGCCCGACTCGCGCAAGGCCCGCAGTGCCTTGTGGATCGACGACTCCGCCGCGCCGACCAACGTGGCCATCTCCGGCTGTGACAGCGGAAGTTGAGCCTCGTTCCGGCCGGGACGCCCGTAGCTGACGGCCAGGTGGTGCAGGATCCTGGCCAGCCGCCCGAGTACGTCGCAACCGGTGAAGTCGACGATCCGGCCGGTCGCCGTGCGCAGCTTGGCCACCACGCTCGCGTTGAGCGCGAGCCCGATGGCAGGGTGCTTCTTCGTGCAGTCCAGCAGTTCGGCGCGCAGGACGTAGCGGGCCAGCACCCGGCCGCAGGCGGTCACGGTGCCGATCCGCGGCTGACCGTCGATCCCGGCGAGCTCCCCGACCAGGTCCCCGGCCATCCGCACGGCCAGCAGCGCCTCCCGGCCGTCCTGCGCATGCGCGGTGACCTTCACCGTGCCGCCGGTCAGGAGCAGCGCGAAGTCCGAGGTGTCCGCCTCGTGGATGGTGATCTGACCGGCCGGGTAGACCACGCCGTGGCCGAGCCCGAGCAGGACTCGGCGGTCGTCCTCGCCGACCCGGCCGAGCAGCCCGGTCGGCGGCCAGTAAGTCGCGGCCCCGCGCACCCGTGTGTTGCTCATCGGCGGCACTCCTGTTCTTCGTTCGGCTGAAGCCGGACAAGCGGTATTAGTAGCCGTTCTACCCGAGGACCCCTCCTCTACGATCTCGTCAATCATCTTGTTGGCGCCGGGAATTCGGCGCCGACGAATCGATCTTCGAATTGCCGGCCCCCGTCGTGATCGCGGAGGGAATGTGAACCCGAGGTACGAATACCGAGCCCTGCTGGCGTGCGACATCGCGGGTTCCGCCGGTCGCGGGCAGCAGCGGTTGCAGGAGATCCGCAGTGTGCTGCGGTCCGCGCTGTCCGGTGCCTTCGGCGTCGCGGATCTGGACCTGCGGGAGTTCGAGTACGTGGACACCGGTGACGGTTGCCGGCTCGTCGCCCCGGCCGGGCTGCCCAAGGCCAGACTGCTCCTCCCGCTCCTGCCGGAGCTGAGCGAGCGGATCCGCGAGCACAACCGCCATGCCGTCCCGGGCACTCAGCTGCGGGTACGGGCCGCGGTGCACGCGGGGGAGGTCCGGCTCGACCCGGA
Source organism: Kitasatospora sp. Root107 (assembly GCF_001424875.1). Taxonomy (GTDB): domain Bacteria; phylum Actinomycetota; class Actinomycetes; order Streptomycetales; family Streptomycetaceae; genus Kitasatospora. Next base: position 160,633 of record NZ_LMCT01000002.1, on the reverse strand, counting down.
GGGCACCGTCTCGGGTACTCCCTTCGAGGCGCTCGCCCGGCTGCTCGACTCAGCGCCGCTGCGGTACGCGGCCCTGGCCGGTCCGGACGGCACCCCGGTGGCCGCGGTCCTCTCGCAGCACGTCTACGAGGAGACGGTCGGGCACGGCTACGACGGGTTGGAGAGCGGCGCTTTCACTGCGGCCGAGGTGCGGGTCAAGGAGTACGCCGCACCGGCCTGGCTCTGGTACCCGGGCAGCCCCGTCGGGCCGCACGGCGATGCCGGGGCACCCGAATCCGGCTCCGGCGAGCCGCCTGCGGACCCCGGGGCACGGACCGTGGGGCAACTCGTCCACGCCACCGGGAACGGCACGGTCTTCGCCGTCGGCCGTGGTGACCAGTACATCCGCCACAACGACAGGAGTTGACGCAGCGATGAACGAGGAACTCGCCGCGCTGGCCGCGAGCGGCGCCACCGCGCTGGTCTCCGCGATGGGCACCGAGCTCTGGCAGGAGGCGAAACGGCTGATCAGCGGCGTCATTGAGCAGGCCCGCAGCCACCGCCGCAGGGAGCTGTCCGCCGCACTGGAGCAGGGGTCGACCGCCACGAGGGGAGCGGTCGACCCCGAGGTCCTGAACTACTGGACCGAGGCGCTGTCCCAGCTGCTCGACCGGAACCCGGAGCTCGCCCAGGACGTCATGGCCCTGGCATCGCTGCGGACCGCGCAGCGGCCGGACATCGCGGTCCAGGTCAACTCCGCCACCGACTCGGGTGAGGTGTTCGCGGTGCAGCACGGTAGCCAGCATTTCGCCTTCGGGCCGAAGGCCCGCGATCCGCAGGAACGACCGTGAGCTGGGACGACAACCGGCGGGACGGCCTGATGGACGGATGGGTGCGGGCGGTGCTGATGGTGGCCGTCGTGATCGGGGCCTTCGTCGAGGTCAGCATCCCGCACCGGCACTACGGCTGGCTGGTGGATGCGCTCGCCCTGGCAGCTGTGGGTGTCGTCGGCACGGCGGCGGCGCTGGGGTCCGAGGCCGCCGCGACTCCCGCCCGGCCGCGGGCCCGGCTCGAACAGGAGCCCCGGCCCGACGGGACGGTACCGGTCTGCCGCTACGCCGCCGGACCGGCGGTGCCGACGGCCCAGCCCGCGAGGCCCCGGCCGTTCCTGCGCGAGCGGCCGACCGACCTGAGCGTTCCCCGCTTCGGCGAAGGCGCCCGTGCGCAGGGCTACCCCTGGTTGCTGCCGGAGCGCACGGTACAGAACGGGATCGCCGCCGACGAAGCCGCGGTCGGTGCCCTCGCCATCCGCGCGGCCTCCGTCATCGGGCCCGGCCACCGCTGCGGCCAGCCGGCCGACCCGCGGCAGGACTCCTACCGGATCGGGCGGAGCCGGGACAGCCGGTACGCGATCGTGGCCGTGGCCGACGGCCTGTCCAGCGCGGCCTGGTCCGACGCCGGAGCGACCGCGGCCGCCAGCCAGGCCGTCACCCTGCTGCGCGAGCAGATCGAGGCCGGAGGCTTCGGCCGGCTCGACGTCCAGCGACTGTACGGGCGGATCGCGGACTCGGTCGCCGGGCACGCGGCCGGACGCGGCGTCAGCACCGCACAGGTGGCCACCGTGCTGATCACCGCCGTGATCGCCGAGCCGGACGAGAACGGCGTGGCGCAGGCCTGGGTCGGGTGGATCGGCGACAGTTCGGCCTGGATGCTCGACCCGCGGATCCCGCTCTGGCAGTTCGCCGCCGGTGAGGCCAAGGACCGCGCGGCTGAGGTGGTCTCGAACGAGGTCGCCGGGCGACTGCCGGACACGCCGCACCTGGCCGTGGACCGCTTGGTCAGTCTGGCCCCCGGCGCAGCTCTCGCCCTGGTCACGGACGGGATCGGCGACGCGTGGGCGGACCCGGGGGGAAACGTCAACGAGTACTTCGCGAACGCCTGGCGCTCGCCGGTCCCGGCCACGCGGTTCACCGCCGACGTCGGCTTCGACGCGCCGCAGTGCCTCGACGACCGCACCGCTGTCGTGGTGTGGAACGGCGGCCGGGCATGACCGACCCCGAACTCGCCCCCGGCGGCCCGGCGGTCGATCCGAGGGGCTGGGCGCTGCCTCGGACCGTGGGCGTCAGCCAGCTCGGACCGTTCGCCGAACCGATCTCCGAACACAACGGCCAGGCCATCGCCGTACGGCCGCTGACGGACCATCCGGGCTGGCTGGCCAAGCTCTACCGGCCGGACATGCAGCCGGAGGACGCCCACCGGATCGACCGGTTGATCTCGGCACCGGACACGCTGCCGGAGGCGGACCGGGCGGCCCTGTACGCCGGCACGTGCTGGCCCGCCGCCCGGATCCACGAGCCGGGCAACCCGGCCGTCGGCTGCGTGATCCCGATGGCGCCGGATCAGTACCGTGCCGAGCTGCGGCGCGGCAAGTTCAGCGAGCGCCGGTTCGTGGAGATCGACTGGCTGGCGAAGTCCGACGAGTCGATCCGGCGCGTCGGACTGCCGGGCCCGGGTTTCGAGGGCCGGTTGGCCGCCTGCCGCCGACTGACGGAGCTCGCCGCGATCCTGGAAGGTCTGGGCCTGGTCTATTCGGACTGGTCGTTCTCCAACGCCTTCTGGAGCCCGGACCGGCGTTCCGTCTACCTGATCGACGTCGACGGCTGCCAGCCGGAGAAGATGCCCGACCTCCACCAGCCGAACTGGGCCGACCCGCTGACGCCGCCGGGCACCGACGCCGACCGGTACACCGACCGCTACCGGCTCGGCCTGCTGATCGCCAAATGCCTGACGGGCCAACGCGATGCGGACGCCTTCCACACCGTCGCCGCCGCCAGCTGGCGGGAACAGCCCGCCGCCGCCGAGGTACTGCTGGACATGCTGCTCGCGGCCGATCGCGAACGCCGGCCGTCAGCCGCCCAGTTGGACCAGGCACTGAACAGCGGGCCGTACCTCAGGCCCGTGCCACGGCCGACCCGCACCGCCCTGCCCCTGCTGCCCGTACCGATCACGGTTCCCGCGGGCACCGGCCCGGCCGTGGAGCGGCCCGAGTCGGCGTTCACCAAGGCGGCACGGGAGCAGGCGACGGGCACTGCGGAGAAGCAGGACTCCACGACCGACTGGGACGCCGGGTGGATCTGGGTGCTCGTCATCGCCGTGATCCTGATCATCATCATCGCCTCCAACCACTAGCTCAGAGGTGCACCGTGTCACTCTGCCTGCCCACCTACGTGGTGATCGACGCATCGTCGTCGATGAAGCCGCACGAGACAGTGCTCAACGCGACCCTCTCGCGCCTGCACTACAACCTGGCGACGAATCCCCGTGTCTCGGAGTTCGCCCGGGTCTGCGTGGTCGCCTTCTCCACCGACGTACACGTGGTGATCCCGATGTCGGACATGGAGCAGGTCCCGAGCATGCCCGAGGTGATCTGCGGAGGCCGGACGGACTACGGCAAGACCTTCGACCTGCTGCGGCAGTGCATCGAACAGGACGTCAGCGGCCTGCGGGCGCAGCACTACAGCGTGCTGCGTCCGACGGTCTTCTTCCTGACCGACGGTGGCCCTACCGACGCCAACTGGCGGGACTCGTTCCGCAAACTGGTGGACCGGAGCTGGCCGCGCCACCCGCACGTGATCGCCTACGGCTTCGGTGGCGCCCAGCGCAGCGTGCTGGAACAGGTGGCGACCAAGGCGCTGTTCATCGCCGACGGTTCGGACACCGAGTCGGCACTGAGCGGAGCGATCTCAGGCCTGCTCAACACCCTGATCGCCTCGTCGAACACCGGCCAGATGCAGATCGCCACCGACGTCAAGGGCTTCGAGTACGTTCAGGTCGCCCAGGAATACGTGGACTGATGATGGCTGCCGATCCGCGTTCCACGGGTTCCCAGGCGCTGCGCGCCTCTGCCAGGCTGACCGTGCTGGCCGCGGCGCTGCTCATCTGCGGCGGCGCGGTCGAGGTGGCGGGCGCTCTCCTCGTCCCCTCGGCGAACGGGGGCGGAGGCAGCCCGCACCCGGTGACGACCGTGCAGCCGACCTCGGCTCCTCCCAGCAACTCCGAGGCACAGTCGCCGAGTTACCCGCCCCCGGACCCCACCACTGCACTGCCCGAGCCCACGGCTACTGCCACCGTCAGGGAGTCTCCGCCGAGTCACCGGCCGACCCGGACGAGGACACCTGCGACACCGGGTGCTGCTGGGTAGCCGGAGGCCGGGCGGGGCCCCTCAGGCCTGCTCGCCAACCTGGGCGAGGGTTTCGAGGAGGCAGGTGAGGGAGGTGCCGAGGCCCCAGCGGGCGGCGAGGGCTTCGAGGGTCATGGGGTCGAGGGGTTCGCGGGGGAGAGCGGGGTCGAAGTCGGGGAGCGGGGTGTCGGTGGCGACCCGGACCACGGTGGGGGCGACATCGAGGTAGGCGGCGCCTTCGAGGAGGTTCCGGCGGCGGGCCGGGGTGAGCTTGGAGAAGGGGTCGGCGGCTGCGGCGCGGATGCCGGCCAGGTCGCCGTACTCGTGGATGAGCTGGGCGGCGGTCTTCTCGCCGATGCCCTTCACCCCGGGCAGGCCGTCGCTCGGGTCGCCGCGCAGGGCGGCCATGTCGGCGTACTGCGAGCCGGTCACGCCGTACTTCTCGCGCAGCGCCGCCTCGTCGATGAGCTGGGCGTTGCCGACGCCCTTGACCGGGTAGAGCACGGTCACCTGCCGGGCGTCGTCGACCAGTTGGAACAGGTCACGGTCGCCGGTGACGATCTGCACCGGGCCGCCGGCCCGGGTGGCCAGCGTGCCGATCACGTCGTCCGCCTCGTAGCCGGGCGAGCCGATCCGGGCCAGACCGATGGCGTCCAGCACCTGTTCGATCACCGGCACCTGCGGGGACAGGGTGTCCGGGATCTCCTCCTCGCCCTCGAACGAGGGCTCCGCGGCCAGCCGGTGCGTCTTGTACGTGGGGATCAGATCCACCCGCCACTGCGGGCGCCAGTCGGCGTCCATACAGGCGACCAACTGGTCGGGGTGGTGGTCCTGGACCAGCCGGGTGATGAAGTCCAGCAGGCCGCGCACGGCGTTCACCGGCTGCCCGTCGGGGGACTTCAGGGAATCCGGCACGCCGAAGTAGGCACGGAAGTAGAGGCTCGCCGAGTCGAGCAGCATCAGCCTGGGTGCGGTCATGGCCCCGATCATGCCGCACCCGACTGACGGAGTCTCAGCGGCACGGCCCGTTCAGTGCCGGTGCGGGCCGCTCCGGTGCACCGGGCCGTGCGAGTCGCCGCAGTGGTCGTCCGCCGGTTCTGCACCGCCCGCCTCCACCGCCGAACGCCCTATCGCCAGCAGGTCCTGCCCCAGTTCCTCGCCGACGTGGTCGACCTGGAGGGTGGCATGGGTGATCCGGTACTCGTCCCGCAGGGTCCGCTGCAGCGAGCGGCGGACGGCGTGGCAGTCGCCGTCGGGGGCCACCAGGATGTGCGCGGAGAGCGCGGGCTGGCCCGAGGTGATCTCCCAGATGTGCAGGTCGTGGATCTCCTCCACCTGCGAGGAGTCGATCAGCCGGTCGGCCACCGCGTCAGGGTCGACCCCGGCCGGCGCGGCCTCCAGGAAGATCCGCCCGGAGTCCCGGACCAGCCCGATCCCCGCCTTCAGCATCAGCGCGACCACGATCAGCGAGGCGATCGCGTCCGCCCGGGTGAAGCCGGTGGTGACGATGATCAGACCGGCCACCGCGGTGGCGATGAACGCGTACAGGTCGGTCAGCACGTGCTGGAAGGCACCCTCGACGTTCAGCGAACTGCGGTTGGCCTTCGACATGCACCAGGCCGCCCCGATGTTCACCACGACCCCGACCAGCGCGGTCACCAGCACCAGCGAACCGGTCACCTCCGGCGGGTCGAACAGCCGGCTGACCGCCTCGTAGCCGAGCCAGCCGGCCAGCAGCAGCAGGGTGATGCCGTTCGCCTGCGCGGAGAGGATCTCGGCCCGCTTCAGCCCGTACGTGTAGCCGCCCCGCGCCGGTCGCTGGGAGAGCCGCATCGCGATCAGCGCCAGCACGATCGAGGCCGCGTCGGTCAGCATGTGCGCGGCGTCCGAGATCAGCGCGAGCGACTGGGCGGCGAAGCCGACCACCACCTCGCCGGCCATGAAGACCACGATCAGGGTCAGCGCGCCGAGCAGCCACTTGCGGTCCGCATCGGCGGAGATGCTGTGCGAGTGACCGCCGTGACCGCCTGATCCTCCGTGGTCGTGGTCGTGCTCGTGGTTCGACATCGAGATCCTCTCCGCGAACGCGCAGGAACCAGGGCGCAGCCGCCCCGCACCGGAAGTGAACCGCAGATCGGACGAAGATCCAAAGGCTGCACTGGTGACCGTTGTCGTTCCCGTCGGGCACCCTCCGCTACGCCTCTCCGGATGTTCATCAACCGGTCGGCCGCCTCCGCTAGGGTCACGCCCGGCGAGGTCTGCCCGCCACCGGGTGAACAGGGGAACGGACGTGTCGGACCATCAGGAGCGGGTATCGCTGCTCACCATCGCCCGGGAGTGGGGCCGGATCGGCTGCACCGGTTTCGGCGGCCCGCCCGCCCACATCCTGCTGCTCCGCCGGCTCTGCGTGGAGCGGCGCGGCTGGCTGCGCCCGGACGAGTTCGAGGACGGCATCGCCGCCACCAACCTGCTGCCGGGACCGGCCTCCACCCAGCTGGCGATCTTCACCGCCTGGCGGCTGCGCGGCACCGCCGGGGCGCTGGTCGGCGGGGCTTGCTTCATCCTCCCCGGCCTCGCCCTGATCCTGGCGCTGGCCGCACTCTTCCTGGCGGGCGACCCACCGGCCTGGGTGCTCGGCGCGGCCGCCGGAGCCGGCGCAGCGGTGCCTGCGGTCGCGGTGCAGGCCGCCGCCGCCCTGGTGCCGGGCAGCCTGGCCCGGGCGGGCAAGGCCCGGGCAGCCCGGGCCCGCTGGGCCGGGTACGCCCTCTGCGGCGCGGCCGCCGCGATGCTCACCGGCCCCTGGCTGGTCCTGGTCCTGCTGGCCGCCGGTCTGGCCGAAGTCACCGTCCGGGGACGGCGGTTGACGCTGCCCCTGCTGCTCGGCGCGCTGCCCGCGACCGGCGGCCTCGGCGCCCTGGCCTGGGTGGCCCTCAAAGTGGGGGCGCTCTCGTACGGTGGTGGCTTCGTGATCATCCCGCTGATGCGGTACGACGCGGTCGAGCGCTACCACTGGATGACGGACGGTCAGTTCCTGAACGCCGTCGCCCTCGGCCAGATCACTCCCGGACCGGTCGTCCAGACCGTCGCGGTGGTCGGCTACGCGGCAGCCGGGTTGACGGGCGGCCTGCTGGCGGCCCTGGTGGCCTTCGCGCCGTCCTTCCTGTTCGTCCTCCTCGGCGCCGCCCACTTCGACCGGCTCCGGGCCGACCAGCGCATCCAGGACTTCCTCACCGGCGCAGGCCCCGCCGTCACCGGAGCCATCGCCGGCTCGGCCGTCCCGCTCGCCCTCAGCCTGCAACTCCCCTGGCAGTACGTGCTCCTGGGCCTCGCCCTGCTCTGGCTGCTGGCCGCCCGCCGCTCCGTGGTCACCTGCCTCCTCCTCGCGGGGCTGGCGGGGGCCCTGCTCATCTGAGGCACATGCTTCGGCAGATAGGGGCTCGGGGAACTGCGACGCCAACCTCGGGAGCGTTGCACCTGTGTGGGCGGTCAGGCACCTTCGCAGTGACCCGAACGCCAGATCTCCTCGCAGTTCCCCGAGCCCCTGGACCGTATATGGCCGGCCTCAGACGACCGCAGGGACCCGCGCTGCCTCGACCAGGGCCTGCATCACCCGGAGGTCCGCCCCCTGCTCCGGGTGCCACTGGACGCCGAGGACGAAGCCGGAGCCCTCGACCGCCTCGACGGTGCCGTCCTCGGCGAGTGCGCTGACCGTCAGGCCCTCGCCGAGCCGGTCGACCGCCTGGTGGTGCGAGGTCGGGACCTCGACCTCCGGCTCGGGGAGCAGTGACGCGAGCCGGGTGCCGGCCAGCGGGCGGACCGGGTGGGAGCCGTAGCGGTTGGCGGTGGGCAGGTGGCATTCGCCGTTCTCCAGGTGCTGCACCAGGGTGCCGCCGCAGACCACGTTGAGCAGCTGCATCCCCCGGCAGATGCCGAGCAGCGGCAAGCCGGAGGCCAGTGCGGCCCGCAGCAGGGCGGCCTCCCAGAGGTCCCGCTCGGGTGCGGTGGCCCGGGTCTTGGGGTGCGGCAGGGCGCCGTACAACGCCGGATTGACGTCGGGGCCGCCGGAGATCACCAGGCCGTCCAGCCGGGCGAGCAGGCCGGGGGCGGTCTCGGGGGCGTCCGGCGGCAGCAGGACGGCGGTGCCACCGGCGCGCTGCACCAGCTGCGGGTACCGCTCGGGGAGCAGCACGGCCCGTTGGGCGTCCCAGGGCCCCCACGTCGCGTCGTTGACGTAGGTGCTGACTCCGATCAGGGGTCTGTTGGTCATGGCCCGGATTCTGCACGGTCGGAGCCCGTGCCGGTGGCCGATTCGCCGTCAGGTCGCCCGGTCGCCGGAGGCTCCGTCAGGTCCGTCGAGCGACCGATGGGCGGGGCCGGCAGCTTTCTTACCGGAATCTCATCGGAAAACGGCCGGAACAGGGGTCGAACTGATACCGCGTTTATCTTCGGGCGCCTAGATTCGGTGCCGTGAGCGAGCAGATTCCCGCCGGGTGGTACCCGGACCCGCAGGACACCACGACCGACCCCCGGCCGCAGCGCTGGTGGGACGGCCAGGGCTGGACGGCCAACACCCGGCCCGCCCCGGCGGACAGCCCCGAGGGGCCGAAGGTACTGGAGGGCGAGGTGCTGGAGAGCGGGCCGACGGTCCGCTACCCGGAGCCGCTGGTGTCGGTCGCCGAGGTGGCGCCGGTACGCCGGAAGCTTCCCAAGCCGGTGCTGGCGGCGGTCGCCGTGGCCGCGCTGGCGGGCCTGCTGGTCGGTTCCGGCGTCACCTACCTGGCGATGGACGGCAAGTCGGACCGGCGGTCGGCACAGAAGGTCCGCCCGGAGTTCCGGCCCGGCGGGGGCGGTGACAGCGCCGAAGGCAGCGACGGCACCCCCAAGCCGGAGGCCCCCGGCGGCAAGGGCCGGAACTCCGGCCTGGCGGTGGACGCGGTCAACCGGATCAGCCTGTCGATCCCGACCGGCTGGACCGGCGGCACCACCAAGGCGGGGTACGCCGGGCTGAGCATCGGCTCGTACACCTGCGCCTCCGGCAGCGGCGAGTGCTCGCTGGGCGGTGTGTCGACCGGTCAGCTCAAGGGGACCGACGTCAAGCAGGCCGCCGAGCAGGACATCACCACGGCGGCCGAGGACTCGTACGGCAAGATCAAGTCGCACGAGCAGCTGAAGTCCGAGCCGATCGCGATCGACGGCCGGGACGGCTGGCTGGTCCGCTGGAAGGTGGACGCGCCCGAGGGCAACGACGGCTACGTGCAGACCGTGGTCTTCCCGACCGCCGACGGCAAGGCGCTGGCCTCGGTCCACCTGGGCTTCGACATCGACGACAAGGCTCCCCAGCTGACCCAGATGGACAAGATCGTGGAGAGCATCAAGGCGTTCACCGGCAAGCTCGGCGAGGGCGGCGGCACCCGCGCCTGACGGACCGGCAGACCGGCCCCCGCCCACCGGGCGGGGGCCGGTCGCGTCAGTGAAGGTTCTCGATGGTGACGTTCTCGGCCTGGAACACCTTCTCGAAGGTCTCGCCGGTGATCTGGTTGGAGACCCGGGGGCCCTGCGGGGGCAGCCCGGTCCGCGGCGAGGTGTCCACCAGCAGCTCCCGCAGCTCGGCGGCGAACTCCGGGTTGGCCCGCAGCGTCCGGCGCAGCCAGGTCAGGGCCGCGAGCTCGTCGCCGTCCGCCGTGACCTCCTCGCGGACGATCTCCAGCTCGGCGGTGACCTCCTCCTCCCGGCCGCCGCGCCCGAACAGCGCGGCCACCTGCCCGCGGACCGCCTGCCAGGCGTCCGTCGTCATCGCCTGGACCAGCGCGCCCGTCGCCGCAGCCACCAGCTCAGCATCCATGAACCCCGCCCCCAACCATCGGTGATGGACCGTCAGCCTAGGTCAGCGCACCGACGGTTGTCAGAGGAACGTCCGCCCCTCGCCCCGGTACGTCGGCACGGTGTCCACCACCCGGTCGCCCTGGATCAGGTGCAGCTCCGCGAAGCGCTCGCAGAGCTCGCCCGCCTTGGCGTGCCGGAACCAGACCCGGTCACCGATCCGCAGGTCGTCCGCCGCCGACCCGAGCAGCGGCGTCTGCACCTCGCCCGCCCCCTCCTGCGGGTCGTACTTCAGCCCGGCCGGCAGGTAGGGCACCGGCGAGCGGTCGGGACCGGCCGCGCCCGAGGCGGGGTAGCCGCCACCGAGCACGGTGACCACGCCGAGCCCGGGCCGGCGGACCACCGGCTGGGCGAACAGTGCGGCCGGACGCCCTTGGAACGAACGGTAGTTGTCGAACAGCCGGGGCACGTACAGTCCGGACCCGGCGGCCACCTCGGTCACCGCTCGCTCGGCCACCGTGCTCTCCACGCTGCCGGTGCCGCCGCCGTTCACGAACTCGAGATCGGCCACCTCGCGCAGCCGCCGCACCACGGCGGCCCGCCGCACGGCCAGCTCGCGCCGGGCCCTGCTCTGCATCGTCCGGATCATCCGGGAGCGCACCGGGCGGCCCGCGATCAGGTCGCCGACGCCCGCGATGTGGCCCTCGTACGCCATCAGCCCGACCACCCGGAACCCCGGGCGCTGCTGCACCAGTTCGGCGAACGCGCCGAGCGCCTCGGGGGTGCGCAGCGGCGCCCGCCGGGCGCCGACCCGGATCCTGCCGCCGAGCAGTTGGAGCGAGGTGTCCAGCTCCAGGCAGACCCGGACCTCCTCGTTGCCGGTACGGGCGGAGTCGATGAGGTCGAGCTGCGCGGGGTCGTCGAGCAGCACCGTGACGGTCGCGGCCAGCTTGGGGTCACCGGTCAGCTCGGCGAACCCGGACCGGTCGGCCGACGGGTAGGCGAGCAGGATGTCCTCGAAGCCCTCCCTGGCCAGCCAGATCGACTCGGCCAGCGTGAAGCTCATCACCCCGGCGAAGCCGTCCATCGCCAGCACCCGCTCCAGCAGCGCCCGGCAGCGCACCGACTTGCTGGCCACCCGGACCGGCTTGCCGTTCGCCCGGCGCACCAGGTCGGCCGCGTTGGCGTCGAAGGCGTCCAGGTCCACGACCGCCAGTGGCGCGTCGAGGTGCGCGGTGGCCCGGTCATAGCGGGCTCGGTCGGCGGCGAGGCCGGGAACGGCATGGTTGACCATGGGCGCAGACTGCCACACGTCCGTACTCATGGGTAGGGGTGTCAGCCCGTCAGCTCGGCCGTCAGTGCCCCGGTGGCCGCCTCGGCCAGCTCCTGCACGGTGTCGATCCCGCTCTGCTGGTCCGCCGAGCCCTCGCTGAGCACCGCCACCAGCAGTTCCCGCCCGTCGTGGGTGACCCGGCCGATGCTGTTCACCACCCAGAGCCCGGTGGCCGAGCGCGGCAGCCAGCCGTTCTTCAGGGTGTACGCGCCGTCCTGGTCGGCTGCCGAGACGCCCCAGTCCTGATCGGTGGCCACCTGGCCCATCAGGACCTGCAGATACCCCTGCCGGTCGGCCTCCAGCGGTGAACCGGTCCCGAACACCACCTGGAGCAGCCGGAGTTGGTCGGTGGCGGTGGTCTCGGTCAGCCCCCAGTGGCCGTCCGCCCCGGCCGTGGTGCCGGTCAGTCCGAAGGCCAGGTTCGCGGCATCGAGCCCGGCCGCCTCGCCGACCGCCGTGTAGAGCGTGTCGGCGGCGGTGTTGTCGCTCTGCTCGATCATCAGCGTCGCGGCCGCCCGCTCGGCGGTCGTCAACTCCCGCCCCGCCTGCTGCCGTTGCCAGAGCAGCGCGGCCAGGATGTCCGCCTTGACGATGCTCGCGGTGACGAACGAACCGGTCCCGTACGAGGCGCTCACCCCGCTCTCGGTGTCCAGCACCGCGACGGACACCGCACCCTGGGCGGCCACCGCCGCAGCGGCGGCTCGGACGGCGGGGGCGGGGTCGGGCGGGGCAGCCGACGCGACTGCGGGCTGGACGTTCGCCACCGGGGCCGAACCGCTTGGCGAGGCCTGGACGAGGTAGAGCTTCGGCGCCGCTGATGGGTCCGGGCTGAGCTGGTGGTGAGCACCGGCTGAGAATCCGCCGGCCTGGTTGGCATACGCTCACCGGGTGGACCAGAAGAACATCCCGAACCCCGGATTCGCCGACGACGACGGCACTGCCGACCCGCGCCTGAGCGCCGCCCTGGCCGCCTGGTCGGCCGACCGGACCGCCTCGGCCGCCGAGTCCGAGCTGCTGGCCGCGCTGACGGCCAGTCGGCTGATGGTCCCGATCGTGGCCCTGCTCGGCGAGGTGGAGACCGACGCCAACGGGCTGAAGCACGAGAAGACCAGCGACATGGCCGTCCCGCTGATCGAGGCCGCCGACGGACGCCGGGCGCTGCCCGCCTTCACCTCACTGGAGAGCCTGGCCCGCTGGCGGGCGGACGCCCGTCCGGCACCGGTGGCCGGACCGCAGGCTGCGATGGTCGCCTACTCCGAGCGGGCCGACACCCTGCTGATCGACCCGGCGGGGCCGGTGTCGTACTCGGTTGCCGGGGCCCGGCTGCGGGCGCTCGCCGAGAACCGGCGCTACCTGCCGCCGGTCGAGGACCCGGAGGTGCAGGCGGCGGTCGCGGCGCTGGTCGCGGCCGAACCGGCCGTCCTGCGGTCCGAACTCCGTCCGGGCACCGAGACCGACGTGGTGCTCGCGCTCGCCCTCGCCGACGGCACACCGGTCCAGGAACTGGCGCAGCGTCTCGCCACGGCCCTGGCCGAGGACCCGCTGCTCCGAGTGCGGCTCAACCGGGGGTTGGACCTCGCCCTACTGCGCTGATACTTCTGCAGGTGCTCCGGTTTTACGGTCCGGGGGCTCGGGGAACTGCGAAAGTGCCTGACCACCTACGTATGGATCACCTTTTTCGAGGTCGGCGTCGCAGTTCCCCGAGCCCCTGGCGTGTGCCACTTGGGCGTCTGCCCGAATCAGCTGTAGACGGGCCCCGTGAACTTCTCGCCCGGGCCGGTGCCGGGGGCGTCCGGGACGAGGGAGCCCTCGCGGAAGGCGAGCTGCAGGGAGCGCAGGCCGTCCCGGAGCGGTGCGGCGTGGAAGCTGCTGATCTCGGGGGCTCCGGCGGTGACCAGGCCGGCCAGGGCGGTGATCAGCTTGCGGGCCTCGTCGAGGTCTTTGTCCTTCTCGCCGCCCTCGGCGAGCCCGCACTTGACGGCGGCCGCGCTCATCAGGTGCACCGCTACGGTGGTGATCACCTCGACCGCCGGGACCTCGGCGATGTCGCGGGTGAGGTCGTCGAAGCCGATCTCGTCGTTGGGGGTGCTGTCGCTCACGGGGGCTCACTTCTCAGTGGAAACGGGTACACCTGGGAGCGTACAGAGGAGCGGACCGCCGTCCGGCCACCGGCCCGGGGCCCGGAATACCACCCTCGGCGGAAACGCTGTATGCTTCGAGACTGACCGGCCAGGAGACCGCAAGGTAGCCCGGCCAGCAAGTGGAGGCTCCACTCACAGGAGGCCCGAGAGGGCAACCGCGAAAGTCTCCCACCCGATCGTCCTCGCGGTCGACGGGTCCGGTCCGCGACACCTGAGCCGCAAGGTTCCAGCGAGTCGCCGAGCAGCGCACTTCGCGAGAAGGGTGCCGCCCCCCGGTTGTGGAGCCCCGCTTGTACCGAGCGGGGCTTTTTTCGTGTCGCGGTGCGTACGCCAGTGGGCAGCGCAGCACGAATGAAGCCCCGCCCAGTGGTCGAGTCCACTACGTGCGACCGCCTTCCGACGGCCGCATCGCAGAAGGTGCAACCAAGGAGGCCCCATCAGCACCGAGCCCCGCATCAACGACCGGATTCGCGTCCCCGAGGTGCGACTCGTCGGTCCCAGCGGCGAGCAGGTCGGCATTGTGCCGCTTGCCAAGGCGCTGGAGCTCGCGCAGGAGTACGACCTCGACCTGGTCGAGGTCGCGGCGACCGCCCGGCCGCCGGTGTGCAAGCTCATGGACTACGGCAAGTTCAAGTACGAGTCGGCCATGAAGGCCCGTGAGGCGCGCAAGAACCAGGCGCACACGGTCATCAAGGAGATGAAGCTCCGGCCGAAGATTGACCCGCACGACTATGACACCAAGAAGGGTCACGTCGTTCGGTTCCTCAAGCAGGGTGACAAGGTCAAGATCACGATCATGTTCCGTGGTCGCGAGCAGTCCCGCCCCGAGCTGGGCTTCCGACTGCTGCAGCGGCTGGCGAACGATGTGCAGGACCTGGGCTTCGTGGAGTCCTCGGCCAAGCAGGACGGCCGAAACATGATCATGGTTCTTGGTCCGCACAAGAAGAAGACCGAGGCGATGGCCGAGGCTCGTGCGATCGCCGACGCCCGCAAGGCGGAGCGTCAGGGTCGCACCGGTAGCTTGGACGACGTCCTGGACGACGCCGACGACGCCGCTCTCGAGGCCGAGAACGCGGCGCTCGAGGCGGAGGCGGACGACGACGACGACACCGATGAGGTGGACGTCGACGAGACCGCCGAGGTCGAGACCGAGACCGCCGAGGTCGAGAAGCCGGCCGAGACCACTCAGGAAGCCTGAGCGGTTCGGTCAACGAGGTAGTGGGGCGTCCCGCCCCACCCACCAGATCCATCCAGTCCCCGCCCGCGCGGCAACGCGCGGGCGGGGGCGGACCGACGAGGAGATACGGCGACATGCCGAAGCAAAAGACCCACAGCGGCGCCAGCAAGCGCTTCAAGATCAGCGGCTCCGGCAAGGTGCTGCGCGAGCGTGCCGGCCGTCGCCACCTGCTCGAGCACAAGCCGTCGACGCTGACCCGCAAGCTGGCCGGCACCGTCGTGGTTTCCCCCGCCGACGTGAAGAAGATCAAGAAGCTTCTCGGCAAGTGATCGCCTCCTGCGGCCGATGGCCGCAGGACCCCGGCTGATCCTTTCCGACCCATTCGTTTACGGACCGCGTGAAGTAGTCCGTGGTCCAATCCAAGGAGTAATGAAGTGGCACGCGTCAAGCGGGCAGTAAACGCCCACAAGAAGCGCCGGGTCATCCTCGAGCGAGCGAAGGGTTACCGCGGCCAGCGGTCGCGCCTGTACCGCAAGGCCAAGGAGCAGGTCACCCACTCGCTCGTTTACAACTACAACGACCGCAAGAAGCGCAAGGGTGACTTCCGCCAGCTCTGGATCCAGCGCATCAACGCTGCGGCCCGTGCCAACGGCATCACGTACAACCGCTTCGTGCAGGGCCTGAAGATCGCGAACGTCGAGATCGACCGGAAGATGCTGGCCGAGCTGGCCGTCAACGACCCGGGCGCGTTCGCCACGCTCGTCGAGGTCGCCCAGAAGGCGCTGCCCGAGGACGTCAACGCCCCGCGCGTCGCCGCCTGAATCTGATCCTTCCGAGGATCGGCAGCGCAGCTGACTCACACAGACCCGCAGGTTCGCCTGCGGGTCTGTGTGCTTTAGCCCCTCCTGACACACCGTCACCGCGTCACCCCAGAGACGAGACCATGCAGAGCACCGAACCTCCCCTGCTCACCTCCCTGCGTTCGCCCCGGGTGATCGCCGCACGCAAGCTGGCCAAGCGCAACCAGCGGAGCAAGGAGCGGCGCTTCCTGGCCGAGGGCCCGCAGGCGGTGCGCGAGGCGGTCGCGTACGGGCGGCTGGCGGGCTCGGGGGAGCACGCGGTGGTGGAGATCTACCTCACCCTGGAGGCGGCCGAGCGGCACGCCGAGATCGTGGACGCGGCGCTGGCCGAGGGCCTGCCGGTGCTCACCGCGACCGACGAGGTGATCGGCGAGATCTGTGACACCGTCACCCCGCAGGGCATCGTGGCGCTCTGCCGCTTCCTGGACACCCCCTTCGAGCAGGTGCTCGGGATGAAGCCGCAGCTGGTCGCCGTGCTGGCGCACGTGCGCGACCCCGGCAACGCGGGCACCGTGCTGCGGACCGCCGACGCGGCCGGGGCGGACGCGGTGATCCTCACCGACGCCTCGGTGGACCCGTACAACCCGAAGGCGGTGCGGGCCTCGGTGGGCAGCCTGTTCCACCTGCCGTTCGCGGTCGGCGTGCCGGTCGAGGAGGCGGTCGCCCGGCTGCGGGAGGCCGGCGTCCGGGTGCTGGCCGCCGACGGCGCGGGGGACCGGGACCTCGACCAGGAGCTGGACGAGGGCACCCTCGGCGCGCCCGGGGCCTGGGTCTTCGGCAACGAGGCCTGGGGCCTGCCGGAGCAGACCCGCGCACTCGCGGACGAGGTGGTGCGCGTGCCCATCCACGGACACGCCGAGAGCCTCAATCTCGCTACGGCCGCCGCCGTGTGCCTGTACGCCTCCGCGCGCGCCCAGCGGTCTCCCGGAGGGTGTCGCGCGAAGGGGTAGGGGCGCTAGGGTCGGACAGTGGGGGCACGTACACGGTGGGTAAGGCCCGGAGGGTCTAAGGGGAGGGCAACCCATGGTCGGCACCGAACTGGACTTGGACGACCTGCCGGACGGGCTGGTGGTCGCCGACGCGTCCGGCGCGGTGGTCCGTTTCAACCGGGCCGCCGCCCGGCTGACCGGCGTCCGGCCCGAGGCGGTGCTGGGCATGCCACTGGAGCAGGCACTGCCGCTGGAGGATCTGGACGGCCGCCGCTGGTGGCCGTTGACGGACCCGTACGGCGGCCTGCCGATCCGGACCGGGCAGCCCGAGCGGAATCTGTTACTGCCCGGCAGCCGGGAGGTGCTGGTCTCCGCCCGGTACGTCCGGGAGCAGCCGCGCGGTCCGGTCCGGCAGGTGGTGGTGGCGCTGCGCGGCACCGAGGCGCGCCGGCGGACCGAACGCAGTCACGCCGAGCTGATCGCCACCGTGGCCCACGAGCTGCGCTCCCCGCTGACCAGTGTGAAGGGCTTCACCAAGACGCTGCTGGCCAAGTGGGAGCGGTTCACCGACGGCCAGAAGCGGGTGATGCTGGAGACCGTGGACGCGGACGCCGACCGGGTCACCCGCCTGATCGCCGAGCTGCTGGACATCTCCCGGATCGACGCCGGCCGGCTGGAGCTCTACAAGCAGGTGGTGGACCTGCCGGCCGCGGTCCGACGGCACGTGGACGGCAAGCTGGCGGCGGGCATCGCGGCCGACCGCTTCGACATCCGGATCGAGCAGCCGCTCACCCAGCTCTGGGCCGACCCGGACAAACTCGACCAGGTACTCGCCAACCTGCTGGAAAATGCCGTGCGGCACGGTGAGGGAACTGTCACGATCGAGGTGGCGCCCGCCAAGGAAGTGGTCGAGAGCGCCGGTCGGGAACGAGTCCTGGAAGGGACGGCGGTGACGGTGAGCGACGAGGGCAGCGGGATTCCGGAGGAGTCCATGCCGCGCGTCTTCACCCGCTTCTGGCGCGGCTCCAAGCGCGGCGGCACCGGCCTCGGCCTCTACATCGTCAAGGGCATCGTGGAGGCCCACGGCGGCACCATCCGGATCAGCCGGGCGCCCTCCGGCGGCGCCTGCTTCCGATTTATCCTGCCCGCCGGAGTGCCCGACTTCATGTTGTAGGAAGTCCAGGCCCGGCGGGCGGTTCGCAGGCTGCGACTACACTCGACCTTTGCGTTGTGAGACGCCCTGCGCGGCTGTGCCGCGGACACCCTTCCTGAGACACGGGAGCGGCTGCCCGTGCCCCGGCCACGCAGTGCGTAGCGCAAGGGCCAGGCACCCCTTCACGAGCAGGAGCACGGGAAAGATAGCGATGTCGGCACCCAATAAGTCCTATGACCCGGTAGAGGTCGAGGCACTCAAGCCCGAAGAGGTCGAGCGCGCCCGGGACGAGGCCCTCGCGGCCTTCGCCACGGCCGGCACCCTCGAGGAGCTCAAGCAGGCCAAGGTCGCGCACACCGGCGACCGTTCGGCCCTGTCGCTCGCCAACCGCGAGATCGGCGCGCTGCCCCCGCAGGCCAAGGCGGCGGCCGGCAAGCTGATCGGCCAGGCCCGCGGCGCGGTGAACCAGGCGCTGGCGAAGCGTCAGGTCGAGCTGGAGGCGGAGCGGGACGCCCGCGTGCTGGTCGAGGAGGCGGTGGACGTCACGCTGCCGTACGACCGCACCCCGCGTGGCGCCCGGCACCCGCTCACCACGCTGGCCGAGCGGATCGAGGACACCTTCGTCGCGATGGGCTACGAGGTCGCCTCGGGCCCCGAGGTCGAGGCCGAGTGGCTCAACTTCGACGCGCTCAACCTGCACGAGGACCACCCGGCCCGGTCGATGCAGGACACCTTCTTCGTCCAGGCCCCGGACGGCTCCGCCGACTCCGGTGTGGTGCTGCGCACCCAGACCTCCCCGGTGCAGATCCGCACCATGCTCGACCGTGAGCCGCCGCTGTACGCGGTGAGCCCCGGCCGGGTCTACCGGACGGACGAGCTGGACGCCACCCACACCCCGGTGTTCCGCCAGGTCGAGGCCATCGCGGTGGACGAGGGCATCACCTTCGCCGACCTCAAGGGCACCATCGAACTGCTGGTCGAGAAGCTGATCGGCGGCGGCCTGGAGCTGCGCTGGCGGCCCTCGTACTTCCCGTTCACCGAGCCGAGTGCCGAGATCGACCTGCAGTGCTTCGTCTGCCGGGGCGAGAGCGTCGGCAACCCGGACCGCCCCTGCCGGACCTGCTCCTCCGAGGGCTGGATCGAGCTCGGCGGCTGCGGCGTGGTCAACCCGCGCGTGCTGGTCGCCTGCGGGGTGGACCCGCAGGTCTACAGCGGCTTCGCGTTCGGCCTGGGCCTGGAGCGCATTCTGATGAACCGCCACAACGTCGCCGACATGCGCGACATGGTCGAGGGTGACGTCCGCTTCACCCTCCCGTTCGGGATGGAGATCTGATGCGCGTCCCGCTTTCCTGGCTGCGCGAGTACGTCGACCTTCCGGCGGGTGAGAGCGGCCGCGACGTCGCCGCCCGCCTGGTCCGCGCCGGTCTCGAGGTGGAGACCGTCGAGCAGCTCGGCGCCGACCTCAAGGGCCCGTTGGTGGTCGGTCAGGTGCTCTCGATCGAGGAGCTGGCCGGCTTCAAGAAGCCGATCCGGCACTGCTTCGTCAACGTCGGCGACGCCAACGGCACCGGCGAGCCGCAGGAGATCGTCTGCGGCGCGACCAACTTCGCCGTCGGCGACAAGGTGGTCGTGGTGCTCCCGGGTGCCGTGCTGCCAGGACCGTTCCCGATCGCCGCCAGGCAGACCTACGGCCACACCTCGGCCGGCATGATCTGCTCCGCCCGCGAGCTGGGCATGGGCGACGACCACAACGGCATCATCGTGCTCCCGCCGGAGTACGAGCCCGGCACCGACGCGATCGAGCTGCTCCAGCTGGTCGACGAGGTGCTGGACATTGCGGTCACCCCGGACCGTGGCTACTGCCTGTCCATGCGTGGGGTGGCCCGCGAGGCCGCCGCCGCGTACGGGCTGCCGCTGGCCGACCCGGCGCTGCTCGACGTGCCCCCGGCCAACTCGTACGGCTACCTGGTCAAGGTGGCCGACCCGGTCGGCTGCGACCGCTTCGTGGCCCGCACCGTCACCGGTGTGGACCCGGCCGCGCAGTCGCCGCTCTGGCTGCAGCGCCGGCTGCAGAAGTCGGGCATCCGCCCGATCTCGCTGACCGTCGACATCACCAACTACGTGATGCTGGAGGTCGGTCAGCCGCTGCACGCGTACGACCGCAGCCGGGTGGACGGGCCGATCCAGGTCCGCCGCGCGGCCGAGGGCGAGACCCTGACCACGCTGGACGGCGTCAAGCGCAAGCTCTCCGCCGAGGACCTGCTGATCTGCGACAACTCCGGCCCGATCGGGCTGGCAGGTGTCATGGGCGGCGCCTCGACCGAGATCGTCGACCCGGTGACGGACCCGGAGACCGGTGTCACCACCGGTTCGACCGAGATCATCATCGAGGCCGCGCACTTCGAGCCGGTCACCATCGCCCGTGCGGCGAAGCGGCACAAGCTGCCCTCCGAGGCGTCCAAGCGCTTCGAGCGCGGCGTCGACCCGGAGGCCGCCCGGGCCGCCGCGCAGCGCGCGGTGGACCTGCTGGTGCTGATCGCCGGCGGCACCGCCGAGGCGGGCGTCACCGACATCGCAGCGCCGCACCCGGTGCGCACCATCGCGATCCACGCGGACCTGCCGGACCGGGTCGCGGGCACCGAGTACGGCCGCGAGACCGTCACCCGGCGTCTGCAGGAGATCGGTGCCACCGTCGCGGGCGCCGACATCCTCGAGGTCACCCCGCCGAGCTGGCGGCCCGACCTGACCGACCCGTACGACCTGGCGGAGGAGGTCATCCGGCTGGAGGGGTACGACAACGTCCCCGCCCGGATGCCGATGGTGCCGCCGGGCCGGGGTCTGACGGAGGCTCAGCGCTTCCACCGTAGGACCGGCGTGGTGCTGGCCGGTGCGGGCTTCGTCGAGGTGAACAACTACCCGTTCATCGGTGAGGCCGCGCTGGACGCGCTCGGCCTGGACGCGGGCGACGCCCGCCGACGGACCGTCAAGCTGGTCAACCCGCTCAGCGACGAGGAGCCCTCGCTCCGCACCTCGCTGCTGCCGGGCCTGCTCGGTGCGCTGCGGCGGAACATCGGCCGGGGCAACACCGATCTGGCGATCTTCGAAATGGGCACGGTCTTCCTGCCCAAGGCGGAGCTGTCCGTGGCGCCGCGACTGCCCGTCGACCGCCGTCCGAGCGCGGAGCAGCTGGCCGAGCTGGACGCGGCCCTGCCGCACCAGCCGCGCCGGGTCGCCGTCGCGCTGGCCGGCGAGCGGCTGCCGTCCGGCTGGTGGGGCAAGGGCGCCGGCGCCTCCTGGGCGGATGCCGTCGAGGCGGCCCGTACGGTGGCCCGCGCCGCCGGGGTCGAACTGACGGTCCGCCAGGCGCAGTACGCGCCGTGGCACCCGGGCCGGTGCGCCGAGCTCTCGGTGGCCGGCACCGTGGTCGGCCACGCCGGTGAGCTGCACCCGCGGGTCATCAAGGCGCTGCACCTGCCGGAGCGCACCTGCGCGATGGAGGTCGACCTGGACCTGCTGGGCGCCGACCTGTCCGGCCGGGTCTCGGGCCCGCCGGTCTCTGGCTACCCGGTGGCCACCCAGGACGTGGCGCTGATCGTCGACGCCGCCGTCCCCGCCGCCGAGGTGGAGACCGCGCTGCGCGACGGGGCGGGCGAACTGCTGGAGTCCCTCCGGCTGTTCGACGTCTTCACCGGCGAGCAGGCGGGCGAGGGCAAGAAGTCGTTGGCGTACACGCTGCGGTTCCGGGCCACCGACCGGACGCTGACGGCGGACGAGGCCACGGCCGCCCGCGAGTCGGCGGTGGCAGTCGCCGCGTCCCGTACGGGTGCGGTGCTGCGCGGCGCCTGACGGCTGTCTGTGCAGGTCAGCAGGGCCCTGTCCCCGGTTCGCCGGGGGTGGGGCCCTGCTTTCGTTCTGGGTCCAACTGCTGGAGTTTTGGTGTGAGTTGTGGCTTGGCTCTTGCGGTGCGGGTGGTGGGCGCGCTTCAATCTTCGTCAGTTAGGAAAGTTTCCTAATTTCCCCGGCTTACGGAGCGCCCCCATGCACGCGCTGAACCGTCGCACCGCCATCACCGGCCTGCTGGCCGCCACCGTCTCCCTCACCCTGCTCGGCGGTACCTCGCAGGCCGCCGCCGTCGGGCTGGACGACCCCGCGAAGAAGGAGATCGCGATGAAGCTGGTCTCCAGCGCGGAGAACTCCTCGCTGGACTGGAAGTCCCAGTACAAGTACATCGAGGACATCGGCGACGGCCGTGGCTACACCGCGGGCATCATCGGCTTCTGTTCCGGCACCGGCGACATGCTCGACCTGGTCGAGTACTACACCGAGGTCAAGCCGGGCAACGTGCTCGCCAAGTACCTGCCCGCGCTGCGCAAGGTGGACGGCACCGAATCGCACGCCGGCCTCGGCTCCGCCTTCGAGCGCGACTGGGCCACCGCCGCCAAGGACTCGACCTTCCAGCAGGCCCAGAACCACGAGCGCGACCGGGTCTACTTCAACCCGGCGGTCAAGCAGGGCAAGGCCGACGGCCTGCGCGCGCTGGGCCAGTTCGCGTACTACGACGCCATCGTGATGCACGGCAACGGCGGCGACTCCACCAGCTTCGGCTCGATCCGCAAGCGCGCCCTGGCCAAGGCCAAGACCCCGGCCCAGGGCGGCGACGAGACCACCTACCTGAACGCCTTCCTGGACGCCCGGAAGTGGGCCATGCAGCAGGAGGAGGCGCACAGCGACACCAGTCGGGTGGACACCGCCCAGCGGGTCTTCCTGAAGGCGAAGAACTTCGACCTCAACCCGCCGCTCAAGTGGAAGGTCTACGGCGACAGTTTCAGCATCAACAGCTGACGGATAACGTTTGGAAATCCGGCCGGGAGCTATGGTCCGATGTCCGCTGCGATCCCGCCACCCGGTGGGCACCACAGACTGGACACCTCCGATCATGCACTCCGACGGCACCACCACCGCGCAGCCGCCCCAGTGGCAGGGCCCGCCACCCGCCCTGACGGCGTATCGGTCGCCGCGCGGCCTCGCGGTGGCGGCCTCGATCCTGGTCGGGGTGGTGGCGCTCGCCGACCTGCTGGACGCCGCGATGGCCTTCGTGGTCCGCGGTGACTACCAGCGGCTCGTCGACGAGCCGGGGCTGTCCGAGGACGTCGCGGTCAACAACGCGGTGGTGTGGGCGGGAACGTCCATGCTGGAGGTCGTGGCGCTGGTGGCCGCCGGCGTGGTCTTCGCCTGCTGGTTCGTCCGGATCCGGAAGAACGCCGAGCTGCTGGCCCCGCAGGCCCCGCACCGTCGGGGTGCGGGCTGGGTGGTCTGGGGCTGGATCGTCCCGGTGGTCTCGTTCTGGTTCCCGTTCCAGATCGCCCGGGACTGCTGGCGGGCGAGCGCACCGAAGGGTGATCCGTGGGGCTCGGAGCTGGTGCTGCGCCTCTGGTGGGCGGCGTGGCTGCTGTCGCTGGCCGTCGGCCAGGCCGCCCAGCGGCTCCTCAGCGCTGCGGAGACGCCGGAGGCGTACGTCACCGGCTTCGGGGTGACCCTGGTGGCCGACCTGGTGGACGTGGTCGCGGCGGTGCCGGCGATCCTGGTGCTGCGCCGGCTGACGGCGCTTCAGGACGCCACGGCGGTCCGGGCCGCAGCGGAGTACCGACCGGCGGCCTCCTGGCAGTGGCAGGCCTGACGGGCGGTCGATCGGGGGCGTGGGCTTGTGGGAGCCCGCGCCCCCGATCTCCTTTCCCTCAGCAGCCGTTCAGCACCGAGGTCAGGGCGGACTTCTCGGCGCTGTCGATGGTGAGGTGGTAGTAGTACTTCACCTGCACCCAGGCGCGCACGTACGTGCAGCGGTACGCGGTGCGCGGCGGCAGCCAGGTGGCCGGGTCCTGGTCGCTCTTGCTCTGGTTGCTGTTGTCGGTCACCGCGATCAGCTGGGGCCGGGTCAGGTCGTTGGCGAAGGCCTGCCGCTGGGCGGTGGTCCAGGCCCAGGCGCCGGAGCGCCAGGCTTCGGCGAGCGGGATCATGTGGTCGATGTCGATGTCACTGGATGCGGTCTCGGTGATGCCGTCGTACTGGCTGTACCAGGAGCCCGAGGTGGCGGCGCAGGTGGAGCTGGTGACCACGTTGACGCCGTCCCGCTTGAGCACCGTCTCGCGGGTGTCGCAGTAGCCGGAGACGGTGCTCCAGTGCGGGAAGAGCGCACGGTCGTAGGTCGAGGCGTGCGAGTCGGCGGCGACGGTGAGCGAGGCCAGGTAGGTCCGGGCGGTGGCGGCCGACACGGGCGTCGGCAGGGCGGCCTGGGCGGGGGCGGCGATGCCGAACAGGGTGGCCGAGGCCAGCATGACGGCACCGGCCGCAGCGGCGGCGCGACGAACTCGGGACATGGCGAACTCCAGTACTCGACAGGGGAGTTGGACCACCCGGGGGAGTCGGGTGGATGCGCTCCGCCATCATGGGGGGCCACTGGTTTACGCGGGTAGACCCGGGAGGTAAATTTCTGACGGTGACTCTTCACCGAAGCTGCCTGCGGATGCGGTCGGCGGGGGCAGCGGTGATCCTTGGAGGGTCCGATCGCTGCACAGGAAGGACCGAGCCGTGTTCGAAAAGCTGAAGAGCATGATCAAGGGCCACGAGGACACCGTGCGGACGGGAGTCGACAAGGCGGGCGACGCGGTCGACGAGAAGACCGGCGGAAAGTACAGCGGCCAGGTCGACACCGCGCAGCAGAAGCTCAACGAACAGCTCGGCACCCAGGAGCCGCCCGCACCGCAGTAAGGCGCGCGTGACAGGGCCCCGTACCGATCCCGGTACGGGGGTGGGGTCAGGCGCTCGCGGTGTAGTCGTAGAAGCCGCGGCCGGACTTGCGGCCCAGCAGGCGGGCGTCGACCATCCGGGAGAGCAGCGGGGGGGCGGCGTAGAGCTGCTCCTTGTACTCGTCGTACATCGAGTCGGCGATGGACAGGATGGTGTCCAGGCCGATCAGGTCGCAGAGGCGGAGCGGGCCCATCGGGTGGGCGCAGCCGGCCTCCATGCCCTTGTCGATGTCGGAGGCGGTGGCGACGCCGGACTCGAACATCCGGACGGCCGAGAGCAGGTACGGCACCAGCAGGGCGTTGACCACGAAGCCGGCCCGGTCGCGGGCCCGGATCGGCTCCTTGCCGAGCACCTGGACAGCGAAGTTCTCGGTCCTCGCGGTGGTCTCGGCGGAGGTGGTGAGGGTCGGGATGACCTCGACCAGGCGCTGGACCGGGGCGGGGTTGAAGAAGTGCAGGCCGATCACCTGCTCCGGGCGGGAGGTGGCGGAGGCCAGCTTCACGATCGGGATCGAGGAGGTGTTGGAGGCCAGGATGGCATCCCGGCGCTCGATCACCTGGTCCAGAGTCTGGAAGATCTTGTTCTTGATCTCCTCCTGCTCCGCCACCGCCTCGACCACCAGGTCGCGGTCGGCGAAGTCGCCCAGGTCGGTGGTGAAGGCGATCCGGGACAGGGTCTCGGCGCGCTGCTCGTCCGTCAGCTTTCCGCGCTGGACGGCGGTGGCGAGCGAGTTGCCGAGCCGGGTCCGGCCGAGCTCCAGGGCCTCTCCACTGGCCTCCGAGACCAGCACGTCCAGGCCCGAGCGGGCGAAGACCTCAGCGATGCCCGACCCCATGAGGCCGCAGCCGACTACTCCGACGCGCGCGATGTCACTCACTCAGTTGCCCTCTTCACGGTGGAGCTGGGGGTGCCCAGCATGCGTAACAGCGGAGGCGCGCCGGTGTCGTGGCCGTACGTGCCGCCCGGACGACGGTACTACCCGGCTACCGACGAGTTCATCTCCGGTCCGGGATGTGATCTTCGTCGGGTGCTGCGGGTACGAATGCTGAGCCGATCGGATGACAAGCGGCCCGGTCGGCCCCCGTGATCCAACTCGGGTGGCCGGACGGCCCGAAGAATACGGAGCAGTCGAGGAGGGAGCACGTACGCATGCCTACGGGATCACTCGCAGGACAGGTCGCGCTGGTCACCGGGGCGGGCCGCGGGATCGGGCGGGAGATCGCCATCGGGCTGGCCGCCGAGGGGATGGCGGTGGGGCTGGTCGGCCGCAACCACACGACGCTGGTGGAGACCCTCAGGCAGTGTGTGCGGCACGGCGCGCGCGGGGTCGCCGTGACGGCGGACGTGACCAGGCCGGGTGCCGTCCGGGAGGCGGTCCGGGCGGTCGAGCGCGACCTCGGGCCGGTCGACCTGCTGGTCAACAACGCCGGTCAGGTGGACCGGGAGGAGGTGCCGGTCTGGGAGACCGACCCGTCCCAGTGGTGGAAGGTGGTGGAGACCAACCTGCGCGGCCCGTACAACCTGCTGCGCAGTGTGCTGCCGGGGATGGTCGAGCGCGGCCGGGGCCGGGTGGTGAACCTCAACTCCGGGTTCGCGCTGCGGCCGGACGGGCACTACACCGCGTACGCCACCTCCAAGGGCGCGCTGCTCCAGCTCTCCGACAACATCGCCGACTCGCTGGCCGAGCACCACGTGGTGGTACTCGACATCAGCCCGGGCGCGGTGCAGACCGAGATGACGGCCGGCATGCCGATGTTCCAGGACATGAAGGCCTGGGGGAGCATCCCGTACATGGTGGCGGTCACGGTGGACGCGGCCCGGGGGCGGTTCGACGCGCTGCACGGTCGGTTCATCCACGCGGGCCGGGACAACCTGGAGCAGCTGGTGGGTAGGGCCGAGGAGATCCGCGAGGCGGATGCCAGGACGCTGCGGCTGCGGCCGTACGGCGAGGACGACCCGATGGGCTGAGAGGGCTATTTTCGTCCTATTGACGATAAAGGGGTCGAGCCCTTATCGTCATGGGGACGATTAAAGCTGTCCAGAGGGGGACTCCATGGCCGACATCACCAGGCGCTTCGGCTTCCGGCATCTGCGGGCCGCACCGACCTCGCACGTACGGCACCTGCGCCGGGGGCAGCTCGCCCACGACGGCACCGGGCTGGCGTTCTGGTTCCGGCCGCGCACCGCCGCGATATCCGAAGTGCCGGCCGACGACCGCGAGTTGGCGATGCTGTTCCACGCCACTACTGCGGACTTCCAGGACCTCACCGTCCAGGCCGCCGTGACCTACCGGATCGTGGACGCTGCGGTGGCCGCGACCCGGGTGGACTTCGGCATCGACCCCGACACCGGTCGCTGGCGGGCCGAGCCGCTCGACCAGCTCGGCACGCTGCTGACCGACATCGCCCAGCAGTACGCGCTGGAGCTGATCGCCCGCACCTCGCTCGCCGAGGCGCTGGCCGACGGCATCACCGCGCTGCGGAACCGGATCAGTGAGGGCCTGGTCGACGAGCGGCGCCTGTCCGAGACCGGGCTCTCGGTGGTCGCGGTGCGGATCACCGCGCTGCGGCCCGAGGCCGAGATGGAGCGCGCGCTGCGTACCCCGACCCGCGAGCAGGTCCAGCAGGACGCCGATGCGGCTACGTACGAGCGGCGGGCGGTGGCGGTCGAGCGGGAGCGCGCGATCGCCGAGAACGAGCTCGCCAGCCAGATCGAACTCGCCCGCAGGGAAGAGCAGTTGGTCGAGCAGCAGGGCGCGAACGCCCGCCGGCTGGCCGAGCAGAACGCGGCCGCCGACGGCATCAGGGCCGAGGCCGAGGCGGTCCGCCGGACCCGGCTCGCCGCCGCCGAGGCGGAGGCCGCCCGGATCCTGGCCAGTGCGCAGGCCGACTCCGACCGGGACCTCGGCGCCGCAAAGGCCGAGGCCGAGGCCGCCTGGCTGGCGGCGCACCAGCAGGCAGGCCCCGAGGTGCTGCGGGCACTCGCGCTGATCAGGCTGGCCGAGCACCTGCCGAACATCGACAGCATCACGCTCACCCCCGACGTGCTGACCGGCCTGCTGACCAGGCTGAGTGCCGACCGGTGAGCCTGGCACCCCGGGTGGTGCTGGTGCACCGCCGCACCGAGTACGAGGAGTTGCTCGCCCGGCACGGCTCGCGCGGACAGGCGTCGTTCTTCACCGGCTCGCGCGGCCGCTCGCTGGCGGAGGTGGAGGAGCGCCACCACCGTTCGCTGGCGGCGCTCGCCGAAGTGGCCGGCGCGGTGCCGCTGGACTGGCGGCGCAGCCGGGTGGAGCGCGCCGACCTGGACCGCTTCCTGTTCAGCCCCGAGGACCTGGTGGTCGTGGTCGGTCAGGACGGGCTGGTGGCCAACGCCGCCAAGTACCTCTCCGGCCAGCCGGTGATCGGCATCGACACCGAGCCGGGCCGCAACCCCGGCGTGCTGGTCCGGCATCGGCCGGACCAGACCGGACGGCTGCTGCGGGCCGCCGTCGGGCCGGACGGTGAACGGCAGTTGGAGGAGCGCACGATGGTGGAGGCGGTCGCCGACGACACCCAGCGGCTGCTCGCCCTGAACGAGATCTACCTCGGCCAGAGCGGCCACCAGACCTCCCGCTACCGGCTCGCCGCCGGGGACGGGCCGGAGGAGGCACAGGCCTCCTCGGGTGTGCTGGTCGGCACCGGGACGGGGGCGACGGGGTGGTGCCGCTCGGCCGCACTGGAGCGGGGCAGCGCGCTGCCGCTGCCCGGGCCGACCGCCGCCGCGGTGGCCTGGTTCGTCCGGGAGGCCTGGCCCTCGCCCGCCACCGGCACCGAGCAGGTGCAGGGCCTGCTGGCGCTCGGTGAGGGGCTGACCCTGACGGTCGAGTCGGACCGGCTGATCGCCTTCGGGGACGGCGTGGAGTCGGACGCGCTCCAGCTGAGCTGGGGTCAGACCGTCCGGGTGGGGGTGGCGGCGCAGCGGCTGCGGCTGTTCGCCTGACGGCTGCTCACTCTCGGGAGGGAGGCCGTTCACGCCGGTGGGGGAGGGCGGGGCGGTGCTCCGGGCGGCAGAGTTCTCGGTGTCGGGAGGGGCCCGACGCGGGGAACGGGAGGTAGCCATGGGTGCTGTTGGGATGCTGCGGATTGCTGCTGGCGTGCTGGCCGGTGCGATGGTGATCGGTGCGGCGCCCACTGCCTCGGCCTCGGTCGTGGCTGGTGCGGACACCTGGCAGGGTGGGTTGGACAGCCTGGTCGCCGCCGGCGCCACCTCCGCGATCGCCGAACTCCGGCAGGACGGGCGCACGGTGTGGCGTGGCGGCGCGGGGGTGAGCGAGCTGGGCAGCGGGCGGCCGGTGGCCGAGCAGGGGCGGTTCCGGATCGGCAGCGTGACCAAGCCCTTCGTCGCCACCATCGTGCTCCAACTGGTCGGCGAGGGACGGCTTGCGCTCAGCGACACGGTGGAGCAGCACCTGCCCGGCCTGCTGCCCGGCGGCGCCGGGGTGACGGTCCGCCGGCTGCTCAACCACACCAGTGGGCTGGCCGACTTCACCAAGCACCCCGACCTGGCCTTCACCGACGAGGAGTCGATTCGCCGCTGGGTGGCCGAGGGTCGCTGGGACGGCTACCAGCCGCGCGAGTTGGCGGCGCTGGCCGCGGCGATGCCCGTACGCTTCCAGCCCGGTGAGCGCTGGGAGTACTCCAACACCAACTACGTGATCGCCTCGATGCTCGTGGAGCAGGTCACCGGCCACCGCTGGGAGCAGGAGGTCCGGGACCGGATCGTCCGCCCGCTCGGCCTGCAGCACACCGACTTCCCCCGGGACTCCGCCCGGATCTCCGGCCCGCACGCACACGCCTACTTCGACCTGCCGGAAGGCCCGGCCGACGTCACCGAGTTCAACCCCTCCGCCGTCGGCGCGGCCGGGTCAGGCCTCTCCACCACCGCCGACCTGAACCGCTTCCAGTCCGCCCTGCTCGGCGGCGAACTCCTGCGCCCCGCCGAGCAAGCCGAGCTGCTGCGCACCGAGACGGTCCGCCCCGGCGTCGGCTACGGGCTCGGTCTGCAGCGGATGGACTCGCCGTGCGGGCCGCTCTGGGGCCACACCGGCAGCACCAAGGGCTTCCAGACCGCGATGGTCGGCACGGCGGACGGCCGCCGGCAGGTCAGCGTCTCGTACGTCCCGTACGACCACACCAAGGGTGCGGTCCAGCAGAAGGCGCTGATGGGGCTACTGGTCGGCTCCCTCTGTGCCTAGACCGACCGGCGGTTGGGCCGGGCCGGGGCCGAGGGTGGTGGTGCCGGGGGCGGCCCGGTGGCCCAGGCCGGTGCGGTAGACGTCGAGGGCCAGGTCGGTCCGGCCGGTGCGGCGGTAGAGGTCGCCGAGCAGGCGGCAGAGGTCGGCCAGATCGCCTGCGGCGCCGGTCTGTTCGAGCAGCGAGAGGGCGCGGACGTAGTGCTCCTCGGCGTCCTCCGGGGTGCCCTGCTCCTCGGCGATCAGGCCGAGCAGGCGGTGCGCCCCGGCGGCGTGCACGGCGCCCCGGTGCGGGCCGAGGCGGTCGAGCAGGGCGTGCAGCAGGTGGCCCGCCTCCTGGAGGCGGCCCCGGCGGCGGAGCACGTCGGCGAGCTCCACGTCCACCTGATGGGTGAAGAGTTCGGCCTGCTGGACGGTCAGCATCTGGCGGGCGGTGCGTAGTTCGTGCTCGGCCTGATCCAACTGGCCTGCCTGGGCGTGCACGTAGCCGCGCATCCAGTGGCACTTGGCCAGGTCGGAGCTGAGCCTGAGCCGCTGGTAGAGCTGTTGGGCGCGGGCGAGCGAGGCGTCCGCCTCGGTGATCCGGCCGGCCGCGATCAGGGTCCGGGCGACGCTCCGGTGCAGCCCGGCGACCAGCGCCGGGTCGGTGGCGGTGGGGGCCAGCGCGAGCGCCATTTCGGCGGCCTGGGCGGCGCGGGTGTGCGCGCCCATGTCCATGTACGGGCCGATCACGGCGGCGTAGAGCAGCAGCAGGGCGTCCGGGTCGGGCAGCCCGGCGGCGTTCAGCTGGTCGATCGCGGTCTCCAGCAGGTAGCAGGAGTACCGGAGTTCGCCGGAGAGCAGGTAGGCCACGGCGCGGCCCCGGACGGCGGCGGCGCGCTGTGGCAGCGGCTGGTCGGCGAGCAGCTGTTCGGCCGCCTCGAAGTGCTCCCTGGCCTGTTCCAGCCGCCCGCTCTCCAGTGCGCACTCGCCGAGCCCGAGCAGGGCGGCAGAGCGGACGGCGGCCACCTCCTCGCGCTCGGCCCGCTCCAGCACGGCGGCGAAGCCCTCGGCCGCCGGGCCCGGCCGTCCGGCCGCGAGCAGGGCCTGGGCCTCGGTCAGGGCGAGCCGCAGTTCGGTGGCCAGCTGGGCGGGACGGCCGGTGGCCAGCTCGTCCTGGGTGACGCCGAGCCGCTCGGCGAGGTAGCGCAGGGCGGTCTCGGAGGGGCGGACCCGGCCGGCCTCCAGGGTGGAGACGTACGCGGCGGTGTACCCGTCGCCGGCCAGTGCCCGCTGGGTCAACCCGCGTTCCCGGCGCAGCTGTTGCAGCCGCTGCCCGATGGCTGCGGCGTCGGTCCGGACCGTCATGCCCACGTCCTCCCAGGTCATCCGCCGGTGGTGTCTGCCAGTGCGGTCCGCCCCATTGTCGGGGCCCCGGTGGGTGGCCTACATTAACTCACCGATTAAGTCTGATTAACCGTCAACTTAACTTCCCGGGAGGACCCTCGTGCACCGCAGCAGAATCAGCACCCTCGCCCTGGCCGGCGCGCTCGCCCTGGCCGCGCTCGGCAGCACACCCGTCGCGGCGGCCCCCGCTCCGGTGACCCGTCCCGGCCACCAGGTCGAGAGCTTCGCCGAGGACGGCACCATCTCCCGGGCCGAGGCCCCGGCGACCTCCCCGTTCACCGCCCCGCCCGCGCTCTCGGCAGCGGCGGGGGTGACCGGGGACGGCACGGTGACCCCGATCGTGCAGAGCGGCGCCACCGCCGCCAAGCTCGACATCGTGATGATCGGCGACGGCTACACCGCTGACCAGCAGACGAAGTTCCTGGCCGACGCCACCGCCAAGTGGCAGCAGATCTCGGCCGTCGAGCCGTACAAGACCTACCGCGGCCTGTTCAACGTCTGGGCGGTGGAGGCGGTTTCGGCGGAGTCCGGGGTGAGCGGCGACCCGGACAAGGCCACCGTGCGGCAGACCGCGCTCGGCTCGTACTTCTGGTGCGACGACGTCGAGCGGCTGCTCTGCGTGGACACCGACGCGGTGGAGCGGTACGCCGCCAAGGCGCCGCAGGCCGACCTGGTGGTCGTGGTGGCCAACAGCGCCAAGTACGGCGGCGCGGGCTACAACGACGTGGTCTCCTCGCTCGGTTACTCCGGCATCGCCACCGTGGCGGGCGGCAACGCCCAGTCCGGACAGATAGCCGTGCACGAGACCGGGCACTCGCTCGGCCTGCTCGCCGACGAGTACTTCTACGAGGGCCAGGGGAGTTACCAGGGCAAGGAGCCGGCCGAGGCCAACATCTCGAAGCAGACGGCGGCCCAACTGCGCCGCAGCCACACCAAGTGGTACCGCTGGCTCGGCCAGACCTCGCCGGACGGTGGCACCGTGGGCGCCTACCTGGGCGGCGGCTACTACCCGCAGGGGCTGTACCGGCCGACCGACAACTCGATCATGCGATCGCTCGGCCGGGAGTTCAACCTCCCCGGCCGGGAGGCGATGATCGCCGGGTTCTACCGCTACGCCAGCACGCTGGCCAGCACCACCCCCGCCTCGGCGCAGCTCACCGCCGCCGACCGGCTGAGCGTCGAACTGCCGGTGCCGGGGACCCAGTTGCGGTGGTACCTGGACGGCCGCGAGTTGACCGCACTGCGCGACCGCACCGCACTCGCCCTCACCGAGCTCAAGCTGACCGGCCCCAAGGGTCGCCCGCACCAGCTCACCGCCGTGGCCAGCGACCCGACCACCGCCGTCCGTGACCCCGAACTGCGGTCCGGCCTCACCGACTCGCTCAGCTGGCAGGTCACCCGCTGACCGGCTCGGCCGCGACCGCCCGCTCACCGCTCCAGACCAGGTGAGCGGCGTGCACCTTGCGCCACAGGCGGTCGCGGTCGGCCCGGCCGAGCTCCGCGAGGGTGAGGCCGAAGACGTCCGCGAGGGCGGTGAACCACTCGGCGGGATCCAGCAGTTCGGTCTCAGTGCGTCCGGTGGCGTCGGTGCGGCTCAGCACCAGGCCGCGCAGCCCGTCCGTCCCGTCGGCATCCCGGCGCTGCGCGCAGGTCAGGCCCATGAACGGGGAGTCGGGCGAGGTCGAGAGCCAGGTGTGCCGTTCCAGGAAGTCGGCCTGGGCGGCGGGCTCCTGACGGAAGTCCATGCCGAGGAACGAGCCCTGCGGGTGGTGGCTGAAGCGCCAGCCGCCGGGCTCGGCCGCCGAGGGCGCCAGGCCGAAGGTGAACGGCCCCTGACGGTACGTCCCCTCGCTCAGCGGCAGCGGCTCGTGCAGCGCGTCGCCGAGACCGGTGTCCGCGAACCAGCGCCCGCCCTCGCACTCCACCGTCAGCGCCAGGTGGTTGGCGTTCGCCCCGGCCGGGACGGCGGGGTCGGTCTGGACCCCGGCGACGTGCCACGTCACCTGGTAACCGAGGGCGGTCAGCAGCGCGGCGAACGCCCCGTTGAGGTGGAAGCAGTACCCGCCCCGCCCGACGAGGATTCGCCGTACCGAATCGACCGGCTCGATCGTGGTCGGCC
Organism: Kitasatospora sp. Root107; assembly: GCF_001424875.1. Lineage (GTDB taxonomy): Bacteria > Actinomycetota > Actinomycetes > Streptomycetales > Streptomycetaceae > Kitasatospora. The sequence continues at coordinate 127,519 of NZ_LMCT01000002.1, read as the reverse complement.
GGCCCAGCTGGATCTCGAGATTCTCGTACGGGACCCGCTCGACATGGGCCCGGTGCAGCGCGAACAGCCCCTCCACCGTGGGCCGTCCCGGCCGGTCCACTCCGAGCCGCCGCAGGTACCGGTCGACCATCGCGTCAGTCAGCATGCGTGCACACTAATCGGTATGACCATCAGCCAGCCCCTGCTTTACGACGTCCCGCCCGGCCTGGAGGACCTGTACGCCGAACTGGCCGCCCCGCCCCGGCTGGTGGCCCACCTGCGGCTGGTGCACGACGTAGCGGGCCGGCTGCTGGCCGGCTTCGCCGAGGTCTGGCCGGAGCTCACGGTGGACGCCGAGGCCGCCCGGTACGAACCGGCGGGGGAACTGCTGCTGGAGCTCGGTTTCCCGCAGGCCGACGAGCGGCTCGCGTACCAGGCGGCTCATCCGCTGGTCGGGTGACCGGCGGTCAGGTCACCTCCTCCGCGAGCAGGTCCATCAGCAGGCCGTCGTGCCAGGCACCGTCCGCGCCGCGTTCGTAGGCCCGCATGACGCCGACCGGGCGGAAGCCGACCTTGGCGTAGCAGCGGATCGCGGCGGTGTTGTCGGCGGCCGGGTCGATCACCAGGCGGTGGAAATCCAGCGTGGTGGTGAGGTGTCTGGCCAGAGCGCGGACGGCGTCGGTGCCCAAGCCCTGGCCGTGCACGGCTGGGTCGAGGAAGATGTCGATGCCCGCGTGCCGGTAGTCCGGTTCGTTCTCCGCGTGCCACTGGACGGCGCCGACCACCCGGCCCGCGTGCTCGATCGCGAACACCTCGGTCCCCGGGTCGGCCAGGTCCTCGGCCACCTCGGCGGGCAGGTCGCCCGTACCGCGCCAGCGGGCGAACACCTCCGGGGTGGCCCGGATCGCGGCCAGCGGGGCGACGTCCTCGGCGGTGGCGGGGCGCAGCGTGACGGCGGTGCCGTACAGCGTGGTCGACATGGACCGGACGTTACCCGCCCCGGCCGGAACCGGCCCGCCCGTTCCTGACCTCCTGTCAGCTGTGAACGCGGAGATATGGCGGCGAGGACGACTGGTGGCCGGGACGGCCGTACTGGTGACGGCGCTGCTGCTGTGGCCCTGGCTGCTGCCCAACCGGCCGGGACGGCTGGGCAGCCTGCTGGAGACCTTCCTGCCCTGGCTCGGGCTCGCCGTGCCGGTCCTGCTGCTGCTCGCGCTGCTCCGCCGGTCCGCCACGGCGGGCCTGGCGATCGGGCTCGCGGCTCTGGTCTGGGCGGCGCTGTTCCTCCCGACCGACGGCGGCGACGGCGGTGGTGGCGGCGGGCTGACGGTGGTTCAGCACAACGTGGACGACGCCAACCCCGACCCGGCCGGCACCGCCCGGACCCTGGCCGACAGCGGTGCGGACTTGGTCGCGCTGGAGGAGCTGCTCCCGGAGCGGCTCGCCGACTACCAGGACGTGCTCGGCGCCGACCGCCCCTACCGCGCGGTCGAGGGCACCGTCGGACTCTGGTCCAGGTATCCGCTCACCGACATCCGGCCGGTCGACCTCAAGCCGCGCGGTCTGACCGCCGACTGGCGCCGGGCCCTGCGCGCCACCCTGCACACCGAGCAGGGTGAGACGGCGGTGTACGTGGTCCATCTGCCCTCGGTCCGGCTCGGCCCGGGCGGCTACGGCACCGACCGCCGGGACGAGAGCGCCCGGCTGCTGGCCGCCGTCCTCGCGGCCGAACCGCTGCCCCGGGTGATCCTGCTCGGCGACCTCAACGGCACCCTGGACGACCGGGGTCTGGCGCCGCTCACCGGCCTGCTGGGCGAAGGGGGACGCCGGGAGTTCAGCTGGCCCCGGAGCTTCCCGCTGGCCCGGATCGACCACGTGCTGACCCGGGGCGCGGCCGTGACGGGCAGCTGGACCCTGCCACCGACCCTCAGCGACCATCTGCCGGTGGCGGCGCGGATCGACCTGGCCCGGCTCGGATAGCCTGGGCAGACGATGGAAAGTTTCACGACGTCATGGGGCGAGTTCGAGCTGAGCCGCTTCCCCGAGGATCCGCGCGACCGCCTCCGGGCCTGGGACGCTGCCGACGAGTACCTGCTCCGGCAGCTGCACGGCATCGACGGCGCACCGCCGGTGGACCTGAGCGGGCGGGTGGTGGTGCTCGGCGACCGCTGGGGCGCCCTGGCCACCGCGCTGGCCGCGCACCGGCCGACCCAGATCTCCGACTCCTGGCTCGGCCGCCGGGCCACCGCCGAGAACCTGGCCCGCAACGGTGCCGAGCCGGGCGCGGTCGAGCTGCTCACCACTCAGGACCCGCCGCCGGAGCGGATCGACGTGCTGCTGGTCCGGGTGCCCAAGAGCCTGGCGCTGCTGGAGGACCAGCTGCACCGGCTGGCCCCCTCAGTGCACGCGGGCACGGTGGTGATCGGGGCCGGCATGGTGACCGAGATCCATACCTCCACCCTGCACCTGTTCGAGCGGATCCTCGGCCCGACGAAGACCTCACTGGCCGTCAGGAAGGCCCGGCTGATCCACTGCACGCCGGATCCGGCGCTGCCCAGGACCGTCAGCCCCTGGCCGATCAGCTACACCCTCCCCACCGACGTCGGCCCGGTCTCCGGACGGACCGTCACCAACCACGCGGGCATCTTCTGCGCCGAACGCCTCGACATCGGCACCCGCTTCCTGCTCGCCCACCTCCCGGCCACCACCGGGCCGAAGCGGATCGCCGACCTCGGCTGCGGCAACGGCGTGGTCGGCACCGCTGCCGCGCTGGCCAACCCGGAGGCCGAGCTGCTCTTCGTGGACGAGTCGTACCAGGCCGTGACCTCCGCCGAGGCCACCTTCCGGGCGGCGCTCGGCCCGGCCGCGAAGGCCGAGTTCACGGTCGGCGACGCGTTGGCCGACGCCGAGCCCGACTCGCTCGACCTGGTGCTCAACAACCCGCCGTTCCACACCCACCAGGCCACCACCGACGCCACCGCCTGGCGGATGTTCACCACGGCGAAGAACGCGCTGCGCCCCGGCGGCGAGCTCTGGGTGATCGGCAACCGGCACCTCGGCTACCACGTCAAGCTGCGCCGGCTGTTCGGCAACTCGCAGGTGGTCAGCAGCGACCCGAAGTTCGTGCTGCTCCGGGCGGTCAAGAACTAGGGCTGCGGTGTCATGGCAGCCCGGTCGGACTCGCTGCGGAGCACGCAGAACTCGTTGCCCTCGGGGTCGGCAAGGACCGCCCAGCCGGAGCCGTCGGGATTCCGGCGATCGGCGACCAGGGTGGCCCCGAGGCCCAGCAGCCGTTCCACCTCCTGCTCGCGCGAGGTCTCGGGGCGCAGGCAGAGATGGAGCCGGTTCTTGACCGTCTTGGGCTCGGGCACCTGGTTGAAGTACAGCACCGGGCCCTCCGCCAGCAGCACCTGGGTCTCCCGGGCACCCGGTGCGTCCTCCGGATCCATCGGACGGCCGGTCACCTCGCTCCAGAACCGGGCCAGCTCATAGGCGTCCGCACAGTCGATCGCCACGTTCTGCACTACTGAAACCATGGACGTCAGCCTTCCTGATCTCCCCGCCGAGTCAGCCCTGTTCGAGAACGAAGTGCTCGGTGGCCGCCTTGCTGACGCCGAGTCGGCCGAGCAGCCCGTCCGTCCCTTCCAGCTCCAGCAGGGCGAGCAGGATGTGCTCGGTGCCCACGTGGTTGTGGCCGAGCCGGAGCGCCTCACGGAACGTCAGCTCCAGCGCCTTCTTGCCGCCGGCGTCGTACGGGATCAGCCCCGGCACGTCCGCCACCGGTGCGGGCAGGACGACGCTGACGGCCGCACGGACCGCCTCGGGCGTGACGCCCTGGGCGGCCAGCGCCCGGGTGCCGGTCGACTCGGGGACGGTGAGCAGACCGAGTGCCAGGTGTTCGGCGCGGATCTCGTGGTTCCCGGCGGAGCGGGCCTCCTCCTGCGAGGCCACCACCGCCTGGCGGGCCCGGTCGGTGAAGCGGCCGAAGCCCTGGCTCGGGTCGAGGTCGCCGGGCTCGCCCGGATCCTTGGCCACGAAGCGCTTCTGGGCGGCCTGCCGGGTCACGCCCATGCTCTTGCCGATGTCGGTCCAGGAGGCGCCGGAGCGCCGGGCCTGGTCCACGAAGTGGCCGATCAGATGGTCGGCGAGGTCGCCGAGGTGATCGGCGGCGATGACGGCACCGGAGAGCTGGTCCAGGGCGTCGGGGTGCACCTTCTTGATGGCGTCGATCAGGTCGTCGAGCCGTACGGGAATCGTCATGTGTCAACCGTAGGTTGCCATTCGCACTTGTGTCAATCATTGGTTGACATGCGGCCGGCGGGGCGTCAGCCTGTTCCGACTTGACGGAGACGCGCACGCTCGTGGGGTGCCGACCGCCGGGCTGTGCCACGCTCCTGTCCCTGAGTGCTAGCGAGTCGGTGCCCCGGAGACCAGCCACCGCCAGCGTCGGCGCTCCGTGACCAGGGTCGCAGTGGCCAGCAGGGTTACCGGGACCGCCGCCCATGCGGGCCAGGCCAGCCATGAGGAGACCACGGCTGCAACGAGTTGGAGCAGTACCAGGAGGATCGTGACCCAGCCCGGTACCGCGATGATCACCTGCGCCTTGTCGCCAGGAGTGGAGAGGCACGTGGGAAGGCCGATCAGGAGAGTCACGGACAGGACGGCAAGCAGCCATGAGTGGTCGGCCAGTGCCCAGGGGGTCGCCACCCAGGCGATGAGTTCCACCGCGAAGCGCAGAACGGACGCGGCCCGGTCGTCCGGTCGGGCCAAAGTCGTTTCATCTACGGAATCGGTCACCTGGGGACGGTTTCACCGCCCGCGTCGGGCGGTCAAGCACTTGGCGGTTCCACCGTGAGGACTTCTTGCATGAATGTTCCGTGATGCGTATATTCATGCCGAGTCCTAGGAGGGATCATCATGGCATTGCGAGTCGCCGTCGCCGGCGCCAGTGGGTATGCGGGCGGGGAGGTGCTGCGTCTGTTGCTCGGGCATCCGGAGATCGAGATCGGGGCGCTGACCGGCGGGTCGAATGCCGGGACGAGATTCGGTGAGCTCCAGCCGCACCTGCTGCCGCTGGCCGACCGGGTGCTGGAGCCGACCACCCCCGAGGTGCTGGCCGGGCACGACATCGTCTTCCTCGGGCTGCCGCACGGGCAGTCGGCGGCCGTCGCCGAGGCGCTCGGCGAGGACGTGCTGGTGGTGGACTGCGGGGCGGACTTCCGACTCAAGGACCCGGCGGTCTGGGAGAAGTTCTACGGCTCCCCGCACGCCGGCACCTGGCCGTACGGCCTGCCAGAGCTGCCCGGCCACCGGGCCGCGCTCAAGGGCACGAAGCGGATCGCCGTCCCTGGCTGCTACCCGACCGCCGTCTCGCTCGCGCTGTTCCCGGCGTACGCCGCGAAGCTGGCCGAGCCGGAGGCCGTGGTGGTCGCCGCGTCCGGCACCTCCGGCGCGGGCAAGGCCGTCCAGGCGCATCTGCTGGGCAGTGAGGTGATGGGCTCGATGAGCCCGTACGGCGTCGGTGGCGGGCACCGCCACACGCCGGAGATGGCGCAGAACCTCGGCCCGGTCGCGGGCGAGGAGATCACCGTCTCGTTCACCCCCACGCTGGCGCCGATGCCGCGCGGCATCCTGGCCACCTGCAGCGCCAAGGCGAAGCCCGGTGTGACCGCCGCGAGCCTGCGCGCCGCGTACGAGCAGGCCTTCGCGAACGAGCCGTTCGTCCGCCTGCTGCCGGAGGGTCAGTGGCCGCGGACCAGCTCGGTCTACGGCTCGAACGCCGCGCTGGTCCAGGTCGCGCTGGACGAGCACGCGGGCCGGATCATCGCGATCAGCGCGATCGACAACCTGGTCAAGGGCACCGCCGGTGGCGCGGTGCAGAGCATGAACATCGCCCTCGGCCTGCCGGAAGAGCTGGGCCTCCCGCTGAACGGAGTCGCACCGTGACGAACACGCAGAACATTGGAGTGACGGCGGCCAAGGGCTTCCGCGCCGCCGGCGTCACCGCGGGCATCAAGGCCAGCGGCACCCCCGACCTGGCCCTGGTGGTCAATGACGGACCGTCGAACGCCGCGGCCGGCGTCTTCACCTCCAACCGGGTCAAGGCCGCCCCCGTGCTCTGGTCCGAGCAGGTGGTGAAGGGCGGCCGGATCTCCGCGGTCGTCCTCAACTCCGGTGGCGCCAACGCCTGTACCGGCCCGCTCGGCTTCCAGGACACCCACGCCACCGCCGAGAAGGTGGCCGCCGAGCTGTCGCTGAACGCGGGCGAGGTGGCGGTCGCCTCCACCGGTCTGATCGGGCTGCGGCTGCCGATGGACCTCATGCTGCCTGGCGTGGAGCAGGCCGCCAAGGCGCTAAGCGCCGACGGTGGCGAGGCCGCCGCGATCGCCATCAAGACCACCGACACCGTGCACAAGACCGCGCAGGTGACGAAGAACGGCTGGACGGTTGGCGGGATGGCCAAGGGTGCGGGCATGCTCGCCCCTGGTCTGGCCACCATGCTGGTGGTGCTGACCACCGATGCCGAGGTCACCGCCGAGGGCCTGGACGCCGCGCTGCGCAGCGCGACGAACACCACCTTCGACCGGATCGACTCGGACGGCTGCATGTCCACCAACGACACCGTGCTGCTGCTGGCCTCGGGTGCGTCCGAAGTCGTCCCGGAGCAGGACGAGTTCGCCGCCGCCGTGGCCACCGTCTGCGCCGACCTGGCCCGCCAGCTGATCGGTGACGCCGAGGGTGCGAGCAAGGACATCCGGATCGACGTGACCGGCGCCGCCACCGAGCAGGAGGCCGTCCAGGTGGCCCGGGTGATCTCCCGGAACAACCTGCTCAAGTGCGCCCTGCACGGCGAGGACCCGAACTGGGGCCGGGTGCTGGCCGCGATCGGCACCACCGACGCCGCCTTCGACCCGGACCAGCTGAACGTGGCGATCAACGGCGTCTGGGTCTGCAAGGACGGCAGCGTCGGCGAGTCCCGGGACCTGGTGGACATGACCGGCCGCGAGGTGGTCATCACCGCCGACCTGCGGGCCGGTGAGGCGGCGGCCACGGTGTGGACCAACGACCTCACCGCCGACTACGTCCACGAGAACAGCGCCTACTCCACCTGAGCCGGGGGACCCCGTGAAGATCGCACCCAAGGGCGAACAGGCCCGTAACAACACCGCGTTGCCCAAGGCACTGACCCTGATCGAGGCGCTGCCCTGGCTGGAGCGCTTCCACGGCAAGACCGTGGTGATCAAGTTCGGCGGCAACGCCATGGTCGACGAGTCGCTGAAGGCGGCCTTCGCCCAGGACGTGGTCTTCCTCCGCTACGCCGGTCTGCACCCGGTGGTGGTGCACGGCGGCGGCCCGCAGATCAGCGCGCAGCTGAGCAAGCTCGGCCTGGAGTCGTCCTTCACCAACGGCCTGCGGGTCACCACCCCCGAGACCATGGACGTGGTCCGGATGGTGCTGGCCGGCCAGGTCCAGCGCGAGCTGGTCGGGCTGCTGAACGAGCACGGCCCGTTCGCGGTCGGCATGACCGGCGAGGACGCGCACACCATGACCGCCGTCAAGCGGTACGCCGTGGTGGACGGCGAGCAGGTCGACATCGGCCTGGTCGGAGACATCGTCAACATCGAGGCGGGCGCCGTGAAGGCGCTGATCGGGGACGGCCGGATCCCGGTCATCTCCTCGATCGCGCGCGGCACCGACGGCCACGTCTACAACATCAACGCGGACACCGCCGCCTCCGCCCTGGCGGTCGCGCTGGGCGCCGAGATGCTGGTGGTGCTGACCGACGTCGAGGGCCTGTACGCGGACTGGCCGAACTCCGACGACGTGATCAGCCAGCTCGGCACCACCGAGCTGGAGGAGCTGCTGCCGACCCTGGCCAGCGGCATGCTGCCGAAGATGGAGGGCTGCCTGAACGCGGTCCGCTCCGGCGTCGGCACAGCACGTGTGTTGGACGGCCGGGTGCAGCACAGCCTGTTGCTGGAGATCTTCACCGACGAGGGCATCGGCACCATGGTCGTGCCGGACGACGAGACAACGGTCCTGGGGGGCCTGGCATGACGAACGATCAGCTCACCCAGCGGTGGCAGCACTCGCTGATGGACAACTACGGCACCCCCCGGATCCCGCTGGTCCGGGGCGCCGGCTCGACCTTCTGGGACGCCGACGGCAAGGAGTACCTGGACCTGGTCGGCGGGATCGCGGTGAACGCGCTCGGCACCGCCCACCCGGCCATCGTCGAGGCGGTCACCGCGCAGATCGGGCAGCTCGGCCACGTCTCCAACCTGTTCATCGCCGAGCCGACCGTCCGGCTGGCCGAGCGGCTGCTGGAGCTGTTCGGCCGCCCGGACGGCCGGGTGTTCTTCTGCAACTCCGGCGCCGAGGCGAACGAGGCCGCCTTCAAGATCAGCCGGCTGACCGGCCGGACCCACCTGGTCTCGCTCCAGGGCAGCTTCCACGGCCGGACCATGGGCGCCCTGTCGCTCACCGCCCAGCCCGCCAAGCAGACCCCGTTCGTACCGCTGCCCGGTGACGTCACGTACGTCCCGTTCGGCGACATCGAGGCGCTGCGGGCGGCCGTCACCACCGAGACCGCCGCCGTCTTCCTGGAGCCGATCCAGGGCGAGAACGGCGCGATCCCGCTGCCCGAGGGCTATCTGACGGAGGCTCGGGCGATCACCCGGGCAACGGGCACCCTGCTGGTGCTGGACGAGGTGCAGACCGGCGTCGGCCGGACCGGGCACTGGTTCGCCCACCAGGCGTACGAGGGCGTCGAGCCGGACGTCATCACGCTGGCCAAGGGCCTCGGCGGCGGGCTGCCGATCGGCGCCGCGGTGGCCTTCGGGCCGGCCGCCGAGCTGTTCCACGCCGGTCACCACGGCACCACCTTCGGCGGCAACCCGGTGGTCGCGGCGGCGGGTCTGGCGGTGCTCGACACGATCGTCGCCGACGGGCTGCTGGCGCACGTGCAGAAGGTCGGCGAGCAGCTGCGCACCGGTATCGAGGCGATCGGCTCCCCGCTGGTCGACCACGTCCGGGGTGCCGGCCTGCTGCTGGGCATCGTGCTCACCGCACCGGTCGCCGGGAAGGTGCAGGCGGCCGCCCAGCAGGCCGGATTCCTGGTCAACGCCGCCGTGCCGGACGCCGTCCGGCTGGTTCCCCCGCTCGTCCTCACCGAACAGGAGGCGGACCGCTTCCTGGCCGCACTGCCGGAGATCCTGAACAGCGTCGCCCCCGACGCGAACGCCTGAGCGAACTCCGGGAGAATCCTCTTCATGACCGCACCCAACCCCGACCAGCCCGCCGCCGGTCCGACGTCGCAGGTCCCGCAGACCCGCACCGCACGGCACCGGCGGATCGTGGACCTGTTGACCCGTCAGCCCGTCCGCTCGCAGAGCCAGCTGGCCAAGCTGCTCGCCGACGACGGCCTTGTGGTCACCCAGGCCACCCTCTCCCGGGATCTGGACGAGCTGGGCGCGGYGAAGATCCGGAACCGGGACGGCGCGCTCATCTACGCCGTCCCGGCCGAGGGCGGGGACCGCACCCCGCGCGCCCCGATGGGGGAGTCCGCCACCGAAGGCCGGATGGCCCGGCTGGCGGGCGAGCTGATGGTCTCCGCCACGGCCTCCGGCAATCTGGTGGTGCTCCGGACCCCGCCGGGCGCCGCCCAGTTCCTGGCCTCGGCGATCGACCAGGCCGAGGTCTTCGAGATCATCGGCACCATCGCCGGTGACGACACCGTCCTGCTGATCAGCCGTGACCCGTTCGGCGGCCAGGCGCTGGCCGACCACCTGATGCAACTGGCCCAGGCCAAGGCGCAGTAAGCGTCCTCCCGAGGCCCGCCGCACGCGACCCCCTGTTTTGAGTTTCATACGGCGTAGTGCATACTTATGCCTGTCGTCGTAACCCTGTTCGCACTGTTGTGAAGGAGAAAGCCGTGACCGAGCGCGTCGTACTCGCCTACTCGGGCGGTCTGGACACGTCCGTCTGCATCGGCTGGATCGCCGAGGAGACGGGCGCCGAGGTCATCGCCGTCGCCGTCGACGTCGGCCAGGGCGGCGAGGACCTGGACGCGATCCGCCAGCGCGCGCTGGACTGCGGCGCCGTCGCGGCCGAGGTCGCCGACGCCCGCGACGAGTTCGCGAACGAGTACTGCCTGCCGGCCCTCAAGGCCAACGCCCTCTACCAGGGCCAGTACCCGCTGGTCTCGGCGCTGTCCCGGCCGGCCATCGTCAAGCACCTGGTCGCCGCCGCCAAGAAGCACGGCGCCACCACGGTCGCCCACGGCTGCACCGGCAAGGGCAACGACCAGGTCCGGTTCGAGGTCGGCATCCAGTCGCTGGCCCCCGAGCTGAAGTGCATCGCCCCGGTCCGCGACTACGCGATGACCCGGGACAAGGCGATCGCCTTCGCCGAGGCGAAGAACCTCCCGATCGTCACCACCAAGAAGAACCCGTACTCGATCGACCAGAACGTCTTCGGTCGGGCCGTCGAGACCGGCTTCCTCGAGGACATCTGGAACGCCCCGATCGAGGACGTCTACGAGTACACCCAGAACCCGGCCACCCCGCGTGAGGCGGACGAGGTCGTCATCACCTTCGAGGCCGGTGTCCCGGTGGCCATCGACGGCCGCAAGGTCTCGGTGCTGCAGGCGATCGAGGAGCTCAACAAGCGCGCGGGTGCCCACGGCATCGGCCGGCTGGACATGGTCGAGGACCGCCTGGTCGGCATCAAGTCCCGGGAGATCTACGAGGCCCCCGGCGCGATCGCGCTGATCACCGCGCACCAGGCGCTGGAGAACGTCACCGTCGAGCGCGAGCTGGCCCGCTACAAGCGGCAGGTCGAGCAGCGCTGGGCCGAGCTGGTCTACGACGGCCTGTGGTTCTCCCCGCTCAAGCGCGCGCTGGACGGCTTCATCAACGAGGCCAACCAGGTCGTCTCCGGCGAGATCCGGATGGTCCTGCAGGGCGGCCGCGCCGTCGTGAACGGCCGGAAGTCGGACCAGTCGCTGTACGACTTCAACCTCGCCACCTACGACACCGGCGACACCTTCGACCAGTCGATGTCCAAGGGCTTCATCGAGATCTTCGGCCTGAGCTCGAAGATCGCGGCCCGCCGCGACCTGGCCTGATCCACGCTGTGAACCGCCCCGGCTGCCCGTGGCAGCCGGGGCGCTGCCCTACCCCGTAACAGACAGAAGGAGCCCACGCGATGACCGCCGATCAGAACGCCGACGTCCGCCTCTGGGGCGCGCGCTTCGCCGACGGCCCCTCCGAGGCACTGGCCAAGCTCTCCGCCTCGGTCCACTTCGACTGGCGGCTGGCCCCGTACGACATCGCGGGCTCCAAGGCGCACGCCCGGGTGCTGCACAAGGCCGGGCTGCTCAGTGAGGACGAGCTGACCGGCATGCTCGGCGGCCTGGACGCGCTGCTGGCCGACGTGGCGTCAGGTGCCTTCACCGGCACGGTCGCCGACGAGGACGTGCACACCGCGCTGGAGCGCGGCCTGCTGGAGCGGCTCGGCCCCGACCTCGGCGGTAAGCTGCGGGCCGGCCGGTCCAGGAACGACCAGATCGCCACCCTGTTCCGGATGTACCTGCGGGACCACGCGAAGATCATCGGCGGCCTGCTGCTCGACCTCCAGCACGCGCTGGTCGGCCTGGCCGAGGCGCATCCCGACACCGCGATGCCGGGCCGCACCCACCTCCAGCACGCCCAGCCGGTGCTGTTCGCCCACCACGTCCTCGCGCACGTCCAGGCCCTCGGCCGGGACGCCGAGCGGCTGCGGCAGTGGGACACCCGGACGGCGGTCTCGCCGTACGGCTCCGGCGCGCTGGCCGGTTCCTCGCTCGGCCTGGACCCGGAGGCGGTCGCCGCCGAGCTGGGCTTCGAGCGCGGCTCGGTCGGCAACTCGATCGACGGCACCGCCTCGCGGGACTTCGTCGCCGAGTTCGCCTTCGTCACCTCGATGATCGGGATCAACCTCTCCCGGATCGCCGAGGAGGTGATCATCTGGAACACCAAGGAGTTCGGCTTCATCACGCTGCACGACGCCTTCTCCACCGGGTCCTCGATCATGCCGCAGAAGAAGAACCCGGACATCGCCGAGCTGGCCCGGGGCAAGTCCGGCCGCCTGATCGGCAACCTGACCGGTCTGCTGGCCACCCTCAAGGCGCTCCCGCTGGCCTACAACCGGGACCTCCAGGAGGACAAGGAGCCGGTCTTCGACTCCTGCGACACGCTCGAGGTCCTGCTGCCCGCCTTCACCGGCATGATGGCCACCCTGACGGTCCATCGGGAGCGGCTGGAGGAGCTGGCCCCGGCCGGCTTCTCGCTGGCCACCGACATCGCCGAGTGGCTGGTCAGGCAGAACGTCCCGTTCCGGGTCGCGCACGAGGTGGCGGGCGCCTGCGTCAAGTTCTGCGAGGGCCAGGGCATCGAGCTCTCCGACCTGACCGACCAGCAGTTCGCCGAGATCTCCGTGCACCTGACCCCCGAGGTCCGCTCGGTGCTCACCGTGCACGGCTCGATCGCCTCCCGGAACGGCCGGGGCGGCACCGCACCGTCCGCCGTCGCCGCCCAGCTGGCCGAGCTCAAGGCCGACCTGGCGGTCCAGCAGGAGTGGGTCCAGGGCTGAGCACCACCTGAACGAGGGGGCGTCCACGGGCGCCCCCTCGTCGTTCTCCGAGGTGTGATCCGTTACGCCGAACTGCGCCCCGTCCTCACCCGAACGGAGTGGGTGGTCCCGTCCGCCGAGGAGCAGGTGCTGACCGCCGCCCGGGAGCGCGCGGTGCGCCGTGCGCTGGCCCGCCTGCCCGGCCGCTGCCCCGAACTGATGACCGCCATCGCCGAGGCGCCCGAACTGACGTACCGCCAACTCGCCGAGCGGCTCGGCCTGCCGCGCGGCAGTATCGGACCCACCCGCTCGCGCTGCCTCGCCTGCCTGCGCGCCCTCCTGCACAACGAACGGCCGGAGTGACGCTCGCCACGTCGGGCGGCCGGAAGGTTGCCGGAGGCCGGACGGTGGGTAGAGCGGTGGCTAACGTGCCCTTGACGGTCTCTCAAGCGGCCGGATACTGGGCAGGCGCGCAGATCCGACCCCGAGGACAGTCGGGGCACGACTGCGCCACCCCCGGTCAGGGCAGATCCCCGGCCGGGAATCCTTCGCAGGGCAACCGGTGCGCCACCCTCACCCCGCGCACCGGGAACTAACGATGGGGAGGCCCCAGCACATGGGCATGAGCGTGAGCATCTCGGTGGCGAACGAAGAGGACGCGGAGCAGATCCTGAAGCTCCAGTACCTCGGCTACCAGTCCGAGGCCGAACTGTACGGCGACTGGGCGATCGAGCCCCTGACCCAGACCCTGGAGAACCTGCGTACCGAACTGGCCGAGCGCCACGTGCTGGTCGCCCGGCTCGGCGAGGAGATCGTCGGCACCGTCCGCGGCTCGGTGGACCAGGACGGCACCGCGCACGTCCACCGCCTGGTGGTGCACCCGCGCATGCAGCGGCACGGCCTCGGCGGCCGGCTGCTGGACGCGGTGGAGCGGCAGCTCAGCGCCGAGGGCCCGGTCAGCTCCTTCGAGCTGTTCACCGGCCACCGCAGCCTGGGCAACCTGCGGCTGTACGCCCGGCACGGCTACCGGCAGACCGAGGTCCGCGAGGTCAGCCGGAGCCTGAGCATCGTCACCCTGGCGAAGCGGGTGGTGGTCGCGGCCGCGGCCTGAGACTCCTCGGAAGAGCACCCGACCTGATGACCGGTCGGGTGCTCTTTGCGTTGTCACAGCTGTGTCGTGTCCGTATTTCGGACCGGCGTTCCTGATAATTGAGACCGTGTCCATATGTCTGATTTACTTTGACTCATGACCACGACGACGACCTGCACCCCCACCGGCGCCACGCCGGCCGGAGAGCGCTGCATGTGTTGTTGTCGAATGTGTCGCTTCTGAGGGCTTTCGCCCCTCTTCCCGCGCACCCCGTGCCGTGACTCGTAAGGGTCATGCCCACGCGCGCCCCCGCCGCTCAGCGGCAACGATCGAAGCATGGCCGGACCTGATCCTCCCTCAGAGGTGTGCCTCCGCATGCCGTCGTCCGCCCCCGACCAACGGAAGCAGCCGTGATCACCACCAAGGACCTGACCAAGGTCTACCGAACCCGAGGCCGCGAGGTCACCGCCCTGGCCGGGGTGGACCTGCACGTGCGCGAGGGTGAGGTCTACGGAGTCGTCGGCACCAGCGGCGCCGGCAAGTCCACCCTGATCCGCTGCGTCAACATGCTGGAGCGCCCCAGCTCCGGCACGGTCACCGTGGACGGCGTCGAGCTCACCGCGCTGCCCGGGACCGAACAGCGCGCCGGCGCCGAACTGCGGGCCGCCCGCCGCCGGATCGGCATGGTCTTCCAGCACTTCAACCTGCTCTCCTCGCGCACCGTGCAGCAGAACGTCGAACTCCCGCTGGAGATCATCGGCCTGGACCGGGGACAGCGCCGCCGCAAGGCCGGTGAACTGCTCGAGCTGGTCGGCCTGGCCGACAAGGCCCGCAGCTACCCCGGCCAGCTCTCCGGCGGCCAGAAGCAGCGGGTCGGCATCGCCCGGGCGCTGGCCGGCGACCCCAAGGTGCTGCTCTCCGACGAGGCCACCTCGGCGCTGGACCCGGAGACCACCCGTTCGATCCTCGCCCTGCTGCGCGACCTCAACCAACAGCTCGGCCTGACCGTGCTGCTGATCACCCATGAGATGGACGTCATCAAGTCCGTCTGCGACTCCGCCGCCCTGATGCGCGGAGGCCGGGTGGTCGAGGAGGGGAAGCTGACCGACCTGCTCGCCACCGAGAACTCCCAGCTGGCCCGCGAGCTGTTCCCGCTCGGCGAGTTCGGCCACGGCCACCGCGGCAACACGGTGCTGGAGATCACCTTCCAGGGCGACACCTCGGCCCGGCCGTTCGTCTCCCAGCTGGCCCGCACCTACCAGATCGACATCAACATCCTCGGCGCCGCCGTCGAGACCATCGCCGGCCGGATGGTCGGCCGGATGCGGGTCGAACTGCCCGGCGGACACCGGGACAACGTGGTGCCGATCGGCTTCCTGCGCGAGCAGGGCCTGCAGGTGGACGTGCTCGACGAGAAGGGCGGGGCAGCGGCATGACCTGGGATCAGATGCTGGACCTGATGTGGCCCGCCACCTGGGAGACCTTCCAGATGGTCGGCGTCGCCACCGTCGTCACCGTGCTGATCGGACTGCCGCTCGGCTTGCTGCTGGTGCTCACCGACAAGGGCGGCGCACTGCAGAACGCCCCGGTCAACCGGGTGACAGGAGCCGTCGTCAACCTGGGCCGCTCGATGCCGTTCATCATCCTCATGGTCGCGTTGATGAACTTCACCCGAGCCGTGGCCGGCACCACCATCGGCTGGGAGGCGGCCACCGTGCCGTTGACGGTCGGTGCCATCCCGTTCTTCGCCCGGCTGGTGGAGACCTCCGTCCGTGAGGTCGACGGCGGCCTGCTGGAGGCCGCCCACGCGATGGGTGGCGGGACCTGGACCAGTGTCCGCAAGGTCCTGCTCCCCGAGTCGCTGCCCTCGCTGGTGTCCTCCGTGGTCACCACGATCATCGCGCTGATCGGGTTCTCCGCGATGGCCGGCACGGTCGGCGGTGGCGGCCTCGGCTTCCTCGCCATCAACTACGGCTACCTGCGCTTCGAGACCGGCTTCATGTGGGTGATCGTCGCCGAACTGGCCGTCATCGTGACGGTCATTCAGCTGGCCGGCGACCTGATCGTCCGCCGACTGACCAACCGCGGCGGGTCCGGGGGGACCACCCGCCTGCTGCGCTCGCGCGACACCCCGTCCGAGAAGGACGAGGAACTCGTCCTTCCGCACTGACCCGTCCCACTGTTTTCACCGTTCAATGGAGAAAGGCACTTTTCGTGCGTAACGTCCTGAAGTTCACCAGCGTTCTCGCCACCGCCGGGCTCGCCCTGTCGCTCACCGCCTGCAGCAGCGACAGCTCCTCCGGCTCCAGCCCGGATGCGGCGCTCAAGGTGATCGCGAGCCCGACCCCGCACGCGCAGATCCTGGAGTACGTCCAGAAGAACCTGGCCGACGCGGCCGGGCTCAAGCTCGACGTCAAGGTGGTCACCGACTACGTGACCCCGAACACCGCGGTCCAGGACGGCTCGGCGGACGCCAACTACTTCCAGCACGTGCCGTACCTCGAGGACTTCAACAAGAAGCAGGGCACCGACATCGTCTCGGTCGAGACGGTGCACCTGGAGCCGCTCGGCCTGTACTCCAAGAAGGTGAAGTCGGTCACCGAGCTGGCCAACGGCGCCACGGTCGGCCTGCCCAACGACACCACCAACGAGGGCCGGGCGCTCAAGCTGCTCGCCGACAACGGCGTCATCAAGCTCAAGGACGGCGTGGGCACCGCCGCCACCCCGGCCGACGTGGTCAGCAACCCGAAGAACCTGAAGTGGAAGGAGCTGGAGGCCGCCCAACTGCCCCGCTCGCTCCCCGACCTGGACGCCGCCGTCATCAACGGCAACTACGCGCTCGAGGCGAACCTCAAGCCCGCCTCCGACGCGATCCTGCTGGAGAAGGCCGAGGGCAACCCGTACGCCAACATCCTGGCCGTCAAGAAGGGCAAGGAGAACGACCCCCGGGTGAAGAAGCTCGCCGAGCTGCTGCACTCCGACAAGGTCAAGGAGTACATCAACACCACCTTCAACGGTTCGGTCATCCCGGCCTTCTGACCGGCCTTCTGACGGTCCGTGACGGCACCCTCGCCCGGTGGGCGAGGGTGCCGTCGTGCTGTTTGCGGGTACCGTGTCACGGCCCGGACAGGGCGGGGCGTACCGTGAGTCCACGACCCGGCGAGGAGAGAGACGGATGGCAGCGAGCTTCCCCGAGACCGCGATCAGCACCGAGCGGCTGCTGCTGCGCCCCCTCGCGGAGACGGACGCGCCCAGCCTGGTGGCCATGATGGCCGACGAGCAGGTGCACGCCTGGACCGCCATCCCACAGCCCTTCACCGACGGCCACGCCCTGGAGTGGATCCGGGAGTTGGCCCCCGCTCGGCGGGCGGATGGGCGAGGAATCGTTTTCGCCGTCACCGAGCATCTGACCCGGCGGGTCGTCGGCGTGGTCGAACTGCGCTGCACCGACTGGCGGTTGCGCTCCACCGAGGCCACCTACGTGACCGCCGCCTGGGCCCGGGGCGAGGGCTACGCACCCGAGGCGGTGAACGGGGTCGCGCAGTGGCTGTTCGAGGACCGTGACTTCCTCCGGCTCGAACTGCGCACCGCCGCCGGCAACACCGCCGGGCAGCAGGTCGCGCAGAAGCTCGGCTGCATCAGCGAGGGGGTGCTGCGGAGCGCCTGGATAGTGCGGGACGGTGAGGAGAGCCGCAGCGACCTGATCCTGTGGAGCCTGCTCCCGGAGGACCTGGAACCGGTCGGTGCCAGGGAGTCGCACTACGCCGCAGGGCGGTGAACTCCCCGCTCCTGGACCGGTGCAACCTTGCGCCCTGCGGCCGTACGGCAGTGCGAGCGGGTAGCCTCGGGCGTCGGGGGCCGACCGGTCGTCAGGGCTGAGGGAGCATCGGTAGATGGCGGACCGGATCACGGTCATCGGGTGGGACGGCACACCACTGACCGAGGCGGCCGCCTCGGCGCTCGCGGGCGCGACCCTGGTCGCGGGGGCGCCCTACCAACTGGCCGCGCTGCCGGTCCCGGCCGGCGCCGAGCGACTCGTCCTCGGGAGTGTGCAGCAGGCCGCCCGCCGGATCGCCGAGCACCGGGGCGCCGCCGTGGTGGTGGCCGAGGGCGATCCGGGGTACTTCGGCGTGGTCCGCGAGCTGCGCCGCCCCGAGTACGGCCTCGAACTCGAAGTGCTGCCCGGTGTCTCCTCGGTGGCCGCCGCCTTCGCCCGGGCCGGCATGCCGTGGGAGGACGCCCAGGTGGTCAGTGCACACGGCGGACGGCTGCGCCGGGCGGCCAACGTCTGCCGGGCGTACCCGAAGGTCGCAGTCCTCACCACGGCCGGGGCCGGGCCGAGCGAACTCGCGCTGATGCTCCGCGGGGTGCACCGCACCTTCGTGGTCTGCGAGGCGCTCGGCACCCCCGACGAGGACATCACCATGCTCACCTCGGAGCGGGTGCCCGACCACGACTGGCGGGACCCGGCGGTGGTCCTGGTGATCGGCGGCACGGGCCCCAACCACGCGCCCGCCGAGTCCTCCGGCTGGCTGGCGGGCCGTCCGCTCGGCTTCCCTGGACCCGACCGGGGCTGGGCACTGGACGCCGAGGCGTACGCGGGTGCGGAGCGGAGCACGGGTGCGGCGGGCGGCATCGGCTCCGCGCTGCCCCCGCACGTCCGCGCGCTGGCGCTGGCCCGGCTCGGTCCGGTGCCCGGCGAGCTGCTCTGGGCGGTCGGCGCGGGCAGCGGCGCGCTGGCGGTGGAGATCGGACGTTTCGGTGCGGCGGTGGTCGCGGTCGAGGCGTCCCGTTCGGCCTGCGCACAGATCACCGTGAACGCCCGCCGGTACGGCGTCGAGGTCGAGGTGGTGCACGGGGTCGGCCCCGAGGTGCTCGGCGGGCTGCCGGAACCGGATGCGGTGGTGGTCGAGTCCGGCGGCGCCGAGGTCGTCCGGGCGGTGCTGGCCCGCAGACCGGAACGGCTGGTCGCGGTGGCGCACTCGCTCGGCGACGCGGAGGAGATCCGGGCGGCCATCGCAGGCGCGGGGTACCGGGTGGACGGCGCACTGCTGCAGTCCGCGCCGCTGGGCCCCGGGCACGGCAGCGCGGCGGGACTGGGGCTCGGGCCGGGGGAGCAGAGCCTGGTGCTCTGGGGCGAGCAAGGCTCCTGACGGGCGGCCGGTCTTACGCAAATCAGACACCGGTTCGGGAGTCGATCGAGGATGGCCGGTAGGGTGAGGCGTTCGAGCGCGCATGCGATCGACGGTTCGTGTCCAGTTCGTCCTGTCTGCCACCTTTCTGACGTGGCGGAACCCACAGGCCGGAGCGGTCTCGGACATTCGACGTGAAGCGGGTCGGCCCGGAAGAATGCCATCGGGCCCGGTGCGGTCGTGCCGGTTGTCCCGGGCTGTCGTTGTTTCTGATGGTGTGCCACCCCTCCCACGGGCTGCTCACCGGTCCGGAGCGCGGCACGGCGGACGCCGGGCCGGAGGACGGACGGATGAATGGGCGGGGGCACGGCCCGCCCCGAGCGGAGAATTGGGCGCGGCGGTCGGCGATCACCGCGCCAAGGGTGCGGCAGCGCCCGGAAGGAGCTTTGAGATGACCGATGGCGGCCACGTCCTCAGCGAGGGCCTGCCCGAGCACCTGCTCGGCGGCGCCGATCCGCTCGGCCGCCCGGACGGCGTCCCGACGCCGGGTGCCGAACCCCACCCCGCCTACACCTTCCTGGACCAGCCGGACGGGCTGGACGAGGACGAGGACGTGCTGCTGATGCCGGGTCCGCAGGTGTCCTGGGGCGATGCGGCCGTGCACGGCGCGGTCGAGACGGTCGTGGTGAACGAGCACGCCGTCGCCTCCCCGCTGGTCGACACTATGACACGTCGAGCACCAGCGGGTACGAGACGGTGGGCAGGGCGACGCCGTCCGCCTCTGCGGCCGCTCGCTCCGCCCGTCCTGGGCGTGCCCGCGGTGGCTGCAGAACCGGTTGCTCAGCCCGCCCCTGAGACCCTCGGCCGGTCCGCCGCCCAGGCGCGCGAGCAGGTGACGGCCCCTCAGCCGCCGCGCCGCCCGCTGCACGCCGGGCCGCCGATCCCGGACCCCTCGCTGATGACCGGCCACGTGCCGGTCCGCTCGCTGGCCGACCGGGGCCCCTCGGGGAGCACCCCGGCGTACGGCGTGCCGATCGTGTCCGCGCCGGTGGCGGTCCAGGCGATGCCCGCGCCCGTTCCCGTTCCCGTGGCTGTCCCGGCTCCGGCGGTGGCTCCGGTCCAGCCCGAGCCGGTCGTGGTTGTCGAGGTCCCGGCGGCGCCGGTCGAGGCCGTCGTGGTGGCCGAGCCCGAGCCCGAACCGGTGGCCGTCGAGGCTCCGGTCGCCGAGCCGGTSRTGGYCGAGCCSGTGGTGGTCGAGCAGCCCGTCGTCGAGCCGGTCGCYGTCGAGGTGCCGRTCSTGGTCGAGGCCCCCGTCGCCGAGCCGGCGGCCGTCGAACCCGTGGCGGTCGAGGCTCCGGCCATCGAGCCGGTGGTCGCCGAGCCGATCGCCGCCGAGGTCCCGGCCGAGTCCGTCCCGATCCCGGCCCAGGCCGCCGCGCCCGTTCGCCAGCCCGGCCGGATCTCCGCGTTCCTGGCCGCCCCGGCCCCGCACGGTCTGC
>NZ_LMCT01000002.1:40097-107179 GCF_001424875.1 Kitasatospora sp. Root107 | reverse complement strand
CCCCGCCCGGATCTCGCCCCGTCGGCCGAGACGGTCAGCGGCGAACTGACGCCCGCGTCCTTCCCGACCCAGCTCCAGGAGCCGGCCGAGCCCGAGCTGACGGCCGTTCAGCCCGAAGCCGTGGTCGAGCCCGCCCCCGTCGAGCTGGAGCCCGAGCCCATCCCCGTGGTGGAGCCCGAGGCCGAGCCGGAGCCCGTCGCAGTCGTCGCTCAGCCCGAACCCGTGTCAGAGGTCGTGTCAGTGCCCGAACCCGAGACTGAGCGCCCGCCCGCCGCCCCCGGCTACGACGAGGCCGGCCGCGACGCCGTCCACCAGGTGATCCGCGAGCGCCGCGACATCCGCAACGGCTTCCGCCCCGACCCGATCCCGCACGAGGTGCTGATCCGGGTCCTGGAGGCCGCCCACACCGCGCCCAGCGTCGGCTACTCGCAGCCGTGGGACTTCGTGGTGATCCGTTCCGCCAAGACCCGCCGCAAGATGCACGAACTGGCGGAGCGTCAGCGCGAGGCGTACGCCGACTCGCTGCCCAAGGCCCGCGCCAAGCAGTTCAAGGAAATCAAGATCGAGGCCATCCTCGACACCCCGGTGAACATCGTGGTCACCGCCGACCGCACCCGGGGCGGCCGGCACACCCTGGGCCGCCACACCCAGCCGCAGATGGCGCCGTACTCGGCCGCCCTGGCGGTGGAGAACCTCTGGCTGGCCGCTCGCGCCGAGGGCCTGGGCGTCGGCTGGGTGAGCTTCTTCGACGAGGAGGAGATGGTCCGCGAGCTGGGCCTGCCCGACCACCTCGACGTGGTCGCCTACCTCTGCGTCGGGTACGTGGACTCGTTCCCCGAGGAGCCCGAGCTCCAGCAGCAGGGCTGGGCCAAGAAGCGCCCGCTGTCCTGGGTGGTGCACGAGGAGCAGTACGGCAACCGCGCGCTGCCCGGCGAGGAGCCGTCCAGCCTGCTCACCGACACCCTGCGCGGCATCCGCCCGCTGGACGCCAAGGCGCTCGGCGAGGCGTGGGACCGGCTGAAGCGGATGACCAAGCCGGCCGGTTCGCTCGGCATGCTGGAGATCATCGCCGCCCAGCTGAGCGGCCTGTCCCGGAAGTGCCCGCCGCCGATCCCGGAGCCCGGCTGCGTGGCGATCTTCGCGGGTGACCACGGCGTGCACGCCCAGGGCGTCACCCCGTGGCCGCAGGAGGTCACCGCCCAGATGGTGGCGAACCTGGATCTCGCACGACCTGCGGACCCCGCTGGCCGGGCTGCGGGCGATGGCCGAGGCACTGGAGGACGGCGTCGCCGCCGAGCTGCCCGAGCCGATCCAGCAGGGCCGGACCACCGGCCTGCTGCCGCGCAAGGTCAAGCCCGGCACCGACGACATGACGCAGGGTCCGGCGATGAGCCGGGACGAGGCCCTGAAGGCGATCGAGGTCGGCATCGAGACCGCCCGCGACCTGGTCGCGGCCGGCAACAAGGTGCTGATCACCGGCGACATGGGCATCGCCAACACCACCGCCTCGGCCGCCCTGATCGCGGTCTTCGCGGGCCTGGACCCGGCCGAGGTGACCGGGCGTGGCACCGGCATCGACGACGAGACGCACGCCCGCAAGATCGAGGTCATCCGCCGCGCCCTGACGCTGCACCAGCCGGACCCGTCCGACCCGATCGGCGTACTGGCCGCAGTCGGCGGTCTCGAGCACGCCGCGATCGCGGGCTTCCTGCTCGGCGCCGCCTCGCTGCGCACCCCGGTGATCCTGGACGGTGTGATCGCCGGTTCGGCCGCACTGGTCGCCAAGGCCATCGCGCCCGAGGTGCTGGCCGCCTGCATCGCCGGACACCGCTCGGCCGAACCCGGCCACCAGGCCGCGCTGGCCAAGCTCGGCCTGCGCCCGCTGATCGAGCTGGACCTGCGGCTCGGCGAGGGCACCGGCGCACTGCTGGCCCTCCCGCTGGTGCAGAGTGCGGCCCGGGCGATGCACGATGTAGCCACCTTCGACTCCGCCGGCGTCACCGAGAAGTGACGTCTCCGCAGTACCCCCGCACCGGCCCGAGGGCGCGCCGGTGCGGGGAGCGCTGCCGCACCCCCGTAGAACCCTCCCGCCCCCAGGAGCACCGCCGATGAGCACCGCGCCCAACCCCCACCCCAGCACCGAGGGCCGCACCCCCTACCCCGTCGGCCTGCTGCTCACCGGCCGCCGGGTCGTCGTGGTCGGCGGCGGCGAGGTGGCCCAGCGCCGCCTGCCGGCCCTGATCGCGGCCGGTGCGGACATCCAGCTGATATCGCCCGCCACCACCCCCGCCGTGCAGGCGATGGCCGACGCGGGCGAGCTCACCTGGCACCGGCGGGGCTACGCCGAGGGCGACCTCGCCGACACCTGGTACGCGCTGGTCGCCACCGACGACCCGGCCGTCAACACCGCCGTCTCCGCCGAGGCCGAGCGCCTGCGGGTGTTCTGCGCCCGCAGCGACGACGCCTCCGCCGCCTCCGCCTGGACCCCGGCCTCGGGCCGGGACGGCGGCGCCACCGTCTCGGTGCTGACCGGCGACCCCCGGCACTCCGCCGCGCTGCGCAACTCCATCGTCGAGGGCCTGCGCGACGGCTCGCTGGCGGCCCGTCAGTTCCGCGCCCACGCGGCGGGCGTCGCGCTGGTCGGCGGCGGCCCCGGCGACCCCGACCTGATCACCGTCCGCGGCCGTCGGCTGCTCGCCGACGCGGACGTGGTGGTCGCCGACCGGCTGGCCCCGCGCGAGCTGCTCGCCGAGCTGCCGCCGCACGTCGAGGTGATCGACGCCTCCAAGATCCCGTACGGCCGCTACATGGCCCAGGAGGCGATCAACCAGACCCTGATCGACCACGCCAAGGCGGGCAGGTTCGTGGTCCGCCTCAAGGGCGGCGACCCGTACGTCTTCGGCCGGGGCGGCGAGGAGCTGCTGGCCTGCGTCGAGGCGGGCATCCCGGTCACCGTGGTGCCCGGCATCTCCAGCTCGATCAGCGTCCCGGCGGCGGTCGGCATCCCGGTCACCCACCGGGGCATGACGCACGAGTTCACGGTGATCTCCGGCCATGTCGGCCCGGACGAGCGCTCGCTGACCAACTGGGACGCCGCCGCCCGGATGACCGGCACCCTGGTGCTGCTGATGGCGGTCGACAAGATCGGCGCGATCGCCGCCCGTCTGATCGAGGCCGGCCGCTCCGCCGACACCCCCGTCGCCGTCGTCCAGGAGGGCACCACCGCCGCCCAGCGCCGGGTGGACGCCACCCTCGCCACGGTCGGCGAGGTGGTGACGGCCGAGCAGATCAAGCCCCCGGCCGTGATCGTGATCGGCGACGTGGTCAACGTCCTCGGCTGATCCGCTGTCAGCGAACCGTCCCGTCACCCCTTGGCCGAGCTGTTTGGGTGGCGGGATGGAGATTCTCGTTCTGGGTGGCACGGCATGGCTCGGCCGTGAGCTTTCCCGGCAGGCGATCGAGCGCGGCCACCAGGTGACCTGCCTGGCGCGCGGCAAGAGCGGCCGGGTCGCGGACGGCGCACGCCTGGTGACCGCCGACCGCAGCGACCCGGCGGCCTACCAGCCGCTGCTCGACCGGGACTGGGACGCCGTCGTCGAGGTGTCCTGGCAGCCGGGCTTCGTCCGCGACGCGCTCACTGCGCTCAGCGGCCGGGCCGGGCACTGGACGTACGTCTCCTCCGTCAGCGCCTACGCCCCCGGCGCCGGTGCCGGTGCGGACGAGTCCACGCCGCTGCTTCCGCCGACCGAGCTCCGCGAGGCCGACCGTTCCCAGTACGGCGAGGCGAAGGTCGCCTGCGAGCTGGCCTCCGCCGTGGTCGCCGACCGCCTGCTGATCGCCCGGGCCGGTCTGATCGGCGGTCCCGGCGACTACAGCGGCCGCTCCGGCTACTGGGTAGCCCGGGCCGCCCGCGATCCGCACGCCCCGATGCTGGTCCCGGACACCCCGGCTCTGCCGACCCAGGTCGTCGACGTCCGGGACCTGGCCGCCTGGCTGCTCGCCGCCGCCGAAGCGGGGACCACCGGCACCTACGATGCGGTGGGCCCCGTCGTCCCGCTCGCCGAGTGGCTCGAACTCTCCCGCACCATCGGTGGCCACACCGGCCCCGTGGTCGCCGCGCTCTCCGCCTGGCTGCTCGAACAGGGCGTCAAGGAGTACATGGGCCCCGAATCCCTCCCCATGTGGCTGATCGAACCCGGCTGGGAGGACTTCTCCACCCGTACCGGCTCCGCCGCCCGACTGGCCGGCCTCCGCCACCGCTCCCGCACCGACCTGCTGACCGCCACCCTCGCCTGGGAACGCACCCAGGGCCTGGACCGCCCCCGCCGCGCCGGCCTCACTCCCGAACGCGAACACGACCTGCTCGCGGCCCTCCGCATGACCTGACAGGTAATCGACCGGGTGGATGTCCGCGGGCCAGGATGGTGATCACACCGCAGGACACACCATCAGGGGGAGCCCACCATGTCGTACTTCGAGACCGCCGACGGAACCCGCCTGCACTTCGCCGACTGGGGCCCGGCCGGCGGCCGGACGCTGGTCTTCACCAGCGGCGCCTACTTCGGTACCGAGATGTGGGAGCACCAGATGCTCCCGCTGGCCACCGAGGGCTTCCGCTGCGTGGCGCTGGAGCGGCGCGGGCACGGCCGGTCGGACAACTGCTGGACCGGCTACGACCTCGACACGCTGGCCGACGACCTGGCCGCGCTGCTCGAGCACCTCGACCTCACCGACGTCACCCTGGTGGGCCACTCGGTCGGCACCGCCGAGATCGTCCGCTGCCTGACCCGGCACGGCAGCGACCGGGTGGCCCGGGCCGCCCTGGTGGCAGGAGCGGTGCCGGGCATCGTCCGGTCGACGGACCTCCCGGAAGGGATGGACCCGGCTGTGATCGCGGCCGCCAACGAGACCATGAGGGCCGACCGGGCGCAGTTCTTCCACGCCATCAGGGAGCCGTTCTTCGGCGTCGGCCTGCCCGGCGTGGAGATCTCGGCCGAGCACATGGAGTACCTGATCGGGGCTGCGCTGACCGCGACCCCGAAGGCCGTTCGGGAGGTCTCCGACCTGCTGGTCACCCTGGACCTGGCCGCCGAGATGCCGAAGATCGACGTCCCGGTCCTGGTCGTGCACGGCACCCACGACGTCTGGAACCCGGTCGAACTGACCGGCCGGCGCTCGGCCGAGCTGATCCCCGACAGCACCCTGACGGTCTACCAGAACGCCGCCCACGGTCTGTTCGCCACCCACGCCGCCCGGCTGACCGCCGACCTGCGCGAGTTCGCCGGGGAGTGACCAGCCCGGCCGATGTGCCAAGATCGACGTCGTGGCCGAACCAGAAACCATCACCGATCCCGCCGACCCCCGGCTCGCCGACTACACCGGGCTGACCGACGTCGAGCTGCGGCGCCGCCGTGAGCCGGCGGAGGGGCTGTTCATCGCCGAGGGGGAGAAGGTGATCCGCCGGGCGGTGGCGGCCGGGTTCCGGATGCGATCGATGCTGCTCACCCCGAAGTGGCTCGACGTGATGGCCGACGTGATCACCGACACCCCGGCCCCGGTGCACGTGGTCGAACCGGGCCTGGCCGAGGCCGTCACCGGCTACCACGTGCACCGGGGCGCGCTCGCCTCGATGGAGCGCAAGCCGCTGCCGACCGCCCCCGAACTCCTGGTCACCGCACGCCGGGTGGCGATCCTGGAGGGCCTGGTCGACCACACCAACCTCGGTGCGATCTTCCGCAGCGCCGCCGCCCTCGGGATGGACGCGGTGCTGCTCTCCCCGGACTGCGCCGACCCGCTGTACCGACGGGCCGTCAAGGTCTCGATGGGCGCGGTCTTCGCGGTCCCGTACGCCCGCCTCGACCCGTGGCCCGCTGCGCTGGAGACCGTCCGCGAGGCGGGCTTCGAACTGCTCGCGCTCACCCCCTCCGGCGCCGACGACCTGCCTGCCGCGACCCCGCACTTGATCCCGAAGGCCGCCGTCATGCTGGGCGCCGAGGGCGAAGGCCTGACCGAGCGGGCACTCGCAGCCGCCGACCGCCGGGTTCGCATCCCGATGGCGCACGGGATCGACTCCCTGAACGTCGGCGCGGCCGCCGCAGTCACCTTCTACGCCGTGAACGTCGGAGTCTGACCGCAGGCCGGGCTCGACGGGTTCCTCCGGCAGACGGACGACGGTCGACCGCGCGAACTCGCAGTCAGAGCCAGGGAATTGGCCCCGGGCTCGACCTGCGGCGGGCGGCGGCCTAGGATCGTTCGCAGACGACATCGCGTGCCGGTCACCGGCCGGGTGAGGCATGGAGGTGTCGTGAGTGCCTTCTGGAGGCATTCCACTCATGGCAGTTCAGCTCAACCACACCATCATCCACGCCCGGGACGCCCGGGAGTCCGCCCAATTCCTCGCTCACGTCCTCGGGTTGGCGGTCGGCACCCCCTGGGGCCCGTTCGTCCCGGTGGACACCGCCAACGGCGTCACCCTCGACTTCGCGGCCATCCCGGCCGAGTCGATCGTGATGCAGCACTACGCGTTCCTGGTCTCGGAGGAGGAGTTCACCGCCGCCTTCGAGCGCATCCGGCAGGCGGGGATCACCTACTACGCCGACCCGCACTTCAAGCGGCCCGGCGAGATCAACCACAACGACGGCGGGCGCGGGGTCTACTTCCTCGACCCGGCGGGCCACGGCATGGAGATCATCACCCGCCCGTACGGCGGCTGACGGACCGGGACGGGCGGCGGCTCAGCTGCCGCCCGTCCCGCCGTTGCCGCCGGTACCGGTACCGCCGGAGACTCCGGCGCCCGGCCAGGACTCCTCCAACTGCCCGTCCCCGCGCACGGTGTAACGCGTCGTCGACCCGGCACCGGTGTGCGAGACCCGCTCCTCCCGGACCAGCGCGCCGCCCTCGATCCGCCAGGCCGCAGTGGCCTGCGGGTCGGCCACCGAGGAACGGGAGGCCAGCAGGACGGGGGTGTCGGCGCTGAAGCCGTACAGCTGCACCAGGTCCACCGGCGCCGATCCCTCGGCCCGGCGCAGCACCACCAGCGCCGCCGGGGCGCCGTGGTAGCGGGCGGGCAGCACGGTGGAGAGGCCGACCTGCACGCCCTCCACCGCCGAACGCCCGTCCCGCAGCCGGATCGCCGGGCCGCCCGCCAGGTCGGCGTAGCTGCGGTTGGGCCAGTCCACCGCAGGCAGCGCGACCCCGACGGCGGGGCCGAGCCCGGCGTCGGCGGATCCCCGGGCCACCGCCGCGAACGGCGCGGCGGGCGGCTGGGCGCCGTCGATCGAGACCGAGACGGGTGAGCCGGACGTACCGGGCGCGCTCACTCCAGGGGCCGGGTGCATGCCCTGGTTGCTGCGGTTCTCGCAGCCCTGCGCTGCTGCGATGGCCAGCGCGACCCCGACGGTGACGGTCACGAAGACCACCACCCGCTGCCGGAGCAGCCGTCGCCTGGCCTCGGCGGGGCGGCCCGGCAGGGTGTGCTGACGGTCCCGCTGGGGACCGCCCTGGCGCGGTCCCGGCGGTACGGGACGGCCGTTCGGGCCGGTCTGACGCTCCCTCACCGGTCCGTCGGCCAGCGCCTGTGGCATCGGGGCGGTGGTGGACTGGCGGCCGGGACCGGCCGGTCGGCGGACCGGCGGCGGACCGGCTGCGGCGGTGGCGGCCGGCGCGGGCGCGGCCCGGCGGGCGGCGGGGGCCAACAGGGCTCCCCTGGAGGCGAGTTCGGTCAGCCGCTCGTGCAGCGCAGCCGCCCCCGGCCGCTCGGCGGGCTCCTTGGCCAGGCAGGCCCGGACCAGCGGCGCCAGCGAGGGCGGGACGGCGGAGAGGTCGGGCTCCTCGTGCACCACCCGGTACAGCATCACCTCGGAGGAGGCGCCGGAGCCGAACGGCGAGTCCCCGGTGAGCGCGTACGCCAGGGTGGCACCGAAGGCGAACACGTCGGTGGCGGGCGTCACGGCCGCCCCCCGGACCTGCTCGGGCGCCAGGAAGCCGGGCGAGCCGACGGCGGTGCCGACGTGCGTGAGGGTGCTGGCGCCGCGCGACCAGGCGATGCCGAAGTCGATGATCCGGGGGCCCTTGGGGGAGAGCAGGATGTTGGAGGGCTTGAGGTCGCGGTGCACCACCCCGGCCTCGTGCACCTTGACCAGCCCGTCGGCCAGCGCGGCCCCGATCCGGGCCGCCTCCGGCCAGGGCAGCGGGCCCTCCTCGCCGACCCGCTTGTACAGCGAGGGGCCGGGGACGTACGCGGTGGCCAGCCAGGGCCGCTCGGTCTCGATGTCCGAGGCGACCACCCGCGCGGTACAGCCACCCCGGATCTTCGAGGCGGCTGCGATCTCGCGGGCGAACCGGGTGCGGAACTCGGCGTCCTCGGCCAGCTCGGCCCGGATCAGCTTGAGCGCGACCCGCTGCCCCTTGCGGTCCGAGCCGAGGTAGACCACACCCATCCCGCCGGCGCCGAGCCGACGGTGCAGCCGGTAGGGGCCGACGATGCGGGGGTCCTCACGCCTCAGCCGCATCATCGCCATAGTCAGTTCTTCCTGTCAGCCTGAAGAGTGAGACCCCGTCGGTTGGGCCACCGTCAGAATCCTGTTCCGGCACAGCTTACGGACTCCTCGCTGCGGTGTGCTGATACGCAACACCCGGCAGGCCGGTCGGATTGTCGGATCTGCCCGGACGGCCGCACTGACCAGCGCCGGAGCACCCCCTCGGGGTAGCTCTCAGGGTTGCCTCGGGGATCGCCGCCACCCGGTCTCCCCCTCCGGTAGTAGGCAGGGGGCCCCGGCGTCATCCTCGGGGATGCCCATCGAACGGTACGCGGGCATGACGACCCCGTCGGTGGCCCCGCATACCTTTGTTCATAGCGGTGGGCGGCCCGGCTCGTCCCCCGAGGTGAACCGCCCACCGCATCGACTGACACCAGCTCAGGACCACGACAGAGAAGGCAGGAGTACCGACCATGGCCACCCAGCTCACCGAAGCCGGCCGACGCCGCATTGGGCTCCGCCAGGCGCCCGCCCGCTCCACCGAGCAGGGCACCCGGCACCCGGCGGTGGCCGTGGCCATGGTGCTCCCCTTCGCTGTCGCCCTGCTGATGTTCTTCGGCGGCTGGGAGCACCTGGCGACACAGACCAGGGCCGTCGCCGACCTGATCGGGCGCTGATCCTCTGGGGAGAGGTCGGCGCCGGCCGGGAGTGCACCGTCAGGGACAACGCGGACGGGCGGAGACGGTGCACAGCACTCCGGCAGCAAGAGCAGGGGTCGGGCACGGATCGTCGGTGAGGGCGATCCGTACCCGGCCCCTGCTGCTGTCTGCTCGTTCTTCCAACTCCCGGGCTGCTCCAACTCCCGGGAATGCCAAAGGCCGTGATCCGATGTCGGATCACGGCCCTCGAACTGCGGTGCGCGATACTGGGATTGAACCAGTGACCCCTTCCGTGTCAGGGAAGTGCTCTCCCGCTGAGCTAATCGCGCGGGTGGTGGTGCGGTACAGCAGCCGGACCCCGAGRGGWCCGAGTGCGCGATACTGGGATTGAACCAGTGACCCCTTCCGTGTCAGGGAAGTGCTCTCCCGCTGAGCTAATCGCGCGGGGAGGGGCCCTGGCGAACCAGGGACACCTCTTGGAGGTGGAGACGGGATTTGAACCCGTGTACACGGCTTTGCAGGCCGTTGCCTCGCCTCTCGGCCACTCCACCAGGCAACACACACAGAAGAACGAGCTTACACTGTTCTTCGTCGAGCGGACGACGAGATTCGAACTCGCGACCCTCACCTTGGCAAGGTGATGCTCTACCAACTGAGCCACGTCCGCCTGTCTCCCGGTCACTTCACCGCTTGTTTGCGGCTCCGTTTCCCGGCGACGTGTTGAACTTTAGCGGATTCCTGGGCCAGCTCAAATTCCGTTCCCGCAGCGTGGCGCCGGGGTGCCTCCGAAGTGGCACCCCGTCAGCTCCCCGGAGGGTCCGCGCCCGGCGCCGGAGAGCCCCTCCGACCTACACTTCAAGCCACCGCAGTCCCGCACCACTCCGTGTCCCGTACCGCGCGGAGCAGCACCGAAACCGCGCAGGAGAACCGTGTCCGGCCGCACCGCACCCCACCTCACCGCCGCCCCGATGGCCCGATTCGGCGGGCGGCTGGCGACCGGGCTGCGGGAGGTCAGCTCGGATCCGGCGGTGCTGGACGGTGCCGGCTTCTGGGCCGTCGCGTACGACTTCGAGGGCCGGCTCACCTGCGCCCGCTTCGACGAGGTGCGGCCCGACCCGGCACCGCCGCGTACCGAGGGATGGCTCGGCCCCTCGCCCGACAGCTGGCACAGCTCGCTCGACCGGGACGCCTACACGGCGGGCGTGCGCCGGATCCGTGAGCACATCGCGGCCGGCGAGGTCTATCAGGCCAACCTCTGCCGGGTGCTCTCCGCGCCGCTGCCCGATCCGGCCCGGACCGACATCGACGCGCTCACCGGCCTGCTCGCGCACGGCAACCCCGCTCCGTACGCGGGCACCATCCGGCTGCCCGAGCACGGCGTCGAGATCGCCACCGCCTCGCCCGAGCTGTATCTGCGCCGGGACGGCCGGGCCGTCTCGTCCGGACCGATCAAGGGCACCGGCCGGACCGAGCACGACCTGCTGGAGAAGGACCACGCCGAGAACGTGATGATCGTGGACCTGGTCCGCAACGACCTCGGCCGGGTCTGCGAGACCGGCAGCGTGACGGTGCCCGATCTCTGTGTGGTGGAGAAGCACCCCGGTCTGGTCCACCTGGTCTCCACCGTCGCGGGCCGGCTGCACGGCGGTGCGGGCTGGGGCGCGCTGTTCGACGCGACCTTCCCGCCCGGCTCGGTCACCGGCGCCCCGAAGTCCAGCGCGCTGCGGATCATCGACGCGCTGGAGACCGCCCCGCGCGGCCCCTACTGCGGTGCGATCGGCTGGGTCGACGCGGACCGCGGCGAGGCCGAACTCGCGGTCGGCATCAGGACGTTCTGGATCGACCGGGCCGACGCCGACCGCCCTGTGCTGCGGTTCGGCACCGGCGCGGGGATCACCTGGGGCTCGGACCCCGAGCGCGAGTGGGACGAGACCGAACTCAAGGCCGCCCGCCTGGTCGCGATAGCGTCGGCCGGGCACGGCACTCAGCACCCGAGGAGCAGCAACTGATGATCTGGGTCAACGACTCCCTGGTCGACGACGACCGCGCCGCCGTCTCCGTACTCGACCACGGACTCACCGTCGGCGACGGCGTCTTCGAGACCGTGAAGGCGGTGGACGGGCAGCCCTTCGCGCTCACCCGGCATCTGGACCGGCTCAGCCGCTCCGCCCACGGCCTCGGCCTGACCGCCCCCGACCACGAGCTGGTCCGGGAGGGCGTGGCCCAGGTGCTGGCGGCCAACCCGATGCCGCTCGGCCGGCTCCGGATCACCTGCACCGGCGGCATCTCCCCGCTCGGCTCGGAGCGCGGCAACGACCCGACCACGCTGGTGATCGCGCTCGGCACCGCCACCCGGCGGCCCGACACCACCGCGGTGCACACCGTGCCCTGGCGCCGGAACGAGCACAGCGCCGTGGCCGGCCTGAAGACCACCTCGTACGCGGAGAACGTCGTCGCGCTGGCCGCCGCCCACCGGGCCGGTGCCTCGGAGGCGATCTTCGCCAACACTGCCGGGCAGCTCTGCGAGGGGACCGGCTCGAACATCTTCGTCGTGCTCGGCGGGCGACTGCTCACTCCGACGCTCGCCTCCGGCTGTCTGGCCGGTATCACCCGGCAGCTGGTGATCGAGTGGACCGGGGCCGAGGAGACCGACCTGCCGTTCGCGGTGCTCGCCGAGGCGGAGGAGGCGTTCCTCACCTCCACCCTGCGCGACGTGCAGGCCATCGCCCGCATCGACGACCGGGAGCTGCCCGCTCCGGGGCCGGTCACCCTCAAGGCGATGACCCAGTTCGCGGAGCGCGCGGCGGACGACCTCGACCCCTGAAAGTGCCTGACCGCCCACGTAGGGATCACTTTTTCCGAGGTCGGCGTCGCAGTTCCCCGAGCCCCTGGTGGCTGATGCCCGGCGAGCGGTTGCGGCGCGGTGGTTGGGGAAAGGTCACCGCATGACCACCACGTTGCGTCCGGAGTACCCCGAGGAGCTGCTGGCCGGTGGGGGTCTGAGCCGGCGGTGGCTGATCTGTGTCAACGGCCGTCCGGTGGGCGGGTTGCGGACCACCGCGCGGCCGTACGGGGAGCAGCGCTGGGGGGAGATCTCCGAGCTGGAGGTCAGCGGTGGGCGGCGCCGGGGGCGGGGCACCGTCGGGGCGCTGGCGGCGGAGGAGGTGCTCCGGTCATGGGGGTGCAGCCGGGTGGACGTCACCGTACCGGCGGGGAACGACGCCGCGCTCGGCCTGGCGGTGACCCTCGGCTACACCGAGCGGATGCTGAACCTGGCCAAGGAGCTCACCCAAGTCCCCGAACTACCAACAGAACTGACGGTCCGTCCGATCGGCCCGGAGCGGTACGAGAGCTGGCTGGAGCAGGCCAAGGCGGGCTATCGGCGCGAGCTGGTCGCGTCCGGTGTCGGCGAGCAGGCGGCCCGGGCCAAGGTGGCGGCCGATCACCAGCGGCTGCTGCGTGAGGGCCACGCCACCCCGGGCACGGCCCTGCGCGAACTCACGGACGCGCAGGGCACGTTGCTGGGCACCCTGTGGCTGACGCTCCGTCAGGAGATCGGCCCCGACGGCGAACCGCTGGCCTGGGTGATGAGCGTCGCGGTCGAACCGGAGCACCGCGGCCACGGACACGGCCGCACCCTGATGCTGCTCGCCGAACGCGAGTGCCTGGCGGCCGGCGTGCGCAGGCTCGGGCTGAACGTCTTCAGCGGCAACACCGTGGCGGTCCGGCTGTACGAGTCGCTCGGCTACCGGACCACCCGGCGGGTCATGGGCAAGTCACTTGCCTGAGACCGACCGGTCCGAGTCAGTGATCCGTGCGGGCCGCCTCGATGATCGCGACGATCCGCTCGCGCAGCCCGTCCTGGCTCTTGCCGCCGTCCAGCCGCTGCCCGGCGATCACGTACGTCGGGGTGCCGGTGATGCCGATGGCCTTGCCCTCGGCCTGGTCGGCGTCGACCACCAGCATGTGCCGTCCGTCGATCAGGGCGAGCTCGACCTCCTCGGCGTCCAGCCCGAGCTCACCGGCCAGCGCGGTGAGCACCGGCTGCCCGGCCTTGGCCAGATCGTCGCAGCGGGCCAGCAGGGCCTCGGCGTACGCCCAGCCCTGCCCCTGGGCGAAGGCCTCCTCGGCGGCCTCGGCGGCCGGGTAGGCGTGCTTGTTCTTCTCCAGCGGGAAGTGCCGCAGCTCGATGGTCAGGGCGTCGCCGTACTGCGCGCGCAGCGCCCGTACGTCGTCCAGGGCGGTGCGGCAGTCCGGGCACTGGAGGTCGCACCAGAACTCGAGGCGGGGGAGGGGGGCGTCGGTCATGCCCCCCAGTCTTCCATCCGCCGGAGGCTGCCCGGGTCGTTAGCCGGCGCTGACGGTCTCCGCCCGCTGGCGGGCCCGGTAGGCGGCGACGTGCAGGCGGTTGCCGCAGGTCCGGCTGTCGCAGTAGCGGCGGGAGCGGTTGCGGGAGAGGTCGACGAAGACCCGGGCGCAGTCCGGCGCCTCGCAGCGGCGCAGCCGTTCGCGTTCGCCGGCCATCACGATGAAGGCCAGCGCCATGCCCAGCTCGGCCGCCAGGTGGTCGCCCAGGGCGGCGTGCGGGGCGAAGTAGTGGATGTGCCAGTCGTGCTGGTCGTGGTTGGTCAGCCGGGGCGTGGTGCCGGCGGCCGCGACCACGGCGTTGACCAGCTCGGCCGCCTCCTCGGTGGAGGACGCCGAGAACACCTCGCGCAGCCGGGCCCGGAGCCGGTGGACGGCCGCCAGGTCGGCGGCGGTGAGCGAGTCGACCTCGCTGATCTCGTGCCGGGCGACGAAGGCACCGAGCGCCGCCAGGTCCGGGAACCGCTCGCTGCCGCAGGCATCGGGCGAGGTGTTGAGCAGCTCGACCAGAATGCCCAGCGCGCACTCGGTGTCATGGGTGATCAGCACGTGAGGCTCCTCGCGCGGCGGGGGGCCGAGGGTCCCCGCGTCGGTCGTCACGGTGGACTCTACCGGGAGAGCAGGTGGCGGCGCGGCGTCCTGGACGCACCGGGCGCCCCGGGGCGGAACGGGCGAAGGCCCCGGCTCGCTCCTGGTGTGGGCGAACCGGGGCCTGGCCCCGAGGCCGCTTGCTGGGCGGCTGTGAGTGCGACCGTGCCCCCGAGTAGGACGGACGCGGTGGCGGGAGGACCCGTACGTCGAGGCGGTCAGCTCTCGGCGAGGATGTGGGACAGTTCCCGGTCGAGGTCGAAGTGACGGTGTTCGGTGCCGGGTGGCACCGCAGCATCGGTGCGCTTGAGGAAAGACTCGAGCGCACGAGCCGGGGCTTCCAGCAGGGCTTCTCCTTCCGGAG
This sequence comes from Kitasatospora sp. Root107, assembly GCF_001424875.1. Taxonomy (GTDB): domain Bacteria; phylum Actinomycetota; class Actinomycetes; order Streptomycetales; family Streptomycetaceae; genus Kitasatospora. The sequence goes on along the minus strand of NZ_LMCT01000002.1, from coordinate 92,726 downwards.
AACTCAGGGCGATGCAGACCACCCCCTGACCGTGGCTGCGCGAGGGCCACACCCGGACGTCGCCGGTACCGGTGGGTCGGTGCAGCCCCTCCGCGAGGAGGTCGCGGGCGAACACCCACTCGACGGTCTCGTCGGCACCCGTATGGAAGGTGGCGTGCACGGCATAGGGGTCGGCAGTGTCGTAGCGCAGGCCCGCGGGGACGGGCAGTGACGACTCGCTGGACACGATGAGGCGCAGGTGCAGCTCGCAGCTGACCGTGGTGTTCATAAGCGCCAGGGCCTTTCGCTCAGTGTGCGCTCGGGGAATCGCACGTCGGCGAACGGACCATCCCACCTGAAAGCCCGGTGTAAACCCGTCTGTCCCGATTCAGGCGCGAGTCGTACCCCTTCCGGCGCATTGCAGAATCGCTACGGCAGTCGGAACGGCCGCACCAGGACTGGGGACTCCGGTAGTTTTCGCCGTATGGCTGTACGAAACGACAATCCCGAGCCCGAGGGCTCGGCCCAGACGCCGGCGGAGACCCCGGAGGCCGGTCTCGGTTCCAAGGCTCCGCACTTCATCCGACGGTCCAGGCCGCTGCACCTCAGCTGGCAGGTGGCGATCTTCCTGGTCGGCCTCGCGGTGGTCGCGCTCGGCGTGGTGATGCTGCCGCTGCCCGGTCCGGGCTGGGTGGTCATCTTCCTGGGCATGGGCATCTGGGCGACCGAGTTCGTCTGGGCCCAGCTGGTGCTCCGGTGGACCAAACGCAAGGTGACCGAGGCGGCACAGCGGGCACTCGACCCCAAGGTGCGGCGGCGCAACATCATCATCACCAGCATCGGCGTGGTGATCATCGCGGGTCTGGGCGGCTGGTACCTGTGGAAGTACGGGCTCACCATGCCCTGGAAGCTGCGCTGACCACGGGGGTGTCCGGAGCACCCCACGGCATGCGGTAATGTTTTCCCTGCACCCGGGCGATTAGCTCAGCGGGAGAGCACTTCGTTCACACCGAAGGGGTCACTGGTTCGATCCCAGTATCGCCCACCCGGAATGCGCAGAAGACCCCGGCCAATTCAATTGGCCGGGGTCTTCTGGTGTTTCCGTGTTCTGTTCCTGAGCCGGACTGATTCCGCATCAGTCCCCGCAGCCGGTACGGGAGCTGGGGATCCGGTTTGCGGAGCCACCCCCAAGTGGTGCTAGTCTTCTTCTCGTTGCCCGGGCGATTAGCTCAGCGGGAGAGCACTTCGTTCACACCGAAGGGGTCACTGGTTCGATCCCAGTATCGCCCACCCGGAGTCAACACTCAGGCCCTGACCGGAAGTTCGGTCGGGGCCTGAGTCGTTCCCGGAGCTTGAGACCGACCGGCAATTGGGGGCCGGGCTCAGGCCGCCGCCTCGCAGCGGTGGTCGAGTGCGAGCCGACGGCCGCAAGCGCAGCGGGCCGGGCGGAGCGGCCAGGCGAAGTCCACCCGCTCCTGGGTGCCCTCGCGGTCGAACCAGCTCTGCAACCCCCGGGCCTGGGCGGCGTGCCAGACCGCCTGACGCAGGTGCAGCTCGGCCGGGGTCAGCACACCGAGCGGGGCCGCGTACCTGCGGCCCAGGGCGCGGACCAGGTGCAGGGTGGCGGTCGCGTCGGCGGTGGCGTCGTGCGCGCCGTCCAGCGTCACGCCGTAGTGCGCGCACAGGTCGGTCAGGGTGCGGCGGCCCTTGCGGTAGCGGTCGACGTACTTGTCCATCACCCGGGGGTCCAGCACCAGTAGTTCGGCCCGGCCGAGGCTGTCGGCGAGCGAGAGGCCGCGGTGCCGGCGCAGCTCGCGGTCCAGCAGGGTGAGGTCGAACGGGGCGTTCATCACCACCAACGGCACGTGCGCGAGCGCCTGTTCGGCCAGCGCGCGGGCGATCTCGGCGACCACCACCCGGGGCGGCCGGCCGAAGTCCCTGGCCCGCTGGTCGGTGATGCCGTGCACGGCGCGGGCCGCGTCCGGGATCGGCACCCCCGGATCGGCCAGCCAGCTCACGGTACGGGCCGGCGCGGTGGGTGTGGCCTGCAGCACCAGCGCGGCCGAGACGATCCGGTCGGTCTCGACGTCCACGCCGGTGGTCTCGGTGTCGAAAGAGGCGAGTGGACCCTGGTACCAGGGCGGAGTGTGCGGCACGGTGCGGCCCCCGATCACCACCTGGCGGTGCCCGGCGCGCCACCGAGGACCAGTGGCGCGCCGGGCACAGCGGCGTTCTGCCTTGGTGATACCGCAGTTGACACTCCCTCAATCCCGCCACTCGACGCGTCGTCGCCGCCAGGGGTATATGGGTGCGCGGTCGGGCCCCCGCTCTCGGTACCATCGGACTCGCGCAGCATGGTGCTGCGGCCCACAGATGTCAGGAGAGACCGGTGACCGACGTCCGGATCATCATCAACCGCGAACCCGATCGGGAAGAGCGCGTGGTGACCACGGGCACTACCGCCGCCGAGCTCTTCGCCGACGACCGCTCGATCATCGCGGCCCGGGTCGCGGGCGCGCTGAAGGACCTGGCGTACCAGGTGCAGGACGGCGACGAGGTCGAGCCCGTCGCGATCTCCAGCAAGGACGGCCTGGACATCCTGCGGCACTCCACCGCGCACGTGATGGCGCAGGCCGTGCAGCAGCTCTTCCCGGAGGCCAAGCTCGGTATCGGCCCGCCGGTCAAGGACGGCTTCTACTACGACTTCGACGTCGAGAAGCCCTTCCATCCCGATGACCTCAAGGCCATCGAGAAGAAGATGCAGGAGATCATCAAGCGCGGGCAGAAGTTCTCCCGCCGGGTGGTCACCGACGAGGCCGCCACCGAGGAGCTGGCCGCCGAGCCGTACAAGCTCGAGCTGATCGGCCTCAAGGGCTCCGCCGCCACCGCCGGCGAGGGTGCCGACGTCGAGGTGGGCGGCAGCGAGCTGACCATCTACGACAACCTGGACGCCAAGACCGGTGAGCACTGCTGGGGCGACCTCTGCCGCGGCCCGCACCTGCCGTCCACCCGGTACATCCCGGCGTTCAAGCTGATGCGCAACGCGGCCGCCTACTGGCGCGGCAGCGAGAAGAACCCGATGCTGCAGCGCATCTACGGCACCGCGTGGCCGACCAAGGACGAGCTCAAGGCGCACCTGGAGTTCCTGGAGGAGGCCGCCAAGCGCGACCACCGCAAGCTGGGCGCCGAGCTCGACCTGTTCTCCGTCCCGGAGGAGATCGGCTCCGGCCTGGCCGTGTTCCACCCCAAGGGCGGCATCATGCGCCGGGTGATGGAGGACTACTCGCGCAAGCGGCACGAGGAGGCGGACTACGAGTTCGTCTACACGCCGCACGCCACCAAGGGCAGCCTGTTCGAGCTCTCCGGCCACCTGGACTGGTACGCCGACGGCATGTACCCGCCCATGAAGCTCGACGGCGACATCGACTACTACCTCAAGCCGATGAACTGCCCGATGCACAACCTGATCTACCGCTCGCGCGGCCGCTCGTACCGCGAACTGCCGCTCCGGCTCTTCGAGTTCGGCACCGTGTACCGGTACGAGAAGTCCGGCGTGGTGCACGGCCTGACCCGGGCCCGCGGCTTCACCCAGGACGACGCGCACATCTACTGCACCCGTGAGCAGATGGCGGACGAGCTCGACTCGCTGCTCACCTTCGTGCTGGACCTGCTGCGCGACTACGGGCTGAACGACTTCTACCTGGAGCTCTCCACCAAGGACCCGGAGAAGTTCATCGGCTCGGACGAGGACTGGGAGGAGGCCACCGAGACCCTGCGGGCCGCGGCCGAGAAGCAGGGCCTCGAGCTGGTGCTCGACCCGGCCGGTGCCGCGTTCTACGGTCCGAAGATCTCGGTGCAGGCGCGGGACGCGATCGGGCGTACCTGGCAGATGTCGACCATCCAGGTCGACTTCCAGCTGCCGCAGCGCTTCGAGCTGGAGTTCCAGGGCTCGGACGGCAACCGGCAGCGTCCGGTCATGATCCACCGGGCCCTGTTCGGCTCGATCGAGCGGTTCTTCGCGGTGCTGCTGGAGCACTACGCCGGCGCCATGCCGCCGTGGCTCGCCCCGGTCACCGTGGTCGGCATCCCGATCACCGACGAGCACATCCCGTACCTGCGGGAGGTCGCGGCCGAGCTGAAGAAGCAGGGCGTGCGGGTCGAGGTCGACTCCTCGGACGACCGGATGCAGAAGAAGATCCGCAACGCGCAGCGCAGCAAGGTGCCGTTCATGCTGATCGCCGGCAACGACGACGTCGAGGCGGGGGCGGTCTCCTTCCGCTACCGCAACGGCGAGCAGAAGAACGGCGTGCCGGTCGGCGAGGCCGTGGCCGAGATCGTGGACGCGATCCAGCGCCGCATCCAGGTCTGACGAACGGTACGAACGGTACGTGCGGGGCAGGCTCTTCAACGAGTCTGCCCCGCACTGCTATGCACAGCCGGTCCGGCGAATATGCTGATCAGCATGACGAGTGAGCCGGAACTGCAGCGGGGCGTTGGGGAGTCGGATGGCTTCCGGCGCCTGTGGACGCCCCATCGGATGGCGTACATCCAGGGCGAGAACAAGCCCACCGGGCCCGCACCTGACGACGGTTGCCCGTTCTGCTCGATCCCCGCGCTCAGCGACGAGGACGGGCTGATCATCGCCCGGGGCGGTTCGGTCTTCGCGGTGCTCAACCTCTACCCGTACAACGGCGGCCACCTGATGGTGGTCCCGTACCGGCACGTGGCGGACTACACCGAGCTGGACGCGGCCGAGACCACCGAGCTGGCCGACTACACCAAGCGGGCCATGACGGCGCTGCGCGCCGCCTCCGGGGCGCACGGCTTCAACATCGGGATGAACCAGGGCGCCGCCGCCGGGGCCGGGATCGCCGCGCACCTGCACCAGCACGTGGTGCCGCGCTGGGGCGGGGACACCAACTTCATGCCGGTGGTGGGCCACACCAAGGTGCTGCCCCAACTGCTGGCCGACACCCGGAAGATGCTCGCCGAGGCGTGGCCGCAGAGCTGACGACCCGGCAGTCCTGACGACATGGCAGTGGGGCCGCACCGGTCGGTGCGGCCCCACTGTCGTACCGGTCAGCCCGCGTCGTAGTTGTCGGCCTTGAACGGGCGGACGCCCTGCATCTCGGACTTGAGGATGCCGATCCGGTTGCTGAACCGGTCGACGTTGACATCGTGCTCGGCCAGGAACTCCACCGTGGCGGCCATCACCGCGTTGACCACCGGGGTGGCGCTGAAGAGCACGTCGTCCGACTTGAACCGGCTGGTCCAGGTCCGGTCGGCCCAGGCACCGCGGAGCGAGAACGGCTCCGGCAGCCCGACCGAGCCGCCCAGCCAGCTGAGCAGGGTGGGGAACTTGTGGAACGGTGCGCGCAGCGCCTGCCGGACCACGTCGTCGTTGTTCACCAGCGGGAGGATGACGGTGCGCTCCTCCCAGAACTTGCCGGTCTTCGGGACCTTGAGCTCCTTGGGCTTCGGCTTGGCGGTGAACAGCGAGTGCAGCGGGCCGAGCGCGTGCCCGGAGACCGAGACCCGCAGGGTGTTGTTCATCACGGTCACGCCGATCAGCACGGTGGACACCAACTGGCCCTTGTGGAGCACCAGTTGGGCCGACGTCCGATGCCGGCTGTCGGTGCCCAGGGTCTGCCGGTTGGCGATCGTCTGGAGCGCGAAGTCACGCATCCGGTAGCCGTCCATGTCAGGACCGGACGGGCGGCCGATCTCGTCCGCGCCCTCGGGGATGTCCATCACCAGCCACTGCTGGACCGCGACGTGCGGCATCCCGCCGCCCGCCACCTCGCTCTGGCCGAGCGAGCCCAGCCTGGTGGTGATCCGGCGGGCCAGATCCCACGGGTGGAAGGCCCGGAAGTCCACCTGGCCCTCGGCCGGGCGGAGCTCCTCCACCACCTGAAAGTCACCCCAGCGCATCCCGGCGCCGAGCAGGCCCTTCGCCCCCGCGTAGTGCTGGACGTTGGTTTCCTGCTCGACCGTCAGCCGCTCCAGCGAGGCGCGCAGCCCGGCCGCCTTCTTGTCCAGGTCGTCCCGGGGCACCGCCTTGGGCACGGTGGCCGCCAGCGCACTGCCCGCCACCAGGGCGCCCCAGCGCTCGCGCAGCTCGACCGTGCTGCGCAGACAGATCCGCTTGGCCAGGAACCAGCCGAGCACCGGCGCCAGCGTCATCACCCGGAAGTACAGCCCGAACGGACCTGCCACCGGAGGCCGGAGCGCGAGCAGCGCGGCCAGCCCGATCGCGAGCAGCACCAGCACGGTGTTGTAGAAGCCCTCCCGGCCGGGAGAGGACTTCTTGAAGTAGGCACGGCCGTAGAACACCGCGAGCCAGATCAGCGTGCCCGGCAGGAAGAGCACCCCGGTGAGCATGGTGACCACCATCAGCTCGCGGTCGCGGGCGTCCCGCAGCTCCTGGGCGGCCAGGCAGTGCTCGACCACCATCCGGGTGTCGGTGCCGAACGAGGGCACCAGCGGGAGGCGGCCCTTGCCGAGGGTGCGGTCGAGCACGGCACGGCTGAACGCCTCACCGGCGCTGGGCCGGAGCAGCTTGAAGAACTTGCCCTCTTTGAGCTTGACGCCTGCGAGCCCGGCGAGCGCCTCGACCTCGGTGTCCCGGTAGGCCGCCGAGGAGAGCAACTGCGTGACCGCGGTCTGCGGCCCGACGTCCGTACGGGGTATCTGCGCGCCCGGGGTCATGTCGAGCTTGGTCACGGCGGCCTCCCCTCCTCCCGTTGTGTCAGCGGCAGGTTACCGTGCGACCGGTGCACCGCGCGGATGATCGTCTGAACAGCCGTCACTTCGGGTACGCGATGGTCACGGAGGGATCGTGCCCACTTTCGGACTGCTTCGATCCTGTGGGCGGGGCTGCACCGGTTCGGGCGGGGCCGATGGTGCAGGATCGGGGTATGAGCGAGGGACCAACGAACGATCCGGTGCTGATTTTCGACGGGGACTGCGCGTTCTGCAGCAGTTGTGTGCAGTTCGCCGAGCGCTATCTGCGCGCGAGTCTCTCCTCGGCGGACTGGGAGGCGGTGCCGTTCCAGTTCGCCGACCTGGCGGCGCTGGACGCCCGTGCGGGCGGGGCCGGGCTGATCAGCTGGGAGCGGGCCGAGCAGGAGGTGCTCTGGCTGACACCCCGGGGGGACGTGTACGGCGGAGCACAGGCGGCGGCCCGGCTGCTGATGCGGAGCGGCGGCGCCTGGGCCTACCTCGGGGCACTGCTCACCCTCGCACCGGTCCGCCCGCTCGCTGCACTCGGCTACCGCTGGGTGGCCCGGAACCGTCACCGGCTGCCGGGCGGCACTCCGGCCTGCTCGCTCCCCAGACGTTAAGTTGCACTATCCAGGGGCTCGGGGAACTGCGACGCCGACTTCTGGAGCGCTGCACCCGCGTAGCTGGCCAGGAACTTTCGCAGTGACCCGAGCGCCAGATCTCCTCGCAGTTCCCCGAGCCCCTGGCGTGTGCCACCAGCTCGTGTGCCTACTGGTACTGCGCCGCGAGGGCCGGAGGCATCGGTGCGTGGCGTACGTAGCTGCGCGAGAAGGTGCCAGTGCCGTGGGAGAGCGAGCGGAGGTCCACCGGGTAGTGGGTCAGCTCCAGCTCGGGGACTTCGGCCCGGAGGAGGCTGAGGCCGGGGCCGCCCGGTTCGGTGCCGAGGACGTGGCCGCGGCGGGCCGAGAGGTCGTTCAGGACCGCGCCCTGGTACTCGTCGGGCAGCAGTACCCGGACCTCGTCGACCGGCTCCAGCAGGCGTACCGCGCCGTTGTCGGCGGCCTCGCGGAGCGCGAGTGCGGCGGCGGTCTGGAAGGCGGTGTCGGAGGAGTCGACCGAGTGGGCCTTGCCGTCGGTGAGGGTGACCCGGACGTCGACCACCGGGTAGCCGGCCAGGACGCCCTTGGCCAACTGGCTGCGGACGCCCTTCTCGACGGAGGGGACGAAGTTGCGGGGCACCGCGCCGCCCACCACCTTGTCGACGAACTCGAAACCGCCGCCGGGCAGCGGTTCCACCGTCAGGTCGCAGATCGCGAACTGGCCGTGTCCGCCCGACTGTTTGACGTGCCGGCCGTGCCCGGTCCCGGTGCCGGCGAAGGTCTCGCGCAGGGCCACCTGGTACGGGACGGTGTCGACGTGCACGCCGTAGCGGGTGCGCAGGCGGTCCAGGACCACCGCCTGGTGGGCCTCGCCGGTGCACCAGAGGACCAGTTGGTGGGTGTCGGGGTTCTGTTCGACCCGCAGTGCCGGGTCCTGGGCGGTCAGCCGGGCCAGGCTCTGCGCCAGCCGGTCCTCGTCGGCCTTGCTGTGGGCCTCGACGGCGGTCGGCAGCAGGGGCTCGGGCTGCGGCCAACGGTCCAGCTCGACGCCGTCGGTGCTGAGGGTGTCGCCGGTGCGGGCGTGGCCGAGCTTGGCGAGGCAGACCAGGTCGCCGGGCAGGGCGAGCGGTACGGGCCGCTGGTGGTGGCCGAACGGGCTGGTGAGCGCGGTGACCCGGTCCTCGCCGAGGACGGTGTCGGGCCGCAGGGTGCCGGAGAAGACCCGGACCAGGCTGAGCCGCCCGACGTACTGGTCCTCGCCGGTGTGCACGACCTGGGCGACCACCGGGGCGTCGGGGTCGGCGGGCGGGAGCTGGTCGGTGCGGTCGGTGCGGTCCAGCGGGCTGGGGAAGGCGTCCACGATCAGGTCGAGGAGTTCGGCGGCGCCGAGCGGGGCGGCGGTGCAGACCAGCGGGTGCACGGTGTTCTGCCCGAGCTCGCGGCGCAGCGCGGCGGTCAGCGAGGCCGGATCGAGGTCCTCGCCGGCCACCCAGCGCTCCAGCAGGGTGTCGTCCTCGCCCGCGATGGCCTCCACCAGGGCGCCCCGGGCGGTCGGGTCGGGGTCCGGGGCCTCGCCGTACGTGCGGCCGGTGAGCAGCTCGACCGAGCCGGTGAGGCGGCCGTCCCGGAAGGCGGGCAGACAGAGCGGCAGGACGGTGTCCGGGTGGCCCTCGCCGAAGGCCTCCTGACAGGCCGTCACGGACTCGGCGCTGTGCACGTGGGTGAGGGCGATCGCGGTGGGCAGGCCGGCCGCGCGGCACTCGCGCCAGAGGGCGAGCACGGTGGGGCCGACCGGTTCGGCGGCCGAGACGACCAGCACGGCGGCCTCGGCGGCGCGCATCCCGGCCCGGCGTTCGCCCGCGAAGTCGGCGTAGCCGGGGGTGTCCAGCAGGTTGATCTTGCAGTCGCGCCAGGCCAGCGGGAGCAGCGCGAGCTGGACGGAGCGCTGCTGCTGGTGCTCGATCGGCTCGTGGTCGGAGACGGTGTTCCCGTCCGGGACGGTGCCGGCCCGGCCGATCGCGCCGGCGGCGTGCGCGAGGGCCTCGGCCAGGGTGGTCTTGCCGGACCCGGCGGTGCCGATCAGGACCACGTTGCGCAGCCGGCCGGAGTCCGGGACGGGGGGTGGCGGCGGGGCTGTCCGGTCCGGCATGGGGGCCTCCGGTGACGGTGGGTAGGTCCTCAACTGCCCTGAGTGGCGGCCGGTCGGGCCGGATCCCGGCTCACGGGCGTGGGGCGGCAGAGCGTGCGAGCGGCGTGGATACCATTGTCCAGCCGGGCGGGCCGATCCGCTCGGCCGCCCGCCGCCCGCTGGGTGGGGGCGGGTTCCGTGAGATCGGGGCGGTCCGGAAGGCCATGCTCAACAAGTACGCACGTGCCTTCTTCACACGTGTCCTGACGCCGTTCGCCGCGCTGCTGCTCCGTTGGGGAGTGAGTCCGGACGCGGTGACGCTGGTCGGGACGGCCGGGTCGGTCGCGGGTGCGCTGGTGTTCTTCCCTCGCGGGGAGTTCTTCTGGGGCACCATCACGATCACCCTGTTCATCTTCTCCGACCTGGTGGACGGCAACATGGCCCGCCAGGCCGGTACGTCCAGCCGGTGGGGTGCCTTCCTGGACTCGACGCTGGACCGGGTCGCCGATGCGGCGATCTTCGGTGGTCTGGCGCTCTGGTACGCAGGCCAGGGCGACAACGAATTGCTCTGCGCGGTGGCGATCTGCTGCCTGGCGAGCGGCCAGGTGGTCTCGTACACCAAGGCGCGGGGCGAGAGCCTGGGCTTCCCGGTGAACGTCTCCGGGGTGGTCGAGCGGGCCGAGCGGCTGGTGCTCACGCTGGTCGCGGCCGGGGTGGCCGGGCTGCACGGGTTCGGGGTGCCGTACGTGGAGTGGCTGCTGCCGGTGGCGCTCTGGCTGGTCGCGGTGGGCAGCCTGGTGACGATTGGGCAGCGAATGCTGACGGTACGTCGGGAATCCAGGGAAGCCGAGGCGGCAGCGTGAAGGACCGGATGGTCGACGGGGCGTACGCGCTCGGCTGGGCGGCGCTCAGGCATCTGCCCGAGCCGGTGGCGCGCGGGCTGTTCAACCAGCTCGCGGACTACACCTGGCGCCGTCGGGGCAAGGGTGTGCTCCGGCTGGAGGCCAACCTGCGCCGGGTCCGCCCGGAGCTGGACGAGGCCGGGCTGCGCGAGCTGTCCAGGGCCGGGATGCGGTCCTACCTGCGGTACTGGAAGGAGTCCTTCCGGCTGCAGACCCTGAGCACCGCCCAGCTGGCCGAGCAGTGCCAGGTCAAGGGCGTGGAGCAGCTGGAGGAGGTGCTCGGCAGCGGCCGGGGCGCCGTCGTCGCGCTGCCGCACATGGGCAACTGGGACCTGGCGGGCGCCTGGGTGGCCGGTGCCGTCGGGCACCCGTTCACCACGGTCGCCGAGCGGCTGAAGCCGGAGTCGCTGTTCGACCGGTTCGTGGCGTACCGGGAGAGCCTGGGCATGGAGGTGCTGCCGCTGACGGGTGGTCAGGGCTCGGTGATCGGGACGCTGGCCCGGCGGCTGCGGGCGGGGAAGCTGGTCTGCCTGGTGGGGGACCGGGACCTCTCGGAGGCCGGTCTGCCGGTGGACTTCTTCGGTGAGCAGACCAGGATGCCGGCCGGTCCGGCCGCGCTCGCGCTGCGCACCGGGGCCGCGCTGCTCCCGGTCACCCTCTGGTACGACGGCCCGGTGATGCGCGGGGTGATCCACCCCGAGGTCCGGCCGCCCGCCGAGGGCGACCAGCGGGAGCAGACCTCGGCGATGACCCAGGCGATGGCCGACATCTGGGCCGAGGGCATCCGCGAGCACCCCGAGGACTGGCACATGCTGCAGCGGTTCTGGCTGGCCGACCTGGAGGGGACCCGATGAAGATCGGCATCGTCTGCCCGTACGACTGGGACGTGCCCGGTGGGGTGCAGTTCCACATCCGCGACCTGGCCGAGCACCTGATCGCCCTCGGGCACCAGGTCTCGGTGCTGGCCCCGGCCGAGGACGAGTCGGCGCTGCCGCCGTACGTGGTCTCGGCCGGCCGCGCGGTCGCCGTGCCGTACAACGGCTCGGTGGCCCGGCTGAGCTTCGGCATCCTGTCGGCGGCCCGGGTCCGGCGCTGGCTGAGTGACGGTCAGTTCGACATCCTGCACGTGCACGAGCCGTCCTCGCCGAGCCTGTCGATACTGGCTGCCTGGGCGGCCTCCGGGCCGATGGTCGCCACCTTCCACACCTCCAACCCGCGCTCCCGGGCGATGATCGCGGCCTCGCCGATCCTGCAGCCGGGCCTGGAGAAGATAAGCGCACGGATCGCGGTCAGCGAGTACGCCCGCCGCACCCTGGTCGAGCACCTCGGCGGCGACGCGGTGGTGATCCCGAACGGGGTGGACGTCCGGTTCTTCGCGGACGCCGAACCGGACGAGCGCTGGCAGGGCGGCGCGGCCGACGGCGGGCCCGGCACGATCGGCTTCATCGGCCGGATCAACGAGCCGCGCAAGGGGCTGCCCACGCTGCTGGCGGCGCTGCCGAAGATCCTGGCCGCCCGGCCCGGCGTCCGGCTGCTGGTCGCGGGCAAGGGCGACGAGGAGGAGGCGGTGGCCGACCTCGCTCCCGAGGTGCGGGCCCAGGTCGAGTTCCTCGGCATGGTGACCGACCAGGAGAAGGCCCGGCTGCTGCGCAGCGTCGACCTGTACGTGGCGCCTAACACCGGCGGCGAGAGCTTCGGCATCATCCTGGTCGAGGCGATGTCCGCGGGCGCACCGGTGCTGGCCAGCGACCTGGACGCGTTCAAGCAGGTGCTGGACGGCGGCGAAGCGGGCGAGCTGTTCCCGGTCGAGGACGCCGGGGCGCTGGCCGACGCGGCGGTCCGGCTGCTGGCCGACCCCAAGCGGCTGGCCGAGCTGCGGGAGGCCGCCTCGCGGCACGTCCGCCGGTTCGACTGGTCCACCGTGGGGGCGGACATCCTGTCGGTGTACGAGACGGTGACGGACGGCAGGCCGCCGGTCGCCGAGGACGTCCGGGGCGGCTGGCGGGAGCGGCTTGGCCTGGCCCGGGACTAGCCTTCGGCAGAGGATGTCTGGCGTTCGGTCGCTGCGAAAGTGCCTGGCCCGATACGTAAGTTGAACGCTTCTGGGGGCGGCGTCGCCCACGCGGCGGAGCCGCACAGCAGCAGAGCCCCGAGCCCCTGGGTTGTAGATGGAGGATGTTGTGCCGCAGATACTTGTCGATTATTCGGCCGAGCTCGACTTCGACCGGCAGGGCTTCGCGAAGGAGCTGCACCCGCTGATCGCCGAGGTGATCGACACCGAGGTGGCGGCCTGCAAGACGGTGTTCCGACCGGCCGTGGAGTACGTGCTCGGTGACGGGGCGTCGGACGAGCAGATGGTGCTGGTGGAGATCAAGATCCTGGCGGGCCGGAGCACCGAGCAGCGGGCCGAGCTGACCCGGCGGGTGCTGGCCCTGCTCGGGGCGTACGTGACCGTGCCGTTGGCGTACGGCGTCGAGGTCACCGAGCTGGACCGGGCCACGTACCGCTTCGGGCACCTCGCGGCGCGGTAGCGTACCGCTCCGTGACTACCTGGATCTGGGCCGCGGCCGCGGTCGCGCTGTTCGCCGTGTACCTCAGCTGGACGGCGGGGCGGCTCGACCGGCTGCACGCCCGGATCGACACCGCGATGGCGTCGCTGGACGCGCAGCTGGTGCGGCGGTCCGCGGTGGCGCTGGAGCTGGCCACCTCCTCGCAGCTGGACCCGGCCACCTCGATCCTGCTCTACGAGGCGTCACATGCCGCCCGCCAGGCGGAGGACGAGCACCGGGAAGTGGCCGAGAGCGAGCTGAGCCTGGCGCTGCGCGCGGTCTTCGCGGAGCCGGCCCAGCTGGCGGCGCTGACCGCGGTGCCGGGGGGCGCGGAGACGGTGAAGGAGCTGACCGTCGCCGTCCGGCGGGTGCCGATGGCGCGGCGGTTCCACAACGACGCGGTGCGGGCGGCCCGGGCGGTGCGGGAGCACCGGCTGGTGCGGTACTTCCGGCTGGCCGGGCGGGCGCCGTTCCCGCTGGCCTTCGAGATGGACGACGAGCCGCCGCTCGCGCTCACCCCGCAGGGCGCGCCCGCGTGACGGAGGCCGACCCCATTTCGAGTGAAATCGGTGGCTGTTCAGCCTCTTTGTCGTAACCCGTAGGCCCTTCTGGCCCGGATGGTGCGTGGTTCGCGGCCGGTTCGGGCCTACGATAGGGCGATAGCACTGGTTCATCTTCGAGTGAGGTCTCACGTGTCCACCACCCCCATCACCGCTGACCAGCCGCAGATCGGCACCGCCCGCGTGAAGCGCGGAATGGCCGAGCAGCTCAAGGGCGGTGTGATCATGGACGTGGTCAACGCCGAGCAGGCGAAGATCGCCGAGGACGCCGGTGCCGTGGCCGTCATGGCCCTGGAGCGGGTGCCTGCCGACATCCGCAAGGACGGCGGCGTGGCCCGGATGTCCGACCCGAACATGATCGAGGAGATCATCGCCGCGGTCTCCATCCCGGTCATGGCCAAGTCCCGGATCGGCCACTTCGTCGAGGCCCAGATCCTGCAGTCGCTCGGCGTCGACTACATCGACGAGTCCGAGGTGCTGACCCCGGCCGACGAGGTCAACCACTCGGACAAGTTCGCCTTCACCACCCCGTTCGTCTGTGGCGCCACCAACCTCGGTGAGGCGCTGCGCCGGATCGCCGAGGGCGCGGCCATGATCCGCTCCAAGGGCGAGGCCGGCACCGGCAACGTGGTCGAGGCCGTCCGTCACCTGCGCCAGATCAAGAACGAGATCGCCCGCCTGCGCGGCTACGACAACAACGAGCTGTACGCGGCCGCCAAGGAGCTGCGCGCTCCGTACGAGCTGGTCAAGGAGGTCGCCGAGCTCGGCAAGCTCCCGGTGGTGCTGTTCTCCGCCGGTGGCGTGGCCACCCCGGCCGACGCCGCGCTGATGCGCCAGCTCGGTGCCGAGGGCGTCTTCGTCGGCTCCGGCATCTTCAAGTCGGGCGACCCGGCCAAGCGCGCCGCCGCCATCGTGAAGGCCACCACCTTCTACGACGACCCGAAGATCATCGCGGACGCCTCCCGCAACCTGGGCGAGGCCATGGTCGGCATCAACTGCGACACCCTGCCCGAGAGCGAGCGCTACGCCAACCGCGGCTGGTAGTCCCGTCGGTCGGCCCGCCGCAGCCTCGGCTCCGGCGGGCCGCCGCACGTCCATGCAACAACGTGAAGAGGTAGTGACCGTGAGTACCCCCGTCATCGGCGTGCTGGCCCTGCAGGGCGACGTCCGTGAGCACCTGATCGCGCTGGCCGCGGCCGACGCGATCGCCCGCGAGGTGCGGCGGCCCGAGGAGCTGGCCGACGTCGACGCGCTGGTGATCCCCGGCGGGGAGTCCACCACGATGTCGAAGCTGGCCCTGCTGTTCGGCCTGATGGAGCCGGTCCGCGAGCGGGTCCGGGCCGGGATGCCGGTCTACGGCACCTGCGCGGGCATGATCATGCTGGCCGACAAGATCCTGGACGGCCGGGACGACCAGGAGACCGTCGGCGGTATCGACATGACGGTCCGTCGGAACGCCTTCGGCCGGCAGAACGAGTCGTTCGAGTCCGGGGTCGCCTTCGACGGCCTCGGCGAGGAGCCGGTGCACGGCGTCTTCATCCGGGCCCCCTGGGTCGAGGCGGTCGGCGCCGGCGTGCAGGTGCTGGCCGAGCTGCCCGCGGCCGACGGCCCGGACAGCCGGATCGTGGCGGTCCGTCAGGGCAACCTGCTGGCCACCTCGTTCCACCCCGAGCTGACCGGCGACCACCGGGTGCACGAGTACTTCGTACGCATGGTCGAGAGTGCCGGTCGCTGAAGCGGCGCGCGGCACCGGTAAGATCCCTTCTGTTCATTTCCCTTTGGCGACGAAAAGGAGCTGGTGATGTCCGGCCACTCTAAATGGGCTACCACCAAGCACAAGAAGGCCGCGATCGACGCCAAGCGCGGCAAGCTCTTCGCCAAGATGATCAAGAACATCGAGGTGGCGGCCCGCACCGGCGGCAGCGACCCGTCCGGTAACCCGACGCTCTACGACGCCATCCAGAAGGCGAAGAAGAGCTCGGTGCCGATCGACAACATCAACCGCGCCGTCAAGCGCGGTGACGGTGCCGAGGCCGGCGGGGCCGACTACTCGACCATCATGTACGAGGGCTACGGCCCGAACGGCGTGGCGGTCCTGATCGAGTGCCTCACCGACAACCGCAACCGCGCGGCCTCCGACGTCCGGGTCGCGATGACCCGCAACGGCGGGAACATGGCCGACCCGGGCTCGGTCTCGTACCTGTTCAACCGCAAGGGCGTCATCATCGTCCCGAAGGCGGACGGGGTCGACGAGGACAAGGTCTTCGAGGTCGTCCTCGAGGTCGGCGCCGAGGAGGTCAACGACCTCGGTGACTCCTTCGAGGTGATCAGCGCGGCCACCGACATGGTCGCCGTCCGCACCGCGCTGGTGGATGCCGGGATCGACTACGACTCGGCCGACGCCAACTTCGTGGCGGACCTGCAGGTGCCGCTGGACGTCGACGGCGCCCGCAAGATCTTCAAGCTGATCGACGCGCTGGAGGACAGCGACGACGTGCAGAACGTCTTCGCCAACTTCGACATCAGCGACGAGGTCGGTGCGCAGCTCGACGCCGAGTAACTCGGCTGCCTCTCCGGCCCGGTGGTCCTCAGTGGACCGCCGGGCCGGTGTCGTTCGTCCGGTTGTCCGACCCGGGCGGTAGCCTTCGCAGGTCGGACGACAGAGATGGGTTCACAGGTGCGGGTGCTGGGAGTTGACCCTGGGCTGACCAGGTGTGGAGTCGGCGTGGTGGAGGGGACTCCCGGCCGGCCGCTCACCATGCTCGGGGTCGGGGTGATCCGTACGCCCGCCGAGGCGGAGATCGGGCAGCGGCTGCTGCTGATCGAGCAGGGCCTGGAGCAGTGGTTCGACACCCATCAGCCCGAACTCGTCGCGGTGGAGCGGGTGTTCGCCCAGCACAACGTCAGCACCGTGATGGGCACCGCGCAGGCCAGCGCGGTTGCGATGCTCTGCGCCACCCGGCGCGGCATCCCGGTCACCCTGCACACGCCCAGCGAGGTGAAGGCCGCGGTCTCGGGCAACGGCCGGGCCGACAAGGCCCAGGTCACCGCGATGGTCACCCGCCTGCTGCGGCTGGCCGAGCCGCCCAAGCCCGCCGACGCCGCCGATGCGCTGGCGCTGGCGATCTGTCACATCTGGCGCGGTACGGCACACAACCGGATCGCCGCCGCCGTCGCGGGCCAGGCCGCGAGCAAGCCAGTGAGCAACCCCAGGATCAGGGAGTACCGCCGATGATCGCCTTCGTCCAGGGCCCGGTCGCCGCCATCACCCCCGGCAGCGCCGTGGTCGAGGTCGGCGGGGTCGGCATGCTGGTGAAGTGCACCCCGCGCACGCTGTCCGCGCTGCGGATCGGCGAGCCGACCCGGCTGACCACCGCGCTGATCGTCAAGGAGGACTCGCTCACCCTGTACGGCTTCGCCGACGAGGACGAGCGGGCCACCTTCGACGTGCTGCTCACCGCCAGCGGGGTGGCCGCCACCATGGCGCTGGGCATGCTGGCCACCTTCACCCCCGACGAGCTGCGCCGGATCGTCGCCCAGGGCGACGCCAAGTCGCTCACCGCTGTGCCCCGGATCGGCCCCAAGCTGGCCCAGAAGCTGCTGCTCGAGTACAAGGACAAGCTCGGCGCCCCGCACGGCAGCGTCCCCGCCCAGAAGCCGATCGCCGCAGGTCCGGCCCCCTGGTCCGAGCAACTGCACGCCGCCCTGGTCGGTCTCGGCTACGCTCCGCGCGAGGCGGACGAGGCGGTCACCGCCGTCACGCCCGAGGCCGAGGCGCAGAGCCGTACCGACGTCGGCGCCCTGCTGAAGGCCGCGCTGCGCACCCTCAACCGCACCCGCTGACGCACTCTCAGGAGCCCGCCCGATGAGCCCGTACGACTCCGACCCCGCCGACCGCCTGCGGGCCGATGAGGTTCTGGCCTCGACCGCCGACGGCGAGGACCAGGCGGTCGAGGCGGCGCTGCGGCCCAAGGTGCTGGACGAGTTCATCGGGCAGGAGCGGGTCCGCGAGCAGCTCTCGCTGGTGCTGCAGGCCGCCCGCAAGCGCGGCACCACGCCGGACCACGTGCTGCTCAGCGGCCCGCCCGGGCTCGGCAAGACCACCTTGTCGATGATCATCGCGGCCGAGCTGGGCGCCCCGATCCGGATCACCTCGGGCCCGGCCATCCAGCACGCCGGCGACCTGGCGGCGATCCTCTCCTCGCTGACCGAGGGCGAGGTGCTGTTCCTGGACGAGATCCACCGGATGTCCCGCCCGGCCGAGGAGATGCTCTACCTGGCGATGGAGGACTTCCGGGTCGACGTGATCGTCGGTAAGGGGCCCGGCGCCACCGCGATCCCGCTGGAGCTGCCGCCGTTCACCCTGGTCGGCGCGACCACCCGGGCCGGGCTGCTGCCGCCCCCGCTGCGCGACCGGTTCGGCTTCACCGGCCACATGGAGTTCTACGCGCCGAGCGAGCTGGAGCGGGTGGTGCACCGCTCGGCCGCCCTGCTGGACGTCCAGATCGACACCGCCGGGGCCGCCGAGATCGCCGGCCGCTCGCGCGGCACGCCCCGGATCGCCAACCGACTGCTGCGCCGGGTCCGGGACTTCGCCCAGGTCAGGCACGACGGTGTGGTGGACCGGGAGATCGCCGCCCAGGCGCTGGCCGTCTACGAGGTGGACGCCCGTGGTCTGGACCGCCTGGACCGCGCGGTGCTGGACGCGCTGCTCCGGCTGTTCGGCGGCGGCCCGGTCGGCCTGTCCACGCTGGCCGTCGCGGTGGGGGAGGAGGCCGAGACGGTGGAGGAGGTGGCCGAGCCGTTCCTGGTCCGGGAGGGCCTGCTGGCCCGTACGCCGCGTGGCCGGATCGCGACGGCGGCCGCCTGGCAGCACCTCGGGATGGTGCCGCCGCCGCAGTCCCCGCGTGGCGCGGTGCCCGGCCAGCCGGAGCTGTTCGGCAAGGCCGGCGGCTGATCTCTCCCGGGCCGGTCCGGTTTCGGACACAGGTCGTGGCCAAACTGTTCAGGCGGAAGGTCGCCACCAACGGCGGCAGGATGACATGCTTGGCGTTGTCCGATCAGAGCGGGTCGCTTAGACTCCGCCGGACCGCCCCTCTCGACCTGATGGGCCGACGAAATCTCCACTGGCCACCCCTCGGTGGGCGGCCTGAATAGGACACCAGGCTGTGGAATCGCTCCTCCTTCCCCTCATCATGATCGCCGTGCTGTTCATGCTGTTCCGGTCCAACAAGAAGCGTCAGGACCAGGCCAAGCAGATGCGCTCCGCGATCGAGCCCGGTTCGGGCGTCCGCACCATCGGGGGCATCTACGCCCTGGTGAAGTCGGTGAACGAGGAGACCGTCGAGCTGGAGGTGGCCCCGGGCACGGTCGTGCACTTCACCAAGGGTGCGATCGCCGCGGTGCTGGACCCGGAGGAGTACGACGCGATCATCAACGGCCGTCCGGTCGAGGACGAGCCGACGGACGCCGCCGACGAGATCGTCGAGGCCGACGAGACCGACGAGAAGCCGCTCAGCTTCGACAAGAAGGACGAGTCGGACAACGACGGTACCGACGACGAGGCTCCGAAGAACAAGTAGTACGGTCGGGCACACCCTCGGCCGCGCGGCAACCGACCGCGCGTCCAAAGGACCTCACGGGCCGTCAGGCCACCTTCCCCCTATCCGCCACCTACCGGACAGGGTTCCGGTGGCCGGCGCCATGGACAGGGAGAAACGAGCAAGGTGGCATCACCCAAGTCGCGCCCGCGCGACGGTTACCCGGGGCGGGCTCTGGCCTTCATCCTGGTGATCACCGTCGGACTGGTCGCCCTCATGTTCGGGACGGGCCACACCACGCCGCGTCTCGGGATCGACCTCGCGGGCGGCACCAGCATCACGCTGACCGCCAAGTCGGATGACCCCGCCGCGATCACCAAGACCAACATGGACACCGCGGTCAGCATCCTGACGAAGCGAGTGAACGCGTTCGGCGTCTCCGAGGCCGAGGTCCAGACGCAGGGGTCCGACACCATCATCGTCAACATCCCGAACAAGGATGGCGACAATGAGCAGGCGATCAAGGACATCGGTCAGACCGCGAAGCTCTACTTCCGCCCGGTGCTGGCGCTCGCGCCCACCGGTGCCCTGCCCACCGCGCCGGCGGCCACGCCGAGTGCCGGGGCAACCCCCTCGGCCAGCCCGAGCGCCGGTTCCTCGGCCGCCCCGGCCCCGAGCGCCTCGGCCACCAAGGCCGGCCGTGCCGTCACCGACGGGCTGAAGGCGGACCCGACCGCCTCGGCCAGTGCGGCTGCCACCCCGACCGCCGCGGCGTCCGCCCCGACCGCCGCCGAGATGTCGGCCGCGCTCACCCAGGGCACCGTCCCGCCGGACCTGCAGGAGCAGTTCACCAAGCTGGACTGCTCGAACCAGTCGCAGCGGCTCGACTACCAGACCGACCCGGCCAAGAACGCGGTCGCCTGCAGCTTCGACGCCGAGCAGAACGTCTGGTACAAGTTCGCGCTCGGCCCGGTCGCCGTGAACGGCCAGGACATCGACAAGGCGCTCGCCTCCTTCGACACCCAGCAGGCCGGCGGCTGGCAGGTCCAGCTCCAGTTCGACGACACCGGCTCCAAGGCGTTCGCCGCCACCACCGGTCAGCTCGCCACCCAGCCCAGCCCGGCCAACCAGTTCGCCATCGTGCTCGACGGCAAGGTGGTCTCCCACCCGTACGTCAGCCAGTCGATCGCCGGCAACGCGGTCATCAACGGCAGCTTCACCCAGAGCGAGGCCAAGGCCCTGGCCAACGTGCTGAGCTTCGGCGCACTGCCGCTCACCTTCGAGATGAGCGACGTCACCACGGTCTCCCCGCAGCTCGGTGGCGACCAGCTGAAGGCCGGTCTGGTCGCCGGCGGGATCGGCATGATCCTGGTGGTGCTCTACTCGCTGGTCTACTACCGCGGCCTCGGCCTGGTGTCGATCGCGGGCCTGGTGGTCTCCGCCGCGCTGACCTACGCGATCATGTCGCTGCTCGGCGCCGGTATCGGCTTCGCGCTCAACCTGCCGGCCGTCTGCGGTGCGATCGTCGCGATCGGTATCACCGCGGACTCCTTCATCGTGTACTTCGAGCGCATCCGCGACGAGGTCCGCGAGGGTGCCCCGCTGCGCCCGGCCGTCCAGCGCGCCTGGCCCCGGGCCCGGCGCACCATCCTGGTCTCGGACTTCGTCTCGTTCCTCTGTGCCGCGGTGCTCTACCTGGTCTCGGTCGGCAAGGTGCAGGGCTTCGCCTTCACCCTCGGCCTGACCACCGCGCTCGACGTCGTGGTGATCTTCCTCTTCACCAAGCCGATGATCACCCTGCTGGCGCGGACCAAGTTCTTCGCCGAGGGGCACAAGTGGTCCGGTCTGGACCCGAAGCGCCTGGGTGCCCGTCCTCTGGTGCGCGGTCGTCGCCGCACCTCCGCCTCCGCCGCGAAGGAGGTCTGACGCGATGTCACGCTTCAGCAACCTCGGTCACCGTCTCTACCAGGGTGAGGTCAGCTTCGACTTCGTCGGCCGGCGCAAGCTCTGGTACAGCCTCTCCGCCCTGATCGTGCTGGTCGCCGGGATCGGTCTGGCGTTCGGCCTCAAGCTCGGCATCGAGTTCGAGGGCGGCTCGGTCTACACGATCACCAAGCCCGGTCTGACGGTCTCCCAGGCCCAGTCCGCGGCGGACGACATCCTCAAGGACACCAGCGCGCTGGTGCAGTCCACCGACAAGGGCGCGATCAAGATCCAGGTGAGCGCGGAGGAGCAGCTCCCGGCGGCCACCTTCATCACCGAGCTCTCCAAGGACCTGGCCATCCCGGCCAACGACATCAACGCCCAGGTGGTCGGCCCCAGCTGGGGCGAGGAGATCTCCAAGAAGGCGCTGCTCGGCCTGGTGATCTTCATGGTGCTGGTCACCATCTACCTGGCCATCGCCTTCGAGTGGCGGATGGCGATCGCCGCCCTGGTGGCACTGATCCACGACCTCCTGATCACCATCGGCGTCTACGCCCTGGTCGGTTTCGAGGTCACCCCGGGCACCGTGATCGGCTTCCTGACCATCCTCGGCTACTCGCTCTACGACACGGTGGTCGTCTTCGACACCGTGAAGGAGAACGCCAAGGGCATCACCCGGCAGAACAAGCGCACCTTCAGCGAGGCCGCCAACGCGGGCCTCAACCAGACCCTGGTGCGCTCGATCAACACCACCGTGGTGGCGCTCCTCCCGGTCGCCGCACTGCTCTTCATCGGTGGCGGTCTGCTGGGCGCGGGCACCCTGAACGACATCTCGCTCGCCCTCTTCATCGGCCTCGCCGCCGGTGCGTACTCCTCGATCTGCGTGGCCACGCCGCTGTACGCGCAGCTCAAGGAGATGCAGCCGGAGATGAAGGCGCTGGCCAAGAAGGTCGAGGCCCGCCGGGCCGCGGACGCCAAGGCCGAAGCCGAGCGGGCCGCCTCGGGCGAGGCGGACCCGAGCGAGGACGACCAGGACGAGGACGGGGCAGCGGGTATCGTCGGTAACCGCAACCAGCCGGTCAGCCGGTCCCGTAGCAAGGGCCGCCCGTCCGGCAAGCACTGACCGACCGCACCGAAGGACCCCCGTGACCTCTCCCGACCCCATCCTGGCCGAGCTGCTCAACAGCCGGATCAGGGACGTACCGGACTACCCGAAGCCGGGCGTGCTGTTCAAGGACATCGCGCCGCTGCTCGCCGACGCCGAGGCCTTCGCGGCCCTCACCCGGGCGCTGGCGGACCGGGCCAAGGCGCTCGGTGCGACCAAGGTGGTCGGTCTGGAGGCACGGGGGTTCGTGCTCGCCGCCCCGGCGGCCTTCGCGGCCGGGCTCGGCTTCGTGCCGATCCGCAAGAAGGGCAAGCTGCCCGGTGAGGTGCACGCGCAGTCGTACGACCTGGAGTACGGCTCGGCCACCCTCGAGGTGCAGTGCGACGCCTTCACCCCGGGCGAGCGGGTGCTGGTGATCGACGACGTCCTGGCCACCGGCGGCACCATCGGTGCCTCGCTGGACCTGGTCCGCCGGGCCGGCGGCGAGCTGGCCGGGGTGGTCGTGCTGATGGAGCTCGGCTTCCTGGACGGCCGCGAGCGGCTCACCCCGCACCTGGGCGACGCGCCGCTGGAGACCCTGGTCACCGTCTGAACCTGCGTTTGAACCGAGGCACGGGCATCCTGAGGATGCCCGTGCCTCGGCGTTTACCCGGGCTCGGTACCATGAAGAATCATCCGTTCCCCTTCTCGTGCGAGGGGAAGGCACCGCGCCACGAGGAGTGTCCTTGCCCGACGAGGTTGTGCCCACGGCCAACGCCGACGCCCCCGACAGTCGGCCCGTGCCCTCGGGGGCCAGCCCGGTACGTCCGACACCGCCCCCCGCAGTGGTCAAGCCCTCCGCCACCGGCGGCATGCGGGCCCGGCTGGCCCGGCTCGGCGGTCAGCGCAGCACCCTGCTCAACCCGGTGCTCGAACCGCTGTTCCGGACCATCAGGGCCCAGGACCCGAAGGCCGACCCGGCCCTGCTGCGTGACATCGAGCGCGCCTACGCGGTGGCCGAGAAGTGGCACCGCGGCCAGAAGCGCAAGAGCGGCGACCCGTACATCACCCACCCGCTCGCGGTCGCCACCATCCTGGCCGAACTCGGCATGGACGCCGCGACCCTGATGGCGGGTCTGCTGCACGACACGGTCGAGGACACCGACTACGGCCTGGAGACCCTGCGCAAGGACTTCGGCGACTCGGTGGCCCTGCTGGTCGACGGCGTGACCAAGCTGGACCGGGTCAAGTTCGGCGAGGCCGCGCAGGCCGAGACCGTCCGCAAGATGGTGGTCGCGATGGCCAAGGACCCCCGGGTCCTGGTGATCAAGCTGGCCGACCGGCTGCACAACATGCGCACCATGCGGTACCTCAAGCGGGAGAAGCAGGAGAAGAAGGCCCGCGAGACGCTGGAGATCTACGCCCCGCTGGCGCACCGGCTGGGCATGAACACCATCAAGTGGGAGCTCGAGGACCTCGCCTTCGCGATCCTCTACCCCAAGATGTACGACGAGATCGTGCGTCTGGTGGCCGAGCGGGCGCCCAAGCGGGACGAGTACCTGGCCACCGTGATCGACCAGGTCCAGGGCGACCTGCGCGGGGCCCGGATCACCGCTTCGGTGACCGGCCGTCCGAAGCACTACTACTCGGTCTACCAGAAGATGATCGTGCGAGGCCGCGACTTCGCCGAGATCTACGACCTGGTGGGCATCCGGGTCCTGGTCGACACCGTCCGCGACTGCTACGCGGCGCTGGGCACCATCCACGCGCGGTGGAACCCGGTGCCGGGGCGGTTCAAGGACTACATCGCGATGCCCAAGTTCAACATGTACCAGTCGCTGCACACCACGGTGATCGGCCCCGGCGGCAAGCCGGTCGAGCTGCAGATCCGTACCTTCGACATGCACCGCCGCGCCGAGTACGGCATCGCCGCGCACTGGAAGTACAAGCAGCGCGCGGTTGCGGGTGCCTCCAAGGTGCGCAGTGACACGCCGTCCCAGGTCCGCAAGGAGGACAAGGCCGGCGCGGTCAACGAGATGGCCTGGCTGCGGCAGCTGCTGGACTGGCAGAAGGAGACCGAGGACCCGAGCGAGTTCCTGGAGTCGCTGCGCTTCGACCTCTCCACCAACGAGGTCTTCGTCTTCACCCCCAAGGGTGACGTGATAGCGCTGCCCGCCGGCGCCACCCCGGTGGACTTCGCCTTCGCGGTGCACACCGAGGTCGGGTACCGCTGCATAGGAGCACGGGTCAACGGCCGGCTGGTGCCGCTGGAGTCGACGCTGGAGAACGGCGACGCGGTGGAGGTCTTCACCTCCAAGGCGGAGAACGCCGGTCCTTCCCGGGACTGGCTGGGCTTCGTCAAGTCGCCCCGGGCCCGCAACAAGATCAAGGCCTGGTTCTCCAAGGAGCGCCGCGAGGAGGCGATCGAGCAGGGCAAGGAGGCGATCGCCCGGGCGATGCGCAAGCAGGGTCTGCCGATCCAGCGCATCCTCACCGGCGACTCGCTGGTCACCCTCGCGCACGAGATGCGCTACCCCGACATCTCGTCGCTGTACGCGGCGATCGGCGAGGGCCACGTCGCGGCGCAGAACATCGTGCAGAAGCTGGTCCAGGCGCTCGGCGGCGAGGACGGCGCGACCGACGACCTGGCCGAGACGGCGACCCCGACGACCCATCAGAGCCGGGCCACCCGGCGCCGGGCCAAGGGCGATCCGGGCATCATCGTCAAGGGCGTGGACGACGTCTGGGTCAAGCTCTCCCGCTGCTGCACCCCGGTGCCGGGCGACCCGATCGTCGGCTTCGTGACCCGGGGCAACGGTGTCTCGGTGCACCGGGCGGACTGCGTCAACGTCGAGTCGTTGACCCAGCAGCCGGAGCGGATGATCGAGGTCGAGTGGGCGGCCACCCAGTCCTCGGTCTTCCTGGTGGCGATCCAGGTCGAGGCGCTGGACCGGTCGCGACTGCTCTCGGACGTCACCCGGGTGCTCTCCGACCAGCACGTCAACATCCTGTCGGCGGCAGTGCAGACCTCCCGGGACCGGGTGGCGATGAGCCGCTTCACCTTCGAGATGGGCGACCCGAAGCACCTCGGGCACGTGCTCAAGGCGGTCCGCGGCGTCGAGGGCGTGTACGACGTCTACCGGGTCACCTCGGCGCGGAAGTAGAACGGAGAAGGGCCCCACCGCCGGGAGGCGGTGGGGCCCTCTCTGTTGTTCAGCTTCAGCCGCTGAACTCCTCCAGGCTCTTGAGCGCCTGGTCGAGCAGCGCCTGACGGCCCGCCAGCTCGTTCTCCAGCTTGGCGACCTTGGACGCGTTGCCGGCCGCGCGGGCCTTATCCAGGTCGGCCTGGAGCTTGTCCACGGCAGACTGCAGCAGGCTGGTCATGCCGGTGGCACGGGCCCTGGCCTCCGGGTTGGAGCGCTGCCACTCGGCCTCCTCGGCCTCGCGGATCGCCCGCTCGACCGTGCCCAGCCGGGCGTCCAGCTTCGGCTTGGCGTCGCGCGGGACGTGGCCGATCGCCTCCCAGCGCTCGCTGACACCGCGCAGCGCGGCCTTGGCGGCCTTCAGGTCGGTGATCGGCAGGATCGCCTCGGCCTCGACCAGCAGGGCCTCCTTGAGCTTCTGGTTCTCGCCCTGCTCGGCGTCCCGCTCGCTGAAGG
The DNA here is from genome assembly GCF_001424875.1 of Kitasatospora sp. Root107. Taxonomy (GTDB): domain Bacteria; phylum Actinomycetota; class Actinomycetes; order Streptomycetales; family Streptomycetaceae; genus Kitasatospora. Next base: position 67,080 of record NZ_LMCT01000002.1, on the reverse strand, counting down.
TGGCCGACCTGGCCTGGAAGAAGACGTCCTGCGCGCCCCGGAACCGGGCCCACAGCTCCTCCTCCGCGTCCCGCTGGGCGCGGCCCGCGGCCTTCCAACTGGTCATCAGATCCCGGTAGGCGGCGGCGGTGTCACCCCACTCGGTGGAGCTGGAGAGCGCCTCGGCCTGGGCGACCAGCTTCTCCTTGACCGCCTTGGCCTGCTCGCGCTCGGAGTCCAGCGAGGCGAAGTGCGCCTTGCGGTGCTTGGAGAAGACCGAGCGGGCGTGCGAGAAGCGGTGCCACAGCTCGTCGTCGCTCTTCCGGTCCAGCCGGGGCAGGCCCTTCCAGATGTCCACCAGCGCGCGCAGCCGGTCCCCGGCCTCCCGCCACTGGGTGGACTCGGCGAGCTGCTCGGCCTCGGCGACCAGCTTGTCCTTGGCCTCGCGGGTCTCGTCCTGGGCCTTGGCCTTGGCGATCTTGCGCTCGTTCTGCCGGGTTTCGATCTCGCCGGTCAGCGTGTCCAGCCGCTTGGCGAGCGACGCCAGGTCACCGACCGCGTGCGCCTCGACCACCTGCGCGCGCAGGTGGTCGAGTGCGGTCTGGGCGTCCTTGGTGCCCAGGTCGGTCTTGCGGACCCGGTGCTCCAGCAGGGCGATCTCGGCCGCCAGACCCTGGTACTTGCGCTCGAAGTAGGCGAGGGCCTCCTCGGGAGAACCCGCCTGCCAGGAGCCGACGACGCGCTCGCCGTCGGCGGTCCTGACGTAGACGGTCCCCTGCTCGTCGACACGGCCCCACGGTTCGCTGCTCACAGCGCGCCTCCTCCACATGACGTCACGGCCCGCACGGAGCACGTACGTCGTCCACAGTTGATGTGCGGCGGACCGATGGAGTCCGCCGTCCGAGCCGTCGAGTTGTGCGCCGAGGGTGACGGCCGACGGTCAGGGCACCCTATACAACAAGCAAGATAGGCGACCAGCACCGGCGTTGTCCGTATCCGGGCCGGTCGGGTTCCGGCGTGGCCGGGCCCGGGACGTCCCGGGCCCGGCCATGTGACCGGTCAACTCTTGGTGGCGGTCACCGAGTTGAGCACCACGTTGGCGTTCGGCGCACCGTCGCCGCCACCGCCCTTGACGCCACCGCCGGCGATGTTGGTGAGTACGTCCAGACCGCCGGTGATCTTCCCGAACGGGGTGTAGCTCGGCGGCAGCTGGGTGTCCTTGTAGACCAGGAAGAACTGGCTGCCGTTGGTGCCCGGGCCTGCGTTGGCCATCGCCACGGTGCCCGCGGGGTAGGTCGCGCCGGTCAGGTTCTCGTCGGCGAACTGGTAGCCGGGGCCGCCCGCGCCGGTGCCGGCCGGGTCGCCGCACTGGAGCACGTAGATGCCCTCGGTGGTGAGGCGGTGGCACTTCACGTGGTCGAAGTACTGCTCACTGGCCAGGTAGGCGAAGGAGTTGACGGTGTGCGGCGCCTTGGCGGCGTCCAGCGTGATGGTCACCTCGCCGCAACTGGTGGCCAGCTTCGCGGTGTAGCCGGCCTTGGTGTCGATCGCCAGCGGCGGCTCGGTCTTCCACTGCTTGCCGTTCGGCGCACCGGCGGCCGGGGTCTCGCAGCCCTTGACCGGGGTGACGGCGGCGGTCGGCGTCGGTGCGGCCTGCGCGGTGTCCTTCGCCTTGGGGTCGGAGTCGAAGGCCCCGCCGGCCCAGGCGCCACCCGCGGCGATCACCACGACGGCGAGGGCGCCGCCGACGATCGCGTTGCGCCGCCTGGCCTTCTTCTGGGCCTCGACCCGGCGCTCCATCTGCCGCTCGTACTTCTCGCGGGCGAGCTGACGTCGACGCTGTTCGCTGGTGACCACCGGCCGTGTCTCCTGAAAGATGGGGAGTTCTTGAGGATGCTGATGCGGATCATCGCATCCGCAGGCGGCCAAGTGTAGGGACCTCGTGTGTAAGTACGAGATCAGCTGTGCAGGTCCGAGGTCACGATTCAGGCGTCCGGACTCGCAGGTAACCGGTTAGGAACCCGTGCGGTACCGCCGGTAGGCTTCATGGAGTACTTGACATTCATCGCTACCCGAGGGGAAGGAATCACGTGTTCGTCGCCGGATTTCCCGCTGGAGCCTGGGGCACCAACTGCTACCTGGTCGCACCGGCAGCCGGCGAGGAGTGCGTGATCGTCGACCCCGGGCACGAGGCGACGCAGGGTGTCGAGGACCTGATCAGGGAGCACCGGCTCAAGCCGGTCGCCGTCCTGCTGACGCACGGACACCTCGACCACATCGCCTCGGTGGTGCCGGTCTGCGGCGCGAGCGGTGTCCCGGCCTGGATCCACCCCGAGGACCGCTACATGATGTCCGACCCGGCCCGTGGCCTGGGCCGTTCGATCGGGCAGCAGATCATGGGCTCGATCACGGTCGGCGAGCCGGACGACGTACGGGAACTGACCGACGGTGCCGTGCTGGAGCTGGCAGGGCTGAACCTGACGGTCGATCATGCGCCCGGCCATACCAGGGGGTCGGTGACCTTCCGGACGCCTTCGAGCGACGACATCCCTCCGGTGTTGTTCTCCGGCGACCTGCTGTTCGCCGGCTCGGTAGGGCGTACGGACCTCCCAGGGGGAGACGGCGAGGCGATCATGCGCTCGCTGGCCCGGGTCTGCCTGCCCCTCGACGACGCCACCGTGGTCCTCTCCGGTCACGGCGGCCAGACCACCATCGGCCGTGAGCGCGCCACCAACCCCTACCTCCAGCAGGCGGCGGGAGCGCTCGGCGCCCCGGCCTTCCCGCGACGAGGAATGTGACGGATAGAGACGTTGAACACCTTCAGCGCCCCCAAGGGCACCTACGACCTGCTGCCGCCGAGCTCCGCCGTCTACCTGGCGATCCGCGAGCGGCTGAGTGCCCCGCTGCGCCGGTCCGGCTACGGCTACATCGAGACGCCCGTCTTCGAGGACATCAAGCTCTTCTCCCGGGGCGTCGGTGAGTCCACCGACATCGTCTCCAAGGAGATGTACAGCCTCACCACCAAGGGCGGCGACGAGCTCGGGCTGCGCCCCGAGGGCACTGCCTCGGTGGTCCGCGCCACCCTCCAGGCCAACCTGCACAAGCTCGGCAACCTGCCGGTCAAGCTCTGGTACTCGGGCTCCTTCTACCGCTACGAGCGGGCGCAGAAGGGCCGTTACCGCCAGTTCGCCCAGATCGGTGCCGAGGCGATCGGCGCCGAGGACCCGGCGCTGGACGCCGAGCTGATCATCCTGGCCGACGACGCGTTCCGCTCGCTCGGGCTGACCAACTATCAGCTGCTGGTCAACAGCCTGGGCGACAAGGAGTGCCGCCCGGTCTACCGCACCGCGCTGGTGGACTTCCTGGCCGGTCTCGACCTGGACGAGGACACCCGCCGCCGGGCCGAGATCAACCCGCTCCGGGTGCTCGACGACAAGCGGCAGTCGGTGCAGGACCAGCTGGTCGACGCGCCGATGCTGCGCGACTACCTGTGCGAGGCGTGCAAGGCCTACGACGAGCAGGTCCGGGCGCTGCTGACCGCCGCCGGGGTGGCCTTCGTCGACGACCCGAAGCTGGTCCGCGGCCTGGACTACTACACCCGGACCACCTTCGAGTTCGTGCACGGGGGTCTCGGCGCCCAGTCCGCGATCGGCGGCGGCGGCCGCTACGACGGCCTCTCCGAGATGCTCGGCGGCCCCGCGCTGCCGTCCGTCGGCTGGGGCCTCGGCGTGGACCGCACCTTCCTCGCGATGGAGGCCGAGGGCATCGTCCTCGAGCTGCCCGCCACCACCTCGGTGTACGCCGTGGCGCTCGGCGAGGAGGCCAAGAACGTGCTGTTCGGCAAGGTCACCGAGCTGCGCCGGGCCGGCATCGCCACCGACCTCGCCTTCGGTGTGAAGACCATCAAGAACGCCATGAAGTCGGCCGACCGTTCCGGCGCCCGCTTCGCCCTGGTCGCCGGGGACCGAGATCTCGCCGCCGGTGTCGTCCAGCTCAAGGACATGACCACCGGCGAGCAGACCCCCGTCGAACTCGAAGCACTCGTCACCACCCTGAAGGAGAAGCAGCTGTGATCCGCACGCACGACGCGGGCACGCTCCGCGCGGAGCACGCCGGAACGACCGTCACCCTGGCCGGCTGGGTCGCCCGCCGCCGCGACCACGGCGGCGTGGCCTTCATCGATCTGCGCGACGCCTCCGGCACCGTGCAGATCGTGGCCCGTGACCTGGAGGCGATCGGGGACCTGCGCTCCGAGTACTGCGTCAAGGTCGTCGGTGAGGTCCGGGTCCGCCCGGAGGGCAACGAGAACCCCGAGATCCCGACCGGCAAGGTCGAGATCGTGGTCGGCGCCCTCGAGGTGCTCTCCGAGTCCGCCGCGCTGCCGTTCCAGGTCGCCGAGTACGAGCCCGGCACGGTCAACGAGGAGGTCCGCCTCCGCTACCGGTACCTGGACCTGCGCCGCGAGGGCCCGGCCCGCGCGCTGCGCCTGCGCTCCAAGGTGAACCACATCATCCGTACGGTGATGGAGGAGAACGACTACCTCGACATCGAGACGCCGTACCTCACCCGCTCCACCCCCGAGGGCGCCCGCGACTTCCTGGTGCCGGTCCGGCTCCAGCCGGGTCACTGGTACGCCCTGCCGCAGTCGCCGCAGCTGTTCAAGCAGCTGCTGATGGTGGCCGGCATGGAGCGGTACTACCAGATCGCCCGCTGCTTCCGGGACGAGGACTTCCGGGCCGACCGGCAGCCGGAGTTCACCCAGCTCGACATCGAGGCCTCGTTCGTCGACCAGGAGGACATCCTGGCGCTCGGCGAGAAGGTCGTGGGTGCCATCTGGAAGCAGGTGCACGGGTACGAGATCCCGAACCCGCTGCCCCGGATGACCTACGCGGACGCGATGAACCGCTACGGCTCCGACAAGCCGGACGTCCGCTTCGGCCAGGAACTCACCGACCTCACCGAGTACTTCAAGGGCACCGAGTTCCGGGTCTTCCAGGCCCCGTACGTCGGCGCCGTGGTGATGCCCGGTGGCGCGTCCCAGCCGCGCAAGCAGCTGGACGCCTGGCAGGACTGGGCCAAGGCGCGCGGCGCCCGCGGCCTGGCCTACGTGCTGGTGGACGCCGAGACCGGCGAGCTGCGCGGCCCGGTGGCCAAGAACCTCTCCGAGGAGCACCTGGCCGGTCTGGCCGCTGCGGCCGGTGCCAAGCCGGGCGACGCGGTGTTCTTCGCGGCGGGCAAGAAGACCGCCTCGCAGGAGCTGCTCGGCGCGGCCCGGCTGGAGATCGGCCGTCGCTGCGACCTGATCGACGAGTCGCAGTGGGCCTTCCTCTGGGTGGTCGACTTCCCGATGTTCGAGCCGATCGAGAACGACAAGGGCGAGTTCCAGGGCTGGCACGCGGTGCACCACCCGTTCACCGCGCCGACCGCCGAGTCGCTGGCCACCTTCGACACCGACCCGGGCAGTGCGCTCTCCAACGCGTACGACCTGGTGCTGAACGGCTCGGAGCTGGGCGGCGGTTCGATCCGTATCCACCAGCGCGACGTGCAGAAGCGGGCGTTCGACGCGATCGGCCTGTCGGAGGAGGAGGCGCAGTCGCAGTTCGGCTTCCTGCTCGACGCCTTCAACTACGGCCCGCCGCCGCACGGTGGGGTCGCCTTCGGTCTGGACCGTATCGTCACCCTGCTCGGCGGGTACGACACCATCCGGGACGTCATCGCGTTCCCGAAGACCTCGACCGGTGGTGACCCGCTGACCGGCGCGCCGACCCCGATCACCCCGGCCCAGCGCCGGGAGGCCGGTGTCGACAGCAAGCCGAAGCAGCGCGACGAGGCCAAGTCCGAGACGGTGAACGAGGCCTGACGCAGGATCTGTACGATCAGGGCCCCGGTCGGTGTGCAGTTCGCACCGGCCGGGGCTCTCGTATCATCTCGTCCACAAAGGCGTGGAAGGAACAACCATGAACGTCAGCACCAGAGTTGAGCACCCCTCGGACGCACCGGCGACCCGACGGGTGCACATGGCGGCCTTCCCCGGACCGGACGAGGCCGACCTGGTGGACGCACTGCGGCGGGACGGGAGTTGGCTGCCCGGGCTCTCGCTGGTCGCCGTGGACGGACGCGAACTCATCGTCGGACACGTCCTGTTGACCCGTCTGGAGGTCGGCGACGTGACCGGTCTCGCGCTCGCGCCGGTCGCGGTGGCGCCGGAGTGGCAGCGCAAGGGGGTCGGCGTACTGCTGGTGCGGGCAGCGCTCGACGCCGCCGCCGAGGCGGGCGAGAAGCTGGTGGTGGTGCTCGGCGACCCGAACTACTACGGGCGCTTCGGCTTCACCCCGGCGGCCGAGCACGAGGTCACGGGCCCGTTCGACGTGCCGGGGGAGTACTTCCAGGCGCTCGCGCTCCCGGCGTACGACGGCAGCCCGAAGGGGCGCTGCCGCTACCCGGAACCTTTTGGCGGACTCTAGCCATGCACCACCAGGGGCTCGGGGAACTGCGACGGTTCGTGGCTGGTGGGGCACAATGCGAAAGTGCCTGACCCGGTACGTACGTTGAACACTTCTGAGGTCGGCGTCGCCCACGCGGCGGAGCCGCACATCAGCAGGGCCCCGAGCCCCTGTCTTCCGAACCTTTGGCTAGAGGTGCACGGTCTGGCGGCAGCTTTCGATGAAGGCGGCCATGGCCGGGGTCATCGGGCGTTCGCGGAGCCAGTACAGGCCGACGTGGCTGGGGCTCAGGCCGGTGACGGTGCGGTAGGCGACGTCGGGGCGGGAGGCGAGGCGTCTCATGGCCTCGGGGGCGAAGCCGATGCCCTGGCCGCAGGCGACGGCGGCGAGCCATTCGTCGGCGTTGTGGGCGACCGCGCCGATCCGGGCCGGGCGGCCGCCGCGTTCGGCGGCGCCGAGCCAGTAGTCGCGCCAGAAGCCGGCCTCGGCGGGGATGGCGACGAAGGGTTCGGCCAGTACGTCCTGGACGTCGAGGATCTCCCGGGCGGCCAGCGGGTGTTCGGAGGACAGGACGGCGATCCGGTCGACGACGGCCAGCCGGGCGGCCGCGTACTCGGGGCCGAGGTCGGCGGGGGCGTGCCAGAGGGCGAGGTCGATCTCGCCGGTGCCGAGGCCGGAGCTGACGTCGAACCAGTTGTTCTGCCGCATCCGGACCTGCCAGCCGGGCATCCGCCGCCCGAACTCCGCCATGGTGGCCAGACCGACCAGGTTGATGGTGCTGCCCTCGAAACCGACCCGGAGCAGGCCCTCGGCCTCGGTGGCGGTCTGCCGGGTGGCCCGGACCGCGCCGTCCCAGCCGTCCAGGACGGCCGCCGCGTGCCGGGTCAGCGTCTCGGCGGCCGGGGTGGGGGTGACGCCGGCCCGGGTGCGTTCGAAGAGCTGGACGCCGAGCAGGGTCTCCAGCTGCCGGATCTGCTTGGTCAGGGTCGGCTGGGATACGGACAGCCGGGCCGCCGCCGCGGTGAGCTGGCCCTCCTCGCAGACCACGGCGAAGGAGCGCAGCAACCGGGTGTCGATATCCATGCCCACAGGTTATGGAACGGGTAATTGGACCGGCGGGCCGGGGCTGCKGCAGGGTGATCGCCTCACCGGCGGGTGCCGGTACCGGCAGTACAGGGGTCTTCCGGTACCGGACCGCGCCGGCCTACGCCTTGACCATGGCGTTCATATGCGTGAACCGCAATCAAGTACAAGTCTATTGACGGGCTCATGAGGGGCCTCTAGGGTCCGACGGAACCGCACGTCCCTTGGAGTGCGGTATCCGACTGCAGGGCCTGTTCATGTACTTGAATCTGGCGCGTTGTCGCGTCTCCATTCCGTCTTGCAGTTCCTCGACCACGACCACCCTCGGGTCAGATGAACCAACCAACCTGGAGACGAACGATGCAACTGAGAGCCGTCATCGCGTCCATCGGCCTGCTGGCCGGCACCCTCGTCGTGCTGTCCGGCAACACGGCGCAGGCCGCGTCCACCCGTTACGAGGCCGAGAGTTCCCCGGCAGTCTGTACCGGCACCATCGACTCCGACTGGGCCGGCTACTCCGGCAGCGGGTTCTGCAACGGCACCAACGGGACCGGCGCCCATGCACAGTTCACCGTGAACGCCGCCGCTTCGGGCACGGCGACATTGAAGGTCCGTTTCGCCAACGGCACCACCACCGCACGGCCCGCGGACGTCACGGTGAACGGTTCGACGGCCACGTCGGCCTCGTTCGAGGGCACCGGCGCGTGGGGGACGTGGGTGACCAAGACGCTGACGGTGCCGGTCAGTTCAGGCAGTAGCACCATCCGGTTCAACCCGACCACCTCGGCCGGCCTGCCCAACATCGACTACCTCGACGTCGAGGTGGCCGGCACCACGCCGCCGTCGGGCTCCGCGCTGTACGTGGCGCCGAACGGCAGCGACAGTGCAGCCGGAACGCAGTCGGCCCCGACGACGCTCACCTCGGCGATCAGCCGCGTCACTCCCGGTGGGACGATCTACCTGCGCGGTGGGACCTACAGCTACTCGCAGACGGTCACCATCCCGGCGGGCAACAACGGCACCTCGAGTGCCCGCACGAAGCTGTCCGCCTACCCGGGTGAGACTCCGGTGCTGAACTTCTCGGCCATGATCGAGGACCCGGCGAACCGCGGGCTCGCCCTCAACGGGTCGTTCTGGCACGTCAACGGGATCGTCGTCGAGCGTGCCGGTGACAACGGGATCTTCGTCGGCGGCAGCAACAACATCATCGAGCGCACGGTGACGCGCTTCAACCGCGACACGGGGCTCCAGCTCTCGCGGATGGCCTCCACCACCCCCCGCGAGCAGTGGCCGTCCAACAACCTCGTCCTGAGCGCGGAGTCGCACGACAACGCCGACTCCGACGGCGAGGACGCCGATGGTTTCGCCGCCAAGCTCACCGTCGGCCCGGGGAACGTCTTCCGCTACGCCGTGTCCCACCACAACATCGACGACGGCTGGGACCTCTACACCAAGCCCGACACCGGGCCGATCGGAGCGGTGACCATCGAGGACTCCCTCTCCTACGACAACGGCACCCTCAGCGACGGCTCCCAGGCCGGCAACGGTGACCGCAACGGCTTCAAGCTCGGCGGCGACGACATCGCGGTCAACCACGTCGTCCGCCGCAGCATCGCGTTCCACAACGGCAAGCACGGGTTCACGTACAACAGCAACCCCGGCTCGATGACGGTGTCGGACAACCTCAGCATCGACAACGCCCAGCGCAACTTCCAGTTCGACGCCGGTACTTCGGTGTTCCGGAACAACACCTCGTGCCGCAGCAGCAGCGGGACGAACGACCGGATCATCGGCGACGCCGACAGCTCGAACCAGTTCTGGTCCGGGACGAACGGCTCCCGGTGCGCCTCGTACCCCGGCGCGCTGGGCTGGTCCTTCGCAGCCGACGGCCGCCTGGTCGTGACCTTTGGAGGCACCGCGGTCACGCCGTGACCGATCCCGTCGCGGGCCCCGGTGCAGTACCTGGCCCATCCGGTTCGTCCGGATGGGCCAGGCCCGGGAGGAGCCGGGCCGCGCCGACCTGCGGGCTCCCTTGATCGGCCGTAGCGTGAGTGCTCGTCAGCACCCGTGAGCGGAGGGCCCGATGGCGGCGGACGGCAGGAAGCGGCTTCTGAAGAAGCCGTACGAGAAGGAACTGCTCCGCCTGCAGAGCGAGTTGGTGAAGGTCCAGGAGTGGGTCAGGTCCGAGGGCGTCCGCCTGGTGGTGCTCTTCGAGGGCCGGGACGCGGCCGGCAAGGGCGGCGCCATCAAACGGGTGACCGAGTACCTCAACCCGCGCGTCGCCCGGATCGCCGCCCTGCCCGTCCCGACGGAGCGTCAGCGCGGCCAGTGGTACTTCCAGCGGTACGTCGAGCAGCTGCCCGCCGCCGGGGAGATCGTGCTGTTCGACCGGAGCTGGTACAACCGGGCCGGGGTGGAGAAGGTGATGGGGTTCTGCACCCCGGAGGAGTACTGGCAGTTCCTGCACCAGGCCCCGACCTTCGAGCGGATGCTGATCGAGGCGGGCATCGAGCTGCGCAAGTACTGGTTCTCGGTCAGCGACACCGAGCAGGAGCGGCGGTTCCGGGACCGGCTGGAGGACCCGATGCGGCGCTGGAAGCTCTCGCCGATGGACACCGAGTCGATCTCGCGCTGGGAGGAGTACTCCAGGGCCAAGGACGAGATGTTCGTCTACACCGACGTCCCGGGTTCGCCCTGGCACGTGGTGGAGAGCGACGACAAGCGGCGGGCCAGGATCAACATGATCGCCCACCTGCTCTCCACGCTGCCGTACCACGAGGTCACCATGCCCCCGGTGGAACTGCCGCCCCGGCCGAAGGCCAGGGACTACCAACGGCCGCCGCGCGACCTGCAGAAGTACGTGCCCGACCACGCGGACCGGTTGGGGAAGTAAGGGCTGTCGGCGCGCTGGCATACCCTTCAGGCGTGGAACCGGACCTCTTCACCGCAGCCGCCGAGGAACGCCAGAGCCAGGAGCCGGGGCGGGCCCCGCTGGCCGTACGGATGCGCCCGCGCACCCTGGACGAGGTGGCCGGGCAGCGGCAGCTGCTGAAGGACGGCTCGCCGCTGCGGCGGCTGGTGGCCAGCACGCGTGGCCCGGCCGCGACCAGCTCGGTGATCCTCTGGGGGCCGCCCGGCACCGGCAAGACCACGCTGGCGCACGTGATCAGCCAGGCCGTCGAGGGCCGGTTCGTGGAGCTGTCGGCGATCACCGCCGGGGTCAAGGAGGTCCGGGCGGTGATCGAGGGGGCCCGGCGCGCGGTCGGGATGAGCGGCCGGGAGACGGTGCTGTTCCTGGACGAGATCCACCGCTTCTCCAAGGCCCAGCAGGACTCGCTGCTGCCCGCCGTGGAGAACCGCTGGGTCACCCTGATCGCGGCCACCACGGAGAACCCGTACTTCTCGGTGATCTCCCCGCTGCTGTCCCGCTCGCTGCTGCTCACGCTGGAGTCGCTGACCGACGAGGACATCCGCCTGTTGCTGCGCCGCGCGGTGACCGACGAGCGCGGTCTGGGCGGGCAGTTGACGCTCAGCCAGGAGGCGGAGGACCACCTGATCCGGCTGGCCGGGGGTGACGCCCGCCGGTCGCTCACCACGCTGGAGGCGGCGGCCGGGGCGGCGCTGGAGAAGGGCGAGGAGACGATCTCGCTGGCCACCACCGAGACGGCGGTGAACCAGGCGGCCGTCCGCTACGACAAGGACGGCGACCAGCACTACGACGTGGCCAGCGCCCTGATCAAGTCGATCCGGGGCAGCGACGTGGACGCCACCCTGCACTACCTGGCCCGGATGATCGAGGCGGGGGAGGACCCGCGCTTCATCGCCCGGCGGCTGATGATCTCGGCCAGCGAGGACGTCGGCCTGGCCGATCCGACGGCCCTTCAGACCGCCGTCGCGGCCGCCCAGGCGGTGGCCCTGATCGGCTTCCCGGAGGCCCGGATCATCCTCTCCCAGGCCGCCATCGCGCTGGCCCTGGCCCCCAAGTCGAACGCGGCCTACCTGGCGATCGACGCGGCGCTGGCCGACGTCCGGCAGGGCCTGGCCGGCGCGGTGCCGCCGCACCTGCGGGACGGGCACTACAAGGGCGCGGCCAAGCTCGGCCACGCCCAGGGCTACCAGTACCCGCACGACCTGCCGGAGGGCATCGCCACCCAGCAGTACGCCCCGGACGCGGTGCACGGCAAGGAGTACTACCGGCCGACCAGGCACGGCGGCGAGGCCCGGTACGCGGACACCGTGGAGTGGACCAGGGGCCGGCTCAGAGGAGATCAGTAAACCTGTACACTGACTCGAAGTGCCTTGTCCCGGGTACGGCGGTGAGCGTGAGCCCACCGACCGTCCGCACCAGCGGGGCAGTGGCCCGAGTCTCCCTCTCGTAGGGATTCTCCTGGAGCGTTGCGCACCGTTTTCGGTGTCGCGGGCAGCCCACCACCTTCCCGGCGGTGGGCCGCACGTGTGCAAGCACAGATGTGCCCGGCCCGGAGAGCGGCTGATCACCCCTCGGGGTGGTTTTTCTCCTGGTCGCGAGGAGCAACCTCCATCAACACCTGGTGCAGCCGTATTCATTCGCAAGGAAGGTTTGGTTCATGGCGAACCAGAAGCGCCCCAAGGTCAAGATTGCCCGTGCCCTGGGCATTCCGCTGACCCCGAAGTCCGTCAAGTACTTCGAGGCCCGCCCGTACCCGCCCGGCCAGCACGGCCGTGGCCGCAAGCAGAACTCTGACTACAAGGTCCGTCTGACCGAGAAGCAGCGTCTGCGCGCGCAGTACGACCTCAGCGAGAAGCAGATGGCCCGCGCGTTCGACCGCGCGAAGAAGGCCGAGGGCAAGACCGGTGACGCGCTGATCGCCGAGCTCGAGGTCCGCCTCGACTCGCTGGTCCTGCGTTCGGGCATCGCCCGCACCATCTACCAGGCTCGTCAGATGGTCGTTCACGGCCACATCGAGGTCAACGGTGGCAAGGTCAACAAGCCGTCGTTCCAGCTGAAGCCGGGCTACGTTGTCACCGTGCGTGACCGTAGCAAGGAGAAGGTCCCGTTCCAGGTCGCCCGTGAGGGTGGCTACGCGGGCGAGGGTCAGACCCCGAAGTACCTCGAGGTCAACCTTCGCGCCCTGGCGTTCCGCCTGGACCGTGCCCCGCTCCGTCGTGAGGTCCCCGTGATCTGCGACGAGCAGCTGGTCGTCGAGTACTACTCGCGCTGACCCGCGGTCGGTACCGAGCCCCGCAGCCTTTCGGCTGCGGGGCTCGTCCCGTTCCAGGGGGTCTCCAGCGTCTCCCGGCCGAGCACCCGGGCGGCCACCTGGTCCAGGTCCAGCGCCGCGCCCAGCGCGAACGCCTCGCGGAACTCCTGCTCGGGCAGCCCCTCCCCGGTCCGCTCCTCGCAGGTCCGGTACGGGCCGTTGAAGGAGCGGGAGCCGAAGAACGGCTTTCCGACGGCCCGCCAGATCCGGTGCGCCGCGCCCTGCAGCACCCGGGCCTCGTACAGGTCGGGATTCGGGCCCTCGGTCTCCAGTACTGCCAGCATGTCCAGCGCCAGCACCACCCCGAGCAGGTCCCGGAACAGGTGGTTCAGCCGCACGCACTCCCGGGCGTGCGCCCGGGCCGTGCGCAGCTCGCCGGCCGTCCAGTTCGAGTACGCCATCGCGTAGAGCCCGTAGGCGTACGCCCACTGCTCGCCGTGCTCCTCGCAGGTCTCCCTGACCTTCTCCAGCCAGCGCTGACCGGTCTCGGTCTCGCCCTGGAACAGGTAGGTCACGCCCAGCTCGAACATCGCCATCAGTACGTTGCTGTTCAGCTCGCCGATCGCGTCGTAGTGCCACAGCGCGTCCTCGAACAGCTCGGTGGCACGGGCGAGTTCGTCCCCGATCAGGGCGGCGCAGCCCTGCCGGTGCACGGCGTACGCCAGTGCGCGGTCGTCGCCGGTCTCCAGTGCCTGCCGGTGACACTCCGCCAGTGCGGGCCTGGCCCGCACCAGATCGCCCTGCAGGGTGGCCATGTACCCGGTGACCCAGAGCGCCTTGGCCCGGGCCTCGGTCGGCTCGGGGGCCAGCGCGAGCGCCCGGTCCAGCCAGTGCCGGCCCTCGCCCAGGTGGCCGGAGCCGACCCAGTAGAACCAGAGCGTCCCGGCCAGCAGCAGTGCGAGCTGCTCCTCGCCGGGCTCGGCCAGGCAGAACTCCAGTGCGGTCCGCAGGTTGGGGTGGGCCAGCCTGGTCCGCTCGGCGGTCTCCTGCTGGCGCGGGCCGAACCACTCGATCTCGCCCCAGCTGGCCATCCCGAGGTACCAGTCGCGGTGCCGGCAGCGCAGTCGGTACTCCTCGCCGGTGGCACGCAGCCACTGGGCGCCGTACTCGCGCAGGGTGTCCAGCAGCCGGTACCGGACGCCGAGCTCGCCCTCCTCCCGGAGCAGCACCGACTTGCCGATCAACTCGCCGATGAGGTCGAGGAGTTCGTCGGCGGCCAGGCCGTCGCCGACGCAGACGTACTCGGCGGAATCCAGGTCGAAGCTGCCGGAGAAGACCGAGAGTCGGGCCCAGGTTAAACGTTCCTTCGGCGTGCAGAGCTCGTGGCTCCAGCCGATCGTGGTGCGCAGGGTCTGGTGCCGCTCGGGGGTGCTCCGGTCGCCGCCGGTGAGCAGCCGGAAGCGGTCGTTCAGCCGGAGCGCGATCTGCTCCACCGAGAGCGCCCGCAGCCGGCCGGCGGCCAGCTCGACGGCCAGCGGGATACCGTCCAGCCGGCGACAGAGCTGGGTGACCTCGGTCAGGTTACGGTCGGTCAGCTCGAAGCCCGGCAGCACGGCGGCGGCCCGGTCCGCGAACAGCCGGACCGCCTCGGCTGGGGTGCCGTCCGGGGTGCTGACCGGCAGCGGGGCGACCGGCATCCGGTGCTCGCCCGGCACCCGCAGGGTCTCCCGGCTGGTGGCCAGCACCCGCAGCCCGGGGACGGCCCGCAGCAGGGTCACCACCAGCTCGGCGCAGGGCGCCACCAGGTGCTCGCAGCCGTCCAGCACGATCAGCAGCTCGCGGTCGGCCAGCTGCTCGACCAGGACGTCCTCGGGCGGCCGGGCGGTCGAGTCGGTCAACCGGAGCGCCTCCAGCACGGCGTGCCCCAGCAGCAGCGGGTCCTGGACGGCGCCCACCTCGACCAGCCGGACGCCGTCCGCGAAGCGGCTCGCCGCCGCAGCGGCCGCGCGCAGCGCCAGCCGGGTCTTGCCGACGCCGCCGGGGCCGGTCACGGTGACCAGCCGTCCGGCTCGCAACAGGCCGGTCAGGCCCGCGAGTTCGGCCTCCCGGCCGACGAAGCTGGTCAACTCGGCGGGCAGCCGGTCTGTCGCACTGAACACTTCCGTCGCCCCCGTGGCCGAGACCCAGGCCCGCGACCTGCGAGCCATCCCGCCCAACGACCTGACCCACCGGTAGGTTACTGCGGTGACCAGCCAGGCAAAATGCGAAAGTGCCTGACCCGCTACGCACGGATCACCTGTTCCGAGGTCGGCGTCGCCCACGCGGCGGAGCCGCCCATCAGCAGGGCCCCGAGCCCCTGACTCCGTAGCGGGCTGAGCACCCTGCGAATGGGGTGCGAGTAACTCGTTGCGGAGCGCGATAGGGTTCAAACCTGAGATACGTGGCAAGTAGGGAGCGCGCAAGGTGTCCGTGGGAGAGCTGGCCGGCCTGTTGGTGGCCGTGTTCTGGGCGGTCCTGGTCACCCTGCTCGCCGTGGTGCTGGTGCGGCTCTCCAAGGTGCTGCGTGAGGCCACCGTGCTGGTCGCCGCCGTGACCGAGCAGGCCGTGCCGCTGCTGACCGACGCGGGCGCCGCCGTCCGGAGCGCGAACGAGCAGCTGGAGCGGGTCGACGAGATCACCGCCAACGTCCAGGACGCCGCTGCCAACGCCAACGCGCTCTCCTCCACCGTCGCCGCCACCATCGGCGGCCCGCTGGTGAAGGTGGCCGCGTTCAGCTACGGCGTCCGCAAGGCGGTCAGCCGCCAGCAGGCCGGCCTGACGGTGCCCCAGCAGGCGGGCGAGCGCGAGGAACTGGCCCGGCTGATCCGGGCCGAGGTCCGGGCCGCCACCGCGCCGCGTGGCGGCGGGCTGCTGGGCCGGGTCCGCCGAGCGGTGAGGGGCTGACCATGGTGCGACGCATCTTCTGGATGGCGGTCGGCGCCGGAGCCACCGTCTGGGCCATGAGCAAGGCCAACGAGGCCGTGCACCGGCTCACTCCCGACAGCCTGTCAGGTACCGCCGCGCGCGGTGCCCTGCACCTGGGCGACACCGCCAAGCGGTTCGCCGCCGACGTCCGGGCCGGGATGGCCGAGCGCGAGGAGCAGCTGCGCGGCGACCTCGGCCTGGACGGCACCGCCGTGGTCGAGCCGACCCGCCGGCGAGCGCTGCGCGGCGAGCCGCAGTACCGAGCTATCTCGGCGGCACCGGGTTCCCCGGCCGCCGCCCTGCGCCCCAGCCTTCGCACCAGCAAGACCCCCCAAGCCATTGATTCGACGCCGCGTCAGCTCGACGAGCTGCCCGGCGGAACCACCAACCGGAAGGACCAATGATGGAGTCGGCAGAGATCCGCCGCCGTTGGCTGCGCTTCTTCGAGGAGCGCGGCCACACCGTTGTTCCGTCGGCGTCCCTGGTCGCCGACGACCCCACCCTGCTGCTGGTCCCGGCCGGCATGGTGCCCTTCAAGCCGTACTTCCTCGCCGAGGTCAAGCCGCCCTTCACCCGCGCCACCAGCGTGCAGAAGTGCGTCCGGACCCCGGACATCGAGGAGGTCGGGAAGACCACCCGGCACGGCACCTTCTTCCAGATGTGCGGCAACTTCTCCTTCGGCGACTACTTCAAGGAGGGGGCGATCAGCTATGCGTGGGAGCTGCTGACCACCCCCGTCGCGGAGGGCGGCTACGGCCTGGAGCCCGAGAAGCTCTGGATCACCGTCTACCAGGACGACGACGAGGCCGAGGCCATCTGGCGGGACAAGATCGGCGTCCCGGCCGAGCGGATCCAGCGCCTCGGCAAGGCCGACAACTTCTGGTCGATGGGCGTCCCCGGCCCGTGCGGCCCGTGCTCGGAGATCAACTACGACCGCGGCCCCGCGTACGGCGAGGAGGGCGGCCCGGCCGTCAACGGCGAGCGCTACATGGAGATCTGGAACCTGGTCTTCATGCAGTACGAGCGTGGCGCCGGCACCGGCAAGGACGACTTCCCGATCCTGGGCGACCTGCCGAACCAGAACATCGACACCGGCCTCGGCCTGGAGCGCCTGGCCACCATCCTGCAGGGCGTCGACAACCTCTTCGAGATCGACACCAGCCGGATGATCCTGGACCGGGCGGCCCAGCTGACCGGCCACAAGTACGGCGTCGACACCAAGTCGGACGTCTCGCTGCGGGTCGTCGCCGACCACATCCGTACCTCGGTGATGCTGGTCTCCGACGGCGTCACCCCTGGCAACGAGGGCCGCGGCTACGTGCTGCGCCGGATCCTGCGCCGGGCGATCCGCAACATGCGGCTGCTGGGTGCCACCGAGCCGGTCGCCAAGGTGCTCGCGGACATCACCATCGACGCGATGGGTCCGCAGTACCCGGAGCTGTTCACCGAGAAGAACCGGATCGAGGCCGTCATCGTCGGCGAGGAGGCCTCCTTCCTCGAGACGCTGCGCAGCGGCACCCTGCTGCTGGACACCGCGGTCGCCGAGACCAAGTCCGCCGGCTCGGCCGTGATCGCCGGTGCGAAGGCGTTCCAGCTGCACGACACCTACGGCTTCCCGATCGACCTCACCCTCGAAATGGCCGCCGAGCAGGGCCTGTCGGTGGACGAGGACGGCTTCCGCACCCTGATGAAGGAGCAGCGGGACCGGGCCAAGGCCGACGCGAGGGCCAAGAAGCACGGCCACGCCGACGTCTCCGCCTACCGCGAGGTGGCGGACCGCTCGGGTGCGACCGTCTTCACCGGCTACACCGAGTCGCACGGCGAGGCCACCGTGGTCGGCCTGCTGGTCGACGGTGTGTCGGCCCCGGCCGCGCACGAGGGCGACGACATCGAGCTGGTGCTCGACCGCACCCCGTTCTACGCCGAGGGCGGCGGCCAGCTCGCCGACCAGGGCCGGATCCGGCTGGACTCCGGCGCCGTGGTCGAGGTTCGCGACGTGCAGGCGCCGGTGCCCGGCGTGGTCGTGCACAAGGGCCGCGTGGTGGTCGGTGAGGTCGTGCTGGGCGCGCACGCGTACGCCCAGATCGACCTGGACCGCCGCCGGGCGATCGCCCGCGCGCACTCCGCCACCCACCTGACCCACCAGGCGCTGCGGGACGCGCTCGGCCCCACCGCCGCCCAGGCCGGGTCCGAGAACGCCCCGGGCCGGTTCCGGTTCGACTTCGGCGCGCCGACCGCGGTGCCGGGCTCGGTGCTGGTGGACGTCGAGCAGAAGATCAACGACGTGCTGACCCGTGAGCTCGAGGTCACCGCCGAGGTCATGACGATGGATCAGGCCCGCAAGTCGGGTGCCATCGCGATGTTCGGCGAGAAGTACGGCGACGCTGTCCGGGTGGTGACCATCGGCGACTTCTCCAAGGAGCTCTGCGGTGGCACGCACGTCGGCAACACCGCCCAGCTCGGCCTGGTGAAGCTGCTCGGCGAGGCCTCGATCGGCGCCGGCGTGCGCCGGGTCGAGGCGCTGGTCGGCGCCGACGCGTACAAGTTCCTGGCCAAGGAGCACACCGTGGTGGCCCAGCTCACCGAGCTGGTCAAGGGCCGTCCGGAGGAGCTGCCGGAGAAGATCTCGGGCATGCTCGCCAAGCTCAAGGACGCCGAGAAGGAGATCGAGCGCTTCCGCGCCGAGAAGGTGCTGGCGCTCGCCTCGGGTCTCGCCGGGAGCGCCGAGGACGTCAACGGCGTCACGGTGGTGGCCGCCCGGGTCGCCGACGGCACCGGCGCCGACGACCTGCGCAAGCTGGTCCTCGACGTGCGGGCCAGGCTCGGCTCCCGCCCGGCCGTGGTCGCCGTGTTCACGGTGGCCAACGACCGTCCGGTGACCGTGATCGCCACCAACGAGGACGCCCGCGCGCGCGGCGTCAAGGCCGGCGAGCTGGTCAAGGTCGCCGCCAAGACCCTCGGTGGTGGCGGCGGCGGCAAGGACGACGTCGCCCAGGGCGGTGGCAGCAACCCGGCCGCCGTGGACGAGGCGATCGCCGCCGTCCGCGGTCTGGTCGCGGAGCGCGCCAGCTGATGGAGGCTCAGGAGGAGAAGGTCTTCCGCCGGGGTCGCCGGATCGCCGTGGACGTGGGGGACGCCCGGATCGGGGTCGCCTCCTGCGACCCCGACGGGCTGATCGCCACCCCGGTGGAGACGGTCCCGGCGGGCGGCCGCTCGCAGGCGAGGCTGAAGGAGATCGTCGAGGAGTACGACGCCGTCGAGGTGGTGGTCGGCCTGCCCCGTTCGCTGAGCGGCAAGGAGGGCCCGGCCGCCGTCAAGGTGCGCGCGTACGCCGGGCGGCTGGCCGCGCTGGTCGCCCCGGTGACGGTGCGTCTGGTGGACGAGCGGATGACCACGGTCACCGCCGCCCAGGGCCTGCGGGCCTCCGGCCGGAACTCGAAGAAGGGGCGTTCGGTGATCGACCAGGCGGCAGCCGTGGTGATCCTGCAGAGCGCGCTTGAGACCGAACGGGTGAGTGGCCGCGCCCCCGGTGAGAGCGTCGAACCGGTCAGCTGATCATTCTGATCTAGGGTCTGGCTGACGGATCACGCCGGATCAGCTCGCGGCGGCGGAGTGCGTGCCTCGGCGGTGCGGAGGAGGGAGCCCATGCGGAGCATCGGCGACCGACGACAAGCCGGCGAGGTGCGTGCTCCGGCGTCGCGAGCCCGGCGTGATCCGTCAGCCAGACCCAAGTCCCGGACGGGGCNGGCACCTGCGGAACTCCGCAGGTGCCCCGTTCCGCATTCGGAGGGGACGCGACCATGACCGATCCGTACACCGCACCCGGCCTGGCACCCGGTCTGACGCCTGGTCACCTCGGCGCGCCGGTGCTCGAACCCGAGGGCCTGCCGCCCGGGTTCGAGCCGCCCGACCCGCGCCGGCTGCGCAGCGGCCTGGCCTGCTGCCTGAGCGTGCTGGCGCTGGCCGGGGTGCTCGGCCTGGCGGCGCTGGCCACCTTCCTGCTCTGGCCGTCGGACCAGGAGAAGGCGGCGGACTTCGCCGGGTCGGGCACCGGCACCGCCCAGATCTCGGTGGTCCAGGGCGCGACCCTCACCCAGATCGGCCAGGCGCTGCAGAAGGAGGGCGTGGTGGCCAGCGTCCGGGCGTTCACCGAGGCGGCGGCCAAGAGCCCGGCGGGCACCCGGATCCAGCCGGGCACGTACACGCTGCGCCTGCGGATGGCGGCCGTCTCCGCGCTGAACGTCCTGCTGGACCCGGCCAACGCGAACGCGCTGACCATCCCCGAGGGCCGGCGGGCCGAGCAGATCTACGCGGCGGTGGACCAGAAGCTCAAGCTGGCTGCGGGCACCACCAAGGGGGTGGCCGGGCAGCAGGTCGCGGCACTGGGCCTGCCCGAATCGGCCCGCGGCAACCCGGAGGGCTACCTCTTCCCCTCCACCTACCCGGTCACCGACGAGACCACCCCGCTGACGCTGCTGCAGCTGATGGTGGCTCAGGCGGCCAAGCGGCAGGCCTCGGACGGGGTGGCGGAGGCGGCCGAGGCGTACGGCCGGAGCCCGTACGAGATCCTCACGCTGGCCAGCCTGGTGCAGGGCGAGGCGGACAACCCCGAGGACATGACCAAGGTGGCCAGGGTGGTCTACAACCGGCTGGCGAAGTCGATGCCACTGCAGTTCGACTCGACCATCAACTACGCACTGAACCGGTCGACCCTGACCACCACCGCCGGTGACACCAAGCTCGACTCGCCGTTCAACTCCTACCTGCACCAGGGCCTGCCGCCGACCCCGATCGCCAACCCGGGGCGGGACGCGCTCCAGGCGGCGACGCACCCGGCCGAGGGGGACTGGCTGTACTTCGTCACCGTCGGGCCGGGCGACACCCGCTTCACCGACAGCTACGAGCAGCACCAGCGCAACGTGGCCGAGTTCAACGCCCGGCAGGCCGAGCGGTCCTCCTCACCGAGCGCAGGTGGTCACTGACTGTCCGTCCGGGCCCACCGGGGTTAACGCTGCGGTACGGTAACGTCTCCCTCCAAACGTTGCTTTAGCACGCCGGTTCGAGATGTCTTGCCGGACCGGCTTAAGGGGATCGATGACTGATCTGGGCGGGGGCTACCAGCCCCAGGGCACGCGGCCTTGGCAGCCGGGCGATCCCGGGCCGGGCGGTGCTCCGGGCGACCAGTGGCAGCAGCCGCAGTACGCCCAGGACCAGTACGGCGGCGGCCAGCAGGGCTACCCGCAGCAGCCGCAGCAGTCATGGCCGCAGCAGCAGCCGCAGTACGGCCAGCAACCCCAGCCGCAGCAGCCCGGCTACCCGCAGCAGGGTCAGTACGGCTACGGGCAGCCGCAGCAGCCGGGATACCCGCAGCAGCCCCAGCAGCCGCAGTACGGTCAGCCGCAGCAGCAGCCCCAGTACGTACAGCAGCCGCAACCGCAGCAGGTGCAGCAGCCGCGCCGCCCGATGCCGCAGCAGCAGGGCTACCAGCAGCAGCCCCAGCAGCCGGCCGCGCCGCAGCCCGCTGGCCCGGGCCCGGACGGCATCGACTGGGAGGCCGAGGCCGCCGCGCTGGACGCGCCGCAGGCCCGGCCCTCGGTGGTCGAGCCCGAGCCCGAGCAGTGGGCGGACGACGAGGTCGAGGCGCACCAGGAGCCGGAGGAGGAGTCCTTCTTCGGCGACCAGGACGACTCCCGCTCGGCCGAGCGCAACCGCAAGGAGAAGGGCAAGAAGTCCGGCCGCCGCAACAGCGGCGCCTGCCTGGTGGTCGCGCTGGTGCTGCTCGGCGGCGTGGCCGGGGCCGGCTGGTGGGGGTACGGCTTCTACCAGGAGCACTTCGGCCCGCCGCCGGACTTCACGGGCGCGGGCACCGGCTCGGTGCAGGTGGAGATCAAGCCGGACTCGGTCGGCGGGACGATGGGCCGGGTGCTCAAGGACGCCGGCGTGGTGAAGAGCGTCGACGCGTTCGTCTCCGCCTTCAACCGGAACCCCAAGGCGATCAACATCCAGGCGGGCTTCTTCACCCTGCACCACGAGATGTCCGGCGACGAGGCGGTCAAGCTGCTGGTCGAGTCGGCCGGCGGCAACGCGCTGATCGTGCCCGAGGGCCGCAAGGCCACCGATACCTACGCGCTGATCGACGGAAAGCTCAAGCTCGCACCGGGCACCACCGCGGGTGTGGCCAAGGCCCAGGTGGCCTCCCTCGGCCTGCCGCCGTACGCCAACGGCAACATCGAGGGTTTCCTGTACCCGACCAAGTACTCGATCAGCCAGGGCATGAAGCCCGAGGACCTGCTCAAGCAGATGGTCGCCAACGCCACCCAGCACTACCAGGAGCTCAACCTGGACGCGGGTGCGCAGAAGATCGGCCTGAAGAGCGGCTACGAGGTGCTCGTCGCGGCCAGCATCCTGCAGGCCGAGGGCAACAACTCGGCCGACTTCGGCAAGATCGCCCGGGTGATCTCCAACCGGCTGAACACCCCCGCGACCCAGGGCAAGCTGCAGCTCGACACCACGCTGCAGTACAAGCTGGGCCGCACCAAGTTCACCGTCGCGGAGAAGGACGGTGACAAGAGCCTGTACAACACGTACGTCAACAAGGGCCTGCCGCCGACCCCGATCTCCAACCCCGGTGACGACGCGATCAAGGCGATGCTCAACCCGACGCCGGGCGACTGGGTCTACTTCGTCGCGCTCTCCCCGCAGGAGACCCGCTTCGCGGTCACCTTCGAGGCGTTCAAGAAGGACGTGAAGGACTACTGCACCGCCAACAAGTGGGGCTTCGACGAGGCCGCCGGGATGTGCAAGACGTGACGACGCGGCACCGGGCGGCCGTGCTCGGCTCGCCGATCGCGCACTCGCTCTCGCCGGTGCTGCACCAGGCGGGGTACGCGGCGCTCGGGCTGACGCAGTGGCAGTACGGCCGGTACGAGGTGGACGAGGCCGGGCTGCCCGCCTTCGTGGCCGGCCTCGACCCGGCGGAGTGGGCCGGGCTGTCGCTGACCATGCCGTTGAAGCGGGCGATCATCCCGCTGCTGGACGAGGTCAGCCCGACCGCGCTGAGCGTGGACGCGGTGAACACGGTGGTGTTCGGCGCGGACGGCCACCGGCGCGGTGACAACACCGACGTGCCAGGACTGGTGAACGCGCTCCGCGAGCGCGGCATCGACTCGGTCGAGTCGGCCTCGGTGCTCGGCGCGGGCGCGACCGCCTCCTCGGCGCTGGCCGCGCTCGCGCAGGTCTGCACCGGCGAGGTCACCGTCTACGTGCGCAGCGCGGAGCGAGCCGCCGAGATGCGCGAGCTGGGCGAGCGGCTCGGCCTGAAGCTGCGGACGGCGGACTGGGCGGACGGGGCCTCGGCACTGGCCGCGCCGCTGACCGTCTCCACCACCCCGGCCGGGGCCACCGACGCGTTCGCCCCGGCGATCACCGGCGCGCCCGGCGCGTTGTTCGACGTGCTCTACCACCCGTGGCCGACCGAGCTGGTCGCGGCGGTGGCCGGGCGGGGTGCCACCGTGCTGGGCGGCCTCGATCTGCTGGTGCATCAGGCGGTGCTCCAGTTCGAGTACTTCACCGGGGTGGCCGAGGGCCCGCTGGCCGCGATGCGGGCGGCGGGCGAGGCCGCGCTGGCCGGAGCAAGCTGACAAGGTTCGGACCGATCATGTCCGCAACGCGGACCATGCGCCCGATGGCTCCCGGGACGTGAAAGGATCGTGGCGAACGAACGCCCGGCCGCCCGGCCGCTGACGAAGGAGCTCCCGTTGGGTACGTTGCGCTGGCTGACGGCGGGGGAGTCGCACGGCCCCGCACTTGTCGCGACGCTGGAGGGCCTGCCGGCCGGGGTGCCGGTGACCACCGCACTGGTCGCCGACGCGCTGGCCCGTCGGCGGCTCGGCTACGGCCGCGGTGCCCGGATGAAGTTCGAGCAGGACGAGGTCACCTTCCTCGGCGGGGTCCGACACGGCGAGACCATGGGTTCCCCGGTCGCCGTGATGGTCGGCAACACCGAGTGGCCCAAGTGGGAGCAGGTCATGTCGGCCGACCCGGTCGACCCGGAGATCCTCGCGGGTCTGGCCAGGAACGAGGCGCTGACCCGCCCGCGCCCCGGCCACGCCGACCTGGCCGGGATGCAGAAGTACTCGATCGACGAGGCCCGCCCGATCCTGGAGCGCGCCTCCGCCCGGGAGACCGCGGCCCGGGTCGCGCTCGGCGCGGTGGCCCGCTCCTACCTCAAGGCGACCTGCGGCATCGAGATCGTCTCGCACGTGGTCGAGCTGGCCGCTGCCAAGGCCCCGGCCGGTGTGCTGCCGCTGCCCTCCGACGAGGCCCGCCTCGACGAGGACCCGGTGCGCTGCCTGGACCCGGACGCGTCGAAGGCGATGATCGCCGAGATCGACCAGGCCCACAAGGACGGCGACACCCTCGGTGGTGTGGTCGAGGTGCTGGCGTACGGCGTGCCGGTGGGCCTCGGCTCGCACGTGCACTGGGACCGTCGGCTGGACGCCCGGCTGGCGGCCGCCCTGATGGGTATTCAGGCGATCAAGGGTGTCGAGGTCGGCGACGGCTTCGAGCTGGCCCGGGTGCCAGGATCGCAGGCGCACGACGAGATCGTGCCGAGCGCCGAGGGCATCAAGCGGACCTCCGGCCGCTCCGGCGGCACCGAGGGCGGCCTGTCCACCGGCGAGCTGCTCCGGGTGCGGGCCGCGATGAAGCCGATCGCGACCGTGCCGCGCGCGCTGCAGACCGTGGACGTGCGTACCGGTGAGGTCGCCAAGGCGCACCACCAGCGCTCGGACGTCTGCGCCGTGCCGGCCGCGGGCATCGTCGCCGAGGCGATGGTGGCCCTGGTGCTGGCCGACGCGGTGGCGGAGAAGTTCGGCGGCGACAACGTCTCCGAGACCCGCCGCAACGTGCAGGGCTACCTCGACAACCTGATCGTCCGATGACCGCACCGCTCGTCGTGCTGGTCGGCCCGCCCGGGGCCGGCAAGAGCACGGTCGGCAGGCTGCTCGCCGAGCGGCTCGACGTCACCTTCCGGGACACCGACCAGGACATCGAGCTGCTCGCGGGCAAGCCGATCCCGGAGATCTTCATCGACGAGGGCGAGCCGCACTTCCGGGCGCTGGAGCTGCGCGCCGTCGAGGCGGCCGCCGCCACGCACGACGGCGTGCTCGCGCTCGGCGGTGGCGCGGTGATGGCGGAGCCGACGCGTGAACTGCTGCGCGGCCTCCCGGTGGTGTTCCTGGAGGTGGCGCTCGGCGACGCGGTCAAGCGGGTCGGCCTGGACGCCCCGCGCCCGCTGCTCGCGGTGAACCCGCGAGCCGCCTGGCGCGAGCTGATGGAGGCCCGCCGCCCGCTGTACCTGGAGGTGGCCACCGCGGTGGTCCACACCGAGGGCCGTTCGCCGGAGCAGGTCGCGGACGCCGTACTGGAAGCACTGGAGTTGAAGACAGCATGAGCAACACCGTCACGATCCACGTCGGCGGCAGTGCCGGGCACGACCCGTACGACGTGCTGATCGGCCGTCAGCTGCTCGGCGAGCTGGGCCGGCTGATCGGCACCCGGGCCAAGCGGGTGGCGATCATCCACCCCGAGGCGCTGGAGGCCACCGGCGAGGCGATCCGCGAGGACCTGGCCGCTGAGGGCTACGACGCGATCCTGCTGCAGGTGCCGAACGCCGAGGAGGCGAAGAGCGCCGAGGTGGCCGCGTACTGCTGGTCGGTGCTCGGGCAGACCGGCTTCACCCGCAGCGACGTGATCGTCGGCCTGGGCGGCGGGGCCACCACCGACCTGGCGGGCTTCGTGGCGGCCACCTGGCTGCGCGGGGTGCGCTGGGTGTCGATGCCCACCACGCTGCTCGGCATGGTGGACGCGGCGGTCGGTGGCAAGACCGGCATCAACATCGCCGAGGGCAAGAACATGGTCGGCGCCTTCCACCCGCCGGTGGGCGTGCTGGCCGACCTGGCCACCCTGGAGACCGTGCCCAAGCACGACTACGTCTCCGGCCTGGCCGAGGTGATCAAGTGCGGCTTCATCGCCGACCCGGTGATCCTCGACCTGATCGAGGCCGACCCGGAGGGCGCCAAGACGCCGGCCGGGCAGCACACGGTGGAGCTGATCCGCCGGGCGATCCAGGTCAAGGCCGACGTGGTCTCGGGCGACCTCAAGGAGAACGGCCTCCGCGAGATCCTGAACTACGGCCACACCCTGGGCCACGCGATCGAGCGCAACGAGCGGTACAAGTGGCGGCACGGCGCCGCGATCTCCATCGGCATGGTCTTCGCCGCCGAACTCGGCCGCCTGGCCGGGCGGTTGGACGACGCCACCGCCGACCGGCACCGCACGGTGCTCGGCTCGGTCGGCCTGCCGCTGACCTACCGGGCGGACGCCTGGCCGAAGCTGCTGGACGCCATGAAGATCGACAAGAAGTCGCGCGGCGACCTGCTGCGCTTCGTCGTGCTGGACGGTCTGGCCAAGACCTCGGTGCTGGAGGGCCCCGACCCGCAGGTGCTGGTGGCCGCGTACGCCGAGGTGTCGTCGTGAGCCGGGTGCTGGTGCTGAACGGCCCCAACCTGGGCCGGCTCGGCAGCCGGGAGCCGGACGTCTACGGCGCCACCTCGTACGCCGGGCTGGTCGCGCGCTGCACCGCGCTCGGCAAGGAGCTCGGCTTCGAGGTGGAGGTCAAGGAGACCAACTCCGAGCAGCAGATGATCGAGTGGCTGCACTGGGCCGCCGACGAGAAGACTCCCGTGGTGATCAACCCGGGCGCCTTCACGCACTACTCGTACGGGATGCGGGACGCCGCCGCGCAGCGGACCGCCCCGCTGATCGAGGTGCACATCTCCAACCCGTACGCGCGGGAGACCTTCCGGCACAACTCGGTGATCGCCGCGGTCGCCTCCGGCACCATCGCCGGATTCGGGCTCGGCAGCTATGAGCGGTGGTCGACGCACTGAAGATCGTCAAGACCAACAACCCGGGGCGTCGGGAGGTGCTCAGTGACGCAGTACGCAGGGGGAGGTCAGGTGCCGCCGGGCTACTCGGCCCCGCCGGTCCGGCCGCCGTACCCGCCGCAGGCCGCCACCGGTCACTTCGCCCTTCCGACCGGCGCACCGGTCCAGCTGCCGCCGCCGCAGGCGCCCGCACTCACGCTCGCGGTGCTGCTGATCGGCCCCGCCGGGGCGGGCAAGACCACGGTGGCCAGACACTGGGCCGAGCGCCGCCCGACCGCGACCGCGCACATCAGCCTGGACGACGTCCGGGAGTGGGTGCAGGCCGGGTTCGCCAACCCGCAGTCCGGCTGGAACAACGCCTCCGAGGCGCAGTACCGGCTGGCCC
>NZ_LMCT01000002.1:0-40041 GCF_001424875.1 Kitasatospora sp. Root107 | reverse complement strand
GTACCGGCTGGCCCGCCGCACCTGCGGCTTCGCCTGCCGGAACTACCTGGCCAACGGCATCTCCTGCATCATCGACGACGCGGTCTTCCCCGACCTGCCCGCCGTCGGCCTGGGCGGCTGGAAGCGCCACATCGGCCCCGGCATGATCCCGGTGGTGCTGCTGCCCGGCCTCGACTCGGTGCTGGCCAGGAACGCCCGCCGGGCCGGCACCCGCCGCCTGAGCGACGAGGAGGTGGCCCGGATCCACGGGCGGATGGCCGGCTGGTACAACTCCGGGCTGCCGATCATCGACAACTCCCACCTGGACGTCCCGAGCACCGCCGCCGCCCTTGACCAGGTGATAGCGGCCCGGCTGGCCGGCCGCTGACGCGTGCCGGCGCCGCGCTCCGCCTCCGCAGTACCGACCTGCCGTCACACCACCGTGCATCATGATCGGGTTCGATGGAGCGGTCGTGGCTGAGGGGGACGATGTGGTCGAGGTCGGTGCGACAGCCGGTATCGCGGTGGTGTCGCTGGGGATGGTGCCTACCTGGTGGCGGCGACGGCGGGGATCGCGGCGGTGTTCGCGGTGGTGCCGGAGATCTACCTCGCCCTCAAGCTGGCGGGTGCGGCGTACCTGCTCTGGCTGGCCTGGAAGGCGGTGCGGCCCGGGGCCGGATCGGTGTTCACACCGAAGGAGCTGGCGCCGGACCGGCCGGCGCGGCTGTTCCTGATGGGGCTGCTGACCTGTCTGCTCAATCCGAAGATCGCCATCCTGTACGTCTCGCTGCTGCCGCAGTTCGTCGCGCCCGAACCTGGCCATGTCGCGGTGCAGAGCCTGCTGTTGGGGCTGACCCAGATCGCGGTCGGCCTGGCCGGGAACGCGTTCTTCGTCCTGACGGCGAGTTCGGTGGCGGTGTTCTTCGCGCGGCGGCCGCTGTGGCAGCGGGTGCACCGGTACGCGATGGGCACGCTGCTGGGGGGGTTTCGCGGTACGGATCGCCGCCGACCGCTCCCAGGCGGTGGCGGCGGCGCCCTGACCCGGTGCGGCCGGGACTGTCGGCCCCGCCTGCGAGAATCGGATGGTCGTCACACACCCGTCCTGGAGGGGAGAGCCCGTGCCCGAGGGCCACATCATCCACCGTCTCGCGACCGAGCACGCCAAGGCGTTCGCCCACCGGCCCGCCCGGGTGAGCAGCCCGCAGGGGCGGTTCGCGGAGGGCGCGGCACTGCTGGACGGTCAGGTCGTCGCCGAGGCGGAGGCGCACGGGAAGCACCTGTTCCTGGGGTTCACCGGTGACCGCTGGCTGCACGTCCATCTCGGGCTGTACGGGGTGTTCACCTTCGGCCCCGCCCCGGCGCCCGCGCCGGTGGGGCTGGTCCGGCTGCGGCTGGAGAACGACGAGACGTACTCGGACCTGCGCGGTCCCAACACCTGTGAACTGCTCACCGGCGCCGAGAAGTCGGCGATCCACGCCCGCCTCGGGCCCGACCCGCTGCGCCCCGGCAGCGACCCGGGCCCGGCCTGGGACCGGATCTCCCGCAGCCGGACCACGGTGGCCGCCCTGCTGATGGACCAGAAGGTGCTGGCGGGCGTCGGCAACGTCTACCGGGCCGAGGTGCTGTTCCGGCTCGGCATCGACCCGCACCGCCCCGGCCGCGACGTGACCCGGGCCGAGTGGGACGCGATCTGGGCCGACCTGGTCGAGCTGATGCACGACGGTGCGGGCATCGGCCGGATCGACACCGTCCGCCCCGAGCACACCCCGGAGGCGATGGGCCGCCCGCCCCGGGTGGACGACCACGGCGGCGAGGTCTACGTCTACCGGCGGGCCGCGATGCCGTGCCTGGTCTGCGGCACCGAGGTGCGGACCGAGACGCACGCGGCCCGCAACCTCTTCTGGTGCCCGCGCTGTCAGCAGCGCTGACCAGCCGTCAGGAGAGCGTCTTGAGCGCCTGCACCGTGAAGGCGTTCAGCTCCTCGGTGCGGCCGCCGAGGATCTTCGCGGCCCACTCCGGGTCGGCGAGCAGCGCCCGGCCGACCGCGATCAGGTCGAACTCGTCCCGTTCCAGGCGGTCCAGCAGCCCGTCGATGTCCGCGAGGCCGCTGCCTCGGCCCAGGAACGCGTTGGTGAACTCGGTGTCCAGACCGACCGAGCCGACACTGATGGTGGGCCGGCCCGAGAGCTTCTTCACCCAGCCCGCGAGGTTCAGCGTGGAGCCGTCGAACTCGGGCTGCCAGTAGCGCCGGGTGGAGGCATGGAAGGCGTCCACGCCCGCCTCGGCGAGCGGGGCGAGCACCGCTTCGAGCTCCTGCGGCGTGCTGCCGAGCTTCGCGTCGAACTGCCCGATCTTCCACTGGGACAGCCGGAACAGGATCGGGAAGTCGGGCGCCACCACCGCGCGGCAGGCCGCCACCAGCTCGGCGGCGAACCTGGTCCGGGAGACCGGGTCGCCGCCGTAGCCGTCGGTGCGCCGGTTGGTGTGCTCCCAGAGGAACTGGTCGACCAGGTAGCCGTGCGCGCCGTGGATCTCGATGCCGTCGAAGCCGCGCGCCTCGGCGGCGGCCGCCCCGGCGGCGAAGGCCGCGATCACGTCGTCCAGGTCCTGCCGGGTCATCGTGTGCCCGGTCTCCGTGCCCTCCAGCGGGATGCCGGACGGGCCGATCCTGGGCGCCTGCGGGACGGGCGGCGCGCCGGCCACCCGGGCCATGCCGACGTGCCACAGCTGCGGCACGATCTTCCCGCCCTCGCGGTGCACCGCCGCCGCCACCCCGGCCCAGCCGGCCAGCGCCCGCTCGCCGTGGAAGTGCGGGACGGCGGCCCGGGTGCCCGCCGAGGGGTGGTCCACGTAGGTGCCCTCGGTGATGATCAGGCCGACCCCGCCGGCCGCCCGGCGGGCGTAGTACTCCGCGACATCGGTACCGGGCACGCCGCCCGGGGAGAACTCCCTGGTCATCGGGGCCATCGCGATCCGGTTCCGCACCGTCAGGCTGCCCAGGGTGAACGGGCGGGCGAGTACTTCGGTGGCGCGGGAGGTGGTGGTGCTGAGCATCTGGGTTCCACTTTCGGAGCGTGACGTGACCAAGTCGCGGCCGGGGCCGGTTACCTGGCGACAACTCAGTACTCGATCCGTCGATTCCCGGCGGCCGGGTCACCATTGACAGGTTCCAGTCACTGTCGGAAGGATGCCGGTGCCACTGTCGGAACCCTCAGCCCCGGAGGCCGCGTTGTCCGCCCGTCCCGTACTGCGCCGAGCGGCCCGCGCCCTCGGTGCCGCCGTCCTGGGCCTCGCGGCCGTCCTGGCCGGAGGCGGCCCCGCGCACGCCGACTTCGGCTCCGACTACCACGACCCGATCTCCGCCGGACAGCCGCTGACCAGGCCGGACACTCGCTCCTGCGTGGTCGAGGTGATGCACGAGCGGGCGTTCAAGGACGGCTACGGCAGCCCGGCCGACACCCCGTACAACGGCTCCCTCACCCCGCCCGCCGACTGCGCCGGGCCCTGGTCCAAGGTGGTCCTCGACCTGCACGGCAGCGTCGCGGGGCGGCAGTTCGACCGGCTGTTCACCGTCCGGGTGGGCGGGGTCGAGGTGCTGATGTCCTCCACGCCCGAGCCCTCCCGGGACGGCATCGAGTGGCGGGTCGAGCGTGATGTGACCCGGTACGCACCGGTGCTGACGGACACTCAGCCCTTCGAGCTCGACCTGGCCAACGTCACCGACGGCACCTACACCGGCGTCTTCGTGATCTCGGCCACCTTCACCTTCTACACCGCTTCGGCGAGTTGGCCCGCCGCCCGCACCGCCGACCAGGTGCTCACCGGCGGCGGCTTCACCCTCGACCAGGGGCACCCGGGCAGCAGCAGGGAGTTCACCTTCCCGCGGAACCTGGAGCGGCTGACCGCCGAGGTGTACGCGCGCGGCGGCGGCGCCTGCGAGGAGTTCGCGTACGCCTCCGCACCCGAGGAGTTCGTCCAGGCCAACCCAGGCCGGGGTTACTGCGGCCAGGGCCCGTTCCGGGAACTGCGGCTCGCGGTGGACGGCCGGGTCGCCGGGGCGGTCTGGCCCTACCCGGTGATCTACACCGGCGGCTGGGACCCGCTGCTCTGGCGGCCCACCCCGGGTATCTTCGCCTTCGACCTGCCCGCGTACCAGGTCGACCTGACCCCGTACGTCGGACTGTTGCTGGACGGCCGCCCGCACGCCGTCTCGCTCACCGTCAACGCGGCCGAGCGGCAGAGCAACGACGCCTGGACCGGCCAGCTCAACCTGTTCGCCACCGTCGACCACGGCAGCACCCGGACCTCCGGCGCCCTGACGCAGCACCAGGTCGCCCCCGAGGCCGCCGTACGCACCGAGCTCACCGACCTGGGCGGCGGCAGCGGCGACTGGACGGTCACCGCGGCCCGCCACGACCTGGCCAAGGGCTGGGTGCAGACCTCGCACGGCCGGGTCAGCACCGAGGTCAGGAGCGACCGGACCTTCCGCTCCGACCAGCAACTGCGGGACGGCGGCGGCGATCTGACGCTGCACAACCGCACCGACCAGACCTCGACCAGCACCCGCAGGGGCGGCGGCCCGCCGTCCACCGGCATCGTCCAGGAGAGCGCTCCGCTGGATGTCCGCTACCGCTACACGGCCGACGCCGCGGGCAGCACCGACCAGCGCACCGAGATGGTGCTCGGCCACCACCGCACCGCGACGGACGACGGCCGCCGCAGCACGGTGGACCACACCTACGCCCCGTCCGCCCACCGGCACGACGGCGACGCGACCGTCCGCACCGGCAGCTCGGTGGAGACCTACCGCAGCACCGGGCCGGACGGTCCGTACGCGCGCACCATCACCACCCGGGACGGCTGGCCGGTCCCCTGACCGGTGCCGGGGTGTCCGCTGTCCGGGCTCCTCTGACGGCGTGTCGGTTTGCCGACGTCGGCCAGGAGGAACCACGTCGTTCATGCGACGAGCCGGGACGACCGGGGCGGTGGCCCTGGCGGTGCTGTTCGGCCTCGTGCCGGTCGGGTCGGCCGGCGCCGAGGCCGGGGAGCCGGTCGCACCCGGGGTGGTCTACCGGCAGCTGGCGGTGGCGACCCCACAGGGCACAGCCAGGGTGCACCTGCTGACGGTGGATCTGGCGCAGCCGGGGCTGTCGGTGGACCTGCTGCACGCGGACGCGGTGGCGGCCAGGGCCCCGCTGACCCGGCTGGCCGGGGAGCGGGGTGCGGTGGCGGCCNCCACCTCTCCGAGCTGCAGCACCCGGGGGTGGCGGCGACCGGGGCCGCGGTCGGCCCCGAGCTGGCGGCGGGGCGGCCGCTGAAGGCGGCCGTACCCTCGGCGCAGCGCTTCGGCTGGGCCCTGCCGGGCGGAGCGGCGGTCGAGGACGTGGTGGGCGTGGGGCTGGACGGCCGCGCCAGGTTCGGGCGGCTCGCCCTGGCCGGTACGGTCCGCAGTCCCGCCGGGGCGGTGCCGCTCGAGGGCCTCAACCAGTACGCCCTACCGGTCGGCGGGGTGGGCGCGTTCACCGCCGACTGGGGCGCGGCCTCGCGGGCGCGGGCGGTCTGCGGCTCCGACGTCAGCCGGGCCGCGCCGTGCAGCGGCGAGACCCGGGAGGTGACGGTTCGTCGGGGCCGGGTCACCGCGACGGTGCCGGAGCCGGGCGAGGGCCGGGTGGCGGCCGACTCGGTGGTGCTGGTCGGCCGGGAGGCGGGAGCGCGCTACCTGAGCGGGCTGCGCGTGGGTGATCCGGTCCAGCTCGCCCCGCACCTGCTCGACGCCGGCGGGGGAGGGCTACTGCGGTGGGCGCTGGGCTCCTCGGTGATCCTGGCTGGTGGCCGGCCGGTGGACGGGCTGAACGCGTCGGTGGCCGAGCCGCGCAGCTGCGTGGGCATCGGAGCGTCCGGCCGCAGGCTGTACCTGCTGGCGACGGACGGCCGGGGCGGCGAGTCGGCGGGGCTGACGGTGCGTGGACTCGCGGTGCTGATGGGCGAGCTGGGGGCGGAGAGCGCCGGCCAGCTGGACGGCGGCGGCTCCGCGACCCTGGTCGCCCGGGATGTGGCTGCCAGCGGTCGCCCGGCGGTCCGCAACCGTCTCGACGGCGGTGCCGAGCGGGCCGTCCCGAACGGCATCGGTGTGTTCAGCCCGGGGGCCGGTCGGCCCGGCGGCTGACGGTGCCCGATCCGGCCGACGGCCCGCCGGGGAGCGATACATCCCCGGCGGGGGAGGCGTCAGCCGCCCAGGGCCTGCTGGATCGCCGTGGTGTCCTTGGTCCAGGCGAAGGACGCCAGGTCCTCCGCCTCCTCGTCCGTGACCGCCGCGGTCGCCTCCGTCGCCTCCGTGGCCTTCGCGCCGAGCGTGCCGACCCAGTCCCGGACCTGCTGCGCCAGCGCCGTGTCGGTGCTGCGCATGGCGGCGAGCCAGCGGGCGGCCAGCTCGGTCCAGGCCGGGCCGGTGCCGGTGAAGTGGAGCTGGAAGCGCGGGTGGGCGAGCAGCCAGTTCTTCACCGTCGGCGCCTTGTGGGTGGCGTAGCTGTCGCAGATCAGGTGGACCTGGAGGCCGGCCGGGACGGTGGCGTCCAGCTCGTCCAGGAACTTGCGGAACTCCACCGCCCGGCGACGGCGGTGCAG
This sequence comes from Kitasatospora sp. Root107, assembly GCF_001424875.1. GTDB lineage: Bacteria > Actinomycetota > Actinomycetes > Streptomycetales > Streptomycetaceae > Kitasatospora. The sequence continues at coordinate 33,438 of NZ_LMCT01000002.1, read as the reverse complement.
CGAGCCGACCACCTGACCGTCGGTCAGTTCGAGGACCTCGGCCAGGCCCCGGTCGGGGTTGCCCGCGTAGCCGGTGGCGCTGTGCCGGTTCTCGTCCACGCAGACCACCAGGGCCCGCTCCGGCGGGGCGAGGTAGAGGCCGACCACGTCGTGGGCGCGGTCCATCGCGAGCGGGTCGGTGGCCAGCGTGACGGCCTCGGTGCGCTGCGGGGTCAGGTCGAAGGCGCGCCAGACCTTGGCGACGGTCTGCTGCGAGACCCCGGTCCGCTCGGCCAGCTCACGGGCCGACCACTGGGTGCCCAGGCGGGGCTTCTTGCCGAGCGTCTCGCCGACCACCTTGGCGATCTGCTCGTCCGTCATGGTGCGGGGGCCGCCGGCCCGCAGCTCCTCGGAGAGCCCGGCCAGGCGCTCGGTCAGGAAGCGCTTGCGCCACTTGTTGATGGAATCGCGGGAGGCGTTCAGCTCGGCGAGCACGGTGTCCACCGGTACCGGCTTCGCGGCCTTGCCCTGCCCGGCGGAGGCGAGCACGATCTTGGCCCGCATCCCCATCGCGGTAGGCCGCTGCGCGAGCCCCTCCAGCGCGGAGCGCTCGGCGGCGGTCAGGTCGAACAAGGTGGTCTTGGATACGGTGCGTACGGTGCGTGCCATCCCGCAACTATAAGGAACCCGGGGAGGTCAGCCCGCCGCCAGCAGCAGCGTCCCGGCCAGCGCGAGGCCTGCGCCCACCACCTGGACCCGTAGCAGCCGCTCCTTGAGCAGGCCACGCGCCATCAGCGCGGTCACCACGGGGTAGAGCGAGGCGAGCACCGCCGCGACCGCGGCCGAGCCGCTGTGCGCGGCAGCGGCGTACGCGCCGTTGGCGGCCACGTCGGCCAGGCCGACCGCCGTGAGCGGCAGCAGGTGGCGGCGGGCCACAGCCAGGTCGGCGGCGGGGCGGCCGCCCGGCAGTCGACGGTACGTCAGGACCAGCGCGGCGCCGCCGATCATGATGTTGCAGACCCGCTGGACGGTGAGCGCGAGCAGCAGGCCGCCGTCGGCCGAGGACTCGGCGATCAGCACCATCACCGCGCCGAAGCCGAAGGCCGCACCGACGGTCAGTGCCAGCACCCGCCCGGCGGCGGCCGGGCCGCCACGCTGCGGACCGCCCGCCAGCGCCACGCCGAGCACGGCGACCGCGATGCCGGCGAACTGGACCGGGCCCGGCCGTTCGCCCAGCAGCAGGCCGACCCCGACCGGCACCACGACCCCGACCGTGGCCAGCGGGGAGACCACGCCCATCGGCCCGAGGGCCAGCGCCCGGTAGAAGGCGAGCATGGCGAACGGTCCGACCACCCCGGCCGCGACCGCGTACCAGAGGGCGGGGGAGGCCTCCGCCAAGCCGCCGGTGGCCAGCACGGCGACCACCAGCGCCACGGCGGCGGTCAGCTGGGAGGCGACCACGACGGTGAGGGCGGGCAGCCGCCGGGTCAGCGAGCCTCCGCCGAAATCCGCCAGGCCCCAGAGCAGGCTGGCGGCGAGAGCCAGGACGGCCGTCATGAGAGGGTGGGCTTCTGCAACATCATGCTGCACCTCATAGTTCAGTGAAGTGGACTGAAGCAGAAGCGTAGTGCATCAGAATGAACTGTACGAAGCAATATATTAGACTGGCTAGGATTGCCCACGTGCCGGACCCCGACGTCATCTCCCAGGCCCTCGCCCGCAACCTGAAGCGGCTACGCACCGAGCGCGGGCACACCCTCGACGCGCTGGCCGCCCGCTCGGGCGTCAGCCGGGGCATGATCGTGCAGATCGAGCAGGTCAGGACGAATCCGAGCGTCGGCATCGTGGTCCGGCTGGCCGACGCGCTCGGCGTCAGCATCGCCCGGCTGCTCGACTACGACGACACCTCGGTGGTGAAGATCGTGCCCGCCGAGCAGGCAGTGCCGCTCTGGTCGAGCCCGACCGGCGGCAAGGGCGTGCTGCTGAACGGCACCGAGGCGCCGGGCCCGCTGGAGCTCTGGCACTGGGAGATGCTGCCGGGCGACGCGCACAGCTCCGACGCGCACCCGGCGGGCACCGCCGAGCTGGCCCGGGTGGACCAGGGCCGGCTGACGCTGGTGCTGGACGGCCACGAGCACCTGGTGCCGGCCGGTTCGACCGCCTCCTACGAGGCGGCCTACCCGCACGGCTACCGCAACGACGGCACCGAGCCCCTGCGCTTCACGCTGGTGGTCTCGGTGCCGCCGCCGGCCCGCTGACGAGACGTCACTTCTTCGCGCCGTACCGCCGCTCGAACAGCTCCACCCGGCCTGCGGTGTCGAGCACCCGCGACGTGCCGGTGTAGAACGGGTGGCTCGCCGACGAGACCTCCACGTCCACCACGGGGTAGCTGTTGCCGTCCTCCCACTCGATGGTCTGTGTGCTGGTCATGGTCGACCTGGTCAGGAAGGCCAGGCCGCCCGCCTTGTCGCGGAAGACGACCGGGCGGTAGGCGGGGTGGATTCCGGGCTTCATGCGGGGCTCCTCGGGTGTGGTGGGGTCAGCGCTCTTCGCGGAACGGCACGTGCTGCCGGGTGACCGGGTCGTACTTGCGCAGGGTCAGTCGGTCGGGGTCGTTGCGGCGGTTCTTCCTGGTCACGTACGTGTAGCCGGTGCCGGCCGTCGACCGCAGCTTGATGATCGGGCGGAGTTCGTTGCGGGCCATGGGGGGCTCCTTCTGGTGGGATCGGCACGACTATAGCGACATGAAAACCATTTTCAAGTGGTGTAACGTCAGCTCGGTCCTGCCCATTCCGCAGACCCGTGGGAGTACGTCCATGTCCGCGCACTGCCAGCTGACCGGCCGCAAGCCCGGCTTCGGCCACGCCATCTCGCACTCGCACCGCCGCACCAAGCGGCGCTTCGATCCGAACATCCAGCGCAAGCGCTACTGGCTCGCCGGTGAAGGGCGGCACGTCCGGCTGACGCTCAGTGCGGCCGGGATCAAGACCGTCGACCGGATCGGCGTCGAGGCTGCCGTGGCCCGAATCCGGGCCACGGGGGAGAAGGTCTGATGGCCAAGCAGAGCAAGATCGCGAAGGACCTGTGCCGCCGCGAGGTGGTCGCCAGGTATGCCGAGCGCCGCGCCGAACTCAAGCGCCTGATCGCCCGGCCGAGCACCGATCCGGCTGAACGGGCCGCCGCCCAGCAGGAGTTGGACCGCCAGCCACGGGACGCCAGCGCGACCCGGCTGCGCAACCGGGACAGCATCGACGGCAGGCCGCGCGGCTACCTTCGGGCCTTCGGCCTGTCCCGGATCAACCTGCGCAAGCACGCCCACGCCGGCCACCTGCCCGGCGTCCGCAAGTCGAGCTGGTAGGGGAGCAGAGCGAAGTGTCCGATCAGATCAAGCTCCCTGTGGTGGTCGTCGCGGGGCTGCACCGGGCCGAACGGCTGCGTGCGGTCCAGGAGTTGACGGCTGGCGGGATCGACGCGGTGGTGCTCCACCACGACCTGCGGGACGCCTCCTTCGGGATCGTGCACCGCGAACTGCGGGACGCCCGCGGTAGCCACGGCCGGGCCGAGGTGCCGCTCACCAACGACTGCCCGTGTTGCGCCCTGCGCGAGGATCTGGTGCCCGAGCTGACCCGGATCGCGGAGGCCGGGCAGTACGGGCTGGCGATCGTCGAGCTGTGGGGCGGCAGCGACCCGCACCCGGCGGTGGAGGTGCTCACCGGGGCCGAGGGGATCGAACTCGCCGGTGTGGTCACGGCGGTGGCCCCCGAGGAACTGGTCGGCGACCTCTCGGTCAGTGATGACCTGGTCGACCACGGCGAACACACCGCTGCCCAAGACGGCCGGACCAGGGCCGAGGCGCTGGCCCACCAGATCGAGTACGCCACCACGCTGGCCGTACCCCGGGGGAGCAGCGGGGCCGGAGTCGCGATGCTCCGTCAGCTGCACCCCACGGCGCGGCTGGCACGGCTCGGTACGGGCGAGCTCACCCGGGCCGCGCTCGGCGGCTTCGACGTGGCCGCCGCGCGGGACCGGGTCAACCCCGCGATCGCGCTGCTCCCGCAGGAGGACGACCGAGCGGGCGTGGCCACCCTGGTCTGGGAGCGTCGACGGCCGCTGCACCCGGCCCGGCTGCACGAAGCGCTTGAACAGCTGGTACCGGCCGCCCAGCGCAGCCGGGGCCGGTTCTGGCTGGCCAACCGCCCCGAGCTGATGCTCGCCTGGGACGCCGCCGGGGCGAACCTCGCGGTCGAGGAGTGCGGCCCCTGGTTGACCGCGCTGCCGGATGCCGCCTGGGAGCTCTACCCGCCCACCCGGCGGGCCGCCGCCGCGCTCGACTGGCACCCGGTGCACGGCGACCGGGTCCAGCAACTCAGCTTCACCGCCGAGGGGTTGGACGCCGACGGGATCGTCGAGCTGCTCGACTTCTGTCTGCTCACCGACGCCGAGCTCGCCGCCGGTGAGGCGGGTTGGAAGATGCTGCCGGACGCCTTCGAGGACCTGCTGGCCCCCGTCTGCTGAGGAGTGCGGACCCGCTGTTCACCGGCGTCCGGCCGGCACGTCCGGCCCCCGCCATCCACCGACCGACACCCGCCGATCTCCGAGGAGCACGTCAGACATGGCCGTCCCCAAGCGCAAGCTCTCCCGTAGCAACACCCGCCACCGCCGGGCCAACTGGAAGGCCGTCGCCCCGCAGTTGACCCCGATCACCGTCGACGGGCGCGAGGTCCTGGTCCCGCGCCACCTGGTCCGCGCCTACCGGCGAGGGCTGCTCACCCCGTGACGCCCGTCCGGGTGCGGCCGTCAGCAGGACGGCCGCACCCGCGAGCAGGCCGAGCCCGGTGCAGAGCGGCCAGAGCAGCCCCGGCGCGGCCTGGTACACCGCGCCGCCCAGTGCAGGGGCGAGCACGGTGCCGCTGACCGAGGCTCCGGCGTACAGGCTCTGGAAGCGGCCCTGCAGATGCGCGGGCGCGCAGTCCGCCACGTACGCGGTGGCCGGGGTCTTGTAGAGGATCTCGCCCGCGGTGAGCAGCACCATCATGGCCACGGCGGCCCAGACGAAGGCGCCGGGCAGCAGGGCCGCGTACCCGAGTCCGACCAGCACCAGCCCGCCGCCGATGATCCGCAGCGGGGCCTGGTTGCGCAGGGCCACGGCGGCGGGCAGCTCCAGGCAGAGGATCACGCCGCCGTTGATGGCCATCAGCGCGCCGTACACGCCGGTGCCGATGCCGTGGTCGCCGAGGAAGACCGGCAGCGTCGAGTACTGCTGGCGGTAGACGGTGTCGATCACCACGACCGCGGGCAGCAGCACCAGCAGCGCGGGCCTGGCCCGCAGCGACTGCCACACGCCGGGCCCGCCGACCGCCACGGCGGCCCGCTCGGCCGGGCTCGGGTCGGCCTCAAGCACCTTGGCCGCGTACGCCGCGAAGAGCAGGGTGCCGACGCCGTCGGCCACGAACAGCCAGCCGTACGAGAACCGAGTGGCGATCAGCGCCCCGAGCGGTGGCCCGACGGTGAAACCGGCGTTCGCGGCGAAGCGCATCACCGCGATGCCCTGGCGCCGAGCCCCGGGCGGCACGGCGGCCGCGACCAGGGTGGAGTTGGCGGCCCGGACCGCCCCGGCGGCGTACTGGCAGACCGGTAGTACCACCAGCAGCGCGGCGATCGGCAGGACACTGAGGAACAGCAGGCCGGTACCGGACACGACGGAGGCGGCCAGCAGCGTACGGCGGTGGCCGAAGTGGTCGCCGAACCAACCGCCGGTGAAGTTCCCGGCGATCAGCCCGACCCCGCCGACCCCCGCGACCAGACCGGCCGAGGCGACGCTGAGGCCGCGTTCGCCGGTCAGGTAGACGAAGAGGTAGACGAACGTGAAGGACACCACCATGTTGGCGAAGATCCCCGCCGACAGCAGCCAGACGGTCCTCGGTACCTGCCGCACGTGCGCCCCCAGTAAGTTCCTTTAGGAAACTGACTATGTCAGCATGGGAAGGTGGGGGTCAACGCAACAGCGGGAGGACCGATGCCCAGACGGGGTGGCCCGGGCGACGACAACTGCGCCATCGCCCGGTCGCTGGACGTGGTCGGCGACGCCTGGACGCTGCTGATCCTGCGCGACGTGGCACGTGGGCTGCACCGATTCGACCTGTTGCAGCACGAACTCGGCCTCTCCCGCAAGGTCCTGACGGAGCGTCTGCACCTGCTGGTGGACGCCGAGGTGCTGACCCGCGAGCCCTACCAGGACCGGCCGCCCCGGTACGAGTACCGGCTCACCCCGCGTGGGCGGGCCCTGCTGCCCGTCCTGGTCGCGCTCCAGGACTGGGGCGACACCTGGCTGCTCGGCCCCGGCGAGCCGACCGCCACCACCGCCGAGACCTCCCACGAGGCCGAGCGGGTGCACGCCCTGCTCGGCACCCGGGTGCCCGAGCTGCTGCTCACCGACGCCACCGGGCAGCTCCGCGATCCGGTCTCCGGCACCACGGTGCTGTACTGCTTCCCCGGCGCCTTCGTCCGCCCTGAGTCCTACCCGCCCGGTTGGGCCGCCGTCCCCGGCGCGGCCGGCTGCACCCTCGAGTCCCGCACCTACCAGGCCAGGCTGGCGGAGTTCGCCGCTGTCGGCGCCACGGTGCACGGCGTCTCCACCCAGCGCACCGACGAACAGCGCGCCTTCGCCGAGGCCGAGGGGCTGGACTTCCCCCTGCTCTCCGACGCGGGCCTCGAACTCACCGCCGCCCTGCGCCTGCCCACCGTCCGGGCCGGCGGCACCACCCGTCTCAAGCGCCTCACCCTGGTGATCGGCCCGGACCGGGTGGTCCGCTCGGTGCTCTACCCGGTCCCGGACATCCTGGAGAGCGTCGACGCCGCCCTGCTGACGGCCGGTGAGATCGCGCGGTAGCAGAACCGCAGGGGTCCTGGCGGCCCTGATTCGCTGCCCGAACGGCCGTTGACCTGCTCGGCGGCGCCCCGATTGGATCGGTGGACCAACCTCCCACCGAAAAGGGTGCCCCACCGTGGCTCCACCGAAGTCCCGCTTTCTCCGGGCGGCTCGCGCCGCACTGGTCCTCGCCGTCCTCGCAGCGCCCGTCGCGGGGACGCACACCGCCTCGGCGGAGACCGTCCCGACGGCGGTGAACCCGCAGAACTGGATGTCCGGCGTCGGGGGCGAGACCCCGCTCAGCGCCATGACCATCCCGGGCACGCACGAGACGCTGGCGATCCACGGCGGCATGTTCGTGCAGACCCAGTACGACTACGGCGACAGCGGGGCGACCCTGGGGCACCAGCTGGACAGCGGCATCCGGGCCATCGACATCCGGGTCCGGGTGGTCGACGGCGGGTTCACCATCCACCACGGCGCGTACTACCAGAACGCGGTCTTCGACGACGTGCTCGGCCAGGCGCGGAACTTCCTGGCGGCACACAGCAGCGAGACCGTCCTGCTGCGCCTCCACTCGGAGTGCGGGGGCGACACCCTGGCCTCACCCACCAGTTGCGTGGACCAACCGTGGAAGGCCACCCAGGCCGAGCGGATGGCGATCCTCGACCGGTACGTCGAACAGAACAAGGACCTCTTCTACGACAAGTCGGTCGTCAAGCCCACCCCGGCCGAGGGCGGGCTCTACTACTACCACCAGGCGGAGATGCCCAAGCTCTCCGAGGTGCGCGGCAAGATCGTGCTCACCAACTTCGAAGGGCCCGGCGGGGGCGACTACGGCTACGGGATCAAGGACTACAAGAGCCACCTGGGCGATCTGGACCAGCCCGCGAGCATCGAACAGAAGTGGGACGCCGTCCGGACCCACCTGGACGAGGCCGCGCTTTCGAGCAGCGGCATGTACGTCACCTACACCTCGGCGTCCACAGCCGCGCACACGCCGGACGGCTTCGCCAACGGCGAGTACCGCATGATCGGCCCGCGCGAGCGGGTCAAGATCGAGGGCGTCAACAGCAAGCTGGGCAGCTACCTCGGCAGTCCCGACGTGACCAAGCACCTGGGCGTCGTCATGATGGACTTCCCCACCGCGAGCGTCATCGACCCGCTCATCACCCGCAATCTCTTCCTCGCGGGCCCGAACAAGCCGGTCTTCCTGGCCACGCCGCCCTCCCGGTACTCCCTGGAGAACGCGTACTCCTACCTGGCCGGTGACCTCGACCGGTACGGCAGCGGCAGCGACCTGCGGATGCCGCAGAGCTACCGGGGCGGCTACTTCGACGATCCCTCCTTCGGCCCGGACGGCTTCCAGGCCAGCTTCACCTACGACAACGCGCTGGTGGTCGCGGCCTTCCTGCAGCGCGGCAACTCCGACGACGTCGGCCGCGCCACGGCCCTCGGCGACAGCCTGCTGTACGCCCAGGCCCACGACATCGTGCCGGACGGCCGGCTGCGCGCCTCGTACGAGCCCAACCCCTTCGTCACCGCCTCGGGCGCACCGTACGTCGGCGGCTTCTCGGTCTATACCGGCAACATGGCCTGGGCCGGGATGACGTTCACCCGGCTCTACCACGCCACGGGTCAACAGCGCTTCCTGGACGGTGCGTTGAAGGCCGCCAACTGGATCCAGAGCAACGCGGCGGACAGCCGGGGTGCGGGCGGCTACACGGGTGGGCTGCGCAACACCGACGAGACCGGGGCGGAGATGATCCCGATCAGCTGGAAGGCCACCGAACACAACATCGACACCGGGGCGTTCTTCAAGATGCTCGCCCAGGTCACCGGGGACGGCGCCTGGAAGGCCCGGTCCGACAACGCCTTCGCCTTCGTCCGCACCATGCAGGCCGCCAACGGGCACCTGTGGACCGGCACCGGCCTGGACGGCGTCACGATCAACGAGGACGTCGAGCCCGAGGACGTCCAGACCTGGAGCTACCTGGCCACCAAGGACCCGGCGTACGCGCCCGCCGTGGACTGGGCGGCGGGGCGGATGGCCGCCACCGACGGCGGGTTCACCGGCGTCAGCTTCAGCGGGGTGGACACCAGCAAGGTCTGGTTCGAGGGCACCGCACACCTGGCCGCCGCCTACCGGGCCCGCAACGCCCCGGGTGACGCGGAGAAGGCCACCACCCTGCTGGCCTCCATCGCGGCGGCCCAGACCAACGCCCCCAACAACGACGGCCGCGGCATCGTCGCCGCCTCCAGCGACGGCCTGCAGACCGGCGAGGGCGACATCTACTACGCGGCCCTGCACACCGGCGCCACCGCGTGGTACCTGATCGCCGCGCAGGGCGGGAACCCGTTCGTCCTGTAGGGAGACGCCGGCTCCCGGGCGTTCCGATCGGGTGCGCTCGGGAGGCGGCTTCGGCCACGGGTTCTTAGGCTCGGGGCATGGTTGAGGCATACGCGGCACGGCGTGAACGGCTGAGGGAACACTGCAGTGCCTCGGGGGCCGACGCCGCGCTGGTCACGCGCGCTGCGAACGTCCGCTACCTCACCGGCTGCGCGCCCTGCGGCGCCACCCTGCTGCTCACCCGGGACCGCGCCGTCCTGGCGCTGCCCGACGACCTGCCGCCGGACGACACCGGTGAGCACCTGCTGCCGGACGACCCCGAGGTGGCCAGGCTGCCGGTGGCCGGGGGCGCCGACACCGCGCTGGCCGCCGCCGAGGCGGCGGGCCGGCTCCGGGTGCGGGATCTCGCGGTCGAGGAGCACGACCTGACGGTCAGCCGGCACCGAGGGGTCGCCGGGCTGGCCGAGGGCGTCAACCTCAAGGACCTGGCCCGGGCCGTCGAACAGCTGCGCGTGGTCAAGGACGAGCACGAGATCGCCGACCTGCGGATCGCCGCCGAGATCGCCGACCAGGCACTCGGTGAGCTGCTGGAGTCGATCCTGGTCGGCCGGACCGAGCGCCACCTGGCGATGGAGCTGGAGCGCCGCATGATCGACCACGGCGCGGACCGGGCCGCCTTCCCGGTCTCGGTCGGCACCGGCAGCCACTCGGGACAGGAGTTCCACCTGCCCACCGACCGCCGGGTCGAGGAGGGCGACTTCCTGACCGTGGTGCTCGGCGCCCAGTACCGGGGCTACGGCGTCTCCACCGCCCGGACCTTCGTGATCGGCGCGGCTCCGGCGCCCTGGCAGGTGGAGCTGCACCGGCTGGTGTTCCGGGCCCAGCGGGCCGCCCGGGAGGCGCTCGGCCCCGGTGTTCCGCAGCACGTACCCGACCAGGCGGCCCGCGAGATCCTCCAGTCCGGGGGGCACACGGAGAGCTCTGCGCACCCGCTCGGTCACGGCATCGGTCTGGAGATCCGGGAGGCGCCGCGTCTCGGGCCCGCGGACATGGGTAAACTGGACAATCGCGTGCCGGTCACCGTCGGTCCCGGGGTACACATCCCGGGTAAGGGTGGAGTCCGGATCGAGGACACGCTCGTGGTTCGCTCCCTCGAAGAGGGCGGGCCCGAGCTGCTCACCATCACTACCAAGGAGCTCCTCGCGCTGTAGCCGCCCCAGGGCGGTTGCGGTTCCGCGCAATCCCTTGGTTCCTTGACAGCTATATCCAGGAGTAAGTGCGCCCGTGGCTTCCACGAACGATCTCAAGAACGGCATGGTTCTCAAGCTGGACGGCGGCAAGCTGTGGTCCGTCGTCGAGTTCCAGCACGTCAAGCCCGGTAAGGGCCCGGCCTTCGTGCGCACGAAGCTCAAGGAGGTCCTGACCGGCAAGGTCGTCGACAAGACCTTCAACGCCGGCACCAAGGTCGAGACCGCCAACGTCGACAAGCGTGGGATGCAGTTCTCCTACAAGGACGGCGAGCAGTTCGTGTTCATGGACACGGACACCTACGACCAGATCATGGTCGACCCGAAGGTCGTCGGCGACGCCGCCGATTACCTGCTCGAGGGCTTCGAGGCCCTGGTCGCCATGTACGAGGGCTCGGCCATCTACATCGAGCTCCCGGCCTCCGTCGAGCTGGTCATCTCGCACACCGAGCCCGGCGTGCAGGGCGACCGCTCCACCGGCGGCTCCAAGCCGGCCACGCTGGAGACCGGCGCCGAGATCGCCGTCCCGCTCTTCATCGTCACCGGCGAGAAGATCAAGGTCGACACTCGCGACGGCAGCTACCTGGGCCGGGTCAAGTAAACGTGTCAGCTGCGCGCACCAAGGCCCGTACGCGGGCCTTCCAGATCCTCTTCGAGGCCGACCACCGTGGTGTCGACCCGCAGCGGGTGCTCGCCGACTGGATCGCGCGCTCGCGCGAGCCCAAGCCGGACGAAGGCATCCCGCAGGTGGCCGAGTACACCATGCAGTTGATCGAGGGATACGTCCAGCACGCCAGGAAGATCGACGACCTGATCTCCACCTACGCGGTGGGCTGGACCCTGGACCGGATGCCGATCGCGGACCGCAACGTCCTGCGCCTCGGCACCTACGAGCTGATCTGGGAGGACGGCGTCCCGGACGCGGTCGTCCTGGACGAGGCCGTCGAGATCGCCAAGGAGTACTCCACGGACGACTCCCCGGCCTTCGTGAACGGTCTGCTCGCCCGCTTCCTGGAGCTCAAGCCGACCATCCGTCGCGACTGACGCCCCGTCGGAGATGCCGCCGCCCCTTCGTGGGGACGGCGGCATCTCCGTGTTCCGTCGGGTGGGGGAGCTGACGTATGTTTGGCTACCGACGGGTAACTCTTTTTAGCGAGAGGGCGGCTCCACCCATGACCACCGCGACACGCAGCGAGTTCGACCAGGGCATCGCCCTCAGCCACGACGGGCCCGGCAGCTACCGGGGCGAGCTCGGCGAGGGCTGGCAGATCGGCGGCGGGGTCAACGGCGGCCTGCTGCTCGCGGTGGCGGGCCACGCACTGTCGATGGAGCACCCCGAGCACCCCGACCCGGTCTCGATCAGCGGCTACTACCTCTCGGCCTCCCGGCCGGGGCCGGTGGAGGTGCGGACCGAGTCGGTACGGCGCGGGCGTTCGCTCTCGACCGGCACCGCCTCGCTGTTCCAGGACGGCGAGGAGCGGCTGCGGGTGCTCGCCACGTACGGGGACCTGGCGGAGCAGGACGGCGAGGTGCGGACGAGCGCCGTGCCGTTCGAGATGCCGCCGCCGGAGCAGTGCATCGGGGTCGAGCACGCACCCCCGCAGCTGATCGAGCAGGCCGCCCTGCTGGAGCGGTTCGACCTGCGGCTGGACCCGACGACGGTCGGCTGGGCGGTCGGCGCACCGTCCGGCAACGGGCTCATCCAGGGCTGGTTCCGGCTGGCGGACGGGCGGGAGCCCGACCCGCTGCAGCTGCTGTTGGTCGCGGACGCGCTGCCGCCGGTGACCTTCGACCTCGGCCTGCCGGGGTGGGCGCCGACCATCGAACTGACGGTCCATCTGCGGGCTCGCCCTGCGGCGGGCTGGCTCCGGGTCAGGCACGCGACCCGCAACCTGGCCGGCGGGTACTTCGAGGAGGACGCCGAGGTGTGGGACTCGACGGGGCGGCTGGTCGCACAGTCGCGCCAACTGGCGCGGGCGCCGCGGCCGTAGGCAGGCGCTTGAGCATCTACGGTCCAGGGGCTCGGGGCTCTGCTGACTTGCGGCTCCGCCGCGGGGCGAGGAGATCTGGCGTGCGGGTCACTGCGAAAGTGCCTGACCATGTACGTGCGGATCACCTTTTTCGAGGTCGGCGTCGCAGTTCCCCGAGCCCCTGGTGGCTGATGCCCGGAGCCGTACGTCCTCACCGTCAGTTACAGAGCTGTGACACCTGGTACGTGTGCGACCCCGGGTGGCGGGGAGGTAGAGGGCACGCACCCCTCCACCCCCAGGAGCCCCCGATGAGCCGCAACGGTCGCCCCCCCCGTTCCTCCCGCTGCACTGCCGCCGGCCGTTCGGCCCGGCAGGAGGAGCAGGCGTTCGTGACGGGCATCCTGACCAGCCGGGCGGACTTCGAGCGGGCGCGGGAGTGGCAGCTGGCCGAGGCGGCGGACTACGACAGCTATCTGCTGGACACCGCCGTGCTGCTGGACGAGGCGCGGCGGACCTTCGGGCTGGTGCAGGCGCGGATGTTCCACCCGGAGGACTTCGCGGACTTCTGCCTGCTGCACGGGCTCGACCCGGTGGAGCCGGGCTCGCGGGACCGGTATCTGGTCAATCCGCCGCTGCAGACCCAGCTGCTGCCGTACCAGGGGGAGGAGCTGACGGGCGACTTCATCCCGCGTCTGATCCGGGCCAGGGAGAGCGGTCTGACGCTGCGCCATGCGGATCTGCTGGTGGACGGCGGGCTGTTCGAGCCGGACGAGGAGACCGATCCGGCGGTGAAGCGGGCGTACCAGTCGGCGGCCGAGCTGTTCCGGCGGATGCTGGTGGGGGCCGGGGCGGGGACGTACCAGTTCCGCTGTGCGGTGGAGGGGCCCGGGGGCAGGCTGACCGCCGAGGCGAAGATCCTGCACTGGGAGGACGGCGTGGTGCGGATCAACGACGAGGACCTCGACCTGGTGGTCGCGGTGCTCTGTGCCGGGCTCTACCGCGAGCTCCCGGGTGCGGCGGTGCTGCACGGGACGCAGGGCTCGGCGGGAGCCTGCGGCGAGTACCGGCAGGTCTCGTGGGCCTGGCAGAGCACCGGGGCCGGCTACCGTCCGGCCACCGCGCGGCTGGCGGGGATCCAGGCGGAGCCGGGCTTCAGCCTCGGCTCGGTCTGCTGATGGGGAACGGCCGACGGCGGGGTGGGTACCTGACCCGCCCCGCCGTGACGTTTCTGCACCTGGCGACAGGTCAGCCGGCGTCCTCGTCCCGCACCGCGCGGCGCGCGTCCGGGTTCAGCACGCCCCAGCTGATCAGCTGCTCGGTGAGGATCGAGGGGGACTGGTCGTAGATCACGGCCAGCGTGCGCAGGTCGTCCTGACGGATCGACAGCACCTTGCCGTTGTAGTCCCCGCGCTGGCTCTGGATGGTGGCGGCGTAGCGCTGGAGCGGGCCGGCCTTCTCGGACGGCACCTGGGTCAGTCTCTCCAGGTCGAGCACCAGGCGCGGCGGCGGCTCGGCCGCGCCACCCGGCGTACCACCGGGCAGCAGCTCCTGCACCGGCACACCGTAGAACTCGGCCAGCTCGGCGAGGCGCTGCACCGTGACCGCGCGGTCCCCACGCTCGTACGAGCCGACCACCACGGCCTTCCAGCGCCCCTGGGACTTCTCCTCGACGCCGTGCAGGGAGAGCCCCTGCTGAGTGCGGATCGCCCGGAGCTTGGCCCCGAGCTGCTTCGCGTAGTCGCTGGACATTGGTCTCCCCGGACGAGATTGCTTCGCGTTGAGTGTGCGTCACGAGCAGCGAGCGGTTCAGCCGCAGTTTCCGGCCGCGTTACCAATGGGTTCGACGGCCGTCTCGTAACTCACTGTGAGGTTACGTAGAGTGAGTAGTTGCGTCAAGCCGAATGGGGCAGTCGTGCGAACGACACCCGCAGGTCGGGGCGGCGGGCGGCGGTGATCGCGCTGTTAGGATGACGGTGGCTTCCGGCGCGACCGGGGGTCGTCCACAGACATCCTTTAAAGCCCGTCCAGTGAGGCGGGGAAGGAGGTCGGCTTCGGCATGACCACACACACTGACACCGCGCGTCCCCCGCACCAGGTGCTGGACGCCACCGACGTCGCCCGGGTGATCACCCGGATCGCGCACGAGATCGTCGAGCGCGCCAAGGGCGCGGAGGACGTCGTGCTGCTCGGCATCCACACCCGTGGGGTGCACCTCGCCCGTCGGCTGCACGCCAAGCTGGCGCAGATCACCGGCCGCGACATACCGCTCGGCACCCTGGACATCACGATGTACCGGGACGACCTCCAGTTGAAGCCGGCCCGCGCGGCCGAGCACACCGAGATCCCGCCCGGCGGGATCGAGGGCAAGCTGGTGGTCCTGGTCGACGACGTGCTGTTCTCCGGCCGCACCATCCGGGCCGCGCTCGACGCGCTCAGCGACATCGGCCGCCCGCGCGCCGTGCAGCTGGCCGTGCTGGTCGACCGCGGCCACCGCGAACTGCCGATCCGGGCCGACTACGTGGGCAAGAACCTGCCGACCTCGCTGCGCGAGGCGGTCCAGGTGCAGCTCTCCGACGTGGACGGCCGGGACGCCGTCCTGGTCGGGGACCGCGACTACGCGGCCCGGTCCTCGCAGGCCCTCGCCACCCAGCGCTCCGGGGAGTAGCGGCCGCCGGCGCACGAAGCACCCAGCACGATGCGCCCGCCCGCGATGCCCGGCACCCACGCACCGACCTCCCGGAGTACAGCTGTGACCAGCTATCTGATCCGTAACGCCCAGATCCTCGGCGGCGCCCCGCAGGACCTGTACCTCGCCGACGGCGTCATCGCCGAGATCGGCACCGCCCTGACCGTCGAGGCCGACGTTGACATCGACGCCCGCGGCCTGATCGTGCTGCCCGGCCTGGTGGACCTGCACACCCACCTGCGCCAGCCCGGTAAGGAGGACGCCGAGACCGTCCTGACGGGCACTCAGGCCGCCGCCAAGGGCGGCTACACCGCCGTGCACGCGATGGCCAACACCACTCCGACCGCCGACACGCCCGCCGTCGTCGAGCAGGTCCACCGGCTCGGCCGCGACTCCGGCTACTGCGACGTGCACCCGGTCGGTGCCGTCACGGTCGGCCTGGAGGGCAAGCAGCTGGCGGACCTGGACGGCATGCACCGATCGGCCGCCGCCGTCCGGGTCTTCTCCGACGACGGCAAGTGCGTGGACGACCCCGCGCTGATGCGCGCCGCGCTGGAGTACGCGAAGACCGTCGACGGTGTGGTGGCCCAGCACGCGCAGGAGCCCCGGCTGACCGAGGGCGCCCAGATGAACGAGGGCACCGTCTCCGCCGAGCTCGGCCTGCCGGGCTGGCCGGCCGTGGCGGAGGAGGCGATCATCGCCCGGGACGTGCTGCTCGCCTCGCACCTCGGGGCCCGGCTGCACGTCTGCCACCTGTCGACCAAGGGTTCGGTGGAGATCGTCCGCTGGGCCAAGGCGCAGGGCTGGGCCGTCACCGCCGAGGTGACGCCGCACCACCTGCTGCTCACCGACGAGCTGGTGCGCACCGAGGACGCCGTCTTCAAGGTCAACCCGCCGCTGCGCACCGAGGCCGACGTGCTGGCGCTGCGCGCCGCGCTGGCCGACGGCACCATCGACGCGGTGGCCACCGACCACGCGCCGCACCCGGACGCCGACAAGGACTGCGCCTGGGCGGTCGCCGCGATGGGCATGGTCGGTCTGGAGACCGCGCTCTCGGTGGTGCAGCAGAGCATGGTCGAGACCGGCCTGCTGAACTGGGAGGGCGTCGCGGACCGGATGTCGCACCGCCCGGCCCGGATCGGCCGGCTGACCGGCCAAGGGCGTCCCGTCTCGGTCGGCGAGCCTGCCAACCTGGTGCTCTTCGATCCCGGCTACCGTGGGACCGTGACTGCCGACACCTTCGCCACCCGTAGCCGGAACACCCCCTTCAAGGGCCTTGAGCTGCCCGGGAGGGTGCACGCCACCTTCCTGCGCGGCGAGGCCACCGTGCTGGCCGGCGAGCTCGCCGAGCTGGGTGCGGCCAAGTGATCGCGCAGGAGAAGGCACAGATCACCGACTGGTCCCCCTACCTGGGCTGGATGGTCGGGCTGGCGATCCTGGTCGGGCTGGTCTACTGGCTGATGCGGCAGGGCTGGAACTGGCGCCGCACCCTGCAGTCCGACCTGCCGCCGCTGCCGGAGCTGCCCGCCGACCCGGGCACCGCGCTGCTGGAGAGCACCGGCCGATACCACGGCTCCACCACCGCCGGGAACTGGCTGGACCGGGTCGTCGCGCACGGCCTCGGCACCCGCAGCCTGGCCGAACTGACCCTCACCGAGCGGGGCCTGTTGGTCCGTCGCCCGGGTGACGTGGACTTCTGGATCCCGGCCGAGAGCCTGACGGCGGCCCGGACCGACTCCGGGATCGCGGGCAAGGTGGTCCCCGGTGGACTGCTCGTCATCACCTGGCAGCTCCGGGACACCGCGCTGGACTCCGGCTTCCGGGCCGACCACGCCGAGCAGCACACCGCCTGGGTCGAGGCGGTCGACGACCTTGTGACACGACGTACGACGAAGACGAAGAAGACGGAAGAGGCCACCTCATGACCGCACCTGCCCCCACCACCGAGCGCCACAGGCGGGAGCGAGTGCCCGCCGTGCTCGTCCTTGAGGACGGCCGTACCTTCCGCGGGCAGGCGTACGGCGCGGTCGGCGAGACCTTCGGCGAGGCGGTCTTCAACACCGGCATGTCCGGCTACCAGGAGACCCTGACCGACCCCTCGTACCACCGCCAGGTGGTCGTCATGACGGCGCCTCAGATCGGCAACACCGGCTGGAACGACGAGGACGACGAGTCGAAGCAGATCTGGGTGGCCGGTTACGTGGTCCGTGACCCCTCCCGGATCCCCTCCAACTGGCGCTCGCAGCGTTCGCTGGACGAGGAGCTGACCAACCAGGGCGTCGTCGGCATCAGCGGCATCGACACCCGGGCGCTCACCCGGCACCTGCGCGAGCGTGGCGCGATGCGGGTCGGCATCTTCTCCGGCCCCGCGCTGGCGGACGAGGCCGAGCTGCTGGCCCGGGTCGGGCAGGCGCCCGAGATGAAGGGCGCCGACCTGTGCGCCGAGGTCGCCACCAAGGAGACCTACGTCGTCCCGGCGATCGGTACGAAGAAGTACACCGTCGCCGCGCTGGACCTGGGCATCAAGGGCATGACCCCGCACCGGATGGCCGAGCGCGGCATCGAGGTGCACGTCTTCCCGGCCAACTCCACGGTCGAGGAGCTCTACTCGGTGAACCCGGACGGGGTGTTCTTCTCGAACGGCCCCGGTGACCCGGCCACCGCCGACCACCAGGTCTCCGTGGCGCGTGAGGTGCTGGCGAAGAAGACGCCGTTCTTCGGCATCTGCTTCGGCAACCAGATCCTCGGCCGCGCGCTGGGCTTCGGCACCTACAAGCTCAAGTACGGCCACCGCGGCATCAACCAGCCGGTGCAGGACCGCACCACCGGCAAGGTCGAGGTCACCGCGCACAACCACGGCTTCGCCGTGGAGGCGCCGCTGGACAAGGTGAGTGACACCCCGTTCGGCCGCGCCGAGGTCTCCCACGTCTGCCTGAACGACGACGTGGTCGAGGGCCTGCAGTGCCTGGACACCCCCGCGTTCTCGGTCCAGTACCACCCCGAGGCAGCGGCCGGTCCGCACGACGCCGCCTACCTCTTTGATCGCTTTGTCGACCTGATGGCCGGCGCCCCGGCCCGCACCACCGCAGGGAGCTGACCGTGCCGAAGCGCACTGACATCAAGTCCGTCCTGGTGATCGGCTCCGGCCCGATCGTCATCGGCCAGGCCGCCGAGTTCGACTACTCCGGCACCCAGGCCTGCCGCGTGCTGCGGGCCGAGGGCCTGCGGGTCATCCTGGTGAACTCCAACCCGGCCACCATCATGACCGACCCGGAGATCGCCGACGCCACGTACGTCGAGCCGATCACCCCGGAGTTCGTCGAGAAGATCATCGCCAAGGAGCGCCCCGACGTGCTCCTGCCGACCCTCGGTGGGCAGACCGCGCTGAACACCGCGATCTCGCTGCACGAGAACGGCACCCTCGCCAAGTACGGCGTCGAGCTGATCGGCGCCAACGTCGAGGCGATCCACAAGGGCGAGGACCGTCAGCTCTTCAAGGGTGTGGTCGAGGCGGTCAACGCCAAGATCGGCCACGGCGAGTCGGCCCGTTCGGTGATCTGCCACTCGATGGACGACATCATCAACGGCGTGGAGACGCTGGGCGGTTACCCGGTCGTGGTCCGTCCCTCCTTCACCATGGGCGGCGCCGGCTCCGGCTTCGCGCACGACGAGGACGAGCTGCGCCGGATCGCCGGCCAGGGCCTGGCCCTCTCGCCGACCACCGAGGTGCTCCTGGAGGAGTCCATCCTCGGCTGGAAGGAGTACGAGCTCGAGCTGATGCGCGACAAGAACGACAACGTCGTGGTGGTCTGCTCGATCGAGAACTTCGACCCGATGGGCGTGCACACCGGTGACTCGATCACCGTCGCCCCGTCGATGACCCTGACGGACCGTGAGTACCAGACGCTGCGCGACATCGGCATCGCGATCATCCGCGAGGTCGGCGTCGACACCGGTGGCTGCAACATCCAGTTCGCGATCAACCCGGACGACGGCCGGGTCATCGTGATCGAGATGAACCCCCGGGTCTCCCGCTCCTCCGCGCTGGCCTCCAAGGCCACCGGCTTCCCGATCGCCAAGATCGCGGCCAAGCTGGCGGTCGGCTACACGCTGGACGAGATCCCGAACGACATCACCGAGAAGACCCCGGCCTCGTTCGAGCCCTCGCTCGACTACGTCGTGGTCAAGGTGCCCCGGTTCGCGTTCGAGAAGTTCCCGAGCGCCGACGCCACGCTGACCACGACCATGAAGTCGGTCGGCGAGGCGATGGCGATGGGCCGCAACTTCCCCGAGGCGCTGAACAAGGCGCTGCGTTCGCTGGAGAAGAAGGGCTCGCAGTTCTCCTGGATCGGCGAGCTCGGCGACAAGGACGAGCTGCTGACCAAGGCTTCGGTCCCGACCGACGGCCGGATCAACACCGTGATGGACGCGATCCGGGCCGGGGCCACCCAGCAGGAGGTGTTCGACGCCACCAAGATCGACCCCTGGTTCGTCGACCAGCTGTTCCTGATCGACGAGATCGCCGCCGAGCTGGCCGAGGCCGAGCGCCTCGACCCGGAGCTGCTCCGGCACGCCAAGCGGCACGGCTTCTCCGACCAGCAGATCGGTGAGATCCGCGGCCTCAAGGCCGACGTGGTCCGCGAGGTGCGGCACGCGCTGGGCATCCGTCCGGTCTTCAAGACCGTGGACACCTGCGCCGCCGAGTTCGCCGCCAAGACCCCGTACTTCTACTCGTCCTACGACGAGGAGAACGAGGTCGCCTCCCGCACCAAGCCCGCCGTGATCATCCTGGGCTCCGGCCCGAACCGGATCGGTCAGGGCATCGAGTTCGACTACTCCTGTGTGCACGCCTCCTTCGCACTCAGCGAGGCCGGGTACGAGACCGTGATGGTCAACTGCAACCCGGAGACCGTCTCCACCGACTACGACACCTCCGACCGGCTCTACTTCGAGCCGCTCACCCTGGAGGACGTGCTGGAGATCGTGCACGCCGAGCAGCAGGCGGGCCCGCTGGCGGGCGTCATCGTCCAGCTCGGCGGCCAGACCCCGCTCGGCCTGGCCCAGGCGCTCAAGGACAACGGGGTGCCGATCGTCGGCACCCAGCCCGAGGCGAT
This sequence comes from Kitasatospora sp. Root107, assembly GCF_001424875.1. GTDB lineage: Bacteria > Actinomycetota > Actinomycetes > Streptomycetales > Streptomycetaceae > Kitasatospora. The sequence goes on along the minus strand of NZ_LMCT01000002.1, from coordinate 13,224 downwards.
CGACCTGGCCGAGGAGCGCGGCGCGTTCGGCCGGGTGCTGCGCGACGCGGGCCTGCCCGCGCCCAAGCACGGCACCGCCTTCTCCTTCGAGGACGCCAAGGCGATCGCGGACGAGATCGGCTACCCCGTGCTGGCCCGCCCGTCGTACGTGCTGGGCGGCCGCGGCATGGAGATCGTCTATGACGAGCCGTCACTCGCCTCCTACCTGGAGCGGCACGCCGGTCTGATCTCCGAGCACCCGGTGCTGATCGACCGCTTCCTGGACGACGCGGTCGAGATCGACGTGGACGCGCTCTTCGACGGCGAGGAGCTCTACCTCGGCGGCGTGATGGAGCACATCGAGGAGGCCGGCATCCACTCCGGCGACTCGGCCTGCGCGCTGCCCCCGATCACCCTCGGCGGCTACGACATCAAGCGGCTGCGGGTCTCCACCGAGGCGATCGCGCGCGGCGTGGGCGTCCGGGGCCTGATCAACATCCAGTTCGCGCTGGCCGGGGACATCCTGTACGTGCTGGAGGCCAACCCGCGCGCCTCCCGCACCGTGCCGTTCACCTCCAAGGCGACCGCCGTGCCGCTGGCCAAGGCCGCCGCCCGGATCTCGCTCGGCGCCACCATCGCCGAGCTGCGCAAGGAGGGCCTGCTCCCGGCCGAGGGCGACGGCGGCACGCTGCCCGCCGACTGCCCGATCTCGGTCAAGGAGGCCGTGATGCCGTGGAGCCGCTTCCGCGACATCCACGGCCGGGGCGTGGACACCGTGCTCGGCCCGGAGATGCGCTCCACCGGCGAGGTGATGGGCATCGACAAGGTGTTCGGCACCGCGTACGCCAAGGCGCAGGCCGGCGCGTACGGTGCGCTGCCGACCTCCGGCAAGGTCTTCGTCTCGGTCGCCAACCGCGACAAGCGCAACCTGGTCTTCCCGGCCCGGGCGCTGGTCGAGATGGGCTTCGAGGTGCTCGCCACCTCCGGCACCGCCGAGGTGCTGCAGCGCGGCGGCATCCCGTCCACCGTGGTGCGCAAGCACAGCGAGGGCCCGGGCCCGGACGGCGAGCGGACCATCGTGCAGCTGATCCACGACGGCGAGGTCGACCTGATCATCAACACGCCGTACGGCACCGGTGGCCGGCTCGACGGCTACGAGATCCGTACCGCCGCCGTCTCGCGCGGGGTCCCGTGCCTGACGACCGTTCAGGCGATGGGCGCGGCCGTCCAGGGCAGCGCGGCGCTGGTGCGCGGTGACATCGGGGTGATGTCGCTCCAGGAGCACGCGGCGCTGATCAACGCGGGCCGTAAGTAGTCAGATCCTCGTGGGGGGCACACCGCACAGTGGGGTGCCCCCCACACCCATGTCCAGGAAGGCTCAACTCGCCGTGTACAAGCTCCTGTTCGACCTGGTCTTCAAGAAGATGGACCCGGAGAAGGCGCACCACCTCGCCTTCTTCTGGATCCGGCTGGCCGCCTCGGTGCCCGGTCTGCGGCAGCTGGTGAAGGCGGTGCTGGCCCCCCGGGACCCGGCGCTGCGCACCGCCGCGCTCGGGCTCGACCTGCCGGGCCCGTTCGGCCTCGGTGCGGGCTTCGACAAGAACGGGATCGGCATCGACGGCCTGTCGATGCTCGGCTTCGACTTCGTGGAGATCGGCACCGTCACCGGTGAGCCGCAGCCGGGCAACCCGGCGCCTCGGCTGTTCCGGCTGGTCGAGGACCGGGCGCTGATCAACCGGATGGGCTTCAACAACCAGGGTTCGGCCCGGGTCGCGGCCCGGCTCAAGGCCCGCCCGCACACCACCTCCACCCCGGTGATCGGCGTCAACATCGGCAAGACCAAGCTGGTCGAGGAAGTCGACGCGACCGCCGACTACGTGAAGAGCACCGAGCGGCTGGCGGAGTACGCCGACTACCTGGTGGTCAACGTCTCCTCGCCGAACACCCCCGGCCTGCGCAACCTGCAGACCGTCTCGACGCTCGGCCCGCTGCTGGTGGACGTCCGCCGGGCGGCCGACCGGGCCACCCCGCACCACGTGCCGCTGCTGGTGAAGATCGCCCCCGACCTGGCCGACGAGGACATCGACGAGATCGCCGACATGGCGCTCCAGATCGGCCTGGACGGCATCATCGCCACCAACACCACGATCGGCCGGGACGGGCTGCAGGAGTCCGCCGCGCGGATCGAGGAGATCGGCATGGGCGGGCTGTCCGGCGCCCCGCTGAAGGCGCGTTCGCTGGAGGTGCTGCAGCGGCTGCGGGCCAGGACCGAGGGCCGGCTGGTGCTGGTCGCCGTGGGCGGCATCGAGACCGCGGACGACGCCTGGGAGCGGATCGTGCACGGGGCCGACCTGGTGCAGGGGTACAGCGCGTTCGTCTACCAGGGGCCGTTCTGGATGCGGCGGATGCACAAGGGGCTGTCGGCGCGGCTCCGGGCGAGCGGGTTCACGTCGATCGCGGAGGCCGTGGGCAGCGCGAAGGCGTAGCACTGGTGCCCGCCGGTCGGGCGGGTGTACGGGGAAGTGACAGGGGGTCGTCCGGTTTGGCAGAGTGCAGCGCGAGTCTGCCGGAAAGGTGAGTTCTGATGGCCCATCCAGTTCAGACCGAGGCCGAGGTGGTCGAGTCCGCCCCGGCCGGGGCGTACCGGCGGCTGGTGCTCCGGGCACCCGAGGCGGCAGCCCGGGTCAGGCCCGGGCACTTCGCCGCACTGGCGGTCGGCGGGCCGGGTTCCTCGATGCTGTTGCGGCGGGCCTTCTCGATCCACCGGGCCGACGTCGAGGCGGGCACCATCGAGCTGGTGGTCGCCGAACGCGGCGCGGGGACACGGGAGTTGGTCCGCAGCCGGGTCGGCGACCGCCTCAGCCTGATCGCCCCGCTGGGCACCCCCTTCCCGCTGCCCGAGGGCCCGGTCAGCGCGCTGCTGGTGGCCGGCGGCTACAGCAGCGCGCCACTGTTCCCGCTCGCCGAGGAGATCAAGCGGCGCGGCGGCCAGGTCGGCTTCATCCTCGGCGCGGCCACCGAGTCGCGGCTGTTCGGGGTGGAGGCCGCCCGGGCGCTCACCCAGGACGTGCTGGTGGTCACCGAGGACGGCTCGGCCGGGCTGACCGGCCTGGTCACCGGCGTCCTGGCGCAGGCGATCCAGGCGATCGACGCCACCGTGGTGCACGCCTGCGGCCCGATGCCGATGCTGCGTGCGGTGACCGGGATCGCCGAGGAGCTGGGCACCCGCTGCTGGACCTCCGTGGAGGTGGAGATGGCCTGCGGCGTGGGCATCTGCATGACCTGCGTGCTGCCGGTGGTCGGCGAGGACGGGGTCAGCCGGTTCGTCCGCTCCTGCACCGACGGGCCGGTCTTCGACGGGGCCAGGGTGCGCTGGGCGGACCTCGGTACCGTCCCCGCCGACCTGGAAGGCGCCGCCGCGATGGGGGTGCAGGGCTGATGGCGCCTCAGCAGGTCGACCTGACCGCCCCGTTCGGCGGCCGTACCCTGCCCAACCCGCTGACCACCGCCTCCGGCTGTGCCGGGTACGGGCGGGAGCTGGCCAAGTTCGTCCCGCTGGACGAGCTGGGCTCGGTCACCACCAAGACGATCATGCCGTACGCCCGGTCAGGACGGGCCACGCCCCGGATGGCCGAGACACCGTCCGGGATGCTCAACTCGATCGGCCTGCAGGGCGCCGGGATCGCCCACTTCGTCAAGAACGAACTGCCCTGGCTCGCCGAGCGCGGCGCCCGGGTACTGGTGTCGATCGCGGGGGAGCGGCTGGAGGAGTTCGCCCAGGTCGCCGAGCAGCTCAACGGTCAGCCGGGGGTGATCGGCCTCGAGGTCAACATCTCCTGCCCGAACGTCGTCGACCGGGGCCTGGTCTTCGCCTGCAACCCGGCCACCTCCTACGACGTGGTGCGGGCGGTGCGCCGGGTGGCCGACGCCGAGCTGCCGGTCTACGCCAAGCTCTCGCCCGACGTCACCTCGATCACCGAGATCGCCGCCGCCTGCGTCCAGGCCGGCGCGGACGGCCTCTCGATGATCAACACCACCCTCGGCATGGCGATCGACCCGGTCACCATGCGCCCGGCGCTGGCCGGGATCACCGGCGGCCTGTCGGGACCGGCGATCCGGCCGCTCGCGGTCCGCTGCGTGTACCAGGTGCACGCGGAGATGCTGGCCGGACGCATCCCGCAGGTCCCGATCCTCGCGATGGGCGGGCTGCGCACCGGCCTGGACGCGCTGGAGTTCGCCCTCGCCGGGGCCTCCGGTGTCGCCGTCGGCACCACCCTGTTCAACGACCCGGCCGCCCCGCTGCGCATCCTCGACGAGCTGCGCACCGCGCTGGCGGCCCGGGATTTCACCAGTTTCACCGATGCGGTGGGGTACGCCCACCGCCCTGACGCCAGCTGAAAGGCCGTCCATGACCCTCGCTCCCTTCGGTGCCCGCCTGCACACCGCCCTGGAGACCCGCGGCCGGCTCTGCGTCGGCATCGACCCGCACGCCTCGCTGCTCACCGCCTGGGGCCTGAACGACGACCTCGCCGGTCTGGAGACGTTCAGCCGCACCGTGGTGGAGGCGCTGGCCGGGGAGGTCGCGGTGCTCAAGCCGCAGGCCGCCTTCTTCGAGCGGTTCGGCTCCCGGGGCGTCGCGGTGCTGGAGCGCTCGGTCACCGAGGCCAGGGAGGCCGGGGCGCTGGTGCTGATGGACGCCAAGCGCGGCGACATCGGCTCCACCATGGCCGCGTACGCCGAGGCCTTCCTCTCCCCGGACCGCGCGCTGTTCTCGGACGCCCTGACGGTCAGTCCGTACCTGGGCTTCGGCTCGCTGCAGCCGGCCGTGGACCTGGCCCGGGCGAACGGCTGCGGCCTGTTCGCGCTGGCGCTCACCTCCAACCCGGAGGGGCACGAGGTGCAGCGCGCGGTCGGCGCCGACGGCGTGAGCGTGGCCCAGGGCGTGCTGAACCGGCTGGCGGCGGAGAACAAGGGCGCCGAGCCGCTCGGCTCGTTCGGCGCGGTGGTCGGCGCGACGCTGGCCGAGTCCGGGGCGGACCTCGCCATCAACGGCCCGCTGCTGGCCCCCGGCGTCGGTGCCCAGGGAGCCACGGCGGCCGACCTGCCCCGGGTGTTCGGCGACTCGGTGCGCAACGTGGTGCCCAGCGTGAGCCGCGACATTCTCAAGCACGGCCCCTCGGTGGCGGCCCTGCGGGCGGCCTCCGCGCGCTTCGTCGAGGAGATCGCGGCCGCGGTGAAGTAGTCCGTCGTACGTGAGGAGCGTCACACCGGCTGCCCGGACGGGCCGTCAGGCCGGTTGATTTGCCCGGAAAAGTCCTGGTCGACCTTGGCTGACCAGGACTTTTCGTGTTCTTCTCCTGACGTGCGGCCTCAAGTTGGGTAGTGTCCGGCGGGAGGTCACCGAAGGGCGGCGAAAATTGCCGCTCTCGCAGGTCAGAGCCGTTGGTTCGGGCTGCGATCGGTGCGCTTCAGGCACCAACCAGTCATAGCTCATCCCTTCCTTCCACACCCTGAGGTGAACGGCGTGGCTCTTCCGCCCCTTACCCCTGAACAGCGCACCGCTGCGCTCGCCAAGGCTGCCGAAGCCCGTCGGAAGCGCGCCGATGTGAAGGCCAAGCTGAAGCATGCCGGCGCTTCGCTGCACGACGTGATCAAGGCGGGCAAGGCCGATGACGAGGTCATCGGCAAGATGAAGGTCTCCGCACTGCTGGAGAGCATGCCGGGCGTCGGCAAGGTCCGCGCCAAGCAGATCATGGAGCGTCTGGGCATCTCCGAGAGCCGTCGGGTCCGCGGCCTCGGGACGAACCAGATCGCCTCCCTGGAGCGGGAGTTCGGAAGCACCGCTTCCTGAACCACCGCTTGACCGACACCGGGTCGCGACCCGGTGGTGCCCGGACCGTCCGCGATCCGGGATAATCGGTGCATGAGTGAACGTCCGCGGCTGACCGTGCTCTCCGGCCCTTCGGGGGTCGGCAAGAGCACGGTCGTCGCTCATCTGAGGAAGCAGCACCCCGAGCTCTGGCTCTCGGTGTCGGTGACCACCCGGCATCCGAGGCCCGGCGAGAAGAACGGGGTGCACTACTACTTCGTCGACAACGACGAGTTCGAGAAGCTGATCGCCAACGGCGAGCTGCTCGAGTGGGCCGTCTTCGCCGGGAACCGGTACGGCACCCCGCGTGCGGCGGTGCTGGAGAAGCTGGAGAACGGCGTCCCGGTGCTGCTGGAGATCGACCTCCAGGGTGCCCGGCAGGTCCGCGAGTCGATGCCCGACGCGCGGCTGGTCTTCCTGGGCCCGCCGAGCTGGGAGGAACTGGTCCGCCGGCTCACCGGCCGGGGCACCGAGCCGCAGGACGTGATCGACCGTCGGCTCGAGGCCGCGAAGGTCGAGCTGGCCGCCGAGAGCGAGTTCGACACGACCCTTGTCAACAGGTCGGTCGAGCAGGTAGCAACCGAACTGCTAACCTTGCTCGGTGTAGCCTGATCAGCTCATGTTGATCTGATCAGCATTCTGTCTTTCTCATCTTTGCGGAAGGTTTTCGCGTGTCCTCTTCCATGACCGCGCCCGAGGGCATCATCAACCCGCCGATCGACGAGCTGCTCGAGGCCACGGACTCGAAGTACAGCCTGGTGATCTACGCCGCCAAGCGCGCCCGTCAGATCAACGCGTACTACTCCCAGCTCGGCGAGGGTCTCCTCGAGTACGTCGGCCCGCTGGTGGACACCCACGTGCACGAGAAGCCGCTGTCGATCGCGCTGCGCGAGATCAACGCGGGCATGCTCACGGCCGAGGCAATCGACGCCGCCTGAGCCACGCCGCTCAGTGGAAGGGCCCGCCGGAGTTCGCTCCGGCGGGCCCTTCCGTGTGTCCTCGGTGTGTCCAGGGCCATGGTGCGGCGCGGATCTGATGCGCCGTAGGGTTGGGGCTGGTCCCGCCCGTACGGCAGAGAGAGCCCGCGATGAATGCCAGCCCGCCCCAGGTCGTTCTCGGCGTGAGCGGCGGCATCGCCGCGTACAAGGCCTGTGAGCTGCTGCGCCGGCTCACCGAGTCGGGGCACCAGGTGACCGTGGTGCCGACCGCCGCCGCGCTGCACTTCGTCGGCGAGGCCACCTGGGCGGCGCTGTCAGGCCGCCCGGCCGCCACCGAGACCTGGGAGCGGGTGCACGAGGTCCCGCACGTGCGGATCGGCCAGCAGGCCGACCTGGTGGTGGTGGCCCCGGCCACCGCCGACCTGATGGCCAAGGCGGCCCACGGGCTGGCCGACGACCTGCTCACCAACACCCTGCTGACCGCGCGCTGTCCGGTGGTGCTGGCCCCCGCCATGCACACCGAGATGTGGGAACACCCCGCCACCCAGGAGAACGTCGCCACGCTGCGCCGCCGGGGCGTGATCGTGCTGGAGCCCGCCGTCGGCCGGCTCACCGGCGTCGACACCGGCAAGGGCCGGCTGCCCGAGCCCGCCGCGATCTTCGAAGCCTGTCGCCGGGTGCTGGCCCGCGGCGAGCTGACCGCCGACCTGACCGGCCGTCATGTGGTGGTCTCGGCCGGCGGCACCCGGGAGCCGCTCGACCCGGTCCGCTACCTGGGCAACCTGTCCTCCGGCAAGCAGGGCTACGCGCTGGCCGTCACGGCCGCCGCCCGGGGCGCCAGGGTCACCCTGCTCTCGGCGAACGCTTCGCTGCCCGACCCGGCCGGGGTGGACGTGGTGCACGTCTCCACCGCGCTGGAGCTGCGCGAGGCGGCGCTGAAGGCGGTGGCCGACGCCGACGTGGTGGTGATGGCCGCCGCGGTGGCCGACTTCCGCCCGGCCGAGTACGCCACCGGAAAGATCAAGAAGGTGGACGGCGTGGAACCCGCGCCGGTCGCCCTGGTCCGCAACCCCGACATCCTGGCCGAGCTCTCCGCCCACCGGGCCCGCGCCGGCCAGCTGGTGGTGGGATTCGCCGCCGAGACCGACGACGTACTCGCCAACGGCCGGGCCAAACTGGCCCGGAAGGGCTGCGATCTGCTGGTCGTCAACGAAGTGGGCGGGGGTAAGGCCTTCGGGCAAGACACCAACTCCGCGGTTCTGCTCAGCGCGGACGGTACGGAGGCCGAGATCGCCGACGGGCCCAAGGAATCACTGGCCGACGCGGTCTGGGACGCCGTGGTGGCCCGGCTCGGCCGAGGAGTCTGATCCATCTCACTTGTTGAGGGGATTGCCGCAGGCCGATTGCCGACCGTTACACTCCAGGGATCAGAGTCTTTCCGGATGCCCGGACAAACCGGGCATTCAGTCAGCAGCCGCTGCAACCCCAGGGAGCGCTGTGTCTCGCCGCCTGTTCACCTCGGAGTCCGTCACCGAGGGACACCCCGACAAGATCGCTGACCAGATCAGCGACACCATCCTGGACGCGCTTCTCGCGGCCGACCCGAAGTCCCGGGTCGCCGTCGAGACGCTGATCACCACCGGCCTCGTGCACATTGCCGGTGAGGTCACCACCAAGGCGTANCGCCGCCTGTTCACCTCGGAGTCCGTCACCGAGGGACACCCCGACAAGATCGCTGACCAGATCAGCGACACCATCCTGGACGCGCTTCTCGCGGCCGACCCGAAGTCCCGGGTCGCCGTCGAGACGCTGATCACCACCGGCCTCGTGCACATYGCCGGTGAGGTCACCACCAAGGCGTAYGCGCCGATTGCGCAGCTGGTCCGGGAGAAGATCCTGGAGATCGGCTACGACTCGTCGAAGAAGGGCTTCGACGGTGCCTCCTGYGGTGTGTCGGTGTCCATCGGTGCGCAGTCRCCCGATATCGCGCAGGGTGTCGACACCTCGCACGAGGCGCGGGTCGAGGGTGACGAGGACGACCTCGACAAGCAGGGCGCSGGCGACCAGGGCCTGATGTTCGGCTATGCCAGCGACGAGACCCCTGAGCTGATGCCGCTGCCGATCACGCTGGCSCACCGGCTCGCCAAGCGGCTGTCSGMSGTGCGSAAGAACGGGCAGATTCCGTACCTGCGCCCGGACGGCAAGACGCAGGTCACCATCGAGTACGACGGCGACAAGGCSGTCCGSCTSGACACSGTGGTGGTGTCCTCGCAGCACGCGAGTGACATCGACCTGGAGTCGCTGCTCACCCCGGACATCCGGGAGTTCGTGGTGGAGCCGGAGCTGAAGCGACTGGCGGACGACGGCATCAAGCTGGTGACCGAGGGCTAYCGSCTGCTGGTGAACCCGACCGGSCGSTTCGAGATCGGCGGCCCGATGGGTGACGCGGGTCTGACCGGCCGCAAGATCATCATCGACACGTACGGCGGGATGGCCCGGCACGGTGGCGGTGCGTTCTCCGGCAAGGACCCGTCGAAGGTGGACCGCTCGGCGGCGTACGCGATGCGCTGGGTGGCGAAGAACATCGTCGCCGCCGGTCTYGCCTCGCGGGCCGAGGTGCAGGTCGCGTACGCGATCGGCAAGGCCGAGCCGGTGGGCCTGTTCGTGGAGACCTTCGGCACCGAGACGGTGCCGGTCCTGAAGATCCAGGCWGCCGTCTCGGAGGTCTTCGACCTGCGTCCGGCCGCGATCATCCGCGACCTGGACCTGCTGCGGCCGATCTACGCGAAGACCGCGGCGTACGGCCACTTCGGCCGGGACGACGCCGACTTCACCTGGGAGCGCACCGACCGCGTCCAGAAGCTCCGCGACGCCGTCGGCGTCTGACCACGTCCCCCGTCCACCCCACCACTCGTAAGGAGAAAACCACCGTGCGCATCGCAGTCACGGGTTCGATCGCCACCGACCACCTGATGCAGTTCCCCGGCCGGTTCACCGACCAGTTGCTCGCCGACCGTCTCGACACGGTGTCACTCTCCTTCCTGGTCGACCAGTTGGAGGTACGGCGGGGCGGGGTGGCCGCCAACATCGCCTTCGGGCTCGGCGGCCTCGGCCTCCGGCCGGTGCTGGCCGGCGCGGTCGGCAACGACTTCGCCGAGTACCGGCACTGGCTGGAGGAGCACGGCGTGGACACCGAGTCGGTGCACGTCTCCGAGACCCGGCAGACCGCCCGGTTCATGTGCACCACCGACCTGGACCAGAACCAGATCGCCTCGTTCTACGCCGGTGCGATGGCCGAGGCCGACCGCATCGAACTGGCCCGGATCGCCGACCGGACCGGCGGCCTCGACCTGGTCGTGGTCTCCCCCAACTCCCCCGAGGCGATGCTCAGTCACACCGAGGAGGCGGTCTCGCTAGCCGTCCCGTTCGCCGCCGACCCCTCGCAGCAGCTCGCCAGGCTGTCCGGCGAACAGGTCCGGCGGCTGGTGGACGGCGCCCGCTACCTGTTCACCAACGAGTACGAGGCCGCGCTGCTGGTCGAGCGCACCGGCTGGACAGCGGATACGGTGCTCGCCCGGGTCGGCGTCTGGATCACCACCCTCGGCTCACGCGGCGTACGGATCGAGCAGACCGGCGCCGACCCGATCGAGGTGGCCGCCGTACCCGCCGAGCGCTCCGCCGACCCGACCGGCGTCGGCGACGCCTTCCGGGCCGGCTTCCTGGCCGCCGTCAGCTGGGGCCTCCCGCTGCAGCCGGCCGCGCAGCTCGGCTGCGCACTCGCCACCGTCGTCCTGGAGACCGTCGGCACCCAGGACTACCGGGTGCTCCCCGGCCAGTTGGCCGACCGCCTCCGGGCCGGCTACGGCGAGCAGGCCGTCGCCCTGCTCGCCCCGCACCTGGCGGCAGCCGTATGACCGCCGGTCAGCACCAGGGTCGTGCGGATGCGTTGCGTGATGCTCTTGCCACGCGTGTGGTGGTGGCTGATGGTGCGATGGGCACCATGTTGCAGGCGCAGGATCCTTCGATGGAGGACTTCGAGCAGCTCGAGGGTTGCAACGAGGTGCTGAATCTGACCCGCCCGGACATTGTGCGTGCGGTGCATGACGCGTATTTCGCGGTGGGTGTGGACTGTGTGGAGACGAACACCTTCGGTGCGAACCACGCGGCGCTGGCGGAGTACGACATCCCTGAGCGGGTGTTCGAGCTGTCGGAGGCGGGTGCGCGGGTCGCGCGTGAGGCCGCCGATGCGTTCACCGCTGCCGACGGGCGTACGCGTTGGGTGCTGGGTTCGATCGGTCCGGGGACGAAGCTGCCGACGCTGGGCCACGCCCCGTACGAGTTGCTGCGGGATGGGTTCGAGCGCAATGCGGCGGGTCTGATTGCGGGTGGTGCGGATGCGCTGCTGGTGGAGACGAGCCAGGACCTGCTGCAGACGAAGGCCGCGATCCTGGGTTCGAAGCGGGCGTTGGCGGCGGCGGGGCTGGATCTGCCGGTGCTGGTGCAGGTGACGGTGGAGACCACCGGCACGATGCTGCTGGGCTCGGAGATCGGTGCGGCGCTGACCGCCCTGGAGCCACTGGGTGTGGACTACATCGGGCTGAACTGCGCCACCGGTCCGGCGGAGATGAGTGAGCACCTGCGCTACCTGGCGAAGAACGCGAAGATCGGCTTGTCGTGCATGCCGAACGCGGGTCTGCCGGTGCTGGGCAAGGACGGTGCGCACTACCCGCTCAGCCCGGCCGAGCTGGCGGAGGCGCATGACACGTTCACCCGCGAGTACGGCCTGTCCCTGGTSGGCGGGTGCTGCGGGACGACGCCGGAGCATCTGCGGGCGGTGGTGGAGCGGGTGCAGGGCCGCCCGGTGACGGCGCGTGATCCGCGGCCTGAGCCGTCGGCGGCGTCGCTGTACCAGCCGGTGKCGTTCCGTCAGGACACCTCCTACCTGGCGATCGGCGAGCGGACCAACGCCAACGGGTCGAAGAAGTTCCGCGACTCGATGCTCGCCGGTGACTGGCAGGCCTGCGTGGAGATCGCCCGCGAGCAGATCCGCGACGGCTCCCACCTGCTSGACCTGTGCGTCGACTACGTCGGGCGTGACGGCGTGGCGGACATGAAGGAGATCGCCGGGCGCCTGGCGACGGCCTCCACSCTGCCGATCGTGCTGGACTCCACCGAACCCGACGTCCTGCGCGCCGGCCTKGAGGCCCTCGGCGGSCGGGCGGTGCTCAACTCGGTGAACTACGAGGACGGTGACGGCCCGGACACCCGCTTCGGCCGGATCGCCTCGCTGGCCCGCGAGCACGGCGCCGGCCTGATCGCACTGACCATCGACGAGGAGGGCCAGGCCCGCACCGCCGACGCGAAGGTGGCGATCGCGGAGCGCCTGATCACCCAGCTCACCRSCGAGTACGGCGTCGATGAGGGCTCGATCCTGGTGGACTGCCTGGCCTTCACCCTCGGCACCGGCCAGGAGGAGTCMCGGCGCGACGGCATCGAGACGATCGAGGCGATCCGCGAACTCAAGCGCCGCCACCCCGACGTGCAGACCACCCTGGGCCTGTCCAACATCTCCTTCGGCCTCAGCCCGGCCGCCCGACAGGTCATCAACTCCGTCTTCCTGCACGAGTGCGTCGAAGCCGGCCTGGACTCGGCGATCGTGCACGCCTCCAAGATCCTCCCCATCGCCCGCATCCCCGACGAGCAGCGCACGGTCGCCCTCGACCTGGTCTACGACCGCCGCACGGAGGGATACGACCCSCTGCAGCGCCTGCTGCAGCTGTTCGAGGGCGTCAGCGTCGCCTCCAGCGCGGAGTCGAAGGCGCAGGAGCTGGCCGCTCTGCCACTGGAGGAGCGGCTGCAGCGCCGCATCGTCGACGGTGAGCGCAAGGGCCTGGAAGCGGACCTGGACGAGGCCCTGACGCAGCGTCCGGCCCTGGAGATCGTCAACGGCACCCTGCTSGCGGGCATGAAGGTCGTCGGTGAACTGTTCGGCTCCGGCCAGATGCAGCTGCCGTTCGTCCTGCAGTCCGCCGAGGTGATGAAAACCGCCGTCGCCCACCTGGAACCCCACATGGAGAAGTCCGACGATGAGGGCAAGGGCACCATCGTGCTCGCCACCGTCAAGGGCGACGTCCACGACATCGGCAAGAACCTCGTCGACATCATCCTCTCCAACAACGGCTACACCGTCGTCAACCTCGGCATCAAGCAACCCGTCTCCGCCATCCTCGACGCCGCCCAGGAACACCGCGCCGACGTCATCGGCATGTCCGGCCTCCTCGTCAAATCCACCGTCATCATGAAAGAGAACCTCCAAGAACTGAACCAACGCCACCTCGCCGCCGACTTCCCCGTCATCCTCGGCGGCGCCGCCCTCACCCGCGCCTACGTCGAACAGGACCTCCACGAGATCTACCAAGATCATGCCGAGGCCTCCCA
>NZ_LMCT01000001.1 GCF_001424875.1 Kitasatospora sp. Root107 | reverse complement strand
TCCTTGAGAGGGTAAGGCTCCCAGTAGACGACTGGGTTGATAGGCCGGATGTGGAAGCCCTGTAAGGGGTGGAGCTGACCGGTACTAATAGGCCGAGGGCTTGTCCTCAGACGCTCGCGTTCACTGTGTGGTTCCCGGGTAGCGAACAGCTATCGCCGGTGAAAAACCACTTAATAAACTAAAAAGTGTGTGTTTCGCTGAATACCCGATAGGGTTTCGGTGGTCATAGCRYGAGGGAAACGCCCGGTTACATTCCGAACCCGGAAGCTAAGCCTCATAGCGCCGATGGTACTGCAGGGGGGACCCTGTGGGAGAGTAGGACGCCGCCGAACAATCTTTAGTCAGAAAGCCCCGCCGGGTAACCGGTGGGCGCTGCTCTACTACGCGCAGCCGTCCTGGTACATCCATAGCGCCGATGGTACTGCAGGGGGGACCCTGTGGGAGAGTAGGACGCCGCCGAACAATCTTTAGTCAGAAAGCCCCGCCGGGTAACCGGTGGGGCTTTCTGCATTTCCGGAACAGATCAGAACTCAGAGGCCATAATCCTCGCAGGTCAGCACGGATGGCCCCACCCCGGTCGGGGTCCGTCGGCTACGGGACCCGGCCGACCTCCGGCCGAGACCGGTACAGCTCCAGTGCGATGTCGACGAGCGAGACCCGTGGCAGGTCGGCCACCTCGTCCAGGGGGATCCAGGCCGCCAGGTCGGTGGAACCCTCGACCTCGTTCCGCAGGCTGCCGCCCGCCACCCGGACGCCGTAGACGATCCGCAGGCCGTGGAAGTCCTTCGGCGAGCCCTTCCGGGCGAAGGGCGGGTCGAGCAGGTGCTGCGAGTGGATGCCGAGCAGTCGCTCGGGCTCGACCTGGTAGCCGGTCTCCTCCCGGACCTCCCGGATCACCGCTGCGTACGGGTCCTCACCGTGGTCGAGGCCGCCGCCGGGGACGGTCCAGGCCCGGGTGCCGTCGCGTCCGACCCAGCGGGCCAGCAGCACCCGGCCGTCCTGGACGGCCACTCCGTACGCGGCCACCCGCTGTCGTCGTTGCAGCTCCACTGTCATGTCGGGCCTTCCTTTCGAACCGTCGGGCCGGGGTCGGGCCCGGGGAGGGCGGGAGCTGACAGCCAATCACCGGACGGACCCGGCAGACCATCGGGTTTCGGCTCGTGCCGCCGCGTATGGTCGGCGGCATGGAGACGACGAACCCGAGTCAGGACGGAATCCGGAGCACCGAGACCCTCGGCGCGGACGATCTTGCGGCGGCCAGGGCGGTGCTCGCGGCGGCGAGTGCGGTGGACGGGCGGGAGGCGGTGTCCGAGGCGGGGCGGCTGCGGCTGCGGGTGGACAGCGCTCGGCCCGGGGTGACCCATCTGGTGCAGCGTCAGGAGGGGGTGCCGGCGGGGTACGCGCAGCTGGAGGCGGGGGAGGGGCGGACCACGGTGGAGCTGACCGTTCATCCGGACCACCGGCGGCTCGGTCTCGGGCGGCAGCTGCTGGATGCGACGCTGGCGGAGGCGGACGCGGGCACCGTGGACTTCTGGGCGCACGGCGGCCACCCGGGTGCGGCGCGGCTGGCGGCGGAGTACGGGGCGGAGCTGGTCCGGGAGCTGCGGCAGATGCGCAGGCCGGCCGAGCCGGTGCCGGCCGAGCCGGTGCTGCCCGAGGGTGTGACGGTCCGGAGCTTCCGTCCGGGGCAGGACGACGCGGCCTGGCTGCGGCTGAACGCGCTGGCCTTCGCCCACCACCCCGAGCAGGGCGGCTGGACGGAGCAGGACCTGGCCGAGCGGCTGGCCGAGCCGTGGTTCGACCCGGCGGGGCTGTTCCTGGCCTTCAGGGGGGCGGACCTGGTCGGCTTCCACTGGACCAAGGTGCACCCGGACGGTCTGGGCGAGGTGTACGTGGTGGCGGTGGACCCGGCGGAGCAGGGCAGCGGGCTGGGCCGGGCGCTGACCGCGACGGGCCTGCGGCATCTGGCGGAGGACCGGAAGGTCCCGGCGGTACTGCTCTATGTGGATGCCGACAATCCGGCCGCGGTGCGGGTATACGAAAGGTTGGGGTTCACCGTGTACGAGGTGGACCTGATGTACCGCGTCGACACTGCGGTCCGGCGATGAGCTGACCGGTGACCGGACCCCGGACACGGGGTGACCGACTCAGCTTTCCTCCTGGCCATGCGGTGTTTACCGTGGATTAAGTTAACGCCGCAAAGATCACAGGATGACGTCAGCAGTGCCACGCCCCCGGTCGGCCGGAGACCCCTCGGCCGACCGGTCGCCGACCGCCCCGGGCGGTTGGGATCTGGCGCCTGCCGCCGGGTACCCGGAGAACGTCCTGCTGGAGGAGCTGGAGCACATGAGCATCCCCCGTCCCGCCTCCGTTCCGAAGACCCCAGGCCCTGCCAACCTGCCGCCGTCGCTGGCGCTGGCCGAGGTCGACCTGGAGGTCGACGGCCAGGAACTGGAGGAGCTGCCGCAGGGCCGGTTCCTGGACCGTGAGCGCAGCTGGCTGGCGTTCAACGAGCGGGTGCTGGAGCTGGCCGAGGACCCGCAGATCCCGTTGCTGGAGCGGGCCAAGTTCCTGGCCATCTTCGCCAGCAACCTGGACGAGTTCTTCATGGTCCGGGTGGCCGGGCTGAAGCGCCGGATCGCGACGGGGGTGGCCCAGCGGTCGGCCTCCGGGCTGCAGCCGCGCGAGGTGCTGGACCAGATCTGGACCCGCTCCCGTGAGTTGATGGCCCGTCATGCCGCGACCTTCCAGCACGAGGTGCTGACGGATCTGGCGGCGGAGGGCATCGAGCTGGTCCGCTGGGCCGAGCTGGCGGAGAAGGAGCAGGCCCGGCTGCACTCGCTGTTCCGGCAGAAGATCTTCCCGGTGCTGACCCCGCTGGCGGTCGACCCGGCGCACCCGTTCCCGTACATATCGGGGCTGAGCCTGAACCTGGCCGTGGTGGTGCGCAACCCGGTCTCCGGACACAAGCACTTCGCCCGGGTGAAGGTCCCGCAGTCGCTGTCGCGTTTCCTGGAGGCGGGCGCGCAGCGGTACGTCCCGCTGGAGGACGTGATGGGGGCGCACCTGGAGGAGCTCTTCCCGGGGATGGAGGTGTTGGACCACCACGCGTTCCGGGTGACCAGGAACGAGGACCTCGAGGTCGAGGAGGACGACACCGAGAACATCCTCAAGGCGCTGGAGAAGGAGCTGATGCGGCGTCGGTTCGGCCCGCCGGTGCGGCTGGAGGTGGAGGAGTCGATCGACCCCTACATCCTCGACCTGCTGGTGCGGGAGCTGAACATCACCGATGCCGAGGTCTTCCCGCTGCCGGGCCCGCTGGATCTGACCGGTCTGTTCGGCATCGCCGACCTGGACCGGCCCGAGCTGCGGTACCCGAAGTTCGTGGCGGGGACGGCCCGGGGTCTGATCGAGGTGGAGTCGGCCTCGCAGCCGGACATCTTCGCCGCGATGCGCGAGCGGGACGTGCTGCTGCACCACCCGTACGACAGCTTCTCGACCTCGGTGCTGGCGTTCCTGGAGCAGGCCGCCAACGACCCGGACGTGCTGGCGATCAAGCAGACGCTGTACCGCACCTCGGGTGACTCGCCGATCGTGGACGCGCTGATCGACGCGGCCGAGTCCGGCAAGCAGGTGCTGGTGCTGGTCGAGATCAAGGCGCGCTTCGACGAGCAGGCCAACATCAAGTGGGCCCGCAAGCTGGAGGAGGCGGGCTGCCATGTGGTGTACGGCCTGGTCGGGCTGAAGACGCACTGCAAGCTCTCGCTGGTGGTCCGTCAGGAGGGCGACACGCTGCGGCGTTACGCCCACGTGGGGACGGGCAACTACCACCCGAAGACCGCCAGGCTGTACGAGGACCTGGGGCTGCTGACGGCTGACCCGCAGGTCGGCGCGGACCTGTCGGACCTGTTCAACCGGCTCTCCGGCTACTCCCGTCGGGAGTCCTACCGTCGGCTGCTGACCGCGCCGCGCGGGCTGCGGGACGGGCTGGTGGCGCGGATCCAGCAGGAGATCGCGCACTACCGGGCGGGGCGCCCGGCGTTCGTGAAGATCAAGGTCAACTCGATCGTGGACGAGGCCGTGATCGACGCGCTGTACCGGGCGTCGCAGGCCGGCGTGCCGGTGGACGTCTGGGTGCGCGGGATCTGCGCGGTCCGTCCCGGTGTGGCCGGGCTGAGCGAGAACATCCGGGTGCGCAGCATCCTGGGCCGGTTCCTGGAGCACTCCCGGATCTTCGTGTTCGGCAACGGTGGCGAGCCCGAGGTGTGGTTCGGCAGCGCGGACATGATGCACCGCAACCTGGACCGCCGGATCGAGGCGCTGGTGAAGGTGACCGACCCGGCGGCCCGGGCGGAGCTGTCGGGGCTGATCGACCTCGGGATGTCGGACGAGACCGAGTCCTGGCACCTCGGCTCGGACGGCCGGTGGACCAGACACCCGCAGGACGCCGAAGGGCGGCGGCTGCGGCACGTGCAGGACCTGCTGATCGACTCCAGACAGCGCCGGCGCAAGCTGCCGTAGCAGGAGCTGAGAGACAGTCACCATCCCCGGGGCATCGCCACCACAGCGGGGACAGCCCTCGGGGGGACGAGGAATCAGCATGACCGATCTGCCGACGACGACGGAGCGCACCGACCACCCGGCCCTGGCCGGGGAGGTGCTGGCGGGGTACCTGAACGCCCGGGCGGGGGCCTTCCTGCGGGCGTTGCCGCTGGCGGTGGGGGAGGCCGGATCCCGGACAGGTTCGCTGCCGAGCGCCGGTGGCGCCCCCGGCGGCGGGGGCGTGGCGGGCGGGACGGGGGAACTGCTGCGCTGTGTGCGGCGGATCGGCGGTGCGCTGCACACCTTCTCGACCGTCTTCGAGCCGGTCTGGGCGCAGGAGACCAGGACGGAGCTGCGCTGGCTGTCGGGGTTGCTGGCGCAGGAGCCGGGCTACGTCCGGCGGTCGGCCCGGCTGCTGGCGGCGCTGGACTCGCTGAGCGAGACCGATCCGGGCCAGCCCGGGATGCTGGCCGGGCACACCGGTGCGCCGAAGGCCCGGGCCTTGATGGAGCGTCAGCTGACGCTGGCCAGGACCAGGGCGCACACCGCGCTGCTGCAGGAGCTGCGGTCGGCCCGTCTGCACGCGCTGGCCGACCGGATGACGCTGCTGGCCGGGGAGGTGCCGGTGCTGCCGGGGGGCGTGGGTGAGCTGCGGCCGCAGGTGGCGACGGCGCTCGGGCTGCTGGCTGCCGGGGTGGAGACGCTGCCGCCGGCCCGGGCGCCGTACGGGGGCGAGGGGCTGCACCGGCTGGGGGCGGTGCCGGCCCAGGGGACGGTGGTGGACGCCGACGCGGTGGTGGCGGCGGACGACGCGCCGTGGCACCGGGTGCGGATTCTGGCGAAGCGGGCCCGGTACGCGCTGGAGGTGTGCGGGGTGGGGCTGCCGGAGCTGGACGGGATCGACCAGGTGCTGGACCGTCACCAGGAGGCGGCGGACGCGGCGGTGACGGTGTCGACGGCGGCACGGACGCCGCGGATCACGCCGGCGACGGCGTACGTGCTCGGTGTGGTGCATGCTGATCAGCGGCTGGAGGTGGAGGCGGCGAGGTACGCCTTCGGCCACCAGTGGCCGACTCTTCAGCATCACGGATGGCACGTATGGGCAAGCTGCTGACCGCACCGGTCCGGGGGACGCGAGGGCGGGCGACCCGGCACGGGCAGACCATTCTGGCGGCGGGGGCGGTGCTCTGGGTGCCCGGGCCGCCGAAGAAGAACGGGGTGGGCCGGAAGAAGCCGCGGATCGCGCTGATCCACCGGCCGAAGTACGACGACTGGTCGCTGCCGAAGGGGAAGCTGGATCCGGGGGAGGGCTGGCGGGCGGCTGCGCTGCGGGAGGTCAGGGAGGAGACCGGGCTGAGTTGTGTGCTCGGCGTGGAGCTGCCGACCCAGCACTACCTGGCCCAGGGGCGGGCCAAGGAGGTCAGGTACTGGGTGGCGGTGCCGACCGGCGGCTCGTTCACTCCCAACCGGGAGGTGGACCGGCTGAAGTGGCTGTCGCCGCGGAAGGCGAAGGCCCGGCTGACCCACGACCGGGACCGGGAGCTGGTGGACGCCCTGTTGCAGGCGCTCGGTGACGGGGAGTCATAGCGGTTCGGGGCGAGTGATCTCGTCGCGCCCTGCCTGTGACGCAACCGTTACTACCGATCGGTGTTTCCCGCCATCCGCTACAGGTTCACTCTCCGTTCATTTGTGACCGCCTGACGCGTCACCTACCCGGCCTAACTTCGGTAACACCGGAGGGCCGTACGGGCCCCGGACCACAGCAGAACCCGTACCGCCGTCCCGTTCCGGGATCAGGCAGAGAACGGGTGGTGCCACAGAAAGGGAACCCCTGTGAAGCTCCAGCGGAACGGCCGCTCCAAGGCCCTCGCGATCGGTGCCATGGCGCTCGTTGGCTCGCTGTCGCTCGCGGCCTGCGGCTCGGACGACAACGCCGACCCGAAGGCGTCCGGCGCCCCGTCGGCCGCCGCCATCGCCTGTGGCAAGGCCGGTCAGCTGCTCGGCGCCGGTTCCACCGCGCAGGGCAACGCGATCGACACCTGGAAGGTTGCCTTCGGCAACGCCTGCGCCGGTTCGACGATCACCTACTCCGGTGGCGGTTCGGGCGCCGGTGTCCAGCAGTTCAACCAGGGCAAGGTCGCCTTCGCGGGCTCCGACTCGGCGCTCAAGGAGGCGGATGTCACCGCCTCCAAGGAGATCTGCAAGACCGGCCAGGGCATCAACCTGCCGCTGGTCGCCGGTCTGATCTCGGTCATCTACAACGTGGACGGCGTGGACAACCTCGTCCTGGACGGCCCGGCCATCGCGGGGATCTTCGACTCGAAGATCGTCAAGTGGAACGACCCGGCGATCGCCAAGCTGAACCCGACCGCCAAGCTGCCCGACGCCGAGATCCAGGCGGTCCACCGCTCGGACGACTCCGGCACCACGGAGAACCTGACCAAGTACCTGGAGAAGACCTCCGGTGGCGCGTGGCCGTACAAGGCCAGCAAGACCTGGGCGGGCAAGGGCGGCCAGTCGGCGGCCCAGAGCGCCGGCGTCTCGGCCCAGGTGAAGCAGGTCCCGAACTCGATCAGCTACGCCGAGCTCTCCTTCGCCCAGACCAACAACCTGAAGTCGGCCGCGATCGCGACCGGCGCCAGCAAGCCGGTCGAGGCCACCGCCGCCAACGCCGCGGCCACCTTCGCCAAGGCGAAGATCGCGGGCACCGGCAGCGACCTGGCGCTGACCCTGGACTACGCGACCAAGGAGGAGGGCTCCTACCCCCTCGTCCTGGTCACGTACGAGATCGTCTGCGACAAGGGCAACAAGGCCGAGACGCTCGACACCCTGAAGTCCTTCCTGACCTACGCGGTCAGCGACGCGGGCCAGCAGGCCATCGGCACCAAGGGCTACGTGCCGCTCCCCAAGGAGCTGAGCGAGAAGGTGAAGACCGCGGTCACCGCGCTCGCCTGATCTGACTGAACCACCGGCCGGGCGGCCCTCGAAGAGGGGGGCGGGGCTGCCCGGCCGGGCACCATCACAAGTCCGGGGCACCGCCGCCATGGTGCCGCCCTCCGCGGGGCAGCACCACCAGACCGGAGTAGAGACCATGACTTCATCACCCCCTGTCGCCTCCGGTGGCAGGGCCCGCCGGGGCCGATCGGACAGCCGGCGTGGCGACAGCATCTTCTTCAACCTCTCCCGCGGTTCGGGCGTCCTGCTGCTGGTCATCATGGCCGCCATCGCGGGGTTCCTGACGTACCGTTCGTTCCTCTCCTTCGGGCACAACGAGGGCAACTTCTTCACCACCTTCGAGTGGCTGCCGGACGCACCGGTGCCGACCTTCGGCATCGCGGTGCTGGTCTTCGGCACGATCGCCAGCTCGATCATCGCGATGGTCATCGCGGTACCGGTCGCCGTCGGCGTGGCGCTGTTCATCTCGCACTACGCCCCGCGCAGGATTGCCCAGCCGTTCGCCTACCTGGTGGACCTGCTGGCGGCCGTGCCCAGCATCGTCTACGGCCTCTGGGGCGCGCTCTTCCTGGTCCCGCACATGAGCGGTCTGACCAGCTGGATGGACGAGTACCTCGGCTGGACGTACATCTTCGACTCGACCAAGACCGGGGCCGCCCCGCGATCCCTGTTCACCGTCGGGATCGTGCTGGCCATCATGATTCTTCCGATCATCACCGCCGTCTCCCGCGAGGTCTTCAAGCAGGCGCCGCGGATGCACGAGGAGGCGGCGCTCGCCCTGGGGGCGACCCGCTGGGAGATGATCCGCACCGCGGTGCTGCCGTTCGGCCGCCCGGGCGTGATCTCCGCCTCGATGCTCGGCCTCGGCCGGGCGCTCGGTGAGACCATCGCGGTCGCCACCGTGCTCTCCTCCAGCCCGGTGCTCTCGCTGCACCTGATGGACCCGGGTGGCGGCACCTTCGCGCAGAACATCGCGCTCCGCTTCGGCGAGGCCGGCGAGAACGGCCGGAACGCGCTGATGGCCTCCGGTCTCGTCCTGTTCGTGATCACCCTGCTGGTGAACGGTGCCGCGCGGATGATCATCGCGCGCCGCAAGGAATACTCGGGGGCCAACTGATGAGTACCGCTACCGACTCGGTTGCCGTCGCGCCGCAGCTCCGCCGGGGTCTGACGACCAATCGGCTGCCGAGCTGGGCCCCGGCCGGGATCGCCGTGCTGTCGATCGTGATCGGTGTCGCGATCGGCCTGCTCGGCAGTCTCGACAGCAAGATCCAGTGGGGTCTGCTGGCCGGACTGGCCTTCGTCGGCCTCACCTACGGGCTCTCCGCCAAGGTCGAGGGCCGCCGGCAGGCCAAGGACCGGCTCGCCACCTCGGTGGTCTGGCTGGCCTTCGTGCTGGCGGTCATCCCGCTGGCCGCGCTGGTCTTCTACACCGTCCAGCAGGGCGCGAGCGTGGTCGACGCCCGCTTCCTGAACCACTCCATGAAGGGCGTGCTGCAGACCGAGGCGGGTGGTGGTGTCTACCACGCGCTGCTCGGCACCCTGATGCAGGTCGCGCTGGCCACCGCGATGGCAGCCCCGATCGGTCTGCTGACCGCCGTCTACCTGGTGGAGTACGGCCGTGGCCGGCTCGCCAAGGCGGTCACCTTCTTCGTCGACGTCATGACGGGTATCCCGTCGATCGTCGCCGGTCTGTTCATTCTCTCGCTCTGGATCCTGCTCTTCGGCTTCCAGTACTCGGGCTTCGCCGGCAGCCTCGCGCTGGCGATCCTGATGGTGCCGGTGGTGGTCCGCTCCACCGAGGAGATGCTCAAGCTCGTCCCCAACGAGCTGCGCGAAGCCTCCTACGCCCTCGGTGTGCCGAAGTGGAAGACCATCCTGCGGGTCGTCCTCCCGACCGCGATCGGCGGAATCACCACCGGTGTGATGCTGGCCGTGGCCCGCATCACGGGTGAGACCGCGCCGGTGATGATGCTGGTCTTCGGGTCCGACATCATCAACGAGAACCCGTTCGAGGGCCCGCAGCAGTCGTTGCCGCTCTACATCTGGCAGCAGTACCAGACCAACAACGACTTCGGGTACGCCCGGGCCTGGGGCGCCGCACTGGTGCTGATCGCCTTCGTGATGGCGCTCAACCTGGTCGCTCGTGGCATCGCCCGCTGGCGCTCGCCCAAGTCCGGGCACTGACAGACCGACTGACGCAGCAGAAGACGAGAGAGACGAACGATCATGGCCAAGCGCATCGACGTCAGCGGACTGTCCGCCTACTACGGCACCACCAAGGCCATCGAGGACATCTCGATGACCGTCGAGCCCCGCTCGGTGACGGCCTTCATCGGCCCGTCCGGCTGCGGCAAGTCCACCTTCCTGCGCACGCTCAACCGGATGCACGAGGTGATCCCGGGCGCCCGGGTCGAGGGCAAGGTGCTGCTCGACGACGAGAACCTGTACGCCTCGGCGGTCGACCCGGTCGCCGTCCGCCGCACCGTCGGGATGGTCTTCCAGCGCCCGAACCCCTTCCCCACCATGTCGATCTACGACAACGTGGCGGCCGGGCTCAAGCTGGCCGGCGTGAAGAAGAAGTCCGTGCTGGACGGCGTGGTGGAGAAGTCGCTCCAGGGCGCCAACCTCTGGAACGAGGTCAAGGACCGCCTGAACAAGCCCGGCTCCGGTCTGTCGGGTGGTCAGCAGCAGCGGCTCTGCATCGCCCGCGCGATCGCGGTCGAGCCGCAGGTGCTGCTGATGGACGAGCCCTGCTCGGCCCTGGACCCGATCTCCACCCTCGCCATCGAGGACCTGATCGGTGAGCTCAAGTCGCAGTTCACCATCGTGATCGTGACCCACAACATGCAGCAGGCGGCCCGGGTCTCCGACCGCACCGCCTTCTTCAACCTCGCCGGGGTCGGTCAGCCGGGCAAGCTCGTCGAGCTCGACGACACCCAGCGGATCTTCTCCAACCCGTCCGTCCAGGCCACCGAGGACTACATCTCGGGCCGCTTCGGCTAAGCCTGCTTCGCGGCGCTGCATGGCGGTGCCGCCGCGAAGTCGGAGAAGGCCCGCCCCCGTGATGTGGGGGCGGGCCTTCGTCGTTGCCGACGGACGGTCAGCCGAAGATCAGGTACACCAGCCAGTACATCAGCGCGGCGACCGCGGCGGCGGCCGGCATGGTGATGAACCAGCCCAACACGATGTTCTTGGCCACGCCCCAACGGACCGCGCGGATCCGCTTGGTGGCCCCCACGCCCATGATCGCCGAGGTGATCACGTGGGTGGTGGAGATCGGCGCCTTGAAGACGAACGACGTGATGTACATGATCGTCGCGGCGGTGGTCTCGGCCGCGAAGCCCTGCGGCGGGTCCAGCTCGATGATCTTGCGGCCGAGGGTCCGCATGATCCGCCAGCCACCCGCGTAGGTGCCCAGCGAGAGGGCCGTGGCGCAGGAGATCTTCACCCAGACCGGGATGTCGCCACCGCTCTGGTGACCCGAGATGGTGAGCGCCATCACCACGATGCCCATGGTCTTCTGGGCGTCCTGGAGACCGTGCGCCAGCGCCATCGCGGCGGCCGAAGCGGTCTGCGCGACCCGGAAGTTGCGCTTGGCCCGGTGCGGGTTGGCCTTCCGGAAGATCCACAGGATGGCCAGCATCACCATGAAGCCGGCCAGCAGGCCGACCACCGGGGAGAGGAACATCGGGATGATGATCTTGTCCACCACGCCGGACCAGATCACCTCGGTGCCACCGGCCAGCGCCGCGCCCACCATGCCGCCGAACAGCGCGTGCGAGGAGGACGAGGGCAGCCCGAAGTACCAGGTGACCAGGTTCCAGGTGATCGCGCCGACCAGCGCGGCGAACAGGATGCCCATCCCCTGATTGCCCGTCGGGGTGGCGATCAGCCCCTCGGACACGGTCTTCGCGACCCCGGTGCCGAGGAAGGCGCCGGCCAGGTTCATCACCGCGGCCATCGCCAGCGCGGCGCGCGGGGTGAGGGCCCGGGTGGAGACCGAGGTGGCGATGGCGTTCGCCGAGTCGTGGAAGCCGTTGGTGTACGTGAAGAAGAACGCCACCCCGAGGACGGCGATGAGTGCTGCCGTATCCACGCTGGTCAGGACTCCTTGACGGCGATGGTCTCCACCGTGTTGGCCACGTGCTCGAACGCGTCGGCGGCCTCTTCGAGGACGTCCACGACCTGCTTGAGCTTCAGGACCTCGATCGCCTCGTACTGGCCGCTGAACAGGTGCGCGAGCAGCTTGCGGTGGATCTGGTCGGCCTGGTTCTCCAGCCGGTTGATCTCGATCCAGTACTCGGTGAGCTTGGTCATGGTGCGCAGCTTCGGCATCGCCTCGGCGGTCAGCTCGGCGGCCCGGGCGAGCACCTCGATCTGCTGCTCGACACCCTTGGGCAGGGTCTGGATGTCGTAGAGGACGACCAGGTCGACCGCCTCCTCCATGAAGTCCATGATGTCGTCCAGCGACGAGGCGAGGCTGTAGATGTCCTCGCGGTCGAAGGGCGTGATGAAGGAGGAGTTGAGCTGGTGGAACACCGCATGGGTGGTGTCGTCCCCGGCGTGCTCGGCGGCGCGCATGCGCTCGACGATCTCCGCGCGGGCCGACACGTCTGAACCCAGCAGTTCCAGCAGGAGCTTCGATCCCACGACCAGGTTCTCCGCGGCTGCGGCGAACATGTCGTAGAAGCTCGTCTCCTTCGGGGTCAGGCTAAAACGCACGGAAATCTCCGATGTGCGGGGTAGGGACTGAACGATGCTAGGCGCAAGGCGTCAGAAGTGCGCAAACGGGGTGATGTTCGAGGAAGCGGAACATCCGGTTCCGCATGTCGGCGCGGAGCGGTGCGGTCGGGTCCGCACACCGGCGTGCGGACGTGAGCCATCAGTCTGACGGAACAGCGGCCCGATTACCCCCCTGTTGCACCGGGGGATCGATCGCGCCGCTCATCCGGAGGAACAGACCGGTGGCCCTTGGTGTTGGACACTTGAGCCCTACGGACAGGTGAGCACCGAGACTTAGGCGGACGGGATGACCAGCGTCGGGACACAGGGTGCCGAGCACCAGCAGGAGACCGGGCCGGGCCCGCACGGGTACAGCCCGCAGAAGGCCGAGCACCTCAAGCGGCTGCGCCGGATCGAAGGTCAGGTGCGCGGCCTGCAGCGGATGGTCGACGAGGACGTCTACTGCATCGACATCCTGACCCAGGTCTCGGCCAACACCAAGGCCCTGCAGGCCTTCGCGCTCTCGCTGCTGGAGGAGCACCTGCGGCACTGCGTGGCAGCGGCCGCCGAGGAGGGCGGGGACGCGCTGGACGCCAAGGTGGCCGAGGCCACCGCCGCCATCTCCCGCCTGCTGCGGACCTGACGGGCGGGGCGGCCTGACCACCGGTCAGTCCGACGCCTCGTCACCCGCCAGCAGCACCTCGTCGATCCGCTCGGGGGCCAGCCGCTCGCCCTCGCTGCCGGAGGCGGCGATCATCAGCTCTCCGGTCAGCTCGATCTCGTCCAGGGCGGTCTGGTCGTGACCGCTGCCACGGGGCCCCGAGGACGCCATCACCCGTTCCACCCCCATGGACCCGTCCGACCGGTGGCGTGCCGCCCCGGACTCCAGCGTAGGGAGCCGGGGCATGCGACCGCATGGCACGGACGGGCCATCTCTGCCCGCCATCCGGGCGGTTACTTCGGCGGGGCGGATGGCTTCATGGAGTAGATCTCGGCCGGCGTGGGCTCCACGGCCTGTACCGGCTTGCCGAAGTCGGAAAGCGACAGCACCGAGACCACCTTCACCTGGTCCTTCGGCTGCTTCGAACCGGCCACGCCCGAGAACCCGAACGTCTGCACCACCTTGCGCAGCCGGCCCTGCCCGTCCAGCCAGACCTCGTACGGGATCTCCTTCACCGTGAACGTCCCCGCGGCCATCCGCAGCCCGTCCCCGCCGCGCCCGCCGGTGGCCTCGGCGGCCTTGGCCAGGTCGAGCACCCCCCTGTAGTGCTTGAGCTCCACCCCGCCGGCCGACTCGGTGCCGACCAGCTCCGCCTGCTGCGCCCCGCGCAGCGCCCCGGCCGCACTGGCCGGGTCGGTCGCGCCGCTGCTGACCAGGTTCCCGTCCGGGAGCTGGCGGATGTCCAGCTTCAC
This sequence comes from Kitasatospora sp. Root107, assembly GCF_001424875.1. Classification (GTDB taxonomy): domain Bacteria; phylum Actinomycetota; class Actinomycetes; order Streptomycetales; family Streptomycetaceae; genus Kitasatospora. Next base: position 750,712 of record NZ_LMCT01000001.1, on the reverse strand, counting down.
CCACTTGCCCTCGGGGATCTTCGCCCCGCTGTTCTGCAGGTAGACCGTGCCGGGCAGCACCACCTCGACGATCTTCCCGGTGGTCGCGGCACCCGGTGGGACGGTGATCTCCAGGCGCCCGATCCGCTTCACGTAGTCGTAGCCGCCGGTGCCGTTGAACACCGCCTTCTTCTCACCGGACTCGGTGGTCAGCTCGGTGACCGCCTGGGCGGAACCGGTGCGGCCGGTGATGTCGGCCGCGCTGCGGACGGCGGTCAGCGGATCGGCCGACAACTGGTCGGCGGAACCGCCGGCCGGGTGGCCCGAGCCGCCTCCGCAGGCGGTCAGAGTGGCGGCGAGTACCGCCACGGCAGCGGCGGTACGAGCGGACTTCTTCACGACAGCGACAACCCCCTCGGGCCTGGACCCGGCAAGCAGCCACCCCGGATGGGCAGAGCTCTTGCGTGGCAAACGAGTTGACGGGCAGGGGGTTACGGTCGGACCGGCGCGCGATGTTCATTTCGCGCCGGTCGGAGGAGCGGTTACCGTGACAGGGTGTCCCGCGAGCATCACGTGACGATCGACGAACGCGGCTCCTTCGCCATCGCCCACTGCACCTGCGGCTGGTCGGCCCCGGCCCGCCGCTCCCGTGACCGCTCCCGCCGCGACGCGGCCGAGCACGAGGCACCTGCGGCACCACCAGGGGCTCGGGGAACTGCGACGCCGACCTCGTGAATGGTGATCCGTGCGTGGGCGGTCAGGCACTTTCGCAGTGACCCGAACGCCAGATCTCCTCGCCCACGCGGCGGAGCCGCACGTCAGCAGAGCCCCGAGCCCCTGGGTAGTGCAACTTACGCGGCGAGGTCGCGCTCTGCGTGGTGGCGGGCCCGGCGGCGGGGCTGAGGGGCGATCAGGAGTGGTCGCAGGGCGGTCCGGGCGAGGGCGTGGCAGAGCGGGACCAGGACGGCCATCGCGATCGGGGCGAGCAGCAGCACCACCGCGGCCGCCAGTGCGTAGCCGCCGATCACGTCGGTCGGATAGTGCACCCCGACGTACAGCCGGGCGAAGCCCTGGAGCAGGGCGAGCCCGGCGGCGATCAGGCCGAGGCGGCGGTTGACCAGGTACAGGGCGACCGCGAGGCCCATCGACATCGCCGAGTGGTCGCTGACGAAGGAGAGCGTGCCCTCCTTGCCGGCCACCAGGACGTCGAGGTCGGGGTGGTCGACGAACGGCCGGGGCCGGTTCACCAGGGCGGAGATCGGCAGGTTGGCGAGCTCGCAGAGGGCGACCGCGAGCGGCGCCCAGAGCAGGCCGGCGATGGCGACCGGGGCGTCGGGGCGGCGGCGGGCCTGGAGCCAGGCGACCAGCCCGAGCAGGGCCAGGCCGAGCAGGATGCCGTACTCGCCGAACCAGGCGACCGTGCTGTCGACCCAGGCGGGTGCGGAGTCGGCCAGACCGTTCACCGCGCGCAGCAGCTCCAGGTCGGGCCCGGTCGTGTCGCCGAGCAGCGTCGACACGCCACACCTCCGTCGGAATCCGATTGTTCGCCATCGGACACAACGTCAGAACCGGGGTATCAGGTTCCGGGTTCGAAGCGGTGTTACGAAAAATTGACGGACCGTCCACTCCGCAACCACAGAGCTCTGACCAGTGCGGTCAGGCCCGCCCGGTGCCCTGGCCGCCGCTCGCGATCTCGCCGTCGGCGTTCCTGGTCGGCAGGGCGCCCGCGCCTTCGGGGGTGACTCGGGTGGCGCCGAAGTACTTGGCCCGGTCGATGCTGTCGTAGCGGATCACCGCGCCGGTGTGCGGGGCGTTGATCATGTAGCCGCCGCCGACGTAGATGCCGACGTGGTCGATGGAGCGCGGGTCGCCCTGGTCGGTGGCGAAGAAGACCAGGTCGCCCGGGCGGAGCTGGTCCCGGCTGGGGTGCGGCCCGGAGTTCCACTGGTCGTTGGCGACCCGGGGGAGTTCGATGCCGACGCTGGCGAACGCGGCCTGGGTCAGGCCGGAGCAGTCGAACCGGCCGTCCTGCGAGGCCCAGCCGTTGCCACCCCAGAGGTAGGGGGTGCCCAGTGTCCGCTGGGCGTAGTAGATCGCCCCGGCGGCCTGGGCGGACATCGCGAGTGAGCTGCCGACCACGGGCGCGGTGAAGCTCTGGGTGAGCGACTTGATGCTCCGTACGTAGCCCTGGGTCTCCTTGTACGGCGGGATGCCCTGGTACTTGGTGACCGCGTCGGGCCCGGCGTTGTAGGCGGCCAGCATGTTGGACTGCAGGTCGCCGGGCACCTTGGCGACGTACTTGGCGAGCGCGCAGTCGAAGGTGGCGGCGGAGGCGATGGCGTCCATCGGGTCCCAGGGGTCGGCCTTGCCGTCGCCGTTGCCGTCCCGGCCGTAGGTGCGCCAGGTGTCGGGCATGAACTGGGCCATCCCCTGGGCGCCGACGGAGCTCTTGGCCGTCGGCTTGAAGCCGCTCTCCTGGTAGAGCTGGGCGGCCAGCATCGGCGGCGAGATCTCCGGGCAGAGGGCGCCCCACTGTTCGATCGGTGCCTGGTACACGGCGGGAACCGAACGGCTGGAGAGGGTCAGGTTGTTGGTGGGTGCCTGTGGGGCTCCGCTGGCGGCGTACGTGCCGAGCACGATCACGGCGACGAAGCCGACGGCGAGCACGCCGGTGGCGGCTGCGGCGGCCTTGGCCTTCCCGAGTAGCATCAGCACCGTCCCGACGAGGCGTCAGTTTCCTGTATCCGAGAAGGCATTGCTCAGCGCAATCATCGCAGATACAAAGAGTGAGCGGTATCATTCGTACGGTGGACATCCTGGCGTACGTGTCCCATCCCCCACGACCAATCCGCGAGAAGCAGCCAAGTCGGCATCAGATCTGGCCAAGAATGGGTACCGGCCCTTCGCGCAACCCTGGTCCGGGGCCTTGAATTTGCCTGATCGGGCGGTGAGATGGAATGAACCTGAGCAGCGTGCTGAATGACCGGATCGGCTTCCTGGCCGAGGAGCCCAAGAAGGCCGGCATCGACACCATCATCGGCGGCATCGCCCCGGACTGGGGCCCGTTCGCCAGCCTCGGTGCCGAGGCCAGGACGATGGTCCAGGTGGTGATGGCGGTCGCCATCCTGTCCTGCCTGGGCATCGCCGTCTGGGGCGCGGCCAAGCAGCGGATCGGCGCGACCGCGATGCGGGACACCTTCGGGGCCGAACAGGGCAAGGGGCTGATCGTCGCGGGTCTGACCGGCGTGTTCATCATCGGATCACTCGGCACTCTGTTCACCATTGTGTACGGCATGGCCATCTGACGATCAGACAGTCCTACACCCCGGTGGTGCGGCCAGGTGGCCGTGACCACCGGGCTGTCGCGCTTCCCACCCCGTTCGCGCAGCACAGTCAGTCCACGCTTGGGCGCCCGTCGGGCTCCCCGTACCAGGAGGGCCGCCGTGCCGGTGTCCGACGACCAGCCGCACACCCGGACGCGGCTCCCGGTCGGCGAGCAGTCCGTCTACCAGTCGACGGGCCGTCAGCCCCGGCCGCTACGTACCCTGTTGACGGTGCTGCTGGTGGTGACCCTGCTGGTGGTGGCCATCTCCATCGCGAACCGGGACAAGCCGGACCCGGCCGGTGCCGCCTCGGCCGACCAGGTGGCCGCTCCGACGGTGGCTGCCACCGCGCCGTCGGGCCAACTGCCGGTCGCCACCGCCTCGAACGGCATCGGCGTCGGCCACCCGCACACCGACCAGGGCGCGCAGTCCGCTGCCGCCAACTATGCGGTGGCGCTCGGCTCGGCGGAGATGCTCCGGGCCGAAGGACGGCGCACCGTGCTGGCCACCATCGCCGACAGCACCAGCCAGGCCGCCCTGACCGCCCGGCTGGACGCGGCGTTCAGCAAGGAGACGCTCGGCCGGCTCGGCCTGGACGAGAAGGGCAAGGCCCCCAAGGGGCAGACCTTCGTCAGTCGGACGATCCCGGTCGGCACCAGGACCAGCAACACCGCCGACACGGCCACCGTGGTCGAGGTCTGGTGCACCGGTCTGCTGGGGCTGGCGGGGAACACCTCGGTGCTGCCGGTCACCGAGAACTGGTACACCCTCACCGTCACGATGCGCTGGACGGGAGCCGACTGGAAGTTGACCGACTTCGCCCGGCGTACCGGTCCGGCCCCGCTGCCCGGCGACCAACAGGCCGCCACCGCCGAGGAGATCACCGGCGCCGTCCAGGACTTCGGAGGCTTCCGCTATGCCCGTTGACGGTCACCGGCTCCGCCGGGCAGCCGTGCTGCTCGGTTCACTCCCGGTCCTGGCCCTGCTGGCCGCCCAGCAGGCCTGGGCCGATCCGGTGGTGCCCTCGCCGACACCCAGGTGCGACGTGCCGCTGCCGGGCGCGGGCAACGTCTGCAACGCGCCCTCCGGTGCCGCGGTGGTCCCCAGTGGCGGGGTCAGCGGTGTCAGTGGCGTCGGCGGTGGCATCACCGATCCACTCGGCTCGCTGGCCAAGGGCTGCGCCCAGGCCGCCGCGTACGTGGTGCGGGCGCTGTCCGGCGCGATCGACGGCACCACCCAGGTGGACTTCACCAACGCCGCCTTCCTCCAGCAGTACGCGGTGGTGTTCGCCGCCTCCACGGTGATCACCCTGGTGCTCTGGCTGCTCGCGGTGACCAAGCGCGCGGTCCGCGGCGCCTCGCTGGCCGGGGCCATCTCGGAGGCGATCGGCTTCCTCTGGCTGACCGTCATCGCCTCGGCCTTCACCCCGCTGATCCTCTACACCCTGGTCTCCGCCACCGACGGCCTGACCGACGCGATCTCGGCGGGCACCAAGTCCGACACCGGCACCTACCTGGGCGGCTTCGCGGACACCCTGGAGAAGGGGTCGATCGGCGGCGGGCCGCTGATCCTGATCATCATCTCGCTGGTCGCGGTGCTGGCCGCGGCGGTGCTCTGGATCGAGCTGCTGATCCGGGCCGCGATGCTCTACGTCGGGGCGCTGCTCGGCACCGCCGTGTACGCCGGGCTGGTGGACAAGCAGCTCTGGAAGCACGTCCGGCGCTGGGCCGGGGTGATGCTCGCGGTCGACCTGGCCAAGCCGATCATCGTGATCATCCTCGGCCTGGCCGGGGCGGTGGCCACCGGTGCCGGGGTCACCGACGACTTCTCCAAGGTGCTCTCCGGCCTGGCCATCCTGTTCCTGTCGATCTTCGCCAGCGCCTCCGTCTACCGCTTCGTCCCCGGTTTCGGCGACGAGATGATGCAGCTGCGGAACGCCAGGGCGAGCGCCGTCTCGGCCGGCTCCGCGATGATCAACGGCCCGGCCAACCTGGTCAAGCAGGGCATCTCCACGCACGGCTCGCGCGGCGGCCCGCAGACCGCCAACGCGTCCACCGGAGCGGGCGGCGGTTCGGTCGCCCCCGGTATCGCCGCGCACGGCTCCCGCACCCCCGCCCCACCGGCCCAGGCCCCCGCTCCGACCACCAACCCAGTGAAGGGAGCGTGACCGGCCAGTGAGCAGCGAACAGTACGGCGGAGGTTCCTACACCCAGCCGTACGTGCACCAGCGCCGCACCTATCTGATCGGCAAGTCCCGCCCGAACGCGCCGATCGGGCGCAACCGGGAGTCCGGGGAGATCGTGCTGATCATCTTCGGCGCCTTCCTCGGCATGGTGTGGGGCCTGGCGATGCCGGTCCTGCCGCTGCGGATCGCCGGTCTGATCGGTCTGCCGCTGCTCGCCGTGATGGCCGTCTACGTGCCCTACCGGCGCCGGACGTTCTACAAGTGGGTGGAGATCAACCGCACCTACCGCCGCACCGCGCGGGCCGGCCGGGGCCTCTGGCGGTCCGACGTGGTGGACGCCGGGACGCGGCTGGACGGCCGGGAGATCGAGATCGGCCCGCCGCCCGGCGTCGGGCGGCTGCGCTGGCTCTCCGCGCCGTTCGGTCCGGACGAGGTCGGGGTGCTGATGCACCTGGAGCGCCGTACCGTGACGGCCGCGATCGAGATCGAGGGCCCGGGCGTCGGGCTGCGCGACTCGGAGGACCAGGAGACGCTGGTCGACCGGTTCGGCACGCTGCTCAAGCACGTCGCCAACGGGGACGGCTTCGTGACCCGGCTTCAGATCCTGGCCCGGACGCTGCCGGCCGACCCGGACGCGCACGCCAAGGACGTCGAGCGCCGGGGCAATCCGTCCTCCCCCGGCTGGCTGCAGGACAGTTACGACCAGCTCCAGTCGATGGTCTCCACCTCCTCGGAGCAGCACCGGGCCTACCTGGTGGCCTGTATGCACTACACCCGGGACCTGGCGGCCGAGGCGCACGCGATGGGCCGCACCTCCGGTGCCCGGCGGGCCAGGGACGACGAGGGTCTGGCGGCGGTGATGGCCCGTGAGCTGACCGACATCTGCGCCCGGCTGGCCGAGGCCGACATCCGGGTCCGACAGCCGCTCGGCCATGCCAGGCTGTCCTCGCTGCTGCACTCGATGTACGACCCGGACCACCCGATCGACCACATCCAGGCGATGAGCCAGCGGAACGCCTGGCCGGCCGAGCTGGACGCCACCCACCAGCTGTTCCTGCAGGCCAAGACCCGTGAGTCGGCCACCAGGGAGCCGTGGTGCCACGCCACCGCCTGGATCAAGGAGTGGCCGCTCACCCCGGTCGGCGTCAACTTCCTGGCCCCGCTGCTGGTGCACACCCCGGACGTGATCCGCACCGTCGCCGTCACGATGGACCTGGAGCCGACCGACGTCGCGATCGAGCGGATGCTGACCGAGAAGACCAACGACGAGGCGGAGGCCAGCCGGGCCGCCAAGATGAACCGCACGGTGGACCCGCGCGACCTGGCGCACACCGGCCGGGTGGACCAGCGCGGCGACGACCTGGCCTCCGGCGCGGCCGGGGTCAACCTGGTCGGGTACATCACGGTCTCCTCGCGCAGCCCCGAGGCACTGGCCCGCGACAAGCGCACCATCCGCGCCTCGGCGGGCAAGAGCTACCTCAAACTGGAGTGGTGCGACCGCGAGCACCACCGGGCCTTCGTCAACACCCTCCCGTTCGCCACGGGCATCCGCCGCTGATTCCCGGGAGGACCACTGATGGCCATCGGAAGCCTGACCGACGCTTTCACCAGCCTGATGTTCGGCAAGGTGGAGACCACCCGGCTGCCCGTACGCACCTCCACCGGCCAGGCCCAGGCGGTGTACCTGCCCACCGCCGCCCCGGGGTTGGGCGACTCCGGGGTGATCATCGGCCGCGAGGTGTACAGCGGCAAGGGCTATGTCTACGACCCGTTCCAGCTGTACGGGCAGCAGCTGCCCGCCCCGCACTGGCTGGTGCTCGGCGAGTCCGGCAACGGCAAGTCGGCGCTGGAGAAGACCTACGTGCTGCGCCAACTGCGCTTCAAGGACCGCCAGGTGGTGGTACTGGACGCGCAGGGCGAGGACGGCGTCGGCGAGTGGAACCTGATCGCCAACGCGCTGGGGATAAAGTCCATCCGGCTCGACCCGATGGCCGCCCGGGACGGCGGCGTCAAGCTCAACCCGCTCGACCCGGCGATCACCACCACGGGCCAGCTGTCGCTGCTGCGCACCATCATCGAGGTGGCGATGGGGCGCGGCCTGGAGGAGCGGGCGGGCTTCGCGCTGAAGGCCGCGCACGCCCATGTACTGGCCACCGTGACGGACCGTCAGCCGGTGCTGGACGACATCATCACCACCCTGCGCAGCCCCGAGCTGGGCTCGACCGACTCGCTCGGGGTCGAGGTCAAGGACGTCCAGTCCTGGGGTCTGGACGTGGCGCTGGTGCTGGACCGGCTGGTCGACGGCGACCTGCGCGGCATGTTCGACGGCTCCACCACCGACGGCATCGACCTGGACGCGCCGCTGATCGTCTTCGACCTCTCGCACATCGACCGGAACTCGATCGCGATGCCGATCCTGATGGCGATCGTCGGGGTCTGGCTGGAGCACACCTGGATCCGTCCCGACCGGAAGAAGCGGATCTTCCTGGTCGAGGAGGCCTGGCACATCATCAACAGCCCGTTCGTGGCCCAGCTGTTCCAGCGGCTGCTGAAGTTCGGCCGCCGGCTCGGGCTGTCCTTCGTCGCGGTGGTCCACCACCTCTCCGACGTGGTGGACGGGGCGGCGGCCAAGGAGGCCTCGGCGATCCTCAAGATGGCCTCCACCCGGACGATCTACATGCAGAAGGCCGACGAGGCGAGAGCCACCGGCCGGGTGCTGGGCCTGCCGCGCTGGGCGGTGGAGATCATCCCGACCCTCTCCCCCGGCATCGCGGTCTGGGACGTGAACGGCAACGTCCAAGTGGTCAAGCACATCATCACCGAGGCCGAGCGCCCTCTGGTGTACACCGACCGCGCGATGACCGAGGACGCGGTGGCGGAGCGGGACCGGGCCGAGCGGCATCTGGAGGCCGAGCCGCGTAGGTGACGGGTGCTCAGTCTTCGACCGCCGAGTCGGATTCGTCTCCAGGAAACGCTCTCGTTACCTCCTGGGTCCTGACAGCTACGCGCGTTGACTCTAGGCTGCATCGGGTCACACCACCCTCGGCTCCCCCCACAGCGGAGCCCCAAACGGTGCAGGGGAATCCTCATGCCCAATGTCGGCCAGCTCGGCCGCTTCCGTCGGCCCGCGTACGCCGCGGCCGCCGCCGTCGGTCTTTTCGGGACACTGCTCGCGCCGGGCGCCGCCCAGGCGAACGGCTGGGACTGGGACTGGCACAAGCCGAAGACCGAGGACCTCCAGATCCTCGCGATCAACGACCTGCACGGGAACCTGGAGCCGCCGGCCGGCTCCTCCGGCAACATCAAGGAGATCGACCCGGCGACCGGCAAGGTGGTGGACACCCCGGCCGGCGGCATGGAGTACCTGGCCACCGCGCTGCGCCAGGCCCGCGAGGGCCACTCCAACACGGTCACCGTCGCGGCCGGCGACCTGGTCGGCGCCAGCCCGCTGGTCTCCGCGCTGTTCCACGACGAGCCCACCGTCGAGGCACTCAACAAGATCGGCCTGGACGTCACCAGCGTCGGCAACCACGAGTTCGACGAGGGCTCCAAGGAGCTGCTCCGGCTGCAGAACGGCGGCTGCCACCCGACCGACGGCTGCTACGAGGAAGGCCGCGAGTTCGACGGCGCGGAATTCCAGTACCTGGCCGCCAACGTCACCAACGAGAAGACCGGCCGCCCGATACTCAAGCCGTACTGGGTGAAGAACGTCCACGGCGTCAAGGTCGGCTTCATCGGCGCGACCCTGGAGGGCACGCCGAACATCGTCACCGCCGCCGGTATCCAGGGCCTCAAGTTCGGCGACGAGATCGAGACCATCAACAAGTACGCCAAGGAGCTCAAGCACCGTGGCGTGGACTCGATCGTGGCGCTGATCCACGAGGGCGGCTACCCCGCCTCCACCACCTACAACTACGACTGCGGCGCGGCCGGCCAGGGCATCTCGGGCCCGATCGTGGACATCGCCAAGGGCCTGGACCCGGCGATCGGCGCGATCGTCACCGGTCACACCCACAACGCGTACGCCTGCGCCATCCCGGACCCGAACGGCGAGCTGCGCTCGGTCACCAGCGCTGCCTCCTTCGGCCGCCTGTACACCGAGATCAACCTCAAGCTGGACAAGCGCTCCGGCGCCATCGTCCGCCCCTCGGTCACCGCCGCCAACCACGTGGTGCGCCGCACCGTCGAGAAGGCGCCGGACATCACCTCGCTGATCAGCCAGTACAGCAAGCTGGCGGCCCCGATCGCCAACCGCTCGCTCGGCTGGATCGGTGCCGACATCAACGGCCGTGGCTCCAGCGCCTTCGAGAAGCCGCTCGGTGACGTGATCGCCGACGCCCAGCTGGCCGGGCTCGCTGCGGCCGACAAGGGCGGCGCGCAGATCGCCTTCATGAACCCCGGTGGCATCCGGTCCGACCTGGTCTACAAGGCCAGCGGCGCCGAGGGCGACGGCGTGGTGACCTACGGCGAGGCGTTCACCGTCCAGCCGTTCACCAACATGATGCAGGTCAAGACCCTGACGGGTGCCCAGGTCATCCAGCTGCTCAAGGAGCAGGTCAGCGGCGGCAACACCGTCGCCCCGAAGATCCTGCAGATCTCCAAGGGCCTGACCTACACCCTGAACCTGAACAAGACCGGTGCCGACCGGGTGCCGGCCGACTCGGTCAAGCTGAACGGCGCCCCGATCAACCTGACGGCCAACTACCGGGTCGCGGCCAACGAGTTCCTGGCCGGTGGCGGCGACGGCTTCCCGACCTTCGCGGCGGGCACCGACAAGCTGGTCGGCGTCTCCGACCTGGACCTGTTTGCGGCCTACCTCGGTGCGAACTCCACCGCCACCGCCCCGCTGGCGGTCCCGGCGCAGGACCGGATCAAGATCATCGGCGTCGGCGAGGACCTCGACTGACGTCTGCTGACGGTCTGATGCAGTGAGAGGAGCACCCCTGCGGGGGTGCTCCTTTCGTGTGGGTGGGATGACGGTGATCTGTGAGTGGCGGCTGCGACCTTGGAGGGGTGACGGGCCGTACCGAGGCCCCGGGGGTTGGGAGTTGACCATGGATCAGTCGCTGGTGGACCGGATGTGGGAGTACCTGAACGCCGGTCTTGCGATGGACGTGGAGGCGCTGGACGCGCTCTACGACCCGGAGTTCGAGAACGTCCGGTTCGACGGGGCGGGGCAGGTGGTGACCCTGGTGAAGGAGCAGTTCATGGCCCGCTTCCGGGCGGTGCGTGCCCAGGGGCAGCGGGTCGGCGAGACGCTCGACGACGTCAGCTTCCTGACCACCAGCGAGTACGGCGGCCAGGGGACGATCGTCATGCGCCGGGCCGAAGAGGGTGTGCCGGTGCTCTACACCTTCGTGTGGCGACGGGAGCAGGGACGATGGACCACCCTGGTCCGGGAGTTCACCTTCGAACAAGACCTCAGCGGCCTGCTGGCGATGGTGCGGGCAGCCGGCTGACGGCCTGTCCGTTCACTCGGGTCGGGCCGGCTGGCCGGGGAGACGGACGGTGGCCAGGGTGCCCGGGCCGTCCGGGGGTGCACCGAGAGCGACCTCGCCGCCGGAGTCGCGGACGGTCTGGGCGACGATCGAGAGCCCGAGGCCGGAGCCGGGGAGCTGGCGGGAGGACGGGGAGCGCCAGAACCGGTCGAAGACGTACTGGAGTTCGTCCTGGGGGATGCCGGGGCCGTGGTCGCGGACGGTCAACCGGCCATGGTCCAGGGTGACTTCGACGGTGCCGCCGGGCGGGGAGTACTTGACCGCGTTGTCCAGCAGGTTGATCACCGCGCGCTCCAGTGCGGCGGCGTCGCCGTGGACGTACCAGGGGTCGATGGCGAGGTCGAAGTGCAGGCCGGGGCCGCGCAGCCGGGCCCGTTCGACGGCCCGTTCGGCGATCTCGTGCAGAGCAACCACGGTGGGGTTCTGCTCGGGCCTGGGGGAGTCGGGGCGGGACAGCTGGAGCAGGTCGCCGATCAGCAGGGTGAGCTCCTGCATCTGCGCCTTCATGTTGCCGAGCAGCTTGGTCCTGGTCGCCTCGGGGAGCGGGCGACCGGTGTCGTTGGAGCGGATCAGCAGGTCGACGTTGGTCCGGAGGGAGGTGAGCGGCGTACGGAGCTCGTGCCCGGCGTCGGCGATCAGCCGGGTCTGCCGGTCACGGGAGTTGGCGAGCGCGGTGGACATCGAGTTGAAGGAGGAGGAGAGCCGGGCGATCTCGTCGTCCCCGTGCACGGGGATGGTGGAGCCGACCTCCTCGGTACGGGCGATGTGCTCCACCACGTCGGTCAGTTGGTCAACGGGCTTGAGCGCTGAGCGCGCGACCAAGCGCCCGGTAACACCCGCACCCACCACACCGAGGGCGGCGACGCCGAGCAGGATGAAGGCGAGCTGCTGGAGCGAGTTCTCCACCGAGGCAAGCGGCTCGGCGGCCAGCATGACGTAGGTCTGCCCCTCGTTGGTGAAGGTCGACGCGCGCACCATGACCGATTCCCCGTTGGTGTACGCGCTCTCGTGGAAGACGTACGTCCCGGGCGCGGTGGTGGAGTTCAGCAGTGCCAGATCGGCCGAAGTGACCTTGATCGCGTGGCTGGAGCCGATCTGGAGGCAGATCTGCTGGTCCGGGGTGATCGCCTGGAGCGGCCAGCGGGGGCCGAGGGGCTGCCCGGCCGGCAGCTTGCCGACTGCGGCGGTGGCATTGGCCAGAGCCGAGTCCGGGGTGGCACCACAGGGCCAGTAGGTGGCCCCGGGTCGAGTACCGGCGTTCGGTGAGTTCGGTGCAGCCTTGAGGTTGCTCTGCACTTGGTCGTACAGCTGCCCCCTGACGATGAACCAGCAGGCCAGTGCCGAGAGCGCGATGGCGACCGCCACCGCGGCGGCGGTGAGCATGGCGAGCCGGCTCCGGAGGGAGCGGCTGCGGAACCAGCCCGTGAGTCGCTTCACGCCGCTGTGCCGGTTGCAGACCGGAGGGCGTAGCCGACGCCGCGGACGGTCTGGATCAGGCGGGGGAGGCCGCCCTGTTCGGTCTTGCGGCGCAGGTACATCACGTAGACGTCCAGCGAGTTGGAGGAGGGCTCGAAGTCGAAGCCCCAGACGGCCTTGAGGATCTGCTCCCTGGTCAGCACCTGGCGCGGGTGCGAGAGGAACATCTCCAGCAGCATGAACTCGGTCCGGGTCAGCTCGATCGGCTTGCCCTCGCGGGTGACCTCGCGGGTGGCGGTGTTCATCCGCAGGTCGCCGAAGGCCATCACCTCGGTGTCCTCGGCCTCCACCGCCGCGCGGGCGGCGGCCTCCGAGGCGAGGGCGCTGCGGCGGAGCAACGCCCGGACCCGGGCCAGCAGTTCGTCGAGTTCGAACGGCTTGGCCAGGTAGTCGTCGGCGCCGACGTCGAGGCCGGTGACCCGGTCGCCGACCGCGTCGCGGGCGGTGAGCATCAGGACGGGGGCGGTGTCGCCCCTGGCCCGCATCCGGCGGACGGCGGTGAGGCCGTCCATCCGGGGCATCATGATGTCGAGCAGCACCAGGTCGGGGTGGTCGCGTTCGACGGCGTCCAGTGCCTCGAAGCCGTCGGTGGCGGTGGTGACCTCGTAGCCCTCGAAGGCGAGGCTGCTCTCCAGGGCGTCCCGCAGGGCGGGCTCGTCGTCGACCACGAGGAGACGGGCGGTGCCGCCCGGGGTCTCGGCAGGGGTGCGGTCGTCGGCGGGGGGTGTCATCGGGGCGGGACCTTTCCTAGTCCGGTCGTCCTGTCATTGTCCGGCTCAGAGCTGCTGGCCGGCCTGCAACTTCGGCAGCACGTTCTTGATGTCGTTGATCGGGATGGCGAAGCCGAGGCCGACGCTGCCCGCCGTGCCGGAGTCGGCGGTGGAGCTGGAGCCGCCGGCGGAGTACATCGCGGAGTTGAGGCCGATCACCTGGCCGGCGGCGTTGATCAGCGGACCGCCGGAGTTGCCGGGGTTGAGCGCGGCGTCGGTCTGCAGCGCCTTGTAGTTGGCGGTCTCACCGCCCGACGAGCCGGTGCTGCGCTGGCCGGGGAGGTTGGGGAAGCCGAAGCCGCCGTTGCCGCTGGTGGTGGACTCGTCGACCTGGACGGTGACCGGGCGGTCCTTGGCGCTGATGATGCCGGAGGTGACGGTGCCGGTCAGGCCCTCGGGGTTGCCGATGGCGACCACCGAGTCGCCGACCTGGACTGCGTCCGAGTCGCCGAGGGTGGCGGTGCGCAGGCCGCTGACGCCACTGGCGGTGATCACGGCGACGTCCAGGGCGGCGTCGGTGCCGGTCACGGTGGCGCTCTTGGTGGAGCCGTCCTTGAAGGTGACGGTGAGCTGGCCGCCGCCACTGACGGCGCCGGAGATGACGTGATAGTTCGTCAGGATCTGGCCGTTGGCGGTGAGCACCACGCCGGTGCCGGTCGCGGTGCCCGAGCCGGACTTCACGGTGATCTGGACGACGCTCGGCGAGACCGCCGAGTTGATCGCGGTGACGTCGGCGCTGCCGTCGGACTTCGAGGAGACCGGGCTGACCAGCGTGCTGGAGCTGCCGCCGCCGGAACCGTCACCGGCGGCGATCACCCCGCCGGTGACGCCGCCGAGCAGCGCGGCCACCGTGGCCACGGCGGCGACCAGGGCGAGCCGGCCCTTGAGGAAGCCCTTACGGGCGTGGCCCGGCGGGGGCGTGGGCGGGGCCGGGGGAGCGGCGAAGTCCTCGGCGTACGGGCCGTGCGGGAGCACGGTGCCCTCGATCACGTGGGCGGTCGGCGGCTCGGTCGGCGGCAGAGACGGCTGCGGCGGGGTCCAGCCCGGGTAGCCGTACGGACCCTGGTCTTCGGTGTTGCGGTGCTGGTCGCTCATGCATCCAACGTCCGCCCGATTGATGAGAGCCGGATGAGAGCGCGGTCAGAGCCACCCGAGAAGCCCGTTGACTTCTCATAAAGCCTGGTCAGGCCTCGGTGGGGGCTCCGCAGCCGCAGGAACGGCGGATGACCAGCCGGGACGGGAACTTCCGGACCCGCTCGGTGTCCGAACCCGGCACCATCAGCGAGTCGTCCAGCACCAGGTCGACGGCGGCCCGGGCCATCGCGTCCCGGTCCGAGGCGACGGTGGTCAGCGGCGGGTCGGCCAGCGCGGCCTCCGGGATGTCGTCGAAGCCGGCCACCGCCAGGTCCTCCGGCACCCGCAGGCCGACCTCGCGGGCGGCCCGGAGCACGCCGATCGCCTGGTCGTCGGTGGAGCAGAAGATCGCGGGCGGACGCTCCGGGGAGCGCAGCAGCTTCACCGCGACCTCGTACGCGCCGTAGCGGTGGAACGGGGCGTCCACCAGGTTGGGCTCGACCGGCAGACCGTGCGCGTCCATCGCCCGCTGCCAGCCCTCCACGTGGTCGATCACCGGGTCGCCGGGGGCGGGCTGCTCGACCGGGCCGCCGAAGCAGACCACGTACGGGTGCCCGTGCACCTCCAGCAGGTGGCGGACGGCGGTCTCGGCACCGCCCACGTCGTCGGTGACCACCGCGACGTCGTCGATCGCCTCGGGGCGGCGGTGCAGCAGCACCACCTTCGCCCCCTCCATCGCGGCGAACTCCTCGGCGGCCCGCTGCGAGGGGCCCTGGCTGACCAGGATCAGGCCGGAGACCCGCATGCCGAGGAAGGCGCGGACGTAGTGCACCTCGCGGTCGTCCACGTAGTCGGAGTTGCCGATCAGCACCAGCTTGCCGCGCTCGGAGGCGGCGCGTTCGACCGCGTGCGCCATCTCGGCGAAGAACGGCTGCCGGGCGTCGGGGACGACCATGCCGACCAGGTTGGTCCGCCGGGAGGCCATCGCCTGGGCGACGCTGTTCGGCCGGTAGCCGAGCTGGTCGATCGCCGCGAGCACTTTCTCCTTGGTCGCGGGCGCGACCGGGCGCGGCCCATTGTTGATGACGTAGCTGACGACCGCGGTCGAGGTCCCAGCCAGTCGGGCTACATCGTCACGCGTCACCTTGGCCACGTGGGGAGTCTACGCGGGTGGCGCAAGGGGGGTGCGGGGGATGCCCGACCCGCCCCGGACAAGCCGGGGCGTAGTCGGACAAGCCCGGTCACGACGGATCGGCCGTGACGGACCGTCAGTACTCGCGGGCGGCCGGGGAGCGCTGCTCCAGGCCGGGCCGCTCGCCCTTGTCCGGCTTCTCCGGGATCACGAAGCGGTAGCCGACGTTGCGGACGGTGCCGATCAGCTGCTCGTTCTCGACGCCGAGCTTCGCCCGCAGCCGCCGGACGTGCACGTCCACCGTCCGGGTGCCGCCGAAGTAGTCGTAGCCCCAGACCTCCTGGAGCAGCTGGGCCCGGGTGAAGACCCGGCCCGGGTGCTGGGCCAGGTACTTCAGCAGCTCGAACTCCTTGAAGGTCAGGTCGAGCACCCGCCCCTTGAGCTTGGCCGAGTAGGTGGCCTCGTCGACGACGAGGTCGCCGTTGCGGATCTCCAGCGGGCTGTCGTCGGAGATCACCTGGAGCCGGCCCATCGCCAGCCGCAGCCGGGCCTCGACCTCGGCCGGGCCCGCGGTGTCCAGCAGGACGTCGTCGATGCCCCACTCGGCGGTGACGGCGGCCAGACCGCCCTCGGTGACCACCAGGATCAGCGGGCAGCCGATCCCGGTGGAGCGGAGCAGCTGGCAGAGGCTGCGGATCTGCGGCAGGTCCCGCCGGCCGTCCACCAGGATGACGTCGGCGCTCGGGGTGTCGACCAGGGCGGAGCCCTCGGCCGGGGCCACCCTGACGGTGTGCAGCAGCAGGCCGAGGGCCGGCAGTACCTCGGCGGAAGGCTGCAGCGCGTTGGTGAGGAGGAGGAGAGAACTCATACCCGGTAGTCCCCTTTCCGGGTCGTCGCGGTCGCAGCCGGCCGGCCGGGGGGCCGGTGGACGGCTGCGGTGAAGGTGGGGGAGCGGACGTCCGAGGGGTGAGATCCGACCGGTTCGTGAGCGCGCAGCACGGGCCGGGGCGTGCACCAGGAATCCCGCAACCCCTGACGCGCCGTCTCAGTCCTGCTCATCCGCGAACCTTCCGGTCTGCTCCCGCTGTACTCCCGCCCGGCCGGGCTCCCGCACACCGTTGTGCGGCTCCGGCCGACCGGTCCTCGCCGACGGCGGTGCGGGTGGGGCACCGTCCCGGGAGGCCATTCGTACGTGGCGTCCTGAAAACACAAAAGGACCCGGGGGCGACTCTGCCCAGGTCCCTCACGCCACGAGAATAGCCGACCACTCCCCGCACGGGGAGGGGCGCGCAACCGGTGGTTGGCCACATCGGGCCACTCCGGCCGTGACTCCCACCACGTCCGCGCCGTTCACCGGGGGCCGGAACGCGCCACGCGCGACCAGGGTCGTTACGGCATCCGGGGCCGGCCGGTCCATCATGGGAGCCGCACCGGCCGCACCGTACGTGTACACCTTTGGCGTGGGTGCCCCGGCAGCAGAGCCGGCGCACCGCACCGGGCGAGGACGACGAGGAGGGCTGCCATGGCAGCGAACACTTCCACCGCACGAGCGACGGCAGCCGGGGGCGCCAGGGTGACCGGCACCATCCGGTACTGGGCCGCGGCCAAGGCCGCCGCCGGGATCCCCGAGGAGCCGTACGAGGCCGCCACCCTCGGCGAGGCGCTCGCCACAGTGCGGCAGCGCCACGCGGACAACCCCAAGCTGCTCCAGGTCCTGGCCCACTGCAGCTACCTGGTCGACGGCCACCAGGTCGGCTCCCGCGACCACACCACCGTCCCCCTCACCGCCGACGGCACCATCGAGGCCCTGCCCCCTTTCGCAGGCGGCTGATCCTCGGCACACGGTGCTCGTGGCACACGCCAGGGGCTCGGGGAACTGCGACGCCGACCTCGGAAAAGGTGACCCGTGCGTAGGTGGCCAGGCACTTTTGCCTGTGACCCGGCGCCAGATCTCCTCGCAGTTCCCCGAGCCCCTGGACCGTAAATGGCTGATCCAGATTGGAACGAGATGGTCCTGACCGCCGCCCCCGCGAAGAGCGCCACGCCGATCGTGGAGCCGGGCCTGCGGCCCGCGCTGCTCACCGCAGGTCTGTGCGCCCTGCTCGCGGCGGCCACCCTGGGCGGCCGGTACGGCCTGACGGCCGGGCTGATGGTGGCTCAGGGGCTGACCGCGGTGGGGTGGTTCAGGCTGCACGGCATGTGGCCGGCCCGGCAGGGGATCGCCGGAGTGGCGCTGGCGGGCTTCGCCGCCGACGCAGCGGTGCTGGCGGGCGGGGCCGCCGGGCTTGCGGCGGCGCTGGGTGTCGGACTGGTGGTGGTGCTGGTCTGGCAGACGTTCCGGCCGGCCGATCCGGCGGAGCGGTTCTATGCGCTGACGGTGCTCGGTTCGGGCGTGCTGCTGACCGGGCTGATGGCGTCGCTGCTGCTCGCGGCACACGTCCCGGCCGCGCTGCTGGTGGTGGCGGTCGGCACGCTGCTGGCTACGGCCCCGGTCAGCGGGGCGCTCGGCCCGGTCGCTGCGGCGCTGCTGGGCGCGACCGCCGGGGTGCTGGCGGGTGGTCCGCCGGCCCTGGCGGGGCTGGCGGTGGTCGGTGCACTGGTCGGCCGCCGGGTGGCCTCGTACGACTTCCCGTCCCGGTTCGTGCACTTCACGGCGGGTGTGGCGCTGCCGCTCGCGGTGGCCGCGCCGCTGGCCTGGCTCGGGTCGCGACTGATCGGCTGACGTCCGCACTGCGAGACGCGTTGTCCAGGATCACCGTCGCCGGGTCCGCCGGCCCGGGTGCGGGAACGGGTCGGACCCGGTGCCGCCAGGGTGGGAAACCCTCAAATCTCACTATGCGAAGCAGATCGTCTCAGCATTCGACACGCTGATGACAGCGACCCGTCCGAGTCCCTAGCATCGTCTGCATGAAGCGACAGGCGGACCTCACGAAGCGGCGGGCGGTAGACCTGTGCCGCGTGGCTGCCTGCCTCTGTCGAATGCGCTGAACGGGCGGTTCTGACCGGTACGTCCGGCCCTGCCCACTCCCTGCCGATGGCTCTGACCAGGCAGCTTTATGCCTTGGACCGCCTCGGCGCCCCTGACTCCAGCTCGACCCTGGCACCCCTGTGCCGTCTCGGTATTCGGACAGAATTCCGGACGGCCGGTGCCGGGCACCTTGCCACCCCTTCCGCAGTACCGCCCCCGGATGGAGACACCACCATGAGCCGCAGTGACGTCCTGGTCGACGCAGACTGGGTCCAGGAGAACCTGGACAACCCGAAGGTCGTCGTCGTCGAGGTGGACGAGGACACCGCCGCGTACGAGCTGAACCACATCCGCAACGCCGTCCGGATCGACTGGAAGCAGGACCTCCAGGACCCGGTCCGCCGTGACTTCGTCGACCAGGCCGGCTTCGAGGCGCTGCTCTCGAAGAAGGGCATCGGCAACGACGACATCGTGGTGCTGTACGGCGGCAACAACAACTGGTTCGCCTCGTACGCCTACTGGTACTTCAAGCTCTACGGCCACGGTGACGTCCGCCTGCTCGACGGTGGCCGCAAGAAGTGGGAGCTGGACGCCCGCGAGCTGGTCGTCGAGGTGCCCGAGCGCGCCGCGACCGACTACAAGGCGCAGGAGCAGAACACCGCGATCCGCGCCTACCGCGACGACGTGGTGAACGCGATCGGCACCCTCAACCTGGTCGACGTCCGGTCGCCCGACGAGTTCGCCGGCCGCCTGCTCGCCCCGGCCCACCTCCCGCAGGAGCAGTCGCAGCGTCCGGGCCACGTCCCGTCCGCCCGCAACATCCCGTGGGCGAAGAACGCCAACGACGACGGCACCTTCAAGTCGGACGAGGCGCTCAAGGAGCTCTACTCCGCCGAGGGCGTCGACCTGGCGAAGGACACCATCGCGTACTGCCGCATCGGCGAGCGCTCCGCGCTCACCTGGTTCGTGCTGCACGAGCTGCTCGGCCAGGAGAACGTCAAGAACTACGACGGTTCCTGGACCGAGTACGGCAGCCTGGTCGGCGTGCCGATCGCCCTCGGCGACAACTGAGCCATCGAACCGTAGGAAAGGGAAGACGACATGTGCGGTGCGAAGGCCGGTGGGCCCGATCTGGCAGGAGTTGACGTGGCCAAGGAGACGATCATCCAGGGTTCGGTGACCCGCGACGGCGAGCCCGTCAACGGTTACGTCCGACTGCTGGACGAGGGCGGCGAGTTCACGGCCGAGGTGCCCACCTCGGCGACCGGGCAGTTCCGCTTCTTCGCCCGTCCGGGCAAGTGGACGCTGCGCGCGCTGGTCCCGGGCGCGACCGTGGACCGGGTCGTGGTCGCCTCCCAGGGCGCCCAGACCGAGGTCGCGATCGCGGTCTGACGACCCGACAGCTCCTTGACATACGACCGAGGGCCCTCTGCCGCGCAGAGGGCCCTCGGTCGTACCGTGGAAGGGTGCAGCAGCGCCGGAGGCACCTCTACTACTTCGTCATGATGGGCGTCTGCCTGACGATGTTCGTCCTGGCCTGGGGAGTGGTGCGGTTCTTCTCGGTGCCCGCCGCGATCGGGATGTGCGTGGTCGCGATGGTGATCCCGCCGGCCGCCGCGATCTTCGCCAACAAGCGCGACCCCGAGGACGACTGGTGGCAGGACCCGCGCTGGGACGACCCGGAGTGGGACGAGCCGGGCCACGACAAGGACCGTCCGGATCAGTAGCCCGGATCAGTAGACGAGTGCCTGCACGTCCTCGGCCATGATCTCCTGCACGAAGAGCTGGGCCCCGGCGATCCTGGCGCCCTCGATCAGGTCCTGCTCGACGATGCCCCGGCGCACCGCGCACTGGGTGCAGACGGTGACCTGCCCGGCCGCCAGCACCGCCTCCAGCAGGTCGGGCAGCGGTGCGGCGTGCGGCAGCTCGAACTCGGCGGCCCGGCCCGGCAGCGCGAACCAGGTCGACTCGCCGGTCAGCCAGAGCGAGACCTCGACGCCGCTGGCGACCGCGACGGCGGCCACCGTGAAGGCCTGCGAACAGCGCTCCGGCGCGTCGGCTCCGGCGGTGACCTTGATGACCAGCTTCTTCGGCATAGTGACACCCTAGCCACGACGTGGCGGGGCTCACCGAGACCGGCCCATACCGGGCCGATAGACTCACCCCGTCCTGCTCTGTACCGCAACGCCGCAATGGGAGCGCCCCGTGTCCGGTCTGGAATACTTCTTCGACGGTCTGCTCATCCTGATGGCCGTGCTGATCACCTGGTTCGCCATCTTCGCCGTCATGAAGCTGTACCAGGGCCAGCGCTGATCCCTGCCGTACGGTTGAGCCAGTCCCCTACCGACGACAGCGACCAGGAACATGATCGAGATCCCTTCTGACCTCCACAAGGACGTCGTCCCGCTGGCCTTCCTCCTCGGCACCTGGGAGGGCGCGGGCGTCTTCGACTTCCCCGGCGCCGAGAAGTGCAACTTCGGCCAGGAGATCGTGTTCCGGCACGACAGCCGTCCGTTCCTGGAGTTCCGCTCCCGCAGCTGGGTGCTGAACAACGAGGGTGAGAAGGTCCGTCCGCTGGAGACCGAGCACGCGTTCTGGCGGGTCACCAGCAACCAGCACGGCACCAGCGGCGAGCGCGAGATCGAGGTCTCCTCGGTCCGCGACGACGGCACCGTGGAGATCTGGTACGGCAAGCTGCACGACGGCAAGCCGCAGATCGACCTGGCCACCGACGCGGTCGCCCGGATCGAGGGCGCAGCCCCGTACAGCGGTGGCAAGCGGCTGTACGGCATGGTCGCCGAGGAGCTGCTCTGGGTCGGCGAGAAGGCCGCCCCCGAGGTGTCGCTGCGGCCGTACATGTCGGCGCAGCTGAAGAAGGTGCTGAACCCGGCGAGGCTGATCCAGGACATCGCGGACCTGCCGGACGACGGCATCGCCTTCTTCCGCTGAGCCAGTGGTGCACCGTAGGGGCCGGCCGGGTGGCCGGTCCCTACACTTGTCGCACGACCTAGAGCTAGGGCAGGCGCACCGTGGCTGAGACCGAGACCCCCTCCGACTGGAAGGCCGACCTGCGCCAGCGTGGGTACCGGCTCACCCCGCAGCGCCAGCTGGTGCTGGAGGCCGTGGACACCTTGGACCACGCCACGCCGGACGAGCTGCTGCACGAGGTCAGGAAGACCGCCAGCGGGGTCAACATCTCCACCGTGTACCGGACCCTGGAGCTGCTGGAGGAGCTCGGGCTGGTCTCGCACGCGCACCTGGGCCACGGCGCCCCGACCTACCACCTGGCCGGGCGGCACACCCATCTGCACCTGGTCTGCCGGGACTGCGAGAGCGTCACCGAGACCGACACCGCGATCGCCGCGCCGCTGATCGACAGCCTGCGCGCGGAGCACGGCTTCGACACCGACCTCAAGCACTTCGCCATCTTCGGCCGCTGTGCGGAGTGCACCGCCAAGCTCACCGGGGCACAGTCGTAAGCTTGCGGTCATGAAGAGTCCGCTGCTTGCCCTGCCCGGTGCCGTCCCCGCCGAAGGAGCCGACGAAGGGGTGGCCGCGCACTACGGCGGTCTCTTCCCCGAGCAGCGCGAACTGGCCGCCGGGCGTGGCTTCGTGGACCTCTCGCACCGGGGTGTGCTGAAGGTCACCGGCTCGGACCGGCTGACCTGGCTGCACCTGCTGATCACCCAGCATGTCAGCGCGCTGCCGCCGCAGCAGGCCACCGACGCGCTGGTGCTCTCGCCGAACGGGCACGTCGAGCACGCGCTCTACCTGGTGGACGACGGCGAGACCACCTGGGCGCACGTCGAGCCCGGCACCCAGCAGGCGCTGATCGCCTACCTGGAGAGCATGAAGTTCTTCTACCGGGTGGAGGTCGCCGACGCGACCGCGGACTACGCCGTGGTGTACCTGCCTGCCGGGTCCGAGGTCTCCGCCGAGGGTGCCGCGGCGGTGCGTGAACTCCCGTACGGGCGGGACCTGTTCGTGCCGCGCGCGGAGCTGGCCACGCTGACTGCGGGCTACGGCCCGGCGGCCGGGGTGTGGGCGTACGAGGCGCTGCGGATCGAGGGGCACCGGCCCCGGCTGGGCTTCGAGACCGACCACCGGACCATCCCGCACGAGGTGGACTGGCTGTCCACCGCCGTGCACCTGCAGAAGGGCTGCTACCGGGGCCAGGAGACGGTGGCCCGGGTGCACAACCTGGGGAAGCCGCCGCGTCGGCTGGTGCTGCTCAACCTGGACGGCACCGAGGAGAAGCTCCCGGTGCACGGCGCCGAGGTGCTCCGTCCTGGCCAGGACCGCCCGGTGGGCTTCGTGACCTCCTCGGCCCGGCACCACGAGCTGGGGCCGATCGCACTGGCCCTGGTGAAGCGGAACGTGCCGGTGGACGAGGTGCTGCTGGCGGACGGCGTGCCGGGCAGCCAGGACGTGATCGTCCCCGCCTAGATCTCCAGCAGGATGGTGAACGGGCCGTCGTTCACCATCGACACCTTCATGTCGGCGCCGAACCGGCCGGTCTCCACCGTGGCGCCGAGCGCCCGGAGTTCGGCCACCACGGCGTCCACCAGCGGCTCGGCCAGCGGGCCGGGGGCGGCCGCGTTCCAGGTGGGACGGCGGCCCTTGCGGGCGTCGCCGTAGAGGGTGAACTGACTGATCACCAGCAGCGGGGCGTTCAGGTCGGAGCAGGACAGCTCCGTCTCCCCGTTGTCGAACAGCCGCACCGACCAGAGCTTGCGGGCGAGTTGGGCCGCCTTCTCCGGGGTGTCGTCGTGGGTCACCCCGACCAGTACGCAGAGCCCGGGCCCCTCGATCGCGCCGACCGTCTCGCCGTCCACCGTCACGGCCGCCTCGGCGACCCGCTGTACCACTGCTCGCATGGGCCTCATTGTGCCGGAGCGGTACGGCCGTTCCGCAGGTGCGTGGCGGGCAGGTGGCGGGCGTGCAGCAGGGGCGCGCACGCCGGGGGCGCATTCCGCGCGCCGTCGGACGGGTGGTGCGGCCTGCGGATTGTTCCGGTCGTATCAGCCACCCCCCTTCGCCAGGGGGCCGTTCGGGTGCACGGGCGGTGCACCGGCCGGTCCCGGATGGCACGCTGTGGGCGACGCGTGGACGAGCACCCATGCGGGGGTTTGGATTTCGGGGTCGCTCGCACGGGTGCAGTCGCTGCCCTGCGGGAACTCCGGGCGTCGGACGGGCGTCACCGGACACGGGGCGTGCGGCGGCGGACATCAGTGGGGGATTCAGTGACCGGTACAGCGGCAGGTGGTTGGTTGATGGACGCGAGCAGCACGGCCCACGAGCAGGAGTACGGCCTCACCGGGCTCGGTCTGGATCAGCTCCGGCTGCTCCGCCGGGACGCACAGGACCAGGAGGCCGACCTCTCGTACCTGCGCCGGCTGCTGCACGGGCGGCTGGACATCCTGCGGGCCGAGCTGGCGCGCCGGCGGTCCACCGGGTCCGAGCCGGGGGCCGACGGGCTGTCGGACGCCCTGCTCGACCAGCTCCCGGCGATCCTGGCCGACACACCGTCACCGGTCCGCCGCCCGGCCCGCCACCTGCGGCTGGGCCCGCCGCGCGGGGAGCGCTACCAGCGGGAGGCGGACGCCCTGATGGGCGACGTCCAACTGGCCGATCTGGAGGCCCACCAGGCCGTCGAACTGGTGGCTGCAGTCGAGCGCCTGACGGTGCACGAGCGGGAGGTCTCCGGGCGCCGGCAGGCGCTGGCGGACGACTGCAGCGCGGAGATCACCCGCCGCTACCGCGAGGGCGAGGCCAGGGTGGACGACCTGCTCACGGGCGGGTGAGCGTGCGGGAGCCGCCCGGCTGGGGCACGGTGGACCGGGGACGCATTGATGGGAGAGAGCCATGAGCGAACACGTGTACCGGGTCACCGAGATCGTCGGTTCCTCGACCGAGGGGGTGGACGCGGCGATCCGGAACGGGGTCGGGCGGGCCTCGCGGACGCTGCGCAACCTGGACTGGTTCGAGGTGACGCAGATCCGCGGGCACATCGAGGAGGGCGGGATCGCGCACTTCCAGGTGGGGCTGAAGGTCGGCTTCCGGCTGGACGACGACGAGGACTGAGAGAAGCCCGAGCCCTGAGCCCCGAGCCCCCGTAGCCGGGGCTCGGGGCTTTCTCAGCGGGTGGGCAGCACCAGCGGCGTGCCCGTGACGGGGTGCGGGAAGACCTCGACCGGGTGGGCGTAGACCTCGGTCAGCAGCGCGGCCTCGAGCACCTCGGCGACCGGTCCGTCGGCCACCGCGCGGCCGCCCGCGAGCAGCACCACACGGTCGGCGTAGGCGGCGGCCAGCGAGAGGTCGTGCAGGACCACCACGACGGCGTCGCCCGCCTGGGCGCGGTCCCTGGCCACCCGCAGGACGAGCTCCTGGTGGCGCAGGTCGAGGGCGGCGGTGGGCTCGTCGAGCAGTAGCAGGGCGGTCCGCTGGGCGAGCACCCGGGCCAGCGCGACCCTGGCCCGTTCGCCGCCGGAGAGCGCGGTGAACGGGCGGTCCACGAAGGCGGCCGACTCGGTGGCGGACAGTGCGGCGGCCACCGCCGCGTCGTCCTCGGCCTCGGCCGCCGTACCGGCCCAGGGCGCGCGGCCCATCCGGACCACCTCCCCGGCGGGGAACGGGAAGGAGAGCGCGGCGGCCTGCGGCAACAGGGCCCGGTGCAGAGCGAGTTCGGCCGGCCGGTAGCCGTCCAGCGGGCGGCCGTTCAGGGTGACCGTCCCCGAGGTCGGCGGGACGTCCCCGGCGAGCACCGAGAGCAGGGTGGACTTGCCGGCCCCGTTCGGCCCGAGCAGGGCGAGCACCTCCCCGGCCCGGACCACCAGGTCCACGCCGCCGAGCAGTTCGCGGCCGTCGACCACCAGCCGGAGGCCGGCGGCGGTGAGCAGATCGGTGCCCGGGAGCGGACGCCCGGGCACCTGGCGGCGTCGTTTCACGCCCAGCCTCCTTGCTTGGTACGGGTCCGGCGGAGCAGCCAGAAGAAGAACGGGCTGCCGATCAGGGCGGTGAGCACCCCGAGCGGCAGTTCGGCGGGCTGGGCCAGGGTGCGGGCGGCCAGGTCGCCGAGCACCAGCACCAGCGCACCGGCCAGGGCGCTGCCGGGCAGCAGGAAGCGGTGGCCCGGGCCCGCCAGCATCCGCAGCAGGTGCGGGACGACCAGGCCGACGAAGCCGATGATGCCGCTGACCGAGACGGCGGCGGCGGTCAGCAGCGCGACCACGGTGATCAGCACCAGCCGCAGCCGCTCGACGTCCACCCCGAGGTGCCCGGCCGGTCGCTCGCCGAGTGCCAGCAGGTCCAACTTCCGGGCGTGGAACGGGGCGACGGCCAGACCGAGCAGGGCGAACGGCAGGATCGCGAGCACCTTGCCCCAGGTGGCCTGGGAGAGCGAGCCGAGCTGCCAGAAGGTCACCTGGTTGATCGCGGCGCTGTCGGCGGTGAACAGGAAGATGCCGATCAGCGCGCCGCAGAAGGCGTTCACCGCGACGCCGGTGAGCACCAGGGTGACCACCTCGGTCCGGCCGCCCGAGCGGGACATCGCGTAGACCGCGAAGACCGTCAACAGGCCGGTGGCGAAGGCGAAGACGGTGACCGTCCAGCTGCCGAACGAGTCCAGGCCGAGCACGATGCAGGCGACCGCGCCGACCGCACCGCCGGAGGACACCCCGATCACGCCGGGCTCGGCCAGCGGATTGCCGAAGATGCCCTGCATCAGGGCACCGGCGCAGCCGAGCGAGCCGCCGACCAGCAGGGCCAGCACCACCCGGGGGAAGCGGACGTTCCACAGCACCGACTCGGGGACCCGGTCGAGGGCGTGGCCGCCGAGGCCGAGCCGGTGGGTGACCGAGGCGAGCAGGTCGTCGAGCGGGATGCGGTACGCGCCGACACCGGCTGCCAGCAGGGCGGCGACCAGCAGGGCGAGTGCGAGGCCGGTGGTGAGCAGGGTGGTGCGGTTGAGCCGGGGACGGGTCAACGGGAGGGTCGTGGCGGTCACTTGGCGGCCCCGTAGAGCTGTTCGGAGATCGATCTGAGCACCTCGGGGGTGCGCGGGCCGTAGCTGAGCAGGACGCCGTCCGGCACCGAGATCACCCGCCGGTCGAGGCCGGCCGGGGTCTGTGCGACGCCGGGGAGCTTGAGCATCCCGTCGATGCCGCCGACCGAATCCAGACCCTTGCTCATCACCAGCAGGGCATCGGGGGCGGCCCTGACCAGGGCCTCGCTGGTGAGCGGGGTGAATTCGCCGGTGAGCCCGGAGGCGGTGCCCGCGTCGACGCCGCCGACCGCGTCGATCAGCGAGCCGGCGCCGGAGCCGGCGCCGCCGAGCAGGAAGACCGAGGCGCTGCCGCGCAGGTAGAGGAAGGCGACCTTGGGCTTGCCGCCGGTGGGCCTGATGGCGGCCCGTACCTCCTTGGTGCGGGCGGTGGTCCGTTCGGCCAACTGCCGTCCGGCGTCCGGGACTCCGAGGGCGGCAGCCACCTTGGCGATCCGGCCGTCGAGGTCGGAGAGCTGCTTGGCGTCGTCCAGTACGACCAGCGGTACTCCGGCGGCGCGGATCTGGTCGATCGCCTCGGCCGGTCCGGTGGACCGGTCGGCCAGCACGACGGTCGGGTGCAGCGAGAGCACGCCCTCGGCGGAGACGTCGTGGGCTTGGGTGATCACGGGCAGCGCGGCGGCCTGCTCGAAGGTGGTGGAGACGTCCCGGGCCACCACCTTGTCGCCGAGGCCGAGGCTGAACACCAGCTCGGAGAGGCTTCCGCTGAGCGGGATGATCCGCTCGGCGGCGGCCACCGTGACCTGGCGGCCGTCGGCCGAGGCGACGGTGGTCGGCAGCACCGGGGTGGCCGCCGCGAGCGGTTCGACCCGGTCAGGTGCGGCCGGGGCCTTCGCCGGTGCGGCGCCGGTGCCGGCGACGTTCCCGCCGCAGGCGGCGACGGTGGCCAGCAGCAGGGCGAGGCCCAGCGCACGGGCACGGTTTCGGATGGTCCCCGTCAACTGCTGCTCCTTGGCTGGGTGCTGGCACATCCGGACCGTGAAGCAGGGGTGGACCCGGGGGTGACTCTTGACGCATATATTAGGTTAGCCTTACCTGAGTTTCGCAAGGGGGGGTTCTTTCGAGCCCGCCCTCACCCCACGCTGCCGAGGAGCGCTTCGCCATGCCCGTATCGCGACGTCTGCGCCGCCTTGTCGCCACCCTGGTCGCGGCGATCGCGGCACTGCTGCTGGTCGCGCTGCCCAGCGTCCCGGCACTGGCCGCACCCGGCACGGTCTCCGGCGGACGGCTCGACTGGGGGCTCAAGCAGTCCTTCCTCACGTACGTCACCGGGCCGATCGCCAAGGGCAGTTGGGGTCTGACCGGCGGGGCCGCCACGGTCGGCGGCAACACCTTCCGGTTCCACTCCGCGACCGGCACGTACGACCCGGCGAGCGGTGCGCTGACGGCTGCCTTCTCCGGTGGGGTGACCTTCAAGGGGCATGAGGCCAACGGCAGTTACGGCCTCGACCTGAAGCTCAGCCGGTTCGCCCTGAAGGCCGGTGGCAGTGGTGCGGGGCTGTACGCGGACGTCAGCAGCAAGGCCAAGGACACCGGGGTGGTGACCAGTGCCACCCAGGCCAAGCTGGTCGACCTCGGGCTGGACGGGATCGACCTGCGCAGTCGGTCCGGGACCCTGACGCTCTCCAACGTGCCCACCACGATGACCGCTTCGGGCGCGGTGGCGTTCGGCAACTTCTACCCCGCAGGTACGCCGCTGGATCCGCTGACCGTCTCGGTCGACGTCAAGGCGGCCGCTGCTCCGAGCCCGTCGGCTCCGCCCACCACCGTGCAGGCGACGACGCCGCCTCCGGCCGCCACCGACACGCCGTCAGCCTCGCCCGCCGCGACCCGGACCGAGTTCGCGAAGGGCGCGCTCGACTGGGGCGTCCGCCGGACCTTCCGGGACTACGTCACCGGCACCATCGCCAAGGGCGACTGGCAGCTCACTGACGGTGCCGCCGACGGTGGCGCGTTCTTCCGCTGGACCCCGGCCAAGGGCAGCTACGACCCGGCCACCGGCGAACTGACCGCCGCCTTCACCGGCGCCGTCCGGTTCCGCGGCATGAAGACCGGTGACGCGTACGGTCTCGACCTCAGCCTGACCAATCCGGTGGTGAAGGTGACCGGCGGCAAGGGCACGCTGCTGGCCGACGTCGCGGGGAAGGCCGCCGACGGTGCCGCCCAGCAGCTCCCGGCCGTCCCGCTCGGCACCTTCGATGCCGCCGCGCTCAAGCCCGAGGGCGGGCTGCTCAAGGCGGCCGAACTGCCGCTGCTGCTCACCGAGGACGGCGCCAGGGCCTTCGGCGGTCTCTACCCGGCGGGCACCGCGATGGACCCGCTGAGCTTCGCCGTCGCCCTCGACCCGGCCGCCGCCCTCCCTCCGCTGCCGGACCTCGGCAGCGCCCCGACCGCCACCCCCGCTGCCGCCCCGGTGTCCCCCGTACCGGTCGCGGTGGTCACCGGCCAGGGCTCCTCGCCCTGGCCGTGGATCGCCGGCGGCGGCGGGGTGCTGGCAGCCGGTACGGCCGTGGCCGTCACCCTGCTGGTCCGGCGCCGCCGGACCGTCTGAACTCTCTCCCCCGCCGCCGTTCCTGAAGGAGTACCAGCACCATGCCCGTCACCGCCAAGAGCGCCCGCCGCAACCGCACCCCCCTTCCGGCTCTGGCCGCCGTCGCGGTCGGGCTCGGCCTGACCGCCGTCGGCATGCCCGGGGTGGCCTTCGGTGCCGGGCCCGCCACGGTGGTCTACGACCAGGGTTCGCTGGACTGGGGCGTCAAGGAGTCCTTCCGCAAGTACCTGGAGGGCCCCGCCTCCCAGGGCGGCAAGATCGAGCTGACCGGCGGCACCATCCGCAACGCCGACGGCAGCTTCCACCTGGACGGCACCGGCGCGTACGACGGCACGGCCCACACGGTCAGCGGCGCCTTCACCGGCGGACTGCACTTCACCGGCGGACTGCACTTCACCGGCCACCAGGGCCAGTTGGACATCGCGCTGACCGACTTCAAGCTGACCACCTCGGGCAGCACCGGCACCATCACGGTGGACGCGGTGACGGCCGAGACCACCGAGGACCCGACCACCAAGGCGAAGACCACCAAGCTGGTCGAGCGCGCGGACGTCCCGCTGGTGACCTTCGCGGTCGGCCGCGACACCACCACCGGGGTGGCCACCCCGACGGTGCTGACCGAGGACGGTGCGAAGGCGTTCGGCGGGTTCTACCAGGCCGGTGCGGCGATGGACCCGGTCAAGCTGGTGCTGACCAGGTCGACGCCGAGCGCCTCGCCTTCGGCGACCGCTTCGGCGTCTGCGTCCGCGAGTGCTTCGGCCAGCGCTTCGGCTTCCGCCTCGCCCTCCGCGAGTGCCAGCGCCAGTGCTTCGGCTTCGGCTTCGGCGAGCGCCTCGGCCGGCCCCTCCACCCCGGCGCCCACCGAACTGCCCATCCTGGACGGTGCGTTGAACTGGGGCGTGAAGGAGTCCTTCCGCAAGTACCTGGCCACCCCGGCGGCGTCCGGCAAGGTGGAGTTCGGCGGCGGCGCGGCCGACTACCGGTTCGGCGGCGGCAGTGGTGCGTACAACCTGAAGACCCACGCCGTCGCGGCCGGGTTCGACGGCTCGGTCCGCTTCCTGGCGCACCCGAAGGACGGCGGCTACGAGCTCGACCTGACCTTCGCCGACCTGGGCATCCAGGTGGAGCGGGCCGGGGCGTTCCTGACCGCCGACGTGAGGTCGAAGGCGCTGGACGGCAAGGTCACCGAACTGACGGGTGCGAAGATAGCCTCGCTCGACGTCTCGAAGGCGAGCTTCGCCCCGGTCAACGGCGTGGTGACGCTCGATCAGCTCCCGGCCACCCTGGCCGAGCAGGGCGCCACCGCGTTCGGCGGCTTCTACCAGGCCGGTGCCGCGCTCGACCCGGTCAGCGCCACGCTGGCCTTCGAGAAGGGCGCCACGCTGCCCACCCTGACCCCGGCCCCGGCCCCGGCCCCGGCCACCGCCGGTACCCCGGCCCCCAGTGGCGGTGCGGTGCTGACCAGTGACAGTTCCCCCGTCGTCGCAGGCGAGTTGGCCTCCACCGGGATGGACACCCCGATCGTCCCGCTGCTGGCCACCGCGGCCGGTCTGCTGCTGCTCGGCGGCGGCACCACGGTGCTGCTACGCCGCCGCTCCGTCAAGTAGTCCGCGAACGCCGTTGCCCTCTGGTGCAGTTCACCAGAGGGCAACGGGGTTACCGCGATCAGGCGCTGAGCGGGTACCGCAGGTCCAGGTCGGTGAAGATCGCGCCGTTCAGGGTGAACGCCTTCTTGGTCTCCTCGGTCACCCGGCGGCGCTCCACCTCGTCCAGCGCCTCGCCGGCCACGTCCAGCTTGGCCCGGTAGTCGCGCTTGAAGGAGGCGGGGTTCCCGACCTGCTCGAAGACGTAGAAGTGCACCCCGGGGCCCTTCTTCTCGAAGCCCCAGGTCTTCTCGGCTATCCCACGGATGATCTGACCGCCCGACAGGTCGCCCAGGTAGCGGGTGTAGTGGTGGGCCAGGTACCCGGCCGGCCAGCTGTCGATCAGCTGCTCCAGCCGGGCCACGTACGCGGCCGTGGCGGGCGAGGCGGCCAG
Source organism: Kitasatospora sp. Root107 (assembly GCF_001424875.1). Classification (GTDB taxonomy): domain Bacteria; phylum Actinomycetota; class Actinomycetes; order Streptomycetales; family Streptomycetaceae; genus Kitasatospora. Next base: position 719,657 of record NZ_LMCT01000001.1, on the reverse strand, counting down.
CCCGCTCTGCCAGTCGGCGCCGCGCAGGTGCAGCAGGTCGGCCTCCAGAGCGGCGGTGCGGAACAGCGCCGGGTCGATGAAGGGACCGATCACCGGGTGCTCGGCGAGCTCGGCGGCCCGCCCCTCCAGGGCCCGGTAGACGAACCAGAGCTGGCCCGAGAGCTCCGCGTACGCCTCCACGCCCAGCCGCCCGTTGAGCAGGTGCCCCATGAACGAGGAGGATTCGGCGGCCTCGTGCTCCGCGGCACTGGCGGTGCGCAGCACGGTGGAGAACGGGGTGGGCTCAGGGTTGGTCATGCGGACCTCCGGTCGGCGCGGACTCTGGCCCCAATTCTTATGGTTAGCCTTACCTAAGTCAACGCCATGCCGACACCGTGTCGGTAAAAGCAGACAGAAAAACGGCCGGGGCGAGCATCTCTGCTCGCCCCGGCCGGGGTGGCCCGCAGGGCCGTTCGCGGTGCCGGGCTCAGTGGCCGGAGTCCGCGAGGCGCTTGATCGAGGCCGTGATCTCGGCCTCGGCCTCGGCGCGGCCGACCCAGTCGGCGCCCTCGACGGACTTGCCGGGCTCCAGGTCCTTGTAGACCTCGAAGAAGTGCTGGATCTCCAGGCGGTCGAACTCCGACACGTGCTGGATGTCCTGCAGGTGCTCCCAGCGCGGGTCCGTCGCCGGGACGCAGAGCAGCTTGTCGTCGCCGCCGGCCTCGTCCGTCATCTTGAACATACCGATGGCACGGCACTTGATCAGGCAGCCGGGGAAGGTCGGCTCCTCCAGGATGACCAGCGCGTCCAGCGGGTCGCCGTCGTCCGCGAGGGTGCCCTCGACGTAGCCGTAGTCGGCCGGGTAGCGGGTCGAGGTGAAGAGCATCCGGTCCAGACGAAGGCGACCGGTCTCATGGTCGACCTCGTACTTGTTCCGCGAGCCCTTCGGAATCTCGATCAGGACGTCGAACTCCAACGGTTCCTCCAAGGTAGGGACTGACAGAATCCAAGTGTCTCCTACGGCAGGGTGTGCTCAGGAAAGGGGCTGGTCGGTGCAGCGAGGTGCAGGGGCGGGGCGTGGCCGGAGAATGGCGGTCGCCGGGATGCTCGGGGTGGCGCTGACAGCGGGTGCGCTGAGCCCGGCGTGGGCCGAGCCCAGCCCGGGAGCCAGCCTGGGCAAGACCGGCAGCAGTGCGCCACAGCCGCCAACCGCCGCCGGGCGCAAGGCGGTTGCCACCGGCGGGGCCGTGCTGGCCGCCAGTACGACCGGGGCGGAGGGGATGCCGACCACCGCCGGGCTCCAGCGCGACCTGGCCGCCCTGCTCCAGGACAAGGCACTCGGCACCCTCAGTCTCGCCGTCACCGACGGCGCCACCGGGCAGCTGCTGTACGGCGCGGGCGAGAACAACCCCGCCACCCCGGCCTCCACCACCAAGCTGCTCACCGCACTGGCCGCGCTCGAACTGATCCCCGGCGACACCCGGCTGGCCACCAAGGTGGTCAAGGGCGCAGCTCCGGACGAGATCGTCCTGGTCGGCGGCGGCGACCCGACCCTGTCCACCCTCCCCGCCGACCAGGTCAGGGTCGGCGGCCTGCCGGTGGACCCCGACACCGCTCCCGCGACCGTCGCCGAACTGGCGAAGCGCACCGCGGCCGCTCTCAAGGCCGCCGGGGTGAGCTCGGTCAAGCTCGGTTTCGACACCACGATGTACACCGGCCCGCTGAACCACCCGCAGCACGACGCGATGAACATCGCCTCCGTCACCGCGCTGATGGTCAACGAGGCCCGGATCGACCCGAAGTCCACTGACGAGGGCCCGGCCCGGGTCTACGACCCCGCAGGTCAGGCCGCCGAGGCCTTCGCCGCGGCGCTCGCCGCCGAGGGCGTGGCCGTCCAGGGCAAGCCCAAGGCCGGTACGGCCGCCGCCGGGGCCGAGCGGCTCGCCGCCGTCGAGTCGCCCACCGTCGCCCGGCTGATCGAACGCCTGCTCACCACGTCGGACAACACCCTCAGCGAGGCGATGGCCCGTCAGGTCGCGATCGCCGCCCAGCAGCCCGCGAGCTTCGACGGCGCCTCCGCCGCCACCCGGCAGACCCTGGAGAAGCTCGGCGTCCCGACGGCGGGCGTGGTCCTGCACGACGGCAGCGGCCTGCACACCGGCAACCAGATCTCTCCGCTGGTGCTCTCCAAGGTGCTGGCGCTCGCCGCTGCGCCCGAACATCCCCGGCTGCGGCCGGTGCTCACCGGCCTGCCGATCGCCGGGTTCACCGGGACGCTGCTCAACCGGTTCGGCACCGCGACCCGGGCGCAGAACGGGATCGGCATCGTCCGGGCCAAGACCGGCACACTGGGCGGCAGCGGCATCTACACGCTGGCGGGCACCGTGCTGGACGCGGACGGCCGGGCGCTCGCCTTCGCCCTGATGACCCGCACCACCGCTGCACCCGACGCCGCTCGGGCGGCGGTCGACCGGGTCGTGGGGCAACTGGCCAACTGCGGGTGCCACTAGCTGGGGGCACCCGCTCTCCGGGCATCAGCCATCAGGGGCTCGGGGAACTGCGACGCCGACCTCGTGCAAGGTGATCCGTACGTAAGTGGTCAGGCACTTTCGCAGTGACCCGAGCGCCAGATCTCCTCGCAGTTCCCCGAGCCCCTGGGTAGTGCAACTTAGGCGTGTGCCTCAGGGGCACGGTCCCGTACGGTGAGGGCATGACGAGCGCGCGTGGCGGGGCTGGGATGGTCGACTGGGATCTCGCGGTCGCGACGGCGATCCGGCTGGCCCGGCCGGGCCCGGTGGTGAGCCGGGGTGAGGCGCGGGCGGTGGTCTCGGAGCTGCGTCGGCACGCGCTGGAGGCGGAGGAGCACGTCCGGGCGTTCACCCGGATGGGATCGAGCAGCCTGCTGACGATGGATGCCACCCCGGTGCTGGTGGTGGACCGGCCGGGCTGGATCAGGGCCAACGTGGCGGGCTTCCGGACCGTCGTCCGGCCGCTGGTGGAGAAGCTGCAGGCCCGGCGTTCGGACTCGCCCGGTTCGGCGGCGCTGGGTTCGCTCGGCGAGAAGGCCACCGGGGTCGAGGTCGGTGCGGTGCTGGCGTTCCTGTCGGGGAAGGTGCTGGGCCAGTACGAGACCTTCGCCCCGGCCGAGTTCCCCGGTGCGCTGCCGGAGGCTCCGGACAGTCCGGCGGGCATCCTGGACACGCCGCGTCGGGCGCTCCGGCCGCTGACCCCGGGTCGGCTGTTGCTGGTGGCGCCGAACATCGTCCAGGTCGAGCGCGAACTGGACGTGCACCCGCACGACTTCCGGCTCTGGGTCTGTCTGCACGAGGAGACCCACCGGACCCAGTTCACCGCCGTGCCGTGGCTGCGCGACCACATCCAGTCCGAGGTGCAGTCCTTCCTGGCCCAGACCGACGTCGATCCGGCGGCGATGCTGGACCGGGCCAGGGAGATGCTGGCCGGGCGGGGCGAGGAGCGCCGGGGCACCCTGCTGGAGGCGGTCCAGTCCCCGCAGCAGCGGGAGACGCTGAACCGGCTGACCGCGGTGATGTCCCTGCTGGAGGGGCATGCCGACGTGGTGATGGACGGGGTCGGCCCGGCCGTGGTGCCGAGCGTGGCGGAGATCCGGGAGAAGTTCCAGCTGCGCCGGGCCGGTGGTGCGGGCCGGCTGGATCTGGTGATCCGTCGGCTGCTCGGGATGGACGCCAAGCTGCGGCAGTACCAGGACGGTGCGGTCTTCGTCCGCGGCGTGGTGAACCGGGTCGGGATGGACGGTTTCAACCGGGTCTGGACCTCGCCGAACACGCTGCCGACCCGCGAGGAGATCCACAACCCGGCCGCCTGGGTGGCCCGGGTGACTCCCTGAGCGACCCGGATCGTCCGCATGTTCGCGCCGGTTGACCCGTTGGCTGCGGATGAACGTTTCTTCATTCACTCGTACGTGGGACGGTGGTCGTACCGGTGGCGCGGGTGGCGTAGCCGGTGCCCGGATTCTGCGACCATCTGTGAGCACCCGGTGACTGTGAGCTGACGCCGCGTCACCATCCGCTCCGCCTCTCCGCCAAGGAGTGCTTACCCGTGGGACCACACCCCGCTGTCGCGGCGATACGCCTCGCCGTCCGCCGTACGCTCGCCGAGCTCGCCGCCGACCTGGGCGAGACCACCCCCGCCGCCCGGGCGCCCCGCAGCCGCCCGTCCGAGCTCGCCCTGAGTGGCGCCGCCGGTGCCACCACCCTGATCGGCAACGCCCGCCGACACCCCTCCGGCCTGCCCCGTACGCCCGCCGCGCCCGGCTCCCCGCTGGTGCTGGTCGCGGTCAGCGGTGGCGCCGACTCGATGGCGCTCGCCATCGCCACCGCCTTCGAGGCGCCCAAGCTCGGCCTGCGGGTCGGCGCGGTGACGGTGGATCACGGACTCCAGGCCGGTTCGGCCGAGCGGGCCCAGCAGGTGGCCGAGCGGCTGCGCGAGCTGGGCCTGGACCCGGTGGAGGCGGTCCCGGTGCTGGTGGGCCGTCAGGGCGGCCCGGAGAACGCCGCCCGGGAGGCCAGGTACGCCGCGCTGGACGAGGCCGCCGACCGGCTCGGCGCGGAGGCCGTACTGCTCGGCCACACCAGGGACGACCAGGCGGAGACGGTGCTGCTCGGCCTGGCCCGCGGCTCCGGCTCCCGCTCGCTGGCCGGGATGCCCGCGCAGAAGGGCCGCTACCGCCGCCCGCTGCTGGAGCTCGACCGGGCCGCCACCCGACAGGCCTGCTCCGCCCAGTCCATCCCGGTCTGGGACGACCCGCACAACAGCGACCCGGCCTACACCCGCTCCCGGGTCAGGCACGAGGTGCTGCCGGTGCTGGAGAAGCACCTCGGCGCCGGAGTGGTCGAGGCGCTGGCCAGGACCGCCCGGCTGTTCCGGGACGACGCCGACGCGCTGGACCAGTGGGCCGCGCTGGCCGAGCGCGACCTCCGGACGGCCGAAGGGGCGTTGGACGTCTCGAAGCTGGCCGAACTGCCCTGCGCCGTCCGCCGCCGGCTGCTCCGCCGGGCCGCGCTCCGGGCGGGCTGCCCGGCCGGGGATCTGTTCGCCCGTCACCTGGAAACCGTGGACCTGCTGGTGACCGGCTGGCGCGGCCAGGGGCCGTTGCACCTACCCGGTGGCGTGGAGGTCACCCGTAGGTGTGGCACGCTGGTGTTTCGGCGACAGAGCGACTGACAAGTGAACACCTGGTCGCAGGGCCGCCGCCGACACAGGACCCCGAACGTTTGAGGACGTATCCCCGGTGGATCACAACGACATGGGCGCCGACCTGGCGAAGGTGCTCATCAGCAAGGACGAGATCGACGCCAAGCTGCTGGAGCTGGCGGCGCGGATCGACCAGGACTACGCCGGACGGGATCTGCTGATCGTCGGCGTGCTCAAGGGCGCCGTGATGGTGATGGCCGACCTGGCTCGCGCGCTGCACTCGCAGGTGACGATGGACTGGATGGCGGTCTCCTCCTACGGGATGGGCACCAAGTCCTCCGGCGTGGTCCGGATCCTGAAGGACCTCGACACCGACATCGCCGGCCGTGACGTCCTGATCGTCGAGGACATCATCGACTCCGGTCTGACGCTGTCCTGGCTGCTGGGCAACCTGGGCTCGCGCGGCCCGGCCTCGCTGGAGGTCTGCACCCTGCTCCGCAAGCCCGACGCGGCCAAGGTCGAGATCGACGTCAAGTACGTCGGGTTCGACATCCCGAACGAGTTCGTGGTCGGCTACGGCCTGGACTACGCCGAGAAGCTCCGCAACCTGCCGTTCATCGGCACGCTGGCCCCGCACGTCTACGGGGGCTGACGGACCGTCGGACAACAGCTGCCCCAATCGGGCGACGGGCGGGAACAGTGCGATGTTCCCGCCCGTTGTGCGGGGGTAGGAAAATACGTCGTAGTCGTCGTGCTCCCGCCTTGGGCGGAGAGGACTGCGGTACGGTCCCATTAACCGCTCTTCTGATGAGCACATACCCGGAATGCGCCGACGGCCCACAGCCGTGCAGCGCCGTTGAGTGGCAGGAGGGACGGGGCGGCAACGCCCCGCATGGATGGACGTCAAGCGATACTTCCGTGCGCCGATCATGTGGATCGTGCTGGCCGTCCTAGCCGTCATTGTGCTGATGCAGGTCGTCTCCGACTCGAGCGGCTCCAAGACGGTGGACACCAGCCAGATCGTGGCTGCGATCAACAACAATCAGGCGAAGTCGGTGCAGATCACCACCGGCGACTCGAATCTGATCAAGGTCGAGCTGAGGGACGGTCAGAAGCTGCCGGTTGGCAGCAATGGCAAGGTTCCCTCCGGCTCCAAGTTCCAGGCCTCGTACATCGGAGACCAGGGCGCCGCTGTCGCGGCCGACCTGAGCAAGAACCCCGGCCTGGTTCCCAACGGTTACACCGTCGTCCCCGAGAAGCAGTCCACCTTCGTCAGCGTGCTGCTGTCGATGTTGCCGATCGTCATCATCGTGCTGGTGTTCCTCTTCCTGATGAACCAGATGCAGGGCGGCGGCTCGCGGGTCATGCAGTTCGGCAAGTCCAAGGCCAAGCTGCTGACCAAGGACACCCCGAAGACCACCTTCTCCGACGTCGCAGGCGCGGACGAGGCGGTCGAGGAGCTCCACGAGATCAAGGAGTTCCTGCAGGAGCCGGCCAAGTTCCAGGCGGTCGGCGCCAAGATCCCCAAGGGCGTGCTGCTGTACGGCCCGCCCGGGACGGGCAAGACCCTGCTGGCGCGTGCCGTGGCCGGCGAGGCGGGCGTCCCGTTCTACTCCATCTCCGGCTCCGACTTCGTCGAGATGTTCGTCGGTGTCGGTGCCTCCCGGGTCCGTGACCTGTTCGAGCAGGCCAAGGCGAACGCCCCGGCGATCGTCTTCGTCGACGAGATCGACGCGGTCGGCCGCCACCGCGGCGCCGGCCTCGGCGGCGGTCACGACGAGCGCGAGCAGACTCTCAACCAGCTGCTGGTCGAGATGGACGGCTTCGACGTGAAGGGCGGCGTCATCCTGATCGCCGCCACCAACCGCCCGGACATCCTGGACCCGGCGCTGCTGCGCCCCGGCCGATTCGACCGCCAGATCGCGGTCGACCGCCCGGACCTGCTGGGCCGCCTGGAGATCCTCAAGGTGCACCAGAAGGGCAAGCCGGTCGCGCCGGACGTCGACCTCAAGGCCGTCGCCAAGCGCACCCCCGGCTTCACCGGTGCCGATCTCTCCAACGTCCTGAACGAAGCCGCCCTGCTGACGGCCCGTTCGGACAAGAAGCTGATCGACAACAACATCCTGGACGAGGCCATCGACCGGGTCGTTGCCGGACCGCAGAAGCGCACTCGGATCATGTCCGAGAAGGAGAAGAAGATCACCGCGTACCACGAGGGCGGTCACGCCCTGGTCGCGGCGGCTTCCCCCAACGCGGACCCGGTGCACAAGATCACCATCCTGTCCCGCGGCCGGGCCCTGGGTTACACCATGGTGCTCCCGGACGAGGACAAGTACTCGACCACTCGTAACGAGATGCTCGACCAGCTGGCGTACATGCTGGGCGGGCGCGCGGCGGAGGAGCTGGTCTTCCACGACCCGACCACCGGCGCCTCGAACGACATCGAGAAGGCCACCGCCACCGCCCGCGCCATGGTCACCCAGTACGGGATGACCGAGCGGCTCGGGGCGATCAAGTTCGGCACGAGTGACTCCGAGCCGTTCCTGGGCCGCGAGATGGGCCACCAGCGCGACTACTCGGAAGAGGTCGCCGGGCTGGTGGACGAGGAGGTCAAGAAGCTCATCGAGAACGCGCACAACGAGGCCTGGGAGATCCTGGTCGAGAACCGCGACGTGCTCGACAACCTGGTGCTTGAGCTCCTCGAGAAGGAGACCCTGAACAAGGAGCAGATCGCCGAGATCTTCCGCTCCATCGTCAGGCGCCCGGCCCGGCCGGCCTGGACGGGCTCGTCCCGTCGTACGCCGTCCACCCGTCCGCCGGTGCAGTCCCCGAAGGAGCTGGCGCTCACCAACGCCGCTCAGCCGGAGATCGCGGCCCCGGTGGTCGACACGGTCAAGCACCCGGAGACTCCGGCCGAAAGCTGACCGACCGGTACGGAATGGATGCCGCGTCACCAGGGTTTGTACCCTGGAGGCGCGGCATTCGTGCTGCTCGGCCCTTCACCCTTGAACCAAGCGAGGCACGCATGATCGACCCGGTGACCCTGGAGCAGGACGCCGCCGCCATCGGGACGTTCGACCAGAAGCGTGCCGAGAACGCCGTCCGCGAGCTGCTCATCGCCGTCGGCGAGGACCCGGACCGCGAGGGACTGCTCGAGACCCCGGCCCGGGTGGCCCGGGCGTACCAGGAGATATTCGCCGGGCTCTGGCAGGAGCCGGAGGACGTCCTCACCACCACCTTCGACCTCGGCCACGACGAGATGGTGCTGGTCAAGGACATCGAGGTGTTCTCCACCTGCGAGCACCACCTGGTGCCGTTCCGCGGCGTCGCGCACGTCGGGTACATCCCGTCCCCCAGCGGCAAGATCACCGGCCTCTCCAAGCTGGCCAGGCTGGTCGACGTCTACGCCCGCCGCCCCCAGGTCCAGGAGCGGCTGACCAGCCAGGTCGCGGATTCGCTGATGCGGATCCTGGAGCCGCGCGGGGCCATCGTGGTGATCGAGTGCGAGCACATGTGCATGTCGATGCGCGGCATCCGCAAGGCGGGCGCCAAGACCATCACCTCGGCGGTCCGCGGCCAGCTCCGCGACCCGGCGACCCGGGCCGAAGCGATGAGCTTGATCATCGGGCGCTAGCTGTCGGCACACGCTTGCGGCAGACAGGGGCTCGGGGAACTGCGAGGAGATCTGGCGTGCGGGTCACTGCGAAAGTGCCTGACCACCTACGTACGGATCACCTTGCAAGGGTCGGCGTCGCAGTTCCCCGAGCCCCTGGGGAGTGCCTGGCTGATGTCCGGAGGGCAGAGCGGCCTCAGCCGAGGGCGTTGCGTTTGGTGGGCATGGTGAGGGAGACCATCCGGCGCCAGCCGATGGCGCGTTCGTAGAGGTAGAGCCCGTGCAGCCCGGCGGCCAGCAGGAGGCGCTGGTAGCGCGGCCAGCCGAGGATGCGCCCCATCGCGGCCATCACGGCCAGCCCGACGTCGCGGTGGGTGCGGATCTCGCCCCGGGCGATGGACTCCAGGGTGTGCCGGATGTACGGCTCGTGGCCCGCCGCCGCGAGCCGGAGGAGCTCCTCGTGGCAGTAGGCGAGGTGGTTGTCCTCGTCGGCGGAGATCATCCGCAGGGCCTTGTCGAGCTCGGGGTTGGACTCGTACGCCTTCACCAGCTGCCGCATCTGCTCCGAGGCGCGCTGTTCGGTGACCCGGCTGTGCGCCAGGTAGGTGATGATCTCCCGGTCGTCGAGCGGGGCGGTGGACTTGAGCCGGTCGTGCGAGAGGCCGATGCCCTGGCGTTCGAGCAGCATGCAGTAGTCGGTGTCGCCGGGGATCGAGACCTTGCTCAGGCCGCGCTTGTTGAGCAGCTGGGTGAAGATCCGGCCGTGCTTGCGCTCGTCCGCGCCGTGCCGGGCGATCTTGGGGGCGAGCACCGGGTCGTTGGTGAGTTCGGTGATCCGCTCGTTCTCCCAGCCGCCCTGGTCCTCGCCACCGGCGGCGACGCTGCAGAACAGCTGGTACGCCTCGTCGTCGGCATAGATCTGCTGGAAGAGTGCACGGGTACTGAGCATGGTTCTCCTACTGAACGTCCGTCAGCACGGCGGGGGTCACGGACCATCGTGCTGCGGGCGGTCGGGCCCGGGCCAGTGGGGCTGCGCCGGACGGGTAGTCACGAGGGTGCTCCGGGGCCGCAACCGAGGGCCTAGAATGCGGCGTCCACCGTGTGCGGCGCCGAGGTGCGCCCCGCGAGCTCCACCAAGCCCCACCCCGCCGTTCGGCGGGTGGGGCACACCCGTCCCCAGGGCTCTGCCGTCGTCGGGGGCTCCAGCAATTACCGTACTGGGGTTCCAACTTGACGGTCCGATTGCCAGATCAAGGATTTGTCATGAAGGTTCATCACAACTCCGCCTTCGGAGTGACAGAACGGACCGCAACAGCCTCTACGCTGACTCTCCATGAGCGTTCCAGTGCCCGTTGAGCCGTCCGCCGAGGCGCCGCAGGAACAGCCGCGCCGCCGGTTCCAGAACCTGCGTACCCAGGCTGCCGCGGTGCCCCGTGCCTGGCTGCCCGGTGCGGTCGGGTACGCCGCTCTGCTGATCGGCCTGGTCGACATCGCCTGTGCGGTGTTCCCCAAGCTGCGCAACACCAGGATGCACTGGCTGGCCGGGCAGCTCCCGGGCGGCACCACCACGCTGGCCGCGGCCGGCACCCTGATGGTCGGCCTGCTGCTGGTGATACTGGCGCACGCGCTGCGCCGCCGGAAGCGCCGGGCCTGGCGCGCGGTCTGCGTGCTGCTCCCGATCGGGGCCGGCCTGCACCTGCTGCGCTGGCACCAGGTCGGCCCGGCGGTGATCTCGATGGTGCTGTTCGCGGTGCTGCTGGTGCACCACCGCGAGTTCTACGCCAAGGCCGACCCGCGCACCCGCTGGCGGGCGGTGGTCGCGTTCGTCCTGCTGACCCTGGTCAGCGTCGGGCTCGGACTGGTGATCGTCGGGGTCAGGCACGGCTCGGAGCTCGGTGACCCGAGCCTGTTCGAGCGGCTGGAGCACGTGGCGTACGGCCTGTTCGGCTTCGAGGGCCCGATCCACTACCGCTCCGACCGGGTCGCCTGGTACGTGGGGTACTCGCTCGGCGCGCTCGGTCTGCTGACCGCGGGCACCACCGCGTACCTGGCGCTGCGGCCGGAGAAGCCCCAGCCGGAGCTGACCGCCGAGGACGAGGTCAAGGTCCGGGCGCTGCTCGACAGGCACGGCGAGCGGGACTCGCTGGGCTACTTCGCGCTGCGCCGGGACAAGAGCGTGCTGTTCTCGCCGACCGGCAAGGCGGCGATCTCGTACCGGGTGGTCTCCGGCGTGATGCTCGCCTCCGGTGACCCGGTGGGCGACTACGAGGCCTGGCCCGGTGCGATCAAGGTGTTCATGACCGAGGCCCGCGAGCGGGCCTGGGTGCCGGCCGTGATGGGCTGCAGCGAGCTGGGCGGCGAGATCTGGACCCGGGAGGCGGGCCTGGACGCGATCGAGCTCGGCGACGAGGCGATCGTCGACGCCACCACCTTCTCGCTCTCCGGGCGGGCGATGCGCAACGTCCGGCAGATGGTGAAGCGGATCGAGCGCAACGGCTACTCCTGCCAGGTCCGCCGGGTCGGCGACCTGGCCCTGGAGGAGAAGCACCGGATCGCCGACGCCGCCGCCCGCTGGCGCGGCACCGACACCGAGCGCGGCTTCTCGATGGCGCTCGGCCGGTTCGGCGACCCGGGCGACGACGACTGCGTGGTGGTCACCGCCCACAAGGCGCCCGAGGAGGGCGAGGCCGGCGACGACCTCAAGGCGGTACTGCACTTCGTGCCGTGGGGGTCTGACGGCATCTCACTGGAGCTGATGCGGCGTGACCGGGCGGCCGACCCGGGGCTGAACGAGCTGCTGATCGTGGCGGCCCTGCAGGCCGTGCCGGCGCTCGGGGTGCGGCGGGTCTCGCTCAACTTCGCGATGTTCCGCTCGGCGCTGGCGCGGGGTGAGCGGATCGGGGCCGGGCCGGTGCTGCGGGCCTGGCGGGGGCTGCTGGTGTTCTCCTCGCGGTGGTTCCAGATCGAGTCGCTGTACAAGTTCAACGCGAAGTTCCAGCCGGAGTGGGAGCCGCGGTTCCTGGTGTATCCGCAGACCAGGGACTTGCCGAGGATCGGCTTCGCCGCGATGCAGGCGGAGGCGTTCATCACCCTGGGGATGCCGCGGTTCGGGCGCAAGCGGCAGCGGCAGGGGCTGATGCCGGAGACCCCTCCGCTCACGCAGGCCGCCTAGGGAAGTTGCACCATCCAGGGGCTCGGGGAACGGCGACGGTTCGTGGCCGGCGGGCAACAGGCGAAAGTGCCTGACCCGCTACGCACGGATCACCTTTTACGAGGTCGGCGTCGCAGTTCCCCGAGCCCCTGGCTTCCGTAGCGTGTGCCGATAATGGCGGCATGAACAACCTGCCCGGGCTCTCGCGTCTTGACCGCTGCGCTGTGATGGGGGTGGTCAACGTGACCCCCGACTCGTTCTCGGACGGGGGGCTGTGGCTGGACCCGGCGGCAGCCGTGGCGCACGGGCTCGCGCTGACCGCGCGGGGGGCCGATCTGGTCGATGTCGGGGGGGAGTCGACCCGGCCCGGGGCGCAGCGGGTGACGGAGCAGGAGGAGCTGCGGCGGGTGATCCCGGTGGTCCGGGAGCTTGCGGCGGCGGGGGTGGTGGTGTCGGTGGACACCATGCGGGCGGCGGTTGCCGAGCAGGCGGTGGCGGCCGGGGCCCGGCTGGTGAACGACGTCTCGGGCGGGCTGGCCGATCCGGAGATGGCGGGGGTGGTGGCGGCCACCGGGGCGCCGTTCGTGGTGATGCACTGGCGGGGGCAGTCCGCGGACATGGACGAGCTGGCGGTCTATCAGGACGTGGTGGCCGACGTGGTGGCCGAACTGACCGGCCGGATGGCCGCGTTGACCGCGGCGGGGGTGAAGGAGGAGCAGTTGGTGCTGGACCCGGGGCTCGGCTTCGCCAAAACCTCCGAGCACAACTGGGCGCTGCTCGGCCGGCTGGGCGAGCTGACCGCGCTCGGGCGCCCCGTACTGGTGGCCGCTTCGCGCAAGCGGTTCCTGGGTACGCTGCTCGCCGACCCGGAAACCGGGGAGCCGCGCCCGGCCAGGCAGCGGGACGACGCCACCGCGGCCGTCTCGGTGCTGTCGGCCCAGGCAGGTGCGTGGGCGGTCCGGGTGCACGACGTGGCCGGCACCGCCGACGCCGTACGAGTGGTCGCGGCCTGGGAACGGGCTGCACGAAGGGGGCGGTGACGTGGGCCCCGGAGGGGACGCTGGCTTGGCACTGCGGAGGAAGCATGGCGGGTGACGGTAGGTCGATCGGTGACCGGGCGACGGCGGCGGAGTTGGACCGCGAGGCCGTCCTGGCAGCCAACCAGGCGCTCTACGAGGCGCTGGAGAACGGGAACCTGGAGGGCGTCGAGGCCGCCTGGCTGGGCCCCGGTGAGGCGGACGACAAGACCGGGGCGGTCTGTGTGCACCCCGGCTGGCCGGTGCTGCGCGGCCGGGCCCAGGTGACCCGTTCGTACATGTTGATCATGATGAACACGGAGTACATCCAGTTCTTCCTGACCGACGTGGAGTGCGAGGTGCAGGGCGATGTGGCCCTGGTCACGTGCACCGAGAACATTCTCTCCGGCGGGGAGGCCGAGGAGGAGGGCGAACTCGGTCCGCTGGTCGGTGGGAAGGTGGTCTCGACCAACCTGTTCCGCCGGACCCCGGCCGGCTGGAAGCTCTGGTCGCACCACGGTTCACCCGTGCTGACCAGCGGCGACGACGAGGACGAGGACTGATCGAGGGGCGCTGAGGCCGGGAATCCGGCCGACGGCGGGAGTGTTGCGCCAACATGCACCGGATGTTCACGTCAATGGCCGTTCCGGCGCGCGTGGCGCCGCGCGGTGCCGGGTAGGACGGTCGGGGTTCGTCCTTGCCGGCAGGTAGATTCGAAGGTCGCGGGCGACGAGGCCCGGTGCCCCGCCCTGTGCGGGGCCTGTCCACATGGGAGAAGTGAGTTGCTGGACCGCGTCACTCTGCGGGGCCTCCGCGCCCGGGGCCACCACGGCGTCTTCGAACGTGAGCGGATCGAGGGCCAGACCTTCGTGGTCGACCTGGTGCTCTATCTGGACACCCGCCCGGCGGCCTCCGGCGACGACCTGACCCGCACCGCGCACTACGGCGTGGTGGCCGAGGAGGTCACCGCGATCATCTCCGGCGAGCCGGTCGACCTGATCGAGACGCTGGCCCAGCGGATCGCCGACCAGTGCCTCGCGCACGACGCCGTCGAGGAGGTCGAGGTCACCGTGCACAAGCCGGACGCCCCGATCACCGTGCCGTTCGACGACGTCACGATCACCATCCACCGGGGCCGCGCGTGACGTCCGTGGCCCGTCCCGCCCCCGAAGCCGCAGAGGGATCTTGATGAGCACCAGCGACCCGACCGCCTCGCCGACCACGTTCGACCTGGAACGCCGGGTCGACACCGCCGACTCGACCCTGCACAACCCGCGCCGCGCCGTGGTCGCCCTCGGCAGCAACCTGGGCAACCGCCTGGAGACCCTGCAGGGCGCGGTGGACGCACTGGAGGACACCCCCGGGGTGCGGATCACCGCCGTCTCCGCGGTCTTCGAGACCGAGGCGCTGGGCGGTCCGGACGAGCAGCCCAGCTACTTCAACGCCGTGGTGGTGCTGCGCACCACGCTGCCGCCGCACTCGCTGCTGGAGCGGGCCAACGCGGTCGAGGACGCCTTCGGCCGGGTCCGCACCGTCCGCTGGGGCCCGCGCACCCTGGACGTCGACATCCTGGCGTACGAGGGCGTCACCAGCGACGAGCCCGAGCTGCTGCTGCCGCACCCCCGGGCGCACGAGCGGGCTTTCGTGCTCGCCCCCTGGCAGGACGCCGACCCGGACGGCGAGCTGCCGGGCCTGGGCCGGGTGGCCGACCTGCTCAAGGAGATCGCCGACCAGCCCGGCCAGGGCGTCAAGCGGCGCGACGACATCCAACTCCGACTGCCCGAGTGAGACCCTCCGGCAATTGGTGGGCGGCGTCGCGTCGCCGGGGCACGCACCTCGCCGGCTTCTCGTCGGTCGCCGATGCTCCGCATGGACTCCCTCCTCGGCACCGCCGAGGCACGCACCCCAACGCCGCTCCTTCCTCCGCCCCCCAATTGCCGGAGGGTCCAGGAACTTCCCGATCCTGTCGGCCGTCCGACCGGGTGAGCGCCGGTACGGTGGGCTGACCAGCCGTCAGGATCTCGCACCGCCCGTTCACCCGCCCGGGAAGGACTTCCGTGAAGCCGCTCCGCCTCCGCCTGCTGCTCGCCATCGCCGCCGTGGCGACGGCGCTCGCCTGGGCCGGCGCCCGGCTGTGGGACTCGCTGGGTCACTTGCCCGGCGTGCCCACCGCCGCCCCGATCGTGCTCGCGGCCGTCGCGGTCGTCCTGCTGGCCACCGCGATCTCGCTCCGCTCCCGGCTCAAGGCGGTCCGCGAGCGGCAGCCCGGCGCCAAGGGCGTGGACCCGCTGGGCGCCGCCAGGGCGGTGGTGCTGGCTCAGGCCAGCGCCCTGGTGTCGGCCGTGGTGACCGGCGTGTACGCGGGCACCGGTATCCACCTGCTGAGCCAGCTGGACAACCCGGCCCGCTCCTCGCAGGCGATCACGGCGGGCTTCGCCGTGCTGGCCGGGGTCGCGGTGGTCGCCGCCGCGCTCTGGCTGCAGCACGTCTGTCGGCTCCCGGAGGACCACGAAGGGCCGACCGGGTCGGCTCCCTCGCCGCGCTGACGGGGTGTCGGGCCGCCGTCACCGGCGGTGGCCGTGACGAACTGTCAAGAGCGGAAACGGGTCCCAGGCTGACAGCGCCCCAATTCGCACGCTAGTTTCTTTGGCATGTCTCGCGGACGCCACCGGCACTCCTCCGTCCTCGGCCGCTCTGTGCCGCCGATCGCCATCGGCGTACTCGTCGTCGCTTCCCTCGGTGCACTCGCGGCCAGTCCGGACACCCTCGTGGTGCGTTCGGTCGGGATCGCGGCGGTGCTCGCCGCGGTCGGTGTCGGCGTCGTGCTGCGCCAGCGCGACCGCACCTCCCGGCTGGCCGCCGAACTCGCCGCCACCCGCCGCAAGCGGTCCGAGGAGCGCTTCGAGGAGCAGCTCGCCGAGGCCGAGTACGCCGCCGAGGTGGCCGAGGAGCGGGCCACCCGGTTCGGCCGCCGGCTGACCGCCGAGAAGTCCCGGTTGGCCAAGGCCGAGACCGAGATCGCCCGGCTGCTCCGGGAGCGGGCCGTGAGCGTCGCCGAGCAGGCCCTCAAGGAGGCCGAGGCGCACCAGCGGGCCCTGGCCGCCACCCGCCCCAAGTACCCCGCCTCTCCGGCCGCGTACGTCCGCGCGGCGTCCGTGCTGCGGCAGCTGGAGCAGGCGGCCGAGCGGGCCGAGGCACGGCGGGAGAGCGATCAGCGGGCCGCCGTCGCGCTGCGCTCCGCGGCGCTGCCCGAGACCGTCCCGACGGTCCGTCAGCTCGGCGCCGCGCCGGAGCGCCCGGTGCTGGCCGCGGCGGGTGCGGCGGCCGAGTCGGTGGTGGTGGTCCGGCAGCGGGCCAGGCCCGCCTCGCGGGTGCCGAACTTCAGCTTCTTCGGCCGCAACAGTGCGGCCGGTGCCGCCGCCGTCCGGGCCGCCGCCCCGGCGCCCGCCGTGGGCAGCGTGACCGAGCTCGGCGCCCAGGGCGACCTGGCCGACGTGCTCGGCGACGAGGCACTGGCCGAGAGCGCCCGGTACGCCGCCCGGCAGCAGCCGGTCGAGCAGCCCGTGGCGGCCCCGGAGCCCGACGAGCAGCACGCCAGGCCCGAGGTGGTCGACCTGACCGCGCACGACGACACCGAGATCATCCAGGTCGCCCAGCTCCGGGCGGAGCTGAGCTGACGTCAGGCACGACTGAGGGGCGCGGGGATCACTCCCCGCGCCCCTCAGTCATGGTCGGACCGTCAGAGGCTGACGCCGAAGTCCTGCGCGATGCCCGCCAGGCCGGAGGCGTAGCCCTGGCCGATGGCGCGGAACTTCCACTCGGCGCCGTTGCGGTAGAGCTCGCCGAAGATCATGGCGGTCTCGGTGGCGGCGTCCTCGGAGAGGTCGTAGCGGGCGATCTCGGCCTCGCCCGCCTGGTTCAGCACCCGGATGTAGGCGTTCCGGACCTGGCCGAAGCTCTGGCCCCGGGTGGTGGCGTCGTAGATCGACACCGGGAAGGTGATCCGGGCCGCCTCGGCCGGCAGGCCGGCCAGGTTGACCTTGATGACCTCGTCGTCGCCGGCGCCCTCGCCGGAGCGGTTGTCGCCGGTGTGCACGACGGTGCTGTCGGGGGTGCTGGTGTTGTTGAAGAACACGAAGTGCCCGTTGGACAGCACCTTGCCCTCAGCGTTGAGCACGATGGCACTGGCATCCAGGTCGAACTCGGCACCCGTGGTGGTGCGTACGTCCCACCCGAGGCCCACGTTGACCGCGGTGAGGCCGGGGGCCTCCTTGGTCAGCGAGACGTTGCCGCCCTTGGAGAGGCTCACTGGCATGGTGTGGTGTCCCTTCGTCGCTTTTGTCGGAAGAACGCGGGCGGCGGGGCCGGTGGTTCCTGCCGCGGCCGCCAATTTCTCATGCCGGGACCCTGATGGGGACTCAGACCCGGGGAAACTTCCCCTGAACCGTCCAGATGTTCGGGTTGTCGGCCAGTCCCTCGTGCAGGTCGAACAGGTCGGCCAGGACGTCCTGCAGGAAATCCCGGGCCTCCCGCCGCAGATCGGCGTGGCGGACCACCGCGATCGGTTCGTCCGGCAGCCAGGTGGCGCTGATCTCGACCAGGCCGAAGCGGCGGGCGAACCGGAGCAGCTCGGTGTTCTGGGTGAAGTCCAGGTCGTAGGTCTGCACGGCGGCGGAACGGCTGCCGCGTGGGTCCTGGTCGAGCTGTTCGACGCTGTCGCAGAGTGCCCAGGCGAAGTCCAGCACCGGCACCCATCCCCAGCCTGTGGACAACTCCGCGCCGTCCGCATCCAGGTAGACGTCGCCGCAGAACAGGTCGTGCCGCAGGCTGCGGACCGGCGCGGTCCGGTAGTCCGTCTGCGGAGGGTCGGGGAAGCGGTTGGAGAGGGCGTAGCCGAGCTCTATCACACCGCCCATTCTCCCAGGCGTAAACCTGGTGACCTCGCCGCACCGGCGCGAGATGATGGGCCCATGCCCGAGCCCATCCGCGTCCGGGGATCGGTCGTCGTCCCCGACGCCGAGCTCGTCTGGCGCTTCTCCCGTTCCTCCGGCCCCGGTGGCCAGCACGTCAACACCTCCGACACCCAGGTCGAGCTCCGCTACGACCTGGCAGCCTCGGACGCCCTGCCCCAGGTCTGGAAGGACCGCGCCCTCGAACGGCTCGCCTCCCGCTTGGTGGACGGCCGCATCCTGGTGGTCCGCGCCTCCGAGCACCGCTCCCAGTGGCGCAACCGCGAGGTGGCCGCCGCCCGGATGGCCGCTCTGCTCGGCGAAGCCACCGCCCCGCCGCCCAAGACCCGCCGCAAGACCAAGCCCACCCGCGGCATGATCGAACGTCGGCTCTCCAACAAGCGCCACCGCTCCGACCTCAAGGCCGGCCGTGGCCGGCCCGCCGCAGACTAGGCACACGGTGCACCACCAGGGGCTCGGGGAACTGCGACGCCGACCCTTGCAAGGTGATCCGTACGTAAACGGTCAGGCACTTTCGCATGTGACCCCGGCGCCAGATCTCCTCGCCCACGCGGCGGAGCCGCAAGTCAGCAGAGCCCCGAGCCCCTGGTGGTGCAACCGTGCGTCAGGCGAGGTGGCGGTAGCTGCCGCGGTGGTAGAGCAGCGGCCGCGCCCCCGGCGAGGTGACCTCGGCGGCGAGGACGTGGCCGAGGAGCAGAACGTGGTCGCCGGCCGGGATGCGTTGGACGGTGCGGCACTCGACCGTGGCCAGCGCCCCGTCGATCAGCGGTGCCCCGGTGTGTGCCCCCCGGTGGTGCGCGGTGTCGGCGAACAGCAGCCGGTCGCTCAGCCGCCCCTTCATGGCGAAGCGTGAGGCGACCGCCCGGTGGGCCTCGCCGAGCAGCGAGACGGCCCAGAGTTCGGTACGGGTCAGCAGCTCGTCCATCCGGGAGTCCTCGCGGACCGAGACCAGCACCAGCGGCGGCTCCAGCGAGACCGAGAGGAACGAGGTCGCCGTCATGCCGGCGTCCTCCTCGTCCTCGGGGTCGTGGGCGGTGACCAGCGCGACGCCGGAGGCGAGCTGGCCGAGGGCCGCGCGGAACTCCTCGGGAGTTGCGGCCGGGCTGGTGGTGGAGGACTGCGGGGACGTCTGCACGTACCGCACGGTAGTCGGCCGACCGGTCGGGCGGCATCGGGCCGTGGTCGTAGGTCCTGCTGGGCCGAAGGGCTGAACCGGCCCACCCGGCCGGGCGCCCCTCTCACTCGCAGGGGTGACGGTGCGCGCCCTCCCGGCCCTCAGCGGCCCTCGGAGGGCTTCAGCCCGGGCCGTGGACGACCGAACAGCGAATAGTCGTGATTGTCCGGAGATGTCATCTCCAGGGCGGGTGAGCTGCGGTTTCGGTCATGTGCATTGTGTGATTTGGGTCACAAGTGGTGACCTATTGTTGACCGAGCGTGCCGAACGTTGTGCTCCCTGTGATTCAGTTCTTCTGGCAATCGGACGATAACCATCAAGAACTATCCGAAGCAGCCGGGGAGCCCCCGCATGGAAGCCGAGTCGGAGCCCTACGTCCGCCTCGCGACCCTCCGCACCTTGCACCGGGTCGTGGCGGACCTCAACGCTGCCCGCAGCCTGGCCGGGACCTTGCAGGCCGTGGTCGAGGGTGCCGTGCACGGGCTCGGCTTCGACGCTGCGGCGGTCAGTCTGGTGCGCCCGGACGGCGACCTGGTGGTGGCGGCGGTCTGGGAGCTCGAGGAGAGCGCCCTGGGCGGCCCCGCGGTGCTGCTCGGACAGGTCGGCTCGCGGGAGTCCTGGGAGCGGATGCTGAGCGTCAGCGACCACTGGGGAACGCTGCGCTTCCTGCCGTACGACCGGGGCTGGGCGATCGGCACCGACATCCCGAGCTGGACCGGGGACGGCCCGCTGCCGGTCTACACCAACGACTGGCACCCGCAGGACGTGCTGCTGGCCCCGATGTACAGCGCCGGGGGAGACCTGCTCGGCGTGCTGTCGGTGGACCGCCCGCGCAGCGGCAAGCGGCCCGGCGCGTGGACCAGGGAGGCGCTGGAGATGTTCTCGCTCCAGGCGTCGATCGCGATCGGCAACGCCCGGTTGCGCGCCGAGATGCAGCGGGCGCTGGCCCGGCTGGAGAAGGAGCAGCAGGCGCTGCGGGCCAGCGAGGAGAGCTTCCGGCAGGCGTTCGAGTACGCCCCGAGCGGGATGGCGATCACCGAGCTGCACGGGGTCGGCACCGGTCAGCTGACCCGGGTCAACGACGCCCTCTGCCGGTTGCTCGGCCGCCCCCGGGCGACCCTGCGGCAGCAGCGGTTCGCCGACCTGGTGCACCCCGACGACCTGGAGCTGCTGAACCGGACCAGCGCCGAGGGCGGCCGGGCCGAGCTGCGGCTGTCCCGGCGGGACGGCGGTTACCAGTGGGTCTGTCTGCGCAACTCGGTGGTGGCCGACGCGGCCGAGGGCCCGAGCTTCTTGCTCACCCACGTCGAGGACATCGAGGAGCGCAAGCGGCACGAGTTCCAGCTCGCCCACCGGGCCAGCCACGACGCCCTCACCGGCCTGCCGAACAGCGCCGAGCTGCGCACCCGGCTCGGCCGCCGGCTGTGCACCCAGGCGCCGGGCGCTCCCGCCGCGCACCCGGAGCAGGACCGGCACGACACAGAGCCCGCGTACGCCGGTCAGGCGGCCTCGTACGGCGCGCACGGCGCATTCGACGGCCAGGGGGGTCAGATCGCGCTGCCGCACGGCTACGGGACGCCTGACGGCTTCGATCGGCCGCCCTATCCCGACCGGGAGCAGTTCGGCCGTCCCCGGGAGTGCACCGAGGTGCCGGCCGACCACGTGCACGCGGTGATCCCGGCCGAGCTGCCCGGCGGGAGCGAGCTGTGGGGCGGCTCGGGCAGGCCCGGTGCCGCCGAGAAGGGGCTCGCGGTGCTCTTCTGCGACCTGGACGGTTTCAAGACGGTCAACGACCGGTTCGGCCACAAGGCCGGTGACGGGGTGCTGATCGAGGTGGCCAGACGGCTCCAGCAGGTGGTCCGTGAGGGTGACACGGTGGCCCGGCTCGGCGGTGACGAGTTCGTGGTGCTGGCCGACGGGATCGGCCGCGAGGAGGCCAAGGACCTGGCCGGACGGCTGCGCAACGCGATCATCCCGCCGATGCGGATCGACAACCGGACCACCCGGGTCGGGGTCAGCCTCGGCATCGGCTGGGCGGGCTGCGGGATGAGCATCGAGGAGGTGCTGCACGTGGCCGACGAGCGGATGTACGACGAGAAGCGGGCGCGCGGCGGCCCCGCCCGGGGCGCCCGGGGCGAGCGCTCGCACCGGCGCGCGGGGTGAACCGGCCGGTACGACTGCGCCATCGGTCCCGCTGACCGTCCGGGCTCCGAACCGTCTTTCCGTCGCGTCGTGCTCGGCAGGTAGGGTTCGCCTGGTACGAGCGTTCATCTGCCCGTACGGCGTTCGGCCGCCGTACGGAGTGCGGCGATGGGGAGTTGACCACCGTGACGACGGCCGGCACTAACGGAGCGCCCGAGGACGCGGCGAAGGACGACCCGTTCGCATACCTCTACCGTCCGGCGGAGGGCGAGCAGGCGGCCAGCCAGCCCCGCGACTCGTACTCCCGCCCGTTCGAGGTCGGCCGCGCGCAGTACGGCCAGCAGCCCGCACTGCCGCCGCAGCCGCCGGGCCCGGCCCGGCCGGTCACCACCCAGATGCCGCTCCCGCAGCAGCCCCGGTACGCCGAGCACTCCCGCCCGCAGCCGGGCGAGCAGCCGCCGGCCGGGCGCAGCAAGGCCGTGGTGATCGGCGCCGTCGCGGTGGTCGCCGCGATCGCGATCGGCGCGGGCGTGGCCCTCTCGAAGGGCGACGCGAACAAGTCCCCCGACAAGGCCGCCGGCAGCACCAGCGCCTCGGCCAAGCCCTCGGGGTCGGCGTCCGCCGTGCCCTCGCCGTCGGCCACCTCCTCGGTGCTCACCAATGGGACGGCGGTCGCGGACGCGGCGGCCATGACACTGGACGGCGGCCTGGTCACGGCGAAGACCGTGACCGGCGCGAAGGCCAAGGACGGCGCGTACGTGTCCGGCTTCAAGCCGGGGGCCACGCTGTCCTGGAAGATCGACGCCACCCAGGCCGCGGTCTACCGGGTGCACGTGCGATTCAACAACTCGACCGCCGACGCCCAGGCGGTGGTGAAGGTGGACGGCAAGCCCACCTACACCCCGGTCAAGCTGCGGAACTACAAGCCGGGCCTGGCCCCGGAGCAGTCCTGGTACTCCTCCTGGATAAACGCGGAGATCTCGCAGGGAGCGCACACGATAACGCTGGAGTGCGCCACCGGCCCGTGCGACTTCCTGGTCGACCAGATCGCGGTCACCCCCGACGGGGCCGACCCGGGCTGGTGACCACCGCGGCCAGCCGGGCCACGGTCGCGGTCATCGCGTCCCGGGCCGGGGCGAGGTACTTGCGTGGGTCGGTGATGGCCGGGTCCTCGGCCAGGCGCTGACGGACCACCGGGGTGAACGCGGTGTTCAGCGCCGTACCGATGTTGACCTTGACCAGGCCGGCCGCGAGGCCGGCTGACAGTTCGTCATCGGCCACCCCGGAGCTGCCGTGCAGCACCAGTGGGACGGGCACCGCCTCGGCCAGACGGCGGATCAGATCGTGGTCGAGCAGGGCCGTCCGGGTGGTCATCGCGTGCGAACTGCCGACCGCCACCGCGAGCGCGTCCACCCCGGTCTCGGCGACGTACCGGGCCGCCTCGGCCGGGTCGGTCCGGGCGCCGGGGGCGTGCGGGGAGAGCGGCGGTTCGCCGTCCTTGCCGCCGACCCGGCCGAGTTCGGCCTCCAGGTGCAGGCCGTGCCGGTGCGCCCAGTCGGCGGCCTCGGCGGTGCGCTTGACGTTCTCGGCGTGCGGCAGGGCGGAGGCGTCGTACATCGCGGAGCTGAACCCGGCGGCGGCACTGGCCCGCAGCAGGTCGAAGTCCTCGACGTGGTCGAGGTGGAGCGAGACCGGAACCTTGGCGGCGGCGGCGATCTCGGCGCAGGCCCGGGCCAGCGGGAGCAGCCGCCCCCCGTGGTAGGCGACCGCGTTCTGACTGATCTGCAGCACGACCGGGCTGCCGGCGAGTTCGGCCCCGGCGGCGATCGCCTCGGCGTGCTCCAACGTGATCACGTTGAAGGCGGGCAGGCCGCGGCCGTCGGCGACGGCGGAGGCGAGCAGGTCGGCGGTACGGGCAACGGGCATGGGTGTCCCCCAGGGAGAGGTGGTCAGCGGGGACGCAGAACCGCTGCTCACCTCTCCGGTGGGTGACCGGGGGTCAGGCCGCGTGGGCCTTGGCGAGACGGTCCGCGCCGACGATCCACTCGCCGCGGCGCATCACCGCGACGAGATCGAAGGTTTCGGAGTCGAGCACGACGAGGTCGGCGTTCTTGCCGGCCTCCAGGGAGCCGATCGAGTCGGCCAGGCCGAGCAGCCGGGCCGGGACGGTGGACAGGGAGGTGACGGCCTGGTTGAGCGAGAGGCCGTTGATGGTGACGGAGCGCTTGAAGGCGACGTCCAGGGTCAGCGTGGAGCCCGCGATCGAGCCGCCCTCGACCAGCCGCGCGACGCCGTTCTCGACCCGGACCTGGAGCGGGCCGAGCGGGTAGAGCCCGTCGCCCATGCCGGCCGCGCCCATCGCGTCGGTGATCAGCGCGACCCGCTCGGCACCGGCGGTGCCGTAGGCGAGGTCGAGCACCGAGGGGTGCAGGTGCACGCCGTCGTTGATCAGCTCGACGGTGACCCGCTCGTCCTCCAGCAGGGCGACGATCGGGCCGGGCGCGCGGTGCTGGATGCCCGGCATCGCGTTGAACAGGTGGGTGGCCACGGTGGCCCCCGCCTCGACGGCCTCCAGGGTCTTGGCGTAGTCGGAGTCGGTGTGCCCGACGGCCGCGATCACCCCGAGGTCGGCGAGCATCCGGACCGACTCCAGACCACCCGTCAGTTCCGGTGCCAGGGTGAACATCTTCGCGGTGCCGCGGGCGGCGTCCACCAGCTTGCGCACCAGCACCGGGTCCGGGTCGCGGAGCAGGTCGGGGCGGTGCGCGCCGCACCGGTTGTGCGAGATGAACGGGCCCTCGAAGTGGACGCCCGCCAGCACGCCGTCCTCGACCAGCTCGGAGAGCACGGCCGCCTGGTGGCAGAGCTCGTCGATCTCCCCGGTGACGGTGGAGGCGATCGTGGTGGTGGTGCCGTGCGCCAGGTGGGTCCGGGCGACGGTGAGGGCTTCCTCGGCGATGCCGGACGCGTAACTGGCGCCGCCGCCACCGTGTACATGGAGGTCCACGAAGCCGGGGACGACGGTGTAACCGGTCAGGTCGACGTCGCCGGGCGACCCCTCGGGAGTCGACGCAGCGGCGCCGAGGCCCGCGATCCGCGAACCCTCGATGGCCAGCCGGCCGTTCTCGACGACGCCACCCGGCAGGACCAGTCGGGCGCCGGACAGTGCAGATCGGTCCGCGGTCACGCGGTCACCTCCATGGAGAGCAGATCCCAGGCGAGCAGGCCCGCGCCCAGGGATGCGGCGGTGTCTCTGAGCATGGCCGGTACGACCTTCGGGGGCATCTGGAAGGTCAGCCGCTCGGAAACCGCTGCGCGCAATGGTGTGAAGAGCGTGTCACCGGCTTCGGCCAGCCCGCCGCCGACGATCACCGTCGAGGGGTCGAGCAGGCTCTGGGCCAGCACGATCCCGTCGGCGAGTGCCTCGACCGCGTTCTGCCAGACCGTCAGGGCGCGTTCGTCCCCGGCGTCGACGGCGGTGGCGCAGGCCGCCGCGTCGGCGTCCGGATCACCGCTCGCCTCGGCCCAGGCCCGGGAGACCGCGGAGGCCGAGGCCAGCGTCTCCAGGCAGCCGCGGGCGCCGCAGCCGCACTGCGGTCCGCCGGGGCGGACCACCACGTGGCCGATCTCGCCGCCGTAGCCGTGCGCGCCCGCCTCGATCGCCCCACCGATGCCGATGGCCCCGGCGATGCCGGTGCCGAGCGCGATGAAGAGGAAGCGGTCCACGCCCTGCCCGGCGCCGATCCGTCCCTCGGCCAGCCCGCCGGAGCGGACGTCGTGGCCGAGGGCGACCGGGATGCCGCCGAGGCGCTCGCCGAGCAGCTTGCGCATCGGGAGGTCGCGCCAGCCGAGGTTGGCGGAGAAGACCGCGATCCCGTTCTTCTCGTCGATCGTCCCCGGCACGGCGACGCCGGCGGCGAGGGGTGCGCTGCCGAAGCGGGCGCGACCCTCGTCCGCCAGTTCGGCGGCGAAGTCGAGGATGGTGGCGACGACGGCATCGGTGCCGTTCTCCCGCCCGGTCGGTCGGCGTGCCTCGAACAGCACGGAGCCGTCCTGGGCGAGCAACGCGGCCTTCATGCCGGTTCCGCCTACATCGAGTGCGATGACGTGCTTCACGGGGGACAGTTTCCCTTGACCATGTCGGAGAGGTCTAGTCCAGTTGCGTGATTGGTCTGGTCCAGCGAGGTGAGATTTGTCGCCTTAAGGGTGGCTTAAGGGTCGTTTGGGAGCGTTAGGCAATCTGGTTTCCTAATGCTGCGGAGAGGTTCGGGGCTAGTTCAGGATGACCGAACGGGTCAGCGCGCGGGGCCGGTCCGGGTCGAGACCACGGGCCTCGGCGGTGGCGACGGCGAGCTTCTGCGCCCGGATCAGGTCGGCCAGCGGATCGCTGCCGGGCTCGTGCACCAGCAGTGCGCCGGTCGTCGCGACCTGCTCGGACAGCCCGTCCGGCAGCTCGCCGAAGACCCAGACCGCCCGGCCGGGGGCGGCGATCGCGATCGGCCCGTGCCGGTACTCCATCGCCGGGTAGGACTCGGTCCAGGCGCCGGCCGCCTCGCGCATCTTCAGCCCGGCCTCCTGGGCCAGCCCGTACGTCCAGCCCCGGCCGAGGAAGGTGACCTGCTCGGCCGCGACCAGCTCGGCCGGGACCGGCCAGGCGACCGCCGCCTCGGCGTCCTCGGCCGCCTCGGCGATCCGCTTGGTGCCGGGCGGCAGGGCGCCCTCCAGCTCCAGGTGGGCCCGCAGCAGGGCGAGGGCAGTGGTGGCGAACCGGGTCTGCACCACCGAGCGCTCGTCGGCGAAGTCCAGCAGCACGGTCTGCTCGGCGGCCGCGAAGACCGGGCTGCCGGGGGTGCCGGTGAGCACGGTGCACGGCGTCTTGAGTCGCTCCAGCAGTTCGAGCACCTCAGTGGTGGTGCCCGAGCGGCTGATCGCCAGCACCCGGTCGTAGCGGCGGCCGGCCGGGAACTCGGAGGCGGCCATCGCGTCCGTCTCGCCGTGCCCGCCGCTCTCGCGCAGTACGGCGTAGGCCTGGGCCATGAACCAGGAGGTGCCGCAGCCGATCACCGCGACCCGCTCGCCGCGCTGCGGCAGGGCGGGGGCTGCGGCGGCCGCGAGGGTGGCGGCCTGCCGCCAGTTCTCGGGCTGGGTGGCGAGTTCCTCGGCGGTCAGTGAGGAGAAGGGCATGCGGGCTCCTTCGGAAGGGCTCCGGAGTAGAATGCGTGAAGCTGTTTGATTTATAGAGGTTTCGAGCATGATTGCGCAAGACCGGCTCGCTTGATGGAACTGTGGGAAGCTGGCCCCGCCGTCGTACGGCGGCTCCGGGACTGGAAGGGACGGCATCTGCGTGTCCAGGTACGAGCGGTGGAACGCGCTGCTGGAACTGCTCGCCGAACACGGCAAGTTGGAGGTCGAGGAGGCCGCCGAGGCGCTGCAGGTGTCGGCTGCGACCATCCGTCGCGACCTGGACCAGTTGGCGCGTCAGCAGATGGTCACCCGGACCAGGGGTGGGGCGGTGGCCCACAACGTGTCATACGACCTGCCGCTGCGCTACAAGACCGCGCGCAACGCCGACGCCAAACAGCGGATCGGTGCGGCGGTGGCCGAACTGGTCGCCCCCGGCGAGGTGGTCGGCCTGAACGGTGGCACCACCACCACCGAGGTGGCCCGCGCGCTGGCGGTCCGGCCGGAGCCGGAGGGGGCCGGGCAGGGCATCACCATCGTCACCAACGCGGTCAACATCGCCAACGAGTTGACGGTCCGTCCGCAGGTGAAGATCGTGCTCACCGGCGGGGTGGCCCGGCCGCAGTCGTACGAGCTGATCGGCCCGCTGGCCTCGCTGGTGCTGAACGAACTCGCCCTGGACATCACGGTGTTGGGGGTGGACGCGCTCGACGCCGAGCACGGCGCCACCGCGCACAACGAGGGCGAGGCGAGCGTCAACCGGCTGCTCGCCGACCGGGCCCGCCGGGTGGTGGTGGCGGCCGACTCGTCCAAGCTCGGACACCGCGCCTTCGCCCGGATCTGCGGGCTCGACCAGGTCTCGGTGCTGGTCACCGACACCGGCATCGGGCCCGAGCTGACCGCCGCCTTCACGGAGGCCGGCGTCCGGGTGGTCGCGGTCTGAACGGCACCCGCCGTTGCACGGGGCGCAACGGCGGCGGAGATTGGGTAACTACTCCGGGTATAGGTCTGGACCACTGGTGGTCCGCGCTGAGAGGGTGGCCGACGCTCCTCCTCCCCCCGAAGGTGGTCCCCCGTTGTTCAGCGCTACCCGGAAGCCCGTCCTTCCCCTGACGGCGCTCGCCGTCTCCACCGCGCTGTTGCTCAGCGGCTGTTCGAGCGTGCTCGGCTCCGGCGGTGACGTCACCCTGCGGCTGGTGGTGGCCGACTACGGCGACAGCCCGGCGAACAGCTCCAGCCTGTACTGGAAAGACCTGGTCAAGCGCTTCGAGGCGGCCAACCCGGACATCAAGGTCGAGCTCGAAGTGGTGATCTGGGACGACATCGACAAGCGGGTGGCCGAGCTGCTGAAGAGCGGCAAGACGCCGGACATGCTGCAGACCGGCGGCTACGCCGACCACGCCTCGGCGGGTCGGCTCTACCCGGTGAGCGAGGTGCTCACCATCGACGCCCAGGTCAACACGATCGACGCCTTCGCCAAGGCCGGTCAGGTGCTGGGCAGTCAGTACGGCATCCCGTTCATCGCCTCCTCGCGCGCCTTCTTCTACAACAAGGCCATCTTCGAGAAGGCGGGCATCGCCCAACCCCCCACCAGCTGGGACGAGTTGCGCAAGGACGCGAAGCTGATCAAGCAGAAGGTGCCCGGTGTGGTGCCGTACGGGCTGCCGCTCGGGCCCGAGGAGGCGCAGGCCGAGTCGCTGATGTGGACGATGAGCGGTGGCGGCGGTCTGGCCGACGACGCGGGCAACTACAGCATCGACAGCACGCCCAACCGGGCCACCTTCGAGTGGCTGCGGACCAACCTGGTCAAGGACGGCCTGACCTACGGCGACCCCGGCGCGGTGAACCGCAAGGCCGTCTTCGCCGACTTCGCGGCGGGCAAGGTCGCGATGCTCAACGGCCACCCATCGCTGGTCCAGAAGGCGGTCGCCGCGAAGATCGACTACGGCCTCGCGCCGATCCCGCGCAAGGACCCGCAGAGCAAGGCGGCCAGCTTCGCGGTGGCCGACTGGATGATGGCCTTCAAGGCCAACGGGCACCGCGCCGAGATCAAGAAGTTCCTCTCCTTCAGCTACCAGAAGGAGAACACCCTGAAGTTCTACGAGATGTACAACATGCTGCCGGTCACTCAGGACGCCCGCGTCCAGATGACCGGCGACACCGCCCACGCCGACCTCAAGCCGTTCCTGGACGCCCTGCCGGACGCCCGCTTCTACCCGTACGCGGAGCCGTCCTGGGGGAAGGTCAGCGACCAGCTGAAGAAGGAGATCGGCGGCGCGGTGAAGGACGGCGGCGGCGAGACGCTGGAGCGGCTCCAGAGCATGGCCGCCGAGGCGGCCGCGGAGGCCCGCAAGTAGCTCAGCCGGTCGGGCCGAGGTCGATCGCGTACGCCTTGCGGAGGGTCTCGTGGACCGTCCAGGTGGTGCGGTCGCCCTCGGCCAGCACGGCCAGGTCGCCGGGGCCGACCTCCAGTACGGTGCCGTTCTCGAACGCGATGGTGGCCCGGCCGCTGATCACCACGAAGATCTCGTCGGCCTCGGTGTCGGTCACCACGCCCGGGGTGATCTGCCAGACACCACGGATCCGGCGGCCGTCCGGCGACTCCCAGACCACCTTGCCGGAGACCTCCGGGGAGCCTTCGACGATCTGCGCCGGGTCCAGCGGGTCGGGTTCGAGGTCGGCGTCGGGGATGTGCAGAGCGAAACTGTTGGTCATGGCACCCGACGCTAACGCCCCCGCCGCGACGGCGGGGGCGGCACACTGTGTCGGCCTGACCGGGCAGAATGACACCCCGTAAGTGGAGGTGATCCGACCATGTCCGAGCTGACCGAACGCGAGCTGGCCGTGCTCGCCCTGGAGGGCCGCAGCTGGCGCACCACCGGGGCCAAGGAACGCGCCGTCCGGGAGGAGCTCGACCTCTCGGCGACCCGCTACTACCAGATCCTGAACCGCCTGCTGGACCGTCAGGAGGCGCTCGCCCACGCCCCGGTCCTGATCAACCGGCTGCGGCGGATCCGCGAGGCGAAGCGCGCCGAGCGCTGATCTTGGTCAGATGATGCACCACCAGGGGCTCGGGGAACTGCGACGCCGGCCCCTGCAAGGTGATCCGTGCGTAGGTGGTCAGGCACTTTCGCAGTGACCCGAACGCCAGATCTCCTCGCCCACGCGGCGGAGCCGCAAGTCAGCAGAGTCCCGAGCCCCTGGATAGTGCAACCGGGCGCTCTGCACATGCTCGGAGCCGTATGGTCGATGCATGGGTATTCCTGAGCCGCGTACGCCCGCCGGCCGGGCCGGGCTGGCCGCATTGCTGGCCGAGCCGCGGTCTGCGGTGGTGGCGCTGGACTTCGACGGGACGTTGGCCCCGATCGTGGCGGATCCGGACCAGGCCCGGGCCCACCCCGCCGCGGTGGCCGCGCTGGAGGCGCTGGAGCCGCTGGTCGGTGCGGTGGTCGTGGTGACGGGCCGTCCGGCGGCGGCGGCCGTGGAGTACGGCGGGTTCGCCGGGCTGGAGCGGTTCACCGTGCTCGGGCAGTACGGCGCCGAGCGCTGGGAGGCCGGCGTGCTGACCTCGCCGCCACCGCCGCCCGGGGTGGCCGCCGCCCGTGAGCGGCTCCCGTCCGTGCTGGCCGAGTCGGGTGCCCCGGCGGGGACCTGGGTCGAGGACAAGGGCCGGGCGCTGGCCGTGCACACCCGCCGTACCGCCGACCCCCAGGGTGCACTGGAGCAACTCCGCGCCCCACTGGAGCAGTTGGCGGCCGCACACGGGCTGATGGTGGAGCCAGGACGGTACGTGCTGGAGCTTCGGCCGCCGGGCGTCGACAAGGGCGGCGCCTTGACCGCCTTCCTCGCCGAACGCCCGCCAGGCCCGGTGCTCTACGCCGGCGACGACCTCGGCGACATCCCGGCCTACGCCGCACTGGAGCAGCGCAGGGCCGACGGGAACCCGGCTCTGCTGGTGTGCAGCTCGGCCACCACCGGCGAGGCCCAGGTCACCGAACTGGCCGACCGGGCCGACCTGTTGGTGCCGGGCCCGGCAGGCGTGGCCGAGCTGCTCGCGGCCGTGGCCGCCCGACTCTAGGCCGGCGGCGGCGCCGTGGTGGAGCGGATCACCAGCTCGGGGTCGAACAGCAACTCGCCCACCGGCACGGGCCGGTTGGCCACCAGCGCCAGCACGCTGCGCCCGACCTCCAGGGCCAGCCGGTCGGCCGGCTGCCGGACGGTGGTCAGCGGCGGGTCGGTGAACTCGGTGATCATCGTGCCGTCGTAGCCGACCACCGAGACGTCCTCGGGTACCGAGCGGCCCTGCCGCCGGACCCCGCGGATCGCGCCGAGCGCCATGAAGTCGCTGGCCGCGACGATCGCGGTGGCGCCACGCTGGACCAGCGCCGCCGCTGCCGCCTGGCCGCCCTCGACGGTGTAGGACTGCCGGATCACCCACTGCTCGGCGTCGGCAAGGCCGCGCCGGGTCATCGCGGTCATGAAGCCCGCCACCCGCCGGTCCGCCGGGTGGTTCCCGGCCGGTCCCGAGGCCATCCCGATCCGCCGGTGGCCGAGCCGGTAGAGGTGGTCCACTGCCAGCTCGGCGGCGAGCGCGTCGTCGGTGGAGAAGACCGGGGCCGGGTGACCGTCCTCGAACTGGCCGTTGATGCCGACGTACGGGATGCGGCGGTCCCGCAGCAGCTCGTACGTCTCGGTGTCGGCGCCCTCCAGGGTGTTGCTGGCGGAGAGGAAGACCACCGCCGCGACGCCCCGGTCGACCAGTGCGGTGACGAAGTCGCGCTCCTGGACGCCGCCGGGGAAGGCCGGGCAGAGCACCATCTTGAGCCCGTGCGGGGCGAGCGCGGACTCGATCCGCTCGGCCACGTCCGCGAAGAACGGGTTGGAGATGTGCTCGGTCACCACGGCCACCAACTGGCCGGGTGTGGAGCGTTCGTAGCCGAGTTCGGCCATCGCCTGCTCGACCGCGTCCCGGGTCTTCTTGGCGACCCCCTGCCGTCGGTTGATCACCCGGCTGACGGTCGCCTCGCTGACTCCCGCTCGAGCCGCGAGTTCGGTGATCCCGACCTTCATGCCGTCCCTTCCAAGCTGGTGAGAATGGCCAGGCCCGAGCGCGGCACCGGCAGGCTGTGCAGGCCGGGCGGCAGCGTGAGCCGACTCCGCTCGATGATACGGCCGGTGGGGCCGTGGACCGTGAGCGCGGCCGAACAGCCCGGCGCGGCCACCTCCAGAACCAGCCGGTCCGCCGCCGATCCGTTCACCAGGACCAGCTCCTGAAACCGGGTCAGCGCGACCGGTACCACCTGCTCGCCGTGCACGCTGACCAGCAGGATCCCGTCGCCGGAGGCCCGCACCACGGGGTACAGCTCGTCCGGGCGGCCCGGCTCGACCTCGCCGTCCAGCAGGGTGCCGCGCAGCCGTCGCCACTGCCCGAGCCAGAAGGCCACTGCCGCGAGGTGCTCCTCGGGCAGCCGGGACAGCCGGACGGAGACCTGCGGTACGGCGTGCAGGGCCCCGATCAACTGCCGGGCGGCGCTGTGCGCCGGGGCCTCCGGGGGCCAGAGCAGCATGTCGGAGTGGACCGCGCCGCCGACCGCCAGGAACGCGGTGTCGAGGGTGCGGACCCGGTTGGCGGTGGAGTCGGCCGGGCAGTCGAAGGAGCGCAGCAGGTTCCCGTAGGGCGCCATACCGGGCCCGACGTACGGCTGGCGCAGCTCCAGCAGCAGTCCGGGGCGGATCAGTTCCAGCTCGGCCCGCAGCTCGGCGAGCAGCACGGTCATCGCCCGGCCGACGTCCGGGCCGCCGTCCCCGGCGTGCACCATGGCCTCGTCGAGGAAGTCCAGCTTGAGCCCGTCCACCCCGAACTCCCGTACCAGGGAGGCGCAGAGCCCGATCACGTGCTGCCGGACCTCGGGCCGGCGCGGGTCCAGCACGTACGCCCCCGGCACGGTGGCCGGGACGCTCGGGGCCCACCGGCGGTACGCCTCGGAGTGCGGACCGACCAGCAGTGGGGCGGTCCAGAGCAGGTAGTGCAGACCGCCGTCGCGGACCCGGCCGACGTGCGCGGCGAGGTCGGGGAACTTGGCGGGATCGGGGCGCCAGTCGCCGCAGCCGGCGTAGCCCCGGCCGTGGCCGCCGAGCTGCCAGCCGTCGTCCAGGATCAGGGTGCCGAAGCCGAGCTGGGCGGCCAGCGCGGCCTCCTGCTCGACCGATTCGGCGTCCACCCGCTGGTTGAAGGCGTACCAGGTCGAGTAGACCGGGGTGCGGGCGCCTTCGGGGACGGGCATCGCGTCGACACCGGCGGCGTACCAGGCGCGCAGTGCCCGCATGGCGGTGGCCACGGTGGGCGAGCTGGGCACGAAGAGCAGCCGGTGCGGGTCGGTGGACGGTGGCAGCCGGAGCTGGACGACGTAGCTGTCGGTCTCCTCCGAGACGCCGAACCGGAGTTCGGCCTCGGGCACCGGGTCGGCCGCCGCGAAGGTCAGCAGGGTGGCGCCCGCGTGGTCGAACAGGCAGCCGGTGGCCAGCGCGTCCACCAGCGAGACCCGGGCCCGGCCCTCCCAGTCGGCCGGCAGCGTGCGCCGCCAGCCGCCCTGCGGGTGCCAGTACCCGGCGGCGTCGCCGAGCGGGACGGTCAGCCGGATCTCGACCGGCCCGTCACCCGCCTCGACGGCCACCAGGCGGATGCCGGACGGGAGTTCGGTGCTGGACCAGTGGCCGCCCGGTACGGCGATCGAGACCTGGTCGAGCAGCGGTTCGTACGTGGCGGGCGCCAACTCGGCCGTGGTGACGGCATCGTGATGGGAGGTCATTCCTTCACCGCCCCGGCGAGCAGCCCGGACACGAAGTGTCGCTGGAGGGCGAGGAAGAGCGCGGCCATCGGCAGCGCGGCGATCGCGGTACCGGCCAGGATCGCGCCGTAGTCGGTGTCGTCGACGCCCTGCAGTGAGGCGAGCGCGACCGGGATGGTCAGGGAGGATTCGGAACGGAGCACGATCAGCGGCCAGATGAATTCGTTCCACTGGAACAGGAAGAGGAAGATGGCGAGCGCGGCCAGCGCGGGCCGCATCGGCGGCAGCGCGACCCGGAGGAACAGCCGCAGTTCGCCGCAGCCGTCCACCCGGCCCGAGTCGAGCAGTTCGTCCGGCACTGCGGCCATCGACTGCCGCATCAGGAAGATCCCGAACGGGAGCGCCAGGTTGGGCAGCAGCACCGCCTGGTAGGTGTCCAGCCACTGGAGCTCGGCCATCAGCCGGAACAGCGGGACCAGGGTGACCTGGGCCGGGATCACCAGCCCGAGCATCAGCAGCCCGAACAGCGGCTCCCGGCCCCGGAAGCGGAACTTGGCGAAGCCGTACCCGGCCAGCGTGCAGATCGTCCCGGCGAGCAGGGTGTAGACGGTGGCGATGCCGAGCGAGTTGAGCACCACCCGGCCGAAACCCGCGTTCTCCTGAAGGCTGTTCAGGTTGTCCAGCAGATGCCCGCCGGGGAGCAGCGGCGGCGGGGTGCGGAAGATCTCCTGCGAGCTGTGGGTGGCGGCGATCACCAGCCAGTAGAACGGGACCAGGACGGCGGCCAGCGTGATGGCCAGCGACCAGGTCAGGGTGAGGCTGCGGAGCTTCACGACTTCCCTCCGAGCACCTTGAACTGGAGCAGGCCGAGCGCCCCGATCAGCAGGGCCAGCGCGTAGGCGATGGCCGAGGCGTAGCCGAAGTCGAAGTACTTGAAGGCGTTCTGGTAGAGGTACATGCCGATCGTCAGGGTCGCGTTGTCGGGCCCGCCGCCGGTCAGCACGTAGGGCTCGTCGAAGAGTTGCAGGGTGCCGATGGTGGAGAGCACGGTGGTCAGCAGCAGCGCGGGCCGCAGCCCCGGCAGCGTGACGTGCCGGAAGGCGCGCCAGGCCCCGGCGCCGTCCACCGCCGCCGCGTCGTACAGCTCGGTGGGGATGGTCTGCAGCCGGGCCAGCAGGATCACCGCGTTGTAGCCGGTGTAGTGCCAGGTGAGCGCCAGGCCGAGGGAGACCTTGGCCAGCAGCGGGTCGGTCAGCCACGGGATGTCGCTGCCGACCAGCCAGTTGACCAGCCCGTACTGCTGGTTGAGCAGCACCGAGAAGATGATCCCGTACGCCACCAGGCCGGTGATCATCGGCAGGAAGAAGCCCAGCCGGAAGAGCGAACGTCCCTTCAGCAGAGTGGAGTTGAAGGCGACCGCGAGGCCGGTGGCGAGCGCCAGCATCAGCGGGACCTGGACGACCAGGATCACCGCGCTGTTGCCGAGCGCGGTCCAGAACAGCGAGTCGTCCAGCAGCCGGGCGTAGTTGTCGAGGCCGGCGAAGGTCTCCACTCCGCCCGACTGCTTGTAGAGGCTGAGCCGGAACGAGGCGAGGATCGGGTAGAGCTTGAAGGCGGCGAACAGCAGCACCGCCGGGAGCACGAACAGGTAAGGAATGGAGCGACGGGTCATCGCACGACCTTGCGCCCGGTCTGCTGGGCCAGTTGGTCGGCAGCCTGCTTCAGCACCTCGGCCGGGTCGGCGCCCTTGAGCAGCACCTTGGTCTGGGCGTCGGTGACCACCTTGAGCGCGCGGGCGTAGTCGGCGGAGTAGTTGAAGGCGGGGGAGGGGGCCTTCAGCGCGGCGAGGAAGATCTCGCCCTTCTTCTGGCCGCTGAAGAAGGCCGACGGCTCGTGGAAGACCGAGTCCTCGTACGCGGCCATCAGCGCCGGGGCGATGCCCTTGCCCCGGTAGATCGCCACCTGCGAGGACGGCTTGGTGAGCACGTACTCGATGAAGGTCCAGGCGGCGGCCTGCTGCTTGCTGGACCCGGCGACCGCCAGGTGGGTGGAGTTGACGGTGGCGGCGGTGGCACCGCCGCGGCGGACGGCCGGGGGCAGCCGGACCTTCCACTTGCCGGCCTCCTGCGGGACCAGGCTCTCGATGATGCCGCCGAACCAGGTCGGCCAGGGCAGCACGGCGGCGGTGCCCTGCTTGATCGAGTTCTCCAGCGCGCTCCAGCCGCCGGACAGGTCGCTGACCAGGCCGGCGTCGTTCATCTTCTTGATCAGGGTGAGTGCGGTGACCGCCTCGGGGGAGTCGAGGGTGATCGCGCCGTCCAGGTCGAAGTAGAACTTGCCCTGGAGCTGGAGCAGCAGCTGGAAGAAGTTGGCGGCGTCGGGCTGTGAGGCAGGCTTGTCGATGCCGAGCAGGTGGGCGCCGGTGGCGGCCTTGAGCTTCTTGCCCGCCTCGATCACCTCGTCCCAGGTCTGCAGCGACTCGACGTCCACCCCGGCCTGCTCGAAGAGGTCGGCCCGGTAGTAGAAGCCACCCGAGTTCGCCTCCCAGGGCAGGGCGTTGACGCGGCCCTTGGGGGCGACGGTCTGCCACAGGCCCTGCGCGAAGGCGTCCTTGTGCTTGGTCGCGCCGAGCGGGCCGAGGTCGGCCAGGCCGGTCGGGAACTTCTCCACGTAGCCCGGCAGGTAGTCCACCCCGATGTGCAGCACGTCGGCCAGGCCGCTGCCGCCGGCCGCCATGCCGGTGGTGATCTTGTCCCAGATCGCCGGGTTGCCGATGTCCTGCACGGTGACCTTGATGTCCGGATACGCCTTGTTGAACTCCGGGAGCAGCGCCTTGAGTTGAGCGGCCGGGCCCTGCCAGCTCCAGACCGTGATCTCGCCCTTGCGGGAGTCGCCGGCGCCTCCGCCGTCGGTGCTGTTTCCGGTGCCCGAACAGGCGGCGAGCCCGGCACCCACGGTCAGGGCGCCGCCGAGTCTGAGGAGTCCACGTCGGTCGAGGGAGGTCATCGTGGTGCCTTTCGAGGGTGGGGTGTGACGGCTGGACGCTAGCAACGAGTGGAGCCGACTTGCAATGGATCGCTGAAAACTTTCTTCGGGATCGTGCAGGAAGGTGAGAATCCTTGCTCCGGCTCATTGAAAGGCGGCCCCGTGCGCTGTTAGCGTCGCTGCTCCCTCAACGGAGAGACCTGGAGACCCTGATGCGACGCGCCAGACTGCCGCTGCTCACCGCTCTCGCACTGCTGATACCGCTCGTCCCGCAGACCCTGGCGGTGGCCGGTGCCGCCCCCGCCGCCGCCAAGGTGCCGACGGTGCTCAACCCCGGGTTCGAACTGGGCACCAGCGGTTGGGAGTTCAGCTCCGGCGCGGGGATCGCCTCCAACCACCCGCACGGCGGCGCCAAGGCGGCCTACCTGGACGGCGGCTCCGGCTTCCGGGTCGGCCAGACCCTGACCGCCCCGACCGCCGGCCGGTACGACATCTCGGCCTGGATCGCCACCGGCGGTCCGAACGGCCGGTTCGTGGTCCGGGTGAACGGCGTCGAGGCCGGTGCGGTCACCGTGCCGAAGCGGTTCGAGTACTCCCGGCACACCGTCAGCCGGGTCGCGGTGGCCAGGGGCGACAGGCTGGAGATCGCGTTCGAGTCCGGCGACGGCTGGCTCAACGTGGACGACGTGATGATCTCCCCGGCGGCGCCGGCCGACCCCCGGATCAGCTCCTCCGACCCGGCGATCGTCGAGATGTTCGACTGGGCCAAGCGGAAGGCCAACAGCTGGGTGCTGCTGGCGGGTTCGACCGGCCCGCTGAACGTCGACGAGAACAACCGCTCCGGCACCGGCACCGCCACCTACGGCCCGTCCTACTGGGCCGGATACGCCAACCGCAGCGGCTACTACTCCCGGGACATGGCGCACCAGGTGGTCGGCGCCCAGGTGCTCGGCCTGACCGCCGAGAACCGCAGCATGCTGCACTCCTTCGCGGCCTCCGCGACCGAGGCGCACAAGTACTACCCGGTCTGGGCCCAGAACTTCGACACCGGCACCTACCTGAGCATCGACTACCGCAACCCCGACCTCTTCGTCCGCGAGGTGCCGGCCCCGTTCGAGCTGGTGGAGAAGGCGGCCCAGGCGTACCGCTGGAGCGGTGACCCGGCGTACGTCGACGACCAGGTGTTCTGGGACTTCTACCGGCACACCACCAAGGAGTTCGTCGCCCTGCACAACGCGGCCAAGGGCAACGGCGCGGTGCAGGTCGCCGAGGGCACCGGCAGGGGCATCTTCTCCGGCACCGCCAGCTACAACGAGCAGGGCGACGAGAAGCTCGCCGAGGCCGGCGACGGCATCGCGGCCCAGTACCAGGCCTACCTGGCGGTGGCCTCGCTGGCCGAGGCGAAGGGCGACACCGCGCTGGCCGCCCAGGCGGAGCAGCAGGCGGCGGCGCTCAAGCAGTACTTCAACTCGGAGTGGAGCGGCACCGGTTCGGGCGCCGACATGGTCCGGGCGTACTCGCGCGACGGCACCGCGTTCAAGGGCTGGGGCCTGGAGAACAGCTGGTTCATGCCGATGAAGCAGATCATCGAGGCCGGGCCGCGCAACGAGGCCTACCTGGACTTCATCGACCACCAGGCCTCCGGCGGCCACGGCCCGTCCAACATCGAGGCGTTCACCTACCTGCCGGACACCTTCTTCGCCAACAACCGCAACGACACCGCCTGGAAGTGGATGCAGTACGTCTACGACCAGCGCGACGTCCAGCACGTGAACGCCTCGCAGGGCCCGAACGGCGACTACCCCGAGGTCTCCTTCACCCTGGTCGGCCAGACCGTCTCCGGCCTGCTCGGCCTCGCCCCGGACGCCCCCAACCGGCGGCTGACCACCCAGTCCCGGCTGCCCGCCGGGATGGACTGGCTCCAGGTCGACGACATCCCGGTCGGCAAGGACACCGTCAGCCTGCGGCAGGACGGCGCCACCGGCTCCACCCTGACCAACCACTCGACGGCCCGCAGCTACACCTGGGAGGCGCGCTTCGTCGGCAGCCACCCGACCCTGACGGTGAACGGGGTCGCCAAGCCCGCGCTGACCAAGGTCGAGCACGGCGTCACCTACAGCTACCTCGACCTCAAGGTGACGCCGGGTCAGACCGTCCGGGTCGGCGTGGCCGGCTGAGCCGGCCGTTCCGGGGTGCGGAGGTTGTGGTGACACCGCACCCCGGAACGCGAGGTCCGAATCCCGCCGGACCGGACCGCCCGGTTCGACAATGCTCTTGCACATGAACCGACTTGAAGGACATGTGGCCCTGGTGACCGGCGGCAGCAGGGGGATCGGCGCGGCCGTGGTGCTCCGGCTGGCCGAGGAGGGCGCCGACGTGGCGCTGACGTACGAGCAGAACACCGAGCGGGCCGAGGACGTCGTGCGGCAGGTCAAGGAGCTCGGCCGCCGAGCGCTCGCGATCCGGGCCGACAGTGCGGACCCGGCGGCCGTCCGGGCCGCCGTGGACGAGACGGCCGCCACCTTCGGGCGGCTGGACATCCTGGTCAACAACGCGGCGGTGTTCCCGATGGGCCCGCTGGAGGAGCTCGAACTCGACCTGCTGGACCGCACCTTGGCGGTGAACGTGCGGGCGCCCCTGGTGGCCGCACAGGCGGCGCTGCCGCACATGACCGGCGGCGGCCGGATCATCGGCATCGGCAGCAACGTGGCCGAGCGGGTGGTGTTCCCCGGCCTCGTCCTGTACGCGGCCAGCAAGACCGCCCAGGTCGGCATGGTCAAGGGGCTGGCCAGGGAGCTCGGCCCCCGGGGCATCACCGTCAACCTGGTCCACCCCGGGCCGACGGACACCGAGGCCAACCCGGCCGAGGGCCCGTTCGCGGAGACGGTGAACGGCTTCACGGCGCTGGGCCGTTACGCCGAGCCGAACGAGATCGCGGCCACCGTGGCGTACCTGGCCGGGCCTGACGGCCGGTACGTCACCGGGGCCGCGATCAGCGTGGACGGCGGGTTCGCCGCCTGAGCCGAGGGTGGTGGTTCCCGGGCTACTCGCGGAGCGCCGTGAGCTGGTCCAGGAACCACTGCTGCGGCGGCAGCGCGGTCGAGGCGGCGGCCAACCGCTTGGTGCGGTCGGTCCGTTCGGCCGTCGGCATGGTGAGCGCCCGGTGCAGCGCCTCGGCGGTCTCGATCACGTCGTACGGGTTCACCGTGATGGCGTCCTCGCCGAGTTCGTCGTAGGCGCCCGCCTCCCGGGAGAGCACCAGGGCGCACCCGGCGTCGGAGACCACCGGCACCTCCTTGGCGACCAGGTTCATCCCGTCCCGGATCGGGTTGACCAGCGCCACGTCGGCCAGCCGGTACGCGGCCAGCGAGCGTGGGAAGTCGTCGTTCACGTGCAGGATCAGCGGCTGCCAGGCCGGGGTGCCGAACTCGTCGTTGATCTCCTGGGCGATCCGCTGCACGGCGGCGGTGTACTCCCGGTACTCCGGCAGGTCGTGCCGGGACGGGTAGGCGAACGCGATGTGCACCACCCGGTCCAGCCACTCCGGGCGGGACCGCAGCAGGTGCCGGTAGGCCAGCAGGCCGCGGACGATGTTCTTGCTCAGCTCGGTCCGGTCCACCCGGACGATCGTCCGGCGCGGTGCCTGGTCGCCGGAGCGGCCGACCGCCTCCCGCAGGGTCGCCAACCGGGCGTCCACGTCCGGCTGGTGGGACCGCTCACGGAGGAAGTCGGCGTCCGCACCGAGACCGTGCACGCCCAGCCGGGTGGTCCGGCCGGCGTGCGTGACGGTGAGTGCGGCCCGGTCCACGGTGGCGCGGAGCACCGCCTCGCAGCAGTCCGCGAAGGCCAGCGCCCAGCGGCGGGTCAGGAACGCGGCGCGGTCCGCGCCGAGGATGCCGGTCAGCACGTCGGCGGCCACGTCGTCCGGCAGCATCCGGTAGTAGTCGGGCGGGGCCCACGGGGTGTGCGAGAAGTGACCGATCTTCAAGTCCGGTCGCAGCTGCCGGAGTTGGTCCGGGGCGAGGGAGAGGTGGTAGTCCTGGATCAGCACCGCCGCACCCGGTGCGGCCTCGGCGGCCAGCGCCTCGGCGAAGGCGGTGTTGTACGTCCGGTAGGAGTCCCACTCGCGCCGGAACCGGTCGTCGAAGACCGGTGCCACCGGGGTCTCGTACAGCAGGTGGTGGACGAACCAGAGGGTGGAGTTGGCCACGCCGTTGTAGGCGCGGGCGAAGGTGCCGGGGTCGATGTCCAGCATCCGGACGGCCTGGCCGCCGACCTCGAAGCCGCCGAGGTCCAGCCGGCCGTCGGGGGAGCGGCGGGCCGCGGTCCGGTCGGCCTCCGAGAGGGCGGCGCACACCCAGACGGCGGACGGGTCGTCGATCGCGGAGAGGCCCGAGACCAGGCCGCCACCGCCTCTGCGCAGGGTCAGCGAGCCGTCGTCCTCGGCGGTGAAGGACACCGGCCCCCGGTTGGAGGCCACCAGGATGGGGGCGGCCCCGGTCAGATTCGAACGTTCGGTCGCGAGATCGGCCATGACACCAACCTTGCCTTGCACCGGGGGACCCAAACCACTCGAGCTGTGTCACAGGGGCTCGGCATCTACGGTCCAGGGGCTGGGGGAACTGCGAGGAGATCTGGCGTTCGGGTCACTGCGAAAGTGCCTGACCACCTACGTGCGGATCATCTTGCACGAGGTCGGCGTCGCAGTTCCCCGAGCCCCTGGCTCCGTAGCGGGTCGAGGTACTCCGGGACGGTGATCATCGGGGGGCGTTCGAGTGCGCCGACCGGGTGGGTGTGGGCGGTGAACTCGCGGGTGGCGGGGTCGCGGGTGAACTGGGTGAGCAGGGGGTGGACCAGGTCGGGGGTGGTCTTGAGGCGGTGGGTGCGGTCCAGGCGCTCCAGGGCGGTGCGGTAGATGGTGGCCGCCATCCGGCCGAGCGCCTGGCCGTCCTGGTGCCGGTGGTGCCTGACCCCGACGTCGACCTGGGCCAGGGCGTCAAGGCCGACCCGGTCGAGCGCGTCCACCAGCAGGCCCAGCTCGACGCCGTACCCGGTCGGAAACGGCAGCTGCTCAAGCAGTGACCGCCGGGCGGCATACTCGCCGCCCAACGGCTGGACGAATCCGGCCAGTTGGGGCCAGTGCAGGTTCAGCAGCGGCCGCGCCACCAGCTCGGTCACCCGCCCGCCCCCGGCCGGGACCACCGCGCCGT
Source organism: Kitasatospora sp. Root107 (assembly GCF_001424875.1). Lineage (GTDB taxonomy): Bacteria > Actinomycetota > Actinomycetes > Streptomycetales > Streptomycetaceae > Kitasatospora. The sequence continues at coordinate 678,276 of NZ_LMCT01000001.1, read as the reverse complement.
CGGTCTCCAGCGGGCGGTCGTACATCGCCTTCACCAGCTGGATCGCCGGATCGGTCAGCAGCGGCCCGACGATGCCGGAGACGAAGGCCGGGTCGAACTCCCGCAGGTCCGCGTCGATGAAGCAGACGATCTCGCCGGAGGTGACCAGCAGCGAGCGCCAGAGCACCTCGCCCTTGCCCGGGGCGGCGGGCAGCCGGGCCAGTACGTCGTCCCGGTGCACCACCCGGGCGCCGGCCGCCGCCGCGGCCGAGGCGGTGCCGTCCACCGAGCCGGAGTCGACCACCACGATCTCGTCCACCAGCGGCAACCGCTCCATCAGCTCCCGCCGGATCACCCGGACGATCTCGCCGACCGTGGACTCCTCGTCGAGCGCGGGCAGCACCACGCTGACCGTCCCGGCCGCTCCGGCGGCGCGCTTGGCGGCGAGCAGGTCGGCCGGGGGCCGGTCGGCCGTCGTCCAGGAGCGCCGGTGCAGCCAGTCGGCCACCTCCGGCAGCAGCTCCTCGGGCGGATCGGCCGGGGTCGGCTGGTCGGGCACGTCTGGTCTCCTCGGTTCGGACTCTGGGGTCGGGCTTCTCAGGACGGCGCATCTCGCGACTCGGACGGGCGGTTCTCCGCCCGGCGCCTTCGGATACAGTCTTCGTACTGCGGTCAGACCTTCGCACGTCGGGGTCGGCCGGAGAGCAGGACCACAACTTCACAGAGCTCATCCAGAGGGACTGAGGGAACGGCCCGTCGAAGTCCCGGCAACCTTCTCGTACGGCCGACCAGCAGTGGTCTTCCGGCGGGACAGGTGCCAATTCCGTCCTGTGGCGCGCCCGCGTCACGGGGAAGATGAGGAGAGAGGCCTCCGCCATCATGGCTACCGCTGTTTCTGCCGCCCCGACCGTCGACCTCGGCCCCGCTGCCGCCCTGTCCTGTCGCGAGTGTGGCACCCGATTCCCGCTCGGTCCGAGCTTCGCCTGCGTCGAGTGCTTCGGCCCGCTGGAGATCGCGTACGACTTCGGCTCCGAGTCCGCCGAGGAGCTGCGCAAGCGGATCGAGGCCGGTCCCGCCTCGATCTGGCGCTATGCGCCGCTGCTGCCGGTCCCGGCCGATGTGGCGGGCAAGCCGAACCTGAACCCGGGCTGGACCCCGCTGGTGAAGGCCGACAACCTGGGTCGCGAGCTCGGCTTCACCGCCCAGCTGCACGTCAAGGACGACTCGGGCAACCCGACCCACTCCTTCAAGGACCGGGTGGTCGCCTGCGCCATCGAGGCGGCGCGCGCCTTCAACTTCACCACCCTGTCGTGCTCTTCCACCGGCAACCTGGCCGGCGCGGTCGGTGCCGCCGCGGCCCGGGCCGGTTTCAAGTCCTGCGTCTTCATCCCGCACGACCTGGAGCAGGGCAAGGTCGTGATGGCCGGTGTCTACGGCGGCGAGCTGGTCGGCATCGAGGGCAACTACGACGACGTGAACCGGTTCTGCTCCGAGCTGATCGGCGACCCGGCCGGCGAGGGCTGGGGCTTCGTCAACGTCAACCTCCGTCCGTACTACGGCGAGGGCTCGAAGACCCTGGCGTACGAGATCTGCGAGCAGCTCGGCTGGCGGCTGCCGGAGCAGCTGGTGATCCCGATCGCCTCGGGCTCCCAGCTCACCAAGATCGACAAGGGTCTGCAGGAGCTGATCAAGCTCGGCCTGGTCGAGGACCGCCCGTACCGGATCTTCGGTGCCCAGGCCGAGGGCTGCTCCCCGGTCTCCGCCGCCTTCAAGGCGGGCCACGACGTGATCCGCCCGGTCAAGCCGAACACCATCGCCAAGTCGCTGGCGATCGGCAACCCGGCCGACGGCCCGTACGTGCTGGACATCGCCCGCCGCACCGGCGGTGCGGTCGAGGACGTGACGGACGCTCAGGTGGTCGACGCGATCAAGCTGCTGGCCAGGACCGAGGGCATCTTCGCCGAGACCGCCGGCGGGGTGACCATCGGCGTGCTGAAGAAGCTGGTCGAGACCGGTCAGCTGGACCCGTCCAAGGAGACCGTCGCGATCAACACCGGTGACGGCCTGAAGACCCTGGACGCCGTCGCCGAGGCGGGCCTGACCGCCACCATCCGGCCGACCCTGGACTCGTTCCGGGCCGCCGGTCTCGCCTCCGCCTGATCCCCCCTCACCTCCCCGCTAGGAGCCCGCGCATGAGCGCCACCGTCCGCATCCCGACCATCCTGCGCACCTACACCGGCGGCAAGGCCGAGGTCGCCGCCGAGGGCGCCACCCTGGGCGCCGTCATCGCCGACCTGGACGCCAACCACCCCGGCATCGCCGCCCGGGTGCTGGACGACGCGGGCAAGCTGCGCCGCTTCGTCAACGTGTACGTGAACGACGACGACGTGCGCTTCGCCGAGGGTCTGGAGACCGAGATCAAGGACGGCGCGGGCATCTCGATCATTCCCGCGGTGGCCGGCGGCTGCTGAGTCTCCGCACTTCACCGAATACGGCCGCGCCGCCGTCGGAACCGGAATCCCTATTTCCGGTACCGACGGCGGCGTGTCGTGTGCCGGGTGGAAATCCGGGTGTCGGGGAGAGAGTAGAGTGCGAGAAAAGTCGGTGGATCCCCGCTCTTCCCGCCGCTCTCCCCACGCACCGTCAGCCGATCGCGTACGCAAGGCCCGTCCGGCCGTTGAGACATCCGCCGGACCGCGTGAGACAGAAGATGTCAGGCAAGCGTCAGAAATCTGGCCGCATTTTGCGGTGATGAGTCCGCTATGCCCGGAGTGAATTGCCGCATTCTGCCGCCTTCCTCCCGCGATATCCCATTCGACTGCCGGTGAATTCGGCAAGGTTGGCCCTGTTGCAGAGGGCGTCTGTCCGGATACATTCAGCCGCGATCGACGCATTCACCCGTCGGCCGGGTCACCTCGCGGTGGACCGGTGGGGCGCTTGCGGCGTGCACGGCTGCGCCCAGGGGGGGTTCCCTCGGGCGTGCCTGTTCAGACCTGGGCCCGCATCCCTGCGGGCCCGCGAAGGGCCAGCACAGCACAAGGGGAGTTCGGAATGGCTCAGGGCACCGTCAAGTGGTTCAACGCGGAGAAGGGGTACGGCTTCATCGCGGTCGACGGTGGTGCGGACGTGTTCGTCCACTACAGCGCGATCCAGATGGACGGCTACCGCACCCTCGAGGAGGGCCAGCGGGTCGAGTTCGAGATCTCCCAGGGACAGAAGGGCCCGCAGGCGGACATGGTCCGTACGCCGGCGGCCTGACCTTTCCGAACCTCGGAGTCTCGGCTCGGTCACGAGCTGGCGTCACCTGCTTCGTCCACGGGTCCGTACGACATCGTCGTACGGACCCGTCGGCGTTCCCGCTGTTCGCGTGTCTCTATCACGATTGGGCTTGCACTCGATACCCGAGAGTGCTAATCATTGGCGTTAGCACTCGCAGCATGAGAGTGACAACGGACCGGGTCGGTGAGGCCCCCGGGAGCGGTAGGGGACAAGACCCCCGCACACCAGGGCCGTCCGTCGCGGGCGCCCCTCGGTCCGGTGCAGTCGACCGTGTCCTGGAGGACCACTTCCGATGGCCAAGATCATCGCGTTTGACGAGGAAGCTCGCCGCGGCCTTGAGCGTGGCATGAACCAGCTTGCCGACGCCGTCAAGGTGACGCTCGGCCCCAAGGGCCGCAACGTCGTCCTGGAGAAGAAGTGGGGCGCCCCCACGATCACGAACGACGGCGTCTCCATTGCCAAGGAGATCGAGCTCGAGGACCCGTACGAGAAGATCGGTGCCGAGCTCGTCAAGGAGGTCGCCAAGAAGACCGACGACGTCGCGGGCGACGGCACCACCACCGCCACCGTGCTGGCCCAGGCGCTCGTGCGCGAGGGTCTGCGCAACGTTGCGGCCGGCGCCAACCCGATGGCCCTGAAGCGCGGCATCGAGAAGGCCGTCAAGGCCGTCTCGGACCAGCTGCTGGCCCAGGCCAAGGATGTCGAGACCAAGGAGCAGATCGCTTCGACCGCCTCCATCTCGGCCGCCGACACCCAGATCGGCGAGCTCATCGCCGAGGCCATGGACAAGGTCGGCAAGGAAGGTGTCATCACCGTCGAGGAGAGCAACACCTTCGGTCTCGAGCTCGAGCTCACCGAGGGCATGCGCTTCGACAAGGGCTACATCTCGGCCTACTTCGCCACCGACCTGGAGCGGATGGAGGCGTCCTTCGAGGACCCGTACATCCTGATCGCCAACTCCAAGATCGGCTCGGTCAAGGACCTGCTCCCGCTGCTGGAGAAGGTCATGCAGAGCGGCAAGCCGCTCGTCATCATCGCCGAGGACGTCGAGGGCGAGGCCCTGTCGACCCTGGTCGTGAACAAGATCCGTGGCACCTTCAAGTCCGTCGCCGTCAAGGCCCCGGGCTTCGGTGACCGCCGCAAGGCCATGCTCGGCGACATCGCCATCCTCACCGGTGGCACCGTGATCTCCGAGGAGGTCGGCCTCAAGCTCGAGAACGCCGGCGTCGACCTGCTGGGCACCGCCCGCAAGGTGGTCATCACCAAGGACGAGACCACCATCGTCGACGGTGGCGGCGACAGCGACCAGGTCGCCGGCCGGGTCAACCAGATCCGCGCCGAGATCGAGAACAGCGACTCGGACTACGACCGCGAGAAGCTCCAGGAGCGCCTGGCCAAGCTCGCCGGTGGTGTCGCGGTCATCAAGGCCGGCGCCGCGACCGAGGTCGAGCTCAAGGAGCGCAAGCACCGCATCGAGGACGCCGTTCGCAACGCGAAGGCGGCCGTCGAGGAGGGCATCGTCGCCGGTGGCGGCGTTGCGCTGCTGCAGGCCGCGGTCGCGTTCGACAAGCTGGAGCTCGAGGGCGACGAGGCCACCGGTGCCAACATCGTGCGCGTCGCGCTCGAGGCCCCGATCAAGCAGATCGCGATCAACGCCGGCCTCGAGGGCGGCGTCGTCGTGGAGAAGGTCCGCAACCTGGCGCCCGGTTGGGGCCTGAACGCCGCGACCAACGAGTACGTCGACCTCATCGCCGCGGGCATCATCGACCCGGCCAAGGTCACCCGCTCCGCGCTGCAGAACGCCGCCTCCATCGCGGCGCTCTTCCTCACCACCGAGGCCGTCATCGCCGACAAGCCCGAGAAGGCCGGTGCCCCCGCGGGCGGCGGCATGCCGGGCGGCGACATGGACTTCTGATCCTCCTGAGGATCAGACGGTTCTGACCGACTCGCGAAGGCGGTCTCCCCGACGGGGGAGGCCGCCTTCGCGGCATTTCCGGCTCCCGGCGGACTGCGGGAGAATGGGCGGATGAGTTCTGCTGACATCGAAGCCGCGCTGCACGCCGCGCGGGCGCTGATCCTCGCCGACCTGACCGCCCGGGACGTGGCCGACCCGCAGGTGGTGTCGCTGGTGGAGGACGCCGTGACGCACCGGCGGTGGTGGCTGGACCAGTGGCCGGACGGGACGGACTACGTGCTCGGGCTGGTGGCGCAGGACGTGCAGGACAAGCTGCTGGAGGCGTACGGGCGCTGGCCGCTGTGTGAGATCTGCGCGGCCGAGGGGGACCCGCACGCGCTGAGCGTGGAGCCGGAGCTGGGGCCCGAGCCGCACTGGGTGTGCGGCAAGGAGGCGGCCGTGGTGGCACCGGTGGGTGCGCTGTCGTGATCCTGATCGACCCGCCGGTCTGGCCGGGGCACGGGAAGCACTGGTCGCACCTGGTGAGCGACGTCTCGTACGAGGAGCTGCACGCCTTCGCCGAGCGCCTGGGTGCCCCCGCGCGCGGGTTCGAGCGCGATCACTACGACATACCCGCCGCCTGGTACGACCAGGCGGTCGGGCTCGGCGCGCAGCCGGTCGGCAGCAAGGAGCTGGTGGCCCGGCTGACCGCGGCCGGGCTGCGGCGGCGGAAGGTCAGCGCTCCAGGAGCGTGAGCTCGGTCGCCAGGTTGCGGCGGGCGGCGGCGTCGAAGCGGTTCCGGGCGGTGTCCGTCCGGTAGAGCGCGGGCAGCGCGAGGAGCTGACGCAGGATCTCGGCCCGCCCTTCGCGGAAGGCGTCCTCGGGGACGAAGCCGTACTCCTCGCGGACGGCGGCGGCGTAGGCGGCGTACTGCCCGGGGGTGCCGCCGAGCACGGCGAGGTCGGCGTCGCAGAGCACCTCGCCGTTGCGGTCGCCGGGGGCGGGGTGGTGGCTGACGGTGAGTCGGACCAGCCGGGCGACCTCCTCGACCAGGGCCTCGGCCAGTCCGGCCTCGCGCAGGGCGCGGACGGCCAGCTGGGCGCTGCGCTCCTCGTTCTCGGAGCGGTCCGGCTTGTAGACGGCGTCGTGGAACCAGGCGGCCAGCCGGACGGCGTCCGGGTCCTCGGCGTGTGCGGCGAGCGTGTCGACGTGGTCCAGTACGGCGGCCAGGTGGGCGGTGGAGTGGTAGCGCCGCTGCGGTTCGGCCCAGCGGGTGAGCAGGTCATTCCCGTACGGGCCGGGGTCGACGGTGGCTCCGGCGCGGAGCAGCAGGGCGGTCCAACGGTCCAGCAGCGCGGTGGTCATGACGGTCATTCTTCCCGACGGAGCATCAGGAATCCCTTGCCCCCATATGCCGGTGAACGGTATATGTAGTCGTATGACAGAACGCTCCATGCAGGAGCCCACGCTGCTACTGCTCACCGCGCTGGCCGACGCGCCACGCCACGGCTACGCCCTGATCCAGGAGATCGCCGAGATCTCCGACGGCCGGGTGAAGATGCGCACCGGCACGCTCTACGGTGCGCTGGACCGCCTGCTCGGCCAGGGCCTGATCGCAGTCGAGCGCGAGGAGATCGTGGACGGCCGGGCCCGCCGGACGTACGCGCTCACCGAGCCAGGCCGGGCCGCGCTGACCGCCGAGACCGTACGCCTGCGGGCGGTGCTGGCCGAGGCCGACCGCCGGCTGACCGTTGTCCGCCCGAGGGTCAGGGGGGCCTTCGCATGATGACCACTCTGTTCCGCTTCGCTCTTGCGCTCTACCCCGCCGCCTACCGCCGCGAGCGCGGTGCCGAGATGACCGCCGTCTTCGAGCAGACCACCGCCGGAGCCGGCCGCCCGGCCGCCGCCCGGGAGGTGCTCGACCTGGCGGCCTACGGGCTGCGGCTGCGCACCGGCCTGACGTTCGGTGGGCTGCCGGGTCGGGTGCTCGGTGCGGCGGCGCCGCTGGTGCTCGGCCTGCTGGCCGGGGTCACGTTGCTGAACCTGCTGGTGGACGTGGACTACTCCGTGCTGTCCCGGCCCCTCGGGTACGCGGTGACGGGCTGCTCGGTGCTGCTGCTGGTGGCCGGGCTGGCCGGCCGGTGGACGGTGACCCGGCTGGCGGCCGGCCTGACGGCGGCCGGTGTGGTGCTGCTCTTCGGGCTCCACGCATCGGCCCTGATGCTCGGCCTGCGCTGGGCGTTGGTGAGCCTGGTCTGGCTCACGCTCGCGCCGGTGCTCTCGGCGATGCTCCTCTGGCTGGTGCCGGCGGATCTGCGGCCCCGGGCCTCCTGGCGCCAGGCCGGCCTGGTCGCCGCCGGTCTGGCGCTGTCGGTGGCGCTGCACCTGTCTCGGTACCTCTACTCCTTCGGTCACACGGGCCGGGGCACGCTGCTCGTCCTCCTGCTGCTGTCGGTGCTGCTGGTCGCGGCCGGCCGCGGGGCGGTACGGACGGCGGCGGTCGCGCTGGCCGTCCTGCCGTACGTGCTGCAGGAAGCGACCTTCGACATCGTCAAGGTGGCCACTGGCGCCAACGGGCCGGCGGCTGCGGTGGGGCTGATGTGTGCGGTGTCGGGGCTCGCCTACGCCCTGCTGACGCGCAGGGGGAAGCGGGCCGTCACTGGGTGAGCCGGTGCCGGATGCGGCCCTGCCGGGTGGTGGCCATGCTGGGAGGCGTGGGTCCACCGCCCGGTGGGGCTGATCTTTTTCCCGTGCAGGGGGCTCGCCGACGGGCATCCGGATATGGCAGGGTTAGCAATATGTCTAGACCAATGTTCGAAGTGATCGCGCTGACGGCGGAGGACGCCCGGGCTGCTCAGGCGGGTGGTGCCGACCGGCTCGAACTGGTCGCGGACATGGCCGCCGACGGACTCACCCCCTCCGTCGAGGACTTCGCCGCCATCCGGGACGCGGTGAGCATCCCGCTCCGGGTGATGCTCCGGATCCGGGACGGCTTCACCCCCGGCAGCCTGGACGAGCTGCGCGCGCGGGCCGCCGCACTGCGCGCCGAGGGCGCCGAGGAGTTCGTCCTCGGCTTCCTGGACGCCGACGGCGCGGTGGACCTGGCGGCGACCGAGGCCGTCGCCGAGGCCGTCGCGGGCTGCCGCTGGACCTTCCACCGGGCGATCGACCACAGCGTCGACCGGGCTGCCGTCCGCGCCGCCGTCGGCGACCTGCCCGGCCTCGACACCTTCCTCACCTCCGGCTCCGCCGCCGGCGTGAGCGCGGGCCGGGAAGTCCTGGCCGGCGAACTCGCCAAGGCGGGCGACCCCGGCTACCGCCAGCAGATCCTGATCGGCGGCGGCCTCCGGGCCGAACACGTCCCCGGCCTCCGAGCCGCCGGCTTCGACGGCTTCCACGTCGGCGGCCCCGTTCGCACCAACGGCTGGGACACTCCGGTCTCCGCAGCCAAGGTCGCCGAGTGGCGGGCCCTGATCGACGGCTGACCTGCGCTCCGGGCTCAGCCAGGCACCACCAGGGGCTTCGGGCACTGTGCTCAGCCAGGCACCACCAGGGGCTCGGGGAACTGCGACGCTGACCTCGAAAAACGGTGATTCGTGTGTAAAGGGTCAGGCACTTTCGCAGTGACCCGAACGCCAGATCTCCTCGCCCACGCGGCGGAGCCGCAAGTCAGCAGAGCCCCGAGCCCCTGGGCCGTAGATGCCCGAGCGCCTGCCAAAAGCGCAGCCCCGAGCCCCTGGACCGTAGGCGGCTGAGCCCCTGCCTAGCGCAGTTGCTCCGGCAGGGGCTCCGCGTGCACGACCGTCAGCCCGGAGACGGCCCGGGTGAGGGCGACGTAGAGGCGGCGCAGGCCGGTCCGTTCGTCGGGCTCGCCGGCCACCACGGCGGCCGGTTCGTCGAGGACCACGTAGTCGTACTCGAGGCCCTTGGCGAGCGAGGCGGGGACCAGGGTGAGACGGGCGTCGGCGCTGGTCTCGGTGCCGGGTTCGAGGAAGGGCAGCCCGGCTGTGGTGAGCGCCGCGCCCAGCGCGGGGATCCGGGCGTCCGCGGCGATCAGACCGGTGGAACCCTCGCGCTCCAGGGCGCTGCGGCAGGCCGCGACCAGGGCCGCCTCCCGTGCCTGGTCCTCGACCTGACGGAGGCTCAGCGAACCCGGGGTGTCACGGACCGAGCTGGCCGGCGCCAGCCCGGGGGCGATCGCGGGCAGCAGCCGGGAGGCGTACGCGATCACCTCCTCGGGGACCCGGAAGCCCTTGGTCAGCTCCTCGACGTGGGCGGCGGGCTTGCCGAGGTGGTGCAGGGCCTCGGCCCAACTGCCGGTCGCCCAGGGGGTGGTGCCCTGCGCGAGGTCGCCCAGCACGGTGGCGGAGCCGGTGCTGCAGCGCCGCCCGACGGCCCGGTACTGCATCGGCGAGAGGTCCTGCGCCTCGTCCAGCACGACGTGGCCGAGCGAGGCGGTGCGCTGCACCAGGTCGGCGGTCTCGTCGACCAGGACGGCGTCTGCGGCGGTCCACGGCGCGGTCTTCGCCGAACGGCCTGGCCTGGCCCAGCGGATGGTGGCCTGCTCGTCCTCGGTCAGGATGCCGTCCGCGCAACTCGCCAGGAACTCGGCGTCGGTGAGCAGCCGGTGCACCAGCTTGGCCGGGTCGACCGGCGGCCAGCACTGCTTCACCAGGGCCTTGACCTGCGGGTTGCGGGCCATCGCGTCCTGCACCCGGTCGTCGGGGGCCTCGCCGCCCTGCTCCATCTTCAGCAGGAGCGCGTGCGACAGCCGCTGCGGCAGTGCCGCGCCCGCCGCGCCGTAGCGGATCTCCCGACCGCGCATCTCCTCGAAGATCTCGACGAGTTCGTACACCGGGAGGCGCCAGCGCCGGGAGCCGCGGACCGCCACCAGCGGCTCGGTCGGCAGACTGATGCCGGACCGGACGGCGCGCCGCAGCACCTCGGCCATCCGGGCGTCGCCCTTCAGCCTGGCTGCCTCGGACGGGTCCTCGGCGCGGATCTCGACGTGCTTGACCAGCTCCTGCACGGTCGCCTGGGCGACGTCCAACTCGCCGAGAGCGGGCAGGACTTGTTCGATGTAGTGCAGGAAGGAGCGGTTCGGTCCGACCACCAGGGTGCCGGACTTGGCGAGCCGGTCGCGGTGGGCGTAGAGCAGGTACGCGACCCGGTGCAGGCCGACGGCGGTCTTGCCGGTGCCGGGGGCGCCCTGGACGCAGATGGTGCCGCCGATCTCGGCCCGGACGATCTCGTCCTGCTCGGGCTGGATGGTGGCCACGATGTCCCGCATCGGGCCGACGCGGGGCTTCTCGATCTCGGCCGCGAGCAGGGCGGAGGCGCCTTCAACCTCCGCCGGGTCGCTCAGGTGCTCGTCCTCGTACGCGGTCAACTCGCCGCCGGTGTAGCCGAAACGGCGCCGTCGGTCGACGTCCAGCGGTTCGGTCCGGCTGGCCCGGTAGAACGGCTGCGAGACCGGTGCCCGCCAGTCGATCACCATCGGGTCGCCGGTGGCGTCGTGCACGTGCCGTCGCCCGATGTAGAACTGCTCGCCGCCACCGCCTTCGGCCTGCTCCTCGCTGATCGCGTGCTGGTAGTCCAGCCGGCCGAAGAACAGCGGGGTGTGCGCCAGGTCGGCGAGGGCGGCGATCCGGTTGGTGATCTGGTTCTGCAGCACGGCGGCGGAGACCCAGGTGCCGGTCACGTCGCGCAGGTCGAGCGACTCGACGTCCGCCCGCATCGCGCGCAGCGCGTCCCGGGAGGCGGCGAGGTGGTCGCGCTCGCGCTGGAGCAGCGGGTCGACAGGCAGCGGGTCAACAGGAGCGGGGGAGTGCACAGCGAACCTTCCCGGCCGCCCGGCGTGGGGCGGCGGTCTCGTCGTTAGCTCACGGTGAAGAAACCGCCCGGTTACCGACCGGACGGGCTCCCACGGCTGCCAGGACGGCACCACGCTTCGGGAGGGGGCAAGACCGGAAATCCTAGACCTGCCCCCACCCGCGGCGCGAATCATTTACCCCGTTACAGCACGTCGTCCGCGTCGATGATCCGGTACGCGTAGCCCTGCTCGGCCAGGAAGCGCTGCCGGTGGGCGGCGAAGTCCTGGTCCACGGTGTCCCGGGCCACCACCGAGTAGAAGTGCGCGGAGTGCCCGTCCGCCTTGGGCCGGAGCACCCGGCCCAGCCGCTGGGCCTCCTCCTGCCGGGAGCCGAAGGTGCCGGAGACCTGGATGGCCACCGTCGCCTCCGGCAGGTCGATGGAGAAGTTGGCCACCTTGGAGACCACCAGCACGCTGATCTCCTTGTTCCGGAACGCCTCGAACAGCTTCTCCCGCTGCGCGTTGCTGGTCTCGCCCTTGATCACCGGCGCGTTCAGCACCTCGCCCAGCTCGTCCAGCTGGTCGATGTACTGACCGATGATCAGGGTCTGGTCCTTCTCGTGCTTCTTGACCAGCGCCTCCACCACCCGCCGCTTGGTCGCGGTGGTGGCGCAGTACCGGTAGCGCTCCTCCGGCTCGGCGGTGGCGTAGGTGAGCCGCTCCGAGTCGGTCAGCGTGACCCGGACCTCGCAGCAGTCGGCCGGCGCGATGTAGCCCTGCGCCTCGATCTCCTTCCACGGTGCGTCGAACCGCTTGGGCCCGATCAGCGAGAAGACGTCGCCCTCCCGGCCGTCCTCGCGGACCAGCGTCGCGGTCAGCCCGAGCCGCCGCCTGGCCTGCAGGTCGGCGGTGAACTTGAACACCGGCGCGGGCAGCAGGTGCACCTCGTCGTAGACCACCAGGCCCCAGTTCCGCGCGTCGAACAGCTCCAGGTGCGCGTAGCTGCCCTTCCGCTTGGTCGTCATCACCTGGTAGGTGGCGATGGTGACCGGGCGGATCTCCTTCCTGGTCCCGCTGTACTCGCCGATCTCGTCCTCGGTCAGCGAGGTCCGCTTCACCAGCTCGTGCTTCCACTGCCGGGCCGAGACGGTGTTGGTCACCAGGATCAGCGTGGTCGACTTGGCCTCCGCCATCGCGGCCGCGCCGACCAGCGTCTTGCCTGCTCCACAGGGCAGCACCACGACACCGCTGCCGCCGTGCCAGAAGCCCTCCACGGCCTGCTGCTGGTACGGCCGGAGCGTCCAGCCGTCCTGCTCCAGCTCGATCGGGTGCGCCTCGCCGTCCACGTACCCGGCGTAGTCCTCGGCCGGCCAGCCGAGCTTGAGCAGCACCTGCTTGATCTGGCCGCGCTCCGAGGGGTGCACGATCACGGTGTCCGGGTCGAGCCGGGCGCCCACCAGCGGGGCGACCTTCCTCGACTTCAGCACCTCCTCCAGCACCGGCCGGTCGGTGGTGCTCAGCACCAGCCCGTGCACCGGGTGCTTGGACAGCTGCAGCCGCCCGTACCGGCCCATGGTGTCGGCGATGTCCACCAGCAGCGCATGCGGCACCGGGTAGCGCGAGTACGTCACCAGAGCGTCCACCACCTGCTCGGCGTCGTGCCCGGCCGCCCGGGCGTTCCACAGCCCGAGCGGGGTCACCCGATAGGTGTGGACGTGCTCGGGCGCCCGCTCCAGCTCCGCGAACGGCGCGATCGCACGGCGGCAGTCGGCTGCCTTGGGGTGGTCGATCTCCAGCAGCAGGGTCTTGTCGCTCTGGACGATCAGCGGTCCGTCGTTCACGCGGGGAGTCCTCCGGTTGTCAGGTCGCAGACTTTCCAGTGTCCCGCACTCGGGTGGTTATGGGTGACCTGCCCGGGAAGTGCTCGTTAGAGCAGGGCATGAAGATGCCGAATCGTCTGCTCGCCGCGGTCGCGCTGTCCGGTGCCGCGCTGGCCGCCGCCGCTGTGCCCGCCCATGCGGCCAAGACCGCCGGGATGCCCGACCTGAAGAACGCCGGCGGGGTGTTCGGGCTGGTCGCGTTCACCGGCACCGAACTGCTCACCGGGGTCGACCCGACGCCGCCGGACCCGGAGGTGCTGATGGAGCAGGCCAAGCAGCAGCAGGCCGAGCAGGCTGCCAAGGAGAAGAAGCAGTAGCGCTTAGACCGACCGGCGATTGGGGGGCGGCGTCGCGGCGCCGGGGCACGCACCTCGACGGCTTCTCGTCAGTCGCCGCAGCTCCGCTGCTACTCCCTCCTCGGCACCGCCGAGCCACGCACCCCACCACCGCTCCTTCACCCACCCCCCAATCGCCGGTCGGTCTTAGACCAGCCAGACGTAGGCGGCGAACCGGCCGGTGACCTGCTCCCGGCGGTGCGAGAAGAAGTTCTCGTCCTCCATGGTGCAGCGGTCGTCGTGCCGGATCTCGCCGACCCCGGCCCTGGTCAGCTGGGCGGTGATGCCGGCCCGGACGTCCAGGGCCGGGGTGCCCTGCCGGGTGGTGGCCCAGAGCTCGGGGAGCCGTTCGCAGGCTTCGGCCCGCATCTGCTCGGGCACCTCGTAGCAGCGGCCACAGGCCAGTGGGCCGACCAGGGCGACCAGGTCGGCCGGGTCGCTGCCGCGCGCGGTCAGCGCCGCGACCAGGGCGGGCGCCATCCCGGCGACCGTACCGGCCCGGCCGGAGTGCGCGGCGCCGACCAGCCGCCGGACCGGGTCGCCGATCAGGACCGGGGCGCAGTCGGCGGCCAGCGCCACCAGGCCGAGGCCGGGGCGGTCGGTGACGATGCCGTCCAGCGGCGGCGCGGTGCCCGGGTCGTACGGCTCGGTCACGTACGCGACCTCGGTGCCGTGCACCTGACGCATCATCACCACCCGGGCCGGGTCCAGGCCCAGCTCCAGCGCGGTGAGTTCGCGGTTGCGGCGGACGTTCGCCGGGTCGTCGTCCGTCCGCCCGCCGAGGTTGCGCGAGTCGAACGGGGCCTGGCTGACCCCGCCGTGGCGGTCCATGACGGCGTACCGGATACCGGCTGCGAGCTCCATACCGCCGACCATAGACCCCCCAACCGACGGGGGGTCCTACTGCGCGCTGTCCGCCAGTTCGGCGACTCCGGTGATCCGGTGCAGGGCGAAGGTGCGGACCTCGTCGCTGAGGTGGTCGTAGGCCGTGACGTAGCCGCCCTCGACCTTCACCGGGTCGATCACCCGTTGCGAGGAGAGGCCCTCGGCGTTCACGTAGCCGATCCACATCCGCTCGCCGAGCAGCACCGCGGTCTGCAGGGCGGCCAGGGTGTCCGCGGCGGCGGTGCGCGGGAGTTGGCGCAGGTCGCTGCGGGCCGGGCCGCTCTGCGGCCGGTGGGCGGCGGGGCCGGTGACGGTCTCCCGGCGGACGGCGGTGGCGGCCCGGTCGCCCGCCCGGACGGCCTTCACGGCGGCGGTCAGCAGCACCCGGTCGGGCTCCGGCGGCCCGTCGGGGACGGGCGTGGGGGCGGTCCGCGGCGGCGTGCGGCGGCTGTCGGGGTGGGTCAGCAGCACGTCCCCCTCGGCGGATTCGGCGGCCGGGGCGTACCCCATCGACCTGAGCACCGAGAGCAGCGTCTCGGGCCCGGCCTGGGAGGCCAGCACGGTCGGGGCGAGCATCCGCAGCCTCAGCTCGACCGCGCGCCGGTCGGCCAGCACCTCGGCCAGCAGCCCGGGGTCGTCGCAGCGCAGGTACGAGGAGGCCGCGCCGACCCGGAGCACCCCGTGCCGCCGTGCCACGTCGTCGATCAGGTAGCTGAGCGGCTGCGGGACGGGGGTGCGGGAGTGCTGGGCCAGGAAGGAGTGCAGGTCGGCGGCGGACCGCCCGGCGTCCAGCGCGCGGCGGATCGAGCCGGTGGTGAACCGGTAGACCGTCGCGCCGCCCTTGGACTCGATGTCCGCGCAGAGCGCCAGCGCCTGGGACAGCGGGGTGAGCAGTGGGCCCGGGGCGATCGCGGTCAGGTCCGGCTGGAGGATCACGTGGTCCAGCGGCTGCGGGAGCAGCGGGTCCAGCACGGTGGCCGGATCGGCGTGGTCGAGCAGCGCGCGGGCCGGTGCGCCGAGGGCGCCCCGGCCGGTGATGCCGAGCAGTTCGGCCTCGTGCAGGGTCCAGTCGACCAGGTGGTCGCGGAAGTCCCGGCCGTCCGCCCCCACCGGGCCGCCCCGGAGCGGGCGTTGCCAGCGGAGCAGCGGCAGCAGTGTCGCGGCATCCGCCACCCCGCCGGCCGGCAGGCCTGCCAGGGCCTCAAGTGTCGCGCGGCGTACGGACGGTGCGAGGGTGCGGTCCAGCTCGGGGCCGAGCGGGGCGCGGGTCTTGCCCTTGCCGTCCGGGGTGCCGGTCAGCCCGGCCACCCGGGTGGCGGCCAGCCAGCTGCGGGCCAGCAGCGACCAGCGGTCGGCGGTCGCCTGCTGGAGCCAGTGGTCGTACGCGGGGGTGGGCGCCCACCGTTCGTCGGTCTCCCCGTCCGGCGCCAACAGCCCTGAGGTGTAGGCGAGTTCGAGCCAGAAGGAGGCGGTCGGCTCGGTGCACTCCAGGATCAGTGCGGCTCGCTTGAGGTCCCGTACGCCCAGGCCGCCGGCCCGCAGGGTGGGCGGGGGCTGCAGGCCCCAGGCCTCCAGCAGTTCCTCGACGGTGCGGACGGCGGTGTACGCCTGTCCGGCCGCCGCGTTGTCCACAGCCTGTGGATCGCGCTCGAGGGTCGGCGTGATCGCCGGCGGGGTCGGCTCGACCGTACGGTGGCTCCGCTCGCCACGCAGGTGCAGCGCCAACTCCCTTGGAATCACTACCGATCCGGCGCTGGAGGGGAGCAGCAGTCCGCGCGCGAGCAGCCACTCGACCGGGCTGCGGGCCTCGTCCACAGTGACCGGCCTGGCCGCGTCCGGGACGGTGCCGGTCGGCGGTCCCCAGACCAGCTTCTCCAGCAGGGCGAGCGCCGGGGCGGGCGCCTCGGCCAACAGCGCGGCACAGCGCTTGCGGTCCTGCAGCAGCTTGCCGAGCGCGGCCACGGCGGTCACCGGGTCGGCGGTGGGGGGCAGCCCGGCGCCGGCGATCAGCTGCTGGATCCTGGCGGGTGACATCCCGAGGGTCGCCTCGGCCAGGGTCGGGCCGAGCCCGGTCCGACCGGGGTTGGCGGCGGTCGGGGCGAGCGCCTCGCGGACCGCGATCACCAGCCGGAGCGCCGAGTCGGGGCCCCAGAGCAGCACCTGGGAACGGAGCGTGGCGATCGCGGCGGGCAGCGCGGACGCGACGGCGGCCCGGTCGGCCGGGGTCGCGGCGGGGTGCGGCTTCACCCGGGCGGGGCCGCCCAGCAGGTTGCGCACCACGGTGTCGGCACAGCCGTCGGGCGCGGCGGCCAGCGCCTCGGCGGTCTGCAGGGTGAAGCGGTCCAGTCGCTCCAGCGCCCGGAGGGTGGACGCGCGGCTGGAGAGCCGGGCGGCCAGCTGGGTGAGATCGCTCGGCACCGGGTTGAGCAGGTCGGGGCGGGCATGCAGCAGGTCGGCCAGCGAGTGGTCGTCGCGGGCTCGGAGCTCCTCGGCGAGCGTCCGGGGTACGGCGGCGTTCGCCGGGCGGGGCTCGCTCTGCTGACTGGTCATCCGACCCAGATTACGGCACCCACGCAAACAAGCCATGGTCCCGGCAGGAGCTTCGGCGTCCACGGTCCGGGAGGGAAACCGTTGGCGACTCCGGCACGGCGGCTGACAGGGTGCGGTGCATGACGCCGCAGTATCAGATCCGCGCCGACCACGACGCCCGTACCGTCGTGGTCTACCAGGCGTACTCGTCCGCGATCGCCGACGCCGCACTGCGGGCGGGGCGCTTCGTCGCACCGTTCTCGTTCCGGCGGATGACCTGGATCAAGCCCTCGTTCCGGTGGCTGATGCACCGCAGCAACTGGGCCCGCAAGCCGGGGCAGGAGCGCGTCCTCGCCGTGCGGATGACCCGGGAAGGCTGGGAGCAGGCGCTGTCCCAGGCCGTACTGACGACCGCGAGCCCGGAGGCGGTGGCTCAGGCTGCCGTGCACCTTCAGTGGGACCCCGAGCGCTCGGTGCGTGGAGCGGCGCTGAACCACTACAGCATCCAGGTCGGCATCGGCCGCCACCTGATCCGCACGTTCGCCGAGGACTGGGTCGTCAGCCTCACCGACCTCACCCCGCAGGTCCACAAGGCCGCGACGCTGGTCCGCAACGGACGCGCCGCCGAGGCTCGGCGACTTCTGCCCGCAGAGCGCGTCTACCCGGTGAGCCGGAGCCTGGAAGAGCACCTGTCGCCGAGGTAGGTCACGGTCAGCGGCGGCCGGTGGACAGGATGACGAGGAACTGGCCGCCGCCCGCCTCGATGTCGGCGGTCACCGGCAGCCCCGGTACCAGGCGGGAGAACCGGTCCACCAGCCAGTCGGCCGCCTCCTGGGCGTCCTTCCTGGTCGGACAGCGGCCCACCATCTCGCGGCCCCCCTTGCGCTCCAGCCTCCCGGCCACGGTGATCAGCGGCGCGGGTTCGACCACGTACAGGCGGTCCGGCCAGGGGATGACCACCTTGACGGCGCCCTTGCGGGTGTTGCACCCGCGGTGCGCGAGCCGCTCGGCGATCTTGGCCTTCCGGTCGGCGGTCCGGCTGTCGACGCTGGGCCCCCGCGGGTCGTTCACCGACTCGTCGGGGTCTACCGGTTCGTCGCACACCCAGCAGCGCCAGCCATCGCGCTCGGCCACATCATCAAGGAGACTCACCCGAGCAAACTAGCCTGCCCGGCCGCCATCCCGTGCATCAGGACCTCGGCAGTGTCCTGACACCGGCCGACAGCCCTGCCTGGGCGGGGCGTGCAGCGGGGGCGTGGGGGCGTGAAGGGGGTCGTGCCGGGGGGTGGAAGTGGGTAGCGTCCGTGGTGAGGCGAGGGGTGGCGCATGGCGGACGGCGAGTGGTGGCGGGTGGACGGGCCGTGGCGGGTGCTGGGGCGGAAGTCCGAGGAGACGTCGGCCGAGGTGACGGAGTCGGTGTACGCACCGGAGACGCCGGTCGAGCGGGCCGAGGTCCCGCCGGAGGGGGCGTGGCTGATCGCCCGGGCGGCACCGAGCCGGCCGCTGACGGCCGCCGACTTCCCGGGGTGGGACAGCGTCACCTTCGACTTCCCGGTGGCCGAGTCGGAGCCCGCCGCCGGGCAGCTGCCGGAGCAGCGCACGGAGGAGGCGGTGGCGGAGCAGGCGGAGCCGCCTCCGGCCGAGCAGGACCGGTCGTTCCTGACGGGTCGTCGCCCCTCGCCGCTGGTACTGCTGGCGGTCGTGGTCCTGCTGGCGGGTGCGGGCACCGGCCAGCTGCTCGCGCTGCTGGCGGGCTGGGCGCTGGCGTACGTGTCCCGGCTGGGCGACCTGACCAGGAAGTTCGCCGTGCTGGTGGTGCCGTTGGGCACGCTGACCGGTACGGCGATCTGGCAGTGGGGCCGGGTGCAGGGCAAGTGGGGCTCCCCGGCTGGGCCGGCCGACCAGCTGGGGCGGCAGGTCTGGGACGGTGCGCCCGGTGCGCTGCGGCTGGCTGCGGTGCTCTCGGCGCTGTTCCTGCTGGCGGTGACACTGCGTCGGCGCAAGGCGGTCGCGGAGGGCTGAGGTCAGGCGCCCAGGAAGTGCTGCAGCTCGGCCAGGATCTGGTTGGCCCCGGTGTAGCCGATGCCCTCGAACCAGAGCTGGTCGTCCACCGGGAAGGCCCGGTGGGCCTGGACGGCGCCGAGCGCCTGCCAGCCGGGGCCGGCCAGCACCGCGTCGGTGCCGGCCTTGGCGGGGTCGCCGTATGTCGAGTAGAAGAGGAAGTCCCCGTCGGCCTCGGCGATCCGGTCGGGCGGCACCTCGACGGCGAACCGGTCGACGTTCTGCGGGTCGGGCCGTCCGAGCTGGAGGTCGGCCAGCAGGGTGCCGACGAAGTTCTGCTTCCCGTACAGCCGGACGGTCGGGGACCCTTCGACGAACCGGACCACGCTGATCCGCCTGCCGCCCGAACCGGCGTTGCCGATCGCCTGGGTGGCCCTGCCCACGTGCCGGTCGTACTCGGCGGCGGTGACGGCGCCCTGCGCCCGGCGGCCGAGGGCCTGGGCGTGCAGCTGGAAGTTGACCTTCCAGGGGAAGCCGGTGGTCCGGGTCAGCACGGTGGGGGCGATCGCCCGCAGGGCGTCGTAGTACGCGCCGTCCCGGGTCTGGTTGCCGAGGATCAGTTCCGGGGCGAGAGCGGCGATCCGGGCCGTGTCCGGGCTGCCGATGTCGCCGACCTGGGTGATCCGGTCCCGCCAGGCGAGCGGCCAGTAGTCCGGAAGCCCCTGGTCGGCGGGGGCCCGGGCGGCGCCGACCGGGGGGATGCCCAGGGTGATGGCGGAGTCCAGCTCGGCGGTGTCCAGCACCACCACCCGGACCGGCGCGCCGGGCACCTCGACCTCGCCCGTCGCGGCGGTCACCGTGACGCTCGGCACCGGCGCGGGGCTGGGCGTCTCGGTGCCGGTCGGCAGGTCGGGGACGGCCGGGGGAGCGGGTGCGCCGGTGCAGCCGGCCAGCAGGGCCGCCCCCAGCCCGGCCAGGGCGGTACGGCGGGAGAGTTGACGTGGCATCGGCACCCCGGACGGCTCGACAGTACGAGAGATGTCGATTATGTCCGAGTTGTCTGCTGACGTACGGTCAGCCCGCCCAGGGCGCGCCCGGGATCACCAGCGGTGTCCCGGTCACCGGGTCCGGCACGATCACCGCATCGAGGCCGAACACCTCCCGGACCAGCTCGGCCGTCACCACCTCGGCCGGCGGCCCCTGCGCCACGATCCGGCCGTCCCGCATCGCCACCAGGTGGTCGGCGTACCTGGCGGCCTGGTTGAGGTCGTGCAGCACGGCCACCACCGTCCGGCCGCGCTCCCGGTTGAGGCGGCGGACCAGGTCCAGCACCTCCACCTGGTGGGCGATGTCCAGGAAGGTGGTCGGCTCGTCCAGCAGCAGGATGTCGGTGTCCTGGGCGAGCGCCATCGCGATCCAGGCCCGCTGCCGCTGACCCCCCGACAGCTCGTCCACGCTGCGCCCGGCCAGCTCGGTGGTGGAGGTCCGCGCCATCGCCTCGGTGACCGCCTGCTCGTCCGCCGCCGACCACTGCTGCCACCAGCTCTGGTGCGGCTGGCGGCCCCGGGCCACCAGGTCGCCGACCGAGATGCCCTCCGGCGCGACCGGTGACTGCGGCAGCAGACCGATCCGCTGGGCGATCTTCCGGGTCGGGGTACCGGCCAGCTCGGCGCCGTCCAGCAGCACCTCCCCGCGCACCGGCCTCAGCAGCCGGCCGAGCGCCCGCAGCAGGGTGGACTTGCCGCAGGCGTTCGGGCCGACGATCACCGTCACGGCGCCGTCCGGCACGGTCAGGTCGAGCTCCTCGACCACCGTCCTGGACTCGTACGCGAGGGTCAGCCCGCGGGCCTCGAGACGGTGCATCAGGAACCTCCACGACGGGAACGGATCAACAGCCACATCAGGTACGGCGCACCCACCAGCGCCGTCACCACCCCCACCGGCAGCTCCACCGGCGCCAGCAGCCGCCGGGCCAGCAGGTCGGCCAGCACCACCACCACGGCGCCGGTCAGCGCCGAGCAGCACAGCGGCAGCTGCGCGCCCCGGGTCAGCCGGACCGCGATCTGCGGCGCCATCAGTGCCACGAAGTCCACCGGTCCGGCCGCACCGGTCGCGCAGGAGGCCAGCACGATGCCGAGCAGGGCCGTGCCGAGCCTGATCCGGTTCAGCCGCAGCCCGAGGCCGACCGCCGTGGAGTCGTCGAAGGAGATGCTGCGCTGCGCCCGGGCGGCCCAGAGCACGGCCGGTACGGACGCCAGCAGCACCCAGGCCAGATAGCCGGACTGGTCGAAGCCGGCGCCGTTCAGACTGCCCGTCATCCAGACCTTGGCCTGCTGCGCCTGGAGTCCGTCGCCCTTGGTCAGGAACAGCGAGGTGAGCGAGGAGAGCGCGATCGAGATGCCGATCCCGATCAGTACGAAGCGCTGCGCGTGCATCCCGCGCCGCCAGGCCAGCAGATAGACCAGCAGCCCGGCCGCCAGGCCGCCGGCCACCGCCACCCACGGCACCTGACGGGCCGTCTGCACGTACCCGAAGGCCATCAGGCCGACCACCACCGCGCTCGCGCCGTGGCTCACCCCGATCACGTCCGGGCTGGCCAGCGGGTTGCGGGCGACGGTCTGGATCAGTGCCCCGGCCAGGCCGAGCGCCAGGCCGACCAGCAGACCCACCGTCACCCGGGGCAGCCGCAGCTCGCCGACCACCAGCTGGTCCGGGCTCGGCCGCCCGAGCAGCACGTCCAGTACGGAGGCGGGCGAGACGCTCGACTCGCCGAGGCAGAGCGAGGCCACCACCGCGCCGAACAGCAGCACCAGCAGCGCCGCCGCGACCGCGACCGACCGCCGGTGCACCAGGAACGAGGCCGGGCCGAACCGGGCCACCGAGTGACCGCTCAGCGGGAGGCTCATGCCGCCACCACCTTCTTCCGGCGCACCAGCGCGACCAACACCGGTACGCCGACCAGCGCGGTCATCACGCCTGCGGGTACTTCCGAGGGCGGGAACAGCACCCGGCCCAGGGTGTCGGCGAGCAGCAGCAGCGCGGGCCCGAGCAGCGCGGACAGGGTCAGCACCCAGCGGTGGTCGGTGCCCACCAGCGCCCGGGCGGCGTGCGGCACGGCCAGGCCGACGAAGGCGATCGGCCCGGCCGCCGCCACTGCCGAACCGGTCAGCACGGTCGCGCCGAGCGCCCCCACCGCCCGGGTGGTGCCGGTCCGCGCGCCCAGGCCCTTGGCGGTGTCGTCGCCGAGTGCCAGCGCGTCCAGGCCCCGGGCCACCGCGAACACCAGGGCGGTGCCGACCAGCAGAAAGGGCATCAGCTGCCAGGCCACGTCGGCGGTCCGCCCGGCCAGCGAGCCGACGTGCCAGAACCGGAAGCGGTCCATCGTCGCGGCGTCGGTGGTCAGCACGGTGGTGATCAGCGAGGCGATGAAGGCGGTCATGGCGGAGCCGGCCAGCGCCAGCTTGACCGGCGTCGCCCCGCCCCGGCCGGTGCCCGCCAGCGCGTACACCAGCACGGCGGCGACCGCGGCCCCGGCGAAGCCGAACCAGACGTACCCGGCCAGTGAGCCGACGCCCAGCACCGAGATGGCGAACACCACGCCCGCCGCCGCACCCTGGCTGACGCCGAGGATGCCCGGTTCGGCGATCGGGTTGCGGGTGACGCCCTGCATCACCGCCCCGGCCAGGCCGAGCGCGGCACCGACGGCCAGCCCGACCACGGTGCGCGGCAGTCGCAGCTCGCGGACCACCACGGCGTTGGCGGTGTCGCCGCCGTGCAGCAGCGCCGAGACGGCCTCGCCGAACGGGACGCCACGGCTGCCGACCGTCAGGCTCAGCAGGACCGCGGCCAGCAGGACGGCCACGGCGGCGGTCAGCCAGAGTATTCGGCGGCGCAGCAGCGCGCGGCGGCCCGGCTCGGTGGTGTCAGCCATATGTCCCATTTCGCAGTCAACTGAGGCAAACCTAAGTTGGGGGCTGCGGACGGGGCAAATTCCGCCCTTCTAGGGTGGGGGTCATGTCTCTCACCGTGGGCTTCGACCTCGACATGACCCTGCTCGACACCCGGCCCGGCATCCAGGCCACCTATGACGCGCTGTCAGCTGCCACCGGTGTGCGGATCGACAGCGCGCTGGCCGTCACCCGGATCGGGCCGCCGCTCGCCCAGGAGATCGCGCAGTGGTTCCCGGCCGAGGCGGTGGCGGAGATGGCGGACCTGTATCGAACGCTCTACCGCGAGCACGCGCTGCCCGGCACGCTGGTCCTGCCGGGCGCGGTCGAGTCGCTGGCCGCCGTCCGGGCCCACGGCGGCCGGGTCGCGGTGATCACCGGCAAGTACGAGTCCAACGCCCGCCTCCAGCTCGACCACGTCGGCCTGGCCACCGACATCCTGGTCGGGGACACCTGGGCCGAATCGAAGGGCGACGCCCTGCGGCTGCACGACGCCACGGTCTACGTCGGGGACCACCTCGGCGACATCGTCGGGGCCCGGGCCGCAGCCGCGGTCGCGGTGGGCGTGACCACGGGGCCGTACGGCGCCGCCGCACTGTACGAGGCCGGTGCCGATGTGGTCCTTCCGGACCTCACGACGTTCCCCGCCTGGCTGGCCGCCCACCTCGGGTAGCTGCGCTCCGGGTATCAGCCGTCAGGGCCACCTATGCCTGGTTGGTCTTGCGGGCCGAGAGGAACAGCCCGCTCAGGGCGAGCAGGAAGCCGGCCGGCATCAGCATCGAGATCCAGTAGGCGACCGACGGCAGCGGAGTGAGGTCGAAGAAGAGCGGGACGAAGGTCACGATCGCGCCCACCGCCCCGACCAGGAAGACGATGCCACCGGCTCGGACGAGGCCGTCGCCGCGGTCGGTGGTGGTGCTGCTGCTCACGGGGACTCCTCGACGACGTGGCCCGGGACGGGTCAAGTGTGGCAGCCCGCCGCCCCCGTCGATCGGCGGGGGCGATATCGGCCCAGACGCTCAGGTCTCACAGCCGGCTCTCAGGCAACCTGGAGGGAGGCGGGTGGACCGCGCGGGCCGAGCAGGGGCGAACGAACACATGGGTCTGACGAGTCACAAGGTGCTCGCGCTGTCGGCGCTGGTCTCGGTGCTGATGGTGGCCGCGACGGTCTGGCTCTGGCCCAGGCTGGCGAAGCGGAGCTGGGCGACGGTGTTCGGCCGGCTCGGCACCATCCTCGCCACCCAGCTCGCCGTGATGTGCACCGTCGGGCTGGTCGCCAACAACTACTTCGCCTTCTACAGCAGCTGGGCCGACCTGATCGGGAGCAACGAGGACGGCCCGGTGGTGATCCAGAGTCAGCTCGCGGACGGCCGCAAGGGCGCCGTGGTCCAGACGATCTCGAACGAGAACGTCCGGGGCGCCAACACGGTCGGCCGGGAGCCCGCCGTGGTCGGCAAGCTGGAGAAGATCCGGATTCCCGGCGCGGCCACCGGTCTGGCCACCGAGGGGTACGTCTACCTGCCGCCGCAGTACTTCCAGCCGGAGTTCAAGGACCGGAAGTTCCCGGCCGCGATCGCCATCACCGGCTTTCCCGGTGACGCGAAGAACCTGATCACCAAGCTGAACTACCCCTCCACCGAGCTGTCGCTGATCAACGAGGGCAAGACCAAGCCGTACGTCCTGGTGCTGATGCGGCCGTCGCCGGCCATGCCCCGGGACACCGAGTGCGAGGACATCCCGGGCGGCCCGCAGTCCGAGACGTACTTCGCCCAGGACGTGCCGCAGACCATCAGGGACTCCTACCGGGTCGCCTCGGGCCCGGGCAGCTGGGGCGTCATCGGCAACTCCACCGGCGGGTACTGCGCGCTCAAGCTGGCCATGAAGCATCCGGACGTGTTCGCCGCCGGGGTCTCGCTGTCCGGCTACTACCGGGCCGCCGAGGACCCGACCACCGGCGACCTGTTCGGCGGCAGCCAGGACCGCCGCAACCAGGCCGACCTGGACTGGCGGCTGGCCAACCTGCCGAAGCCGGACGTCTCGCTGCTGGTCGGCGGCAGCAGGGAGGGTGACGGGGACTACTACGCGGCCACCCGGAAGTTCGCCGCGGCCGCCAAGGGCAGCGACACCAAGATCTCCTCGATCACCCTGGAGACCGGCGGCCACAACTTCAACACCTGGAGCCGGATGCTCCCGGCCTCGCTCGGCTGGCTCGGCGACAAGCTGAACACCCCCGCCTGAGCCGCACTCTCCCGACCTGCGCCGATCCGGGGGTTCGTCACAGCGCGCAGTTCCTCGGGGACGGAAAGTTTCGGCCCGCAGGTGGTCAGGGTATGCAGCCTTCGCACGGGGCCGTCCGGTTGCCCCGCCGTCCTGATCGGGGGTGTCGTCAGTGCCGAGCGCTCAGCCGCTGCCTGGCCGCGCCAGGCCCTGGTCGGGCAGTGCCAGGTGCGTCAGAACGCCGTACGAGAAACCGGCTGCGTGCCGGTGAGGCACTGACGGATCATTAGGCTGCTGACCCCGAGCCCGACCTGACGCCCCAGCGCGGTCGGCTCGTCATCCACCCCGGTGATCCCCGGCCCACGGCCGGGGTCTCCCCGCACCCACACGAGGACTTTTCGAGATGCCCACCGGCCAGGTCAAGTGGTTCAACGAGACGAAGGGCTTCGGCTTCCTGTCGCGCGACGACGGCGGCGACGTCTTCGTGCACACCAAGGCACTGCCCGCCGGGGTGACCGCGCTCCGGCCGGGGCAGCGGGTCGAGTTCGGCGTGGTGGCCGGGCACCGGGGCGACCAGGCGATGTCGGTCACGCTGCTGGAGGCGCTGCCCTCGGTGGCCGCCGCCCAGCGCAAGAGCGCGGACGACATGGCACCGATCGTGCAGGACCTGATCACCACGCTGGACGCGGTGCTCGCCGGCCTCCAGCACAACCGCTACCCGGCCAAGCCGACCGGTGAGAAGCTCGCCGCCCTGCTGCGCGGGGTGGCGGACCAGTTCGACGTCTGAGGCGGTTGACCCACCCTCAGAACTCCAGCGCACCCGGGCCGATGGCGGGCACCAGCCCCTCGGCGGCGGCCCGGGTGAGCAGGCCGCGGACGGCGGCGTAGCCGGCCTCGCCCAGGTCGGCGGTGAACTCGTTGACGTACAGGCCGATGTGCTGGTCCGCCACCGCCGGGTCCATCTCCTGCGCGTGCGCCAGCACGTACTTCCGGGATGCCTCGGGGTCGTCCCAGGCCATCCTGACCGAGCTGCGGATGGTGGCCGCCAGCTCGTCCAGCCGCTCGCGGCCGAGCGACCTGCGGGCCACGATGGCGCCGAGCGGGATCGGCAGGCCGGTCTCCTGCTCCCAGGCCTCGCCCATGTCGGCGAGCCGGTGCAGGCCGTACTGCTGGTAGGTGAAGCGGGCCTCGTGGATCACCAGCCCGGCATCCACCCGGCCGTCCCGGACGGCGGGCATGATCTCGTGGAACGGCAGCACCACGATCTTGCCGAAGCCGCCGGGCACCGCGTTCGCCGCCCAGAGCCGGAACAGCAGGTAGGCGGTGGAGCGCTCGCTCGGCACCGCGACCGTACGACCGGTCAGACCGGCGGCCTCGCCCGTCTCCCGGGTCAGCACCAGCGGGCCGCAGCCCCGGCCCAGGGCGCCGCCGCAGGGCAGCAGCGCGTACTCGTCCAGCACCCAGGGCAGCTGGCCGTAGCTGATCTTCAGCAGGTCCAGTTCCCCGCGTTCGGCGAGGCCGTTGGTGATGTCGATGTCCGCGAAGGTCACCTCGGGCGCCTCGGCGCCCGGCACCAGACCGTGTGCCCAGGCATGGAAGACGAAGGTGTCGTTCGGGCAGGGGGAGTAGGCGACCTGCAGGGTCATCGGGCGACCTCCTGGATCAGCTCCCGGTAGGGGAGTAGAACGAACGCTCGCTCCAGCGCGCCCAGCGCCTCGCCGATCCGCCAGGCCGCCCGGTCCCGGGGCCCCACCGGGTTGGAGACGGTGCGCAGCTCCAGCATCGGTACGCCGTACCGCTCCGCCGCCTGCGACACTCCGTAACCCTCCATCGCCTCCGCGACCGCGTGCGGGTGGCGGGCCGTCAGCTCGGCCGCCCGCTCGGCGCTGCCGGTCACGGTGGAGACCGTCAGTACGGTGCCGGTGGCGGCGTCCAGCGCGTCGGCGGCCAGCCGGACGGCGCCGGACGGCGGGGTGTACCTGATCCGGCCGAAGCCGAGCTCGGTCACGTCCCGGAAGCCCTCGGGGGTCTGCGCGCCCAGGTCGGCGACCACGATCTCCTCGGCCAGCACGATCGCCGCGATCGGCGCCCGGGGGACGAAGCCACCGGCGATCCCGGCCGAGATCACCAGGTCGTACGGGTGCGCCGCCAGCACGGCGGCCACCGAGACGGCGGCCGCCGTCGGGCCGACCCCGGCCACCAGGACGTCCACCTCGGTGCCCGAGGCGTGCTCACTGCGGCGCAGCTCACCGACGTCCAGCGGCACCGGCCGGGCGCCGTCCCGCAGCCCGCGCAGCACCGCTTCGGCCTCCGCCTGAACGGCAACGGCGACGAGCAGCCGGGGGGTACCCGGCCGCGCGTCGCCGCCTGGGGGCCGCGTCACCCCTACTGCTCCTGCTGCTGCTGCTGCGCGGCGGGCTGCTCGCCGACGGCGTCCTTGTTCTTGAGCTGGAAGTACCAGACGCCGATGATGTCGCCGGTCTTCTCGTTCGCCTCGACCACGGTCACCTTGGTCTTCTCGGTGGCGGCCAGCAGGCCCGAGGCCGGAAGCAGACCGGAGAAGGTCGAATCGGTACGGGTCGCGGCCAGCGTGGCGCGCTGCTGCTGCCCACCGTCGGTGAAGGCGAACCAGCCCTTCTCCGCCACCTTCGGGTCGACGCCGACGCCGACCTTGTCGGCGGTGGTCACGTCGAGGCTGGGCAGGGTGCCCTTCTCGAACGCCTCGGCGGCGCTCTTCTGGCAGGCCCCCTGGGATTCCTCACTCAGCGGCTTGCCGTCGTTGTAGCAGAACTTGCCGAACGGCTCGGAGTGGATGGAGGAGGTGCCGACCACCAGGGTGGCGAGCTTTCCCCTTGGTGCGTCCTCGCCACGGGCGATCGCAACGGAGGCGCCGACCGTGCCGGCGGCGATCACGACAACGGCGCCGACGGCGGCGATGACACGGGTGCTGAGGCTCATGGGCTAGAGGCTACCGGCCTGACCCGATCAGCAAACTCCGGGGTCGCCCGAATGCCCTACGGCCGGTCTAGGCAGTCCGGGGTGCCTGGTGCGGGCCGAGCCGGACCAGCGACCAGAGCGTCCAGACCAGCGGGATCAGGAGCAGCCCGGTCGCCGTCCACAGCCCGAGCGAGCCGTTCAGCGGCAGGGTGATCCCCAGCGCTCCGCCAGCCACCCAGCAGAGCTGGAGCAGCGTCTCGGACCGGGCGAAGGCGGAGGTCCTGACCGCCTCCGGTACGTCCCGCTGGATCAGCGCGTCCAGTGCCAGCTTCCCCAGCGAGGCCGCGGCCCCGGCCGCCGCCGCGACCAGACCCACCGTCAGCAGCCCGTACCAGAGCGCAGCCGCCCCGGCCGCGACCGTGGCGACCAGCAGGCTGGCGGTGACGATCAGCTCGGAGCTCCGGGTCCGCAGCCAGGAACCGAGGATCGAACCGAGCGCGTTGCCGCCGCCCGCGCAGGCCGCCACCACCCCGATCGTCACGGTCGGCTGCAGCCCGCCGACCGGGTCGTCCCGGAGCAGGAAGGCCAGGAACATCACCAGGAAGCCGACCAGCGCCCGCAGCGAGGCCACCGCCCGGAGGGCGAGGATCACCGAGGGGCCGACCGTCCGCAGCCGGGCCTTGTCCGGCCTGCGGCGGTGCTCCTCGCCGGTCAGGTGCTCCTCGGAGTGCAGCACGGCCCGCTGCTCGCCCTTCGCGGAGTCCACCTTGTGCGGCAGGTGAAAAGCCATCAGGGTGCCCACCACGAAGACCAGGAAGGCCCCTCGCAGCGGCCAGGCGGGCCCGATCAGATGGAGCAGGCCACCTACCCCTGCGGCCACCATTCCGGCCAGCAGACCGGCCAGCGTGACCCGGGAGTTGGCCTTCACCAGGGAGAGCCGGGGTGGCAGCAGCCGGGGCACCACGACGCTGCGCACCACCCCGTACGCCTTGGAGGCGACCAGTACCCCGAGCGCGGCGGGATAGAGCGTCAGCCCGCCGTTGATCACCGGACCGGCCATGGTCCACGCCAGGACCGCGCGGGCCAGCATCGAGATCGCTATCGCGGACCGGCGGCCCTGCGGCATCCGGTCGAGCAGCGGGCCGATCACCGGGGCGAGCAGCGCGAACGGCGCCATGGTGACCAGCAGGTAGAGCGCGACCCGTCCCCGGGCCTCGCCGGTGGGGACCGAGAAGAAGACGGTGGAGGCCAGCGCGATCGTGATCAGCATGTCGCCGAAGGAGTTCAGCGCGTGCAGTTCGATCAACTTGGCGAGGCCGGATTCACCGGCGCCCTCGGCCGCGGTGGCGCGTCGGATCCGGCGGCCGGTGCCGTGCACCACCCGGCCGGTGCGCAGACCGGCCGAGGAGGCACCGCGTACCAACAGGTTCCGGCGGGGCGGCGTCGGTCCACCCACCGGCGGCGGCCCGCTGTCGCTCGCCGAGGGGACGGGGTTGGGCTGTCGTGACACCGGTGCCGACGGGCCGGGTTGCTCCGGTCCCGCGCCTTCGGGCCGCGACGGGATCTCGTCCGCCACGTAGCCAATCCTGCCCGAGATTCGCCCATACAACGCGGGGGATCTCCATGATCACCACGACTTGACCTGACCCGCCTCCAAGCCGGACTGTCCCGGGTGGCCGACCGGCGGGTAGCCTGCACTACGCGCGTGCACTGCCCAGCGGGCGGCGCGGCCGGTCAGCGGACAGGCGCAGGTACCGCAGAATGATAAGAGAGACGGTGCCCACCGGACCGGAGCTCCTGGCAGGACCGCGCGGGTCCAGCAGCTGACGGACCGTGGGCAAATGGGCCGCAGGCTACAGAACTTGGGAGAGAATCGACGCCGTGAGTGCTGCGATGCGAAGCCGTACCCCCGACCGGCTCTGTGCCGAGGCCGTCGAGATCGCCCGTCAGGCCGCCGCCGAGGCGGTCGGCCCGGAGGCCGTAGGGGCGCACCTCGGTGTCCGCGCCGACGGCGAGCGGGTCGTCACCCATACGTTCGAGTGCCTGGACGCGGCCTACCGCGGCTGGCACTGGGCCGTGACGGTGGCCCGCGCGCCCCGGGCGAAGAACGTCACGCTGGACGAGACGGTGCTGCTGCCCGGCCCCGACGCGGTGCTCGCACCGCAGTGGGTGCCGTGGAGCCAGCGCCTGCGTCCCGGTGACATGGGCCCCGGCGACCTGCTGCCGACCGACGCGGACGACCTCCGGCTGGAGCCGGGCTGGTCCGGCGAGGACGAGCCCGCCCCGAACTCGGTGGCCGCCCTGGACGAGACCGAGGACCTGGTCGTCACCGACCCCGGCCTCCAGCCCAGCCCGGCCCGGGCCCAGATCAGCGCCGTCGCCGGGGAGCTCGGCCTCGGCCGCCCCCGGGTGCTGTCCCGGATCGGCCTGCACCTGGCCGCCGACCGCTGGGAGACCGCACACGGTCCGCAGACGCCGATGGCCCAGGCGGCCCCGGCCAACTGCGACACCTGCGGCTTCCTGATCCCGATCGGCGGCTCGCTCGGGCAGGCCTTCGGCATCTGCGGCAACGAGTTCGGCCCGGCCGACGGCCAGGTCGTCTCCTTCGCCTACGGCTGCGGCGGCCACTCCGAGGCGGCGGTCATCCCGGCCCCGCCGGCCCCGTCCGAGCTGATCCTCGACGAGCTGGAGATCGAGCCGATGCAGCTCCACCCCGACCGCACCAGCGGCTCCGTCGAACCCGACGCCCCGGCCGAGGAGCTCGGCCACTCCTAGGCACAGCTGCCCTCCGGGCATCAGCCACCAGGGGCTCGGGGAACTGCGACGCCGACCCTTGCAAGGTGATCCGTACGTAGGCGGTCAGGCACTTTTGCAGGTGACCCCGGCGCCAGATCTCCTCGCAGTTCCCCGAGCCCCTGGATAGTGCAACCGAGCGTCCTGCGAAGCCCCTGCGCGGAGTCGCGGTCCGGGCAGGGGAGAATGCCCCCGTACGGCAGGGCCAGGGTGGCGGCGGAAGGCGGCAGTGCAGTGGAGCCTCGGATCATCGGTGGCAGCAGTGACGAGCAGGTGGCCGACCCCTTCGACACGGCCGGTCTGCGCCGTCGGGTCCTGGACGCCTGGACGGCCGCCCCGGCCCGCTTCCGGGAGGACGCCAACGCCGAGGAGGAGCTCGCCCTCGGCGGCTACCGCGACCGCCTGATCGTCGAGTTGGCGCAGAACGCCGCCGACGCGGCGGCCCGCACCGGCACCGGCCCCGGCCGCCTGCGGCTGACCCTGCGGGACGGCGTGCTGGCCGCCGCCAACACCGGCGCCGCGCTGGACGAGGCGGCCGTCGAGTCGCTGGCCACGCTGCGGGCCTCCTCCAAGCGCACCGACGAGGCCCGCACCGTCGGCCGCTTCGGCGTCGGCTTCGCCGCCGTGCTCGCGGTCACCGACGAACCGGCCGTGCTCTCGGCCCACGGCGGGGTCCGCTGGTCGCTGACCGAGGCTCAGGCGCTCACCGAGGAGCGGCCCCAGCTGGCCGAGGAGCTGCGCCGCCGGGAGGGCCATGTGCCGCTGCTGCGGCTGCCGTTCCCGGCCGAGGGCGCCGCGCCGACCGGCTACGACACCGTGGTGGTGCTCCCGCTCAGGGACGCCGCCGCCGAGGACCTGACCCGCCGTCTGCTGACCGGGATCGACGACGCGCTGCTGCTCACCCTGCCGGGCCTGGCCGAGGTCACGGTCGAGACGCCCGACGGCGTCCGGACCCTGACCCGTTCGGCGGATCCGGCGCCCACCGAGGGGATCACCACGGTCACCCTCACCGACGGCGACCGCAGCACCAGTTGGCAGACCGTCACCCGGAGCGGCAGCACCGCGCCCGAGCTGCTGGCCGACCGGCCGACCGAGGAACGCGCCCGCCCGTACTGGTCGGTGACCTGGGCGGTGCCGGTCTCCGAGGACGGCACCCCGCAGCCGCTGCGCACCGACCCGGTGGTGCACGCCCCGACCCCGAGCGACGAACCGCTGGGCGTACCGGCCCTGTTGATCGCCGGGTACCCGCTGGATTCGACCCGCCGTCATGTCGCGCCGGGCCCGCTCGCCGACTTCCTGACCGAGCGCGCGGCGGACGCGTACGCCGACCTGCTGCGGGCCAGGGGCGGCGACCTCGGGTCGCTCGGCCTGGTGCCGGGGCCGCTCGGTGACGGCGCGCTGGACAACGCGCTGCGCTCGGCGATCCTGCACCGGCTGCCCGGCACGCCGTTCCTACCGCACCCGGCGCCGGTGGAGGAGGGCACCCCCGCACTCCGGCCCCGGGACGCCACGCTGCTCGAAGGCGCCGACCGGGACGTGGTGGCGGCGCTGGCGCCGATCTTCCCCGGCCTGCTGCCGGCCGGCCTGGAGCGCCGTACCGAGCTGCGGGTCCTCGCGGTCCGCCGGGTGCCGCTGGCCGAGGTGGTCGACCAACTCGGCGGCCTGGAGCGGGAGCCGGCCTGGTGGCGCAACCTGTACGCGGCGCTCATGGGCGCCGACCCGGAGTCGCTCGGCGCGCTGCCGGTGCCGCTCGCGGACGGCCGTACGGTGACCGGCCCGCGCCGGGTGCTGCTGCCCTCCGATGCGGCCGACTGGGCCGGCTTCGAGGGCTACCCCGAGTCGCTGGCCGACGCGCTCGGCCTGCTCGACCTGCGGCTGGCCCACCCGGAGGCGGCGCACCCGCTGCTGGCGAAGCTCGGCGCCGGGACCGCCACCCCCGCCGGGGTGCTGGACACCCCGGAGGTGCGGGCTGCGGTGGCCCGTTCGCTGGAGCTCGGCGAGGACGACTTCGACGCCGCCGTCGACCTGGCCGACGCGGTGCTGGGGCTGGTCAAGGCCGCCGGGGCGACCCCCGGCGAGCACCGCTGGCTGGCCCGGCTGGCACTGCCGGACGACGAGGGCGAGCTGTCCAGGGCCGGTGAGCTGATCCTGCCCGACTCCCCGCTGTCCGCGCTGGCCAGGGACGACGACGCCGGGTACGTGGACGAGGACCTGCTGGAGCGCTGGGGCCCCGAAGTCCTGGCGGCGGCCGGGGCGTTGAGCAGTTTCGTGCTGGTCCGCGCCGAGGACGTGGTGCTCGACCCGGACGACCTGGAGCGGCTCGACCCGACCGCTCCCGCCGACCGGGCGGCCGGCGGCCGCCCGACCGGTCTGCTGGACGAGGCCCCGGACGGCCTGGCCGACTGGTGCGAGGACGCGCTGGAGGCCCTGCACGCCGACGACAACGGCGAGTTGGGCGTCCCGCCGGTGGCCGCGGAGCTGCTCGCGGTGCGTGACCTGGACCTGGTGGACGAGGACGCCTGGCCCGAAGCGCTGGCCCTGCTGTCCCGGCCGCCGTACCGGGAGGCGGTGGTCAACCCGGTCCGTACCCTGCTGCCGAACGGCAGTTACGTCGACCTGCCGCCGTACACCGCCTGGTGGCTGCGCGACCACCCCGTGCTGGACGGCAAGGAGCCCGCCGGCCTGCGCGCCGCCGGGGCCGACCCGCTGCTGCGCGGCCTCTACGACGAGGCCCGCACCACCCTGGACGAGACCTTCCTGCACGCCCTCGGGGTGCGGACCACGCTGGCCGCGCTGCTCGCCGAACCGCACGGCCCGGACGAGCTGCTGGACCGGCTGACCGATCCGGCCTCGACCGTGTCGCACCGTCAGCTGCACGGCATCCACAGCGCGTTGGCGACCGTCCCGGCCGACCGGGTGGAGGCCTTGGACGTGGTCAGGGCGGTGCCGCCGATGGACCCGGAGACCGGTCGCCGCCCCGACACCACGGTGCTGGTGGACGCCGCCGACGCGGTGGTCGCGGACGCCCCCGACCTGGTCGAGCTGCTGCACCCGTACCCGCTGCTGCCGGTCGCCCCCGAGCTGGCCCCGGAGCTGGCCGAGCGACTGCACGT
Source organism: Kitasatospora sp. Root107 (assembly GCF_001424875.1). Taxonomy (GTDB): domain Bacteria; phylum Actinomycetota; class Actinomycetes; order Streptomycetales; family Streptomycetaceae; genus Kitasatospora. The sequence goes on along the minus strand of NZ_LMCT01000001.1, from coordinate 644,675 downwards.
CTCGCTGGCCAGCGAGGTGGCCGGCGGCCGGGTGCTCTCCGAGGGCACCCTGCACCGGACCCCCTCGGTGGTACGGGAGTTGCTGCCCGGCTGCCCCGCCGTCTACGAGGAGCACGACGAGCTGCTGGTGGTCGGCCCGGACGGCGACGAGGCGGCGATCGGCTGGCGTTGGGACCGCGCCGCTGCCGCCCCGGAGTTGCCCTACGACCCGGACGGTGCCGAAGCCGCGGACGAGGACGACGAGTTCGAGATCCCGCCGGTCCACGGCCTGTTGCACGCGGCCACCCCCGAGGGCCTGGCCGCCGGGCTGGCCTGGTCGGTCGGCCAGTGGCACCGCCGGTTCGAGATCCTGGCCGCCCTGGCCGAGCCGGACCGTGCCTACGAGCTGCTGGCGGCCCGGGACTTCGAGCGCTGAAACGCATCGGACACCGGCTGAGTACGTGTCAGCCGGTGTCCCCGTTGCGGCGGACGATCACCGCCCAGACCACCTCGAGCAGCAGCCCGGCCACCAGCGCGATGGCCACCCCGGTCAACGGGTCCCGCAGGCCCTTGAGCGAGAGCTGGAAGAAGTCCGACAGCCACGGCACCGCCAGCACCAGCGTGAACGCCCCGCCCATGGTGGCGATCAGCGCGACCCGCAGCCAGTTGTACGGCCGGGCCACGATCGCCAGCACCCACATCGCCACCAGGAACAGCGTCAGCGTCGCCACACTGGTGTCCGCCTCCAGGTCGGTCGAGTGGTTCGCCCGCGCCAGCATGTACGAGGTGAAGGTGGCCGCACCCGCGATCACCCCGCCGGGGACGGCGAGCCGCAGCACCCGCCGGACGAAACCCGTCCTGGCCCGCTCGTTGTTCGGGGCCAGGGCGAGGAAGAAGGCCGGGATGCCGATGGTCAGTGAGCTGAGCACGGTCGAGTGCCGGGGCAGGAACGGGTACGGCACATGGGTGATCACCACCAGCATGGCCAGCAGCACCGAGTAGACCGTCTTCACCAGGAAGAGGTTGGCCACCCGCTCGATGTTGCCGATCACCCGGCGGCCCTCGGCCACCACCGAGGGCAGGGTGGCGAAGCTGTCGTCCAGCAGCACGATCTGGGCCACCGCCCGGGTCGCCTCGCTGCCGGAGCCCATCGCCACGCCGATGTCCGCGTCCTTGAGCGCGAGCACGTCGTTGACGCCGTCGCCGGTCATCGCCACGGTGTGCCCGCGGGACTGCATCGCGCCGACCAGGTCGCGTTTCTGCTGGGGCGACACCCGGCCGAAGACGGTGGTCCGGTCGGTGACCTCGGCCAGTTCCTCGGGGTCGGTCGGCATGGTCCGGGCGTCCAACGGCAGCTCCGCGCCCGGCAGCCCGAGGTGCGTGGCGACCGCGCCGACCGCCACCGCGCTGTCACCGGAGATCACCTTCGCCTCGACCTGCTGGCTCTCGAAGTACCGCAGGGTGTCGGCGGCGTCCTCGCGCAGCCGCTGCTGGAGCACCACCAGGGCGAGCGGTTGGAGCTCGGCCGCCGGGTCGGGGGAGTCGAGCGGCTGCGGGGTCCGGCCGAGCAGCAGGACCCGCAGGCCGCGCGAGCCGAGCTCGTCCACCTCGGCCAGCGCCGGATGACCGGTCGGCAGCAGGACGTCCGGGGCGCCGAGCAGCCAGCTGGCCTCGGTGCCCTCCGGCTCCAGCAACTGCACCCCGCTCCACTTCCGGGCGGAGGAGAACGGCATCGCCTCCAGCACCCGCCAGCGCTCGCCGTCGCCTTGCCCGTTGCCGTGGCCGTCGCCGTACGCGTCGATCACCGCCTGCATGCTCGGGTTCGGCCGGGAGTCGGCGCCGCCCATCGCGCCGAGCGCCTGCCGCAGCATCTGCTGGTCGGCGAGCACGTGGTTGGCCAACGGGGCGTCCGGCCGCAGCCGGCCGTTGGTGCCCTGGCCGTCCGACGCGGCCAGCGGGCGCAGCTCGACCAGGTCCATGCCGCCCTCGGTGAGGGTGCCGGTCTTGTCCAGGCAGACGGTGTCCACCCGGGCCAGCCCCTCGATCGCGGGCAGCTCCTGCACCAGGCACTGCTTGCGGCCGAGCCGGACCACCCCGATCGCGAAGGCCACCGAGGTGAGCAGCACCAGGCCCTCGGGCACCATCGGCACGATGCCGGCCACCATCCGGCGGACCGCCTCGCGCCAGTCGTTCCTCTCCACCGCGAGCTGACTGATGATCAGGCCGATCGCGGTCGGGATCAGCAGCCAGGTGATGAACTTCAGGATCGCGTCGATGCCGCTCCGCAGCTCCGACCTGACCAGGGTGAACCGGCTGGCCTCCTCGGCCAGCTGCGCGGCGTAGGCCGCCCGGCCGACCTTGGTGGCGGTGAACGCGCCGGCTCCGGCGACCACGAAGCTGCCGGACATCACCTGGTCACCGGGCTGCTTGAGGACCGGGTCCGGTTCGCCGGTGAGCAGCGACTCGTCGATCTCCAGACCGTCCGCATCGGTGACCCGGCCGTCCACGATCACCTTGTCGCCGATGCCGAGCAGCACGGTGTCGTCGAGCACGATGCCGGCCACCGCGACCTGCTGCGCGGTGCCGTCCCGGCGGACCTGCGGCTTGGCCTCGCCGATCAGCGCCAGACCGTCCAGGGTCTTCTTGGCGCGCAGCTCCTGGACGATGCCGATCGCCGTGTTGGCGACGATGACCAGGCCGAACAGTCCGTCCTGGAGCGGCCCGACCACCAGGATGATGCCGAACATGACGCCGATGATCGCGTTGAACCGGGTGAACACGTTGGCCCGGACGATCTCGCGAGTCGACCGGCTGGAGCGGACGGGTACGTCGTTCACCTCGCCGCGCGCCACCCGCTCGGCGACCTCGGCGGCGGTCAGCCCGCCCGGGCGTTCGCGGTCCTCCTGAGGGGAACGGCGGGCGGGCGCATCGTCGCCGGGCTCGGTCGCCGTGTTCTCCGCAGGGTGAGTCATGGGACCGACTCTAGGTGGGCGATTTGTACAGTGCGCCCTACCTTGGTCCGATTCAGTCCAGCTGAGTGGCGGGGCTCTCGGCCGCCGCCTCCTTGCTGCGGCGGATCGCGTCCCGGCGGGCCCGGCAGTACCAGAGGCCGATCAGTCCGAGTCCGGCCCCGGCCAGGCAGATCCACGGCCAGCTGCCGTGGCCGTGCTGCTCCAGGCTGCCCTTGAAGGGGAGCAGCACCAGGAAGCCGACGAACCAGAGCACCGTGCCGCCGCCGACGATCGCAACGTCGTTCGCTTCCAGCGGCGGGGGAGAGGGGCGCAGTGCGGTCTTGGCCATGGGCCCCAGCCTACGGGGCGGGGTGCTCGGGGCCGTAGTGGTGGGCCGGGTCGGATGATCGAATCTGACCGTAATGGGCTCCTTCTACGCGCGAAGATAGCGCGTGCACGATGGAGGAACTCATACTGAGAATCCGCTACGGCCCTGGTGCGATCCCCCGACTGCCCGGCCGTCGCCCGGCAGCCCCGGCCAGTGACGCTCGGGTCTCCGCCCTCCTCACCTCCCCCACATGACGAGGACGCGAATGTCTCCGCTGGCCCAGCCGACCGCAAAGTCGCCCGAGCCCTCCCCGGCCACCCTGCCGCCGTCCAGCCCGCTGGACCGGTTCTTCAAGATCTCCGAGCGCGGCTCCACGCTCGCCCGTGAGGTCCGCGGCGGTGTCGCCACCTTCTTCACGATGGCGTACATCCTGGTGCTCAACCCGATCATCCTGGCCAATGCGGTCGACATGACCGGCGCCCACCTGAGCAGCGCCCAGCTGGTCACCGCGACCGCCCTGACGGCCGGTCTGACCACGCTGCTGATGGGTGTGATCGGCAACGTGCCGATCGGTCTGGCGGCGGGCCTCGGGGTCAACACCATCGTCGCGCTCCAGCTCGCCCCCCGGATGACCTGGGCGGACGCGATGGGCATGGTGGTGCTGGCCGGTTTCGCGATCATGATCCTGGTGGCCACCGGGCTCCGCGAGCGGGTGATGAACGCGGTGCCGCTCGGCCTGCGGAAGGCCATCGCGATCGGCATCGGCCTCTTCATCGCCCTGGTCGGCCTGGTCGACGCCGGCTTCGTCAGCCGCATCCCGGACGCCGCGCACACCACCGTCCCGCTCCAGCTCGGCACCGACGGCCACCTGAACGGCTGGCCGGTGCTGGTCTTCATCCTGGGCCTGCTGCTCACCCTGGTCCTGATGATCCGTAAGGTCCCCGGCGCGATCCTGATCAGCATCGCGGCGATGACCGCCGTCGCGGTCCTGCTCGACCAGGCCGCGACCATCCCGGCGAGCTCCTGGGGCCTGACCGTGCCGGAGTGGCCGGGCAACCCGGTCTCCGCCCCCGACTTCGGTCTGGTCGGTCAGGTCAGCCTGTTCGGCGGTTTCGGCAAGGTCGGCATCCTGACCGGCTGCCTGTTCGTCTTCACCGTGCTGATGTCCTGCTTCTTCGACGCGATGGGCACCATCCTCGGCGTCGCCGACGAGGCCCACCTGCTGGACGAGAAGGGCGACCTGCCCGGCATCAACAAGATCCTGATGGTGGACGGCATCGCCACCGCCGCCGGCGGCGCGACCTCCTCCTCCGCCAACACCTGCTTCGTCGAGTCCACCGCCGGCGTCGGCGAGGGCGCTCGTACCGGCTTCGCCTCGATCGTCACCGGCGGGCTCTTCCTGGTCGCGCTCTTCCTCACCCCGCTCGCCACCATGGTCCCGGCCCAGGCCGCCACCCCGGCCCTGGTCACGGTCGGCTTCCTGATCCTGGCCAACTCGATCCGGGACATCGACTGGTCCGACTACACGATCGCCGTCCCGGCCTTCCTCACCATGGTCCTGATGCCGTTCAGCTACAGCATCACCAACGGCATCGGCTTCGGCTTCATCACCTTCTGCATCCTGCGCCTCGCCGCCGGCCGCGGCCGCACCGTCCCGGTCGCCCTCTACGCGGTCGCCGCGGTCTTCGCCTTCTACTACCTGATGCCGGCCCTCGGCCTCGGCTGACCCGACGCGTCACCGGCGAGCCCTCCCGTGCACCGCATGGGAGGGCTCGGTGCGTTCTCGGAGGGCGTTTGGGAGGGGTGTTGTAGAGGTCCCTGGGGCAGCCGTTCGAGTCGGCATGGACATGCTTGGATGAGGCTCGCGCGGGGCTCGGGGGCGGGGCTGAGCAGGGCGTGAACGGGGGGTGTTCGCGGTACTGCTGACCTGCCGTCGGAGGGCAAATGCGCATTCTGCTGATCGCCAGTGCTTTCAACAGCCTGACCCAGCGCGTCCATGTGGAGCTGCGGGAGCGCGGCCACACGCTCGGGGTCGAACTCGCGCTGGGGGACGAGGCGGTACGGGCCGGGGTGGCCCGGTTCCAGCCCGACCTGATCCTGGCGCCGATGCTGACCCGGGCGATACCCGAGGACATCTGGCAGCGGCACCCGGTGCTGATCGTGCACCCGGGGCCGAAGGGTGACCGGGGGCCGTCCTCGCTGGACTGGGCGATCCACCAGGGTGCGGCGGAGTGGGGTGTGACGGTGCTTCAGGCGGTGGCGGAGATGGATGCGGGGCCGATCTGGGCCTCGGTGCCGTTCACCGTCCGGGCCGGCGGGAAGAGCGAGTTGTACCGGAACGAGGTCGCGGACGCGGCGGTCGAGGCGGTGCTGCTGGCGGTCGAGCGGTTCGCGGGCGGCTGGTACGGGCCCGAGCCGCTGGACTACTCCCAGTGGGACGTCACCGGGCAGCTCCGCCCGTACCACGCGCAGGAGTTCCGGCGGATCGACTGGGCCGCGGACGACACCGCGACGGTGCTGCGCAAGCTGCGGGCGGCGGACAGTCAGCCGGGGGTGCTGGACACCCTGATGGGCCGGGAGTACTTCCTGCACGGCGGCTGTGCGGAGGACGAACTGCGCGGCAGGCCGGGCGACTTGATCGCCAGCCGGGACGGTGCGGTGTGCCGGGCCACGGTGGACGGGGCGGTCTGGATCCCGCAGCTGCGGCCGCGCCGGGAGGCGGGCGGTCCGCCCACCTTCAAGCTGCCCGCCGCGCGGGTGCTCGGGCCCGCGCTGGTACTGGCGGGCGTACCGGAGGTGCCGGTCACGCCCGAGCGGGCGGCCGGGCGGCAGACCTGGTCGGAGATCCGCTACCGGGAGGCGGGGGAGGTCGGGTACCTGGAGTTCGGGTTCCCCGGTGGTGCGATGAGTACGGCGCAGTGCCGTCGGCTGCTGGCGGCGTACCGGGCGGCGGTGGCGCGGCCGACGTCGGTGCTGGTGCTGGGGCCGTCGCGGGACTTCTTCTCCAACGGCATCCATCTGAACGTGATCGAGGCGGCCGGCGATCCGGCGGCGGAGTCCTGGGCGAACATCAACGCGATGGACGACCTGGTCGAGGCGATCCTGACCAGTACCGACAAGTACGTGGTGGCGGCGCCGGCCGGGAACGCGGCGGCCGGCGGCCTGATGCTGGCGCTGGCGGCCGACGAGGTGTGGTGCCGGGCCTCGGCGGTGCTCAATCCGCACTACCGGCTGATGGGGCTGTACGGCTCCGAGTACTGGACCTACACGCTGCCGCGGCGGGTCGGCGCCGAGCAGGCGGAGCGGCTGACCGCGGCCGCGTTGCCGGTCGGGCCCCGGGAGGCGCTGGCGCTCGGGTTGGTGGACCGGGTGGGTGGTGGTGACTCGACGGCGTTCCGGGGCTGGGTGCAGGAGCAGGCCGACCTGCTGGCCAGGTCGGGCGAGTTGGCGGCCCGGCTGCTGGCGAAGAAGCAGCGGCGGGTCGACGACGAGGCGGTCAAGCCGCTGGCGGCGTACCGCGCCGAGGAGTTGGCCAGGATGCGGCACAACTTCCTCGACCCGGGCGAGAGTTACCACCAGCTGCGGCGGGCCTTCGTGCACAAGAGCTGCCCGGCCGAGACCCCGGCGCACCTGCGCGGCTGACACCCGAGAGCGCTGACACGAAAGCAGGGCCCCCGCCGGGCAGCGGCGGGGGCCCTGCTGGTCCGGGTTACCGAGCCCGGACGGTGAGGGGCGCGGCCGGGCCGAGGAAGACCGAGGGACGTCCGGTCTGCTTGCTCGGGGCGACGGCGAACGCCAGTGCACTGGAGAACACGTAGGTGCCGAGGCCGACGGCGAGCGGGAAGACGAACTGCAGCCCGATCACCCCGGGCGGCGTGGTGCGGACCGCCGAGAGCTGGACGCTGATCGCGGTCATGCCGGTGTAGTGCATCGCGCAGACCGCGACCCCCATCACCGGTGCGGCGGCCAGCACGGCCGCGGTGCCCTGGATGTTCAGCGCGGCCCAGAGCGCGGCGGTCGCCGCGAAGATCGCGATGCCGACCGAGACCGCCACCGTGGTGGTGTCGTACGCGATGGTGCCGGAGACCCGCATCGCGGCCATCCCGAGGTAGTGCATGGCGGCCACCCCGAGCCCGGTGGCCACACCGCCGGCCAGCAGCGAGCCGACCGGCCGGCTGCTGTAGCCGACGGTGAAGATGCCGGCGCCGACCACCAGGATGGCGACCACCAGGCTGAGCACGGTGAGCGGGACGTTGTAGCGGATCTCGGCGCCGCGGACCGCGAAGCCGAGCATCGCGATGAAGTGCATGCTCCAGATGCCGAGGCCGAGCGATATCGAGGCGAAGGTGAGCCAGTTCCGTCTGGTCCGGCCCTCGGTGAGCAGCGCCCACCGGGTGCTGCGGAGGGCGAGCAGGGCCCCGAGGCAGGCAGCCAAGTAGGAGATCGCCGGGGTGACCCAGCCGTGGACAGCGTGGTCGATGTGACCCAAGAAGACTCCCTGGACGGGGGTGGGGTGCACTGTGCCGGCGTGCTGTGTTCCTGACAACCTGGAGGCTAACGGTGGGTCAGAATCAGGGCAACCTTGGGGGATTTGGTGAACTCCCAGGTCAGGGTGGGTCCTTCACGAGTACGCCAAGAGCTGGGCACGAAGTCCTGACGGGATGTCCAGCCTTCCTGGCGACCCGCGGATATGAGTTTTTATTAGCGAGAGTAATGAGATAGGCTAATGACTATGCCCGAGATGTCCGAGGAGGACCTCGCAGCGGTCAGCCAGCTGCGTTCGTCCGCCATGCGCCTTTCCCGCCGGTTGCGACACCAGCGGGTCGAGGAGTCGTTGAGCCCCACCGAGATCGGGGTGCTCGGCACCCTCGGCAGGTGCGGCAAGGCCACCCCTGGTGAGCTCGCCAGGAAGGAACACGTCCAGCCGCCGTCGATGACCCGGATCATCGCGATGCTGGAGGAGAAGGGCCTGGTCCGGCGCGAGCCGCACCCGGAGGACCGCCGGCAGGTGGTGGTCAGTGCCACCGAGCAGGCGGAGGCGATCCTCGCGGAGAGCCGCCGCAGGCGGAACGCCTGGCTGGCCGAACTGGCCCAGGGGCTGACCGAGGAGGAGTGGGCGGTACTCAAGGAGGCCGCACCCGTCCTCTACAAGCTGGCCCACTTCTAGGACCTTGTAGGACTCGCAGGACTCGTCGGGACCGGAAGAAGGAGTACCGCATCACCGCATCACACAACCGAGCAAGCAGCAGCGTGACCCTGGCCACCGCCGTGGTCGCGCTTCGAGGGGAGAGCACCGTGACACCGCCGGCCGCCATCAGCGCCGCCATCCGTACCGACGACTCGACGACCGATTCGGCAGCGACCACCGCTGCCCCAGCCGAGAGCCTGGCGCCGACCCCCGTGGGTCTGCCGGGCAGCGGCGACGACGACCCCGACGAACGCACCGCGGCGGCACCGACCGCCGCGTCCGCCCCGCTCCGGAAGGCACCGGAAGGGGACGGCCCCACAGGGGCCCGCTTCACCCGGCCCGGTGGGATGTTCTCCTCCCTGCGGGTCCGCAACTACCGCTACTACTTCGCCGGTCAGGTGGTCTCAAACACCGGCACCTGGATGCAGCGGATCGCCCAGGACTGGCTGGTGCTCAGCCTGACCGGCAGCCCGCTCGCGGTCGGCATCACGACGGCGATGCAGTTCCTCCCGATGCTGCTGCTCGGCCTCTGGGGCGGCGTACTGGCCGACCGGCTGCCCAAGCGGCGGCTGCTGATCGCCACCCAGGGCGCGATGGGCCTGCTGGCCGTCGGCCTCGCGGTGCTCACCATCTCCGGCGCGGTCACCGCCGGGTACGTCTACGTCTTCGCGCTGCTGCTCGGCCTGGTCACGGTGGTGGACAACCCCACCCGGCAGGCCTTCGTCAGCGAGATGGTGCCCGCCAAGGACCTGGCCAACGCGGTCAGCCTGAACGCCGCCAACTTCCAGACCGCCCGGCTGATCGGTCCGGCGGTGGCCGGTCTGCTGATCGCCGCGGTCGGCAGCGGCTGGGCCTTCGCGGTCAACGCGCTGTCGTTCGCCGCCGTGATCGGCGGCCTGCTGGCGATGCGTACGAGTGAACTGCGTCCGACCGAGCCGGTGGCCCGGCAGAGCGGTCAACTCCGGGAGGGGCTCCGGTATGTGAAGGAGCGTCCGGAGTTGCTCTGGCCGATGGTGCTGGCCGGTTTCATCGGGACCTTCGGGTTCAACTTCCCGACCCTGCTGTCGGGGTTCGCCTACGGCACCTTCCACGTGGGTGCCGGGCAGTACGGCCTGCTGAACACCGCGATGGCGGTCGGTTCGCTGGCCGGTGCGCTGCTCGCCGCCCGGCGCGGGGTGCCCCGGCTGCGCCGGCTGGTCGGCGCCGCGCTGGTCTTCGGTGCGCTGGAGGTGCTGGCCGCCTTCGCCCCCGGGTACTGGTCGTTCGCGCTGCTGCTGACCGTGATCGGGGTCTTCGGCCTGACCTTCAACACCTCGGTCAACTCGATGATCCAGCTGTCCACCGACCCCGAGATGCGCGGCCGGGTGAGCGGGCTGCTGGTGCTGGTCTTCACCGGCGGCACGCCCATCGGCGCCCCGGTGGTCGGCTGGGTGACCGACGTCTACGGGCCCCGGCTCGGCCTGCTGGCCTGCGGCGCGGTCTCCGCGCTGGCCGCCCTGGTGGTCGGCCTGGTGCTGGCCCGGGCCGCCGACCTCAAGGTCCGGGTCGACCTGCACCGGGGCTCCCGGGTGGTGGCCTTCGTGCCGCGCACCCCGGTCCGGGTCCGGGAGCTGGCCACCGCCTGCTGACGGTCGGTCGGGTGACCCGGTCTCAGAGCCTGATCTCCAGGACCTGACCGGGCCACCGGCGGCCGTCGTCCAGGGTGACCTCGAACGCCTCGGCCGGGGTGAAGCCGAGCCGCTGGTACTGCGCCACCAGCCGTCGGTCGTCGCCCGCGTAGCAGTCCACCCGCACGGCCGAAAGCCCGCGGCGGCGGGCCTCGGCCAGCGCGTCCGCGACCAGCGCCGCGCCCACGCCGGTGCCGCGGGCGGCCCGGTCGGTGACCAGCCAGACCACGGCGCCGTCGAGCAGGGCCAGGATCGCGGGGGCGTCGGCGGGGCCGCCGGTGTGGATCTGCATGTAAGCCCGACCGGCAAATGTTTCTACCAGGCGGTACCCGTGGCCGATCATGGAGGTATGAGGCTCTTCGTGGCGGTGAATCCGCCGGTGGTCGCGGTACAGGAACTGGCCGATGCGGTGGCGCCGCTGCGCGAGCTGCCGGGGGCGGAGCGGCTGCGCTGGAGCGGGGTCGACGGGTGGCACCTGACGCTGGCCTTCCTGGGCGAGCTGCCGGTGACCGAACTGCCCGGGCTGACCGGGCTGCTGGCCCGGGTGGCCGAGGAGCACGGTGCACACCGGCTGCGGCTGGCCGGGGGCGGCTGCTTCGGCGACCGGGTGCTCTGGGCCGGGGTGGACGGGGAGGTCTGGGCGCTCCGCCGACTGGCCGAGGCGGTCCGCGAGGGGGTCGGTGAACTCGGCATCGAGACCGACCAGTTCGGCTTCCATCCGCATCTGACGCTGGCCCGGGCGGGCTCCTCGCAGGGCCGTCGGCGGGCCTCCCGGCGGTCCGACGCGGGCGATCTGCAGGCGCTGGCCGGTGCGCTGGACGGCTTCCGGGGCAGTGAGTGGCGGGCCGGTGAGGTCTGTCTGATGCGTAGCGAGACGGGCATTGGCCCGTCCCGCTACACGGTGCTGGAGCGCCTGCCGCTGGCGGACTGGACCGCCTGACCCGGTGCCGGAGCGAGTCCGCCGCAGTGGCCGGGTTTCGCCCGGGTGGCCGGATGGTGCCAGCAGCGATCGCGGGCGACGGCTCCCTTGTCGGCGGGAGTCGTCGCCCGTACGTTCGTCGGATGGAGCTGGAGCTGCGCCACCTGCGGACCATCCGGGCGATCGCCGAGGCGGGCAGCCTGACCAAGGCCTCGGTCTCGCTGGGTCTGGCCCAGCCCGCGCTGAGTACCCAACTCAAGCGGATTGAGCGGCTGTTGGGCGGCACCCTGTTCGAGCGCAGTCGGGAGGGGGTGTCGCCGACCCCGCTCGGCGAGCTGGTGCTGGACCGGGCCAAGGTGCTGCTGCCCGCCGCGCGGGAGCTCCAGGAGGAGGCCGTCCGGTTCGCCAACGCGCTCGGTGGACCGCCCCGGTTCCGGCTCGGCGCCACCCACGGACCGCTGCTCGGCGCCCTGGTGGACCGGCTGATGGCCGAGTACCCGGGCGCCGCCGTGACCACCGCCACCTCCTGGTCCATCCAGCAGCTCACCGGACAAGTGGCGGGCGGGCGGCTGGACTTCGCGCTGGTCGGGGTCTGCGGGGAGAGCAAGCCGCAGGGTGACGACCGGCTGGCCTGGCGGGAGATCGGTACCGATCCGGTGTTCGCGATGCTGGCCGACGACCATCCGCTGGCCGGAGAGCCGGAACTGACCCTGTGCCAACTGGCCGACGAGCAGTGGACGATGGCGCCGGGGGAGGGCTGCTTCGGGGACTGCTTCTCGGCGGCCTGCAGCCGGGCCGGGTTCACCCCGCTGCCGATGTACGAGACCGACACCGCCTCCTGCGTGCACCTGGTGCAGGTGGGGCGGGCGGTCGGCCTCTGCCGCGCCACCTTCCCGCCCACCGCCGGGCTGGTCACCGTCCCGTTGGCGGGTTCCCCGCTGACCTGGCGCCACCTGCTCGGCTGGCACCCCGCCGCCGGCGCGGCCGGGACCGCCGACGAGGTCACCGGCTACGCCCGCACCGCGCACGCCGAGGCCGCCGGGCGCAGCCCCTCGTACGCCAGTTGGCTGGCCGCCCGGTAGACACCTGGGGGGTGCCGGCCGGGCGGTGAGCCTGACGCGAACTCAGACCGGTTGCGGCTCCAGATCGCGGTTGATCCGGCGCCAGCCCCGGGCCGAGACGGTGTTGGGGTGTTCCTCGCCGAACAGGCGGAGCAGCTCGGACAGCGCGTGCTCGCGGAGTTCGGCGGCCTGGGCGGGGCTGGACTTGCGCAGGGTGACCGCGAGGTTGGACTCGCAGGCGATCGCGTCCGGGTGGGCGGGGCCGTACCGGTTGCACAGGCCGGTGTAGGCGGCCCGCTCCAACTCCTCGGCCTTGGCGGGCAGTCCGCCGTCGCCGTACGCGTTGGCCAGGTTGATCATCGCGTTCATGGTGAACGGGTGGTCGGGGCCGAGCACCGCCCGGAGGTTCTGCACGGTGTGCGTGCCGCGCCGGATCGCCGCGTCGACGTCGCCGCTGCCGCGCAGGTAGATGCCGAGGTTGTTCTCGCAGGCCAGGGTGAACGGGTGCTCGTCACCGAACAGCCGCTGGTGCCCCTCGTAGACGGTGGTGGCCAGGTCCCGGGCGGCCTCCTTGTCGCCGGAGGCGCTGTGGTCGGCGGCCAGGTTGAGCGCGCAGGCCAGGGTGTCCGCCGCCTCCGCGCCGAACCGGTCCAGGTAGCGCTCGTAGGTCTGCATGGTGAGCTGCCTGGCCTCCCGCAGGTGGCCGTCCCGACGGAGCGACACCGCAAGGGACTTGGCGTTGCGCAGGTTCTCCGGCAGGTCGGCCTGGAGCACGTCGGCGAGCTCCTCGGTGACCTCCCGCAGCAGCTCGATCGACCCCTTGTAGTCGCCGATCTCGCGCAGGTCGCGGGCCAGGTTGGACTTGCTGGAGAGGGTGTACGGGTGCCTCGGGCCGAGCACCGCGGCCCGCCGGTCGTAGGTGTCCTGGTCCAGGTCGCGGGCGGCCTCGCTGTCGCCGACCAGGCGGTAGTCGATGGCCAGGTTGTTGGCGATCGACAGGGTGCGGGCGTTCTCCTCGCCGAACAGCTCGCGGAACTGGCCGTACGTCTCCAGGTCGAGGTCGAGCGCCTCCTGGAACCGGCCGAGTGCGCGCAGGTCGGCGCCGAGCGATCCCGCGGTCATCAGGGTGTACGGGTTGTGCTCGCCGAGCAGGGCCTTCTGCCCGGCCAGGGTGCGCTCGTCGAGGGAGCGGGCGTCGGCGAAGTTGCCCTGCGAGCGGACCACGTTGGCGAGTTGGAAGTTGAGGCTGAGCACCTGGCGCCGCAGGTGCCGGGCCTCGCCCTCGTCCTGCTCGCCGCCGAGCCGGCTGGTCCAGGTGGCGTCGAGCTGTTCGGCGAGGGTGCGGGCCTTGTCGAGGTCGGTGCGCTTCCAGAGGTAGCGGACCCGGTCGATCAGCAGTTCGCGGGTCTCGCGCTCGTCGCAGTCCTGGGCCCTGGAGGGGGCCAGGTGCGGCCAGATCTTCTCGAACCGGGGCCAGTTGGCGGGGTTGTCGGTGTCGCCGAGCGCCGGACGGGCGCCGACCAGGATGCGGTGCACCTCGTGCATCGCCGCTTCGCGGGCGTTGTCGTCCATCTCGGAGCGGACCACGGCCTGCACCAGCCGGTGCACCTGGAAGCTGTTGCTGCCGGCGTCGACCTTGGCGAGCGCGTACCGGCCGACCGCCTGGATCACCTTGCCGAGCATGAAGACGTCGCTGAGGTCCTCGTCGTACCTCACCAGCGACCTGATCATCTGGTCGCTGTAGAACAGGTCCATCGAGATCGGCTCGGGGGCGAAGAACGCGCAGAGCTGCAACAGCCGCACGGCCGCCGGGGACTGCTCGCGCAGGCGGGCGATCGAGACGTTCCAGGTGGCCCCGACCGGGGTCGGGTAGTCGGCCGGGCGGCCGACCGCGAGCGCCCGGGTGGCCTCCTGCTGGAGCTGGCGGACGTAGGTGTCGACGGGGGTGCGGGTGGTGTCCAGCCAGGCGGCCGCCACCTCGACCGCCAGCGGTAGGTCGCCGACCGCCTCGGCCACCCGGTCGGCGTCGGCCCGGGACAGGCCCCGGGTGCGCCGGGTGAGGTGCTCGACGCTCTCACCACGGGTGAAGACGTCCACCCCGAGCACCCCGGCCTGGCCGGACCAGGCCTGGTTCCGCGAGGTGACCAGGATGTGCCCGGAGCCGCCGGGGAAGAACCGGCGGATCTCGCCCGGCTCGTCGGCGTTGTCGAAGATCAGCAGCCAGCGCGAGGTCGGGTTGCCCCGGCGCAGCGCCTCCCTGGCCGCCTCGGCCGCCTCGTTGACACTGTCGCCGACCCGCAGCCCGAGCCGCGCCGCCAGGTCGGACAGCGCGGTCGGGATCAGGTCGGTCTGCTCGGCGTCGATCCACCAGACCAGGTCGTAGTGCGACATGTACCGGTGCGCGTACTCCAGTGCCAGCTGGGACTTGCCGACACCGCCGAGCCCGTACAGCGTCTGCGGGGTCGGCAGCACCACCATCGGCCCGCCGACCAGCTGTTCGCGCAGCTCCTCCAGCACCTTGGCCCGGCCGGTGAAGGAGGGGTTGCGCTGCGGCACCGACCAGTACGAGGGCCGGGTGCCGGGGAAGCGCGGGATCGGCACCTCGGCGTCGATGTCGGCGTCCGCCCGGCCGAGCGCGCGGAGCAGGATCGCGGCGGCCTGGCTCTCGTCCCGGCCGACCAGGTCGACCGGGTTGCGGCTGACGAACGGTGCGTTCAGCCGGACGTCGCTGACCCGGACCGGGACGATCTGGCGACGGCTGCCCGAGGGGTCGAAACCGCCCATCGAGTCCCACAGCGCCCGGGCCTGAGGGGCCCTCAGATAGGCGGCGGAGAGCACCGCGACGGTCCGGTTGGCGGCGTCGATGCCGCGCTCGGTCTCCTGCCGGGTGTCCGCCCCCGCCCCGATGTCCCGGGGCACCACCCGGAATCCGGCGCTCTCCAGCACGGCGGCGATCCAGTCCGCCCAGATCCGGTCCTCGGGGACGAAGGACAGGTAGAGGTCGGCGGGCACGGTCGGCCGCCGCCGGGTGTACGCCTCCACCCAGTGCAGTCGGACGTCCTCGTCCAGCGGCGGCAGCGCGGTCACCCGGCCCTTGGTCAGCACCGAGGTGAGCCGCTCGCAGGCGGCCAGCATCGAGGTCGGGGTGCCGGTCTGGTCGCCGAAGGTGGCCAGGATCTCCTCGTAGGCGTAGAACGGCCGGTACGGGATCTCCACCGAGCCCCAGTAGTGCGCGAGTTCCTCCTCGACCAGCCCCTCGGGCAGCCCGGAGAACCGCAGCCGGGCCAGCGCCCGGCCGGCGTCCGCCTTCTCCTTCTCGCCCTCGTCGATCCGCATCGGCACCGGCAGGATGCGGATCGCCCGCTCCCGGTAGCGGTCGTTGATGTGCTGGGCGATCTTCGAGGCGCCCTCGATGCTCTGGTCGCTCAGGGTGAAGCAGACCACCAGGTCGTCCGGCATCTGCACGGTGCAGATCTCGGCGATGTCGGACAGGCCGGTCCGGCTGTCGATCAGGATGTAGTCGTAGCGGCGGCTCATGTCCCGCTTCAGGGCGTCGAAGAACTGCCCGCCGTCGAACCGGTCGTAGAACAGGTCCCAGTCGAGCCGGCCGACCACCTCGGAGTAGTCCCGGTTCAGCTGCCCGGCGGAGAGGAAGTCCAGGCTGCCGCCGGGCGGGAACCCGGGCCAGGAGAGCGAGAGCGCGTGCGGGTGGACCCGGGCGAAGTCCTGGTGCCAGCCCGGCGGGTGCTCGACCTCGCGGAGCGCCTCCTCCCGGTAGTCGGTGATCAGGTCCATCATCCCGGTGGTGCCCGCCAGCGCGCCCTGGTCGAGGAAAGGCCGGAAGAACTTGGCCAGGCCCGGCGCCTCCAGGTCCCAGTCCACGGTGAGCACCCGGAAGCCGTTGGCGGCCAGGATCCAGGCGGTGTTGGCCAGCGCCATGGTGCGGCCGGTGCCGCCCTTGTAGGAGTAGAAGGTCACCACCCGGCCCTGGCGGTCCTCGTTGGCCTGTGGCTCGGCGTCCTCCACCGGGTCGGCCATCCGGAGCTTCCTGGTCGGCTTGTCGGTCATAGCTCTCCTCCCCCGAAGGCGATCCCCGGGGGAGAATCGTCCTCCTCGTGATAGCGCGGCTGGTCGCTGTCCCGGTCGTCCCGGCTCCAGGGCCGACGCGGTGGCGGCTCGTCCCCGGCACTCGGCGGCAGCTCGAAGGCCCGGCGCAGGCTCGGCCTGCTGGTGCCCGAACTACCGTTCCCTTCGGGCTGGTTGCTCTGTCCGTTCGGTGGTCTCGAACTCTCCTCGAAGGCGTACTTGGCCCGCATCACCGCCCGCGGCAGCGCGGCCTCGAACTCCTCCAGGGTGCCCAGCTCGGTCGGGGTGCCGTGGAAACTCGGCCGGCTGTCCCGGTGCTGGGAGCGCAGCGTGCGGGCGCTCAGCTCGGTCAGCGTCTCACCGTCCGCGACACAGTCCGGGTCGGTGCTGTTCCACGGCTCCAGCACGCTCACCCAGGACGGGTTGCGCCGGTCGAAGTCCACCACCGCCTCCCGCCGGGTCTCGTCCCGCAGTGCCCAGCGGTCCAGCAGCAGCAGCCCGGGAGCGGTCGGCGGGCCCTCGGCGAGGATCGCGGCCGCCTCGTCCTCGTACGCGTGCACGCTCGGCTCGAACCCCAACTGCCGTGCCACCCTGGCCGCGTGGTCGGCCAGCGGGCGGGACGAGGCGGGCTGGTACGGGCGCCAGTCGGTCGGGTGCGGGCCGTAGTAGTCCGGGTTTCGGTCCTCCGGCAGCTCGGCCTGCGGGTAGGAGAGCACCGAGATCCGGAGCTGCCGGGTGCGCGGGGTCGGGAAGGCGCTCGGCTGGGCCTGGAAGTCCAGCGGCCGGCCCGGCGGGATCACCGTGCTGGCCGCCACGTCCACGATCCGCTCGGCCAGCCGGTGCACGGCCAGCTCGTAGGCCCGGCGGAAGTAGCCGAGCCGCATCAGCGCGTACAGGCCCTCGGCCTCGTAGTCGGGGCCGAACCCCCGGTGGTTGAACTGGAGTTGCCGGGCCACCTCGGGCAGCTGGTGGTCGCTCATCGGAATCCACAGCACCGGCACGATGCCGGTCGGCCGCTCGGTGCTCTGCCGCTCCGGGAAGACCGGCCGCTGGACGAACGAGTGCCACTCCTGGCCGCAGGCCACGCTGGTGAAGTAGCGCGGCGAGTAGAGCGGCACGAAGACCCGGCAGCTGGCCAGCTCCTGGGACAGCCGCTCGGCCCACAACTGGCCCTGGTGCATGGACTGGTCCATGAAACCGACCGGTGACCCGCCGCGCAGGTCGGTCAGGTGCAGCACCTCGTCGCAGAGATCGTTGAAGAGGCGGTTCACCCACTGGTTGGGATCCCCTGCCCCGCCGGTGCGGGATCTGGGCACGTGCGCGTAGCTGAGAAAGAAGTACGGACGCTCCGTGTTCTCGTCCCACCCGCCAGGGTCGTCGTCGCCGTACACACGCGCCTCCCCCGAGACCATCCGGTGTGTTGGTGGTGCACCGTCTCAGACGTAGCCGGGGTGTGCTCAGTTCCCAGCCGCGTCTTTCCCCCACAGAGGGCCTTCAGTGTAGGAAGGTCAGGTTCTGGAATGGAATAGGGCGTTGTCCCGGAGGAACTTGTCGGCCACGTCGACCCCGTCCGCGATGTCCATCACGAAGCAGTCCGCAGCGCCCAGCCGGCCCCGGTGCAGGCTGGGCATCTCGCTCAGTACACCGGTCATCGGTTCGAAGTGCTCGTCCCGCAGGTGCACCGCGTCGAAGGACTGCCAGCGGCCGTTCGGCAGCACGCAGCTGTAGGTCTGGATCGGCGGATCGGGCTGCCGGTACTCCGCCAGATGCAGCGCCGTGCAGCACCAGACCGGTACACCGATCAGCAGGGCGCGGGCCCGGGCGGCGTACAGGCGGCCGATCGGGGAGGACTCGCCGAGGTGCGACTCGAGCGGGTGAGCGTCCGTCAGTTCGGCTGCCCGGCGGCCGATGGCGGCGAAGGAGGTCTGCGGGTGGTGGCTGCGGCGGGCGCCCGGGGTCTGCCGCAGGACTTCGGAGAAGTGGCCGAGAATGCGTGAGGTCGGGGTGGTGTCCGGGTCGAAGGGGGGGCGTGAATCCCAGTACGCCTGCTTCTGTTGGTCCGTCATCCCGTCGGTGGGGGCCAGCGAGAGGCGGGAGGTGTTCGAGTTCTCCGGGGTCGCGGTGTAGGCGACGACGGTGCCTTCGGGGCCGAGGACGTGTCGTAGTGCCGCCAGGAGGGTGGCCGGGCCGCCTTCGATCGGGCCGACGGCGCGGAGCGAGGACTGCACCAGCAGGGTTTCGCCCGGCGTGATGCCGAGGGACCGGAGGTCGCGCTCCAGTTCGTCGATGCCGGTCACGGGCGCTCTCTCCTTCAGTGGCACTACCTAGGGGCTCGGGGAACTGCGAGGAGGTCTGGCGCCGGGGTCACTGCGAAAGTGCCTGACCATTTACGCACGGATCACCTGTTCCGAGGTCGGCGTCGCAGTTCCCCGAGCCCCTGACCGTAGATGCCTGAGCGCCGTGCTCGACTGCATGCCTTCCACGAAGCGGGCGCCCAGGGGCGTCAGGGAGCCCGAGGCGGCCAGGGTTTCGACGGCGGCGGCGGTGTGGGTGTGCCAGGTGGTGTGCTGGGTGCGGGCGTGGGTGGCGGCGGGGCTGTCGAGGCCGACGTAGGCGTGGACCCGGGTGGCCCAGAACTCGGTGACGGCGAGGTGGGCGTAGGTGCCCTGGAGGAGGCCCTCCAGGGGGCGTGGGTCGGGGCGCCAGGGGGCGTGGAAGAGGCGCTCGTCGGCCGGGTCGTAGAGGTCGTGGAAGTCCAGCACGGCGCCGAGTTTGACGTGGTTGAACTCGTGCGCCAGCAGCAGCGCCAGGATCGGTGCGGTGCCTGGGCGGGCGATGCCGACCGCGCCGAAGGCCTGCCGGGCCGCCGCGCTGACGTCCCGTCCGGCGGGGCCCGGTCGGAGCGGGGTGAGGGTGCTGAGCCCGGCTCGCAGGCCGGCCGCGTGCTCGGGCAGGTCGCGGCCGAGCAGCTCCCAGGCCTCTCGCAGGCTGCCCGTCCAGGCCAGCAGCTCGCCGTCGGTCAGCCGGTCGGTGACCGGCCACTGGTGGCTGTCGCGCTGCGGGTCGGTGTCCTCCAGGGCGAGCGTCCAGCCGCCGGGCAGCGCGACCCGGCGGACGGGCTGCCAGGGGCCGGCGGCCGGGTCGTCCCAGCCCACCGTGACGTCCCGGACGGTGAACCCGTCCTTGGCGCCGCGCAGCACCGCCTCGCCCGCCCCGCCGACCTCGACCCGGCCCAGCGTCGGCAGGTGCACCGCACCGCCCCGGACCGGGACCGGCAGCTCGAACTCCCACCCGGCCCGGAGCGCGGCGGCGGCAGCCAGCTCGGCGAAGCCGCCGAGGTCGGCCCCGGGGTCACGGTCCAGGCAGCGCACCGCCCAGGCCCGGACGTACGGATGGCCGAGGGTGGCGTCCAGCGCGTCCGGCGCGGTGCTGTCCAACTCGGCCAGCAGCGCCCAGGGTTCCGGGGCGGAAGCCGAGAGGGCGGCCAGCAGCTTTCTGGTCAGCCCGAGTTGGGCCGAGGCCAGGGCTTGGACGGTGGACGCGCTGCCGTGCCCGGTGGCCAGCTCGGCCAACTGGGCCTCGGTGAGGGCCCCTTCGGACGGGCCCGGCTGGGCGGGGACGATGGCCGGGGGGGCGACCCGGTCCCGGATGGTGGTGATCAGCTTCATCAGATCCCCGCAGAAGACGGAGGGGTTGTCGAATCCATGGTCGCTCCGGTACCGGTGCGCGTACAGACCGCCGCCGCAGGAGCGGACCACGGGGCAGGCCCGGCAGTCCGCGCTCAGCCCGGCCAGACCGGACTGACGTTCCATCATGCCCGGGTGCCCGGCCACCTCGTCCAGGGTGTGCGCGAAGACGTCGAAGCCGGTCTCGGGCGCGCCGTCGTACGCCGTCTTGAGGCTGTCCGCCTGCTCCAGTGTGCCGTCGGTCTCGATCACCACCAGGTCGGCGGGGTCGAGGCCGAGCGACTCGGTGAGGCTGGAGCGGCCGCGCAGGGTGCGGTGCACCGAGTCGAAGATCCGGACCGGTACCGGGCGGCCCTGCGCCGTCCAGCGCCGGTGGATCGTCAGCAGCCAGTCGGCGTACGGGGCGGGCCCCGCACCGGAGGGACGTTTCGGCGGGTCGTCCCAGGTCGCGTGCGGGAGTAGGAAGTCGATCCGGGGCGGGGCGAGTTCGACCAGCGCGTCGTAGACGGCGACCGGGTCGTTCTCGACGTCGATGGTGCAGAGCAGCCCGGCGTACAGGTGGCGGTAAGCGGGGCGGCGGAGCAGCTCGACGGCGGCCAGCACCTTGCGGTGGCTGCTGCGGCCGTCGGCGTACCTGCGGTGCCGGTCGTTGGCGGCGCGGTCGCCGTCCAGCGAGATGCCGACCTTGATGTCCAGCTCGGCGAACAGGTCGCAGAACCGCTCGGACAGCTGGACGCCGTTGGTGTGGATGCGCAGGTCGAGCGCGCAGCCCGGGGGGAGGGCGGCGCGCAGCAGCTCGGCGGCCCGGCGCAGCACGGCGGGGCCCGCGAGCAGCGGCTCCCCGCCGTGCAGCACCACGTGGACGGCCGTCAGCCGGTGGGCCAGGGCATGCTCCGCGATGCGGTCGGCGGTCGCCGCGAGGACGCGCTCCGAGACGGTGCGCGGCTTGCCACGCCAACTGGTGTCGGCGTGCTCGTACACGTAGCAGTGATCACAGGACAGGTCACAGCGGCTGTGCACCTTGAGGACGAACTGCGAGAACGCCACGGGGGGACGGGACATGACGTGGTGTCGGCCGGCTGCGCGGGAGGCGTCAGATGGAGGAGTTGAAGGCCGCCACGGCGACCTGGCCGCTCTCCTGGCCGGGCAGGGCCCGGTGCAGCTCGGCGGTGAGGTGATCGGTGCCCAGAGCGGCGAGGGCGGCGAGCGAGGCCCGAGGTGCGGGCTGCTCGACGGAGTCGCGGTCAGCAGGCCGGATGGCGAGTGCGGTGACCATTGCAGTCTCGTTTCTGCGGTTGAAGCGCGGGGAAACGGGGTAACCCGGAGTCACTTGCACCGGCTCCGAGCCCGCCCGACTACCGCCGAGTGTCCCGGACGCGCCTACGTACCGCCCGCCAAATGGCCATAAATCCATCAGTTCGTGCGAGCGGGTACTACTGCGATTGACGTAGGGTCAGTCGCGCGCGCCCGAAACGATCTTCACGGGCAGAGCCGCTCGACCCGCCAGCCGCCGCCCTCGGCGAGGTAGCGGAGCCGGTCGTGCAGCCGGTTCTCCCGGCCCTGCCAGAACTCCACGGTCTCCGGGACCACCCGGTAGCCGCCCCAGAACGGCGGCACCGGCACGCCCTCGCCCTCCGGGTAGCGCCGCTCCAGCTCCGCGTACCGCTGCTCCAGCACCTCCCGGCTGCTCACCGGGCTGGACTGCTCACTGGCCCAGGCGCCGAGCTGGGAGCCGTGCGGGCGGGTCCGGAAGTAGGCGGCGGTCTCGTCCCGGCCGACCTTCTCGACCCGGCCGCCGACCACCACCTGCCGGGAGATCGAGATCCACGGAAAGAGCAGCGAGGCCCAGGGATTGACGGCCAGTTCGCTGCCCTTGCGGGAGCCGTAGTTGGTGAAGAACACGAAGCCGCGCCGGTCGTAGCCCTTCAGCAGCACGGTCCGCGAACTCGGCCGGCCCTGCGCGTCGGCGGTGCTCAGCACCATCGCGTTGGGCTCGGTCACCCCGGCGTCCACCGCCTGGTGGAACCACTCGGTGAACTGGGCGACCGGCTCGGCCATGAGCTGCTTCTCGGCCAGGCCCTCGTGCTGGTAATGCTTGCGCATCACGCTCGGGTCCGGGGTGGGCCGGGCCTCGGTGGGCGTGGCCGGAGGGGTCGGGTGACGATCCGCGGTAGGCACGGCAACATCATCCCGTACGACAAGCGTCGGATACCGCTACGTCCAGGCAAACCCGGGTGGGAGATAAGGTGTCTCGCCACCGCTCCACCCACCGCCAGGCAGGGGATTGCCCGGGTTCGTCCGGAACATCCCACCGGGTCCGCCAACGCCGCCGGACCGCGGACTGACCAGGCCGGGGCGGCCACCGGGAAACATCACCGTGGTGGTGTCTGGCGCAATGCACTCCGTGCCTGTCAGGCTGACACCGAGTGCCAACACACCATCGGTCACCGGCGTCGCCCGCCCCACCAGCGGCGGCCCGCCGGAATCGGAACACTGAAGGAGCCGTCATGTCCGACTTCGTACCCGGGCTCGAGGGAGTCGTCGCGTTCGAGAGCGAGATCGCCGAACCGGACCGTGAGGGCGGCGCACTGCGCTACCGCGGTGTGGACATCGACGACCTGGTCGGACACGTCTCGTTCGGGCACGTCTGGGGCCTGCTCGTGGACGGCAAGTTCAACCCGGGCCTGCCCGCCGCCGAGCCGTTCCCGATCCCGGTGCACTCCGGTGACATCCGGGTCGACGTGCAGTCCGCGCTGGCCATGCTCGCCCCGGTCTGGGGTCTCAAGCCGCTGCTCGACATCTCCGCCGAGGAGGCCCGCGACAACCTCGCCAGGGCCGCCGTCATGGCGCTCTCGTACGTTGCGCAGTCCGCCCGTGGCCAGGGCCGCCCGATGGTCCCGCAGAGCGAGATCGACAAGGCCGAGACCGTGGTCGAGCGGTTCATGATCCGCTGGCGCGGCGAGCCGGACCCGAAGCACGTCAAGGCGATCGACGCGTACTGGACCTCGGCCGCCGAGCACGGCATGAACGCCTCCACCTTCACCGCCCGGGTGATCGCCTCCACCGGCGCCGACGTGGCGGCCGCGCTCTCCGGCGCGGTCGGGGCGATGTCGGGCCCGCTGCACGGCGGCGCCCCGTCCCGGGTGCTCGGCATGATCGAGGAGATCGAGCGGACCGGCGACGCCGCCGCGTACGTCCGCAAGGCCCTCGACAACGGTGAGCGCCTGATGGGCTTCGGCCACCGGGTCTACCGCGCCGAGGACCCGCGCGCCCGCGTGCTGCGCCGCACCGCCAAGGAGCTCGGCGCCCCGCGCTTCGAGATCGCCGAGGCGCTGGAGAAGGCCGCGCTGGAGGAGCTGCACAACCGCCGCCCCGACCGCGTGCTGGCCACCAACGTGGAGTTCTGGGCCGCCATCATGCTGGACTTCGCCGAGGTCCCGGCGCACATGTTCACCTCGATGTTCACCTGCGCCCGGACGGCCGGCTGGTCCGCCCACATCCTGGAGCAGAAGCGCACCGGCCGGCTGGTCCGTCCGGCCGCCCGCTACATCGGCCCGGCCGCGCGTCGGCCGGAGGACATCGAGGGCTACGAGTCGATCGCGCACTGACGCGGCGTCACCCTTTCGGGCGGGTCCGGGGCAGCTGTCCCGGACCCGCTGCACACCTGCTCTGAGCGGGCAAGATCACATCTCAGCGGGCGGACGGGCGTTCCGAGTTCGCAATCCCGGGCAGTAGGCTGCCGCCGTGGCTAAGATCCAGATCCCCGCTGATATCAAGCCCGCAGACGGCCGTTTCGGCTGCGGCCCGTCCAAGGTGCGCCCCGAGGCACTGAGTGCCCTTGCCGCCACCGGCACCTCGCTGCTGGGCACTTCGCACCGGCAGGCCCCGGTCAAGAACGTGGTCAAGCGCGTCCGTGAGGGCGTCGCCGACCTGTTCTCGCTGCCCGAGGGCTACCAGGTGGTGCTCGGCAACGGTGGCTCCACCGCGTTCTGGGACATCGCGGCCTTCGGGCTGGTGCGCGAGAAGTCCCAGCACCTCAACTTCGGTGAGTTCTCCTCCAAGTTCGCGTCGTCGGTCAAGGCCGCGCCGTGGCTGGGCGAGCCCTCGGTGATCAAGTCGGAGCCGGGCACCCACCCGCTCCCGGTCGCCGAGGCGGGCGTGGACGTCTACGCCCTCACCCACAACGAGACCTCCACCGGTGTCGCGATGCCGATCCGCCGCCCGGCGGGCGGTGACGCCGGCTCGCTGGTGCTGGTCGACGCCACCTCGGGCGCCGGCGGCCTGCCGGTCGACATCACCGAGACGGACGTCTACTACTTCGCGCCGCAGAAGTCCTTCGCCTCGGAGGGCGGCCTCTGGCTCGCGACCTTCTCGCCCGCCGCGCTGGAGCGCGCCGCCGAGATCGCCGCCTCCGGCCGGTACATCCCGCCGTTCTTCGACCTGCCGACCGCGATCGACAACTCCTCGAAGGACCAGACCTACAACACCCCGGCGATCTCCACCCTCTTCCTGCTCGCCGAGCAGCTGGAGTGGCTGAACGGCCAGGGCGGCCTGGACTGGGCGGTCGCGCGGACCGCCGACTCCGCGTCCCGGCTGTACGGCTGGGCCGAGAAGTCCTCCTACGCCCGGCCGTTCGTGGCCAAGGCCGAGGAGCGCTCGCAGGTGGTCGGCACGATCGACTTCGACGACTCGATCGACGCCGCCGAGATCGCCAAGGCGCTGCGCGCCAACGGCATCGTGGACACCGAGCCGTACCGCAAGCTCGGCCGCAACCAGCTCCGGGTCGCGATGTTCCCGGCCGTCGAGCCGTCCGATGTCGAGGCGCTCACGGCCTGCATCGACTACGTGGTCGAGGCGCTCTAGGCACGTGCTCAGCCAGAGCTGACCAGGGGCTCGGGGAACGGCGACGAGATCTGGCGTGCGGGACACAGGCGAAAGTGCCTGACCACGCACGGACGGATCACCTTGTACGAGGTCGGCGTCGCAGTTCCCCGAGCCCCTGATGGCTGATGCCCGGAGGGCCTAGCGGCGGACCAGGGCGCTGATGATCACTACGGCCAGCAGCAGCGCCAGTGCGCCGCTCACGATTCGCATTCGGGTCTTGGGGTCCACGGTCAACGAGGTTACCCGCTGGCCCGGCCGGCTTCGGTGGTGGCCCGTTCGGGGCCGTAGAGGCCGGTGAGCTCCTCGGCCAGCTCTTCCTGGGGGACCGCGCGGAGTTGGCCGTCGCCGCGGTACTGCTGGGCGCGGAAGGCGGACGGGGCGAGGCCGACCCGGCGGGTGAAGATCCGGGTGAAGTAGGCCGGATCGTCGTAGCCGACCCGGCGGGCCACGGCGGCGACCGGGAGTTCGCTGGCGGCGAGCAGGGCCTTGGCCTCGTTCAGCCGTACGGTCAGCAGGTACTCCTTGGGGCCGACCGCCCCGACCGAGCGGACGGCGCGGCGCAGTTCGGCCACGGTCAGCCCGGCCCGGCGGGCGTGCTGGGCCACCGAGAGCGGCAGGCAGGCATCGCGGCGGAGCACTTCGAGCACCGGCTCGCCGGCGCGGTCGAGGTCGGCCCGGTGGCGGCGCAGCTCGACCAGCAGCTCGTGCACCCAGGCCGAGGACTCCAGATCCACCAACGGGCCGCCCCGGCGGCAGGCGCCGGCGATCCGGGCCACCACCCGCTGGGCCGAGTCGGCGGTGGCGAGCGGTGTCACGTCCACGTCGGGCAGTAGGCCGAGCTCGAGGTACCCGGCGATGCCGGGGCCGGTGA
The DNA here is from genome assembly GCF_001424875.1 of Kitasatospora sp. Root107. GTDB lineage: Bacteria > Actinomycetota > Actinomycetes > Streptomycetales > Streptomycetaceae > Kitasatospora. The sequence continues at coordinate 619,055 of NZ_LMCT01000001.1, read as the reverse complement.
AGTCGACGAAGGACTCGGCCCAGCCGCTGTCGTCCGGCGCGTAGTGGTGCGGTTCGCCGGGGCGCAGCCAGAGCACGGCGGGGGCGGTCACCGGCTGGCGCACGCCGCTCGTCCCGGTGAACCAGCCGCGCCCGTTGGTCACCACCACGGCGACCCAGTGATCCAGGGTGCGCGGCCCGACGGTGGGCAGCCGGCCGCGCTGCATCCCGACGCCGAGGCAGGCCAGACCGGTGGCCAGCTGCGCCGGACCAGGCGTCAGGTAGTGCCACCACCGCTCCATCACCCACCTCCTTCCTGCCCGACAATCCAACACCCGCCGGGGCTTTGTCCATGGCACCGGCCTGCCGGGTTACCGCAGGCTGGGGGCATGCTCACCTATGACTCCACCGGCTTCCGGCTCGACGGTGGCCCGCTGCGGATCCTCTCCGGAGCCATGCACTACTTCCGCACCCGCCCCGAGCAGTGGCCCGCCCGGCTGGCCGCACTGCGCGCGATGGGCCTGAACACCGTCGAGACGTACGTCCCGTGGAATCTGCACGAACCCCGGCCCGGTGAGTTCCGGCGGCTGGACGAGCTGCCCGCCTTCCTGGACGAGGCCGCCCGGCAGGGCCTGTGGGCGATTGTCCGCCCGGGCCCGTACATCTGCGCCGAGTGGGACAACGGCGGGCTGCCCGGCTGGCTGACCGCGCGGGTGGGCCGCCGGGCCAGGACCTCGGACCCGGAGTACCTGGCCGCGGTGGACGGGTTCTTCGACCGGCTGCTGCCCTCGGTGGTGGAGCGTCAGACCACCCAGGGCGGCAACGTGCTGATGGTCCAGGTGGAGAACGAGTACGGCTCCTACGGCAGCGACCGGGCGTACCTGCGGCAGCTGGCGGACGGGCTGCTCCGCCGGGGCGTGGACGTCCCGCTGTTCACCTCGGACGGCCCGGAGGACCACATGCTGACCGGCGGCACCCTGCCCGGGGTGCTGGCCACGGTGAACTTCGGCTCGGAGCCGGAGGCCGCGTTCGAGACGCTGCGGCGGCACCGGCCGCAGGACCCGCCGTTCTGCATGGAGTACTGGAACGGCTGGTTCGACCACTGGGGCCGGCCGCACCACACCAGGGACGCGGCCGACGCCGCCGACACGCTGCGCCGGATGCTGGCGGCGGGTGGCTCGGTCAACCTGTACATGGCGCACGGGGGCAGCAACTTCGGCACCGGCGCGGGGGCCAACCACGCCGACCCGCCGTTCAACTCGACCGACTGGACCGAGTCCCCGTACCAGCCGGTGACCACGTCGTACGACTACGACGCCCCGCTGGACGAGCGCGGCGCGGTGACCGAGAAGTACGAGCTGTTCCGGGCGGTGCTGGCCGAGTTCGCGGCCGAGCATCCCGAGCAGGCCCGCTACCTGGACGACCGGACTCCCGCGCTGCCGGAGCTGCCGCCGGTGCTGGCCGCGCGCTCGGTGGCGCTGACCGGTTCGGCGCCGATCCCGTTCGGCCCGGAGTCGGAGCACCCGGTGCCGCCCACCTTCGAGGAGCTGGGGATCGAGCACGGGGTGGTCAGGTACGTCTTCCAGGTGCCGCAGGACCGGCCCGAACTCCCGCTGACCGTCGAGGGGTTGAACGACCGGGCGGTGCTGCTGGTGGACGGCGAGCGGGTGGCCGAGCTGGCCAGGGGAGTGGCCGGCGACGCCGTCACGGTGCCCGGCGGGGTGACGCTGGAGCTGCTGGTGGACTCGCTCGGCCGGGTCAACTACGGCCCCGGCACCGGGGATCGGAAGGGCATCACGGGCGGGGTCAGGCACGAGCGGCAGTATCTGCACGGCTGCCGGACGTCCGTCCTCGACCTGGGTACGGACCTGCCGCCGCTCGACTTCGCCGCCGAAGGGCCGGTGCTGCGGGGGGAGTTCACCCTGGACGCGACGGGCGACACCTTCCTGGCGGTGCCCGGCGGCCGACGTGGCCGGCTCTGGGTGAACGGCTTCCTGCTCGGCAGCTACGACGAGCGCGGTCCGCAGGTCACGCTGTTCTGCCCGCAGCCGCTGCTCCGGGCCGGGGTGAACGAGCTGGTGGTGCTCGAACTCGGCGAGGCGAACCCGCGCTCGGTGGAGCTGCGGGAGGCGGCCGACCTGGGTTGAGTAGGGTTCGGGACATGGAATCGGTACTGGTGACCCGGCGGCTGGCGCCCGGTGTGGTGGAACGGCTGGCCCCGTACGTCGAGGTGACCTCGCACGACGAGGAGCGGCCGATGACGCGGGCCGCACTGCTCGCGGCGGTGCGCGGCAAGGCCGGGGTGATCACCACACTGGACGACGTGGTGGACGCCGAGTTCCTGGCGGCGGCCGGTCCGGGGCTGCGGATCGTGGCCAACCACGCGGTCGGCACCCACAACGTCGACCGCGCGGCCTGCGCGGCCCGGGGCGTGCTGGTCAGCAACACCCCGGGCGTGCTGACCGCCGCCACCGCGGACTTCACCTGGGCGCTGCTGCTCGCCGCCACCCGCCGGCTGGGGGAGGGCGAGCGGCTGTTGCGCTCCGGCGAACCCTGGGCCTGGGCACCGACCATGCTGCTCGGCATGGAGCTGACCGGTACTCAGCTGGGCATCCTCGGCATGGGCCGGATCGGCCAGGCGGTGGCCCGGCGGGCCGTCGGTTTCGAGATGCCGGTGGCCTACCACAACCGCAACCGCCTCCCGGCGGCGGACGAGGCCGGGGCCGAATGGCTGCCGCTGGACGAACTCTTCGCCCGCTCCCAGGTGTTGGTGGTGACCTGCCCGCTCAGCGCCGCCACCCGCCACCTGGTGGACCGGCACCGGTTCGCCCAACTGCCCGCCGGGGCCGTGCTGGTGAGCGTGGTGGCCGGAGTGGTGAACGAAGAAGATCTGGCCGAATCCCTCGCCTCCGGGCACCTCGCGGCGGCCGCCGTGGACAACTTCGAGCGCGAACCGGCCGTCCCGGCGGCGCTGCTGGCCCAGCCGAACGCCGTGCTCGCCCCACACCTGGGCAGCGCCACCGTGCAGACCCGGCAGGCGATGGGCAACCTGGCGGTGGACAACCTGCTCGCGGTCCTGACGGGTGGTCAGCCACCCACTCTCGTCAGTCCGTAGCGGCCGCGGCCCAGCGCATCGCCTCGGCCATCACCTGCAGCGCGCCGAAGTGGGCGGCGCCGGGCTCCAGGTAGAGCTCGGCGCCGGGGATGTGGTCGGCCAGCCAGCGGGAGTGGTCGACCGGGGAGAACTGGTCGTCCGCGCCGTGCCAGAACCGGGTCGGCACGGCGATGTCCTCGACCTTGAAGCCCCAGTCGGTGGTGAAGGCCAGCACGTCGTCGATCCAGCCGTCGGCGCTGTTCCGGAACGCCTGCCGGTAGGTGGAGATCAGCCGTTGCCGGATGCCCGAGTCGGTCACCAGGGCCCGGTCGGTGGGCGGTAACTCGGGGACCAGGCCCTCGATCACACTGGCCGGGTCGGCCCTGATCCGGCGGGACCTGGCCTGGAACGAGGCGGCGAACCGGTGCTGCCCGCGCTCCACCTCCTGGTAGGCGTGCACGTTGGACGCGGTCATCCCGGCGTACCAGTCCAGGCCCTCGGCGTTCCGTGGCGCGAGGCTGACCAGCGCGGCCACCCGGCTGACCCGGTGCGGCAGCAGGGCGGCGCAGGCCAGCGCGTGCGGCCCGCCGCCGGAGCGGCCGAGGATGGCGATCTCGTCCAGCCCCAGCGCGTCCGAGATGGCCTCCACGTCGGCCGCCGCCGAGGCCACCCGGCGGCCGGGCAGCCGGGTGGAGTCCCCGTAGCCGGGCCGGTCGAAGGCGATCAGATGGACCCCGAGGCGGTAGAGCACGGAGGTCCGGGGGTACGGGCCGACCCGGCTGCCCGGGGTGCCGTGCAGGACGAACACCGGCCGCCCGTGCGGATCGCCGAAGGTCTCGACCGCGAGTGAGCGGGAGTCGCCCGCCTCGACCAGTTGCAACACCACGTGGCTACCTCCTGAGAAGTGGTCCGGAAGACGCGCGGCACTAGAGCGGTGCGTCGGTGGTGCGCACCTCGCGTCGGGCCTGCCAGGTGGTGTGCTCACGGGAGATCGCGTCCTCGGAGTCCCGGGCGAGCCGGGCCCAGTTCTCCTCGGCGTCCGGTGCGTCCACCGCGAGCTGGGTCAACTGGGTCTCGATCACCGCGAGTTCGGAGGCGGCGATGGAGTACGCGGCGGCCTGCGGCCGGTACTGCCGCAGCTGCGCCCAGGCGGAGACCGAGGCGGCCACCGCGGAGACTGCGCCGAGCGCGTCGAAGGTGAACTCGCCGAGGGCCCGCAGGACCGCCAGCACCAGCCCGGTGAGCGGCAGCACCACGCCCAGCAGGTCGGCCCACCGGGTCGCGTTGGTGCAGTACCTGGCCTTGTTCCGGTACCACTCCCGCTGGGTCCTGACCCGCTCGCGCAGGTAGACTTCGCGCCGGACGGTCAGTGGCTGGTCGCGCAACTGCCGCATGGTGTCGGTGATCTGGGGGTGGGTCGGCGGCCGCCCGGCCAGTGGGCCGCGCCAGGACTGCAGCTCGGCCTGCACCCGGCCGAGCTGCGGGATCGCCCGGCTGGTACCGAACTGGTTGATCACACCGCCGAGTTGGACGTCGTAGAGCCGCTCGGCGTCCGGCAGGGTCTTCGGTGGCGGCTGGTAGGCGTCGGCCCGGACCGCGTACTTCCAGGACAGCGTCTTGACCGACTCGGCGGCGGCCCGGCCCTCGTACCAGAGGCCCTGCGGGTTTTGCCGGCCGGTCACGGTGGCCAGGCCGACCGTGAGCAGGTAGGCGAGGGCCGCCGCCCAGGCCCACCAGCTGCCGTCGGCCGAACCGGCGAAGGCCGCCAGCACCAGCAGCACCAACTCCCAGCGGGACAGTGCGACCGCGCGCCGCTGGCCCTGGAGCGAGGAGGAGTCCGCCGTCCAGAACAGCTCGGGCAGCAGCTCGTCCTCGCGGACCCATCCCATCGAACGCCCGGCACCAGCCGCCACCATCTGGACCCCCGCCCCTCGCCTCTGCGTCAGCAGGTACCTACTGCCCCCGACGGAGCGGCGGTACGCTCGGTGTCCGGTCAGTATGCGTGTCAACTGGCCATGATCACAGGGGAACTGACGAGCGGTTGGGTGCCGAGCAGGCGATGGCTCAGAAGGTGTAGTAGATCCGCTCGGCGTTGTCCGCCATCACCTTGACGTTCCACTCGGTGCCGCCGTCCACGTTGCCGGAGCGGAACAGCGGGGGAGTGATGCCCCGGTCGGCCAGCCGGCCGACCGCCGAGGCGACCACCGCCTGCATCAGCGCGCTGGTGACGATGGTGGAGACCGAACCGAAGGTGGTCCCGGCGGCGGGGTGGCTCAGCTCGCCGTCACCGACCGCGATCTTGCTGTCCAGCACCACGTCGCAGTGGTCCTTGAGGTACGTCCCCGAGGAGTGCTGGGAGCTGACCTCGCCCGGGTACGCCAGCGAGGTCACGCCGATCACGGTCAGGCCGCGGGCCCTGGCGTGCTGGGCCAGCTCGACCGGCATGGTCTGGCGGCCGGAGAGCGAGATCACGAAGAGCAGGTCGCCCGCCCGGGCCGGGGTGAGGTCCAGGGTGGTGGTGGCCAGCCCGGAGACCCGCTCCAGCGCGCTGCCGAGCGGTGCGGGCATCACGTTCACCCCGGTCATGCCGGGCACGTTCAACAGGTTGATCACCACCAGGCCGCCGGCCCGGTAGACCACGTCCTGGGCGGCCAGCGAGGAGTGCCCGGCGCCGAAGGTGAAGATTCGGCTGCCGTTTGCCACCGCCTCGGCCAGCAGCTCGGCCGCCCGGTCGATCGAGCCGGCCTCTTCGGTCCTGATCCGGTGCAGGTGCTCCACCGCGGCGTCGAAGTACTGCCCGACCAGGTCGTTCATCAGATCTCCGTACCCTGAGGCGGCCCGGTGGTCCAGACCGCAGCTGTGGGAGAAAGCTACGGCCAGCACCGTGCGGCCTCGGGGTGGCCGCTGTCAACAGTGACGAAAAGCTCCCGAGCTGACGGAAAGCCCGGGGAAGAAGGGGTCGCGGGCCCACGGTTGCTTCCCCCGTACGTCAGAATTGGCGGTGAGGATACCGAGGAACGGAGCCAGCGGCGATGTCTGGGCTGATCGACACCACAGAGATGTACCTTCGCACCATCCTGGAGCTGGAGGAGGAAGGCATCGTCCCGATGCGTGCCCGGATCGCGGAGCGGCTCGAGCAGAGCGGCCCGACGGTCAGCCAGACGGTCGGTCGGATGGAGCGGGACGGCCTGCTCCAGGTGGCCGGCGACCGGCACCTGGAACTGACCGAGGAGGGCCGGCGGCTCGCCGTCCGGGTGATGCGCAAGCACCGGATCGCGGAGTGCCTGCTGGTGGACGTGATCGGCCTGGAGTGGGAGCAGGTGCACGAGGAGGCCTGTCGCTGGGAGCACGTGATGAGCGAGACGGTCGAGCGCAAGGTGCTCGCCATGCTCGGCCACCCCACCCAGTCCCCGTACGGCAACCCGATCCCCGGCCTGGAGGAGCTCGGTGACACCCGGGCCGAGGGCGAGGGTTTCGACGCCGCGCTGGCCACCCTGGACTCGGTGAAGCCGGGCGAGTCCGGGGTCAACGTGGTGGTGCGCCGGATCGGTGAGCCGATCCAGACCGACGAGGGCCTGATGCTCACGCTGCGCCGGGCCGGCATCCGCCCGGGCCACACGGTCAGGGTCAGTGCCGGCGCGGACGGTGGCGTGCTGGTCGGCTCCGGCGAGAGTGCGGCCGAGCTTCCCAAGGACATCGCCGTGCACCTGTTCGTCGCCGAGGTGCAGTAGCCCGGACCTGGTGTGGCCGAGCCCGGTGCCTCCCCTGGCACCGGGCTCCGCCGTCCCCCACCGATCCCCCTCCGGTCCCCCACCGTCCCCCGAGAGCCCCCCCGATCCGCTTCCCTCGGCTTCCCCGTCCGAGCGCCCCTCCTGCGGTCCCTCTCGGAGCAATTCCTCCCCTCGGCAGATCTTGGCAATCCTTGAGCTCTGTCACTCGTACGAGCGGCTTCCACCCCGGCCGACCGGGTACATCGGTGTCTTATCCGGGCAAACGTGTGACGGGCCCCGACTCCGGTGGGAGACAAGGCCCGTCAGTCGCGCGCGTGGTCCCGCGCGGTGCGCACCCTCACCCGATAGGTGTAGAGCGGCAGTTCGAAGGGGCGGCTGAGCCGCCGTCAACAGTGGTTCAGTGCACCGCCGCCGGCTGGTTGGCCGTCGGCCGCAGCGGCGGCGCCTCCCGGCCGCAGGCGTACGCCAGCGGGCTGATCAGGTCCTCGGCGTCCGGCAGCCAGCGGTTCAGCTCGGACGGCGGCCTGGCCCACCTGGTCGGGCCGAACTGGCCGACCCGGGAGGGCGGCGCGACGATCCAGTCGCCCTCGCCGCGGGCCACCAGGTCCAGCCGGCCGGAACCCCAGCCGAGCCGGCGGAGCATCTCGGGCAGCTTGGCCACCACCCCCGGCAGTACCAGGAAGAGCAGCCGACGCCCGGACTGACCGGACGAGGCGGGTGCGGCCACCACCGGGCCGAGCTGGAGGTTCAGCCGCTCCATCCGGGCCAGCGCCAGACAGCCCGCCACCTCCGGTACGTCCAGTACGTCGAAGAACCGGCCGGTGGGCAGCAGGATCGACGCCCCCGGGTGCTCCGACCACCAGCGGCGGACCACGCCGGGCCCGGCGCTGGCCTTGTTCCGCCACTCCGCGTGCGTGGGGTGTGCGCCGGGCAGTACACAGCGCAGGTCGCCGCACGAGCAGCGGGCCGGGCCGTCGTCGTCGAGCAGCCACGTCCCGGGCGCGACCTCCCAGTGACGGTCCTCGACGTAGCTGAGGGCCGCGCTGAGCGGCTTGGGCAGGCCCGACTCGGGGGCTTCCGGGGTGTCTTCCACGTGCTGCTCAACTACCGTCCGTGAGTGGGGTTACGGCCCGTGGCCTGGTCGGTTCCGGCCGGGCGGCATTGTCACCCGTACCGGTGACGGCGGTCGGCGCTGACGGGCAACTGCCGGACGGGTTCCGGGGTGTCGGGGGCGGGTAGGAGACGAAGGGGCCCAGACGGCGTAACAGGGGGCGCACAGGGGCATTTGGCAGGGCGCGTGGGGGGTGGGCCCGTCACCGTGGGTATCCCGCTGGTGTTGCTGATCGCTAACCTGAAGTCAGATGTCCCAACCGGTCGGCACGTCGGCAGTTCGAGCAGCAAATCGTCGCCCGCCGGTCAGGGCCGGGGGCGTGGGGAGGCGAAGCCCATGGCCGCAAGAGCACTCGTCGCACGGCAGCCCAACGAGCGTCTGCAGCAGCTGATCCAGGAGGCGAGCTGCTCCAACGCGGGGCTCGCCCGCCGGGTGAATCTCTGCGGCGCCGAGCACGGCCTCGACCTGCGCTACGACAAGACCTCGGTGGCCCGCTGGCTACGCGGCCAACAGCCGCGCGGCCAGGCCCCGGCGGTGATCGCCGAGGCGCTCGGCCGCAAACTCGGCCGTGGCGTCACGGTCGACGAGATCGGCATGGCGGACGGCAAGAATCTGAGCTCGGGCGTCGGCCTCCAGTTCGCCGCCACCCTCAGTGGTGCGCTGGACCAGGTCTGCGAGTTGTGGCGAAGCGACGTCGGCCGCCGGGAGTTCCTCTCCGGCGCCACGGTGGCGGCCTCCGCCCTGGTCGAGCCCAGCCGGGACTGGCTGATCACCCCGCCGGACCCGGTGGTGGCCCGCTCCGGCGGCCCCCGGGTCGGGCCGGCCGACGTGGCGGCGATCCGGGCCACCACCCAGATGCTGGTCGACCTGGACCACCGGTTCGGCAGCGGTCACGTCCGCCCCGTGGTGGTGCACTACCTGAACAGCGTGGTCTCCGGCCTGCTCAGCGGCGCGTACCGGGAGGAGACAGGCCGTCAACTCTTCGGTGCGGTCGCCCGGCTGACCGAGCTGGCCGGGTACATGGCGGTGGACACCGGCCAGCCCGGGCTGGCCCAGCGCTACTACATCCAGGCTCTCCGGCTGGCCCAGGCCGCCGACGACCGGGGCTACGGCGGCTATGTGCTGGCCGCCTCGATGAGCCACCTGGCGGCCGCGCTGGGCAATCCGCGCGAGATCGCCCAACTCGCCCGCGCCGCCCAGGAGGGCGCCCGCTCGGTGGCCACCCCGACGGCGATGGCGATGTTCTACGCCGCCGAGGCCCGGGGCCACGCCCTGCTCGGCGACGTCCGGTCCTGCGAGGCGGTGGCCGCCAAGGCGCTGGCCGCGATGGAGCAGCGCAACCCCGAGGACGACCCGGACTGGATCGTGCACTTCGACGAGGCCTACCTGGCCGACGAGTTGGCGCACTGCCACCGCGACCTGGAGCAGGCGGTGCAGGCCGAGAAGTACGCCCGCACCGCCCTCGAACTCCACCCGCCGACCAGGGTTCGCCGCCGCGCGGTGGACTTGGTGCTGCTGGCCACCGCCCAGCTCCAGCAGCGCGACCTGGAGCGGGCCTGCGAGACCGGCACCCAGGCGGTCCGGCTGCTGAGCGGGCTGCGGTCCAACCGGGGGGTGGAGTACCTGGACGAGTTCCGCCGCCGGCTGGAGCCGTACCGGAGCCACCGCGCGGTCCGGGAGTTCCAGGCCAGGATGGAGCTGGAGGCTGCGTAATGGACTTCCAGGGCGCGTAGTCACCTCCAGGAACGAAGGGGTAGGTTGGCCCCGATAGTCGGCGTCCCCTGCGTGGTAGAGGCAGCGAGCGCGCGGAAGAACCGAGGAAGGCCCCCGCGGTGCGGTCGTGGGCCGTGCACAGGTGAGGAACCGCTTTGAGCCAGCGCCGCTCGTACTCCAACTCAGGTGACTTCAACCTGGACGACCTCTTCAGACCTGAGCCGGACGCCAACGCGCAGCCGCCGGTCCAGCAGGGGGTGCCGACCGAGCAGTTCCAGGGCGGCGGCCCGGAGTACTTGGGAGGCCAGGGCGGCGGTTACCCCGGGGGGCCCGGCGTGCCGCAGCAGCAGCAGCCGGCGGCCGCCGAGCCCGCGCCGGCCACCCAGTTCCTGCCGCCCTACCCGACCGGTGATCCGACGGGTGGTCAGCAGCAGCCCGGTTACGGTCCGCCGCAGCCGATGGGTGGTCAGCAGTCCTTCGGCGGACAGTCGTTCGGCGGCCAGAACTTCGGCGGTCAGCAGCCTTCGTACGGGGGGCAGCAGCAGTTCCCGCCCGCGCCCCCGGCGTACCCCGCCCCGATGCCCGGGCCGGAGCCCCGGCGGGCGAACAACAACCGGCTGATCATCGGCGGTGTGGTGGCGGGCTGCGCGGCGGCGGGCATCCTGGTCGCGGTGCTGCTCAGCGGCGGCGACGACAAGCCCGAGAAGGGCGCCACCCCGGCCACCAAGACCACGGCGGCCGGGTCCGCCTCCGCCGGTGCCGGTGGCACCGCGGTCAGCCCGGAGACCAAGGCCCAGGCGCAGGCGCTCTCCACCGTGCTCGGCAACGCGAACGCCAGCCGGCAGAACGTGGTGAACGCGGTCGGCTCGGTGGGCAAGTGCGAGAAGCTCCCCGAGTCGCAGCAGGCCCTCAACGACGCGGCAGGCCAGCGCGACCAGCTGCTGGCCGGCCTGGCCGCGCTGAAGACCGACCAGCTGGCCGGCGGTGCCCAGCTCGCCGAGCAGCTCAAGAAGGCGTGGGAGGCCTCGGCCAAGGCCGACCGGGAGTACGCGCTGTGGGCCGCCGACTCGGTCGCCGCCTGCGACCCGACGAAGAAGGACAACCCGCACTACAAGCTCGGCAACACGGCCAGCGGCGAGGCCACCACGGCCAAGAAGCAGGCCAGCACCCTGTGGAACACGATCGCCGCCCAGACCGGCCTGCCGACCAAGGCCGACACCGACCTCTGACCTCCGGCCTCCGGCTTCTGAGCAGCAGTCAGGCCCGGCTCCCCCTCGGGGAAGCCGGGCCGCCGTCGTACGGGGGCTCAGCCCGCCAGGATCTTGCGGACGTCGACGAAGCCCGCCCGCTGTGCGACCAGGCGGCCGCCCTGCACCCGCTGGAAGGTCACCGAGGTGTTCACCAGCCGGGGCGAGTCCGCGCTGGGCAGCATGCTGGTGAGGCCCCAGTTGAGCGGCGGAGTGGCACCGGCGGTCTCGATCGGCTCGCCGCCGTCGAGCACCCCGCGGATCGCCTTGCTGGTGATCTGCTTGCCGTTGCCGGCCCGCTCCACCGCCTGCCGGAACACCTCGTACGCCACCCAGGTGGTCTGCACCCCGGGGTCCGAGATGTCGATCGGCGCACCGCTGCCGCCGTGCAGGCGCGCGGTGGAGCGGAGCGCGTCCCAGACCTGGGAGCCCTCCGGCGGGTACCAGCCGGTGGCCAGTGCGCCGCCGAGCGGCCCGCCGTCGCCGCCGGTGGAGTCGACCACCGACTGCTGGAAGCTGCCGATCACCGAGGCGAGCTGGGTCCGCCGGGGCTCCAGCCGCCGGTACGGGTCCAGCAGGTTGGCGGTCGGCTCGGAGCCGAGCGCGGCGGTGACGCAGTTGCCGGCCTTGTCGTCGCCGATCGCCTTCCTGGCGATCGCGGTGTAGTCGTTCGAGCGCTCGGGGGCCTTGACGTCCTTGAGCGTGATCCCGGCGGGCTTCAGCGCCCCGGCCAGGAAGCCGAGCAGGGTGTCGCCGGCCCGGGTGTCCGGGCGGATCACCGCGACGCTCTTGCAGCCGGCCTCGACCAGCTGCTGCCCGCTGCCCGCGATCAGGGCGGGGGTGCCGCCGGAGACGGGGTAGGAGAACGGGCTGCTGAACTCGGGGGTGGAGAGGCCGTACCCGCCGATGTAGGGGATACCGGCCGCCTCCAGGGCTGGCATGAAGGTCTCGCCGTACTGGCTGTACGAGCCGACCACGGCGACGGCGTGGGCCGCCACCGCCTGCTGGGCGCACTCGGAGACACCCTCGGTGGTGTTGTGCTCGTTGCAGGTGAGCACCTTGACCCGGTGGCCGGCCAGCCCGCCGCCGGCGTTCAGTTCGTGGCCGACCGCCTCGGCCAGCGCGGTCATCCCGGGCCGGTCGGTGGAGCCGGTGCCGGACGGGGCCCAGGTCATCACGGTGATCTCGTCCGGCGGGGCCGCGTCGGCGGGGCCCCCGCAGGCGGACAGCAGGGCGGGCAGCAGCAGCGCGGCGGCGACTGCTCCGGCGGTGCGGCGGCATCGGCCGGTCCGGCTCAGGTTGCCGGTCGGCTCTGCGTGCTCAGGCGATCCGCTCCGCCTCATTTTTGGTGCCCCTCTGGGTTCGGACGACTTCCGGCCTGGTCGGCCGTATTCAGCCTTGACCGGTCGGAGTGCGCCGAGAGGGACGAAAAGCGAACGACGGGCCAACGAGGGCGGAACTCCGAGTGGGGATGCCCGAGTGACGCGAGTAGAACGTGTGAAGTCGGGCCACGTAGCATCGCTCTCCATGTCCGCGAGTACAGATTCTTCGTATCGGTCTGCCCGAACCTCTTCTCGTAGCGGGCACCGCTCAAGCACGATGGGCGGCATGCCGCTCAACGACCTGCCCTGGTGGCGCTGGCGAGCCCGACTCCGCTCGGCGCTGCACATGTTGTCCGACCCCGCGTTCCAGCAGCAGACCTGGCTGACCGGCCAGGACGGCTTCGGCGACGTCACGGACGCCGTCTACCGGCTGGTCGAGGACACCTGGCTGGACCGCTGGCCGGCCGAGAAGTACGTCGGCACGATCCTGCGCGACGCCGAGGAGGCGGCCCTGGTGGATGCCACGGTGCTCCGGGTGCTCCGGGTGCTGCACGAGATCGGCGCGGACGCCCCCGCCGCCGCCTACCTGGGCCACCCCGGCTGGCCCGAGGCGGTCGACGCGGCCCGCGCCGCCCATGTCCGGCTCACCCTGGCCGACGGCGAGGACCCGGCGGTGCCGCCGCGCTCGCTGGAGACGCTGCGGATGCTGACCCGGGTCGGCTGAGGCCGGCCGTACTGCGGGCCGTCCGTACTACGGGCGGTCCGGCGGCGGGCGTCCGGTATGTGACACCCTGGGCGGTCCGCCACCAGCGCCCGCAGAACGGAACGACACCCGTGGACCAGCCGACGGCCAGCGCCCAGTACGTCCTCACGCTGTCCTGCCCGGACAAGCAGGGCATCGTGCACGCGGTCTCCAGCTACCTCTTCATGACCGGCTGCAACATCATCGACAGCCAGCAGTTCGGGGACGGCGACAGCGGACTGTTCTTCATGCGGGTGCACTTCTCGGCCGAACAGTCCGTCAGCACCGAGAAGCTCCGGGCCAGCTTCGCCGCGATCGGCGCCTCGTTCCGGATGGACTGGCGGATCACCCCGAGCGCGGAGCGGATGCGGGTCATCCTGATGGTCAGCAAGTTCGGGCACTGCCTGAACGACCTGCTGTTCCGCACCCGGATCGGAGCCCTCCCGGTGGAGATCGCGGCCGTGGTCTCCAACCACACCGACTTCCGGGAACTGACCGAGTCCTACGGCATCCCGTTCCAGCACCTCCCGGTGAACCGGGACAACAAGGCCGAGGCCGAACAGCAACTGCTCGACCTGGTCGCGGCCGAGCACGTCGACCTGGTGGTGCTGGCCCGCTACATGCAGGTGCTCTCGGACGACCTGTGCAAGGCGCTGACCGGACGCATCATCAACATCCACCACTCCTTCCTGCCGAGCTTCAAGGGCGCGAAGCCGTACCACCAGGCGCACGCCCGGGGCGTGAAGCTGATCGGCGCCACCGCCCACTACGTCACCGCCGACCTGGACGAGGGCCCGATCATCGAACAGGAAGTGGCCCGGGTGACCCACGACGTGACGCCCGACCAGCTGGTCGCGGTCGGCCGCGACGTCGAATGCCAGGCGCTGGCCCGCGCGGTCAAGTGGCACAGCGAGCACCGCGTCCTCCTCAACGGCACCCGCACGGTCGTCTTCGCCTGACCGGCCATCCGGGCATCAACCACCAGGGGCTCGGGGCCCTGCTGATGGGCGGCTCCGCCGCGGGGCGACGCCGACCTCGTACAAGGTGATCCGTGCGTAAAGGGTCAGGCACTTTCGCAGTGACCCGCACGCCAGATCTCCTCGCAGTTCCCCGAGCCCCTGGTGGTGCCCGGCTAGGGGCGTGACAGCAAAGGTGCCGCTCGGAGGACTTCGCGGATGGCGGCGCGGTCGCCGTGTTCCCCCGCCGGGATGCGGTCGGGGTCGCGGTGGGCGGCCACCAGGTTGCAGAACTCCAGTCCGTCCAGCACCAGTTCGGCCACCTGCGGGCCCCCGGTGTCGAAGCCGTCCAGGGGGATCAGCCATTCGCCGGCCGCCGGGCCCTCGATGACCAGCCGCAGGACCCGGCCGGGCCCGGCCACCGGTGGGCGGGTGGCGGCCAGCGCGACCGGGAGCATCCGGACCGCCAGGTCGACCATCAGTCGCAGGTGGCGGGGGAGCGGCGGCGGGTAGGGGTAGTCGACCGCGCGGGCGATGTCGTCGCCGTGCACCCAGCACTCGAAGGCGCGGTCCACGAAGGCGTCCCTGAGCGGCAGCCGGGCGAAGCCGAAGTCCACCGTCGCGCCGCCCTGCGGACGGAGCGCGGCGCTGCGGACCAGCGCGTGGCCCTGCCGCCGCCACTGGGCCCGGACGGTGCCCGGGGCCAGACCGGCCTGGACCGCCAGCAGCCGGGAGGTGCGCTCCAGTACGCCGGCAGCCGGACTGCCCTGGACCGGGGGCCGGGACGTGGGGCCGTGCTGCGCGGGCACCCGGGCCGGTGCGGTGACGGCGGTGCCGGGAACCGGGTCGGGCAGGCCGAGCCCGGGCGCCAGGTAGCCGTCCACGGCGGTCAGATGGCCCAGCACCTCGGCCGGACGCCACCGCTGCACCCCGCCGTACCAGGGGAGTTCGGCCACCTCCTGCCACTCCTCGGGGCCGAGGTCGCGGAGCAGCGCGTCCAGCTTGGCGGTCTCGGTCGCGTACGGTGCGGCCCAGGCGGGGACGGGCAGTTGGGGTGGGCGGCGGGCCAGGCACCAGTCCAGCACCTGCTGGCGGAGCGAGCCCGCCGGGTCCAGCGGTTCGTCGGGGGAGAGGCGGCCGGCCGCGTTCCGCAGCCGGGTGGCCTCCTCGGCGCAGTCCGGGCAGAGCGCCAGGTGCTGGGCCAGCTCGGCCGCCTCGCGGCGCGGGCAGGCGTCCAGTGCCCAGGCGCCGAGCAGGGAGCGGTACGCCTCGTGCCGGAGTTCGGCCGCCCGGTCGTCGTCCTGACGCGTCACGACTCGTCCTCCTCGTCGGCCAGTTCGGTGGCGAGCAGTTGGAGGGCGAGCCGGAGCCGCTGCTTGGCGGCCTGGTCGGTGATGCCCAGCTGACGGGCGGTCTCCTGGTAGCTGCGGCCGTCGAACCAGGCCAGCGCGATGGTCTCGCGCAGCGGGTCGGGCAGCGAGTCGACCACGTACTGGGCCCGGGCGGCACCGGCACGTCGGCGCAGCTCCCGGTCGTCGGTGTGGTCCAGCCGGAGCCGGTCCAGGGCGCGCCGCCGGGTCAGCGAGCCGAGCCAGGCGCGGAGCGAACCCTGCCGGGGGTCGAAGGACTCGGGGTGCTCCCAGAGTTGGCCGAAAACCTCACGGGTGAGCTGTTCGGCGGCGGTCTGGTCGGTCAGTATCCGGCCGGCCAGGCCGTGCACCAGGGGAGCCAGCCGGTCGTAGAGCTCGGCGAGTGCGGTCTCCTCGCCCTGGGCCAGCCGCCAGTGGATCTGCTCGTCCCAGCTCGGGACCGGTCCGGCGGTCTCCATCGCCCCTCCCCCTGCTCAACTCCACGGTAACTGGCTGGGAATCGTCGGCGCGGGGAATCGTATGAAGAAGTTTCGAATCGTCAGTTGGTGGTAGCTGTACGGACTTTCGTCGTTCGATCTGCGGTGGACAGATGTAGCAAGGGTGGTTCGCTCGTGGCGGCGGTCGGATCGGCGCTGCCGCGCGGTACGTTTCGTTACGCTCGCGCCGTCCCCTCGGAAAGCCAGGTCGGAGCGGGTGGCCGGACGATCGCCGGTGCGACGCTCGCCAGAGTGAGCGGGACAGTATGCACTGCGCTGTCCCCCGATCGCTGGAATATGCCCGAAGCGCTTGCTGTGACCGTCCTGCCGGATCATTCTGAGGCGTATTCGTGACGGAGCCATGGCCGGTCCGACCGGGCCTCGAACTGCGAGTGCGGGTGGTGGAGCGGTGCAGGTACTTCAGGTCCAGTTGGCGGTCCAGGCGGACCCGGCCGAGGTCGGCCGGGCACGCCGGTGGGTGCGCTCGCGGCTGCAGGGCCACGGGTTCGACCCGGACGCGCCGCTCGCCGAGACCCTGGTGCTGGTGGTCTCCGAACTGGTCACCAACGCGGTGGTGCACACCGGTTCGCCCGCCGTGCTCCGGCTCTCGGTGCCGCTGCCCGAGGGTGAAGGACCGTCGGCCCCGACCGTGGTCCGGGTCGAGGTGGCGGACGGCAGCTGTATCGCGCCCGCCCCCCGGTGCGCGGCCGGTGACGCGACCAACGGGCGGGGTCTGGAGCTGGTGGAGCTGCTGTGCGAGCGTTGGGGCTGGTACCCGGACGGCTCCGGCAAGCGGGTCTGGTGCGAGATCGGCGAGGGCGCGATGGTGGCCCCGGCCATGGAGCGGACCAGCGGCGCAGGGGGCGCACTGATCGCGTAGGCCCCCGCCGTACGCTCCCGTGAGTCGGTAAATGCGCCGCAACCATTCCGAATTTCCGACAACCCATTGACGTGACGTATCCAACTGATCACTCTTGGGTGCAGTTCTCCGTTGTGAGGGGACGTCGAGGGAGCACCGGTGCGGTCAGCATGGGGGTTCGCAGGCTGCCGAGCGCGTGGGTGGTTCCTTCCTCGACGAGTACGGAGCACTCGGTGCGCGGGTCAGGGGCCCCGGGCATCCCGATCGGACGGCGGCCGTCGTGCCGTGCTCGGGGCGCGCATGCCGCGCCGCCGTCCGATCGTGACCATAAACCACTGGAAATCCGAGTGGTCTACACCAAAACTGCTGGGGTGACGCTCCCCCAACTCCAGGACCAGTCCGTCGAGATCCGGTCGGCCGCAGACCGCTCGGCCGAGGCGCCGGCGATCTGGTCCCGTAACTTCCGGTACTACTTCACCGCCCGCAGCGCAGGGCTGCTCGGTGACGCGATGCTCCCGGTCGCGGTGACCGCCGGCCTGGTCAGCGCCCACCACGGCGCCAGCACCGTCGGCTTCGCCCTGGCCTTCCTGTTCGGCCCGTTCGCCGGTCTGGTCCTGTTCGGCGGTGTCCTCGCCGACCGGTTCACCGCCCGCCGGATGATGATCGGCGCCGACCTGCTCAACCTGACCACCCGGGTGCTGCTCGCGGTGCTCTTCTTCCGGGGCATCGACCAGCTCTGGCAGCTCTACCTCCTGCTCGCCCTGGCCGGGACGGCCGCCGCGATGTTCCAGCCCGGCGCGGCCTCCACCGTCCCGCTGGTGGCCCGCGACGTGCAGGGCGCCAACGGCGTGCTGCGCACTTCCGAGGCCTTCGCCGCGCTGCTCGGGCCGGCCCTGGCCGGTGCCCTGGCCGCCGTCGCCACCGGCTGGGTGATGGTGATCGCGGCTGTCACCTTCGGGATCAGCGCGATCTGCCTGTTCGCACTCCGGCTCGGCGCAGTCCCGGCCCCGCCGCCGGGCGACAGCCTCTGGCGCAACCTGGTGGTCGGCTGGCACGAGTTCCGGTCCCGCAGCTGGCTCTGGAGCGTGATCCTGATCTGGCTCTTCTTCACCGTGCTCGGCTGGGGCCCGCTGCTGCCGGTCACCTCCGGGCTGGTCATCCCCGAGTACGGCGACTCCGCCTACTTCCTGCTCAACTGCGCGTTCGGCGCGGGCACCGTGGTCGGCGGCCTGCTCGCGGTCCGCTTCAAGCCCCAACGCCCGCTCGCCGTCGGAGCGGTGGCCATGCTCGCCTTCCCGCTCTACCCCCTCGGCATCGTGCTGGGCTGGCCGGTCTGGCTGCTCGGCATCGCCCAGGTGGTGGTCGGCGCCGGCCTCACCTTCTGGAGCGTCATGTGGGCCACCAGTGTGCAGACCCAGGTCCCGGGCGAGGTGCTCAACCGGATCCACGCTTACGAGGTGGCCGGCTCGGTCTGCATGTTCCCGATCGGCAGCGCCCTCTCCGGCCCCGCCACCAATGCCTTCGGTGCCCACCGGGTGCTCGAAGTCGGCATCGTGGTCTCCTTCCTGGTGGTCGCCGCTCTCCTCCTCACCCGTCCCGTCCGCACCCTCCGCCGGGTCCCCGACCGGGGCTGAGGCAGCCCCCGCACCGAAGGACCGAGCGCCCTGCGCAAGGATCAGCACGTGAACGAGACCCTCGCCCCACCCGTCGTCAAGTCCCGCCGCCTGCACTACGCCTGGGTGGTGGCCGGGGTGACCCTGCTGGTACTGCTCGGTTCGGCCGGCTTCCGGTCGACGCCCGGGCTGATGATGGACGCGCTGCACACCGAGTTCGGCTGGTCGCACGGCACCATCTCCGGTGCCGTCTCGGTCAATCTCGCCCTCTACGGCCTGACCGCACCCTTCGCCGCCGCCCTGATGGACCGTTTCGGCGTCCGCCTGGTCGTGGTCAGCGCCCTGCTGACGATATCCACCGGCGCCGGTCTCACCATGCTGATGACCCAGAGCTGGCAACTGGTGCTCTGCTGGGGCGTCCTGGTCGGCCTCGGCTCGGGCTCGATGGCGGGGGCGTTCGCCACCACCGTCTCCGGCCGCTGGTTCGCCGCCCGGCAGGGCCTGGTCACCGGCGTGCTCACCGCCGCCGGGGCCGCCGGCAACCTGGTCTTCATGCCGCTGCTCGCCTGGCTGGTCGACGAGCACGGCTGGCGTACCGCCGTGATCGTGGTCTCGGTCTCCGCCACCGTGGTCGCCCTCCCGGTCCTGCTGCTGATGCGCGAACGCCCGGCCGACCTCGGCCTGCTCCCGTACGGGGCCACCGAGCAGCCGCCCGCGCCGAGCACCGACGGCAGCGCGATCCTGCGCAGCCTGCGGATCCTCCGCGAGGTGAGCCGCAACCGCGCCTTCTGGCTGCTGGCGGGTTCGTTCGCGATCTGCGGTGCCACCACGGCGGGTCTGGTCGGCACCCACTTCATCCCGGCCGCCCACGACCACGGCATGCCGGTCACCACGGCCGCGAGCCTGCTCGCCCTGGTCGGCGTCTTCGACGTGGTGGGCACGATCGCCAGCGGCTGGTTCACCGACCGCTTCGACTCCCGCTCCCTGCTGGTCGCCTACTACGCGCTGCGCGGCCTCTCGCTGCTCTTCCTGCCGCAGTTGTTCGCCGGTTCGCTGGAGCCGCCGATCCTGGCCTTCGTGATCTTCTACGGCCTGGACTGGGTGGCCACCGTGCCGCCGACCATCGCGCTCTGCCGCCGCCACTTCGGCGCCGACGCACCCGTGGTGTTCGGCTGGGTGCTGGCCTGTCACCAGCTCGGCGCCGCCGCCGTGGCCGGCCTGGCGGGCCTGAGCCGGGACCGGTTCGGCGACTACGACCTCGCTTGGTACGGCGCCGGCGCGCTCTGCGCGGTGGCCGTGCTGCTCTGCCTGGCGCTCGGTCGCACCGCCCCCCGGCCTGTCGTCGCCGCCGATTAGGCTTGGTGCTCATGACGCTCACCTTCGCCCTGGCCCCCGAACTGACCCCTGAGCTGCGGGCCGGGATCATCACCCTCTGGACGGCCGCGACCAACGCGGGCGGCGCCGTCGGGTTCGTCCCGCCGGTGACGGAGGATCAGGTCTGGGTGACGGCGGAGAAGCAGTTCGCAGGCCTCGGCCCCGGGCAGCCGGACATGCTGCTGGTCGGCTTCGAGCCGGGCGGACGGCTGGTGGCGGCACTGTTCTTCGAGGACATGCGGTTCGACCTGATGGACCACTGGCGGCTGCTCAAGCGGGTCATGGTGCACCCCGACGTCCAGGGCAGCGGCTACGGCGTGCAGCTGATGGCCGAGGCCGCCCGGGTCGCCCGCGAGGCCGGCTGGGCCGGCCTCCGGCTCACCCTCCGGGGCGGGCTCGGCCTGGAGCAGTTCTACGCCCGCTGCGGCTACACCGAGGTCGGCCGCGTCCCCGGCGCCATCCGGGTCGCCCCGGGCGACGACCGCGACGACGTCACCATGTGGCTCGACCTCCGCTGACCGCTCCGCTCCGGGCAGCAACCACCAGGGGCTCGGGGAACTGCGACGCCGACCCGTGCAAGGTGATCCGTCCGTAAATGGTCAGGCACTTTCGCAGTGACCCCGGCGCCAGACCTCCTCGCAGTTCCTCGAGCCCCTGGTGGTGCGTGCCTGAGCTCCTGCCGATGGTGTGGCTGTGAGGTCATGCTTCACTGGATAGCCGCGCCAGCCGTACCCCCCGCAGTGAAGGACGTCCCCGTGAGCAGCAAGAAGCACGCCACGCTCCGTTACACCTCGATGCGCCTGAGCATCTTCCTGTCGTGCCTGCTGCTCGCCATGCTGCTCGGACACTTCGGGGTCATCCCGGTCACCGGCAGCACCGGTGTGATCTTCCTGGTGCTGATCGCGGGTCTGGTCTCCGCCCCGCTCAGCTACATCCTGCTCAGCAAGCAGCGCGACGAGATGTCCGCGCAGCTGGCCGACAAGGTCGCCAACCGCCGGTCCCGTTCGGCCGAGGTCGCCGCCGAGGAGGACGCCGCCGACGATGCCGCCCGTGCGGCGGCCGCCGGGTCCCAGGGCTGAGTCGTCCCCGCGCGATGACCGAGCCCTCCGCACCGACCCCGTCCCGGCGTCCGACCGGCCGGGACGTGGCACGGCTGGCCGGGGTCTCGCAGGCGACCGTCTCGTTGGTGTTCTCCGGTACGGAGGCGGGGCAGCGGGTCTCGGAAGCGACCCGGGAGCGGGTCCGCGAGGTGGCCAGGACGCTCGGCTACCGTCCGCAGGCGGCTGGCCGCCAACTGCGGCTGGGCCGGAGCGGGATGATCCTGCTCGCGGTGCCGAACATCCTCGGTCCGTTCTTCGGCCGGGTACTGGTCGGGGTGCACGAGGAGGCGGGCAAGCACGGCCTGGCCGTGGTGGTCAGCTCGGGCTGGGGGAGTGCGACGCTCGCCGAGGCGGCGACCACCAGCCGGTTCGACGGCCTGCTGGTCTGCTCGCCGGACGACAGCCAGCTCGGCGCGCTGCCCGCCGACACCCCGGTGGTCTTCCTGGACGCCGACCCGGCGCTGGCCGATCCGGGCACCGGCCGGGCCCGCCCCACGGTGGAGCTGGACGTCGCGGGCGGCATGCGGGCCGCCGTCGAGCACCTGACCGCGCTGGGCCACCGGCGGATCGGGCATCTGCGCTCGACCCACTCCGCGTACACCTTCCGGACCCGGCAGGCCGCCTTCGAGGCGGCCACCGCCGGGCTCGAAGTGGTCGAACTGGGCGTCACCCTGAACGAGGGTCAGCGCGCCGCGCGGTCCGCCGCCCATGAGCTGCTCAGCCGCCCGGACCGCCCGCACGCGGTGGTCTGCGACGACGACGTGGTCGCCTCGGGCCTGTACCAGGCCGCCGCCGAGCTCGGGCTGCGGATTCCGGCCGACGTCTCGGTGGTCGGCATCGACAACATCCCGGTGGCCGACCTGCTGGCCCCGCCGCTGACCACCGTCGACCTGCCGGGTGAGCAGCTCGGCCGTACGGGCGTCGCGGCGCTGGCGGCGCTGCTGCGCGGTGAGCCGGTGCCGCCGGTCGCCCCACTGGCCACCGGACTGGTGCTGCGCAGCTCCACCAGGGCGGCGCCGTCGGAGATCTGACGAACCGTTGGTCCTATCGGATGACAGTTCGGTCGTGGCGGAATCGTTCGATCCGGTCATGACAGTCAAATGGGGGAATGTGGAACAAATCCCGGGTCCCCCGGCTGTTGACAGCCCTAGGGCTGCTCTCCGCCAGTTTGCTGGCCGGTACCGTCGCCGGTACCCCGTCCGCGCTGGCGGCGATCACCTTCACCAAGACGGTGGACAAGGCAAATCCGGCGCCCGGGGAGAACGTCACCTACACCCTCAGCTACACCTGCTCGCAGGACGACTGCGCGAACGGGAAGATCACCGACACCCTCCCGGCCGGCATGCAGTTCGTCGGCTGGACCCCGGACGCCACCACCGTGGACGTCGACAGCTCGACGGTGCCGGCCGCCGGGTCCTCGGGCGGCACGATGGAGATCGCGCTCAACCCGCTCACCCCGGGCACCACGGCCACCGTCAAGGTCACCCTCAAGTACCCCAACTTCAGCACCGCCAACGGCACTCAGGCGGTCAACACGGCGGTCTTCACCGCCGACGGCGAGACCCCGCAGACCGGTGCCGCCACCACCACGGCGGTGGTGGAGCCGAAGTACAAGGTGTCCAAGGGCGTCCAGACGAGCAGCCAGGACGGCCGCACGGTGACGTACCAGTTCGGCACCTGCTCCACCGACGGGGTGCCGAACGTCGACCTGGACCTCACCAAGCTGGTGGACACCCTGCCGGCCGGCGCCGTGGTGGACACCTCGCGCTCGCCGGGCTGGGCGGACGACGGGACCGGGACCAACACCTGGAAGTACGACGCGGGCCCGTTCGTCTCCGGCAACGGGCAGGCGGGCTGCCGCAACCCCGGGGTGCTGGTGGTCAACTACCCGGCCCCGACCTTCCCGACCGCCACCAACGTCACCAACTCGGTCACCCTGAACGGCGACCCGCTCGGCCCGGACGCCGCCCGGGACCTGGACACCGCGACCACCACCAGTCCGACCTTCCAGGACCCCAGCACTGGCGTGCAGGTGGCCTCCTCCAAGACCTGGGGCGGCAGTTACGTCTCCGGTGACATCGGCTCGTTCAGCCTGCACCCGGGCAACGTCTCCATCCCGATCACCAGCCTGGTGATGACCGACCCGGGCACCGGCACCACCGCCGACCTCTACAACTGGCTCGGCCCGCAGAGCATCCAGCTGGAGGCGTGGAACCCGACCGGCATCGGGATGACCCTCGAGTACCGGCTGAACGGTGACCCGCTCTGGCACACGTTCACCCCCGGCACCGCCTTCAACGGCGCGGCCGCCCGCCGAGTGACCTTCGCGGTCGGTGCCGGCGACCCGGCCAACGACGTGCTCGGCATCCCGGACGGCCGCTGGCTGCACGGCCTGCGGTTCAGCTGGGCCGGTCCGATCCCGACCGGCTGGAGCCCGGGCAACGCGGTGCAGGTGCTGGCCCAGGTGCTGTACACCGGCCACGACGGCCGCACCGCGCCCAACCCGCTGCACAACTGCGTCGACGTGGTCGGCACCGACGGCACCACCACCGACACCGCCACCGCCTGCGCGGACGCCACCGTCAGCGCCGCCACCAACCTCGGCGCCGCCAAGACCACCGTCGCCGGTGCGGTGCTCGCCCCGGGCGCGGAGGCCACCTTCCAGGTGGTCCCGTACAACCGGACCGGCTACACCCTCGACAAGCCGCTGGTGCTCTACGACCTGCTGCCGCCCGGCATGGTCTACGTGGACGGCTCGGTCCGGCCCGACCCGGTCTGGACGGACGCCAAGGGGCCGTCGGAGGTGACCGTGCTGCCGGGCAAGAACGGGCGCCAGCTGATCCGGATGACCTGGCCCGCAGGCAGCCCCGACATGATGTACCTGCACGACAACCTGGCCTACCGGGTGCTGTTCGAGGCCGAGGCGGCCGGCAGCGCCCAGCCCGGCACGCTCACCAACGACGTCTACGTCACGGCTGACGGCGCGTCACCGCCGGTCACCTGCATGTTCTACGGCACCGACAGCTCGGTGCCGGACACCGACGACTTCAACGAGAACGGCGACACCACCGAGAAGCTCTGCCACGCCTCCTCGCAGGTGGAGATCCAGGTGCCCGCCGTGCTGCGGGCCTTCAAGGAGGTCAAGGGCGACGAGGACGCCGACTACGGCAGCTCCGCCACCACCTCGCCCGGCGGCGAGATCTCGTACCGGATGACCGTCCGCAACGACTCGCCCGACGCCGTCACCGACTTCATCGCCTACGACCGGCTGCCCACCCCGGGCGACGGCTACGTGCTGCGGCCCGACACCCCGCGCGGCAGCGCCTGGACGCCCTCGCTGACCGAACCCATCGTCAGCAGCGACCCGACCGTGGTGATCGAGTACGCCACCGTTGCGAACCCGTGCCGCCCGGTCTCGCTCGGCGGGCCGGCGGGGTGTGCGCTCGCCGCCGAGTGGAGCACCACGTTCCCCGGCCCGGGGCTGGCCACCTGGTTCCGGATCTCCCGGCCCGGCACCATGCCCTCCGGTGCGGTGTTCACCCTGACCTGGCCGATGGTCGCCTCGTACGACGCCCCCGAGTCCGCCTTCGCCTGGAACAGCTTCGCCTACACCGCCACCGACAACACCGGGCAGCAGCTGCTCCCGGCCGAGCCCGCCAAGGTCGGCGTCGGTGTGCACCAGCCGGTCAAGCCGGACAACTCGATCGGCAACTTCGTCTGGAGCGACCTCGACAAGAACGGCCTCCAGGACCAGGGCGAGCCCGGCGTCGCCGGGGTCACCGCGTACCTGCTGGACGGGAAGGGCCGCACGGTCCGCGACCTCAACGGCAAGCCGGTCGGCTCCACCAGCAACGACCGGGGCCACTACCTGTTCCGGCAGCTGCCGGACGGGACCTACGCGGTCCAGTTCGACCTGTCGACCCTCCCGACCGGGGCCACCGTCACGATCAAGGACGCGGTCCGCCGGACGGCAGCCAGCGCGGAGGACTCCGACGGCGACCCGACCACCGGCATCACCGAGAACGTCGCGGTGGCCGGCGGCCAGGCCCAGCTCAACCTGGACCTCGGCCTGATCCTCCCGCCCGAGCCCACCCCGCCGCCGACCCCGACGCCCGACCCCACGCCGACCCCGACCCCGACCCCGCCGACCCCGACCGACACCCCGGTCCCGCCGAGCCCGCAGCCGACCGCCTCACCGACCGGCGGCCTGCCGGACACCGGCTCGGACTTCCCGGCGGCGTTCTTCGCGGTGCTGGCTCTGGCGCTGGCCGCAGCGGGTGCGGTGATCGGCCTGACGACTCGTCACCGGGGGCGCCACCACTAGTGAGACCTTGAGTTGCACTACCCAGGGGCTCGGGGAACAGCGATGAGATCCGGCGTGCGGGGCAAAAAGCGAAGGTGCCTGGCCATCTACGCAGGTGCAACGCTCCCGAGGCGGGCGTCGCAGTTCCCCGAGCCCCTGATGGCTGAACGTGTGCCGAACAGCAGGAGGCCGCCCAGGCCGATGCCGCCGACGGAGCAGAGCGCGACCGTGGTCAGCGACTGCGAGACCAGCGCTCCCGACACGGCGTATCCCGCTGCGTTGCCCGTCGCGAACAGCGTGATCAGCCAGGCGAAGGCCTCGGTGACCGTGCCGGTCGGCGCCAGCTCGGCGATCAGCACGAAGGCGGCGGCCAGCAGCGGCGCGAGCCCGATCCCGGAGAGCAGCGCCAGTACGGCCATCGGCAGCGGGGCCGGGACCAGCAGCAGCGGCAGGTAGGAGGCCGCCATCGCCAGCGCGATCACCCAGGTCCGGGTGGCGGTGGTGCTGCGCCACTTCACCGCGCCGTAGCCGAGGGCGCCGACCAGCCCGCCGAGTGCGGCCAGGGCGAGCAGCAGTCCGGCGCCGCCGGGCAGGTCGTCCTGGTGCTGCTCGGCGTAGGCGATGAAGAGCACGTTCTGGGCGCCGACGGTCCAGCCCGCGCCGGCCAGGCCGACCAGCAGCAGGACCAGTCCGGGCGAGCGCAGCGGGCCGAGCAGTCCGGAGGAGGCGTGCCGGGCGGGTGCTCGCCAGGCCCGGGCGGGGGCGGCGGTGGCGACCACCAGGGTGCCGGCCAGGCCGAGCCCGGCGGCCGTCCACAGCGCGGTCACCGGCGAGAACGCTGCGGCGATCCCGGCCACCGCCAACGGCCCTGCCACGTACAGGAGTTGCTGGGCTGCGGAGTCGAAGGCGTACGCGGTGTCCAGCTGCTCCTCGTCGACCACGGCGGGCCAGAGTGCGCGCAGGCAGGGCTCCAGCGGCGGCATCGCGAGCCCGGCGATCGCCGCGCCGAGCGGGGCGGCCCAGACCGAACCGGGCGCCAGCGCGAGCAGGGCGTACCCGACCCCGGCGACCACGGCGGAGGCCAGCAGTACGCGCGGCTGTCCGGTCCGGTCGACGATCCGGCCGAGCACCGGGCCGCCGATCGCGGCGGCGATCGCGTACGCGGCGGTGGCAAGACCGATCCTGCTGTACGGGGTGCCGGCCTCGCGCAGGGCGAGGGCGATCACCAGGGCGGTCATCCCGGCGGGGAGGCGGCCGAGCAGGGTGCCGAGCAGGAGACGGGTGACGTGCGGGGCGCGGAGCAGGGCGAGGTAGCCCATGGGGTTCGGTCTCCTGAGGGCAGGGGAGGGCGGCGGTAAGTCATCAAGTTATACGTATAACCGGATCGGGGTCAATCGGCCCCGGTTCGACGGTTCGTGGCCGTAGTTCAAACACGTACTTTGAACATCTCAAAGGTTTGTTGTTAGTCTGTCGCCCATGACCACCTCAGGCACGCCTCGGCAGTACGACATGGGCCCAGCGCTCATGCGCTGCGCG
Organism: Kitasatospora sp. Root107; assembly: GCF_001424875.1. Lineage (GTDB taxonomy): Bacteria > Actinomycetota > Actinomycetes > Streptomycetales > Streptomycetaceae > Kitasatospora. The sequence continues at coordinate 592,530 of NZ_LMCT01000001.1, read as the reverse complement.
TGCCTGCCCGGCGCCGTGGACAGCGGCTGTCGCACCGTCAGCTGTATCCAGGCGGCACGTCGCCCCTGAGGCCCCTCGGCTGCTCCCCGCCGTGGTCGGCCCGGCCGTGTCGCCGCCCCTTGCTCCATCTCTCCCCCTCCTCCTGCCTCGGAGCTGCACCACCATGTCCACAGCGCCCGCGCCCACCTTCCTCGCGAAGGTCCGCAAGACCCCCTTCTGGGCCCAGATCGTCGGCGGCCTGGTCCTCGGCCTGGCCCTCGGCTACCTGGCCCGGGTCCAGGACATCGCCTGGCTCACCACCACCCTGGACACCATCGGCAAGACCTTCGTCCAGCTGCTCAAGCTGGCCGTCCCGCCGCTGGTCTTCACCGCGATCGTGCTCTCGGTCGCCAACCTGCGGAACGTCACCAACGCCGCCCGGCTGGCCGGCCGTACGCTGCTCTGGTTCCTGATCACCTCGCTGATCGCGGTCGGTGTCGGCCTCGGCCTCGGGTTGCTGACCAACCCGGGCGAGGGCGCCAACCTCTCCACCCAGGGCCTCAAGGCCCCGGAGAAGCCCGGCACCTGGATCGACTTCCTGACCGGCATCATCCCGACCAACATCGCGGACGCCTTCCTGAAGGTGAACGTCCTCCAGATCGTCTTCCTCGGCATCGTGGTCGGCGCCGCCGTCCTCAAGCTGGGCGAGAAGGCCGAGCCGGTCCGCAAGCTCAACGAGGCGATCCTCGACCTCACCCAGACCGCCCTGTGGTGGGTCATCCGGCTCGCCCCGCTCGGCACCCTCGGCCTGATCGGCAAGTCCGTCGCGGTCTACGGCTGGGACCTGCTCAAGCCCTTCGCCACCCTGACCATCGACGTGTACGTCGGCTGCGCGATCGTGCTGTTCGGCGTCTACTCGCTGCTGCTGCGCTTCGTCGGCGGGCTCAACCCGCTGAACTTCTTCAAGGGCGCCTGGCCCGCGATCCAGCTCGCCTTCGTCTCCCGCTCCTCGGTCGGCACCCTGCCGGTCACCCGCCGCGTCACCGAGCGCCTCGGCGTCCCGAGCGAGTACGCCTCGTTCGCCGTCCCGTTCGGCGCCACCACCAAGATGGACGGCTGCGCCGCGATCTACCCCTCGCTGGCCGCGATCTTCGTCGCCCAGGTCTACGGCATCGACCTCGGCGTCGGTGACTACCTGCTGATCGCCTTCGTCTCGGTGATCGGCTCCGCCGCCACCGCCGGTCTGACCGGCGCGATCGTGATGCTGACCCTGACCCTCTCCACCCTCGGCCTCCCGCTGGAGGGCGTCGGCCTCCTCCTCGCCATCGACCCGATCCTCGACATGATCCGCACCGCCACCAACGTGGCCGGTCAGGTGGTGACTCCGCTGATCGTGGCTGCTCGTGAGGGCATCCTCGACCGCGATGCCTACAACAACCCGACGGGTGACCTGCTGGACAACCCGGCGGTCACCATCCCGGTGCAGGCCACCGAGGTGCCTGTCCCGGCCTGACGCACAGACAGTTCGAGCCCTCCCCCGATCACCGGGCGAGGGCTCGAGCTGTTGTGGTGGCACTACCTACCTGACCGCCGGGCCCGCCCACTTCGGGACCACGATCCGGGGCATCGCTTTCACGCACCGGCCCGTGAGAGCTGGGAGGCGGTCTCAGGAGCACCTGAGACTCGCTGTAAAGGCCGCTGAAAAGAACGATCGTGTCTGTCGGTGACGATGGCGCGACGGCGTGCCACGCTGTTCTGGGTCGCAGGGTTTCGTAACCCAGGCGATCAACAACAGTCTGCGTCTCGTCAGCTCCTGTCATTCGGAGGGAATGCCGACCGATCCCGCACGGCCGCGTGCCGACTCACTCACCTGGATCGCATTCATATTTTTAATGCCGGCTGATCTGCAAGATACAACTCTTTTCCAGAGAACTGCGGGCGGGCCAAAGTCCCGCAGCTTTCAGAAAAGGGGCGTCGACGGTTGGTTTCATAGCGACGAGAGTCACAGACGTGCCCTATTTCCCCACAGGAACAGGCCTCTAGATGACACTGAACAGCTCTGGTGCGCCCCACTGGCGCACGGTTTCCACCTGGCTTGCGGCGGTCGTGTTCGTCGCCGCCGCCGCAATGACGATGTCGCTGCGGCCGGCCCATGCCGCCACGGCCGTTCCCCTCGGCGCGGCGGAAAGCTTCGCGGTGCTGGGCGGCCAGTCGGTCACCAACACGGGTCCCACCACGATCACCGGAGACGTCGGAGTGAGTCCGGGGTCGTCGATCACCGGACTCCTGCCCATCCAGGTGAACGGGGAGATCCACCGTGGGGACGATGTTGCCGCGAACGCCCAGGGCAGCCTGGTCACCGCGTACAACAACGCTGCCGGCCAGCCCACGGAATTCACCCTTGCTTCGTCCGAGCTCGGTGGTCTGACGCTCATTCCGGGCGTCTACAGTGCCGATAACGCCCCCCTGCAGCTCACGGGCCAGCTCACGCTGGATGCCCAGGGAAACCCCAATGCCGTGTGGGTGTTCAAGACCGCTTCGACTCTGATCACGGCGTCTGACAGCAGCGTGCTCCTGATCAACGGTGCGGCGCCGTGCAACGTCTACTGGCAGGTCGGAAGCTCTGCCACCCTTGGCACCGGCACCGACTTCGTGGGCAACATCCTGGCCCTGACCTCGATCGGCCTGAACACCGGCGCGACGCTCGAGGGCCGAGCACTGGCACGGAACGGCTCCGTCACGCTGGACAACAACGTAATCACGCGATCCACGTGCGCGGCCGGCGGCACCACAGGCGGGGTGATCGCCGGAGCCACCGTGGGCGGCGTGATTGCCGGCACTACCGGCGGCACCACGACCGGTGGCACCGCTACGGGTGGTACCACCGGCGGCGTGATCGCTGGGACGACCACGGGTGGCGCGACCAGTGGGGCCCTGGGTGGCCTGCTGGGCGGGGTCCTCACGACGGGTGGCGCCACGGGCGGACTCCTGGGTGGCCTGATCGCCGGTTCCACCGGCGGCACCACTACGGGCGGAACCGCTGGCGCCACCACGGGTGGCGGCAACGGCGGTGGTGAGCACGGCGGTGGTGATCACGGTGGTGAGCACGGTGATCACGGCGACCACGGCGGTGGTGATCACGGTGGTGAGCACGGTGATCACGGCGACCACGGCGGTGGTGAGCACGGTGACCACGGCGACGGTTGCGAGCACGGCGACGGTGGCGAGCACGGCGAGCACGACGCGACCGCGTAGCTGATCCGCAGAGCCAGAAGTCGGATTACGGCGCGCGGCAGACCTTCACGAATGCTGTCGCGCGCCGCCAGAAAGGCTCAGAGAAGCAGAGCCAAGGAGTGGTCAAGTTGGGACGGACCGGCCCAAGCCGTGCGTTGGATGGAACCCCCTCAGGGGATGCAAAGGGGCCGATCCGCAAACTGGCCGACGGCGCCGTCATCGCCGCAGGGCCGCCGGGTCCTCTGGTGGCAGCCCTGACCGTTGCCGTGGCTCTGTGCCTGGCGGCATCCCTCGTCCATGTGCTTCTGGTATTCATGTACGTGGCACCACCGAACCAGCTTTCCCAGGCTTACAGCAGGCAGATCAATGCGTGGATCAACCCGCTGTTCGAGCAGAACTGGCGACTCTTCGCTCCGGACCCGGAGTCCGCCACTCGACAGATTTCCGTGAGAACCGCACGAACCTCTCGAGACGGAACCCGCCAGGTCGGCGACTGGTTCGACCTGAGCGCCGTTGACGATTCCGATGTCAAACACAATGTCTTCCCCAGCCATACGACGCAGAACATGCTGCGCCGGGCCTGGGCCGCTTATCTGGAATCACACGGCAGTGACGACAAACCGCATTCGGAGCGGGCTCGGATGCTGCAAGAATACCTGCGCAATATTGCGGTTGAGCGAGTCATTGCCCACCAGGACAGTACGTTTGATGCTGTCCAAGTGCGGGTGATCACCCAGCCAATCGCTGCGCCCACCACGGCGGGCGGTCCCCGCCCGGTTTCCTCAACCTCGGTCGACACCAGGTACCTGCCTTGGTGGAAGGTGGCACCCGATGGAAACTGAGCGGACTTCCTTCCCGACACCCTCGCCGCGCCACACTGCCCGCTTGACCGCAGACGCAGGCGAACAGCGAATGCTCACCCGCATCGGCGCGCTGGGCAGCACCGTGACCGATCGGCCGGTGTACCTCCACGCGGCGGCGGTACTGCGGATCGGGTACGGCCTGCTCTACCTCGCCTTCCTGCTGAGGGAGTTCCCCCACCGCGACGAGATCTGGGGCCCCGGTTCAGCCTGGACACCGGCCCTGGCGAGCCAACTGTTCGACCAGACCGGCTGGTTCAGCATCCTCACCCTGTCCGACAGTCAGGTGTACTTCGAACTCTGCTACTCGGCGGCCCTCGTCACGTCCGCACTGTTCATGCTCGGCTGGCGAACCAGGGTGGTGTCCGTCCTGTTCGCGGTCGTGGTGGCCTCGTTCCACGCGAGGGCCATCTACATGACGGACGGGGGAGACAATCTCATTCTTCTCATGGCCGTCTACCTCCCGTTCACCGCCTGTGGCCGACGCTGGTCCCTCGACGCGCGCAGGACGCGTCTGCGCGTTCCCCGAGCCGAGGCCGGAGTTCTGGCGGCCAGCCCGGGAACGCCCACTCTCCGGCACCACCTCCGCGCCGCGTGTCGCCTCTTGATCACGGTGCTGCACAACTGCGCCATGTTCGTCATCGCGGCTCAGGTCTGCATCGTCTACGGCTCCGCAGGGCTGTACAAGGTGCAGGGCGGCTCCTGGGCCAACGGGACTGCCCTCCACTACGTCATGAACCTTGAACTGTTCAGGCCGTGGCCCGCGCTGTCTTTCATGGTGGACAGTCATCCGATGCTGGTCACGGTCGCCTGCTACCTGACTGTGCTGCTGCAAGTCGCGTTTCCGTTCGTCCTGTTCGGCAGGCTCAAGTACCCCGTCCTGACCTTGCTGCTCGGCATGCACACAGGCATCGCGGTCCTCATGGGGCTCCCCCTCTTCTCCGGGGCGATGATCATTGCTGATGCGGTATTCATTCCAGAGCGCTTCTACACGTCTGTGGGACACCTGTGGCAGCGCACCTTCAACAGGAAAGGTGCGGCGGGGACAGGAGCCTCCTCCCCGGCAGACTCCTCCTTCGTACCTCCCCAGCCCGGATCCGTCGGCTGAGGCCGACGCGACGGTGTCCGGCTCGGGATGTCGCCCTCCGCCTACGGGCCATGTAACCGTATGGTCACGAACGGTCCGTGGCGGCGGGTCCCCGCTTCATCACGGGACCGTTTGGGAGAGGGTGACGGTTGTCGGGAAGGTCAGGCGCCCACACGTCTGGCCACCTGGCGTGGCCGCCGCTTACAGTGCCGCGCACCTCTGCACGCGCGCCTGGGTGGTTGGTCGGCGGGAACTCGAGAGGCGGCCCCGGGTTTTCGGGGCCTGGCCTACTCGGCCCGTATCCGGTTGGGGGCAGCAGGCCAATGCTGCCCCCAACCGCTTCGGCCGTCGACTGACCGGCGCCGGTCAGGGCCCGATGCCCACGATGACGACGGGCGGCGGGCACTTGAGCGGATCACTGCCCCACAGCAGCCCCTCCCGACCACACGGCGCAGGGACATTCAGCCGTAGAACACGGGCGGACTCCACGGGACACGCCGAGGAACGATCTTGGTTGGCATAGTCCAGAACCCCGTCACGCGACAAGATCGCCGTCGCCGCCTGACCCCTCGTCACCCGATGGCCCGCTCCCCATCGGGGGGCGGGCCATCACCCGTTGGAGTGCACCTCGCCCACCCGGTCGGGCCACGGCGGTAGCGTGGACGAGGATGAAGGAGGAGCTGATGAGTGCCGCCCCGCAGGAGTACTCGTACCAGCAGGTCGATCCGGAGCTGGCGCTGAAGTACGCCATTCACCACATGAAGGACGACCGCGCCGAGATCATCGAAGGGGTCATCGGGCAGGTGGTACCGACCTGGGGGCACGAGCGCGCGATCACCAGCATCCGCCGCCAGCTCGACCCGCGACTGATCGAGATGGACTGCGAGCCGGGCTCCGGAAACCTCGACCTCCCGGGGTCGGCGAACTGGTACATCCCCGACCTGGCAGTGGTGCCGAGCCACCTGGTCGATGCGGACGGCGTCTTGGTGCCGGACCAGACCCTGTTGGTGGTCGAGGTGACCTCCGACTCCAACGGTGACACCGACCGGGTCGTCAAGCGCCGTCGGTACGCCGAGTACGGCGCCCCGCTCTACCTCCTGGTCGACCGTCAGGAGCGCGCCTGCACCCTCTTCTCCACCCCCGGCCCGCTGGGCTACACCCTGGTCGACGGACCACACCCGTTCGGGACGCCGGTCCGGCTCCCGGAACCCTTCGGCGTCGAGCTGGCGACCGACCGGTTCTAGGGCCTGCCGCCACCACGCAGGTGGCCGAGGCACCGCTACCATCCCGCGCATGGAAGCGATACGGATCGGGTTCGGCCCGGTGGGCATGCGCAGAACGAAGCTGCGGATGGCGGGGATGGTGTTGCTCTTCGGCGGGGTCGCCGCCCTGGTGGTCGTGGGCAACGCCGGTGGGAACGGGGCGCTGCTGGGTGGCGCCGTCGGCGTGCTGCTCCTGGTCGCTCTCACGTCGCTGGTCAACCACGGCTGGAGCAGCACCACGCTCACGTCGGTCGGGCTGGTGCTGGCCGGCCCCACGCGTCGCACGACCGTGCCCTGGGATCGGATCACCCGGATCGAGGTCCGGCGCAGGAGCGGGCGGTACGGCGTCACCTGGATGGAGGCCCGCATCCTGCTCGCGGACGCGCCCCCGGTGCGGCTGCCGGGACTGCAGGAGGCCTGGGGCGGTCACTCCAAGAAGGAGTTCCAGGACTATGTCGGCGTCCTGCTGCGGCACTGGCAGCAGGCGACCGGCCACACGGAGGCGGTGCTCGTCCGGCTGTGATGCCCGACTGTGATCCCCGGCTCACTCCTGGCCGTGGTCGGCCGCCGGATCGGGCTGGCGGCCCCAGTGTCGGGCCAGCACGGTGCAGACCATCAGCTGGAGTTGGTGGAAGAGCATCAGGGGGAGCACCGCCATCCCGACCGCTGCGGCGGGGAACAGGATGGTGGCCAGCGGGAGGCCGTTGGCGAGGCTCTTCTTGGAGCCGCAGAACTGGGCGGTGATCCGGTCGGCCCGGGAGAAGCCGAGGCGGCGGGAGACGGTGCCGGTGAAGAGCAGGACCAGGGTGAGCATGGCCAGGCAGATCGCGGCCAGCCAGAGCAGCTGACCGATCGTCACCCGGCTCCAGATGCCCTCGGTGACGCCCTCGCTGAAGGCGGTGTAGACGATCAGCAGGATGGAACCGCGGTCGACCAGGATGGTCAGCCACCGGTGCCGCCGCAGCCAGGGCGCGACCCAGCGGCGGAGCAACTGCCCGAGGGCGAACGGGACCAGCAGTTGCAGCACGATGTCCAGGATCTGCTGCCCGCTGATCTGCACCCCGGCGGCGTCGGCCAGCAGCCAGGCGGCGAGCAGCGGGGTGAGCACGATGCCGACCAGGCTGGAGAAGGTGGCGGCGCAGATCGCGGCGGCCACGTTGCCCCTGGCCATCGAGGTGAAGGCGATCGAGGACTGGACGGTGGAGGAGAGCAGGGTCAGGAACAGCACCCCGGTCGCCAACTGCGGGGCGAGCACCGCGGACGGGAGCAGCCGGGTGGCCTCGCCGAGCAGCGGGAAGAGCACGAAGGTGCTGCCCAGGATGAGCAGGTGCAGCCGCCAGTGCCGGGCGCCGGCCAGTGCCTCCCGGGGGGAGAGCCGGGCGCCGTACAGGAAGAACAGAAGCCCGACCGCGACGCTCACCGAGTCGCTCGCCACGGACGCGGCGGTGCCCCGGGCCGGGAGCAGGGTGGCCAGGCCGACGGTGCCGAGCAGCAGGAGCAGGTAGCCGTCGATCCCGATCCGGTGCAGTTGGCGGTCGAAGGCCCGTAGCAGGTGCATGGCCTCGATCATGCCTGGCGGGGGCCGGGACAGAGGCAGGGGGCCCGCCGCGTCCGAAGACGTGGCGGGCCCCCTTGGTGGTACTCGTCATGCTCGTACCGGCGGCCGCGCGGGCCGCCGCCGGACCCGAAATGGGGTCCAGAGCGATCAGATCATCAGAGGAGATGAATCAGATAGCGGTGACGTTCTCCGCCTGCGGGCCCTTCGGGCCCTGGGTGACGTCGAACGAGACCGCCTGGTTCTCCTCCAGCGAGCGGAAACCGTTCGCGTTGATGGCGGAGTAGTGGACGAAGACGTCGGGGCCGCCGCCCTCCTGGGCGATGAAGCCGAAGCCCTTCTCAGCGTTGAACCACTTGACGGTTCCCTGAGCCATGCCGTTCTCCTTGCGAGGGACGTTTCGGTAACCACACCGTGTGGAACCGGTCCGCTGCGCTGATCGCCCCGCCTCCGGAAGGGTCCGGAGTTTTTCGATATCGCTGAAAAACTACAAAAAGCCCGCGGTTACATGCTCCGCAGGCTTCAAGTACTGCAAGGGGAATCAAACTGCAACTGGATGGAACGGTAGCACGCAGCGGCAGCCCCGACCAGGGGTGACCAAGGCCACGCTGCTCGTGTCCCGCGCGCGCGTGGCACAGATCGTCAGGGGCCCCTGACCACCCCCTCGGTGTCAACGGGCATACGCTGCGGAGAGCACACGAAACGGGCAGGTAGGAAGGACGCACGGTGACCGGTCAGGACACGAGTGGCTCGGCGGCGGTAAGGCCGAGGGTCGGACACATCCAGTTCCTCAACTGTCTTCCCTTGTACTGGGGACTGGCCAGGACCGGCAACCTGCTCGACCTCGACCTCACCAAGGACACCCCCGAGAAGCTCAGCGACCAACTGGTGCGCGGCGCCCTCGACATCGGCCCGATCACCTGTGTGGAGTACCTGCGCAACGCGGACAAGCTGGTGGTGCTCCCCGACATCGCGGTCGGCAGCGACGGCCCGGTGATGTCCTGTGTGATCGTCAGCAAGCTGCCGCTGGCCGAGCTGGACGGCCGCCGGGTCGCCCTCGGCTCCACCTCGCGCACCTCCGTCCGGCTGGCCCGGCTGCTGCTGGAGCAGCGGGAGGGCGTCCGGCCCGAGTACTTCACCGCCCCGCCGGACCTGGACGCGATGCTGGCCGAGGCCGACGCCGCCGTCCTGATCGGCGACCCGGCGCTGCGCGCCTCGCTGGAGCAGGCCCCGCAACAGGGCCTGGCGGTGCACGACCTGGGCGCGATGTGGAAGGACTGGACCGGCCTCCCGTTCGTCTTCGCGGTCTGGGCGGCCCGCCGCGACTACGCCGAGCGCAGCCCGGAGACGGTGGCTGCCGTGCACCGGGCCTTCCTGGAGTCCCGCGACCTCTCGCTGGCCGAGGCCGGCCAGGTGGCCGCGCAGGCCGCCCGCTGGGAGTCCTTCGACGCGCCCGTACTGGAGCGGTACTTCAGCCAGGCGCTGGACTTCTCGCTCGGCGAGCGGCAGCTCGCCGGGATCGCCGAGTTCGCCCGCCGGATCGGTCACGACAGCGGCTTCGCCCCGGACGTGACGGTCACTCTGCTCCAGCCGGCCTAGGCCCCGACACGCCCGAAGACGCGTGACGGGGCTGGCGTAGGCTGGTTCGGTCCGACGTCGGAAGAGAAAGAAGGCCAGCAAGGTGTCCGAGCAGACCCTTTCCGCCCACGACCTGCAGGCCGTCCTCGACCGCGCGGCCGCCGGCGGCCGGATCACCCCGGAGGAGGCGCTGGAGCTCTACCGCTCCGCGCCGCTGCACGCGCTCGGCTCCGCCGCCGACGCCGTACGCCGCCGCCGCTACGCGGGCACCGAGCACATCGCGACGTACATCATCGAACGGAACATCAACTACACCAACGTCTGTGTGACGGCCTGCAAGTTCTGCGCCTTCTACGTGGCGCCGAAGAGCGACAAGGGCTGGTCCCGCGACCTGGACGAGATCCTCCGCCGCTGCGCCGAGACGGTCGAACTGGGCGGCACCCAGGTGATGTTCCAGGGTGGCCACCACCCGGACTACGGGGTCGAGTACTACGAGACCGCGTTCGCCGCGATCAAGGGCTCGTTCCCCCAGCTGGTGATCCACTCGCTCGGCGCCTCCGAGGTCGACCACATGGCCCGGCTCTCCAAGGTCTCGGTCGAGGAGGCCATCACCCGGATCCACAAGGCGGGCCTGGACTCCTTCGCGGGCGCCGGCGCCGAGCTGCTGCCGGAGCGGCCGCGCAAGGCGATCGCGCCGCTCAAGGAGTCCGGCGAGCGCTGGCTGGAGATCATGGAGGCCGCGCACGGCCTGGGTGTCGAGTCCACCTCCACCATGCTGATGGGCACCGGCGAGACCAACGCCGAGCGGATCGAGCACCTGCGGATGATCCGCGACGTGCAGGACCGTACGGGCGGCTTCCGGGCCTTCATCCCGTACACCTACCAGCCGCAGAACAACCACCTCAAGGGCAGCACCCAGGCGACCGTGTTCGAGTACCTGCGGATGATCGCGATCGCCCGGCTGTTCCTCGACAACGTCGCGCACATCCAGGGCTCCTGGCTCACCACCGGCAAGGAGGCGGGCCAGCTCTCGCTGCACTACGGTGCGGACGACCTCGGCTCGGTGATGCTGGAGGAGAACGTGGTCTCGATGGCCGGTGCCAAGCACCGCTCCAACCTGACCGAGCTGATCCACCTGATCCGCGCGGCCGACCGCACCCCGGCCCAGCGCTCCACCACCTACCAGCACCTGCGCGTGCTGGACGACCCGGCCAACGACCCGGTCGACCCCCGGGTGGCCTCGCACATCGCCTCCACCGCGCTCGAAGGCGGCACCGCGCACCCCGAGCTGAAGATCCTCTCCACCACCTGATGCTCACTCTGCACCGGGCCACCGTCCTGGTCGCCGACCCCGCCGCCCCGTCGATTCCCGACGGGGCGGTGCTGGTCGACGGCGCGGTGGTGGCGGCGGTCGGCCCGTACGCCTCGCTGGCCGACCGTGGGGCCAGGGTGCGGGAGTGGGACGGGCTGCTGACGCCGGGTCTGCTCAACCCGTACGGGCAGTGGCTGCTGGAGACGGCGTACCACCCGGACCCCCGGGAGGAGCTCGGCACCGAGCCGTTGGAGCTTGAGGTCCCCGAGGAGCGCCGCGGCGGCAGCGCCCGGCTCGGACTGCAACGCCTGCTCGGCCACGGCGTGACCGCGCTGGCCGGCCCCTTCACGCTGCCCGCCGTACGGACCGCGGTGACCCGCTCGGGGCTCACCGCCCTGCCCGGGACCGGTGCACCGGGCGGGCTCGACCCGCTCGCGGGCGCCACGCTGGGCTCGGTCGTGCACCGACCGCTGACCGTCGGCGGCCGGGCCGACTTCGCGGTCTTCGCTGCCTCGTCGGTGGCCGAGCTCGAACGGACCGGCGCCGGCTGCTGCCTGGCCACCGTGCTGGGCGGACGGCTGCTGTACCGCCGCCGCTGAACCGGTCCGCCTGGCGGGCCGTCAGGAAGAGGTGGGTGCACTAACACCCGCTTTGTTCACACAAACTGATTGATGCTCGCCGTGACCTGAGGGGTCGCCAGCGGTTACGATCCCGGTCAGCCCTCCGTACTGCGGACGGGTGCTCTTCACCGGGTCCTCCCCAGCCCGGTCCGGCAAGCCGACAGGAACCATGCGATCCGCGACCGCTCCCCGCCCGCGCAACGCGCGCCTCGGTCGAGGTTGGTACCTCGCGGCCGTGCTCAGCGCGGTGCTCGCGCTCGGCATGTGCCTGCTCGGCTGGCGCCAGGCCGACCAGGCCGACCGGATCGGCGCCGACCCGGTCCGGGTCCAGGGCACCATCACCCAACTCCCGGCGGGCAGCGCGACCTACAGCTCCATCAGCTACCGTGCCGACGGCCGCCCGCTGACCGCCACCGACCTCTGGCTGCCCGAGTACGCCAAGGCCGGTGACCCGATCTGCCTGGAGTACGCCGCCGCCGACCCCGGCGCGGTCCGGGTCTGCGGCAACCGCTACCCGCAGCCCGCCGGCGTCGGCCTGGCCCGCACCAGCGTCCCGATCGCCCTGGTCCTGTTCGCCCTCTGCGCAGCCCGGATCTGGCGCCACCACCGCGCCCGCACCCCCGTCACCCGGGCCCGCACCACGGTCGCCTTCGCCACCGAGGCCTTCGGCAACGACATGCCCGCCCTCACCCACGGCAAGCGCTCCCGCCGCCGCAAGCCCGGCCGCCGCCGGGCGCTCCGCTGAGGCAACTGCGCAATGTGGCACACGCCAGGGGCTCGGGGCTCTGCTGATGTGCGGCTCCGCCGCGTGGGCGACGCCGACCTCGAAAAAGGTGATCCGTGCGTAGGCGGTCAGGCACTTTGCACTTTGACCCGCCAGCCACGAACCGTCGCAGTTCCCCGAGCCCCTGGGTAGTAGACGGCTGAGCACCTGCTGAGAGTTACAGCGGCACAGTGGTGAACAATGGGCACGTGACCCGAGCCTCCCTGGACAAGCAGCCGCACGAAGTCGCCGCGATGTTCGACGACGTCGCCGCCAAGTACGACCGTACGAACGACGTGCTCTCCCTCGGTCAGGCCCGCGCCTGGCGCCGTGCGGTGGCCGAGGCGGTGGCCGCCCAGCCGGGCCAGACCGTGCTCGACCTGGGCGCCGGCACCGGCACGTCCTCGCTGCCGTTCGCGGAGGCGGGCGCGGACGTCGTCCCGTGCGACTTCTCGCTCGGCATGCTGACCGAGGGCAAGAGCCGGCACCCCGAACTCGCCCTGACCGCAGGCGACGCGACCAAGCTCCCGTTCGCGGACGACAGCTTCGACGCCGTCACCATCTCCTTCGCGCTGCGCAACGTGCAGGACACCGACGCCGCGCTGCGCGAGCTGTACCGGGTCACCAAGCCCGGTGGCCGGGTGGTCATCTGCGAGTTCTCCACCCCGACCTGGACGCCGTTCCGCACGGTCTACACCGAGTACCTGATGCGCGCGCTGCCGCCGGTCGCCACCGCCGTCAGCAGCAACCCGGACGCCTACGTCTACCTCGCCGAGTCGATCCGCTCCTGGCCCGACCAGCCCGCACTGGCCGCCCGGCTGCAGCAGGCCGCCTGGTCCAAGGTCGCCTGGCGCAATCTCACCGGCGGCATCGTGGCTCTGCACCGCGGCTTCAAGCCTGCACCGTAGCTAGACTCGTCCAAGCCAGCCGACCGCATCGCAGGAGTGTGCCAAGCCGTGTCCGAGACCGCAGTTGACCTGAGCAGCGAGACCGTGGAGAGCACCGCCGACGTCATCGTGGTCGGCGCCGGACCGGCGGGGGCCACCACCGCGTACTACCTCGCCCAGGCCGGTCTGGACGTGCTCCTGCTGGAGAAGACCGAGTTCCCGCGCGAGAAGGTCTGCGGCGACGGCCTGACCCCGCGTGCCACCAAGCAGTTGGTGGACATGGGGATCGATGTCTCGACCTCGAACGGCTGGCTGCACAACAAGGGTCTGCGGATCATCGGCGGCGGCGTCCGGCTGGAGCTGGACTGGCCCGAGCTGTCGTCCTTCCCGGACTACGGACTGGTCCGCAAGCGCGCCGACTTCGACGAACTGCTGGCCCGTCAGGCCCAGAAGGCCGGCGCCCGGCTGTACGAGCGCTGCAACGTCACCGGCCCGGTGCTGGACGACCGGACCGGCCGGATCGTCGGCGTGACGGCCAAGTTGGGCGAGGAGAAGCGTCCGGTCACCTTCCGCGCCCCGCTGGTGGTCGCCGCCGACGGCAACTCCACCCGGCTCTCGCTGGCGATGGGGCTGCACCGCCGCGAGGACCGTCCGATGGGCGTCGCGTACCGGACGTACTTCACCTCGCCGCGCCACGACGACGACTACCTCGAGTCCTGGCTGGAGCTCTGGGACACCCGCGGCGGCGACCGCAAGCTACTGCCCGGCTACGGCTGGATCTTCGGGATGGGCGACGGCACCTCCAACGTCGGCCTCGGCATCCTCAACTCCTCGCCCGCGTTCGGGGAGTTGGACTGGCGCGAGGTGCTCAAGGCGTGGTGCGCCTCGATGCCCGCCGAGTGGGGCTACACCCCCGAGAACATGACCGACCCGATCCGGGGCGCCGCGCTGCCGATGGCCTTCAACCGGCAGCCGCACTACACCCGGGGCCTGCTGCTGGTCGGCGACGCGGCCGGCATGGTCAACCCGTTCAACGGTGAGGGCATCGCCTACGCGATGGAGTCAGGACAGCTGGCCGCGGGCGTCATCGTCCAGGCCCACGCCCGGATCACCGACACGGGCCGCGAGCGCGCCCTGCACGCCTACCCGGCGGTGCTCAAGGACGTCTACGGCGGTTACTACACGCTCGGCCGCGGCTTCGTGAAGCTGATCGGCAACCCCAAGGTCATGCAGCTCGCCACCCAGCGCGGCCTGACCCACCCGATCCTGATGAAGTTCGTCCTGAAGATGCTGGCCAACCTCACCGACCCGCAGGGCGGCGACGCGATGGACCGCATCATCAACGGGCTCGCCAAGGTGGCGCCCAACGCCTGACGTTGTGACGACGGAGCCCCGACCGCCTTTTCCGGCGGGGGGCTCCGTTCTGTTTTTGCTGTGCCAGTTGCCCCCACCGCAGAAGTTTGAGATCAACTTACCGGCAGCATAAGTGAGTTGGCGTAATATTTTATTACTGCGCATGGGCTGTGGATCGTGACCTAGGGGGGCACACGATGGATGTGGCACAGACGGTGGAAGCGGCAATTCCGGCGCTGATGGCGATTGCGGGACCGGTGGTGACCGGGGCCGAGGGGGCGGCCACCCAGGCCGGGGCGAGCCTGGGCAGGGCCCTCATCGAGCGGCTGTTCAGGGTGCGGTCGGGGGAGGCGGGGCAGGCTCCGGCGGAGCCGCTGTCGCCGGAGTACCAGGACCGGGTCAGGGAGGCCGTCCGGCAGGCCGTCCAGGAGGACCCGGCGTTGCTGGAGAAGCTCAGGTCGGTGGTGCCGGGCGGGAACGTGCTGAACGTCGAGCAGGGCGTGGCGATCGTCCACAACGAGGGCCCCGTCACGCTGAACTTCGGCCAGGGCAGCTGAGTGGACGAGGAGAAGACCCGTCCGAACGTGAGCACCGGGACGGGCGCTGCGATCGGGACCAGCACCGGCACGGTCCAGGTCCACTTCGGTCCCGTCACCTACCGGTCCGGCCAGTGGTTCGTGGAGTGGGGCAAGCTCCTGCTCGTGGTCTCCGTGCTCGCGGCCGTGATCGGTGGCGGCTGGGGAGGTTGGGCCTGGTGGGAGGCCAACCGGGATCTCGACGTCACCTCCCGGGCCCGGTTGGAGGGTGAGCGGCCGACACCGGACGGCGGAGCGCTCACGCTCCGGTTCGACGCCCCGGAGACTCGCAGCCGGCTGAAGCTGACCTTGACGCTGGCCGAAGGCCGGCCGAAGAGTCAACTCTGCCTGCCGCACACCTCGGTGGAGATCCGTTCGGCCACCGGGACGGGTCCGACGGTCACCGCGCTGAACGGGGTGCCGGCGATGTTCCCGCTGCCCGACGACGGGAGCGTGGCCCGGTTGCAGTTGACCGTGCGGACCGAGCGGGGATGCGTCATGGACGTCGCCGTCGCAGAGATGATCCTCACCAACGACTAGGAGATGCGGTGCAGGGGAGAGGCAAGCTGCTCCTTGCCGGTGTGCTGACCGTGCTCGTGCCACTGAGCGGGTGCTCCACCGAGCAGTCGATGTTCGATCAGAAGGTCATCCAGGTAGGGACCAAGAACAATCAGCCGGGCACCAGCGTGCAGACCCTCAACCACACCTGGGAGGGTTTCGACGTCCAAGTGGCCAACCAGGCCACCAAGGCCCTCGGGTCGACGACCCACTTCAGTGACGTGTCCTCGGACCAGCGGGAGCGGGTACTCCAGGAGCACGCCGCCGACCTGGTGGTCGCCACCTACTCGATCACCCAGGCGAGGACGGATCTGGTCGACTTCGCCGGTCCGTACGCGGTCACCTACCAGGGCTTCATGATCCGGGCGGAGAGCACCCTCAACGGGCTGGAGGACCTCAGGGGCAAGGTGGTCTGCAGTTGGGGAGGGACCACCTCGATGGACGAACTCAACGGCCAGTCGAAGAACCTGGGCCTGATTCCGGTGGAGAAGGCGGATGTGGAGGAGTGCCGCAAGGAGCTGATGGAGAATCGGGTGTTCGCCGTCTCGACGGACCAACTCCTGCTCTACGGGCTGGCCCAGGTCCACCCCGGAGTCAAGGTCGTCCCGGAGGTCACCATCGGCTCCAAGAACTACTACGGGGTGGGGATCCGCAAGGACCGACGTGAGGACTGCGGGCGGATCCGGGACTTCCTGAAGCACTACGTGGTCAGCAGCGACTGGGTGCGGGACCTGCAGACCGCGATGCCCGGAATCGCCCGGCCGGAGGACTTCCGTCCGGATCCGATGGACATCGGGCGCTTCTCCTGCGTCGACAAGATCAAATGAGCCCGACGGACCGATGACTCGGCGAGACCCGCCCGGTGTGAGCTGTGCCACGCCGGGCGGGTCGGCTGTCACACTTCCCGGCTCGTTGCACTCTCAGGGGTGTGACGCGAAGGAGGCTGCTGATGTCCGATCCCGATCCCGTTCCCGCTGAGGATGCCGCCACCGAGGTGTTCGTGGCCCACCGGGAGCTGCTGTTCTCGATGGTCTACAGCATGCTCGGGCTGGTCGCCGACACCGAGGACGTGCTGCAGGAGACCTGGCTGGCCTGGGTGGCCCGGGCCGGGGCGGGTGCCGGCGAACCGATCGAGAGCCCCCGGGCGTACCTGGTGCGGATCGCGGTGAACAAGGCGCTGGCCCGGCAGGACGCGGTCCGGCGGCGGCGGGAGACGTACGTCGGGCCCTGGCTGCCCGAGCCGCTGCTCACCACGGATGCCGAACCGGTCGATGCCGAGCGGGGCGAGGCGGTGTCGATGGCCCTGCTGGTCGTGCTGGAGACGCTCACGCCGGTGGAGCGGGCGGTCTTCGTGCTGCACGAGGTGTTCGGCTACCAGCACACCGAGACCGCCGCGATCCTCGGCCGCAGCCCGGCCGCCGTCCGTCAACTCGCCCACCGCGCGCGGGAACACGTCCAGGCCAGGCGTCCGCGCTTCCAGGCCGATCCGATGGTGCGCCGCCGGGTGACCGAGCGGTTCGCGGCGGCGGTGGGCGGTGGCGACCTCGGCGACCTGCTGCAGGTGCTCGCCCCGGACGTGGTGATGTGGGCGGACGGCGGCGGCAAGGCGACGGCTGCCGGGCGCCTGCCGGTGCACGGCCGGGACCGAGTCGCGACCGTGCTGCTGCGGGGCGGCTCGCGCAATGCCGCGCAGCTCCGGGTCGAGTTCGGCCAGGTCAACGGGGACCCCTCCGCACTGCTGTACGCCGGGGACCGTCCGTTCGCCGTGCTGGTCCTCGAACTCGCCCCCGACAGCGACCTGGTGACCGGGATCTACTTCGTCACCAACCCCGAGAAGCTCGCCCACCTCAGCTGACACTCATTCAAGGGAGCCCACGATGAAGCTCACCATCCTGGCCGCGACCGGCGCCACTGGCCGCCACCTGCTCACCCAGGCCCTGGCGGCCGGCCACCAGGTCACCGCCGTGGTCCGCAACCCCGCCAAGCTGACGGAGCCGTCGGTGCGGACGGTCACCGCCGACCTCTCGCACCCCGACCCCGAGGCGCTCGCCGCCGCCGTCGAGGGGGCCGACGCGGTGCTCTCCGCCCTTGGCGCCACGTCCAGTTCGGAGCCAGGGGTGGCCTGGCGCGGCACCGAGGCGGTCGTCGCCGCGATGCGCGCGACGGCCGTCCGACGGATCGTCACCCTCAGCGCGGCCCCGATCGGCACCGTCGCCTCACCGGCCCGCCCCAACCCGCCGAAGCACGACCCGGGCGACACCTTCCTGATGCGCCACGTCGGCGCCCCGCTCACCCGGATCTTCCTCCGCGAGCACTACGCCGACCTGGCCCGGATGGAGGACGTCCTGCGGGCCGCCCCCCTCGACTGGACCTCGGTCCGCCCGCCCCGCCTCACCAACGGCCCGCTGACCGCCGGCTACCGCACCGCCCTCGACCGCAACCTCCCCGGCGGCAGCACCGCCTCCCGCGCGGACGTGGCCCACTGCATGCTCGCCACCCTTACCCGCCCGGACACCATCGGCCACACCCTGGGCGTGGCCAAGTAGCGGACGGATCAAGGAGCTTGGCAGAGGCTCGGAGCGGCCGGGGCTCACACCCGGATGACGTCGATCACCGCCTTGGGCAGTGTGGCGGCATAGGCGGAGATGTCGTTTCCGTCGGAGGTCACGATGGCTGCAC
Organism: Kitasatospora sp. Root107; assembly: GCF_001424875.1. Lineage (GTDB taxonomy): Bacteria > Actinomycetota > Actinomycetes > Streptomycetales > Streptomycetaceae > Kitasatospora. The sequence continues at coordinate 574,228 of NZ_LMCT01000001.1, read as the reverse complement.
GCCCGCGCCCAGCAGCCGTGAGGACGACGAGGGCATCCACCACATCGGGTCGCTTTTTCGGCGGGAGCGTCACCGTTCCGAGCATGATGCCGATGCGCTTGTAGTCCAGGAGGCTGTACTCGGTGATTACCTGACAGTCCTGCAGGTGTCGGTTCAAGCCGAACTGGACCGCCGCACCGGCACGCCAGACCTGAGCGACCACCGGGCCCGGAACCAAGGGGATCACCCCCCGGAGAATCCGGGCGTGGTGCTGGAGAGCCAGCGGATCACGGTTGGCCAGGCCGATCAGCATGCCGGTGTCGTACACGACAGCTGGAATCACGCGGCGCCCTGCCCGGGCGTCCGGAAGAAGTCGTCCCAGACGGCGTCCACCTGCGGATCCGTTGCGATGCCTGCCATTGCCTCGTCGGTGCCGGCTGTGCCGGCCTCGACGGCTGCGATCTGACTGTCTATCTCGCGGAACACCTCGAGTTTGCGCTGCTCGCGCCGGACCGCCTCCAGAGCAGCCTTGGTCATGAAAGCGGACACGTCCTCGCCCAGCAGGGCTGCGGTGGTCCGGATCTCGGCGGCGTGCTCTTCGTCGAGGGAGATCGAGAAACGCTGCTTAGCCATGGCAGAAGCGTAACACGCCGTATTACGGCTGTCCTGAGCCGGCGTGCTGCTGGGAGCGCTGGTCGACGTAGGCCATCCGCTCCGCGAAGACCGTGCGGGCGTCCGGGGTGAGGGTGCGGAGGGCGACCATGGCGGCGAAGACCACGTCGCAGAGTTCGTGCTGGACGTCGGTCCAGGTGTGGGTGGTGCCCTTGCGGGGGTTCTGGCCGGTGGCGCCGAGGACGGCCTGGGCGACCTCGCCCGCTTCTTCGGTGACCTTGAGGATGCGGAGCAACCTCTCGTCGCTCTCGGAGAGTTGGCTCTCGCTGTCGAGCCAGGCGACCAGGCGGTCGAGGGTGTCCCAGGTGGTGGCGTCCATGGCGGTGCTCCCGTGCGGTGGTGGGGGCGGTCGGCGGGCACCACCGTACGGGAGCGGCGGTCAGCGCTTGCTGATCTTGACGCTCTTGAAGGTGGGGACGAGGTTCGGGTAGCCGTCACCGGGGTTGTTCTGGGAGTCCGAGCCTGCCGCGGCGATCTTCTGGAGCACGTCCAGACCGGCGGTGACCTGGCCGAACGGGGTGTAGGCGGGGGAGAGCTTGGTGTCCTTCCAGACGAAGAAGAACTGGCTGCCGTTGGTGTTCGGCCCAGCGTTGGCCATCGCCACGGTGCCGGCCGGGTAGGTGGCGCCGGTGAGGTTCTCGTCCGGGAAGGAGTAGCCGGGGCCGCCGCTGCCGGTGCCGGTCGGGTCGCCGCACTGGAGGACGAAGATCCGCTCGGTGGTGAGGCGGTGACAGTGGCTCTTGTCGAAGTAGTCGTGCTCGGCCAGGAAGCGGAACGAGAAGGTGGTGCACGGCGCCTGGCCGGTCAACGCCTTGAAGGTGATGGCCCCCTGGGTGGTCCTCAAGGTCGCGCTGTACGGCTGGGCGGCCTTCTTCGCGTCGAAGACCGGGATGCCCTTGAAGTTGTCGGCGGGCACGGCCGGCGTGTAGGCGCAGGTCACCGTCGCCACGGGGGCGGCGTCGGCGACGCCGATCGAGGTGGTCAGCAGAAGCGGCACAGTGGTGGCGGCGGTCAGTAACGCCCAGTGTTTGCGCAGCACTTGGGGTGCCTCCGAAGGATAGATTGACATGGACCAATCATCCATGCCCAGCCGCCCGGTCAATATGCACCGTGTCAGGTCGCCGGAAAGGTGTTGATCACAGGGGCCCGGGTGAGCGACGATGGCCCGCCGCCACCCACCGGTGGTTGTTCTCCGTCCGACGGCGTACGGGTCCGGCCTGCCCTGCCTTCGGAGGAGCACCCTCATGCGTACGTCCGCTGCTCAGACCGTCCGCGACCTGCCGGTGCTCGGGGTCGCCGTGGTCTGGGGATCCAGCTTCCTGGCGGTCAAGAACGTGGCCACGCCGGACAGTGTGGTGGCCATGCTGGTGCTCCGGTTCGGTCTGGTGCTCCCGCTGCTGGCGCTCTTCACCTGGCGGGCGCTGGTGAAGCTGACGGTCCGGGAGTGGCTCGGCGGTGCGGTGCTCGGGCTGGTGCTCGGGGCGATCTTCCTGCTGGAGACGTACGGGGCGGTGCACACCTCGGCCACCAACGCCGGGTTGATCATCAGCCTCACCATGGTGTTCACCCCGCTCGCGGAGAGTGCGCTGAGCCGGACCGCGCTGCCCCGGGTGTTCGTCGCGGCGGCCGGGCTCTCGGTGCTCGGCGTCGCGCTGCTGACCGGTGGCGGCGGCTTCCGGGTGCCCGGCCTCGGTGACCTGCTGGTGCTGGGCGCGGCCGTGGTCCGTACCGTCAACGTGCTCACCATGTCCCGGCTCCGCAGTATCAGGGGCACCGACTCCAGCGCCCTGACCTGGGTCCAACTGGCCACCGCCACCCTGGTGTTCGCCCTGGTTGCGCCGTTCGTCGGCCCCTCCCCGGTCAGCCTGGCCGCCTCCTACGGCGCCGCCGACTGGGCACTGCTGCTGCACCTCTCGCTGCTCTGCACCCTGTTCGCCTTCCTGGTGCAGACCTGGGCTGTCCGGGCCACCTCCCCGTCCCGGGTCTCCCTGCTGCTGGGCACCGAACCGCTCTGGGCCGCCGTCTTCGGCATCACCCTGGCCGGTGACCACCTCGGTCCGCTCGCCCTGTTCGGTGCACTCCTGGTGCTGCTCGGCACCGAGTGGGGCCGCCGCACCGCGGCCCCGGCTCCCGAGCCGGTCCCGGTGACGACGGGTCAGCGCGAACCGGCCCTGGAACGGCGGTAGTAGTCCACCGTGACGACCGCCAGCAGCGGGCCCCAGAGCAGCAGGGGCGCGTAGCAGAGGGTCATCACCAGGCCGGCCAGGCCGTGCGGTGCCTCCGGGTCGCCCATCGCTTCGGGGCTGTACCAGCCGCCGAGGCCGGCTGTGAGGGTGAGTGCGGTGACCGCGATCGCGCCCACGGCGGCCGGGAGGACTGCGGCGAGCGGGGGGATCCGGCGACCGCCGATCAGGGGGAGCCAACGGGGGGCCAGCCGGCCCCAGGGGCGGACCAGGCCGAGGGTGAGGAAGGCGAGGGCCTCGGCGAGGGCGCTCAGGGCGATCACGTAGACGGTTCCCCAGCCCGGCATGTGGGCGGTCATCTGCTGTTCCATCGCGCCGGAGAAGCCGACCGGGATGCCGACGCCCAGGGCGATCCGCCAGAGGCCGGACGGGACGGTGCTCAGGGCCGCAAGCTTGGCGGTGCGGACTGCCCAGGGAGCGGCAAGGGTGGTGACGGTGGTCATCGGAGGTTCCTCTCGTTCGGTGTGCCTCCAGCCTCGCGGCGGGGCCGGTACCGGCGGCAGATGCCGATCGGGAGGTCTGTGGCCGCTCCGACGCCCCGTCATGTGCCGTTCGGCACAGGCGGCATCGGGCGTCGGTGCCTAGGCTGAACGGATGATCGAGGAGTGGGGGAGCGCCGTTCCGGTGCTCGCGGTCGCGGCCGCGCTGTGGACGAGGCGGCCACGGCCGACGGTGGTGGCGGGGGCGGTGTCGCTCGGGCTGACGGCCTTCGGGGCGGCGCGGGGCGGTTTCGGTGAGGGCGGTCCGGCCGGAGCGATCGGAGTGGTCGAACTGGTCGGGCTGCTGGCCCTGGTGACGGTGACGGTGCGTACCGGCCGGGGCCGGGTGGCCACTGCGGGGCTGGCGGTGGCGCTGCTCTGCTGGCCGCTCCGGTACGCGGCCCCGGTCGAGGGCTGGCAGCAGGTCGGGCTGCTCGGGTTCGGTGCGGTCGGGGCGCTGGGAGCGGCGCTGGTCGGCGGCTACCTCTGGTCGCTGGACGGGCTCCGGCACCGTGAGGTGGCGGCCGCCCGCCGGGCCGAGCAGCTCGAACTCGCGCACGACCTGCACGACTTCGTGGCCCACGACGTGAGCGGGATGGTGGCGCTGGCCCAGGCGGGTGGCTTCCTGGCAGCCGGGCACCCGGAGCAGGCCGAGGTGTTCCGGCGGATCGAGCAGTCCGGTCAGCAGGCGCTCGCCTCGCTGGACCGGACCGTCCAGCTGCTCCGCACCGAGGAGGCGGCCCGCCGGGCCCCGCAGCCGGGGCTGGCCGAACTCCCGGCGCTGGCCGAGCGGTTCACCGCCACCGGGGCGGCAGAGGTCCGGCTCGACCTGCCGGAGCGACCGGTCGGCCGGGAGGTCGGGGCCACCGTGCACCGGATCGTGGTCGAGGCGCTGACCAACGTCCGGCGGCACGCCCCTGGGGCTCGGGTCATTCTGGTGACACTGCGTCACATCGAGGGAAATCAGCTGGTGTTGACGGTCGCCGACGACGGCGGCGCGGTCGAGCACCAGGCACGTCGGCGGGGCGGCCACGGGCTGACCGCACTGGCGGCCAGGGTCGAGGCACTGGACGGCACGCTGCACGCGGGCCGCACCGAGCAGGGCTGGCAGGTCACCGTGACGCTGCCGGCGGACGAAGCCGAGGGGCAGTCATGAGCGTCAGGATCCTGCTGGCCGACGACCACGACGACATCCGCAGCGCGTACCGGATCATCCTGGACGCCCAGCCCGATCTGACCGTGGTGGCGGAGACGGCCGACGGGGCGTCGGCGCTCGAACAGGCCCGGCTGCTCCGGCCGGACGTGGTGCTGGCGGACATCCGGATGCCGAAGCTGGACGGTCTGGAGCTGACCAGGCGGCTGGCCGGCCCCGAGGTGGCCGACCCCTTGAAGGTGGTCGTGGTGACCACCTTCGACCTGGACGAGTACGTGCACACTGCTCTCCGGAACGGGGCCACCGGCTTCCTGCTCAAGCGGTCCAGCCCGGCGCTGCTGGTGGAGGCGGTCCGGGCGGCGATGGCGGGGGACACCCTGATCAGCCCGCAGCTGACGGTCCGCCTGCTGCGCGCGCTGCCCACTCCCGAACCGGTGCCCGGCTCGGGGGAGGTGCCCCTCACCGCGCGGGAGCGCGAGCTCGCCGAGCTGGTGGCGGACGGGTCGACCAACGCCGAGATCGCCGAGCGGCTGTTCATCTCGGCGGGCACGGTCAAGAACCACCTGGCCAACATCCAGCGCAAGCTCGGCGTCCGGAACCGGGTCGGCATCGCGGCCCGGGTCTGGGGCGAACGGCGGTAGTCGGACCGGGCACTCGTGCGCTTGTGAACGAAAGGTCAAGCGCGCGTTCGGGGAGCGCCACCCGGTCGAGTGAGGCGCACTATCACGTCAACCTCGCTCCTTGAAATTTGCTCGGCATGCGCTCTGATTGATATAGGCGAAGCGCTCTGACCAGTCACTTCACAGGCGATTGCGACGGTTTGTGAGCACTTGCCTGCACTGTGTTGATTGAAGGCGACTCAGGTGCCTTGGTGGCGCTTTGCGAGGTGGCGTAGATCACAAAGATCATCCAGAACTGCGTGTCGCACGTCACAAGCCGACGGGCATAGGATGCGCTCGTTCCAGCCCTTGTGAACTGCCTCACATGAGGTGATCTCACGAGTTGGATCACGGGTCGACCACAGCGTGACCCGGCAGTTCCGATCTGCAGTCAAGGACGACCGGACGGAGGGAGCGGGGGCCCATGAATGCCTACGCGCCGATCCTCGTACTCGGTGCCATCGCGGCGGCGTTCGCGGTCGGCTCCGTCGTGATGGCCTCACTGACCGGCCCGAAGCGGTACAACCGGGCCAAGTTGGAGGCGTACGAGTGCGGTATCGAACCGACCCCGCAGCCCATGGGCGGCGGCCGGTTCCCGATCAAGTACTACCTCACGGCGATGCTCTTCATCGTCTTCGACATCGAGATCGTCTTCCTCTACCCCTGGGCGGTCAGCTTCGACTCCCTGGGGATCTTCGGGTTGGTCGAGATGCTCCTGTTCATCGCCACCGTCTTCGTCGCCTACGCCTACGTCTGGCGTCGCGGCGGTCTGGAGTGGGACTGAGCAGCCCCTTGTGAACACAAGGGCAAACCACCGGACTTGGAGAAGGCAGAGAGGGATCTGATGGGAATCGAGGAGAAGCTGCCGAGCGGCTTTCTGCTCACCAGCGTCGAGACGGCGGCGGGGTGGGTGCGCAAATCGTCGCTGTTCCCCGCCACCTTCGGGCTGGCCTGCTGCGCGATCGAGATGATGACCACCGGGGCGGGCCGCTACGACCTGGCCCGGTTCGGCATGGAGGTCTTCCGGGGTTCGCCCCGGCAGGCCGATCTGATGATCGTGGCAGGCCGGGTGAGTCAGAAGATGGCACCGGTGCTGCGCCAGGTGTACGACCAGATGGCCAACCCGAAGTGGGTCATCTCGATGGGCGTCTGCGCCTCCTCGGGCGGGATGTTCAACAACTACGCGATCGTGCAGGGCGTGGACCACATCGTCCCGGTCGACATCTACCTGCCCGGCTGTCCGCCGCGGCCGGAGATGCTGATGGACGCGATCCTCAAGCTGCACGAGAAGATCCGGAACGAGCCGCTGGGCGCGAACCGGCTCCGGGCCGAGGAGTTGGCCGAGGAGCTGGCCCTGGGCGCCACCCCGACCAGCGAGATGGGGGGGCTGCTGCGATGACCGAGCAGACACCCGTCCCCGCGACCCGGAGAGAAATCCCCGTCGAGGTGGTCGGCAAGCGCCAGGGCATGTTCGGTGCCCAGGGCAGTGGCGACACCTCCGGCTTCGGCGGCCTGGCCGCCCCGATCGCGCTGCCGCCCGCCAGCAGCCGACCGTACGGCCACGGCTTCGACGAGGTCGCGGACGAGTTCGAGGGTGCGCTGGAGGAGCAGGGGCTCGACCCGGCCGAGGTGATCGAGAAGACCGTGGTGGACCGCGGCGAGCTCACCTTCCAGATCGCCCGCGAGCACCTGCTCAGGGCGGCCCGGATCCTGCGCGACGACCCGGCGCTCCGGTACGAACTCTGCCTGGGCGTCAACGGGGTGCACTACCCGAGCGAGCCCGGGCGCGAGCTGCACGCGGTCTACCCGCTGCGCTCGATCACCCACGGCCGGCTGCTCCGGGTGGAGGTCACCGCACCGGACGCCGACCCGCGGATCCCGTCGCTGGTCAGCGTCTACCCGACCAACGACTGGCACGAGCGCGAGACCTACGACTTCTTCGGCCTGGTCTTCGAGGGACACCCGGCGCTCACCCGGATCATGATGCCGGACGACTGGACCGGCCACCCGCAGCGCAAGGACTACCCGCTCGGTGGCATCCCCGTCGAGTACAAGGGTGCCCAGATCCCGGCGCCCGACCAGCGGAGGTCGTACAGCTGATGACCACTCAATACGAAGAGGCGAGGGACACCACCGAGGGCCGCGTCTTCACCGTCACCGGTGGCGACTGGGGCGAGGTGGTGGAGGCCGTCGGCCGGGCCGACGACGAGCGGATCATCGTCAACATGGGTCCGCAACACCCCTCCACCCACGGGGTGTTGCGCCTGATCCTGGAGATCGACGGCGAGACCGTGACCGAGGCCAGGTGCGGGATCGGCTACCTGCACACCGGCATCGAGAAGAACATGGAGTACCGCAACTGGGTCCAGGGCACCACGTTCGTCACGCGGATGGACTACCTGACCCCGATGTTCAACGAGACCGCGTACTGCCTCGCGGTCGAGAAGCTGCTCGGGATCACCGACCAGATCCCGGACCGGGCCAGCGTGATCCGGGTGCTGATGATGGAGCTCAACCGGATCTCCTCGCACCTGGTCTGCCTGGCCACCGGCGGGATGGAGATCGGCTCCACGACGCTGATGATCTACGGCTTCCGGGACCGCGAACTCATCCTGGACGTCTTCGAGTTGGTCACCGGCCTGCGGATGAACCACGCCTACGTCCGCCCCGGCGGACTGGCCCAGGACCTGCCGCCCGGTGCGGTCGACCAGGTCCGGGAGGCGGTCAAGCTGCTCCGCTCCCGGATGCACGAGTACGACAAGCTGGCCACCGGCAACCCGATCTTCAAGGCCCGGCTGGTCGACGTCGGCTTCCTGGACCTGGCCGGCTGTCTGGCGCTCGGTGCCACCGGTCCGATCCTGCGGGCCACCGGCCTGCCGCACGACCTGCGCAAGACCGACCCGTACTGCGGGTACGAGGACTACGAGTTCGACGTGGCGACCGCCGACAGCGCGGACTCCTACGGGCGGTTCCTGATCCGCCTGGAGGAGATGCACCAGTCGCTGCGGATCGTCGAGCAGTGCCTGGACCGGCTGAAGCCGGGGCCGGTGATGGTGGCGGACAAGAAGATCGCCTGGCCCGCCCAACTCTCCGTCGGCCCCGACGGCATGGGCAACTCGCTGGACCACATCCGGAAGATCATGGGCACCTCGATGGAGGCCCTGATCCACCACTTCAAGCTGGTCACCGAGGGCTTCCGGGTCCCGGTCGGCCAGGCGTACACGGCGGTCGAGTCGCCCAAGGGCGAGCTCGGGGTGCACGTGGTGAGCGACGGCGGTACCCGGCCCTACCGGGTGCACTTCCGCGATCCCTCGTTCACCAACCTGCAGTCGATGGCGGCGATGTGCGAGGGCGGCCAGATCGCCGACGTGATCGTCGCGGTGGCCGGGATCGACCCGGTGATGGGAGGCGTGGACCGGTGAGTGACGTCCAACTGGGGATGCCGGCACTTCCGGCGAAGCCGTACCCGGCCGAGGTGCACGCCCGACTGGTGGCGGACGCCAAGGAGTTGATCGGCCGCTACCCCGTGGCCCGGTCCGCCCTGCTGCCGCTGCTGCACCTGGTGCAGGCCGAGGAGGGCTGCGTCACGCCGACCGGTATCCGGTTCTGCGCCGAGCAGCTGGAGCTGACCACGGCCGAGGTGACCGCGGTGGCCACCTTCTACACCATGTACCGGCGGCGCCCGGCCGGGAAGTACCACGTCGGCGTCTGCACCAACACGCTCTGCGCGGTGCTCGGCGGTGACCAGATCTTCGACGAGCTCAAGCAGCACCTGGGTGTCGAGAACAACGAGACCACCGCCGACGGCGAGATCTCGATCGAGCACATCGAGTGCAACGCGGCCTGCGACTACGCCCCCGTGGTGATGGTCAACTGGGAGTTCTTCGACAACCAGACCCCGGACAGCGCACGGCAGTTGGTCGACGACCTGCGGGCCGGGCACGACCCGCGGCCGACCCGGGGCGCCCGGCTCTGCTCGTTCAAGGAGACCTCGCGGATCCTGGCCGGCTTCCCGGACGAGCGCCCCGGCGCGGTGGACGCCTCCGGCGCGGGCGGCGCGCCCTCGCTGGCCGGGCTCCGGCTGGCCAAGGGCGAGGCACTGCCCGGCACCCCGGGCGCCAAGGTCGTGGCCCCCCGGCACGAAGGGACGGAAGCGTGATGACCTCCGTAGAGCCGGCCGAGAAGTTGCTCTCGCCCGTGCTGTCCGCCTCCTGGGACGACACCCGCCCCTGGACGCTCGACACCTACCTCCGCCACGACGGCTACCGGGGCCTGCGCAACGCGCTGGCGATGGCGCCGGACGACCTGATCGCGCTGGTCAAGGACTCCGGCCTGCGCGGCCGTGGCGGGGCCGGCTTCCCGACCGGCATGAAGTGGCAGTTCATCCCGCAGAACGACGGCAAGCCGCACTACCTGGTGGTGAACGCCGACGAGTCCGAGCCGGGCACCTGCAAGGACATCCCGCTGCTGTTCGCCAACCCGCACTCGCTGATCGAGGGCATGATCATCGCCTCGTACGCGATCCGCTGCGACCACGCCTTCATCTACCTGCGCGGTGAAGTCGTCCCGGTGCTGCGGCGGTTGCACGCGGCGGTGGCCGAGGCGTACGAGGCCGGGTACCTCGGCAAGAACATCCTCGGCTCCGGTATCGACCTGGACATCACCGTGCACGCGGGCGCCGGGGCGTACATCTGCGGCGAGGAGACCGCGCTGCTGGACTCGCTGGAGGGCCGTCGCGGCCAGCCGCGACTTCGGCCGCCGTTCCCCGCGATCGCCGGTCTGTACGCCTGCCCGACGGTGGTCAACAACGTCGAGTCGATCGCCTCGGTGCCGCCGATCCTGGCCCGGGGCAACGAGTGGTTCAAGTCGCTGGGCACCGAGAAGTCGCCCGGCTTCACGCTCTACTCGCTCTCCGGCCACGTCACCAACCCCGGCCAGTACGAGGCCCCGCTCGGCATCACGCTCCGTCAGCTGCTGGACATCAGCGGCGGCGTCCGGGCCGGGCACCGGCTCAAGTTCTGGACCCCGGGCGGCAGTTCCACCCCGATGTTCACCGACCAGCACCTCGACGTCCCGCTGGACTACGAGGGCGTCGGCGCGGCCGGCTCGATGCTCGGCACCAAGGCGCTGCAGATCTTCGACGAGACCACCTGCGTGGTCCGCGCGGTCACCCGGTGGACCGAGTTCTACGCCCACGAGTCCTGCGGCAAGTGCACCCCGTGCCGCGAAGGCACGTACTGGCTGGTGCAGTTGCTGAAGCGGATCGAGTCCGGCCAGGGCCTCGCGGGCGACCTGGAGAAGCTGCTCGACATCGCCGACAACATCAACGGCAAGTCGTTCTGCGCGCTCGGCGACGGTGCGGCCAGCCCGATCGTCTCCTCGCTCGAGCACTTCAGGGCCGAGTACGAGCAGCACCTGAGCGAGCGGCGCTGCCCGTTCGACCCGGCGGCCTCCACCGTCTGGGCCGACCGCCGCGCCCACGAGTCCACCACCGAGAGGGAGGTGCACGCATGACCGTGACCGAGCCGCAGACCAGCACCGACCTGGTCACGCTCACCATCGACGGGGTCGAGGTCAGTGTGCCCAAGGGCACCCTGGTGATCCGCGCCGCCGAGCAGATCGGCACCCAGATCCCCCGGTTCTGCGACCACCCGCTGCTCGCCCCGGCCGGGGCCTGCCGGCAGTGCATCGTGGAGGTGGAGGGCCAGCGCAAGCCGGTCGCCTCCTGCACCATCCCGGTCACCGAGGGCATGGTGGTCCGCACCCAGCTCAGCTCGCCGGTGGCCGAGAAGGCCCAGCGCGGCGTGATGGAGCTGCTGTTGATCAACCACCCGCTGGACTGCCCGGTCTGCGACAAGGGCGGCGAGTGCCCGCTGCAGAACCAGGCGATGTCCACCGGGGACACCGACTCCCGCTTCGACGGTATGAAGCGGACCTACGCCAAGCCGGTCCCGGTCAGCAGTCAGGTACTGCTCGACCGGGAGCGCTGCGTGCTCTGTGCCCGCTGCACCCGCTTCTCCCAGGAGATCGCCGGCGACCCGTTCATCGAGCTGCTGGAGCGCGGCGCGCTGCAGCAGGTCGGCATCGGCGAGGGGGACGACTTCGAGTCGTACTTCTCCGGCAACACCATCCAGATCTGCCCGGTCGGCGCGCTCACCTCGGCCGCCTACCGGTTCCGCTCCCGCCCGTTCGACCTGGTCTCCTCGCCGAGCGTGTGCGAGCACTGCTCCTCCGGTTGCGCCCAGCGCACCGACCACCGGCGCGGCAAGGTGCTCCGCCGGCTGGCGGGCGAGGACCCGGCGGTGAACGAGGAGTGGAACTGCGACAAGGGCCGGTTCGCCTTCCGTTACGGCCAGCAGCGTGACCGCCTGTCGACTCCCTTGGTCCGCAAGGACGGTGAGCTGGTCGCCACCTCCTGGCCGGAGGCGCTGGCGGCCGCCGCCGCAGGTCTGGCCGGAGCCAGGGCCGCGGTGCTGGCCGGTGGCCGGGTGACGGTCGAGGACGCGTACGGCTACGGCAAGTTCGCCCGGGTCGCGCTCGGCACCAACGACGTGGACTTCCGGGCCCGCCCGCTGAGCGGCGAGGAGGCCGAATTCCTGGCCGCCGCGGTCGCCGGTCGCGGCGTCGACCTGGACGGAACGGGCGTCTCCTACCAGGCCCTCGAGGCCGCACCCGCCGCGCTGCTGGTCGGCTTCGAGCCCGAGGAGGAGTCGCCGATCGTCTTCCTGCGGCTGCGCAAGGCCAACCGGGCCACCGGCCTCCAGGTCTTCGCGGTGGCGAGCCACCGCAGCCGGGGCCTGACCAAGCTGCACGGTGCGCTGCTGCCCGCCGCGCCCGGCACCGAGGCCGAGTGGCTGACCGCCCTGGCCGACGACACCGCGCTCGGCGACGACGCCGGGCGGGCGGGCCAACTGCTGCGCCAGGCAGGCGCGGTGATCCTGGTCGGCGAACGGCTGGCCACCGTGCCCGGCGGGCTGACCGCCGCGCTGCGGCTGGCCGCCGCGACCGGGGCCGAGCTGGCCTGGGTGCCGCGCCGGGCCGGTGAGCGCGGCGCCGTCGAGGCGGGTGCGCTGCCCGGCCTGCTGCCCGGCGGCCGTCCGGTCGCCGCCGCCGAGGCGCGGGGCGAGGCCGCCGCGATCTGGGGCGGTGCCGAACTCCCGTCCAGGAGTGGCCGGGACACCGACCAGATCCTGGCCGCCGCCGCCCACGGCGACCTGGACGCGCTGGTGATCGGCGGCCTGGGGCTGGACGACCTGGCCGACCCGGCGCTGGCCGACGAGGCGCTGGCCCGGGTCCGGTTCGTGGTCTCGCTGGAGATCCGGCCTTCCGCGGTGACCGAACGCGCCGACGTGGTGCTGCCGGTGGCCGCCGTGGCGGAGAAGGCCGGCACCTTCCTGGACTGGGAGGGCCGGGTCCGGATGTTCGAGACCGCGATCAAGCCCGACCAGCTGATGGGTCGTCACCTGCACTCGGACGTCCGGGTGCTGAGCATGCTCAGCGACGCGCTGGACCGGCCGATCGGCCTGCCCGACGTCCGCGCCGCCCGGCTGGAGCTGGACCGGTTCGCCCCCTGGACGGGTGACCGCCCGGTGGCGCCGAGCACCGGCACCGTCCCGCTGCCCCGCCCGGCCGCCGGCCAGGCGGTGCTCGGCGGCCACCGGCTGCTGCTCGACCAGGGCACGCTGCAGATCGGCGACGAGCACCTGGCCGGCACCCGGCACCCGGCGGTGGCCAGGCTCTCGCCCACCACCGCCGCCGAGATCGGCGCCACCACCGCGCTCCGGATCACCGGACCGGCCGGTTCGCTCACCCTGCCGCTGGAGCTGAACCCCGAGCAGCCCGACCGCACGGTCTGGCTGCCGCTCAACTCCACGCCGGGCGGCGCCTACCGCACCCTCGGCACCACCACCGGCCACCTGGTGACCATCGCCCCGGCGGAGGAGTCATGACACTCGCTGCTTCCGACACCCTGAGCTTCTTCGGGCACGACCCGTGGTGGCTGGTGCTGATCAAGGCGGTCTTCGTCTTCGCCTTCCTGGTCGGCACGGTGCTGATCGCGATCGTCTGGGAGCGCAAGGTCGTCGCCTGGATGCAGCTGCGGATCGGCCCGAACCGGCACGGCCCCTGGGGCATGCTGCAGTCGCTGGCCGACGGCATCAAGCTGGCGCTGAAGGAAGACCTGGTGGTCACCAACGCCGACAAGGTGGTCTACGTACTGGCCCCGATCGTCGCCGCGATCCCGGCCTTCATGGCTTTCGCGGTGATCCCGCTCGGCCCGGCCGGCAACGAGATCTCGATCTTCGGCACCCGCACCCCGATGCAGCTCACCGACCTGCCGATCGCCCTGCTCTACATCCTGGCGGTGGCCTCGGTCGGCATCTACGGGATCGTGCTGGCCGGTTGGTCCTCCGGCTCGACCTACCCGCTGCTCGGCGGGCTGCGCTCGGCGGCCCAGATGATCAGCTACGAGATCGCGATGGGCCTGTCCTTCGCGGCGGTCTTCATCTACTCGGGCTCGATGTCCACCTCGGAGATCGTCGCCTCCCAGCAGCCGACCTGGTTCGCGGTGCTACTGCCGGTCTCCTTCATCATCTACGTCATCGCGATGGTGGGCGAGACCAACCGGGCACCGTTCGACCTCCCGGAGGCCGAGGGCGAGCTGGTCGGCGGCTTCAACACCGAGTACTCCTCGCTGAAGTTCGCGATGTTCATGCTGGCCGAGTACGTCAACATGGTCACCGTCTCGGCGCTGGCGGCCACCCTGTTCCTGGGCGGCTGGCGGGCCCCGTACCCGATCTCCACCTTCTGGGAGGGCGCCAACCACGGTTGGTGGCCGCTGCTCTGGATCACCATCAAGATCCAGCTGCTGCTGTTCTTCTTCATCTGGCTGCGCGGCACGCTGCCCCGGCTCAGGTACGACCAGTTCATGAAGCTGGGCTGGAAGGTGCTGCTGCCGGTCTCGCTGGTCTGGCTGGTGATGGTGGCCAGCGTCCGCGCCCTGCGGAACGAGGGCTACGCGTTCGGTCAGCTGGTGCTGTACGTCGGGGCGCCGATCGTGGTGATCCTGCTGGCCTTCCTGATCCGGGATCTGGTCAAGCCGAAGGAGACGGACGCAGCCGGCGAGCAGGCCGAGTTCGACCCGATGGCGGACGGTTACCCGGTGCCGCCGCTGCCCGGCCAGACCCTGCCGCCGGTACCGCGCCGGCCCAGCCGGGCCCCGAAACTCCAGGACGCCCTCAACGGCGCCAACCACTCCTCGTCGGAAGGGAGCTGACCATGTCTGACGAGACCGACAAGGCGTCGTTCCTCGGCCCGGCCGCAGGCTTCGGCGTGACCTTCAAGGCCATGTTCAAGAAGCGGCTGACCGAGCAGTACCCGGAGCAGAAGAAGCCCACCGCTCCGCGCTTCCACGGCCGCCACCAGCTGAACCGGCACCCGGACGGCCTGGAGAAGTGCGTCGGCTGCGAGCTCTGCGCCTGGGCCTGCCCGGCCGACGCGATCTACGTCGAGGGCGCGGACAACACCGACGAGGAGCGCTACTCGCCCGGTGAGCGGTACGGCGCGGTCTACCAGATCAACTACGCCCGCTGCATCCTGTGCGGGCTGTGCATCGAGGCCTGCCCGACCCGGGCGCTCACCATGACCAACGAGTACGAGCTGGCGGACTCCACCCGGGCCGACCTGATCTTCACCAAGGAGCAGCTGCTGGTGGGGCTCACCGAGGGCATGGTGGACACCCCGCACGCCTACTACCCGGGTGCCGACGAGGGCGCGTACTACCGCCTCGAGATCACCCAGGCGGCACCGGGCACCGTCCAGCAGGAGCGGACCGACCGGGAGCGGGAGGTGCAGGGATGACCTCCACCGGAGAGGCGGTCCAGTTCTGGATCATCGCCGTGCTCGCGGTCGGCGGCGCGCTCGGCATGCTGCTGACGAAGAAGGCGGTGCACAGCGCACTCTGCCTGGCCGCCACCATGATGGCGCTGGCGGTCTGTTACTTCGCCCAGGGTGCGGTCTTCCTGGGCGTGGTGCAGATCGTGGTCTACACCGGCGCGATCATGATGCTGTTCCTGTTCGTGCTGATGCTGGTCGGTGTGACCAGCGCCGACTCGCTCAAGGAGCAGCTGAAGGGCCAGCGGATCGCCGCCGTGCTCTGCGGCCTCGGCTTCGGCGTACTGCTGATCGCCGGGATCGCCAACGCCAAGCTCTCCACCTTCGCCGGCCTGGCCGAGGCGAACGCCGAGGGCAACGTGCAGGGCCTGGCCCGGCTGCTGTTCACCGACTACGTCTGGGCCTTCGAGCTGACCGGTGCGCTGCTGATCACCGCGGCGATCGGCGCGATGGTGCTGACCCACCGTGAGCACGTCCGGGCCCCGCTGACCCAGCGTCAGCTGGCCGCCCAGCGGGTCAAGGACAACATCCAGCTGCCGCCGCTGCCCGCCCCCGGCGTGTACGCCCGGCACAACGCGGTGGACATCCCGGCGCTGCTGCCGGACGGCACCATCAGCGAGGACTCGGTGATGAACACGCTGCGCGAGCGCGGCCAGATCCGCGACGTCAGCCGCGACATGCTGGACCGGATGGCCGAGCTGGAGGCGAGCACCGCCGACTGGCTGGGCCGCGCGCCGTCGGCCCGTCCGCCGGTGACCGGCCCGCGCAAGGCGCTGGAGACCACGCCGAAGACCAAGCCGGAGCAGGAGGAGCAGGCGTGAATCCCGTCAACTACCTCTACCTGTCGGCCCTGTTGTTCACCATCGGTGCCTCCGGCGTGCTGATCCGGCGGAACGCGATCGTGCTCTTCATGTGCGTCGAGCTGATGCTCAACGCCTCGAACCTCGCGCTGGTCACCTTCTCCCGGCTGCACGGCAACCTGGACGGCCAGATCATCGCGTTCTTCACCATGGTGGTCGCCGCGGCCGAGGTCGTGGTCGGCCTCGCCATCATCGTGTCCATCTTCCGGTCCAGGCACTCGGCTTCGGTCGATGACAGCAACCTGATGAAGCTGTAGGCGGAGGGCCCACGGTGAACTCACTCATTCCGCTGCTCGTGGCGGCCCCGTTGCTCGGTGCCACCCTGCTGCTGCTCGGTGGTCGGCTGTTCGACCGCTACGGGCACTGGCTCGGCACCGCGCTGGCCGCCACCTCGTTCGGGCTCGGCCTGGCACTGTTCTCGGACATGCTGGGCCGGGACGCCGAGCACCGCTCGGTCTCCCAGTACCTCTACACCTGGATCGAGGTCGGCGACTTCAAGGCCGACGTCGCCTTCCAGCTGGACCAACTGTCCGTCACCTTCGTGCTGTTGATCACGGGTGTCGGCACGCTGATCCACATCTACTCGATGGGCTACATGGCGCACGACCCGCGCCGCCGTCGCTTCTTCGCCTACCTGAACCTCTTCCTGGCCGCCATGCTGCTGCTCGTGCTGGCGGACAACTACCTGCTGCTGTACGCGGGTTGGGAGGGTGTGGGGCTGGCCTCGTACCTGCTGATCGGCTTCTGGCAGCACAAGCCGAGCGCGGCGGTGGCCGCGAAGAAGGCCTTCCTGGTCAACCGGGTCGGCGACCTCGGGCTCTCGATCGCCATCATGCTGATGTTCGTCGAGTTCGGCGACTTCACCTTTAGTGGGGTCTTCGGCGCCGCCGACCAGGCGAGCGAGGGCAAGCTGACCGCGATCGCGCTGATGCTGCTGCTGGCCGCCTGCGGCAAGTCCGCCCAGGTGCCGTTGCAGTCCTGGCTCGGGGACGCGATGGAGGGCCCGACCCCGGTCTCGGCCCTGATCCACGCGGCCACCATGGTGACCGCCGGGGTCTACCTGATCACCCGGTCCAGCGTGATCTTCAACCTGGCCCCCGACGCCCAGACCGTGGTCGTGGTGGTCGGTGCGGTGACGCTGCTGTTCGGTGCCATCGTCGGTTGTGCCAAGGACGACATCAAGAAGGCGCTGGCCGGCTCGACCATGTCGCAGATCGGCTACATGGTGCTGGCGGCGGGCCTCGGCCCGATCGGCTACGCCTTCGCCATCATGCACCTGGTGACGCACGGCTTCTTCAAGGCCGGGCTGTTCCTCGGCGCCGGGTCGGTCATGCACGGCATGAACGACGAGGTGAACATGCGGCACTACGGCGGCCTGCGCAAGTACATGCCGGTCACCTTCGTCACCTTCGGCCTCGGCTACCTGGCGATCATCGGCTTCCCCGGTCTGTCCGGCTTCTTCTCCAAGGACCAGATCATCGAGGCGGCGTTCGCCAAGGGCGGCACCGAGGGCTGGATCCTCGGCGTCTG
This sequence comes from Kitasatospora sp. Root107, assembly GCF_001424875.1. Classification (GTDB taxonomy): domain Bacteria; phylum Actinomycetota; class Actinomycetes; order Streptomycetales; family Streptomycetaceae; genus Kitasatospora. The sequence continues at coordinate 556,762 of NZ_LMCT01000001.1, read as the reverse complement.
CACCCTGGTCGGTGCCGCGGTCACCGCGTTCTACATGACCCGGGTGATGCTCCTGACCTTCTTCGGCGAGAAGCGCTGGCAGACCGACGATGAAGGCCACGAGCCGCACCCGCACGAGTCCCCGGCCGTCATGACGCTGCCGATGGTCGTACTGGCCTTCGGCTCGGTCTTCGCCGGTGGGCTGTTCGCCTGGAACGAGTCCTTCGTCGACTGGCTGGAGCCGGTCACCGGACTGGCCCACGGCGACTCGCCGCTGAACGCCACCACGGTCACCCTGCTCACCTCGGTCTGCGTGCTCGCCGGTGTGCTGCTGTCCTGGCTGATGTACGGCCGCTCGTCCGTGCCGGTCGTCCCGCCGGTGGGCTCACTGCTCACCCGGGCGGCCCGCCGCGACCTGCTCCAGGACGACTTCAACCACGCCGTGCTGGTCCGCCCCGGCTCCGCCCTGGCCGCCTCGCTGGTCTACCTGGACAGCAAGGCCGTGGACGGCTTCGTGAACGGTCTGGCCGCCGCGATCGGCGGCATCTCCGGCCGGCTGCGCCGGATCCAGACCGGTTACGTCCGCACCTACGCGCTCTCGATGTTCGGCGGCACCCTGGTGCTGGTCGCCACCACTCTCCTGATGAGGTCGGTCTGATGTCTCGTCACTTCGCAAGGGAGGTACGGCGATGAGCTACCTGCTGACCGCCACCTGTGCCGTCCCCGCCGCCGGGGCGGTGCTCACCGCGGCGCTGCCGGGCGGCACCACCGAGGCCCGCCGTCGGACGGCGAAGCTCACCGCGATGGCCGTCTCGACGGCCGCCCTGGTGCTGGCCGTGCTGGTCGCCGTCCGGTACGAACCCGGCGGTGACCGCTACCAGTTGACCGAGTCGTACAGCTGGATCAGGTCCTTCGGGATCAGCTTCTCGCTCGGCGTGGACGGGATCGGCGCGGTCCTCGTGCTGCTCACCGCCGTGCTGGTGCCGATCGTGCTGCTGGCCTCCTGGCACGACGCGGAGCCGATCCAGAACCCGGACGGCACCTTCGAGAACCTGCGCCGGACCCAGGGCTTCTTCGCCCTGGTGCTGGCGGTCGAGGCGATGGTGATCGTCTCCTTCCTGGCCACCGACGTCTTCGTGTTCTACGTCTTCTTCGAAGCCATGCTGATCCCGATGTACTTCCTGATCGGCGGCTTCGGCGACCGGGCCGGCGGTCCGGACGCGAGCGCCCAGCGCTCGTACGCCGCCGTCAAGTTCCTGCTCTACAACCTGCTCGGCGGGCTGGTCATGCTGGCCGCCGTGATCGGGCTGTACGTGATCGCCGCCGGACAGGGCCTGGCCACCTTCGACCTGCCGACCCTGACGAACGCGATCGCCGACGGCAGGCTGGTGATCGACCCGACCGCCGAGAAGGCGCTCTTCCTGGGCTTCTTCTTCGCCTTCGCGGTGAAGGCCCCGCTCTGGCCGCTGCACACCTGGCTGCCGAACGCGATGGGCGAGGCCACCGCCGGAACGGCCGTCCTCATCACGGCGGTCGTCGACAAGGTCGGCACCTTCGCGATGCTGCGGTTCTGCCTCGGGCTCTTCCCGGAGGCGTCCACCACCTTCGGTCCGGTGATCCTGGTGCTGGCCCTGATCGGGATCGTCTACGGCGCGCTGCTGGCGGTCGGTCAGAAGGACATCAAGCGGCTGGTCGCGTACGCCTCGATCTCGCACTTCGGCTTCATCATCATGGGGATCTTCGCCTTCACCACCCAGGCGCAGAGCGGTGCCACCCTCTACATGGTGAACCACGGCATCTCCACCGCCGCCTGGATGCTGGTCGCGGGCTTCCTGATCTCCCGTCGGGGCTCGCGCCTGATCAGCGACTTCGGCGGCGTGCAGAAGGTCGCCCCGGTGCTCGCCGGGACCTTCCTGATCGGCGGCCTGGCCACCCTCTCGCTGCCCGGGCTCGCCCCGTTCGTCAGCGAGTTCCTGGTCCTGGTCGGCACCTTCTCCAAGTACCCGGTGATCGGGATCATCGCCACCCTTGGCATCGTGCTGGCCGCGCTGTACGCGCTGCTGCTCTACCAACGCACCATGACCGGACCGGTCAAGGAGGGCGTGGCGGGTATGGCGGACCTGAAGGTCCGTGAACTCGCCGTGGTGGCCCCGCTGGTGGCCCTGACCATCCTGCTGGGCGTCTACCCCAAGCCGCTCACCGACCTGGTCAACCCGACCGTGGACGCCACCCAGTCCCAGGTCCAGCAGACCGACCCGGCACCGGCCCACCCGGTCGCCGCCACCACCGGAGGTGAGCACAAGTGAGCGGTTGGCTCGCCGCCGCGGGCGGCAACAGCCCCAGCATCCCGGCGCCGCACATCGAGTACGGCCAGCTCTCGCCGATGCTGATCGTCTTCGGCGCCGCCCTGCTGGGCGTCCTGGCCGAGGCCTTCCTGCCGCGCCGGGCCCGGTACGGCGCCCAGCTCACCATCGCGCTGCTCGGTCTGGCCGCCTCGTTCGGCGCCGTGGTGGTGCTGGCCGCCCAGGGTCACGCCACCACCGAGGCCGGGCTGCTGGCGATGGGCGCGGTGGCCATCGACGGCCCCGCGCTGTTCCTCCAGGGCCTGATCGTGCTCTCCGCCGCGGTGGCCGTGCTCACCTACGCCGAGCGCCGGCTGGAGCCGAGGCTGAACGGCAACGCGGTGGACGCCTTCGCCCCGCAGGGCGCGGCCGTCCCCGGCAGCGAGCAGGAGCGGGAGGCCACCAGGGCCGGGTTCGCCTCCACCGAGGTCTTCCCGCTCACCCTGTTCGCGGTCGGCGGCATGCTGCTCTTCCCGGCCGCCAACGACCTGCTGACCATGTTCGTCGCGCTGGAGGTCTTCTCCCTCCCGCTCTACCTGCTGTGCGCCCTGGCCCGGCGCCGCCGGCTGCTCTCCCAGGAGGCGGCGGTCAAGTACTTCCTGCTCGGCGCCTTCGCCTCGGCCTTCTTCCTGTTCGGCACCGCGCTGCTGTACGGCTACGCGGGCACCGTCAGCCTCGGCGGGATCGCCGACGTGGTGTCCGGGGTCGCCCAGGTCACCCCCGCGCTGGCGGGCTCAACCCAGAACGACGCGCTGCTGCTGATCGGCCTGGCGATGATCTCGGTCGGCCTGCTCTTCAAGGTCGGCGCGGTGCCGTTCCACTCCTGGACCCCGGACGTCTACCAGGGCGCGCCGACCCCGGTCACCGGCTTCATGGCCGCGGCCACCAAGACGGCCGCGTTCGGCGCCTTCCTCCGGCTGTTCTACGTGGCCTTCCCCGGCCTGCGCTGGGACTGGCGGCCCGTCATGTGGGGCGTGGCGATCCTGACCATGGTGGTCGGCGCGGTGCTGGCCGTCACCCAGCAGGACGTCAAGCGGCTGCTGGCTTACTCCTCGATCGCGCACGCCGGGTTCATCCTGACCGGGGTGATCGCCTCCAACAAGCAGGGCATCGGTGCGGTGCTCTTCTACCTGGCTGCGTACTCCTTCGTCACCCTCGGCGCGTTCGCGGTGGTGACCCTGGTGCGCGACTCCAAGGGCGAGGCCACCCATCTCTCCAGCTGGGCCGGTCTGGGCCGGCGGTCGCCGCTGCTGGCAGCGGTCTTCGCGCTCTTCCTGCTGGCCTTCGCCGGTATCCCGCTGACCTCCGGCTTCACCGGCAAGTTCGCGGTGTTCCAGGCGGCGGCGGCCGGCGGCGCCACGCCGCTGGTGATCGTCGGTGTGCTCAGCTCGGCCGTCGCGGCCTTCTTCTACATCCGCGTGATCGTGCTGATGTTCTTCTCCGACCCGCGCCCGGGCGGGCCCGCCGTGGCCGTGCCCAGCGTGCTCACCCGCACCGCCATCGCGATCGGCGTGCTGGTCACCCTGGTGCTCGGGCTGGCCCCGCAGTACTTCCTCGACCTGGCCACCTCGGCCTCGGTCTTCACGCGTTGAGTCGTCGCGGCAGGGCCCGTAGCCGCAGGCTGCGGGCCCTGTTTCGTGCACACCCGTGTGCACACCCGCACGCCCGTGCAGTGATCCACTCACAACCGGATACCCTCCTTGTAGGCCAGCGGCGGCACTCAGGGACCAGGCCGCGAATCGACCAGGGACAGGAGTGGTCTGCGTGACCGTCGTGGGGCCCTTCGGACTGAGCGTGCAGGACCGCGATCTGACCAGCGACGTGCAGGCCGGCATGGATGCCGTCGAGGCGTCCCTGACCGAGACGGTCAAGAGCGACGTCCCCTTCATCACCGTCACCGCGAGCCACCTGATCGAGGCCGGCGGCAAGCGCTTCCGCCCGCTGCTGGTCATGCTGGCCGCCCAGTTCGGCGACCCGTACGCGCCCGGTGTGGTCCCCGCCGCAGTGGTGGTCGAGCTGACCCACCTGGCCACGCTGTACCACGACGACGTGATGGACGAGGCCCCCGTCCGGCGGGGCGCGCCGAGCGCCAACTCCCGCTGGGACAACTCGGTCGCGATCCTGACCGGCGACTTCCTGTTCTCCCGCGCCTCCCAGGTGCTGGCGGACCTCGGCCCGGCGGCGGTCCGCCTGCAGGCCGACGCCTTCGAGCGGCTGGTGACCGGTCAGATCCTGGAGACCGCGGGCCCGCGCCCCGAGGACGACCCGCTCCAGCACTACCTGGACGTGATCGCGGGCAAGACCGGCTCGCTGGTCGCGGTCGCCTGCCACCTCGGCGCGCTGATGGCCGGGGCCACGCCGGAGGCGGTCGAGATCCTCCGCCAGTACGGCGAGCGGATGGGCACCGCGTTCCAGCTCGCCGACGACGTGCTCGACATCGCCAGCGACGGCCACGAGTCCGGCAAGACCCCCGGCACCGACCTGCGCGAGGGCGTGCCGACGCTGCCGATCCTGCTGCTCCAGCAGATGCCGGTGGACGAGAGCGACCCCGAGGACGTCCGGCTGCGCGAGCTGCTCACCCTCGACCTGGCGGGCGACGACGAGCTGCACGCCGAGGCGCTCAAGCTGCTGCGCCGGCACCCCGCGCTGGAGCGCGCCCGCCGGGACACCCTGCGCTACGCCGAGGAGGCCCGCGCGCTGCTGGCCCCGCTGCCGGACTGCCCGGCCAAGGCGGCCCTGCAGGGTCTGTGCGACGCGGTGGCCATCCGCACGATGTGACGGGGCCCGCCGTGTGACGCGCCGTCACATGCGGGAGACTGGACGCCGTCCGGTCTCCCTGCCCGAAAGGCCGTCATGCTCCGTGTCGTCATCGCCGAGGACTCCGTACTGCTGCGTGAGGGTCTGACCAGGCTGCTCACCGACCGGGGCCTGGAGGTGGTCGCGGGCGTCGGGGACGGCGAGGCACTGGTCCGCACCGTGCAGGAGCTGGCCGCCGTCGACGCGCTGCCCGACGTGGTGGTGGCCGACGTCCGGATGCCGCCGACCCACACCGACGAGGGCATCAGGGCCTGCGTCACGCTGCGTGGCCTGTACCCGGCGGTGGGGGTGCTGGTGCTCTCCCAGTACGTCGAGGAGAAGTACGCGAGCGAGCTGCTGGCCGGCTCCACCCGGGGCGTCGGCTACCTGCTCAAGGACCGGGTCGCCGAGGTCAGGGAGTTCGTCGACGCCGTGGTCCGGGTCGCCGACGGTGGCACCGCGCTGGACCCGGAGGTGGTGCAGCAGCTGCTCAGCCGCAGCCGAAAGGGTGACGTGCTGGCCGGGCTGACCCCGCGCGAGCGGGAGGTGCTCGGGCTGATGGCCGAGGGGCGGACCAACGCCGCGGTGGCCCGGCAGCTGGTGGTCTCGGACGGTGCGGTGGAGAAGCACGTCAGCAACATCTTCCTCAAGCTGGGCCTGGGCCAGAGCCCCGAGGACCACCGGCGGGTGCTGGCCGTGCTCACCTACCTGCAGTCCTAGGGGGGCTTGATCCGGCCACCCCTGCGCAGGGCATGAAGACCCCTGACGTCAACGTTGTGTACCAGTGGAGGCCCCGCCGTTGACCCGAAGTTCCGGCCCACGCGGGGTCCGGACACCTAGGATGCGAAGCAGTGCACCACGCGGACGGGGCACACGGCTCACGCCCGCGGCTGGCGCCCACGAGGAGGTCCGCGGCAGTGACCAGTCAGGTGGATCAGGTAGAGGCAGTGGACGGTTCGGACGACGGCGAAGGCCGCTCGGGGCCGGTCCCGCCGCCGGGTGTGCGGCAGCGGCCCGCGAAGCCGATCCGGCGAGTGGACCGGGTGATCATCCGGTTCGCCGGGGACTCCGGCGACGGCATGCAGCTCACCGGCGACCGCTTCACCTCGGAGACGGCCTCGTTCGGCAACGACCTCTCGACGCTGCCGAACTTCCCGGCCGAGATCCGGGCGCCCGCCGGGACGCTGCCGGGCGTGTCGTCGTTCCAGCTGCACTTCGCCGACCACGACATCCTCACCCCGGGCGACGCGCCGAACGTACTGGTCGCGATGAACCCGGCGGCGCTCAAGGCCAATCTGGCCGACCTGCCGCGCGGTGCCGAGATCATCGCCAACACCGACGAGTTCACCAAGCGCGCGCTGGCGAAGGTCGGCTACGCCGCCGACCCGCTGGGCGACGGCTCGCTGGAGGCGTACCACGTGCACCGGGTGCCGCTGACGGCGCTCACCCTGGAGGCGCTCAAGGACTCCGGCCTGGCCCGCAAGGACGCCGAGCGGGCGAAGAACATGTTCGCGCTCGGGCTGCTGTCCTGGATGTACCACCGGCCCACGCACGGGACGGAGGCGTTCCTGCGGCAGAAGTTCGCCAAGAAGCCGGAGATCGCCGAGGCCAACATCGTGGCGTTCCGGGCGGGTTGGAACTTCGGCGAGACCACCGAGGACTTCGCGGTCTCCTACGAGGTGGCCCCGGCCAGGCTGCCGCTCGGCACCTACCGGAACATCTCCGGCAACCTCGCGCTGTCGTACGGGCTGATCGCGGCCGGGCAGCGCTCAGGCCTGCCGGTCTTCCTGGGCTCCTACCCGATCACCCCGGCCTCGGACATTCTGCACGAGCTGTCCCGGCACAAGAACTTCGGCATCCGGACCTTCCAGGCCGAGGACGAGATCGCCGGGATCGGGGCCGCGCTCGGCGCCGCCTTCGGCGGGGCGCTGGGCGTCACCACCACCTCGGGGCCCGGCGTGGCGCTGAAGTCGGAGACCATCGGGCTGGCAGTCTCGCTCGAACTCCCGCTGCTGGTGGTGGACATCCAGCGCGGTGGCCCGTCCACCGGCCTGCCGACCAAGACCGAGCAGGCCGACCTGCTGCAGGCGATGTTCGGCCGCAACGGCGAGGCGCCGGTGCCGATCGTGGCCCCCGCCACCCCGGCCGACTGCTTCGACGCCGCGCTGGAGGCCGCCCGGATCGCGGTCACCTACCGCACCCCGGTCTTCCTGCTGAGCGATGGCTACCTGGCCAACGGCTCGGAGCCCTGGCGGATCCCGCAGGTGGACGAACTCCCGCTGATCGACCCGGACTTCGCCACCGGACCGAACCACGACGGCGAGTTCTGGCCGTACCAGCGCGACCCGGCCACGCTGGCCCGCCCGTGGGCGGTGCCCGGCACGGCCGGCCTGGAGCACCGGATCGGCGGGATCGAGAAGCAGGACGGCACCGGGAACATCTCCTACGACCCGGCCAACCACGACTTCATGGTCCGCACCCGGCAGGCCAAGATCGACGGAATCGACGTACCGGACCTGGAGGTTGACGACCCGTCGGGTAGCGCCCGGGTGCTGGTGCTCGGCTGGGGCTCCACCTACGGCCCGATCACCGCGGCCGTCCGACGGGTGCGTGCGGACGGCGGCGAGGTGGCGCAGACCCACCTGCGGCACCTCAACCCCTTCCCGGCGAACCTGGGTTCGATCCTCAAGGCGTACGACAAGGTGATCGTGCCGGAGATGAACCTCGGCCAGCTCGCGCTGCTGCTGCGCGCCAAGTACCTGGTGGACGCCGAGTCCTACAACCAGGTGCGCGGCCTGCCCTTCAAGGCGGCCCAGCTGGCCGACGTGCTGTCCGCCGCCATCGGCACTCTGGAGGAGAAGTGATGGAGAGCCTTCGACTGGTCCCCAAGGCCGAGGCGCTGCAGACCGCCAAGGAGTTCAAGACCGACCAGGAGGTGCGCTGGTGCCCCGGCTGCGGGGACTACGCGATCCTGGCCGCCGTCCAGGCCTTCATGCCCGAGCTGGGCATCCGGCGGGAGAACACCGTCTTCGTCTCCGGCATCGGCTGCTCCTCCCGGTTCCCCTACTACATGAACACCTACGGGATGCACTCGATCCACGGCCGCGCCCCGGCGATCGCCACCGGCCTGGCCGCCTCCCGGCGGGACCTGTCGGTCTGGGTGGTGACGGGTGACGGCGACGCGCTGTCGATCGGCGGCAACCACCTGATCCACGCGCTGCGACGGAACGTCAACCTGAAGATCCTGCTGTTCAACAACCGGATCTACGGGCTGACCAAGGGTCAGTACTCGCCCACCAGCGAGGTCGGGAAGATCACCAAGTCCACCCCGATGGGCTCGCTGGACCACCCGTTCAACCCGATCTCGCTGGCGATCGGCGCCGAGGCCACCTTCGTCGCCCGCACCATCGACTCGGACCGCCAGCACCTTCAGTCGGTGCTCCGGGCGGCCGCCGAGCACCAGGGCACCGCGCTGGTGGAGATCTACCAGAACTGCAACATCTTCAACGACAACGCCTTCGAGGTGCTCAAGGACCCGGGGACCCGGGACGAGGCGCTGATCCGGCTCGAGCACGGGCAGCCGATCACCTTCGCCGGCCGGGGCGTCTTCCGGGACGCGCTCGGCGAGCTGCACGTCGCCCCGCTGACCGAGGACAACCAGGCGGACGTGCTGGTGCACGACGCCCACCACCCGAACCCGGCGCTGGCGTTCGCGCTGTCCCGGATCGCCGACGCGGACACCCTGCACCACACCCCGATCGGGGTGCTGCGCTCGGTCGAACGGCCGGTCTACGACGACCTGATGGGCGATCAGCTCGACCTGGCGGTCGAGCAGCAGGGCCCGGGAGACCTGGGCGCCCTGCTGACCGGCAAGGACACCTGGACGGTGGCCTGACCCGAGCTCAGCGGGTGTCGTACTCCTGGCGGGACGTCAGCACCGTGGGAGTGTGCCGCTCGACCCAGTGCGCGAGGCCGCCGACCACGTCGGCGGCCTCCGTGCCGAGCGGGGTCAGCCGGTAGTCGACCCGGGGCGGGATCACCGGGTGCGCCTCGCGGTGCACGAAGCCGTCCCGCTCCAGGGTCTGCAGGGTCTGGGCGAGCATCTTCTCGCTGACCCCGGCGACCCGGCGGCGCAGCTCGCTGAACCGGTACTCGCGCTCGGCCAGCGCGATCAGCACCAGGACGCCCCAGCGGCTGGTGACGTGCTCCAGCACGCCCCGGGACGGGCACATCCGGTCGTTGACGTCCGGCGGGTGCTGCAGCTGCTCGACACTTACCTTCATGTCAGTACCCTACTTCAAGGTGCGTACTTCCGATTGGTAAGTCCAGTACATACGGTGAGTGCTGTCAGCACAAGAGCTCACCGCAGGGAGAACATCATGATCGTCGTCGCCGGAGCCACCGGACAGCTCGGCCGCCTGGTCGTCGAGGGCCTGCTGGCCAAGGTCCCCGCCACCGAGATCGCGGTCGCCGTCCGCTCGGCCGAGAAGGCCGCCGACTGGGCCGCCCAGGGCATCGACGTCCGGGTGGTCGACTACGACCGGCCCGAGACGCTGGCGGCGGCCTTCGGGGCCGGCGACAAGGTGCTGCTGATCTCGGGCAACGCGGTCGGAGTGCGGATCCCGCAGCACACCGCCGTGGTCGAGGCGGCGAAGGCGGCCGGGGTCGCGCTGCTCGCGTACACCGGCATCCTGGGCGGCGACGACGCCAACTTCGCCCTCGCCGACGACCACAAGGGCACCGAAGCGGCCATCCTCGCCTCCGGTCTGCCCTACGTCTTCCTGCGCAACGGCTGGTACACCGAGAACTACACCGCCAACGCCGCCGTCGCCCTGGAGCACGGCGCGGTGGTCGGCAGCAACGGCGACGCCCGGATCGCCACCGCCGCCCGCCGCGACTACGCCGACGCGGCCGTCGAGGTGCTGACCGGCGAGGGGCACGCGAACCGGGTGTACGAGCTCAGCGGCGACGTGGCCTGGAGCTTCTCGGAGTACGCGGCCGTGCTGGCCGCCGCCTCGGGCAAGCCGGTGGCCTACCGCGACCTGCCGGCCGAGCAGCACAAGGGCGTCCTGCTCGGCGCGGGCCTGCCGGAGGGCTTCGCCTCGATCCTGGTCGAGGTCGACGCGGCCATCGCCCGGGGTGAGCTGGCCCGGCACCAGGGTGAGCTGAGCAAGCTGATCGGCCGTCCGACCACGCCGCTGGCGGAGACGGTCGCCGCGGCCGTCTGAGCTGTCATGGCCGGTCAGGGCCTGTCATGAGTCAAACCCTGATACGGAGATGACAGCCCGCCCTCCCTGCCGCTACCTTCGACCGGAGAGCAGCGTGCGTGGAGGGCGGCCGGTCGATGGCGGGGAAGCAAGAGGCCGGTAGCGGCAACGCGATCGGCGGCAGCGGGATCGGCTACGGCGTGGCCGCGTACGGCATCTGGGGGCTCTTCCCGCTGTTCTGGCCGCTGTTGGAGCCCAGCAGCGCGGTCGACATCCTGGCCAACCGGATGACCTGGTCGCTGGTGGCCGTCGCCCTGCTGCTGCTGGTCCAGCGGAAGTGGGCCTGGATCCGTCCGCTGCTCGCCCAGCCCCGCAGGCTCGCGCTCTCGGTGCTCGCCGCGATGACGATCTCGGTCAACTGGGGCGTCTACATCTGGGGAGTGAACTCCGGCCACGTGGTGGAGACCAGCCTCGGATACTTCATCAACCCGCTGGTCACCATCGCCTTCGGCGTCCTGCTGCTGCGCGAACGGCTGCGCACCGCCCAGTGGGTGGCGGTCGGCGTCGGGGTGGCCGCGGTCGTCGTGCTCACCGTCGGGTACGGGCGGCCGCCCTGGATCGCGCTCACCCTGGCGTTCTCCTTCGGCACGTACGGCCTGCTCAAGAAGAAGGTCGCGCTCGGCGGCCAGGAGAGCTTCGCGCTGGAGAGCGCGGTGATGTTCCCGTTCGCGGTCGGTTTCCTGATCTGGCAGGCGGTCCGGGGCGAGGGCAGCTTCGGGGTCGCCGGCTGGGGCCACTCGGGCCTGTTGATGGTCAGCGGGGTGATCACCGCGATCCCGCTGCTCTGCTTCGGCGCGGCGGCTCTGCGGGTCCCGCTCAGCACGCTCGGGCTGCTCCAGTACCTGGCGCCGGTGCTCCAGTTCCTGCTCGGGATCACCGTCTTCCACGAGCAGATGCCGCCCGCCCGCTGGGCCGGCTTCGCGCTGGTCTGGGTCGCGCTGGTGATGCTCAGCTGGGACGCACTGCGGCGGCTCCGGCAGAACCGGGCCGCCGTGCTCACGCCCCGGCCGGCCGTGGCCGACGCGCCGCAGCAAGCCCTCTCGGGCTGACGTCCCGTGATGTGAAGAACTCGTTTCCGGATCTCCTCAACCGGGCCGCACTCCTGCTAACCTCCGGTGCCACAGCTCCGTGCTGCCCCCGGGAGGAGTCGCGATGGTCCAGCTCGCCACCAAGTTGGCCCGGCCGTTCCGACGTGTGGGGGCCGTGGACGGGGCCGTCGTGCTGGCCTCCGGCGGGGCGCTGCGGGTACCTGCCGTCCGCCGTGAGACGGACGCCGCCGAGACCGGCGAACTCCTGCTCAGCTCGGCCCGTCCCGGTGGCCCCGTGACCATCCGGTGGCAGCGGCCCGGCCACCCGGCGATCACCCTGGAGTCCCCGTACCGACTGGACCGGGTCGAGCTCAAGGGGTCGCACCGGGCCCGCCTGCACGGCCTCACGGCCGGCGTCCGCCTGGTCTGCCCGGACTGGTCACCGCTCTTCCTGGTCTCCCCGACCCAACTCGCCGTCCTCGCCTGCGCAGCGGCGCTCAGCCAGGTGAGACCAGGGGCTCGGGGAACTGCGACGCCGACCTCGGAATAGGTGATCCGCACGTAGGTGGTCAGGCACTTTCGCAGTGACCCGCACGCCAGATCTCCTCGCAGTTCCCCGAGCCCCTGGTCAGCTCTGGATGAGCGCCTGCGGAAGTTCAGGCCGTGATGTCGCGAGACGTGAAGCGGGCCCAGGCGGCGGAGCCGAAGACGGCTACGTAGACCGCCTGGAGGCCGAGGTTCTGCAGGACGTTGTCCCAGTAGATCGGCTGCCGGAGCAGGTCGCCGAAGCTCAGCCAGTGGTGGGTGAAGAGGTAGGGCTGGATGGCGTGCAGCTGGGGGAAGGTGTCCAGGATCTGCACGGTGATCACCAGCACCACCGTGGTGGCCATGGCGGCGATCCCACTGCCCGTCAGGGTGGATACGAACAGGCCGATCGCGACCAGCCCGCCCAGCGAGGCGGCGACCACCAGGGCGATCAGCACCGCCCGGAACAGCGCCGTACCGGGGCCGACGGTGTCACCGGAGAGCAGGGTGACCTGGCCGAGCGGGAACAGGGCTGCGCCGGTGGCCAGGGCGGAGAGTGCCACGGCCAGGGTGGCGGCCAGGCAGAAGGTCATCCCCGCCGCGAACTTGACGGCCAGCAGCCTGGTCCGCCCGGCCGGGGCGACCAGCAGGTAGCGCAGGGTGCCGGAGGCGGCTTCACCGGCGATCGAGTCACCGGCCACCACGCCCACCGTCATCGGTAGGAAGATCGGCAGGGTGACGGCCAGCGAGGTGAAGACCAGAAACAGGCCGTTCTGGGTCACCTGGGCGATGAAGGCGGGGCCGCCACCGCCCCCGGAGCCGTCCGTCTGCGACTTGATCACCACCCCGATCAGCACCGGCAGGGCGGCCAGGATGCCGAGCAGGGTGATCGTCCTGGCCCGGCGGAAGGTCAGCCCCAGCTCGCTGCGGAACAGCGAGAGCGAAGCTCCCACGGTCACCACGGCAGCAGGCCGCGTCTCAACCAGCGACATCGAAACCCTCCCCGGTCAGTGCCACGAAGGCGTCCTCAAGTGTGCCGCGCTCGACGCCGAAGCCGTGCACCCGGACCCCGGCCTCGACCAGGGCGGCGCAGAGCTTGGGCAGCTCCTGCTCGCCCAGCGGGGTGCCGGAGACCCGGTCCTCGTCGCTGGTCAGGTCGGTGACCTGACGGTCGGTCAGCACCTCGGTGGCCAGGGCGACGTCGGGCGTACGGACCACCAGGCGGCCCGAGGCGCGGGCGGCCAGCTCGGCCACGGTGCCTTGCACCAGCAGGCGGCCCTTGGCCATCACGGCGGCGTGGGTGCAGACGTGCTCGATCTCGTCGAGCAGGTGGGAGGAGAGGAAGACGGTGGTGCCGTCGGCCGCGACCTCCCGGATCAGTGCGCGGATCTCCCGCATGCCCTGCGGGTCCAGGCCGTTGGTGGGCTCGTCCAGCACCAGCAGTTCGCGCGGGCGGAGCAGGGCCGAGGCCAGCCCGAGGCGTTGCTTCATGCCGAGTGAGTAGGCCCGGGCCTTCTTGCCCGCCGCGGCGGTCAGCCCGACCCGGTCCAGCGCCTCGTCGACCCGGCGGGAGCGGGTACGCGGGTCGGTGGTCGGGTCGGCGGCGTCGATCCGGGCCAGGTTGTCCCGGCCGGACAGGAAGCCGTACAGGGCCGGGCCCTCGATCAGGGCGCCGACCCGGGGCAGGACGGAGGACACCGCGCCGGGCATCGGCTCACCGAGCACGGTGGCCACCCCGGCGGTCGGGGCGATCAGGCCCATCAGCATCCGGATGGTGGTGGTCTTGCCGGAGCCGTTCGGGCCGAGGAAGCCGAAGACCGACCCTCGGGGCACCGTCAGATCCAGGTTGTCCACCGCGAGCTGACCGCCCCGGAAGCGCTTGGTCAGACCGCTGGTACGGATCACGTCCGCCGAAGCGGCCGGGCGGCTGGTGGCCGCCCGGCCGTCCGACTGCTCGAGAAGAGCCACTCACTTCACCCCGGCCGCGCTCTGCAGCACCTGCGGGGTGACCGCGCCGGCGAAGACCCGGCCGTCGTCGGTGATCAGGACGTTCAGCACCTTGGTGCCGAGCAGGGTGCCGCCGCCGACCGGCTTGCCGAGTGCCTTGGCGAAGGAGCTGCCCTCGCCCGCGGGCAGCTTGGCGGTGAGCACGGTGGCCCAGCCCTGGCCGACCAGGTCGAGGCCGCTCGCGTTCTGCCCCAGGGCTTCGGGCACGGTGCGCCCGGCAGCGGGAGCCTGGTCGGCCCGACGCTCCGTCACCTTCGCGCCCTTGGGGGCGGTGAAGGCGAAGGTCGAGGCGCTCGGCTTGGCGAACGAGACCTGGCTGAAGTGCACGTCCAGCACCTTGGAGCCGTCGGTCGAGCGGACCAGCACCGCCAGCGGCACGCCGTTGTCGGCGGCCACCGCGATCCGTACCTCGGCGATCGTCGAGCCGCTCTGCTTCGGCTTCACGCTCAGCTGGTACGCCTTCTGCCCGGCCACCTCGGCGGTGCCGTCGACCACCACCGAGGTGGACTCCGCACTCAGCGAGAGGAAGCGGCGGGCCGCGTCCTGCGGGGTCACCGGCAGCGGCGTCTTCGGCTGCTGGGCGGCGGCCGCCGCCGGGCCGGTCAGGTGGACCGCGTCGTTGCTCCGGCTGTCCCAGGCCCACAGCTCGCTGCCGTTGTGCACCAGCTCGTAGCCGGTCAGACCGCCGATCAGCCCGATCCGCTGGCGGTCCGGACCGTCCACCGCGACCTGCAGGGTGTGCTCCCCGCCGAGCAGCTCGAGCAGCTTGCTCTCGGGGGCGGCCTGCGAACCGCCCTGGTCGCCGCCGTGGCGGCCACCGGCACCGCCGGGCAGCGCCCCGCCGAGCAGCTGGGCCGACACCCCCAGGTCGGCCTTCACCTTCACGGTGCCGGACAGCGACTCGACGTCGGAGCCGAGCGCCTTGGCCACCACCTGCTCCGCCGTCAGGGCGGGCAGCGAGGGGCCCGAGTCACCCGCCATTGCTGGCACCAGGCCGATCCCGGCCGCGGTCAGCGCCACCACACCGACCGGGACCAGGACCCGGGCGGTGGTGCGCCGTCCGGATCGGTACGGCCGCACTTGGTCCACCATGACTTCTACCCCTGTCGTCGTCAGATGTCCTGCTCTGCACAACCATTAGAGCCCGCAGCGGGTTCCCCGGCATCGCCCCAGAGGGCCGGATGCCCGTACAACCAGGGGTGCAGCCGACCCTGAGACCGCATCAGGGTTGTGTCATCCCGATGGACCAACCCCTGGGTATCGTCGCCCTATGAACGCTACGGAGGACCAGCCGCCCGCCCCGACCGCCAACTCGATGCGGCGCGCGCTCCGCCGGGCCAGGGACGGCGTGGCGCTGGACGTCGCCGAGGCCGCGGTGCTGCTCCGGGCCAGAGGTGACGACCTGGCGGATCTCTGTGCCACCGCATCCCGGATCCGGGACGCCGGGCTGGCCGAGGCCGGGCGGCCGGGGGTCATCACGTACTCGAAGAAGGTCTTCATCCCGCTCACCCGGCTCTGCCGGGACCGCTGCCACTACTGCACCTTCGTCACCGTGCCGGGCAAGCTCCGCAAGGACGGCCACGGCCTCTACCTGTCGCCCGACGAGGTGCTGGAGATCGCCCGGCAGGGCGCGGCGCTGGGCTGCAAGGAGGCGCTGTTCACGCTCGGCGACCGCCCCGAGGACCGCTGGCCGGAGGCCCGCGAGTGGCTGGACGCGCACGGCTACGACGACACCCTCTCCTACGTCCGGGCGATGTCGATCCGGGTGCTGGAGGAGACCGGGCTGCTGCCGCACCTCAACCCCGGGGTGCTGAGCTGGACCGACTTCCAGCGGCTCAAGCCGGTCGCCCCGTCGATGGGCATGATGCTGGAGACCACCGCGACCCGGCTCTGGTCCGAGCCCGGCGGCCCGCACTTCGGATCGCCGGACAAGGAGCCGGCCGTCCGGCTGCGGGTGCTGGAGGATGCGGGCCGCAGTGCGGTGCCGTTCACCACCGGGGTGCTGATCGGCATCGGGGAGACCTACGAGGAGCGCGCCGACGCGCTGTTCGCGATCCGCCGCACCTCGCGCCGCTACCACGGCGTACAGGAGGTGATCGTGCAGAACTTCCGGGCCAAGCCGGACACCGCGATGCGGGCCATGCCCGACGCCGAACTGGAGGAGCTGGCCGCCGCGATCGCGGTCACCCGGCTGGTGCTCGGCCCGTCCGCCCGGATCCAGGCGCCGCCGAACCTGGTCGACGAGCAGTACCCGCTGATCATCGGCGCGGGCATCGACGACTGGGGCGGCGTCTCCCCGCTGACGCCCGATCACGTCAACCCCGAGCGCCCCTGGCCGCAGATCGAGGAGCTGGCGGCCCGGACGGCCGCCCAGGGCTTCGAGCTGCGCGAGCGGCTGACGGTCTATCCGGAGTACCTGCTGCGCGGCGAACCGTGGCTGGACCCGCGCATCATGCCGCACGTCCGGGCGCTGGCCGACCCCTCCAGCGGGCTGGCCCGGGAGGACGCGATGCCGGTCGGCCTGCCCTGGCAGGAGCCGGAGGACCTGCCGGTCTCCTTCGGCCGGACCGAGCTGCACGTGGAGATCGACACCGAGGGCCGGACCGGCGACCGCCGGGCCGACTTCGAGGAGGTCTACGGCGACTGGGAGGAGGTGCGGGCCCAGGCCGGCAGTTCGGCGCCCGAGCGGCTCGGCGGCGACCTGCGGGAGGCCCTGTCGGTGGCCGCAGCGGACCCGACCCGGCTGACGGATGCTCAGGCGCTGGCCCTGTTCCAGGCCGACGGCGCCGCGCTGGACGCGCTCTGCGGCATCGCCGACGCGGTCCGGCGGGACACCGTGGGCGAGGTGGTCACGTACTGCGTCACCCGGAACATCAACTTCACCAACGTCTGCTACACCGGCTGCCGGTTCTGCGCCTTCGCCCAGCGCCGGACCGACGCCGACGCGTACACCCTCTCACTGGACCAGGTCGCCGACCGGGCCGAGCAGGCCTGGGAGGTCGGGGCCACCGAGGTCTGCATGCAGGGCGGCATCCACCCGGATCTGCCGGGCGCCGCGTACTTCGACATCGCCCGCGCGGTGAAGGCCCGGGTACCCGGTATGCACGTGCACGCCTTCTCGCCGATGGAGGTGGTCAACGGGGCCACCAGGACGGGTCTTTCGATCCGGGACTGGCTCACCGAGGCCAAGGCCTCCGGGCTGGACACCATTCCCGGTACGGCGGCGGAGATCCTCGACGACGAGGTCCGCTGGGTGCTCACCAAGGGCAAGCTGCCCGCCGCCACCTGGGTCGAAGTGGTCAGCACCGCCCACGAGTTGGGCATCCGCTCGTCCTCCACCATGATGTACGGCCACGTGGACAACCCGACGCACTGGCTGGGCCACCTGCGGCTGCTCGCCGAGATCCAGCAACGGACCGGCGGCTTCACCGAGTTCGTCACGCTGCCGTTCATCCACACCAACGCCCCGGTCTACCTGGCCGGGATCGCCCGGCCAGGACCGACCATGCGGGACAACCGCGCGGTGATGGCGATGGCCCGGCTGCTGCTGCACCCGCACATCCCCAACATCCAGACCAGCTGGGTGAAGCTGGGCGCCGACGGCGCGGCCGAGATGCTCCGCTCCGGCGCCAACGACCTGGGCGGCACCCTGATGGAGGAGACCATCTCCCGGATGGCCGGCTCCGCCTACGGCAGCTACAAGTCCGTCCGCGACCTCGAAGCCATCGCCGAAGCCGCCGGCCGCCCTCACCGCCAACGCACCACCACCTACGGCGAGGTCACCCCGGAACGCAGGGCCGCCGCCCTGGCCTCGGACGGGCACCTGCCGCAGTTGCTTCCCGTCCTCGACTGACAGTTTGGGCAGACGCTGTCGGAAGACAGGGGCTCGGGGCCCTGCTGATGGGCGGCTCCGCCGCGGGGCGACGCCGACCTCGTGCAAGGTGATCCGTGCGTAGCTGGTCAGGCACTTTCGCAGTGACCCGAACGCCAGATCTCCTCGCCCGCGCGGCGGAGCCGCAAGTCAGCAGAGCCCCGAGCCCCTGGGTAGTGCAACTGAACGTCAGCCCGCGAGGAGACGGCTCCGCAGCTTGTGCACGTCCACCCCGAGGCCGTTCCTGAGGTAGCCGTCGAAGGAGCCGAACTTGGCCTGGACCTCACGGTGGCGGCGGTGAACGGGATGCGGTGGGCGGACTGCTGCGCGGACCAGGCGGGAGGGGGAGGTGGCCTCCGGATGGCGTGGTGGCAACAATGTGTTGACGAGCTGGTGTTCGCAGCCGGAGGTCCAAATCGGAGCGGTATTCGAATACAGTGCGGATGCGCTCCAGCCAGGACCACCCCGAGTGGTGCGCCCCGTACTCGAGGAAAGAGGTGCCGTCCGTTGATGCCACTGTGGTCACGCGCGCAGCAGCAGGACTTCCGCAGCAGGGTGCGGGGCTGTCTGCTCGGCGGGGCGATCGGTGACGCGCTCGGCGCCGGGATCGAGTTCGAGTCGCTGGAGAGCATCCGCGCCGCCCACGGTCCGGCCGGGGTGACGGGCTACGTCCCCGCGTACGGCAGGGCGGGCAGCGTCACCGACGACACCCAGATGACGCTCTTCACGGTGGACGGTCTGATCCGGGCTCATGTCCAACGGGACGGCGGGAGTTGGCACCCGCCGACCGACGTGCACCAGGCCTACCTCCGCTGGGCGGCGACGCAGTACGACTGGGGCCCGGACGAGCGCAGATCCGGCCTCGGCTGGCTCGGGCGGCAGGAGTGGCTGTACGCGCAGCGGGCCCCCGGGCAGGCCTGCCTCGCCGGGCTGACCGGCCCGGACGCGGAGCGCGCCGGGACGCTGGAAGCGCCGCGCAACCCGGAGTCGAAGGGGTGCGGGACGGTGATGCGGGCCGCACCGTTCGGGCTGCTGACCGCCTGGGAGCCCGGACTGGTCTTCCAACTGGCCGTCGAGTGCTCGGTGTTGACCCACGGCCACCCGACCGGCTATCTCTCCGCCGGGGCCTTCGCGGTGATCGTGCACACGGTGGCCAGGGGCGGCACGCTGGAGGAGGGCGTCCACCTGGCGCTGGCCACCCTGTCGGACCACCCGGGCCACGAGGAGACCACGGCGGCCCTGCGCAAGGCCCTGGACGCGGTACGGGCGGGGGAGCCGTCGGCCGACCGGGTCGAGGAGCTGGGCCAGGGCTGGGTCGCCGAGGAGGCGCTGGCGATCGGGGTCTACTGCGCGCTGGTCGCCCAGGACGTGAAGTCCGGCCTGCTGCTGGCGGTCAACCACTCCGGCGACAGCGACTCGACCGGGCTGGTCTGCGGGAGCCTGCTCGGCGCGCTGCACGGCGAGACGGCGCTGCCGCCCGAGCTGCTGGCCGAGCTGGAGGGCCGGGGGACGATGCTGGAGCTGGCCGACGACTTCGTGCTGGAACTGCTGCACGGGCCCGAACTGCGCGGCCCCGCCTGGTCGGAGCGCTACCCGCTGAAATAGGGCCCCGCCGGAGGGCCTGAGCCGGAAACAGCGGAGCGGGCCGCCGGCTGGTCGCCTGCGGCCCGCTCCCCGGAGCGGCAGAGTCTCAGATCTCGCCGAAGGCGCCGGTGGCGGTGGCGGTGGCGAACGCGGCCCACGCCTCCCTGGTGAAGTGCAGCTGGGGGCCCTCGGGGTCCTTGGAGTCACGGACGGCGATGGTGGCGCTGCTCGGGACGGCGATCTCGACACAGGCGCCGTTGCCACCGCTGTGGCTGCTCTTGCGCCAGGTCAGGTTGCTGGTCGACTTCGTGCTCATCTCTTGAACCCCTCTGCATAGGTGTGAATCAATGACCGGCTCTCCGCGACGCTGAGCGCTGCGGCCCGCAGGTGGTCGTACAGATTGGTATAGCGGCGGACGTCGGCCTCCTTCTCCAGGTAGAGGTCGCTCGTCACTCCTTCGAAGTAGACGACGGTCGAATCCGCCGACTCCGGAAACTCCATCAGGGAGAATGTCCCGGTCATGCCGGGATGCGCGCCGTGCTTGAACGGGATCACCTGCAGGTTGATGTTCGGCCGCTCGCTCAACTCCAGCAGCTGGAGCAGCTGATCGGCCATCACCCGCGGGCCGCCGACCACCCGGATCAGCACGGCCTCGTCTATCACCACCCAGAGACTGCCGAGCTGGTCCTCGCCGTATATCCGGCTCTGGCGCTTCAGCCGGACGTCCACCCGCCGCTTGATGGCGCTCACGTCGGTGTCCGGCTGGGTGCCCTCGACCACTGCCTCGGCGTACTCCCTGGTCTGCAGCAGGCCGGGCACGAAGGAGGACTCGTAGGCCCGGATCGAGCTGGCCTCGGCCTCCAGGCCGATGTAGACGCTGTACGGGATGTCGCCGAACTCGTGCCACCAGCCGCGCTGACGGGACTCCCTGGCCATCTCCATCAGGCCGGCCCGGATCCGCTCGTCGCTGACGTCGTAGACGTCGCAGAGATCCCGGACGTCCCGCTGGCTGATCGAGCGGCGGCCGTTCTCCAGCCGGCTGATCTTCGACTGGGAGACCATCAGGCGGCCGGCCACCTCTTCGGCGGTCATCCCCTTCAGCTCACGCAGACGCCGCAGTTCGGCGCCGAGCCTGCGCCGCCGAACTGTCGGATTGATGTTGGCGGACACGTCGACCTCCGGCCGGACTTCTGGCGCGCCGGAGGGCGGCGCGCCTCGGAAGACTGTGGAAATTGGTACCAACCCCCCTGACTTGGAGCAGCATGCCATCTTGGCTCAGTACGGCGCGGGGGAATCGCAGGAGCGCACTAGAACAGACCATCGGAAAACCACTCAATCGGGATTGCCGCCCTTGCGCCCCGGCGCCGGAACCGATAAAGGGGGACGGTACCCGGAAATGCCAACGGGGCGGTCGGGGCAAGCAGTTGACTGCCTGGCCCGACCGCCCCGAAGGGTCCTTCCGATCACCGGCGCGCACGGTCCGCCGCGCGCTCCGTTCAGCGGGCTACCGCCCGGCCGGCCATCCCGTGGCCGTTGCCGCCCGCAGTCGGCCGACTCGGCGCCGGCCGACCGGCCGGAGCAGCCGGCCTGGTCGGCCCGGCAACCGTCGCCGGACCACGGGCCTGGTTGGGCAGCCCGTTCTGAACGTCCATCACCGCGTGCGCCACCATGCCGCCCAGCGGGTCGTACCTGATCAGGTCGCGCAGTCGTGACCGCGAGGACCTGCCCTCGTTGCCCGGGTAGAGGTGCTTCCCCAGGCCGACGGCATGCGCCAGCGCGGCCAGTGCGGCCGTTCTGGGGTCCGGCGGGACGCCCGTACGGATCGCAGTGTCCAGCCGCTGCTTGATCGCGGCATTGGTGCAGTCGTCCGACGCCTGGTACCGCGTCGTCGGCAGCACACCGCACATCTGGCCCGGCACGGCGGTCACCATGCCGCACCTCTCCAGGTGCGCCAGGTAGGTCTGCCGGAGCCCCAGGCGGGGCCCGCCGATCCAGTGCGCGGCCCGCACCGGGCTGCCACGACGGCGCAGCAGTTCCAGTGCGTGGTCCAGTGTCGGGTCACCGGTCGGCCGTGGCATCACCACGGCGATCCGGTCCCCGTCCGGGACGATCCTTCCGGCCAAGGACAGCTCGACGAGCTGTGCCCCGGCGAGTCCGAGGTCGAGGGTCTGCGGCTGCGCCGTGGTGCCCGTGGTCGGGTCCAAGGCGAGCAACAGGAGTTCCTCGGGAATAGTTCTGCGGCTCTTGCCCATCCAAGCCTCCCCGCGTGGATGAATGACAGAGTGACGCCTCTCACAGCGGCTTGTCGAGTACGCCTCCGAATCGTGACCTAGCGGTGGGGCCTGGAACCGCCCCCCACGGGCCTCGCGTCCCTGGCTGCGAGTGCCTCGACGGAGGCCGGTTCGGCCGAATAGTGGCCGGTCGGGCGGGGTGTGACGGCCGTTACGGCCGTCGGTGCCGGAGACTG
The DNA here is from genome assembly GCF_001424875.1 of Kitasatospora sp. Root107. Lineage (GTDB taxonomy): Bacteria > Actinomycetota > Actinomycetes > Streptomycetales > Streptomycetaceae > Kitasatospora. The sequence continues at coordinate 534,896 of NZ_LMCT01000001.1, read as the reverse complement.
GACAGCTAACCGGCGAATGGAAATCGGGTTCGGCCGGTACGGCGGACGAGGAGGTTGGATCACGTGGGCGAGTCCCCCGACAAGGTGCGGCGCGACGGGGAAGGCGAGGAGGAGGTGTCGGTCGACCCGGCCGAGACCGGGGCGAGCGGCTCCACCGTCCAGCTGAGGGTCCGTGATGTGGACAGTCGGACCACCATGCTGAGGCTGCCGGTGGACAACGTGACCACCATGCTCCGGGTGCCCGAGGAGACCGTTTCCGAGGCTGTGACCAGTCCGGACAGGTCCGACGAGGAGACGGCGGAGCCGGTCGAGGAGCCCGAGGCGGTCGATCCCCGTCTCGCGGTTCGGGACGCCAAGGACGAGGCGGACGTGGCCCGGGCCGAGGCCGAACCCGAGGCCGTTGCCGAGGCCGTTCCCGAGGCGGAGGTTGAGGCGGAGGCCGAGGTTGAGGCCGAAGCGGAGGTCGTGGCCGAGGCCGAGGCGGCGGTCAGGCTCGCGAAGCCGCCGGTGCAGGTCTGGACCCTCCCCGAGCCCGCTGCCCTGCCGGTCGAGGAGCCGCCCGCGCCGCTGCCGATGCCCGAGACCACCAACGAGGCGATGGAGGTGCTGGCCGCCCTCTCCGCCCGTCCGGTCTCGCCGTTCCGGCGGGGCGCCAAGCGGGTCACCGTCTGGAGCCTGTTCCTCGCCGTGGTGGTCGGCGTGGTCGTGGTCGCCCAGCTGCTCCGCCCGCTGCCCGACCCCAAGGTGAAGCTCTCGCTGGCCGGCTCGTACACCTTCACCGGCAACCCGCTCGCCATGCCCTGGCCGGCCAAGGGCCAGGCCGCCGCCGAGGTGGTCGGGGTCGGCAGCCTCGGCAGCTCGGGCCCGGAGACCCCCGCTCCGATCGCCAGCGTCACCAAGGTGATGAACGCTCACCTGATCCTCCGGGGCCACCCGTTGAAGAAGGGCGAGCCGGGACCGGTCATCACGGTGGACAAGCAGGCCGCCGCCGAGTCCGTCAACACGGACGAGTCCAGGGCCCAGCTCACCGAGGGCCAGAAGATCTCCGAGTACGAGGCGCTCGAGCTGCTGATGCTGCCCTCGGCCAACAACGTGGCCCGGCTGCTGGCCCGCTGGGACTCCGGCTCCGAGGCGGAGTTCGTCAAGAAGATGAACGACGAGGCCAAGGCGCTCGGCATGACCAACACCACGTACGCCGACCCGGCCGGGTACAACGCCGACACCAAGAGCACCGCCAAGGACCAGCTCAAGCTGGCCGGACAGGTGATGAAGGACGACGTGTTCCGCCAGGTGGTCGCCACCCCGGACATGACCTTCAACAACCAGCGGATCTACAACACCAACGCCCTGCTCTCCGCCAGGAACGGCGTGATCGGCATCAAGACCGGCTCCAGCAGCCCCGCCGGGTCCTGCCTGATGTGGGCGGCGGTCAAGGAGGTCGGCGGCACCAAGCGGATGATCCTCGGCGTCACGATGGGGCAGCCGGCGACCACTGCCGACAGCCTGCTGAAGGCGGCCCAGACGGTCAGTCAGAAGATCATCACCGCCGCGCAGGACGGGCTGGCCGGCCAGACCCTGGCCAAGCAGGGCCAGGTCGTCGGGTACGTGGACGACGGGCTCGGCGGGCAGGTGCCGGTGGTCGCCGCCAAGGACCTGACGGTGGCGGGCTGGCCCGGGATCACCGCGCAGCTCACCATGAAGTCCGAGCAGCTCGGACACTCCGTCAAGGCCGGCACCCCGGTCGGGACCATCGCGGCCGGCGAGGGCGAGGGCAAGGTCGAGGTGCCGGTGACCCTGCAGTCGGACCTGGCGCCGCCGTCGATCCTGTCGCGGCTGCTCCGGATCACGTAGGCAGGGCACGGAGCCCCGGTCAGTCCTTGCTGCCCCAGGTGCCCGGTTCGGTGCGGGTGCCGAGGTGGCGGGCGACCGGGGGCTCCTCGGCCACCACGCGGCCCAGGGCGATCGCCAGGGTGATGGCGGTGAACATGACGATCAGCCAGGACAGCGAGGTGAACACCACCCCGTACGGGCCGAACTTGGTGATGCTGCGGGAGACCGCGCCGGGCAGGTAGATCTGGGCGGCGACGCCGAGGCCGGTCATGGCGGCGCCGGCCAGCACGGCGCCGGGGAGCAGCGGGTACCAGCGGACCCGGCTGCCGAGCAGCAGGTGCTGGGTCCACCACCAGAGGGCGGTGGCGAGCAGCAGGAAGAGCGGCAGCCCCAGCCAGGCCCCGGCGCCGAAGCCGTCGCGGACCGGGGCCTGGAAGATCAGCACGACCAGCCAGACCACCAGCCAGGCGAGCCAGCGCCAGGCGGCCACCCGGGTACCGGACTTGGGCATCTCCCAGCAGCGTTCGCAGACCCGCTGCATGGCCCGGCTGAGCGCGGTCGCGGAGAGCAGGGTGACCAGGGCGCCGATCAGCCCGAAGCTCTGCGCCACATCGTCGTGGCCGGCCGACATCAGCTGCTGGACCTGCTGCTGGGCGTCGCCCTTGATGCCCAGCTGGTCCCGGAGCGAGCCGACCACGTTCTCCCGGACGCTGCTGGGGGCGAACACGGCGACCACGAAGAGGGCGGGCAGGGCACTGAGGAAGGCCTGCGCGGCCAACCGGGTCGCGCTGTCCAGCAGGTTGACCCGGACGAGTTGCCCGACCGCCCGGCCGACGATCGGCACCCGGTCGGGCAGGCCCCGCGCCGTCGCGGCCAGGGCGGCGATCCTGCTCCTGATCCGGGCCCACCGGCCGGGCTCCTGCTGAGTCCGAGTCAGCGACTCTGTCACGCGAACCTCCGAGGTGGCCCTTGGGCCTCCATCCTCACCCGGAAGCAGCGGCCCCGCACGCGGGGTCTGACGCGCCGTTACTTCCGGCCGCGCAGCTTGTCGAGCCGGGCGCCGACGCCCCAGGCGGTGACCCGCCAGAGGGCCTCCAGCACGATGCTGCGGCTCATCTTGGAGGCACCCAGCTCGCGCTCCACGAAGGTGATCGGCACCTCCGCCACCTTGTAACCGGCCTTGACGGTCCGCCAGGCCAGGTCCACCTGGAAGCAGTAGCCGGCCGAGGCGACGTGCTCCATCCCGAGCCCCTCCAGCGTCTCCCGCCGGAACGCCCGGTACCCACCCGTCACGTCCCGGATCGGGACGTCCAGCATCAGGCGCGAGTACAGCGAACCGCCACGGGAGAGCAGCAGCCGCGAACGCGGCCAGTTCACCACCGCGCCACCGGGCACCCAGCGCGAACCCAGCACCAGGTCCGCACTCCGCAGGGCGGTCAGCAGCCGGGGGAGTTCCTCCGGCCGGTGCGAACCGTCCGCGTCCATCTCGACCAGGACCTGGTACCCGCGCTCGATCCCCCACCGGAACCCCGCCAGGTAGGCCGCCCCCAGCCCCTCCTTGCCCTTGCGGTGCAGCACGTGCACCTGGCTGTCGGCGCCCGCCAGCTTGTCGGCGATGTCCCCGGTGCCGTCCGGGCTGTTGTCGTCCGCCACCAGGACGTGGACCTCGGGCACCGCCGCCCGGACCCGGGAGATGATCCGCTCGACGTTCTCCGCCTCGTTGTAGGTCGGAATGATCACGAGCACCTCACCGAGATCGGCGAAGGGACTCTCCTGGTCGGCCGTGGTCACGTCTATGCCTTTCTCACCAGCAGTGACACCGTCAGACCCGGCAGGCGCTGGATCCGCGGCGGAACGAACGTGTGCTGCAGGGCCTCGATCTGGTCGCCCGGCAGGCCCTCGTACGGGTTCTCGCCCGTGCCGATGGTAACGACCCAGGTCCGGGGCGCGGGACCGACGCAGCGGTCGGCCACCGGGCAGGGGACGGCGTGGAGGTCGTCGGCCCGGACGGCGTCGCGCTCGACGAACATCGGGACCGGGCGGACCGAACCCGGCAGGTAGAAGGAGATCCCGGGGCCGACCATCGCCCAGGCCTGGTCGCCACCGGGCGCCACGATCCCGTCGCCCGGCCGGTAGCCCGCCGCGATCACGGCGGCCGCGCCCGCGAAGTCCCGGTGGCCGTGGGCGAGGAGGGTGCGCTGCTGGAGCTGTCGCGGCGCGCCGAGCACCAGCGGGACGGCGATCAGGGCCAGCGCGGCGGTGACGGCCGGTGGACGGGTCGTCAGGCGGCCCAGCAGAGCGGCCGCGGCGGCGACGCCGCCACCGGCCAGCCCGGCCAGCGCGGGCACCGTGAAGAGCAGGTAGCGCTCGGTGAAGTACGAGGTGGTGCCCTGCGAGGCCACCCAGACCACCAGCACCGGCAGTACGGCCAGCAGCAGCGCCTGCACCGCGCCGCGGGCGAACCGGGGGTGCAGCAGCGCGAGCAGGGCGAGTACGGCGAAGACGTACATCTCCCGGTCCGGGGAGAGCAGGGTGTGCCAGAAGTAGCGCAGGTCGTGCGCCGTGGGGGTGGGCAGCCAGCCGAGCTGACGGGCCGACTGCCGCTCGCCGTAGACGGCCACCGGCACGGCCGGGACCAGTGCGGCCAACACGGCCAGGGCGAACTGCCCGGGCAACCGGCCGGCGCCGGGCTCCCGGCGGCCGCCCCACCACCGGGCGAGTACCAGGGGCAGCTGGCCGGCCAGGCTGCTCAGCGAGACCAGGTGGAAGCAGCCGGCCACCGCCATCGCCAGCGCGTAGAGGGCCCAGCGGCCCACCCCGGGCCGGTCCAGCGCCCGGAGCAGCAGCCAGCAGGCCGCCGCCACCGCGCAGGTCACCACGGCGTAGCTGCGGGCCTCCTGGGCGAACCGGGAGACCAGTGGGACGGTGGCCGCCAGCAGTCCGGCGGCCAGCCCGGCCGCCCGGCTGTCGAAGAGCCGCTGCGCGGTGAGCGCGGTGAAGGCGGCCGCCCCGGCCATGGCCAGCACGGAGGGCATCCGGAGACTGAGCACCGAGTCGCCGAACACCTCGGTCCAGAAGTGCAGCAGGACGTAGTAGGCGCCGTTGCTGGCGTCGACGTTCGCCAGCATCCCGAGCAGCCGGCCGAGGTCGCGGTCGGCGGCGCTCCAGCTGGCGATCTCGTCCCGCCACAGCTCCGGACGGGCGATCCGGAGCAGGCCGATCAGCAGCATGGCCAGGGCAGGCCACAGCCAGACGCTGCGCAGGAGTGCTCGGACGTGACTCAAAGTCTGATAATCCATCAAAATAGGGACAAATCAGAATTCAGCCTAGCGCCCGGACGAGTCGGTCGAAGAATTCTCCGGCCCGCGGCCGGCCTGTTCAGCCGCCTCCCAGCCGTCGGTTGCGCAGCCGTCGGTCGGCGTGTCGCTGTTCGGCCGGACGGACCGTCAACTCACCCAGTGCGGCGCCGATTTCCCGGGCCACCCGGTCGGCGAAGGCCGACGGCTCCTGGGCGGCGTCCGGTCGCTCGGGCAGGACCCGGTCCACCAGGCCGGCCGTCACCAGGTCGGCGGCACCGATGCCCTGCGACCGGGCCAGCTCGGGCGCGTGCGCGCCGTCCCGGTGCATGATCGCCGAGGCGCCCTCGGGGGGCAGCGGGGCGAGCCAGCCGTGTTCGGCCGCGAGCACCAGGTCGGCGGGCAGCAGGGCCAGCGCACCGCCGCCCGAGCCCTGGCCGAGCAGCACCGAGAGCACGGGGGTACGGAGCGCCACCAGGGTGCTCAGGCAGCGGGCGATCTCCACGGCCAGACCGTCGAGTTCGGCCTGCGCGGAGAGTTCGGCCCCGGTGGTGTCCACCAGGGTGACCATCGGCAGCCCGAGCTGCTCGGCGATCCGCGCCGTCCGCCGGACCGCTCGCAGGTCGGCAGCGGTGAACGGCCGCTCCGCGCCCGGGCGTTGACCGACCAGTACGGCCGGCTGCCCGTCGAACCGGACCAGCGCCCGCACCAACGCCCGGTCCGGGGTGGCCAGTTCCAGCCGTCCCGGGTCCGCTGCCGCCAGCACCGCGTCCGTCCCCGGCCGCCCCGGCAGGCGGCTGCGACCGACCGACTCCCAGGCGTCGGCCGGTGCCGGGGAGTGGGCGGGCGCCGCCTCGGGGGCCGGTCCGGCCGGATCGGACAGCACCGCGAGTGCCCGGCCGACCGTCTCGGCCAGCCGATCGGGCGCCACCACCGCGTCGACCAGGCCGCGCTCGGCCAGCGTCTCTGCGAGCTGCACCTCGGCGGGCAACTCGACGCCGCGCAGCTCCTGGTGGGCCCGGGGCCCGAGGAAGCCGAGCCGGGCCCCCGGCTCCGCCAGCACCAGGTGGCCGAGGGTGCCCCAGGAGGCGAACACCCCGCCCATGGTCGGGTTCCGCAGGTAGGTCAGATAGGGCAGCCCGGCCTCCTGATGGGCCAGTACGGCGGCGGAGATCCGCACCATGCAGAGGAAGGCCGCCGTGCCCTCCTGCATCCGGGTGCCGCCGGAGACCGGCAGTGCCAGCAGCGGCAGCCGCTCGGCGGTGGCCCGCTCCACCGCCCTGGTGATCCGCTCGGCCGTGGCCACCCCGATCGAGCCGCCCAGGAAGCCGAACTCCGAGACCACCACCGCCACCGCACGCCCCGCCAGCAGGCCCTGACCGGTGGTCACCGCCTCGTCCAGGCCGGTCCGTGCGCTGGCCCGCTCCAGCGCCGCTCCGTACGCCGGGTCGGCCCCGTCGTAGTGGACCGGCTGGTCCCAGCAGCTGAAACTCCCCTGGTCCAGCAGGAGTTCGATCATCCGATCCGCCGTCAACTCACCCTCCCGGAAAGATCCGTCATCGGGCTAACCCTGCCCGATAGGGTCGCCGCCATGGCTGCGGAAGAGCGTGTTGACGATCACTATTGGGCCGCCACCCGGGCCTGGGTCGCATCGACCCTGGGGGCGGGGGAGCGGATCGGCGCGGCGGAGCGGCTGCGCGGGGGCTGGACCTCCGAGATGCGGCGGCTGCGGATCGACCGGCCGGAGGGCGGGCCCACCCATCTGGTGCTGCGCTCCTTCGTCCAGCCGTTCTTCCTGGAGCATGCCGAGGCGCTGCTCGGGCGGGAGGCCGAGGTGCTGACCCTGCTCGGCCCCACCGAGGTGCCCGCCGCCGCGCTGCACGCCGTGGACCCGGCGGGCCTGCACTGCGACCACCCCTCCCTGCTGATGACCCTGCTGCCGGGCCAGGTGCGGCTGGACGACGACGAGGCCGGCCCCCGGGCGGAGCTGATGGCCCGCCAGCTGGTGGCGATCCACCGCACCGCCGTCACCACCCGCCCTCGCGCCTACCAGGCCTGGACCGGTCCCGAGCGGGTCCGGGTCCCCCAGGGCACCGGCCGCCCCGAGCTGTGGGAGCAGGCGGTGCGGCTGATCGACCGTGACCCGCCGCCGTATCGGGGCACCTTCCTGCACCGGGACTTCCACCCCGGCAACGTGCTGTTCAGCGGCACCGGTGAGGACCTGCGGATCAGCGGGGTGGTCGACTGGGTGGAGACCTCCTGGGGCCCGGCCGATCTGGACGTGGCGCACTGCTCCACCGCACTGGCGCTGCTGCACGGCCCGGCCGAGGGCCTGCGGTTCGCCGCTCGCTACACGGCCGCCGGCGGCACCCTCGACCGGGACCGGGAGGCCCAGCGGTACTGGCGGCTGCTGGACGCCCTCGCCTACGCCCCCGACGCGGAGAAGGTCGCCACGCCCTGGCGTGAGCTGGGCCGCACCGACCTCACCCCGGCCCTGCTGACCGACCGCCTGGAGCACTACCTGGAGGGCCTGCTGCTCGGTCCGCAGTGAGTCAGGCCAGGGTGATCCGGACCGCCGTGGCGGAGGCCACGCCGAGGAGTGCGCCGGCCATCACGTCGCCCGGGTAGTGGACGCCGGTGTGCACCCGGGAGTACGCCACGGTCGCCGCCAGCAGGCACAACGGCACTGCGGTCCGGGGCAGTTCGGCCCCCACCGCGACGGCGAAGGCGAAGGCCGAGGCCGAGTGCCCGGACGGGAACGAGGCCGAGGTGGGCATCGGCACGTGTCGGGCTTCGGGCACCAGCGCGCCGAGCCGGTCCGGCCGCTCCCGCCGCACCAGGTTCTTGCCCAGCAGGTTGGCGGCGGCCGAGGCGACCCCGATCGCGGCCACCCCGAGCAGGGCCGCCCGCCGGGTGGGCCCGCTGCGCAGCGCCAGCAGCCCGGCCAGCGCGAAAGAGATCTTCGAGTGGTTCGCGGTGTACGAGAGCCGCCGCATCGCACCGTCCAGCGAGGGCGTCGGGGTGATCGCGATGACGCCGTACACCGCCCGGTCCAGGGCCGCCAGGTCCAGCACGATCGGTCCGATCGTCGGGCTACGCATCGATCGCCACTCCCTCTTCCGCTCCGGTTCCGTCATCCTGTCGCACCGCCGCCGGGTCAGTGGCCCAGGGCCAGCCTGCCGACCTGTCGCCAGTCCCGCAGCGGTGCGACGGCCGTGGCCCCGGGGCGGTCGCGCGGCACCAGCACCCGCAGTGCCCCCGGCCGGATCGCACACCGGACCGGCGTCGGCAGCGTGAGCGCCTCGCCGTCCACCGCCACCGGGACGGTGTCGCTGTCGGCGGTCACGGTCACCTGCCGGGCCGTCAGTACGGTCAGCCCCTGGGCCTGTTCGCCGCGCAGGGCCAGTTCGGCGGCCTGCGCCGGGCCGTCCACCCGCAGGCTCACCACCCCCAGCCTGCCCCGGTCCAGCCGGGGGCGGCTGCCCGCGCCGAGGAGGTCGCCGGTCTCGTACGGGTTGTTGCTGATCAGCAGTGCCTGAGGGTCTGTCAGCCGGGTGTCGTCCGCCTGCACGGTCAGCCGGGCGCCGGCCCGGTTGGCCAGCAGGTCGGGCAGGACACCGAGTGCGGTGGCCGCCTTGGCGTTCCGGTACTCCGGGCTCTGCACGATCTCCGCGTACGCGCCGAAGGAGACCGTGTTGACGAACGGGCGGCCGGCCACCGACCCGAGGTCGACGCTCAGCTCGACGCCGTCGGTGAGGGCGTCCAGGCAGCGGGCCGGGTCGGTCCGGTCCAGGCCGAGGTCCATCGCGAAGTGGTTCCTGGTACCGGCCGAGATCACCAGGAACGGCAGCCGGTGCTCGGCGGCGACCGCCGCCACCAGGGCCTGGGTGCCGTCGCCGCCCGCGACGCCGAGCAGGTCGGCGCCGTCCCTGACGGCCTGTCGGGCCAGCTCGGTCACGTCCTGGTCGGTCAGCAGCAGGACCCGGGCGCCGAGCGCCTCGGCCTTCGCCACCAGGCCGAACTTCTCGACCTTGCCGCCGCCGGACCTCGGATTCATGATCAGCACCGGCCGGTTGGGCCGCTCGGCCGGGGTCTCCCGGACCGTCCGCTCCTTGCGGTCCTGCCGCAGCGCCCCCGCGGCGGTCGTCATCGCGCCGGTCCAGAGCGCCACCGCCAGCAGGGAGGCCACGCCCATCCCGCTGTTCACCAGGAAGCCCAGCACCCAGACCGGCGCCGCCACCGCGAGCACCATCCCGAACACCCGGGTCGGCCCCCGGTGGGCCAGCGCCCACCAGACCCCGGCGGCCGCCACGCCCAGCCCGATCAGCCCGACGATCATCACCCCGATCCCGCGCAGCCCGACCAGGGTCACCAGCACCAGCACCGCCGCGCCGGCGCACCCGACCGCGACCCGCGCCAACCGCTGTGCCCGCATCGCGCCCTCCACCGATCGACCCATTCCCGGCTCCCTCCCGATCCTGCCCCAACCCCATCAGCCCCACCTGTCCGCCACGACGCCGGGGTGACACCTCGTCGGTTCCCGCCGCACCCTGAATGGGCCTGGCCTGTGGCATCGCCCGGACCGCTGTGTCCAGGATGGCGGGACACCTCTGCCTGAGACACCGTCACCGACCGATCGGACCGCGATGACCGACCAGCACAACGTCGTCCTGCTCGCCTTCGCCGACCCCGAGGCCTGCCGCGCCGCGCTGGAGCAGGCCAAGCACCTGCCGGGCCTGCGGCAGGCGGCGGTGCTGGAGCGCTCGGCGGACGGCCTGTTGGAGATGGGCGACAGCTTCGTCCGGGGCGCGGGTGTGCCGACGGTCGGTTCCGGCGTGGTCGGCGGGCTGATCGGGATGCTCGGCGGCCCGGTCGGCGCCTTCCTCGGCTTCGCGGCCGGGGCCGCACTCGGCAACGCCGCCGAGGAGGGGCGGGGCGCGACCGGCGGCGCCGGTCTGATCGTGCTCGGGCCGAGGGTCGAGGACGGCACCGGGCTGCTGGTCCTGGACGTCAAGGAGGAGTCCGCCGAGCCCGTCGACGGGTTCGCAGCCGAACACGGCGCGGCCGTGGAACGCATCCCGGCCGACGACTTCGCCGAGCAGGTCAAGGCGGCCGAGGAAGCCGCCGACTCCTGACGGTCCGTCGGGCCACTGGGGTGGGTGCCGTCCGGTGGCCTGGCCGCCGCCGAGGCCGTCCGGAGCAGCCGGTGTGCGAACGCCCGGCCCCAGGGTGTCCTGGGGCCGGGCGGTGGCTCGGTCGGCGGGCGAGCGTCGGCCCGCTCGCCGGAGGTGCGGTGTCAGCTGCCGTCGGCGGTCTTACGGCGGCGCAGGACGATCAGGGTGGTGGCACCGAGGGCGAGGGCCGCGGCGCCGCCGATTGCGATGGCGGTGGAGTTGTCTCCTCCGCCGGTGCTGGCCAGGCGGTCGGCGGCCTGGTCCTTGGCCTTGGTGACCGTGTCGGTGGAGGGCTTCTTGGTCGGCAGGACCGTGGGCACCGCCGTGGGCTTGGCCGAAGCGGTGGCCGAGGCCGTCGCGGAGGCACTGGCCTTTGCCGACGCCGAGCCGCTCGGCTTGACGGACGCCGAGGCGCTCGGCTTGGTGGACGCCGAAGCAGAAGCGGACGGCGAAGCGGAGGCCGAGGCGGAAGCGGACGCCGAGGGCGAGGTGGCGGGGGCGGTGATGGTGAACGCCTTCGCGGGGCCGTCGAGCAGGGCGGACTCGCTCTCCTCGTCGAGGGGGGAGACCAGGCCGAGCGGCTGCGCGGAGGCCGTTGCGGCCGTGGCGCCGACGCTCAGGCTCAGGCGCACCTGGATGCTCAGGCTGCCGTTGGCCTCGAGGAAGTAGAAGGAGTCCTCTTCGGGCCCGTCCTCGCCGAACTTGGTGAGGACGACCACGACACCGGGCCCGTCGGGGTCGTTGCTCTCGACGGAGGCGTTGTGCCAGACGCCGGTGTCGGGGTTCTTGTACTGCGCCTTGACCTGGCCGGTGGCCAGACCCGCGTCAGAGCTGAGAAGGAGCGCGGGGATCAGGAGGGCGTCGCCACCGGTGTTGGCGATCTCCTGGGTGAACGTCACCTCGGCGCCGCCGGCCGCGATCTGCGCGGGGAAGTTCTTCAGCGACAGGGTGGCGCCCGCCTGTACCGGGGCGGCCGGAGCAACTGCCGGAACCAGCGCGGGAGCGGCCAGGGCCGAGGGGGCAGCCGCGAGGGTGACCCCCGCGACGAGCGTCGTGGCAGCGGATATCGCCAGGGTGTGGCGCAGCTTCATGGAAACCTCAAAGATCTGCCGTCACACCGGGGGATGTGACGGTAAGGGGAAGGGATCCGCAGGGCCCGGGACGACCGGACCTCGGCTGACCTGTGGCGATGCACGTAGGTCGGGGCGGATCCTATCCGGATCAATAAGTTCCGGTTAAAGGCGGGTATCACCCGGGAGCGTGTGGGAATTCTGCGTGCGCATGACATCTCTGAAAGCTCCCCTGAGCCGAAACGCCCCTGCTACCGTCTCGATACATGACGGGGATTCAGGGGCGGTTGGTGGCACCGGCGTTCGCCGTTCTCGCCCTGCTCGGCCTCTGGTCCTCCATCGGGAACAACCACAGCCTCGTGCAGGCCGTCCAGGTCAGCGCCGCCGCCTATGACCACGGCGAGGCCGCGGCCGCCGGCCCCGTACACAGCATCCTGCTGCCGAACTGCCTGGCGCCTGCCGACCGGTGCCCGGAAGGGACCCACGAGTCCGATCACCACCTGGCTCACCCGGTCTCCGGCGGTGCGGGCGTGCCGGTGCCCGGTGAGCTGCTGATGCTGGGCTGTGCGCTGGTCCTCTGCGGGATCGTCAGGTCCGCGGCGCCGCCGACCGGCCGCGCTGACTCCAGCAGACCTCTCCACCCGTCCGGTCGCCTCGTCCTGTCCTTGGTCTGCGTCAGCCGGACCTGAGCCCCACCGGTGTGCCTCGCGTGTGAACGCGGTGGCACCGTGCGTCCCCATTTCCGCCCCAGGCCCCTGAGCTCCGCTGCTCCGGCATGACCTGTGGCGTGCCGTGGGGCGCACGAGATGAGCCGTTCGCCATGACAGCCATCTTCCGAGAGCGAGATCATGTACTCCCTTTCCGACCCCATGCTGCCGTCCGGTCACCAGTCCTCCCCTGTCGCGGGCCAACCCGGCGGTGACGTCTCCCAGCTGGTCGGCCGTACCCCGACCCTGTGGATTCCCGATTTGATCGCCCGGGCCGGGCGCGGGTTCTGGGCGAAGCTGGAGGGCTTCAACCCCGGCGGCATCAAGGACCGGCCCGCCCTGCACATGGTCTCCCGGGCCCGGGAGCGGGGGGATCTCGCCCCGGGCGGCACCATCATCGAGTCGACCAGCGGAACGCTCGGCCTGGGGCTGGCGCTGGCCGGCCTGGCCTTCGGCCACCGGGTGGTCCTGGTTACCGACCCCGGTCTCGAACCCTCGATGCAGCGGCTGCTGAGCGCCTACGGCGCCGAGGTCGACACGGTGAACGAACCGCACCCGCAGGGTGGTTGGCAGCAGGCACGCCGTGACCGGGTGGCCGAGCTGCTGGCGAAGTACCCCGACTCCTGGTGCCCCGACCAGTACAACAACCCGGACAACGTCGCCGCCTACACCCCGCTCGCCCTCGAGCTGGCCTCCCAACTCGGCCACGTGGACGTCCTGGTGGCCAGTGTCGGCACCGGCGGCCACTCCGCCGGCGTCTCCCGGGTGCTGCGCGGGATCTTCCCCGAACTGCGCCTGGTCGGCGTCGACACCGTGGGCTCCACCATCTTCGGCCAGCCCGCCCGCGCGCGGCTCATGCGCGGTCTGGGCAGCAGCATCTACCCCCGCAACGTCGACTACCGGTCCTTCGCCGAGGTGCACTGGGTCGCACCCCACGAAGCAGTCTGGGCGTGCCGCCAGTTGGCGTCCGCGCACTACGCCACCGGCGGCTGGAGTGTGGGCGCGGTCGCCCTGGTCGCGGACTGGCTGGCCCGTACTCTGCCCGAAGGAACCCGGATCGCGGCGATCTTCCCCGACGGCCCGCAGCGCTACCTGGAAACCGTCTACGACGACGAGTACTGCACCACGAACAACCTGCTCGAACGCCCGCCCGCCGGCCACCCGCAGACCATCGCGCGGCTGGACGAGCGGGAGGTCACCGGCTGGACCCGCTGCGCCGACGTCGTCGACCCGCTCACCCTGCGCGGTAGCCACGGGGACGCCCGGTGAAGTCGACCCTTGCGCAGGTGCGCTCCTTCGATCGGAGCGTCCGACTCCTGCTGACCAATCAGTTCACCATCAACCTCGGCTTCTACATGCTGATGCCGTACCTGGCGCAGCACCTGGCCGGCACCGTGGGTCTGGCCGGCTGGCTGGTCGGCCTCGTACTGGGCGTCCGCAACTTCAGCCAGCAGGGCATGTTTCTGCTCGGCGGCACCCTGGCGGACCGCTGGGGCTACAAGCCGCTGATCGTCGCAGGCTGCGTGCTGCGCACCCTCGGCTTCGCCGCGCTCGGCCTGGTCGACTCGCTGCCCGCGCTGCTGCTCGCCTCGGCGGCAGCCGGCCTGGCCGGCGCCCTGTTCAACCCGGCGGTACGCGCGTACCTGGCCCAGGACGCCGGTGAGCGGCGGGTGGAGGCCTTCGCGCTGTTCAACATCTTCTACCAGGCGGGCATCCTGCTCGGCCCGCTGGTGGGGATGGTGCTCACCGGCATCGACTTCCGGATCACCTGCCTCACGGCCGCAGGCATCTTCGCGGTGCTGAGCGTCATTCAGATCCGGTCACTGCCGGCCCGAACAGCCGTGGACAGCAAGGCGGCCGACCGCGAGAGCGTCCTGTCGCAATGGCGGTCGATCCTCGCCAACCGGCCGTTCCTGCTCTTCTCCGGGGCGATGATCGGCTCGTACGTCCTCGCCTTCCAGGTCTACCTCGCGCTACCCCTGGAGGTACGTCGGATCGGAGGAGAGGGCACAGTCGGCACCGCCGGAGTCGCGGCGCTCTTCGCCGTCTCCGGAATCGCCACGATCCTCGGTCAGACCCGGGTCACCCGCTGGTGCAGGCAGCGGCTCCCGTCCGGTCACGCACTCGCCGTCGGGCTGCTCGCGATGGCGGCGGCGTTCCTGCCCCTGCTCTTCGCGGCGGCAGTTCCGGTTCCCGAAGCCGGACCAGGGCGGTGGGTGCTGGCGGTCGTCCCCCCGGCGGCCTGCGCGCTGCTCCTCGCCATCGGGACCATGATCGCCTACCCGTTCGAGATGGACACCATCGTCACCCTCGCCCGCGGTCGTCTGGTCGCCACGCACTACGGCCTCTACAACACCATCTGCGGCGTCGGCATCACCGCAGGGAACCTGCTCACCGGAGCCGCACTCGACGCGTCCCGCGCGGCCGGCCTGTCGGCGATCCCCTGGATCGCACTCCTGCTCCTGGGCCTGGCGTGCGCTGCCGCACTGAACGCCCTGCGCCGCAGCGGCAGACTGACCCCGTCCCCGACCGAACCCCAGCCCGTCCCGGAGCGTTCACGTTGATCTCATTGCAACGTCAGGGGCGGCTGCCGTTGCATTTGATTCGAGGCTGCCGCAACGATTTCTTGGCTTTGGCCTGCAGTGATGCGATTTTGGCGCGGTGAACTTGTTGCCAGATCATGGAATGCAACGTAGCTTTTCACTCATTCGAAACAACGAGCCAGGAGAGCATGATGCAGAAGTTCACCGCCCCCGCCCCGACAGCCGCCTGGACCGGCATGGTGTCGATCGACGACACCGCACTGGCCGTGACCGACACCGGCGGCTCCGGCCGTCCCGTGGTCTACCTCAACGGCTCCTACGCCGACCAGTCGCACTGGCGGCGCGTCATCACCGAACTCGGCAGCGACTACCGGCACATCACCTACGACGAGCGCGCCCGCGGCAAGTCGAAGCGCGCCACGGACTACTCGTTCCAGGCGTGCCTGCGCGACCTCGACGCCGTCCTCACCGCCAGGGGAGCGGAACGGCCGATCCTGGTGGGTTGGTCCTACGGCGCCATGCTCGCCGTGCACTGGGCCGCCCAGAACCCGGACCGCGCCCTCGGCGCGGTGTCCGTGGACGGCGCCCTGCCGCACGAGTGGCTCGACGATGCCGCCCGGGAACAGATCCGCAAGCTGTTCCGCAAGATGAGCCCGCTGTTCCCGATCGCCCGCCCGCTCGGCCTGGCCGCACGGATGAGCGCCGCGCAGCACGCCGAGATCAACATCGAGGCCAACGAGCTCTGCGCGCCCACCGCCCTCAACCCGGTCTTCGACCGTCTGACCGTCCCAGCCCGGTACGTGCTCGCCACCGGCGGAAACCTGGGCGGTGACGCCAAGTTGATGGAACAGATCCGCGCCAACCTCGACCCGGTGCTCGCCCGCAACCCGAACATCCGGGTCAGCGCGAAGGTCGCGAGCAACCACTCCAAGATCCTGCGCAAGGACTTCCGAGCCGTCGCCGACGCGGTACGCGAGCTCGCCGCCACCGGCGCCCACACGGGCGTCTGATGCGAACTGAGGAGATCCCCGACAGCACGATCCGCTAGTCTGTCATCGGTCAGACGGTCATCCCGCAGTGGGAACGGTCGGCGGCGGCCTCACGGCAACCGTCCGAGTTCTCACACACCGTCTGACCTGGTGCTTGTCTCCACAGGCCCCCGCCTCATTAGCTCAGGGGATAGAGCACGGCTCTCCTAAAGCCGGTGTCGCAGGTTCGAATCCTGCATGGGGCACACCTGGCCAAGGGCCCCGAACCACTGCGGTTCGGGGCCCTTCCCCGTGCGTGGGGCGGACGCCGCAGTCGGTCCGGGCCTGTGCTCGTGCTCGTTCTTGCGACGAAGGATGGCAGCCGGATGAAGCTCCCGACCTCCCTGCACGTGGCCAACGAGGGCCTGGCCTTCGTCCTGGAAGTGGCGGCGCTTGCCGTGCTCGCCTGGTGGGGGTGGCAGTTCCCCGACTCCACGGTGCTGCGGCTGCTCCTGGCGGTGGCCGCTCCTGTGGCGGCGGCCGTGTTGTGGGGGTTGTTCGCCGCGCCGAAGGCCCGGATACCGGTGCCGCTGCCGGGAGTTCTGGCCGTGAAGGCGCTGGTGTTCGGTGCTGCGGTGGCCGCCCTGTACGGCGTGGGCCGACCCGGGTGGGCCGTTGTCTTCGCCGGCGTGGCGGTGGTGAACACCACCCTGGCGACCCTGGACCGGCGGGCCTGGATGCACCGGTGAAGCGAGCGATGACGGCAGCCGGTCAGTCCGCAGGGTAAGGGGCAGTGGCGGCGGCGGTCAGCTCGACATCGGTGGACTTCAGGAAGCCCAGCCGGTGGCCGTAGCGGACCGGGTAGTAGGTGTCCTCCCCGGTCACCACGGCCCGCACGCCGTCGACGTCGTAGAAGTTGTCGCCCCTGACCGGGGTGTCGCTGAGCAGGGTGTACTTCTGCCCGGCCGGGACGCTCATGTTCAGCGGGACTGGGCTGTGCACGGCGGCGTCGTACGTCACGCCGGGGTACCTGGCGTAGGCCGCCGGCTCCGGGAACGCCCGGCCGTACAGCGGGATGCTTGCGACACCGGCGCGCGGGGTGGCCACGTGCCGGCCGGGCCGGTTGTCGGCGGCGGCGCTCCGGCCGTCCGGGTTGGGGAACCAGCCCTGCACGCCGTCGTACCAGATCGCGGTCCAGTCGCCCTGTTGGTCGGCCACCACGTAGCTGCTCCCGGCGACGGCCTTGGCGCGGACGTCCGAGGCCGCGGTGGTGCCGCCGCTGATCAGCGGGGCCGCGTCGTCGGGGGAGGTGCGCAGGGGGACGAAGTTCTGTGGGCGCGGCCGCACTTCGGCCACCGGCGGCCGGTTGGTGGCGTCGAACGGCGGGGCGATGGTGACCACTCCACCGACCGTCGGCGAACCACCGGTGGTGGCGCGGATCGGCGCGCCGACCAGGTCCATGTAGTGCGACCAGTCCCAGAACGTGCCCGGGTCCCAGTGCATCGGCGGCACCGAGTCGACCGGCTTGGGGATCTCGTCGTGGCCGATGATGTGCTGCCGGTCCAGCGGGATGCCGTACTTCCCGGCCAGGTATTTGGTCAGCTCGGCCGAGGAGCGGTAGAGCTGCTCGGAGTACCAGGTCGGCCGCCTGTCATGGTTCCGGCCGAGTGCGTAACCCTCGTGCTCCAGGCCGATGCTGTGCATGTTGAAGGTCCGGTTGCCGGTGTGCCAGGCGGTGTTCCCGGTGCTGACCAACTGGGCGACCCGGCCGTCGCCGGCGCCGATCAGGTAGTGCGCGCTGGCCTCGGTGGCCGGGGCCTGGAAGGTCGAGACGGTGTCGTCGTACGACGCCTCGGTGTCGTGAATGACGATGTACTCGATCTTCTGACCGTCGGCCGGGCGGTCGGTGACCGCGTAGTTGGCGTCGTCGGCCCAGGCGCCCCGGCAGCTCAGGGTCGCCGGGCACTCCAGGTCGCCCGGCGTGGCGGAGCGGGCCGGCACCGGACGGTCCACGGTCAGCGCGGGGTCGGCGGGCGTGCTGACGGTCTGACCGTCCGTCGTGGTCCTGGCCACGCCCTCGCGGACGGTCTCGAAGACCTGGTCGGCGAAGACGTTGCCACCTGCAGCGGGTGCGGTCCGGCTGAACCGGACCACCGCGTTGTACCAGGTCTCCGGACCGGTACCGAGTGAACCGCCGCTCTCCTTCTGGTACTTGGCGAGCAGTGCGGCGCCACCCCGGATGCTCTGCTGCGGGTCGGTACGCAGCTGTTCGGCCGGGCGGCCGAGCAGTGCGGCCGCTTCGTCCAAGGTGTGCAGGGCCGGGCTGTCCTGACCGGGCAGGTCGACCTGGGTCAGGCCCATCACGTTGTAGTCGCCGGTGGTGCTCGGCTCGCCGTTGTGCGACTCCCAGCGGGTCTGCCGGTAGGCGAGTGCCAGCAGCACGCTCTGCGGCACCTCGAACTCGGCGGCTGCGGCGGCGAACTGGCGCTGCCGGGCGTCCGAACCGGTCACCGGGGCGGCCGAGGCGGCGATCGAGAACAGCGCGAGCCCGGTGCTCGCCGTGACCACGGCGGCGGCGAAGCGGGCCGGGCGGCCGGCGGGGCCTTGGCGCCTTCGGAGTACGACAGTCAACGGTGTCAGCAGACCCACCCCGCGTCCGATCCGGCCGCTGGACCGGTCTCGGCCGACGCTAACAGCCGGTCGGCCGTCCGCGACCGAACGAGGGGCGTGGAGGTGTCACGGGTCTGTCACAAGCCCTGCCGGCGCAGGGTTCTGACGGTGCGTCGGCTGTGGTCAGCGACGGTGCTTGCCGCCGCCGACCGCCGGCTCCGGGTAGGGGATCCGCAGTTTGCGGGCCAGCGGGGCGACCGCCGCACCCGCACCGAGCGGGCGGGCCAGCAGCAGCACCGAGACCAGCACCGCGAGCGGACCGGCCGCCAGCGCCGCCAGCGCGGCCGGCATCCCGCCGCCCAGCGCCGAGTCGAGCTTGCCGGTCAGCCAGTACGCGGCGAGCGCGCCCGGGGCGCAGGCGAGCGCCAGCGTCAGGTGCAGGGCGACCAGCCGGCCGCCGTCCAGACCGCTGCGGACCCGGGGACGATGGCCGGTGCCGAGCTCCAGGGTGGCGTCGGCGGGCAGCGGGGCCGCGGTGGCGGCGCCCTCTTTGCGCAGCCGGCGGCCGAGTGCGCGCCCGGTGATGGCCGCGCTGATCAGCACCGCGACGGTGTGTGCGCCCGCCATCCCGACGATGATCCAGCGGCTTGGCAGCACCAGGTACGCGGCCCAGGAGAGCAGCACGTTGCTGCCGGAGGTGATCGTGGTGAGCCAGAACGGGGTTTTGGCGTCGCTCATCGCGTAGAAGCCGCGGGCCAGCGCGTACTGGGCGCAGAATGCGGGCAGGCCGAGCGCGAAGGCCATCAGGATCTGGGTGACCACGTCGATGTCCGCGTCCGTCACGCCGGGCCCGTGCTGGTAGGCAAGGGCGGCGATCGGGCCGGCCAGCGACAGGAAGATCGCCGAGGCCGGGACGATCATCCCGGCCGAGCTCCGCAGGGTGTGCGCCAGCTCGCGGCCGACGTCCTCGAACCGGCCGGCGGTGACCGAGCGGGACATGCTCGGCAGGATCGCGGTGACCAGGGAGACCGTGATGATGCCCTGCGGGACGATGAAGAGCAGATAGGCGTTGTTGTACGGGGTGTAGCCCAGGCCCTGGGTCAGGCCGTCGTGCTTGGCCAGTGACGCCGCGCCGGTGGCCAGGTTGGTGATCGCCATGAAGGCCAGCTGGGTGACCACCACCAGCAGCAGCGCCCAGCCGGCCGCCCGCAGCGGGGTGGTCAGGCCGGAGCCGCGCCAGTCGAAGCGCGGGCGGTAGCGGAAGCCGGAGGCCCGCAGCGAGGGCACCAGGGCCAGCGCCTGGACCAGGATGCCGAAGGCACTGCCGAGCCCGAGCAGCATGGTCGCCCCGTCGGAGACGTCCCCGGCGTCCTTGGCGTGCACGAAGATCGCCAGGTAGAGGCTGAAGACGGCGATCACCACGACGTTGTTGAGCACCGGCGCCCACATCATCGCGCCGAACCTGTCGCGCGAGTTGAGCACCTGGCCGAGCAACCCGAAGAAGCCGTAGAACAGGATGGCCGGCAGGCAGTACCTGGCCAGCGCGATGGTCAGGTCGCGCTGGACGGTGTCGCCGGGGCCGTAGGGGGTGTAGCTGTCGACGATCAGCGGGGCGCAGAAGAAGGCCACCGCGGTGATCGTGACCAGCACGACCCCACAGACCGTCAGCAGGCGGTTGGTGTAGGCGACACCCTTGTCCGCGTGCTGCTGTGCGGCGCGCACCAGCTCGGGGACGAAGACGGAGTTGAGCACGCCGCCGATCAGCATGATGAAGATCGTGTTCGGCAGCATGGTGGCCACCGCGTAGCCGTCGGCTATGAAACCGGTGCCGAGCGCGGCGGTGATCACGCCGGCCCGGACGAAGCCGAGCGCCCGTGAGGTCAGCGAGCCGAGCGCCATGATCATGCCGTTGCGGGCGGTGGAGGCCGGCTTGGCCGCCTCGGCGGGCGGCGCCACGGCCGGGGGGACCGGGGGCGGCGGGACCGGGGCGTACGGAAGGCGGGGGCTGGGCACCTGCTGGCCGAGCTGGACGGTCGGCTGGCCCGTGCCGGGCATCACCTGGTCGTCGGATATCTGACGCAGCGGCATGGTGGGCGGGTCGTCGTACGGGCCGGAGGGCCCGTCCGTCGTGTGCATGGTCATTCGCCCCCCGTCGCTCGGTGCCTGGGCAGTGGACGTGCGGTTGCTGTGCTGCGACTGCCCGGCCCGGCCGGGTGCAGGCACACCCGGCGGCAGCAGTCTGCCTCACTGCGGCACTTGATGGGGAGATCCGTGCCGTGTGCCGGACATCTCCCGACCTGCGGGGAGGCGGGTGGCCACCCGCCCCGAACTGCCGTGCACGGGGTAGTTGGTCCCGATTTTTCCGGTACCGACCGGGACTGATTCGGTTGGTGGGCCCCTGTCCCTTCCCTCCCGGTGCGATCCTCGAACGAGGATGTGACGCTTCTCACGGACCGTCAGCTCGGCGGGCGGGCCTCCGAAGCGGCTCGGGGGCGAGGCCCGGGCCAGGGTTCGGGGCGGGGGTGAAGGCCTGGTCGAAACCGAGGTCGGGATCGAGGTCCGGGCCCGGGGCGCCGGTGGCCAGTACGCGTTGGATCCGTGGCCTGGTCCGCCAGTCGACCCGGCGGACGTCCCGGGACAGGGCGCCGGGCTGCCACAACTCGACGGCGAGCGTGACGGCGCCGACCACCAGGGCGGCGGTCAGCCAGCCGGCCAGCACGTCGCTCGGCCAGTGCACGCCGAGCGCGATCCTGGTCCAGCCGATCGCGAGCACGGCGAGCGTGGCGGCGGTGCAGGCCACCGCCCGGCCGGCCCGGTTCGCCCGGGGCCAGATCAGGATCACCAGCGCGGCGCAGGTGATGGCGGAGGCGAGGGCATGGCCGGACGGGAACGAGTACCCGCTGGCCTGGGCGACCGGGGCGGCGAAGCGCGGCCGTTCCCGGCCTACGACGTTCTTGCCGAGCCAGCTGGCCAGCCAGCCGGTCAGTATCAGGGTGGCGGCCCAGCCGCCGAGGGTGCGGGCGCCGATCGCCCAGAGCCAGACCGCCGCCAGGCCGAGCAGCACCCGCATGGTGATGGTGCTGCCGATGTCGGCGAGGGTCTGCATGGCCGCCGTCCAGATGTTGTGCTGGAGCGCGTAGCCGTGCAGTGAGTTCACCCAGCCCCGGTCGAGCCGGGCCAGCGGGCCCCAGTGGGCCGTCACCAGGGCCAGCAGGACACCGAGCAGTGCGGCGGAGCCGAACGCCAGGGCCGAGCAGATCAGCAGACGCTGCCGTCGGCGGACGGCGGGGGCGGCCGACCCGGTATCGGCGCGGGTGCCGTCGATGGGCGGGTACATGGCTGACACCTTCCCAGGGCGAGTGGTGGATCCGGCCCCGGAGCGATAGCGATTTGGCATCTTTTGCGCGGAGAAGCTGCGGATGGGTGCCGTCGTTCGTTGACGGAGTGCCGAAAGTCCGCCCAGCACTCCCGGTCGTCGCGATGTCACCAAGCGTTCATGATCGCGGGTGAAAAGTCGCAGGATACTGCATCGGAAGAAGAAACTGGGTGAGTTGGGAATGTTGTCCGAATTCTGTGCGTTGGATCGTTACGTGTGAGCCTCTCCGAGGCCCGCATCTCTTTGCCCCGGCTCACACCTGGCGGGGCGAGATCCGAAGACCGGCACCAGCAGCAAGGGAGCAAGCATGGCCACTCGTGCCGTCGTTCGCGACAGGGCCGACCGGACTCGCGCGGCCCGCCCGAACAACCTTGAGGCCGACCGCGACCTTGTCGGTATGTATCTCGACGAGATCGCCAGGACGCCGCTGCTCGACGCCGCCGAGGAGGTCGAGCTGTCGCTGCGGATCGAGGCCGGTGTCTACGCCCAGCACCTGTTGGACCAGCCGCCGCTGCCCAAAGGCACGAAGCGGGCGGAGCTGGAGGCGATAGCCGAGGACGCCGAGCGCGCCAAGGACGTCTTCATCAGGTCAAACCTCCGACTGGTGGTGGCGGTGGCCAGGCGTTACCCGCGCAGCGGTCTCCCGCTGCTCGACCTGATCCAGGAAGGGAACGCCGGCCTGGTCCGGGCGGTCGAGAAGTTCGACTACGCGAAGGGGTTCAAGTTCTCCACCTACGCGACCTGGTGGATTCGGCAGGCGATCACCCGGTCGATCGCCGACCAGTCCCGCACCATCCGGCTCCCCGTCCACCTGGTGGAGGAGCTCGGCCGGATCCGGCGGGTGCAGCGCGAGAAGGCGAAGGAGTTGGGCCGCGAGCCCGACCCGGCGGAGGTCGCCGCCGAGCTGGACACCACGGAGCAGCGCGTCAAGGACGTGCTGGACTGGGCCCGTGACCCGGTCAGTCTGAACATGGCGGTGGACGACGAGGGCGAAACCCAGTTCGGTGACCTGGTGGAGGACACCGGCGCGGTCTCGCCGGAGGACGCCGTGATGGTGATGCTCCGTCGGGAGGAGCTGGACGATCTGATCGGCCGGCTGGACGACCGGACGGCTTCGATCATCCGGTCCCGGTACGGGATGGAGGACGGCCGTGAGCGGACGCTCACCGAGGTGGGCAAGCAGCACGGGCTGACCAGGGAGCGGATCCGCCAGATCGAGAAGCACGCGCTGGCGGAGCTCAAGAAGATCGCCGACCACGCGGGCTTCGAAGCCGCCTGAGCCGGTGCGGCAGTACACGGACCCTGTCCGGGCTTCGGCCCCGGCGGGGTCCGTTGCCGTTGCGGCCTAGGCTTGGGGGAGCAGTCGGGCGAGTGAGAGGGAGTGGCGTGGTGCCGGAGCAGCAGCCCGAGCAGCAGAAGCCGGAGCAGGAACCGAAGCCGAAGCCGAAGCTGGTCTTCGAGGACCCCTTCGACCGGCAGACCAGCGACGACACCGACCAGGGCTGGGGCGGTGCCCGGGAGAGTACGGGGCGCGGGATCGACTGGTACCGGAGTCAGCGGCCGCCGCACCACGGGGGATAGCAGGACGGCGGCCGGGCGCGAGCGGAGCGGGTGGGCGGACTGCGGGTGGGTCAGCGCTGGCGGACCAGGGCGTCGCGGATCTCGGTGAGCAGCTGAACCTCCTTGGCCTCCGCCTCGGCGGCCTCCTCGAGTGGGGTCTTGCGCTTGGCCATCAGGTGCTTCATCGGGACGATGAGCACGAAGTAGACCACCGCCGCGGTGATCAGGAAGGTGAGCACGGCGCTGAGCACCGAGCCCCACAGGATGAAGATGCCGGAGGTGACCTTCCCGTCGGCGTCCACCTCGCAGGGGCCCTTCAGGCAGGACGAGTAGGACGCCAGGTCCTTGGCGCCGAACGCCCCGACCAGCGGGTTGATGACGCCGTCGACGAAAGCGTTGATGACCTTGGTGAAAGCCGCGCCGATGACGAAGGCGACGGCGAGGTCGATGACATTGCCGCGGAGCAGGAATTCCTTGAAGCCCTTCATGCCGCGCTGAACGAGGCCTGGCCGGATCGGTTACGGGTGATCTTCGCGGCGCGGAGTTGACGCTCCGTCGGTTTATGAGGGCGGAGCCGTGCCGGGGCAGCGGGGTGCGCTGACGGCCTCGGCCGCCACGGCTGGGGACGAGGCCGGGGGTGGTGAGCCGGGGCGCAGCGGGCCGGCGGCTAGGGCGGTGGCTGCGGCCAGCAGGCTGGTGGCGAGCAGGCCCGGGCGGTGGCGGACGGCCCGCTGGAGCCGGTGCCGGCCGCCGGAGCCGCGGCGGATCGGTGCGAAGACCGGGACCACCTGGCGGGGCGGGACCGATGAGATCGTGCTGGGCACCGTGGCGCGGGCGTGCAGGGTGGTCATGGGGCACCGCCTCCGATCGGGACGCGTCGTCGAGGGAACGTCGCGGGATCAGCGTGCGGCCGGGCCGGAGGCGGTGGCAGAACGAGGCGCAACCCTGTGGACAACCCGGGGCTGTGGACAGCGCAGGTCACCCGTCCGGCTGTGGAAAAGCCGGACGGCCCGGCCCCGCACCGAAGTGCGGGACCGGGCCGTCCGGAAAGACGCGGGTCAGCTGGTCGAAGCCGAGGCCGAGCTCGATGCCGAGGACGACGACGAGGAGCCGGCCGAGGCCGCCGGAGCGGGCGTCGAGGCGGCCGGGGCCGAGGACGCCGACGTCGAGGAGCTCACCGAGCTGCTGGACGAGGAGCGGCTGTCGGTGCGGTAGAAGCCCGAACCCTTGAAGACCACACCCACGGCGGAGAAGACCTTGCGGAGCCGCCCCTGGCACTCGGGGCACGTGGTCAGCGCGTCGTCGGTGAACTTCTGCACCGCCTCCATGCCGGTCCCGCACTCGGTGCACTGGTACTGGTACGTGGGCACTTGGCTTCCTCCTGCAGTTCCCCCTGGCACTCTCGCCTGATGAGTGCTAACGATCCTCAATGATGCGGCATTCCGTGGGATCAGTCCAGCGCCGCAGGTGTGAGAACGGACGCCTGCCCACCGCCGACGGTTCCGCCCCGGGCCACGGTGCGGCTCGGAGCGCTCGGCGCGACCAGCAGTCGACGCAGTGTCAGCAGGGCGACCAGGCCGAGCCCGGAGCCCACCACCGGCACCACGAATCCGCCCGAGGCGCCGTAGCTGTCGATCAGCATCCCGGCCACCGTGGAGCCCGCCGCCAGGCCAAGGCCGATGGCGCCGGTGAGCCAGGTGAAGGCCTCGGTCTTGGCGCCGTCCGCGACCAGGGTCTCGACCAGCGTGTAGCCGGTGATCAGGGTGGGAGCGATGGCCAGGCCGCAGAACAGCCCGGCGATCGCCAGCGAGGTCAGGTTGGGCATCGCCCACAGGGTGGAGCAGCCGAGCACCAGCAGGGCGTAGCAGCCGAGCATCCGCTGCCGGGCCGAGTGCCGCCAGTTGACCAGCCCGTACAGCACACCGGCCAGCATCGAGCCGCCGGCGAAGACGCCGTAGACGATGCCGCTCAGGTCCTCCTGGCCGCCGGCCTTGGCGAAGGCGGTGATCGAGACCTGCATGGCGCCGAAGATGGTGCCCACGCCCAGGAAGGAGCCCGCCAGCAGCCGGACGCCCGGGGAGGCGAGGGCCGAGGCGCGCTTGACCCCGGCGGTGCGGGGGTGCCGGGCCGGTGCGGTGGAGCGCTGGGCGGCGAAGGCCAGGCCGCCGGCCACGGTGAGGGCGGCCTCGGCGATCAGTCCGGCCGAGGGGTTGATCCCGGTCGCGATCAGGCCGGCCAGCACCGGGCCGATCACGAAGGTGAACTCGTCGGTGACCGACTCGAAGGCGAAGGCCGTGTTCAACGTGGCCGGGGAGTCGGAGAGCCGGGAGACCCAGCGGGCCCGGACCATCGCGCCGATCTGCGGGACGCTGGCCCCGGCGGGCGCGGCGGCCAGGAAGAGCGTCCAGACCGGTGCGTGGCCCACAGCCAGCGCGATCAGCGCGCCGACCGAGAGGGCGTGCACCAGGACGCTCGGCAGCAGTACGGCGGACTGCCCGTACCGGTCGGCCAGCCGGCCGGTCTGCGGGCCGATCAGGGCCTGGGCGACCGCGGCGACCGCCGCGACCAGCCCGGCGGTGCCGTAGGAGCCGTGAGTGTCCAGCACCAGCAGCACGATGCCCAGACTGAGCATGGCGTACGGGAGCCGGGCCGCGAATGCGGGTGCCAGGAACGTCCAGGCACCGGGGGTGCGGAGCAGCGCTCCGTACCCGACGCGGGTGGGGTTGTCGACCGTTCGGCGGGCCGTCACGGTTGGTTTCCTTCTGCTGCCTGGTAGCGCGGAAGGGGTTGGGAGACCCCGACGGCGCCGAGAGTCGTCCTCTCGCGCGTCGACCGGGGTGATACCGGGTCCGGCTGGCCGTCGTGGAAGCGGGGGCCAGAGGGCAGGAACTGCTGCGGACCGCGGCCGCCGAGCGGTCGCGCCAACTCTGCTTCAGGCAGATGTTGCGGATGTGTCAGTTGATACCAAAGCTTTATCCGTCATCTTACGGGTTGGACGGCGACTCGCCCAGCGAACCGAAGGTGAACGTCGCGCAAAACACATGAACTACCGCCCGCGCAGCCACCCCGCCAGCTTTCCGCCCTGGTCGACCGCGCGCAGTCGGCGCTCGGCGGCCTCGCTGACCTCCTCGGTGGTGACCACCAGCAGTTCGTCGAGCGGGCGGAGCACGGTGGTGCGGTCGGGGACGAAGCTGCTGCCGTCGCGGACCACCAGGGTGACGGCGGCCCCGGCGGGCAGCCGGAGTTCGCTGATCTCCACCCCGGCCATCCGGGAGCCGGCCGAGAGCGAGACCGAGAGCAGCTGGCCGTGCAGGCGCTCCAGCGGGGCGGACTCGATCCCGAGGTCCTGGCCGAGCGCGCCCTCCGAGATCCGCAGCCACTTGGCGACCAGCGGCAGGGTGGGGCCCTGGAGCAGGGTGAAGACCACCACCAGGATGAAGACGATGTTGAACACCTCGCGGGCCAGCGGGGCCTGCGCGACCAGCGGGATGGTGGCCAGCACGATGGGCACCGCGCCGCGCAGCCCGGCCCAGCTGAGCAGTGCCTGCTCGCGCCAGGGCAGCCGGAACGGCGTCATGGTCATCAGCACCGAGGCGGGCCGGGCCAGGAAGACCAGCACGGTGCCCAGCACCAGCGCGGGGATGATCGCACTGCCCATGCTGGCGGGCGTGCAGAGCAGGCCGAGCACCACGAACATGCCGATCTGCCCGATCCAGGCCAGCCCGTCCGCGAAGCCGCGCACCGCCGGGCCGTGCGGGAGCTTGGAGTTCCCGAGCACCAGCGAGGCGACGTAGACCGCGAGGAAGCCGGAGCCGTGCAGCAGCGCGCCGCCCGCGTACGCGCCGACCGCCAGCGACATCACGGCGATCGGGTAGAGGCCGGAGGACGGCAGCGCCATGTGCCGGACGGCGTACGCGCCGAGCTTGCCGATCGCCAGGCCGACCGCGGCACCGATCGCCAGCTCGGCGATGATCGTGCCGACCAGCACGTACCAGGAGTCCAGCGGGCCGCTGGTGGCGAAGGCCAGCACCAGGATCACCACGGGGGCGTCGTTGAAGCCGGACTCGGCCTCCAGCAGTCCGTTCAGCCGGGACGGCAGCGGGACGGTGCGCAGCACCGAGAAGACCGCGGCGGCGTCGGTGGAGGAGACGATCGCGCCGAGCAGCAGTGAGGTGCGCCAGTCGAAGTCGGCCAGGTAGTGCGCGCCGGCCGCGGTGACCGCGACGCTGACCGCGACGCCCGCGGTGGCCAGCACGGTGGCGGCCGGCATCACGGGTTTGATGGACCGCCAGCTGGTCTTCAGGCCGCCCTCGGCGAGGATCACGACCAGCGCCGTGTAGCCGAGCACCTGGGTCAGCTCGGCGTTGTTGAACTCGATGCCCAGGCCGTTCTGGCCGAGCGCCACTCCGATCCCGAGGTAGATCAGCAGGCTGGGGAGGCCGGAGCGGGTCGAGATGCGCACCGCGACCACCGCGACCAGCAGGACCACGGCGGCTTCGAGCAGAAAGCGGTTCAGGTCGTCGACAGTCACGCAGTGGCACCTCGGCGCAGTGAGGGGGCGGGCTGATGGGGCGTCTGAAGGCAGCGTCCGGCAGGGGACCTGACGGTCCGTCGGCTGCAAGTCGTTACCGAGTCTAACATTTTACCTGTTCTTTTACATCCGGCCGACCAGCTCCCGTCCAGCTTGGCCCGGTAGGGTCCACCTGATCCGGCCTGGACGCCCCCGGGTGCGGCTCCCTCGGCCGGTGCGCCCTAATGTGGTGGTCTGTCACGGCCGCCCGTCTCCCAGCCAAGGACTCAACCAGATGCCCCGCTCGAAGAGGTTCCGGCGCGCTCGTCTGTTCGTGCTCGTGCTGGTCGTGCTGTTGATCGCGGGCACCGCGGGCGCCGGGTTCTTCGCCGTGCAGACCGTCCGGTCGTCGTTCCCGGTGGTCGAGGGCAGCGTCAAGGTGGCCGGGATGACCGCGCCGGTGGACGTCAAGCGCGACGGCAACGGGATTCCGCAGCTCTACGCCGACAGCTCCGAGGACCTGTTCCGGGCCCAGGGCTACGTGCAGGCCCAGGACCGGTTCTGGGAGATGGACGTCCGACGGCACATCACCGCCGGGCGGCTGTCCGAGATGTTCGGCTCCGGCCAGGTCGAGACCGACTCCTTCCTGCGCACCATGGGCTGGCGCCGGGTGGCCCAGCAGGAGTACGACCAGCTGCTCGCCCCGGACACCAAGAAGTACCTGCAGGCGTACAGCGAGGGCGTGAACGCCTGGCTGCGCGAGCACCCCGGCGGCAGCTCGGCCTCGCTCGAGTACTCGCTGCTCGGCGCGGTGAACGGCGACTACAAGCCCGAGGCCTGGGACCCGGTGGACTCGGTCTCCTGGCTCAAGGCGATGGCCTGGAACCTCTCCGGCAACATGCAGGAGGAGATCGACCGCTCGCTGCTGGCCCAGGACTTCAGCCCGGAGAAGATCGACCAGCTCTACCCCGCCTACCCGTACGACCGCAACGGCACCATCGTGAAGACCGGCAAGGTCGTCGACGGCGTCTACCAGCCGGCCGACGGTACGGCCCCTGCGGCGCCCGCGACGGCCACCACCCAGGGCCGGGCCGGCAGCGAGGCGCTGCTCAAGGACGTGGCCGACCGGATGGCCACGCTGCCGCAGCTGCTGGGGCGGCCCGGCCAGGGCATCGGCTCCAACTCCTGGGTGGTCCGCGGCCAGTTCACCACCACCGGCAAGCCGTTGATGGCCAACGACCCGCACCTCGGCCCGGCCATGCCGTCGGTCTGGTACCAGATGGGCCTGCACTGCCGCAGCGTCGGTCCGGCCTGCGGGTTCGACGCCGCGGGTTACACCTTCGCCGGGATGCCGGGCGTGGTGATCGGCCACAACCAGAACATCTCCTGGGGCTTCACCAACCTGGGCGCCGACGTGACCGACCTCTACCTGCAGAAGGTCACCAGCCCGGAGACCTACCTGGTGGACGGCAAGCAGAAGTCCTTCGAGACCCGCAAGGAGACCATCAAGGTGGCCGGCGGTGAGGACCGCACCATCGTGGTGCGCAGCACCGACCGCGGCCCGCTGATCTCCGACAAGAGCACCGAGCAGCAGAACGTCGGCAAGTACGCCCCCGCCGACAACGCCCCCGACCGGGCCGCCGGTTACGGCGTCGCCCTGCAGTGGACGGCGCTGGTCCCGGGGAAGACCATGGACGCGGTCTTCAAGCTGGACCTGGCGGGCAACTGGGACACGTTCCGCACCGCCGCGGCCGACTTCTCGGTCCCCGCGCAGAACCTGATCTACGCCGACACCAAGAACAACATCGGCTACCAGGCACCCGGCCTGATCCCGCAGCGCACCAAGGGCGACGGCCGCTACCCCGCGCCGGGCTGGGACTCCTCGTACGGCTGGAAGACCGACTCCGCCGGGAAGGTCGAGCCGATCCCGTTCAGGTCGCTGCCCTACAGCTTCAACCCGACGGCCGGCTACATCGTCACCGCAAACCAGGCCGTGGTGGACCAGAAGTACAGCTACCTGCTGACCAAGGACTGGGAGTACGGCACTCGGGCCAAGGAGATCACCGATCAGATCGCCGACCGGCTGAAGAACGACGGCAAGATCTCCCCGGACGACATGCGGCTCATGCAGCTGGACAACACCAGCGTGATGGCCAAGACCCTGGTGCCGCTGCTGCTCAAGGTCCGGATCGACGACCCGTACGTGCGCGAGGCCCAGGACCTGCTGAAGGACTGGAACTTCCACCAGGACGCCGACTCGGCCGCCGCCGCCTACTACAACGCGGTCTGGCGTCAGCTGCTCACGCTCGCCTTCGGCCAGAAGTTCCCGGCCGGGCTGCGGGTCGAGGGCGACTGCCTGCTGGTCCGTCAGAAGCGCGACTCCACGCTGCCGGACGACGACCTCAACCCGGCACCGCCGGTCACCGTCTGCGGCACCCGTGACCCGGGCCAGGCCCAGCCGGACGGCGGGGACCGCTGGACCGAGGTGGTGCGCACCCTGCTCGACCAGCCGGACAGCCCGTGGTGGGAGTACAAGGACGTCAACCACCAGTCCCAGCAGGGCCTCGGCAAGCTGCTCGCCGAGTCGCTCAAGAACGCCAGGCAGGAGCTGACCGCCAAGCTCACCAAGGACATCTCCACCTGGAGCTGGGGCCGGCTGCACACCCTGACGCTCACCGAGCAGACCCTCGGCAAGGACGACTCCTCGGCCGCCTCCGGGCTCGTGCACAAGCTGCTGAACCGGGGCCCGTACCAGCTCTCCGGCGGCACCGCGGCGGTCAACGCGGCGGGCTGGAACGCGGCGGCGGGCTACCAGGTGGACTGGGTGCCCTCGATGCGGATGGTGGTCGACCTGAGCAACTTCGACGCCTCGCACTGGATCAACGTCGGCGGCGCCTCCGGGCACGCCTTCCACGACAACTACAACGACCAGACCGAGCTCTGGATCAAGGGCGAACTGCTGCCCTGGGCCTGGTCCCCGGAGCAGGTCGAGCAGGCCACCAAGCACAAGCTGGTGCTCACCAGCGGCTGAGCCGGCCGCTCAGCCGGCCAGCCGGTGCACGCCGGACGGGGTGACCACGGCGTGCACCGGCAGGTCGTGCGGCTCGGCCGGGACGGTGTCCAGCAGCTCGGTGTCGTACAGCAGGGTGGCCAGCACCGGGTCGGCCTGACGGCGGGTCAGCCGGGCCAGCACCCGGTCGTAGGAGCCGCCGCCGCGGCCCAGCCGGATGCCGCGGCGGTCCACCGCGAGGCCGGGCAGCAGGACCAGCTCGGCCGCGCAGACCGCGTCCGGGCCGAGCCGTGGACCGGTCGGCTCCAGCAGGCCGCGACCGGCCGGGGCGAGTGACTCCGGGCCCTGGTACTCGGCCCAGTCCAGGTCGTTGTCGGGCAGCAGGACGGGCAGCAGCACCCGGACCCCGTCCGCCCGCAGCGCGTCCAGCAGCGGCCGGGTGCCGGGCTCGCCACCGACCGAGACGTACGCCGCGACGGTCTGGCCCGCCCGCGCGAGCGACCCGGCGTGCGCGGCCAGCCGTGCGGCGGCGTGCTCCCGCCGTTCGGGGGACAGTTCACGCCGTTCTGCGAGCAGGCGTGACCTCAGACCGGCTTTGTCGTTGTGCACTGGATACTCCTTGGTCCCGCTCCGGCCGGGTGGCCCGCCCGCACTCCCTCTCGGCGAGCGGCGGCTTCCCGGTGCACAGAGCCTGACATGCGGAAGGCACCGGATGTCCACCCCGTTCCTGGTCCAGGCGCTGGCCGTGCTCAGCGCCCCGGCGCTGGGCGCCGTCGCCCTGACGGGCCTTCGGCTGCGCCGACGGGCCGCCGACGCCGAGAGTCGGGAGGCCGCGCTCCGGCTCCTGGTCGACGAGCTGACCGCCGAGCGGGACGTGCTCCAGCGCACCGCGTCCTGCGACCCGCTCACCGGGGTGTGGAACTACCGGCACCTCCAGCTCACCCTGGACCGTGAGGTGGAGCGCGCCCGCCGAGTCGACCCGGGTGCCGTGCCACGGCCGTTGGCCCTGCTGATGGTGGAGATCGCGGGCTTCGAGGCGGTGGTCGCCGAGCACGGCCGGGCCCGGGGCAACGCGATACTGCGCGACCTCGCGCAGCGGCTGAGCGTGGAGATCCGCCGCTCGGACACCCTCGGTCGGTACGGCGGCGAGGAGTTCCTGGTGGTGCTGCCGGACACCGGCCTGGACGGCGCGGTGCAGGTGGCCGAGCGGCTCTGCTGGACGGTCCGCAGGCACCAGTTGCTCGACTGGTCCCCGGCCGGTGCGGAGCCGGGCCGGGTGTCGGGGCGGAACGGTCTGACCGCGGCGGTCGGGATCGCGGTGCTCCCGGAGGACGGGGCGCACGCCGCGCTGCTGCTGCGCGCCGCCGACCGCGCGCTCGGGGTGGCGCGCGCCGGGGGCGGCGACTGCTGGCGCGGGGCGGCCGAGCTGGCCGGGCTGGGCGGGGTGGCGGAGGCTGCCGAGCTGATCGGGGTGGACGGCGTGGCGGAGGCGGCCGAAATCACCGGTAATCTGTCGCCCGGTACGGAGAAGGCCTCCCTCACCTCCGCCGGCACCGCCCACTCGACGGCCGCTGTGGCTGCTGGACACGACACGGGCCCCTGACCAGCCGTTGGTTCATCGCTGGTTAACCCTGCTCTCAGCCCGGTGGAACCCCGCCTTAGTAAGGTCTGACGCATGACGACGACGAACACCCGCCTCCCTGTCACCAAGGCCGTGGTGCCTGCCGCCGGGCTGGGGACCCGGTTCCTCCCCGCGACCAAGGCCACCCCGAAGGAGATGCTGCCGGTCGTCGACAAGCCCGCGATCCAGTACGTCGTCGAGGAGGCCGCCGCAGCCGGCCTCTCCGACATACTGATGGTCACGGGCCGCAACAAGCGCGCTCTCGAGGACCACTTCGACCGGGCCTACGAGCTCGAGGAGCTGCTCGCTCGTAAGGGTGACAAGGACAAGCTCCGCCGGGTCCAGGAGTCGGTGCAGCTGGCCAACATGCACTACGTCCGTCAGGGCGACCCGAAGGGCCTCGGCCACGCGGTCTCGGTTGCCGAGCAGCACGTGGCGGGCCAGCCGTTCGCGGTCCTGCTCGGTGACGACCTGATCGACCCGCGCGACCCGCTGCTGTCCCGGATGATCGAGGTCCAGCAGGAGCTCGGCGGCTCGGTGGTGGCGCTGATGGAGGTCGAGCCGGAGCAGATCCACCTGTACGGCTGCGCCGCGGTCAAGCCCAACGGCTTCGGCGAGGACGTCTTCCGGATCACGGACCTGGTGGAGAAGCCCGACACGGCCGACGCCCCGTCGAACTACGCGGTGATCGGCCGCTACGTCCTCGACCCGGCCGTCTTCGACGTGCTGCGCGAGACCGAGCCCGGCCGGGGCGGCGAGATCCAGCTGACCGACGCGCTGCGCGAGTTGGCGACCCGCGACGAGACCGGCGGCGGCCCGGTGCACGGGGTGCTCTTCAAGGGCCGCCGGTACGACACCGGCGACCGCGCGGACTACCTTCGCGCTATCGTCCGTCTGGCGTGCGAACGTGATGACCTCGGCCCGGAGTTCCGGTCCTGGCTCAAGGAGTTCGTCGCCACGGAGATGCAGGGCTGACCAGAAGGCGAGTGTGAGCGATGACCGGGACGACTTCGGATTCCTGCTGCGAAGAGACCCCGGCGCCGCCGCGCATGTGGAGCGTGGACGAGCATCTGGCGGACGTACTGTCAGATGTCGTCCCGCTCCCGCCGATCGAGCTCCAGCTGCTCGACGCCCAGGGCTGCCGGCTGGCCGAGGACGTCTCCTCGGAGGTCGACCTGCCGCCCTTCGACAACAGCTCGATGGACGGCTACGCGGTCCGCACCACCGACACCGCAGGGGCCACCGAGCAGTACCCCTCGGTGCTCACCGTGGTCGGCGAGATTGCGGCCGGTGCGGGTGAACTCCCCAAGGTCGGCCCCGGCCAGACCGCCCGGATCATGACCGGCGCGCCCGTGCCGCCCGGCGCGGAGGCGGTCGCCCCGGTCGAGTGGACCGACGGCGGCAGCGGCACCGGCCGGGCCGCCGACGCGATGACCGCCGCGCCCGCGGACCGTTCGGACGAGGTCCGGGTGCTCCGCCCGGTCACCGAGGGCGCGCACATCCGCCGCCGGGGCAGCGACCTGTCGGCAGGGGAGCGGGTGCTGGAGGCGGGCGCCCTGCTCGGCCCCACCCAGCTCGGCCTGCTGGCCGCGATCGGCCGCGGCACCGTCCGGGTCCGCCCCCGCCCGCGCGTGGTGGTGCTCTCCACCGGCAGCGAACTCGTCCAGCCCGGTGACCCGGTGGGCCCCGGCCAGATCTCCGACTCCAACAGCTTCACGCTGACCGCCGCCGCCCAGGACGCCGGGGCGATCGCGTACCGGGTCGGCGGCGTTCCTGACGACGCGTCCGTTCTCCGGGCCGTCCTGGAGGACCAGCTCGGCCGGGCCGACCTGATCGTCACCAGCGGCGGGGTGAGCGTCGGCGCGTACGACGTGGTCAAGGAGGTCTTCGCCGAGTACGGCGAGATGGACTTCCGGCGGCTGCGGATGCAGCCCGGCAAGCCGCAGGGCTTCGGCCGGATCCAGGGCACCCCGCTGCTCGCCCTGCCGGGCAACCCGGTCAGCTCGTACATCTCCTTCGAGCTGTTCGTCCGCCCGGTGATCCGCACCATGATGGGCGCGCCCGACATCCACCGGCCGGTGGTCCGCGCGGTCTGCACCGCCGACCTGCGCTCCCCGGCCGGTCGGCGGCAGTTCCTGCGCGGCTGGTACTCGCCCGAGGACGGCGAGGTGGCGCCGGTCGGCGGCGAGGGTTCGCACCTGGTCGGCGCGCTGGCCCGGGCCAACTGTCTGATCGCCGTGCCCGAGGACGAGACCTCGGTGGCGGCGGGACGCACCGTTGATGTGGTCCTTCTCACGGGCTGACCGGGGCGGGGTTGTACGGTAGCGCGGTACTTGACCCGTGCCACCGTGGAGTCCCCTTGTCCGAAACACCGCGCCTCACCCACGTCGACGAGACCGGCGCCGCCCGGATGGTCGACGTCTCCGAGAAGGCCACCACCGTCCGGACGGCCGTCGCCGCCGGACGGGTCCGGGTGGCCGCCCGGGTGATCGAGCTGCTGCGTGGCGAGGGCGTCCCCAAGGGCGACGCCCTCGCGGTGGCCCGGATCGCCGGGATCATGGGTGCCAAGAAGACCCCTGAGCTGATCCCGCTCTGCCACCCGATCGCGATCTCCGGCGTCACCGTCGAGCTCACCGTGGCCGACGACGCCGTCGAGATCACCGCCACCGTGCGGACCGCCGACCGGACCGGCGTCGAGATGGAGGCCCTGACCGCCGTCGCGGTGGCCGGGCTGACCGTGATCGACATGGTCAAGGCGGTCGACAAGGGCGCCACCATCGAGCACGTCCGGGTGCTCAGCAAGACCGGCGGCAAGAGCGGCGACTGGACGGCCTCCGGCTCGGCGGTGTCGGAGTGAGGGCGCTCGCCGTCACCGTCTCCAACCGGGCCTCGGCCGGGGTGTACGAGGACAGGGGCGGCCCGCTGGTCGCCGAGGGCCTGCGGGCGATGGGCTTCGCCGTGGACGGGCCGCAGGTGGTCCCGGACGGCGAGCCGGTGGAGGCCGCACTGCGGGCCGCCGTGGCCGCCGGGTACGACGCGGTGGTGACCACCGGCGGTACCGGCATCTCGCCGATGGACCTCACCCCGGAGATGACCGCCCGGGTGATCGACCGTCAGATCCCCGGCATCGCCGAGGCGATCCGGGCCTACGGCCGGGAGAAGGTGCCCACCTCGGCACTGTCCAGGGGCCTGGCCGGCCTGGCCGGACGCACCCTGATCGTCAACCTGCCGGGCTCCACCGGAGGCGTGAAGGACGGCCTGGCCGTGCTGGCACCGCTGCTCCCGCACGCCGTGGACCAGCTCGGTGGTGGCGACCACCCCCGTCCTGTTGCCACCGGCTCCGGCTCCGATGAGGGGAGCGCGCCCTGAACGCCTCCTGGCAGGTCGAACTCCTGGAGGGGGACGTCGCGCTGCGTCCGATCCGGGTCCGCGACCAGCGGTCCTGGCAGGAGGTCAGCCAGCGCAACCGGGACTGGCTGCGCCGCTGGGAGGCCACCGTCCCGCCCGCCGGTCCCGGCCGGGCCGGGGTGCCCCGGCCGACCTTCCGGCAGATGGCCCGCTACCTGCGGCACGAGGCGGCGGCGGGCCGGATGGTGCCCTTCGTGGTGCTGCACCGCGGCCGACTGGTCGGGCAGCTGACGGTCGGTGGGATGACCTGGGGCTCGATGTGTTCGGCCAACATCGGCTACTGGGTGGACGAGTCGGTGGCCGGTCGCGGCATCATGCCGACCGCCGTCGCGCTGGCCGTCGACCACTGCTTCGGCACTCTCGGCCTGCACCGGATCGAGGTCTGCATTCGGCCGGAGAACTGGCCGAGCCGCCGGGTGGCCGAAAAGCTCGGCTTCCGCGAGGAGGGAATGCGGCCACGCTATCTGCACATCGACGGCGACTGGCGGGACCACCTGGTGTACGCGCTGACCACCGAGGAGGTGCCGGAGGGCATGCTGAACCGCTGGCGGTCGATCAGAAGCCAGGACCGGCGCGATAATTGAATAAGTGTTCGAAATAGATATCGATATGGCATCGTCGCCCGGCCGAGTGGTCACAAATACCGGCAAAATAGTCGGAGAATCAGCTTGATCACACGACACGCCGCGCCAAATTGCTGCCGGGCCTTCCCCCGCGCCCGTACCGTGTGAAACATGCGCAGTAGCGGCCTTATCTACGCGGTCATCGTAGGGGCCTGGGCTGCCTATCTGGTGCCGATGTGGCTCCGCAGGCAGGACGAGCTCAACGAGGCGCGTCCGACGGAACGCTTCAGTACCGCGATCCGCCTGCTGGCCGGACGGTCGGCCATGGAGCGGCGGGCGACCCGGGTACTTGGCGACGACGAGACCAGTCCTGAATCGGACCCCGCCCCGGTGGCGGACGCCGATCCCCGAGCCGTGGCTCCGGCCACCTCGCCCTCCGAGCCGGCTGCTCCGGCTGCGGCTTCCGAGGCGGCTGCTTCGGCTTTGGCCGCGGCTTCGCGTGGCTCGGTCGAGCGCCGGGCCCGGCTGCTGGCCCGGCGGCGCCGGATGGTCACCACGCTCTTCCTGGCCTTCGCCGCCGGTGCGGTGGTCGCGGCCGTGTTCGGCGTCGCCTTCCTCTGGGTACCCGCCGTGCCCGGCCTGCTGCTCACCCTCTACATCGGCCACCTGCGCCGACTGGAGCGGCAGCGGTACGAGGTCAAGATCGACCGCACCCGGGCCGCCCGGGACGCCGAGAGGCTGCGCGACCGCGAACGCACCCGGGCCGCCGCAGCCCGCCCGGCCGACCGACCCCGGCAGGCCGAGCGGTCCCGTCCGACGGAGCGTCAGCAGCCCGCCCGGACGCCTGCCGCCGCCCCGGCCCCGGCCTCGGCCCCGGCACCCGCCCCCGCCGACGGGCGGCCGCATCTGCGGCTGGCCACCACCGACTCCGCCCTGGTCGAGGCGACCGACCACGAGGAGTGGGTCGACGGCATGCGCGAACGCGCCGCCGCCGGCCCCGACTCCTGGGAGCCCGTCCCGGTTCCCCTCCCCACCTACGTCACCGCCCCGGTGGCCCCCCGCTCCACCCGCGGCCTCGACCCCCGGTCCACCTGGGACGCCGGCCGCACCACCGAGGCACGCAACACCCCGCTCTTCGACCAGTACGCCGAACCCACCCCCGGCACCGACGCGGACTGCCCCTCCCGACCCCGCGCCGCCAACGAGTAGCCAGGTGAGGGCTGGTCACGAGCTCCCGCGAAGAGGTGCTAGAGTTTCTTCTCGTTGGGGCTGTGGCGCAGTCCGGTAGCGCACCTCGTTCGCATCGAGGGGGTCAGGGGTTCGAATCCCCTCAGCTCCACCAACCCGACCACTCACGAGTCTGACTCGTGAGTGGTCACGAAATCCCGTCCGATCCTTGTGATCGGGCGGGATTTCTGCTTTCCAAGGGCTTGTGCGAGGTGCTGTGCGATCTCGGCGGGCCTTCGCGAGTGTGCTCCAGGGTTCTGCGGCGGTGGTTCGGGGGTGGTCCGGGGTTGGGCTCTTCGGGGTGCGAGCGAACCGTTCGTCAGTCGACGGGCGGGGGAAGCCCGTTGGCAGTGAGCGACATCGCGGTGAGGCCCTCGTTGTGCGCCCGAATCGGTCTGTGGACGTCGCGCCACTCCGGCGTTCGATCAGCCCGGAGGCCACACCTGCCCCGAACCGACAGCATTGATCACGCTCCAGACGGGGCCTGGTGGAGTCAAGTCCGTCACTGGGCGGCGAGCGGTTGCCAAGGGCTTCTCGCTGCAACCGCTGACTCATATACCCACGTACGAAAGCGTGACTTGCCCGGATTTGCGAGGTTCAAGGCTGACAAGTCCGTGCCATGGCAAGGACTTGCCTTCATCAGGCATTCACGTCGGCGTTACTGGCCGATAGACCCATCGCATGTTCTCCCCTTCACTATCTTCCGCCTTCCGCCGCAGGCGCTGGCAGCTGATCTCGGCCGCCACCGTGGTGCCGCTGCTGGCGTCGGGACTCGCAGTTCCGCAAACGCCCGCACAAGCCGCTCCGAGCAAGCCCACCGCTCCCGCCAAGCCCTCGGCGACCCACAAGGTCACCCTGGTCACCGGCGACGTCGTCACGGTCACCACGATGGCCGACGGCAAGCAGAGCGCCGACGTCGACCGGCCGGACAGCGCCGTCGGCGGCGTAAAGATCCAGGAGGTCAAGGGTGACCTGTTCGTCATCCCGGACGAGGTGGTGCCGCTGCTGGGCACGGACAAGCTGGACCGGCGGCTGTTCAACGTCACCGACCTGATCGAGATGGGCTACGACGACGCGAAGTCGGCCGAGGTGCCGCTGATCGCGACGTACGCCCAGCCGCAGTCCCGCTCGGCTGCCCCGCCGACGGCCCTCCCTGGCAGCAAACTGACCCGCGACCTCAAGAGCATCCGCGGTGCCGCGCTCAGCACCGAGAAGCGGCAGGCCCGCACCTTCTGGACCAACGTCGCGCCGCAGGGCAGCGCGACGTTGGGCGCGGGGGTCGCGAAGCTGTGGCTCGACGGTCGGGTGAAGGCCGACCTGAAGGAGAGTGTGCCGCTGATCGGCGCGCCCGAGGCCTGGGCGGCCGGGTACACCGGCAAGGGCGTCAAGGTCGCGCTGCTCGACACCGGCATCGACGTCAATCACCCGGATTTCGCCGGGCTGATAGACGGCACGGTCAGCTTCGTGCCGGGTGAGGCCGTCACCGACGTCAACGGGCACGGCACACATGTGGCCAGCACGATCGTCGGCTCGGGCGCCGCATCCGGAGGCGACAACAAGGGCGTCGCCCCCGGCGCCGACCTGTTCGTCGGCAAGGTGCTCGGCGGCGCGGAGGGCTACGGCCAGGACTCCTGGGTCATGGCCGGCATGCAGTGGGCCGCCGAGTCCGGTGCGGACGTCGTCAACATGAGCCTCGGCGACTCCTACCCGACGGACGGCAGCGACCCGATGTCGCAGACGGTCGACGCGCTGTCCGCGCAGTACGGCACGCTGTTCGTCATCGCCGCCGGCAACGCCGGCCCGGAGAGCATCTCCGCCCCGGGCGCGGCCGCCTCGGCGCTGACCGTGGCCGCCACGGACAAGCAGGACCAGCT
The DNA here is from genome assembly GCF_001424875.1 of Kitasatospora sp. Root107. Taxonomy (GTDB): domain Bacteria; phylum Actinomycetota; class Actinomycetes; order Streptomycetales; family Streptomycetaceae; genus Kitasatospora. The sequence goes on along the minus strand of NZ_LMCT01000001.1, from coordinate 495,549 downwards.
CGCGTCCTTCTCCAGCACCGGCCCGCTGGCCTACTCCGGCGGCATGAAGCCGGACATCGCGGCCCCCGGCGTGGACATCACCGCGGCCCGCTCGCAGGAGATGACCGACGGCGGCCAGGGCCTCTACCGCACCATCAGCGGCACCTCGATGGCCACCCCGCACGTGGTCGGCGCGGCGGCGATCCTGGCCCAGCAGCACCCGGACTGGACCGGCGCGCTGCTCAAGGAACACCTGATGAGCACCGCGAAGGGCCTGGACGGCGGGTACTCGCCGTACGAGGTCGGCACCGGCCGTCTCGACGTGGCCGCCGCCGTGCGCACCACGGTCCGCGGCACCGGATCGCTCTTCTTCGGCGACTACACATGGCCGCACGAGCCGGGCGACGTCGCCGTCACCAAGGACCTGACCTTCACCAACTCCGGTTCCAGCGACATCACGCTGAACCTGACCCTGACCAACGACGACGGCTCGTTCACGCTGGGAGCCACCACCGTGACCGTCCCGGCGGGCACCGCCGCCGCCGTCCCGGTGACCGGTGACCCGCGAAACGCCTCGGCAGGCCGGCACGTCGGCTACGTCATAGCCGCCGACGCAGCCACGGGGAAGCCGGTGACCCGCACCTCCGTGGCGCTGCTCAAGGAGGAGGAGCGCTACGACCTGAACATCAAGCTGGTCGGCCGGGACGGCAAGCCCGCAGCCGGGCAGGTCACGATCAACCTGGCCGGCGACTTCTGGCCGTGGTCGGTCTACGTCGACGGCTCGACCACCATGCGGATGGCACCCGGCCTGTACACCGTCGCGGCGTACCTCGACGTGGCAGGCGAGCAGGCGGACCACTCGGGTCTGGCCGTGCTGGTCGACCCGGAGACCGTGATCAAGGACGGCACCGCGGACGTGGTGCTCGACGCGAGCAAGGCACGCCTGCTGCAGACCGAGGCGCCGCAGCGCACCGAGGACCGCCAGCGCAAGGTCGACTTCAACGTCCACTACAAGGGCCTCGACCCGTTCATGGACTACCGCAGCGCGTACGTGCTGCCGCCGTCGTACGACGACATCTACGTCGCGCCGACGGAGCCGATGACGCAGGGCGAGTTCATGCTGATCACCCGCTGGCGCAAGGGCGAGCCGCCGCTCAGTCTGAGCACGCCGGGCGACCGGCGCCGCTTCGAGACGCTGGTGCAGGCGGGCAGCGCCCTGGGCACCGCCACGGACACGCTGAACGCCGTCTACGCGGGCAACGGCGCGGCGGCCGAGTACGAGAAGGCCAAGGCCAAGGGCAAGGTCGTCGTCATCGAGCGCAGCGACGAGGTCTCGCCGCAGGAGCGCACCGAGGCCGCGGTCGCGGCCGGTGCGAAAGCGCTGATCGTGGTCAACGACGCTGTCGGTGCCCTGATGGAGTACGTCGGCGAGTCGACCATCCCGGTCGCCACCGTGCACCGCGACGCGGGCAAGAGCCTCATCGCGATGGCCAAGGCCGGCAACCTCATGCTGAACGCGAAGCAGACCGAGTACACGCCCTTCGTCTACGACCTGACCCGGGACTACCCCGGCCGGGTGCCGGACCGGGCCCTGGTCTACAAGCCGACCGAGGGTGACCTCGCCCGGATCGATGCCCGCTACTACTCGGCCACCCACGGCGGGTTGGCGGAAGGTTACCGGTCCGACTTCACCCTCAGCCCGTCGTTCAACTTCCCCGAGCTCGAGTGGCACCCGGGCACCCGTACCGAATGGGTGACCCCGGGCCAGGTCTGGCGGGAGTTCCACGCGCAGGGCGTCGATGGGAACTCGCCGTGGGTGATGGTGTCGGGCGACAACACGTATGCCAAGGGCAGCGCCACCCGTCTGGACTGGTTCGCTCCGGCGATCCGGCCCGGCCAGGGCGAGTCCTTCGGCGTGTACAACTCCCGCTGGCAGAACTACATGACCTGGAACGTGCAGGCATGGGCCTCCGCCAGCGACAACATGCGGCTGGGCGGCTTCCTGCAATGGGGTGAGACGCCGACCCACCTGCAGGTCTTCCAGGGCGACACGCTGATCCACGACAACCCGAACAGCACGGACATGCAGTGGATCGAGGTGCCGGCGGGCAACCTGCCCTACCGAGCCGTCCTCGACGCGGAACGGCCCGGTGAAGTCTTCCGGTTGTCGACGCGCACGCACACCGAATGGACGTTCATGTCCGACACCGTCGACTCGGACTTCTTCGAGCGGTTCTCGGTGCTGAACCTGGACTACAAGCTGGAGTCGGACCTGCACGGCGACGTCAAGGCCAACACGACCCAGGAGATCGCGCTCAAGCCGGTGTCGATGGACTCCGGCACCGTGCCGGGCAACGTCACCACGGTGAAGCTGGACGTCTCCTACGACGACGGCGCCACCTGGCAGGAGGTCACCCTGGCCAAGGGTGCCGACGGCTACTGGACGGGTTCGTTCAGGACGGCGAAGAAGCCCGGCGGATTCATCTCGCTCCGCGCGAGCGCCGGGACGGACAGCGGCTTCAGCGTCAAGAACCAGATCATCCGGGCGTACGGCCTGCGATGAACCACACTGTCGGGCTCCGGGGAGGCGACTCCCCGGGGCCCTTCCCGTCACGCCTGCTCCCAGCAGGGACTATTCAGGGTCTGCCGCCATGGCGCATACTCTCCCCGCTGCGGCAAGCGGAAGAGAGTCGGTCGCCGATGCTGGATGTTCTGGGCCTCGAACCCGATGACGAGCGCGTCTACCGGGCGCTGCTCGGACGGCCGAACTCCACCGCGATGCCGCTGTCGGATCTGCTCGTTCTCTCACAAGCCCACGTCGACAAGGCACTGACCCGACTGGTCGGATGGGGACTGGTGACCAGGTCGGCGGAAGAGCGGTTCACCGCCGCGCCGCCGGCGATGGCGCTCGGCGCTCTCATCGGCCAGCGCCGAGACGGACTGCGCATGGCCGAGCATGCACTGGTGACCTTCGCCGAGGAACACCGGGCGGCGATGACCGGGAGCAGCATCAGCGATCTGATCGAGGTGGTCACGGGCGTCGACGCCATCCGCCATCGCTTCCTCCAGGTCCAGCAGGCAGCCCGCACGCAGGTCCGCAGCTTCATCACCGCACCGTTCGTCGCCCTGCCGCCTGACGAGAACACGGCCGAGCCCATGGCCATCGGCCGCGGCGTGCACTTCCGGGCGGTACTGGACCGGGCCGTGCTGGCGGAGCCGGGCATCATCGACGATGCGATCGATTCACTGCGCAACGGCGTGCAGTTGCGTGTCGCCGACCAGCTGCCGATGAAGCTCGTACTGGCCGACGCCGACCTCGGCCTGGTCCCGCTCGCGGTCACACCAGACGGAGAGCCCGGCGCCGTGCTGCTGCACCGCAGCGGCCTGTTGGACGCGTTGGACGCGCTGTTCGAGACGGTATGGCACACCGCCCACCCGCTGGAGCTGTCGGGCACCGGCGCAGAAGCCGAAACCACCGTCGAGCTCGGTGCGGAAGGCCCGACCGACCTCGACCGAAAGATCCTCGCGCTCCTGCTGGCCGGCCTGACCGACCCGACGGCCGCGACACAGCTCGGTCTTTCACCGCGCACGCTGCACCGACGCCTGCGCTACCTCATGGACATAGCCGGAGTTCGGACCCGGATGCAGCTTGGCGGATACGCCATCCGACACGGCTGGGTGAAGCCAGACTGAGCACAGGCTCCGGCAGGAAGCCTCGCGTGGGAAACGATCTTGATCCTCCCGGGAAGAGATCTTCAGTGACCTTCGCCGCTTCTGGTCAGACCCACTCGTGAACAGCCCACCAACCCGACTGTTCACGAGTCCGACTCGTGAATGGTCACGAAATCCCGTCCGATCCATGTGATCGGGCGGGATTTCTGCGTTGTGCAGGCCAGTTCGAGGTGCGGTGGGCATGCAGGGATCACCGCTGGAGTGGGGACCAACGGGGGTCGTGGGCTGGTGAGTGCCCGTCAGCCGGTGTCAGGACGCCACCGGCCTCGCCGTCGCCGCGATGACTCCCTCCAGGAAGTCCTGTCCCGGCTCCTCCCAGTAGGGCATCTCCGGGATCTTGCGAAGGATGTCGAACGCCTCGTCCATCATCGCGCGGTGGATCGCCGGGCCGTGGCAGGACGCGGCGGTGTCGATGTCGAGCTGCTGGACACGGTCCACGTGGCTGTTGAACTTGTCCTGGTCCAGCCACACGTGCCAGGGGCTGATCAGCCGGTTGCCCAGCAGCATGCCCTCGCGCCAGGTGTCGCGGTCCACGTCGGCGGCATCCTCCGCCGGATGAGGAAGAGCCGTGGCGAAGGTGTCGGCGGCCCAGTAGACCCCCGTCGTGGTGTCGAGCAGTCCACGCGTCACCGGGTTGTCGAAGAACGGCGGCCTGACCGCGAGGAGCGTCCGGTCCCCGGCCGTGAAGCTCTCGCCGTCCCGCACCCAGCGGGAGCGGTTGAACGGCATCCAGAACTCCTCGGTGTCGATGGCATAGCGCGCCATCGAGAACCAGGTCGTGACCAGCGTGGCATTGGGACAGGCAGCCATCACCTCCCGGACGTTGCCCGCGTGGTCGTGGTCGTCGTGGCTCAGGAAGACCCAGCGCACGTCGGCCGGGTCGACGAGGCTCCACGCGTGGTTCAGCCACTGCTGGCGGTTGGACGGTGCACCGGTGTCCACGAGCACGGGCTCGCTGCCGGTGATGACCATGGAGTTGACGTAGAACATGCCGACCGGCGGTGCCTCCAGCAGTTGCGGGATGACGTACGTCTCGGGCGCGACCTTGTACGGCTCGACCTTCGGCTCGAAGATCCCTTCAGCGGTGGTCATGGGGCGCCTCCTCGAGGATGGATGCGGCGGATCAGTACCGTCCGAGCTCGCTCGGCGGTGACGATGCTCCCTCTCCATCGTGGGCACGCCCCACAGGCGCTGACTACCGTCTGACGGCCGTAATCATCTGTTCGGGAGGCGTCACCCAACGCGTTCGCGGGCGCGACTCGCGACGTACGCGGCGGTGGGAAGCCGACGGCACGTGGGGCCGCCGGCTTCCGGGGTCAGTGGTTCGGTGAGAGGGGGTACCAGATTTGGTTGATCCCGTTCCAGCAGTCCCACTGCTGACCGAGAGCGCCGTTGCCGTAAACCCGCCCGTCGATCTCCAGACACTTGCCACTGTGAGTGTTGCGCAGGACGTATCCGGTGCCGGGGACATGCGTCCAGGACCACTGCTGGCTGGCGCCACCGGTGCAGCCCCACTGACGGGCGGGAGCGCCGTTGTCGGTGCGCCAGTCTGCGATCTCCAGGCACTTGCCGCTGTGGACGTTTACCAGCGACCCGGCAGGGCCAGCCGTCAGGCTCCACTGCTGGCTGGCCCCGTAGAAACAGTCCCACTGGCGCGCCGGGGCGCCGTTGTCGGTACGCCAGTCTGCGATCTCCAGGCAGTGTGGGCTGCCGGCGTTCCCCAGAACGACGACCTTCGGCACACCGGCCGGTACGGACTGGGTAGCGGCGCCGGCGGTAGGTACGCCAACGCCGATGGTGAGGCCGACGCCCAGCAGGGCGGCGGCTATCCGGTTCTTGAGGGCCATGATTGATACCCCGTCAGGAAGAAGTGCGAATGGACTGGGCGGATGCCCGCGGCATGATCACCGGGCAGTCCGAGGCCACACCCTAGTGGTCGTCACGCGGGCGGACGACGACGTTTAATGGCCACAGCAGGGACAAGGCCGACGAGCTTCACCAGGCCCTGGTCAGCGCTGGTTTTCGTAGTCCGCGACCTTGCCGGAGACGCTCTTGAGGAGTGGTTCGAGGCGGTCGACCAGCTTCTGGAAGTCGGCTGTCCGTCCGTCGGACCACTGGCCGAGGCCGACCACCATCGCTCGGCCCTGGCCGGTGAAGGCCTGGACCATGCCGCTGTCCGGCGGGAGGGTGGCCAGCCCTGAGCCGGGCGGCGGGGCCTGGGCGCCGACTTCGTAGGAGTCGAAGGCGATGGTCAGTTCGGTGACCAGGTGGACTGTGTCGAGCGGGTCCTTCATGGTGAAGACCGCCAGGTTGAACTGGTTGTTCTGAGCGTCCTTGTAGAGCGCCACCAGCTCGCCGACGCAGCCCTTGCTTTCGTTGATCATGGATATCAGCCGGGGGCCGACCGAGTCGGGCTCCGTGCAGTTCGTCAGTGTGGCGGCCCCGACCTTGGTGTACACCGCGCCGGAGGCGTCCTTGACCTCGGCGGGGAATGCCTCGGTGAGCGCGATCATCGGGCGGGCGGACAGCGGTACGGCGGAGCCGGAGGGCACGCTGGTCGTCCTGCTCGCGGCCGGAGTGCTCGTCAGGGCGGCCGGTGACGAGGATGCCGGAGCAGCGGCCCTGTCCTCCTGACGGTCCGACGGCCCGAGGGCCTTGAGCGCGAGGAAGGCCAGGGCGGCGGCGGCCAGAGCGGCAGCGGCGTTGCGGGGCCACACCGGCCTGGGTCGCTTCGGGGCGGGCGGCGTGAGGCTGTGGCCCTCCTTGAAGGTCGCCGCTCGGATGAAGTCCTCGTCGAGCGGCACGTTCCACGCCTCATCGCCCGGCCGGTCGGAGCCGGGCGGGGTCTTGTCACTGTTCGGCACCCGCCAACCCTAGTGATCACCGCTGCCCGGCAGGTCACGTCCTGATCACTGTTCGCCGTGCCGGTGCGGGCCTGGTGCTCTGAGCACTGACCGTCCGTCAGCGGGCGACGTTCTCGGCCAGGTACTCCTCCCAGGTCCGCTTGCCCACCGCCCGGTCGGGTGCGGTCAGGGCGCCGGAACGGAAGCCGGCCCCGATCTTCCCCGGGATGAAGACCGGCAGGACCCGACGGCGCTTCCCGGCCGCTCGCAGCCAGTCCTCGGCCAGCCGTTCGGCGGGGTACACGGTGGGCCCGGCCAGGTCCGGCACCCGCCCCCAGCCGCCGGCCGGGGGTGCCCCCTGGCCCGGTTCGCCCACGGCCAACTCGACCAGCCGGTCGGCCACATCGCCCTGGCTCACCGGCTGGCAGTCGGTGCCGGCCGGCACGATGACCACCGGCAGCTTCGACAGGACCCCGAAGGCCATGTTCAGCAGCTCGGGGAACTGGGTGGCGCGCAGATTGGTCCACCCGATCCCCGAGGCCGCCAGCAGCCGCTCGCCCTCCAGCTTGATCCGGTAGTAGGGGTACGGGATCCGGTCGATGCCGACGATCGAGATGTTGACGATGTGTTCGACCCCGGAGCGCCTGGCCGCCTCCAGCAGGTGCTCGAAGGCCGGGATGTCGTTCTTGAAGTGCCGGATGTCGGTCGCGCAGTGGATGATCGTGCCGACCCCGGCGAACGCCTCGTCCAACCCGGCACCGGTGACCAGGTCACCGGTGAACCAGGTCACCCCGGGGTCGTCCGGCAGCGCGGTCCTGCGGGTGAGGGCCCGTACGGGCAACCCGGTGCGGCGCGCCCGGTCCAGCACCTCGCGGCCGAGCACACCCGTCGCACCGGTCACCATGATCGCGTCGTTCTTCATCAGCCACAGCCCTTCTCGTGTTGCCGTCACCGAGGAAGAACCGACGACTCACGAGTTATGTGACAACCCAGGCAGCTGATTCGCCAGAAAGGCCAGTTTGTCCGGGTTCCGGACCAGCCGGATGCCGGTGACCCCGGCCTCGCCGATCTCCAGCGCACCGAACGAGGTCAGCTCGCCGTCCTCCCAACCGAGCACCACCGGACCGCCGTTCGCCTCGACGATCTCGATCCGCACCCCGTTCACCCACCGGGCGAACAGGCCCGCCAGGAAGCGGGCCACCATCTCCCGGCCGACCACCGGCCGCAGGGCCGCACCCACCTTGCCGCCGCCGTCCGACCACGCCACCACATGGTCGGCGAGCAGTGCTTCCAACTGCTGCATCGCCCCCTGCGCCGCCGCCTCCAGGAACCGGGCCAGCAGTTCGCTGCTCAACCCCTGCGAGGAGACGAACCTCGGCCGGTCGTCGGCCAGATGCTGCTTGGCCCTGCGGTACAGCTGACGGGCGTTCGCCTCCGAGCAGTCGAGCACACCCGCGATGTCCCGATGGCTGTAGTCGAAGGCGTCGCGAAGCACCACGGTCGCCCGCTCGGGCGGCGTCAACCGCTCCATCATCACCAGCACCGCCAGCGACACCGCGTCCCGCTGCTCCGCCGTCTCCATCGGCCCGAGCGCCCCGCCGTCGGTCCGCACCGGCTCCGGCAGCCACGGCCCGACGTACTCCTCGCGCTGGGCCCGCGCCGAGGTCAGCCGGTTCAGACACAGATTGGTGAGCACCTTGGCCAACCACGGCGCAGGCGCCACGACCTGGCCCGGCTCGGTCCCGTGCCACCGCAGGTAGGCGTCCTGGACGGCGTCCTCCGCCTCGGTCGCCGACCCGAGCATCCGGTACGCCAGCGAGAACAGCCGAGGCCGGTGTGCCTCGAACTCCCGTGCCTTGTCCATGGGGCCACACGCTAGACGAGTCGTGACGATCTCGAACCCGGCCGGTGGGATGGTATGGATGGGGGATGCGCTTCGATGCCGTCCCGATGCCGTCCTCCGTCGCGGCCAGGCCCCAGGACAGTCGCGGGTACCCGGTGCCCGCCATCACGCCGTGGGAGGGGGAGGAACCGCAGTTCGCGCTGACCGACCACGGGTTCAGTGCGGCGTGCGCGCGGGAGCGGCTCTGCTCGGTGTGTGGCCGGGTGATGCCGGCCGGCACGGTCTGGCGGGTGGTCGGGGCGACCGAGAGTGCGGCGATCGGCGAGGCGCTGGCGGCCGGCCGCCCCTATCGCAACCTGGCCCCGACCCTGGAAGGGCCGGGGCACCGTGCGTGCATGTTGTACGCCTCGATGGTCTGCCCGTACCTGGCCCGGCCGAACGCCCGGCGCGGGCTGTCGGCCCAGCAGCCCGACGAACTGACGGGGCATCTGGTCCGCGGGACGGTCCGGGGCGGTACGGGTGCGGTCGTGGGTTTCGCCGACTACGAGTACGCGATCACCCCGAGCCAGGTGCTGTTCCGTTTCCTCGCGCCGGTCGAGTTCCTGCCGCACACGCAGTCGGAGGAGCACCTGGGGCTGCTGCGGGCCGAACTCGACCGGGCGGCGGGGCCGGTTCAGCCGCGGTAGGCGGGCAGGCCGGCCACCGAGGAGACCAGCTCGGGTGCGGCGGATCCGTCGGCGGGCAGGGTGGCGACGCCGTTGGGGGTGCGCACCGCGATGGTCTTGCCGTCGCGGGACCAGGCGGGCTCGGTGTAGTCGGTGGTGGCGTTGGGGGTGAGGTCCTTGGGCGCCTGGCCCTGCCGAGCTTGGGTGCCCTGGGTGAAGATGTGGTCGTGGCCGTCGACCGAGCGGACGAAGACCACGGACTCGCCGTCGGTGGAGAGGGCCGGCTGGGAGCCCTTGGTCAGGACCTTGCCCTGCTGGCGCAGGTAGTCGTCGCGGATGTAGACGTCGCCCTCGGCGGTGTTGGCGTAGACGGTGGTGCCCTGCCGGTCCGAACCGTTGATCCAGGTGTTGCCGGCGGTGGGCAGCACGGGGGCGTCATTGTCGGAGTAGGAGCCCAGGCGCAGGTCGGTGGGGACGCTGCCGGCGGTGTCGGCGGGCACGGTCGCCAGGTGGGTGGTGCCGCTCGCGGCGATGGTGAAGAAGATGTTGTTGTTCGCCGGGAGCCCGTCGTGCGGGCCGACGACCTGCCAGGTGGGGTGGGACCAGGTCTGGCCACCGGGGTTCTTCGCGACCACGGAGCTCGCGCTGCCGTCGGGACGGCTGACGACCAGGTTGCCGCTGCCGTCCACGAACGCGGCGCGGGAACCGTCAGGGGACCAGGCGAGGTCGCGCACGACGGTGTGGAAGTCGACGGTGTCGCCGTTCACCACCACCAGGTTGGTGCCGTTGCTGATGGTCAGTCCGGTGTTCGCGGTCTTGTTCACCGGCGAGACCGACGCGGAGACGGCCGGGGCGCTCGGCGCGGCCGAAGGCGTGGTGGCCGCCGTGCTCGGAGCGGCCGAGGACGGGGCGGGCGAGGACGGGGCGGGCGCGGCGGTGGTGCCGGCCGTGTCGCAGGCGGTGAGCAGCAGGGCGCTGCCGGCGGTGAGCGCGCAGACCAGCGAGATGGCGGCGTGGCGGCGGGTGCGAACGGACATGGTGACTTCCCCCGGGAACGACAAGCGTGGATGTGAGTTCCTGCCGTGAGACGCTCATCGGTCGTTCGGCCCGTTGTCACCAGGCGACCGGCTGCTGCTCCGTGCGATGAGGGAACTGTGTCAGCCACACGTCCGCGAACTGTTGAGCGAGTGTCACCGCAGGGCAACAGCCGCCGAGTCGGTCGAACCGGCCGGCCGTCCCGCTGGAGCCAGCTGCCGGACGGAGGGCCACCGGTTCCGGGTTTTCGATGTGCATGGGGCGAAGTCCGGCTACGGTCTCTCCACGCTCCTCATTGGTTATTGACGGATTGTCGGAGGAATCGCCTTGAACTCTCGTACCCGTCGTTCCCTCGGTTCCGCGCTCGCGGTGGCCGCGCTGACCACGCCGGTGCTGTTCGCCGGTGCCGCCGGTGCGGCTGCGAACGGCCACGGACCCGAGCCGGCCAGGAAGGCCGCCCAGCTGGCGGCCAAGCTGGTCGAGCAGAGCAGCGGCAAGGACGCCTGGACCACGCTTGAGCGGCTGCAGAGCATCGCCGACCGCAACGGCGGTACCCGGGTGGCGGGTTCCGCCGGGCACGCCGAGTCGGCCGACTACGTGGCGGCCAAGGCCAGGGAGGCCGGGTTGAAGGTCTCCCGGCAGGAGTTCGACTACGTCTTCAACGAGACCCTGGCCGAACGGCTCGCGGTGGTGTCGCCGCAGGCCGAGCAGCTCGCGGTGCTCGCGATGACCTACTCGGCGAGCGGCCCCGACGGCGGGCTGGTGGCCCCGCTCGCGGTGGTGCCGGTGGATGCCACCTCCGGCTGCGAGCCGACGGATTACCAGGCCGGAGCGGTGACCGGGAGGATCGCGCTGATCCAGCGCGGCGGCTGCTCGTTCGGGGTCAAGCAGACCGTCGCGGCGGCGGCCGGGGCGGCCGGCGTGCTGATCTACAACAACGTGGACGGGCCACTGGCCGGGACGCTCGGCGACCCGGCGGTGGCCAAGGTGCCGACCGGCGGCCTGAGCCGGGCGGACGGTGAGGCGCTGGCGGCCAAGGCGGCGGCCGGTCCGGTCACGCTGAACCTGGACATCAGGACCTTTGTGGAGACCCGGAAGACCTGGAACGTGCTGGCCGAGACCCAGGGCGGGGACGAGAACAACACCGTGATGGTCGGCGCCCACCTGGACTCGGTACTGGCCGGCCCCGGCATCAACGACAACGGCTCGGGTTCGGCGGGCATCCTGGAGGTGGCCCGCAGCCTGGCGGACCGTCAGGTGAAGAACAAGGTCAGGTTCGCCTGGTGGTCGGCCGAGGAGTTCGGCCTGGTCGGCTCGAAGGCGTACGTCGCCGCGTTGCCGGCGGCCGAGCAGCAGAAGATCAAGCTGTACCTGAACTTCGACATGATCGCCTCGCCCAACTCGGTCCAGTTCGTCTACGACGGCGACAACTCCGACCAGGTCGGATCCGGCCCGGGGCCGGAGGGTTCGGCGCAGATCGAGCGGCTGCTCAACGGCTACCTGGACGGCAACCGGAAGCCGCACGAGGGCGCCGACTTCACCGGACGCTCGGACTACGGCCCGTTCATCGCGGCGGGCATTCCGGCCGGCGGCACCGCGACCGGGGCCGAGGGCATCAAGTCCGAGGCCCAGGCGGCGAAGTACGGCGGCACGGCGGGCGTGGCCTTCGACAAGTGCTACCACCAGGCCTGCGACACGCTGGCCAACTTCGACCACCGGGCCTTCGACCTGAACATCGACGTGATCGCCAACGCGGTCGGCACCTACGCCTGGGACCTCTCCTCGCTCGCCGTCCCGGTCGCGCCGGAACAGACCACCGGCGGCTCGGCGGACGGTGGTCTGCACGAGGACCACGTGGTCGCCGAATAGCCGAAAAAACTGCTGGACCGTCAGACCTGGTGCCGGGTATCGTCCCGGTCGATGGCGCATCCGGCGCCAGGTCCGCCTCGGGCGGAGGAAGGAGGCCCTGCGATGTACACCCACATCCTCTCGGCGCTTCCTTCCCGCACGGCCCGCAAGAGCTGACTGCACGGAAGCGCCTGCCGACTGTCTTCGGAGGCAGCGTGTTCTTCCGTCCCACCTTCCGTCCCAGCGTCGAGGCCGACCTGGACCTGGTGCTCTCCTGCACCACCGACGAGCCCGTCAGCTGGGCCGACCCCGACCGCTACCGCCGCATGCTCGGCAACGGCGGCTACCGTCCCGCCCACACCTGGATCGCCCAGGACGACGACGGCCGGCTGCTCGCCCGCGCCGTCTGGTGGGCCTTCCCGGAGAGCGACCGGCCGCTGGCGCTGGACTGCGTCTGGGTGGCCCCCGAAGTTCCCGACCGGGTCGGGTTCGCGGCCCGGCTGCTCGGCGCGGCCCACGACGCCTTCCGGGCGGCCGGCTGGGCCGAACTGCCCGAGTGGCACCTCTTCCTGGACCCCGGTTGGCGGGACGACCCGGCGGTCGCCGCCGCTCTTGAGTGGCGGCTCGCGGCCGCCGAACGCAGCGGTCTGACCGGCCGGTTGGAGCGGCTGCGGTACGAGTGGACCCCCGAGCTGCCGGTGCCCGAGGCCAGTGGCCGGCTGGTCTTCCGGGCCGAACCGGACGACGAGATCTTCGTGGAGCTGTTCCGGCAGACCGCCGAGGGCAGCCTGGACGACGACACCCGGCGGAACCTGGAACGGCTCGGCGCGGACGGGCAGGCCAGGGAGACGCTGGACTCCTGCCTGCAGATGCCGGGCGAGCGGTCCTGGTGGCTGCTGGCGTACACACCCGAGGGCGAGTTGGTCGGCTTCACACTGCCGTCCGCCAACCAGGGCGGTCCGGTGGTCGGGTACCTCGGGGTGGTGCCGAAGATGCGCGGCCGGGGGTACGCGGACGAGCTGCTCGGTGAGATCACCCGGTTCCACGCGGCCCGGGGTGCGGAGCGGATCGGCGCCGACACCGACCGGGACAACCGGCCGATGGCGGCCTGCTTCGACCGGGCGGGGTACCGCAACTTCGGGGTGCGGCTGGTGCTGACGCAGTAACAGGAGGCTTCGCTCCGGGCATCAGCCATCAGGGGCTCGGGGAACTGCGACGCCGACCTCGGAACAGGTGATCCGTGCGTACATGGTCAGGCACTTTCGCAGTGACCCGCACGCCAGGCCTCCTCGCAGTTCCCCGAGCCCCTTGGTAGTGCAACCTCAGCGCCTGCCTACAGCGCAGCGTTGGGCCCGGGCCCGGGCCCGGGGTTGGCCGGGCCGCGGCGCGGGGCGCCGCCGCGGGGGTGGCGGGTCAGGCGGTAGCCGAGCACACCGGCCAGGGCGGCCAGGATGCCGCCGCCGACGGTCCAGAACCAGCGGGTGTTGCGGCCCTGGAAGGGGGCGGAGTACCAGTGCGTCTCCTCCTCCTCGGGGGCCACCGCGCGGTCGGCCGGAGCCGTCGAGGTCGCCGAGGCGGTCGGGGCGGCCGCCGCGGCGGGGGAGCCGGCGTTGACCGGCGGGACCAGCGGCGCCCGCAGCTCACCGCCCTCGGGCTGGGCGTTGCCCGCCCCGCCCTTGCTGGTCAGCCGCAGCTTCACCTGGGCCGCCAGGCCGAGGTCGTTCTGCGGTACCTGACCCGCGGTCAGCCGGACGTAGTAGGTGCCCGGCAGCGGGTCGCCCGACCAGGGCTCGGCCCAGGAGCGGATCTGCCGCAGGGTGCAGCGCAGCGCCAGGGTGCCGGCCGCGGTCTCGGCGGTGGCGTCCTGCGGCCCTGAGGTGCAGGACTGACGGCGCCGCAGGCCGTCGAAGAGCTCGACCGACCAGCTCTGCGGGCCGTGCCGCTCGGCGCTCGGCGGCAGCGTGACGGTCACGTCGACGGTGGTGGTCTGGCCCTCGGCGGCGCCGAACGCCCAGTACAGGTAGTCACCGGTGGAGGCGGCCACGTCGGCGCCCTGACCGGTGCCGAGCGCGATCGCGGTGAGGAAGCTGGTGCCCGCGTCGGTCACCGGCTTGGCGGTGCCCGAGACGGACGGGCTGGGGGACGGGGACGGGGAAGGGGAGGCCGCGATCAGCAGCGGCAGCCCGGCGGCGAGCAGTGCGGCCCGCAGTGCAGTGGTACGCATCGTCAGTTCTCCCGCCAGACAGCGATTCGCCAGCGTGCCAGCCAGCCGAAGACCAGCCCGGTCAGCAGTCCGGCCAGGGTGAGCACCAGCAGCAGCACCCAGCCCCGGCCGAGTCCGGCGGACCAGCCGTCGGGGGCGGGGGAGGCGGCTGCCACGTCGAGGGTCAGCTCCAGGGGCAGGCCGGGTTCGGCGCCGACGCCGGGGGCCGGGGCGAAGGAGTTGCTGACCACCAGACAGACCATGTCCTCCGCCTTCGCGGTGGAGGAGCTGGGTGAGGCGGAGGCCTGGCCGGCCGAGGACCAGCGCACGCCGGTGGAGGCCACGTCGGTCCGCCCGCTGCCCGCGTCGGTGCCGCGGACCAGTTCCTGGCCGCGCGGGTCGGTGGCCTTCAACAGGACGCCGTAGTCCCGGGCGAGGGCCCGGTCGAGCGAGATGCTGACCGAGGCCCGCAGCTCCTGGCCGGGCCGGACGTTCACCCGGTAGACCCGGTGCTCGGCGAACTTCTCCCGGTCGCTGTAGACCCCGGGGGTCAGCATCGGTGCGGTGTCGCACTGTTCGGTGCCGGTCGCCTTGGTCGGCGCGACCCGGTTGGTGGTGCCCGCGCGGTTGACCAACTGCTTGACCTTCTCGGTCAGTTGCTGCTGGCTCTGGACGTCGGTGAAGGTGCCGCCGGTGGCGTTGGCGATGCACAGCAGCTGCTGCCGGGTCTTGTCGTCGTGCGCCAGCCCGAGCGTGTCGACCACCAGATGGGTGCCGAGCGCGGCCAGTTCACGGGCCACCTCGCACGGGTCCGGCGGGGCGCAGGAGTCCTCCCCGTCGGTGATCAGCACGATCCGCCGGGTGGTCGACCCGGTGCCCAGGTCCTGGGCGGCGCCGCGCAGCGCCAGACCGATCGGGGTCCAGCCGGTCGGCCGCAGGGTGGCAACGGCGGTCTTCGCCTCGGTCTTGTCGGTCTTCCCGACCGGATAGAGCTGCTTGGTGTCCTTGCAGCCCTCGGTCTTGTCGTTGCCGGGGTAGGTGGCGCCGAGTGTCCTGATGCCGAAGTGGGTCTCGGCCGGCAGCGCGTCGATCACCTCGGTCAGCGACTGCTGGGCCACCGCCATCCGGCTCTTGCCCTGGATGTCGGTGGCGCGCATCGAGCCGCTCACGTCCAGGACCAGGTCGACCCGGGGCGGCTCGGTGGCCGCCGCCCCGGCGGTGGTCTCGTCGGCGTACGCGGGTATCCCGTGCAGGATGGCCCCGGCGGATATCGCCAGGGCGGCCAGTAGCCCGAGTGGGCGGGCCGGCAGTCGTCGTCGTGTGGTCACGGCCCGCATCCTATGGATCATCAGTTGGGATGACCAAAGCCGACCGAGGCGTCCTAACTCGCCTGCCGGACAAGGAGCTAGGCGATCCGCACCCCGAGTCCGTCCAGGAAGCAGCGCAGCCCGAACTCCAGCGCCTGGTCCTGGCCGTCCGACTGGGCGGCCTCGGCCATCGCGGCGGCGGTGGCCGGGTAGCTGTCCTGATGAGTGGCGATCAGGGTGCCGAGGGTGGCGAGTAGTTGCTGCTCAGGGCTGCCCTCCGGGCCGGCCGCGCGGGACTGCTGGGAGATCGCGCGGACGTGGCCGGCCAGCACGGCGACCACGTCGAGGCGTTCCGCGCCGGTCAGCGGGGTGTCGGCCAGGGCGGCCACGGCCCGTTCCATCCAGCTGAGTTCGGCCGGGCCGACCAGTCGGGGGCCGACGGTGGCGTCCAGTAGCCAGGGGTGCAGCCGGAAGACGGCGGCCAGCTGCCGGGACCAGTCGGCGAGCGGGTCGCGCCAGCCGGTGCCGGTGACCGGCGGGGCAGCGCCGACCGCCGCGTCGACCATCAGGGCGACCAGCTCGGCCTTGCCGGGCACGTACCGGTAGAGCGCCATCTTGGTGACGTCGAGCAGCCCGGCGACCCGCTGCATGGAGAGCGCGCCCAGCCCCTCCGCGTCGGCGATGTCGATGCCCGCGCGGGCGATCCGGTCCAGGGTCAGTGAGGCCTTCGGGCCCCGGCCGGCCTTCGGTGGCGGGCCCCAGAGCAGCCGTGCGGCCGGGGCCAGTTCCTCGTTCATTCCAGCTCCCCTTGCGTCGGCATCGAAACTGCGTCTACTGTACACAGTATCGAAAGTGTCCGACGGACACAGTTTCTGACGGGGGTCTCATCATGGGTAAGAACGTGCTGATCTCGGGTGCGAGCATTGCCGGTCCTGCGCTGGCCTACTGGCTCGGCCGGTACGGCTTCAACCCGACCGTGGTCGAGCTGGCCCCGGCCCTGCGGGAGGGCGGCCAGGCGGTCGACTTCCGCGGTGAGACCCACCTGACGGTGCTGGAGCGGATGGGCGTGCTGGAGCAGCTGCGCCGACTGGAGACCGGCGGCCGGACCACCTCCTTCGTCGACCCGAAGGGGCGTCAGCGGCTGCAGCTGCCCGCCGAGTTCACCGGCGGTGACATCGAGGTGCTGCGCGGCGACCTGTCCCGGGTGCTGTACGAGGCGAGCCTGCCGTACACCGAGTACGTCTTCGGCGACTCGGTCACCGGCCTGACCGAGACCGCCGACGGGGTGCAGGTCACCTTCCGGCACGGCGCCCCGCGCGAGTTCGACCTGGTGATCGGCGCCGACGGACTGCACTCGAACGTCCGCCGGCTCGCCTTCGGCCCGGAGCAGGACTACGTCACCCACCTCGGCTACTACGCCGCGACCTGGAAGCTGCCCAACCACCTCGGCCTCGGCCGGGAGACGATCGGTTGCAACACCCCCGGCCGGCTGGCCCAGCTCGGCGGCGGCCACCACGACCCCGAGGTGGCGGACGCCTTCGTGGTCTTCGCCTCCCCCGAACTGAGCTACGACCGGCACGACCTGACGGCGCAGAAGACGCTGATCGCCGAGCACTTCGCCGGGATCGGCTGGCACGTGCCCGGGATGCTGGAGTCGCTCCGGGCCGCCCCCGAGCTGTACTTCGACTCGATCAGCCGGGCCGACGTGCCGGTCTGGTCCCAGGGTCGGATCGCGCTGGTCGGTGACGCCGCCTGCGGCGCGACCATCGGCGGAATGGGCACCGGTACCGGCGTGGTCGCCGCGTACGTGCTGGCCGGCGAGCTGGCCAGGGCAGCCGGGGACCACCGCGCCGGGTTCACCGCGTACGAGGGGCGGCTGCGGGAGTACGCCCAGGGCTGCCAGAAGGGCGGCGACCGGACCGGGAAGTTCCTCGCCCCCGGCCGGATCGGCGGCCGGCTGCGGGATGCGATGCTGAACCGGCCCGCACTGATGACCTGGATGCTCAACGAAGGCAGGAAGGTCAGCACCGTCGAACTGCCGGACTACCCCGCGGAGCTCGGGGCAATGACCAGGTGAGCCGCGATGGCCGGGTGAATATCGGACACACCGGCATCAACAGTCATAAATATGGCTAATCCTCGTTAGGGTGCCGCTGAAGCCGTGCCCGTCGAGTTGGAAGGACCCATCCCGTGAGCAACCTGTTCGCGATCGCCTACCCCGACCTCGCCACCGCCGAGCAGGTCCGGAGCACCGTGGTCGGACTGCAGAAGCAGAAGCTGATCGACCTCGAGGACGCCGTCGTCGTCGAGCGCAGGCAGGACGGCAAGATCAAGCTGCACCAGGCCATCTCGACCACCGGGGCCGGTGCCGCCTCCGGTGCGCTCTGGGGCGGCGTGATCGGCCTGCTGTTCTTCATGCCGTTCCTCGGCGCGGCCGTCGGCGGTGCGACCGGTGCCGCCGTCGGCGCCTCGACCGACGTGGGTGTGGACGACAACTTCATGCGCCAGGTCGGCGAGCACCTGACCCCGGGCAGCGCCGCCGTCTTCCTGCTGGTCCGCAAGGCGACCGCCGACAAGGTGATCCCGGCGGTCGCCCAGTACGGCGGCCAGATCATCCAGACCTCGCTGAGCGCGGAGGCCGAGGCCGAGCTGCGGGCCACTGTGGCGGCCGCCCGGGGCGAGGCACCCGCCACCGTCTGACACCACTTCAGGAGGGGGTGGGCGGAGCCTGACGGCCCGTCCGCCCCTGCCGTGCTACCTCCGACAGGACGCCCGTGGCCTCTCCCTCCGCCGTAGCCAGGGCCGGCGTGCCAGGCCGACGCCTGGTCAAGAGCCGTCGCAACACCGAACTGGTGCTGGTGCTCGCGGCGGTGCTGATCGCCGTCTTCGGGTACGTCGAGGTCGGCGTCAACATCGACGGCGAGGTCCCGTCCGGCGCCGCCGGGTACGGCGCGGCGCTCGGCGTGCTGGCCCTGTTGGCGCACGGGGTGATCCGCTGGAAGGCCCCGTACGCCGACCCGCTGCTGCTGCCGATCGCGGTCCTGCTGAACGGGATCGGACTGGTCGTCATCTACCGGCTGGACCGGGCCACCCCCGGCAGCGAGGCGGCACCCACCCAGCTGCTCTGGTCCACCCTCGGGGTGGCGCTTTTCATCGGCGTGCTGGTGCTGGTGCGCGACCATCGGGTCCTCCAGCGGTACGCCTACATCGGCGCGTTGGTGGCGCTGGTGCTGCTGATCCTGCCGATCTTCTTCCCGCCGGTCTACGGCTCCCGGATCTGGATCGTGATCGGCCCGATGTCCTTCCAGCCGGGCGAGTTCGCCAAGATCCTGCTGGCGATCTTCTTCGCCGCCTACCTGGCCGTGCACCGGGACGCGCTGGCGCTGACCGGCAAGAAGGTGTGGAAGTTCCAGTTCCCGCGCGGCCGCGACCTCGGCCCGGTGCTGCTGATCTGGGCCGCCTTCGTCGGGGTGCTGGTGCTGGAGACCGACCTCGGCACCTCGCTGCTGTTCTTCGGCCTGTTCGTGGTGATGCTGTACGTGGCCACCGCGCGCAGCGGCTGGATCGCCATCGGCCTGTTCCTGGCGGCGGTCGGCGCGGTCGCGGTCGGCTGGCTCTCCCCGCACGTGCACAGCCGGGTCACCGACTGGCTGGACCCGCTGGGCTCGATCGCGGCGGGCCAGGGCGCCAACCAGATCGCCCAGTCGCTGTTCGCCTTCGCCTGGGGCGCGGTGCTCGGCACCGGCCTGGGACTCGGCCACTCGATCCTGATCGGCTTCGCCGCGAAGTCCGACTTCATCCTGGCCACCATCGGCGAGGAGCTCGGCCTGACCGGCCTGTTCGCGATCTTCCTGCTCTACGCGCTGCTGATCTCACGGGGTTTCAGGACCGGGATCGCCCTCCGGGACCCGTTCGGCCGGCTGCTGGCGATCGGCCTGGCCGCGATCGTCGGCATCCAGCTGTTCGTGGTCGCGGGCGGGGTGCTCGACCTGATCCCGCTGACCGGGATGACGCTGCCGTTCATCGCCCAGGGCGGCTCCTCGGTGGTGACCAACTGGATCATCGTGGCGCTGCTGGTCCGGATGAGCGACCAGGCCCGCCGACCCGCCCCCGCCCCCGAGCCCGTAGCCGACCCGCTGGAGCACCCGTGAAGTCGCGAGGACCCGAGGCCCGCTCCACCGGCGGCCCGCAGGGACTGCCCGGCATCTCCACCACCGGTCGCCGGGCCGGCACCTTCTGCCTGGTCCTGGTGCTCGCGCTGATGGGCCAGGCCACCTACGTCCAGGTGTTCCGGGCCGATTCGCTGGACGACAACCCGGCCAACCAGCGGGAGACCATCCAGCGCTACGCCCAGCCGCGCGGCAACATCCTGGTCGGCGCCGACCCGGTGACCGGCTCGGCCCCGACCGGCGGGCGGTACGCCTACAAGCGCACCTACACCGACGGCCCGATGTGGGCTGCGGTCACCGGCTACTCCTCGCAGACGTACGGGAACACCCAGATCGAGGGCGTCGAGGACGACCTGCTCTCCGGCACCGACTCCCGGCTGGCCAGTTGGGCCCTGTGGGACGAGATCACCCGCAAGCAGAATCCGGGCGGCGACGTGTACACCACGCTGAACAACGCCGCCCAGCAGGCCGCGATGAAGGGCCTCGGCAACCAGACCGGGGCGGTCGCCGCGATCGAGCCCGCCACCGGCCGGATCCTCGCGCTGGCCTCCACCCCGAGTTACGACCCGGGCAGCTTCGCCGGCTCCTCGACCGCCGACCAGGACGCCTGGAACAAGCTGCAGGCCGACAAGAACCAGCCGATGCTGAACCGGGCGCTCCGTCAGATCTACCCGCCCGGCTCCACCTTCAAGGTGGTCACCGCCGCCGCCGCGCTGGCCAACGGCGTGGTCACCGACATCGACGCGCCGACCAGCGCGCCGTACCCCTTCGTGATGCCGGGCACCACCACCGCGCTGGTCAACGACACCAGCGCCTGCGACACCCCCGGCCAGTCGCTGGACCAGGCGATGGTCAACTCCTGCAACAGCGTGATGGGGTACCTCGGCACCCAGGTCGGACTGGACAAGATGGTCGCGATGGCACAGAACTTCGGCTTCAACGACGCCAAGCTGGACACCCCGGTCCGGGCCGCGCGGTCCAACTTCGACACCGCGATGAACGCCTCGCAGGTCGCGCTCTCCTCGATCGGCCAGTACGACACCGCCGCCACCCCGCTGGTGATGGCGATGGTCGCGGCGGGCGTCGCCAACAACGGCACCGTGATGTATCCACAGCTTGTGGACAAGCTGACCAAGAGCGACGGCAGTTCGGTCCAGGTCATGCAGCCCGCCGGGTACCGCCAGGCGATGAGCCCCACCGTGGCCGGCCAGGTGCAGCAGCTGATGACCGACGTGGTGGAGACCGGCACCGGCCGCAGCGCCCGGATCAGCGGCGCCACCGTCGGCGGCAAGACCGGTACCGCCCAGCAGGGCATCGACAACTCCGGCATCCCGTACGCCTGGTTCATCTCCTGGGCCAAGCCCAGCGGCTCGAACCAGGTCCCGCCGGTGGCCGTCGCCGTGGTGATCGCGGACAGCAACGCCACCGACGTCACCGGCGGCGGGCTGGCGGCCCCGATCGCCAGGTCGGTCATGCAGGCCGTCCTGAAAGGAAACTGACGGACTTGCAGCCGCACTGTGACAAGGGATGTGGCGGGAGTCACGGCCCGCTTCGCCGGGCTCGGCTAGCGTGGACGGCTTCGAGCCGCGCCGTAGGGGGAAACCGTCATGCCTTCACACCGTCGAAGTCAGCCTGCCCGCTCGACGGTGGCGAGCCGTCATGCCTGACCGGCTCAGAGCGTTGATGCGGACCAGGGCGCTGATGCGGACCAGCACGGCCAGCACGGCGCTGGTCGCGCTCGCGCTGCTCTCGGTCTTCGCGGTGGTGCGGCACTTCCACGGCTTCAACATGGTCGACATGCTGGTCTACCGGGCCGAGGGCGCGGCCGTCGCCAACAGCCAGGACCTGTACGCGATGCGGCTCCCCGGCTGGGACCTGGCCGCCACCTACCCGCCGTTCGCCGCAGTGCTCTTCGTGCCGGGCACCTGGTTCGACGTCTCGCTGCTGCGGGTGCTGGTGACGCTGGGGAACGTCGCCCTGCTGGCGCTGCTGGCGCACCTCTCGTTCCGCCTGGTCGGCTGGCCCAAGCGCGGGAACACCGGTCCGGCGATCCTGCTCGCCGTCGGCCTCGGGGTCTTCCTGGAGCCCGTCTACACCACCTTCCAGTACGGCCAGATCAACCTGCTGATCGCCTGTCTGGTGCTCTGGGACCTCACCCGGTCGGACGCCAACCGCCTCAAGGGCGTGGGCATCGGCCTGGCCATCGGCATCAAGCTCACCCCCGGGGTGTTCACCGTCTACCTGCTGCTGACCGGCCGGATCCGGGCCGCCGGGGTGTCGGTGGTGGTCTTCGTGACCACCGTGCTGCTCGGCGCCGTGGTGGTGCCGGGCGACAGTTACGGCTTCTGGACCGAGCACCTCTGGGACTCCCGCCGGGTCGGCGTCATCGAGCTGGTCGACAACCAGTCCGTCCGGGGGATGGTGGCCCGACTGCTCTCCACCAACGACCCCGGCCTGTTCGCCAGTGCGCTGACGGGCCTGGTCGGCCTGCTCGGCTTCGCGGTCGCGGCGCTCGCCGCCCGGTCCCGGCTGCGCCGGGCCGAGGCCTGGGCCGTGGTCACCGTGGCGCTGACCGGCGTGCTGGTCTCGCCGATCAGCTGGAGTCACCACTGGGTCTGGTGCGTGCCGCTGCTGATCCTGCTCTGCGCCGAGGCCGCCCAGGAGATCCGGGTCCGGGGCCGGTACGGCCGCTCCTGGCAGGACCGTCGCTGGCGTGTCCTGCTGGCGATGACCGTCCTGGTCTTCGGTACCCATCTACTCTGGACCGTGCCCAAACGGGCCGGCCTCGGTATCGAGCCGTACTGGCAGCCCGTCAGTTCGCTCTACCCCCTGGTCGGCCTTGCGGTGCTCGGACTGACCGCAGTCCGGCTGCGGCGCAGCGCCCGCCGGGTGATCCCGGTACGGACGGTGTCCACCGAATCCGTACTGGCCAAGTAGATATGACGTGATGTGACGCTCCAGCCTGTCGACCGGCCGCGCCTTCGGGCTGCCCGGCTGCTGCCCGTGCCCGGCCGGGGGACCGGTCTCTCCGCCACCCACCGGACCCTGCTGTCGACGGCGGTCTGCCTGCTGGTCTGCCTGGCGATCGGGTTCCAGCAGTGGTCGGCCCTCCAGCTGGGCGGCTTCGACGTGGGGATCTTCGACCAGGGGGTGCGCGGGTACGCGCACCTCGGGCTGCCGGTCTCCTCGCTGAAGTCCTTCCACCACGAGTTCCCGCCGGGCTTCTCGCTGCTGGGGGACCACTTCTCGCCGGTGCTGGCGCTGCTCGCCCCGCTGTACTGGGTCTGGGACGACCCGCGCTCGCTGATCGTCGGTCAGGCCCTGCTGTTCGCCGCCGGTGTGCCGCTGGCCCGGCGGATCGCCGCCCGGTGCTTCGCGACGGCGGACCGCCGCACCGCCCGCTGGGCGGTCGACCTGGCCGGGCTCGCGTACGGCCTCGGCTGGCCGCTGCTGGTCGCCTCGCGCGGGGGTTTCCACGAGGTGGCGTTCGCCGCACCCCTGACACTGCTGATGTTCGAGCGCGGTCAGGTCCGCCGGTACGGGGGAGTGGTGCTGGCGGCGGTGCTGCTCTGCGGCACCAAGGAGGACCTCGGCCTGCTGGTCGGCGCCTACGGGCTGGTGCTGATCCTGCGGGCCCGCCCGGCCCGCCCGGCCGCTGCGAGCTGGGACCGTCGGCAGTTCGGCTACGGCCTCGGTCTGCTGGTCGGGGGACCGCTGGCGGCAGCCGTGGCGATCACCTGGCTGATCCCGGCGATGGGCGGCCAGCCCGGCTATTACTGGAACTACGCGGCGCTCGGCGCCGACGGCGGCGACGCCCTGCGCAACGTGCTGGCCGACCCGCTGCTGCTGGTGCGGGCCGCCTTCGACGCCCCGCTCAAGCCGCTGCTGCTGCTCTGGCTGCTCGGCACCACGCTCGCGCTGCCGCTGCGCTCGGCCACCGTGCTCTGTGCGCTCCCGCTGCTGGCCGAGCGGATCCTCTCCAGCAATCCCAACCACTGGTCGATCGCCCGGCACTACGACGTCTTCCTCTGGCCGGTGCTGCTGACCGCCACCCTGGAGGTGCTCGGACGGCTCTGCGCGGACGGCCGCCCCCGGGCGGTCCTGGCGCGCCGGGCCGGTCTGGCGGCGGCGGGCGTGACGCTGGTGGCCGCCGTCCCGTTCGGTCTGGCCGGGCTGGCGATCCCGTCCCACTGGGCGCCGAACACCAGCCTGGCCGCCCTGCTCCGGGGCGCCACGCTGATCCCTGACGGTGCGTCGGTGGAGGCGGACAACCAGGTGGCGGTGCGACTCACCGCCCGCACCGACGTGGTGCTGGTGGACGGCACGCCGCGCGGCCGCGACTACGTACTGATCAGGTCGGACAAGCGCTCCTTCCCGTTCGCCACCGACACCGAGCAGGCCGAGCGGATCAGCCTGCTGCTCGCGCACGGCTACACCCGGATCTGGTCGGAGGGCGGTGCGGTGCTGCTGAAGCGGACCTCCGACCAGCCGATTCCGGGCGAGGCCGTCCCGGGCCCGGACAGTGCACCGGTGCAGGACGTGGTCCCGTCCGACGTCGGCCGGAACCTGTTCCGGGGCTGATCCGTCGGCCACCGCCTGACGATCCGTACAGCGCCGGCTCCGGGGTGCTCCGTTTGCGTGACTTGTGGCTCGCGGCGAAGCGCTGCGCCTAAGAGCTCCACATAACAGTTGCCGCTCCTTCCTCGGAACAGCACAACTCAGCCCCTACCCTTCCAGCATGGCGACCACCCGAACCCCCGGAGCACCCGAGCAGGCGGTCTGCACCCTGCACGAGGCACCCCGGTCGGGGGTGGCCGTCGCCCGGATACCGGATCAGCGCACGGCCGTCAGGTCCGCGCACCCGGCCCGGCTCAGGCTGACCCAGCGTCGGGTCGTCCAGGTGCTGGGCTGTTTGGTCGCGGCCGGCTGGGCGGTCGCGTTCCCGCTGGTCTCCGACCTGCCGAACCAGATCTTCTGGGGCTCCGTGGCGGCTCCCGCCTACGGTCTGGCCGGCCTGCTCTGCCTTACCCTGCCGCGCCGGTACTCCGCGCGGGCGGCGGCCGGGGCCGCCGTGCTCGGCGCGGTGCTGCTGCCGCTGGTCCTGCTGGTACTTCAGGGCCGGCACCAGTCCGAGGTGATGGTGGTCGAACGCTCGGCCGCCCTGTTGCTGCACACCGGGAGCCCGTACCTGCCGGACCCGGCCCGGGTCACCGACTACGACCCCTACCTGCCGGCCATGGCGGTGTTCGGGCTGCCCCGGGCGCTGCTCGGCAGCGGCAACCCGGTGACCACGGTGCTCGGGGACGCCCGGATCTGGTTCGCCGTCACCTTCCTGGCCTGCCTGCTGGCCTGCTGGCGGCTGCTCAGGCCGCAGCACTCCGCCTCCCCGCTGCTGCCGCTGGCCACCCTGACCGCCTCCCCGCTGATCGCCCTCGCGCTCGTCGTCGGCGGGGTCGACCTGCCGCTGATCGGGGTCTGCTGTCTGGCGATGGCGCTGGCCGCCAAGGGCCGGGCGATCCCCGCCGGGCTGGTGCTGGTCCTCGCCTGCACCCTCAAGTGGACCGCCTGGCCCGCGCTCCCGGTGGCGGCGCTGCTGCTCTGGCGGCTGTACGGCCGTCGCCCGGCCGCCCGCGCCACCGTGACCGCGGTGGTCGGCAGCAGCGCGTTGGTGCTGCCGTACCTGCTGACCCAGGGTCAGGTGCTGCGCGAACAGGTGGTGAGCTTCCCGCTCGGGCTGACGGCCGTGCACACCCCGGCGGGCAGTCCGCTGCCGGGCAAGGTGCTGGCGGGCTTCGGGCCGACCGGGCACACCATCTCGCTCACCCTGCTCTGCCTTGGCGCACTCGGGGTGGCGATCTGGCTGCTGGCCTACCCGCCGACCTCCGCCGTGGCCGCCTGTGACCTGCTGGCGGTCGGCCTGACCGTCGCCTTCACGCTCGCCCCGGCGGGCCGGTTCGGCTATCTGGCACTCCCGGCGGTGCTGGTGATCTGGCCCCGGCTGGCGGCCAACCCCCGCCCCCGGGACCGGCTCACCACGATTCTCACGGGTGTTCAGCTCTGATCATGGGACGATGCGGACATGGCGCAACATAACGGGCGGCGGCACTTCCTCGGACTGGCCGCGGCGGCAGCCGGTCTGACGGCCTGTGGGAGCGCCGTGGCCCCGGCGGAGCAGCCGCCCGCCGTCGCCCCACCGACCCCGAGCCCCACCCAGGCCCAGGCCCAGGCCGAGAACGACCGGCCGGGCAACGCCGACTGGAAGGTCACCGCGCCGGGCCCGCCGGACGCGATCGAGGGCTTCACCGACCGGGTCAGCGTGCTCCCCGGCGAGCCGCTCGGGCTGCACGTGTCGACCACCGCCCCCGGCTTCACCGTCTCCGCCTACCGGATGGGCTGGTACGGCGGGGCCAGGGCCCGGTTGGTCTGGAAGTCGGACCGGCTGCCCGGCGTGGCCCGGCCCGGTCCCACCGTGGCCGCCGGGACCAGGACCGTGCGGGCCGACTGGCCGAGGAGCACCACGATCGACACCACCGGCTGGCCGGAAGGCAGTTACCTGCTCCGGCTGGACGCGCTCGACGCGCCGGGCCAGCGCTTCGCGCCGGTCACCGTCCGATCCCGGGAGACCGCCGGGCGGACCGTCCTGGTGAACGCCGTGGCCACCTGGCAGGCGTACAACGAGTGGGGCGGCTACAGCCTCTACAACGGCCCGGCCGGCGGCTACGGCACCCGCGCGACGGAGGTCAGCTTCGACCGGCCGTACCGCTACGACGACGGTGCCGGGCTGTTCCTGGTCTACGAGGCCCCGCTGATCGCGCTGGCCGAACGGCTCGGGCTGCCGCTCGGCTACGCCACCGGGATCGACCTGGCCCACGAGCCCGAACTCCTGCGCGGCGCAACGGCGGTGGTCTCGCCCGGCCACGACGAGTACTGGTCGAACGAGCAGCGGCAGCACGTCGCCGCCGCCCGCGACGCCGGCACCAACCTGGCCTTCCTGGGCGCCAACTGCTGCTACCGCAGGGTCCGTTACGAACCTTCGGGGCTCGGCCGGGACCGGACCGTGGTGTGCTGGAAGTCCGACTACCGCGACGACCCCGGCTTCCGGGCGGGGAAACCCGCCACCACCGACTTCCGGTCCGGACCGGGCGCCGACCCGGAGAGCAGCCTGCTCGGAGTGAGCTACGACGGCTACCCGGTGGACGCGCCGTACGTGGTCAGCAACCCCGGCCACTGGCTGCTCGCCGGTACGGGGGCCAAGGAGGGCGACAGCTTCCCGCACCTGGTCGGGGTCGAGTACGACCTGGTGCCCACCGATGGAGCGGCTGCGGGCCCGATCGAGATCGTCTCCCGCTCACCGGTGGTCTGCGACGGCCGCCGCAGCCGGGCCGAGTCGGCGTACGGCACGGTGGCCAGTGGGGCCGGGGTGTTCGCCACCGGGACCATGCGCTGGGTGGAGGCGCTGGACGCCGACGGCCCCGGCGGCAGCCGGGCCGACCACGGGATGGGCCACCGGGCCGGGGCGTTCACCCGGCAGGTCACCGAGAACCTGCTGCGGGCCTTCGCCACCGGCCCGGCGGGCCGTCAGTACCCCGTGCGGCACCCGATGGGCGCCTGAGCCTCCGTCAGCCGTTGCCGACCTTGAGCACCAGCGCCGCCGCCGGCCCGGCGGCCGCGCTGCCGTGCCCGCCGCCGCCGACCTCGGCGGCCACCGCGAGGTTGCCCCGGTAGGCGGTGAACCAACTGTTGTCGTCGGCCTGGCCGTTGACCTGGGCGGTACCGGTCTTGGCGCCCGCCCCGGCGGTGATACCGCTCATCGGCACGGCGGCGGTGCCGCTGGTGGCGGTCAGGTTCATCATCGCGCGCAGGCCCTGCAGGGTGGCCGGGGAGAGCGTCCGGTCGGCCTTCTGCTGTTCGGCACCGGGCACCAGGATCGGCTGCCGGAAGGTGCCGCTCTGCACGGTCGCGGAGATCGAGGCCATGGTGAGGGCGTTCATGGTGATGCTGCCCTGGCCGATCAGCTGGGCGGCGCGCTGGTTCTCCCCGGACGGTGCGGGGGCCTTGGCGGGGGCCAGCAGCATGCCGGTCTTCCAGGTCGGGCCGATGCCGAAGGCGTCCTTGGCGAGGGCTTCCATGTCGCCGCTCTTGAGCACCTCCAGACCCTTCTTGATCATGGCGGTGTTGCAGGACTGGGCGAGATCCTGGGAGAACTTCCAGTCCTCGTGCGGTTCGGGGAAGTCGTTCTTGAAGGGCTGTCCCGCCACGTTCAGGGTGGCCGGGCAGGGCATGACGTCGTCCGGCTTGACCCCGGCCTCCAGCAGCGCGGCCGCCGTGATCACCTTCATGGTGGAGCCCGGTGCGATCGCGGCCAGGAAGGCCCGGTTCTGCCCGCCGGCCGGGGCGTTGGCGAAGGCCAGCACGTTCCCGGTGCTGGGCTCGATCGCGACCAGCGAGGCCGGGAGGGTGCCGCCCTTGGACGCGGCCGCCACCGCCTTCTCGGCCTCCGCCTGGAGCTTGCCGTCCAGGGTCAGCTTCAGCGAGGGCGCGGGCTTCGGGTCGGTGATCGTGAACAGCTTGTCCGCCGTGCCGCTGCCGTCGTCCTTGGTGATCACCACACCGGTCCCGGCGTCCTCCGGGGCACCGGAGGCGTTCTGCTTGAACCTGGCCATCAGGGCGGGGGTCAGCGAGGCGTAGTTCAGCGGCTTCCCGTTGCGGTCCAGCACCATCGCGGGCTCGGCGAAGACCGGCTTCACCGCGATGCTCTCGCCGCTGTCCAGCTTGGGGTTGATCACGCCCGGGGTCCAGTGCACGGCGGCCTTGCCGTCGCTCATCTTGACCAGGCCGAGCCGCCCGTCGTAGTTCCACACGTTGGTGGTCCCGGCGAACTCCACCCGGGCCTTGAAGCTCAGCGGCACCTCGGTGCCGGTCTGGGCGGTTGCGCTCGCACTGGCACTCGCACTCGTCGAGGGGCTGGCCTTCGCGGAGGCGGACGGGCTGGCGGAGGCGGCCGGCGCACCACCGGGGGTGAGGGTGACGGCGCTCGGCTTCACGTTGTCCTGGAAGGCCCGCAGGGTGGCGATCGCGGTGTCCGGCTTGTCGGTCAGCGCCCCGGCCGCCTCCAGGTCACCCTTGGCCCAGGCCTCCAGGAACGCCTTCGCCCCGGCCGCGGCGAGGTCGGCGCTGGGCGCCTCGGCCACCACGGTCCTGACCTTCGGGTTCTTGGCGGAGTCGTCCCCGGCCAGTGAGTCGTAGACGTTGTACGCACCGAATCCGGCACCGCCGACCAGCGCGGTGCAGACGATGGCGATGCCTATCTTGGCGCCCTTGTTCATGGTGCGGAATTCCCCCGATGGTCAGGTCAGATCCAACCCACAGTACGGGGGGGAACTCCGTGTACCCGCCATCGCCGGGTCTCTTGTGACGCATCTGGTACAGAGGGGCGAACGGTGCGTCAGATCCAGCTGTTGAACCACATCCGGGCCCGCCAGTCGTCCATCGGGATGGTCTGCCCGGTGTAGATCGGCAGGAAGTAGAGGAAGTTCCACATCACCAGCAGGACCAGCAGTCCGGCCGCCGTGCCGCCGATCATCCGCCGGTCCCGGGAGGCCGTCACCGGACCGATCAGCGCCCCGAGCATCATGGTCACCGCGAGCACCAGGAACGGCACGAAGATCACCGCGTAGAACAGGAAGATCGTGCGCTGCTGGTACATGAACCAGGGCAGGTACCCGGCGGCGAGCCCGCACAGGATCGCGCCCGCCCGCCAGTCCCGCCGCAGCACCCAGCGGTACAGGCAGTACAGCAGCGCGACCAGGCCCGTCCACCAGAGCAGCGGCGTACCGATCCCGAGCACCTCGGCCGCGCACTCGTTCACCTTGCAGCCGGACTGGCCCATCTTGGGCGACTCGTAGAAGAACGAGACCGGGCGGCCGACCAGCAGCCAGCTCCACGGGTTGGACTGGTAGGTGTGCGCGCTGGTCAGGCCGACGTGGAAGTCCCACATCGTCGCGTGGTAGTGCCAGAGGCTGCGCAGCGCGTCCGGCACCCAGGTCAGGTCGACCTGGAACGGCATCCTGATGCCGCTGACGTACTCGGGCGAGAGCCCCTCCCGGTGCAGGGCCCAGTCGCGACCGTATCCGCCCTTGCCGGGCTCGGTGCTGGACATGAACCAGCCGGTCCAGGAGGCCACGTAGACCACGATCGCGACCGGCACCAGCAGGAACCCCGCCAACAGGCAGTCCGAGATCGCGTACAGCAGCGGGAACCTGATCCCGGCCAGCCGTCGCGTCCCGAAGTCCCAGCAGACGCTGAGCAGGATGAACGCGCCCAGGATGTACGCCCCGCTCCACTTGGTCGCCAGGGTCAGCCCGATGCACACCACCGCCGCCAGCCGGTACGGACGCCAGCCCAGGACCAGCCACCAGCCGCCGTTCGGTTCCCCCTGCTCCAGCCGACGGGCGACCAGCCCCCTGGTCCGGTCCCGGTCGAGCAGCAGGAAGCCGAACGCCGCCAGGCACCAGAACATCACCACCAGGTCGAGCAGCGCCGACCGGCTCATCACGAAGTGCAGCCCGTCCACCGCCAGCAGCAGCCCGGCCACCGAGCCCAGCAGGGTGGAGCGGAACAGCCGGCGGCCGATCCGGGCGATCATCAGCACCGAGAGGGTGCCGAGCACCGCGACCGCGAACCGCCAGCCGAACGGGTTCATCCCGAACCACTGCTCGCCCAGGCCGATCATCCACTTCCCGACCGGCGGATGGACGATGTACGACGGGTCGGGCCGGAACGGGATGGACTGCTCGGGGGAGAGGATCCTGCCGTTGGAGTCGTCCGGCCAGTTGGTCTCGTAGCCGACCTGCCAGAGCGAGTAGGCGTCCTTGGCGTAGTACGTCTCGTCGAAGATCATCGAGTGCGGGCCGCCCAGACCGCTGAACCGCAGCGCTCCGGCGAACAGCGCCACCGCGAGCGGGCCGAGCCAGCCGGCCCAGCGGCACAGCCAGGACCACAGCGCGTCCGGCAGCCGCAGGCCGAGACGGAGCAGCACCGGCGACGGCGGCACCCGACGGGGCGTCACACCGGGGCCGTCCGGCATCGGCGGCACCAGCCGCTCCGCCGTCCCGGCCCGCTCGGGCATCCGGTAGCCGAACCGTTCCAGCCCACCCCGCCGGCTCGGCCGCTCGGGCTCTGCGGGACGGGGCCCCGGCACGGGGGCAGCCTCGTCCGGCAGGACGGCTCCGCCCCGCTCCGAGTGGTCTACGCCAACCGGCCCCTCAAGGCCCTTTTCGCCGCTCACCCGCCACATCGTAGGGGTGGCTTCTGAGCAGGCAATGGATCGCTGTGATCCTGCCCCTTTCGTCACCAATTCTGCTGTGCCTTCTGCAGCTGCCCAGCCGTTTACGGTCAGGGGCTCGGGGCCCTGCTGATGGGCGGCTCCGCCGTGGGGCGACGCCGACCTCGGAACAGGTGATCCGTACGTAGGTGGTCAGGCACTTTCGCAGTGACCCGAACGCCAGATCTCCTCGCAGTTCCCCGAGCCCCTGACTGTAGATGGCCGAGTAGTTGCCAAGAGCTGGGAGGATGGTCGGGTGACAGGCGTACTCGTGCTCGCAGGAACTCCCATCGGTGACGTCTCGGACGCGCCGCCCCGACTGCTCACCGAGCTGGCCACGGCGGACGTGATCGCGGCGGAGGACACCCGCCGCCTCCGCCGGCTGACCCAGGCGCTCGGGGTGACCCCGACCGGCCGGGTGCTGTCGTACTTCGAGGGCAACGAGGTCGGCCGGACCCCGGAGCTGGTCGAGGCGCTGCTGAACGGCTCCCGGGTGCTGCTGGTCACCGACGCCGGGATGCCGTCGGTCTCCGACCCGGGCTACCGGCTGGTGGACGCCGCCGTGGCCGTCGGGATCAAGGTCACCGCCGTGCCGGGGCCGTCCGCCGTGCTCACCGCGCTGGCGCTGTCCGGCCTGCCGGTGGACCGGTTCACCTTCGAGGGCTTCCTGCCCCGGAAGAGCGGCGACCGGGCCCGGACGCTGGGCGAGCTCAAGGCCGAACCGCGCACGATGGTGTTCTTCGAGGCCCCGCACCGGATCGCCGAGTCGCTGGCCGCGATGGCGGACGCCTTCGGGGCCGACCGCCCCGCCGCCGTCTGCCGCGAGCTGACGAAGACCTACGAGGAGATCAAGCGCGGCGGTCTGGCCGACCTGGCCGCCTGGGCCGCCGACGGTGTCCGGGGCGAGATCACCGTGGTGGTGGCGGGCGCCCCGCCGGCCGTCCCGCAGGAGCACACCCCGGCCGAGCTGGCCCGGCTGGTCACTCTGCGGGAGCAGGAGGCGGGCGAGCGTCGCAAGGAGGCGATCGCCTCGGTCGCCGCCGAGCTGGGCCTGCCCAAGCGGGAGGTTTTCGACGCCCTGGTGGCCGCAAAACACGGCTAGTGGCTGCTCCGGCACGCGCGTACCTTGGAGGAAGCACTCCGTAAAGCCATGGCTTGTTGAAGCTTTGGCCCGGTTGTCGTACAGGCCTTCCCAATTCGGAGCCAAGCTTCGGAAAGCCGGTTGGCGGAGAGCGAGCCCCGGGCATTCCCTGGGATGGAAAGACCCGAGCCGGGCGAACGCCCGGCGGGCGCTGGGAGACGGTCATGAGCGACACGATCGGCAGTCCGACGACCTCGAGCAACACGCCGAGCACGACCAGCCCGCACACGCCGGTGGAGAGCGTCCGTGAGGCGTACTCGTTCGCCTGCCTGAGCTGCGGCTACGGGTGGGAGCAGGGCTACCGGATCGAGCACCACGTGGCCCGGGACGGGCACACCGTGATCGAGTACTACGCCAACGGCGTCCGGGTGCCCTCGCCGCTGCTCAAGCCGACCTGCCCGGGCTGCGGCGGGCACACCGTACGGATCATGCGGGAGGGCCGGGTCGCCTCGGCCGAGCACTCCTGGCACCACGCGCCGGGCTACGCCGGCCGCGCCGAGCCGGAGCACCCGCTGCCCACCCGGCTGCCGCACCGCTCCTTCGGCACCTGGCTGCGCTCGCTGATCGGCCGCGCGGCCTGACCTTCTCCCCCGGAGGAGCCACCCCCGAACTAATCGAGTCGAGGGTGGTTCCTTCGCGCCGCTAAGATTTCCGACCATGGCGGCCACTGCAGACCACAGCACCACCGAGGCATCGAACTCGGCCTACTACGTCTCCACCCCGATCTACTACGTGAACGATCGCCCGCACCTGGGCCACGCGTACACCACCGTTGCCGGGGACGTCCTCACGCGTTGGCACCGCCAGCGCGGGGAGAAGGTGTGGTACCTGACCGGTACCGACGAGCACGGCCAGAAGATCATGCGGACGGCGGACACTCACGGGGTCACCCCGCAGCAGTGGTGCGACAAGCTGGTCGAGGAGGAGTGGAAGCCGCTCTGGCAGCACCTCAACGTGGCCAACGACGACTTCATCCGGACCACCCAGCAGCGGCACACCGACCGCGTGCAGGAGTTCGTCCAGGGGCTCTTCGACAAGGGCGAGATCTACAAGGGCGGTTACGAGGGCCCGTACTGCGTCGGCTGTGAGGAGTACAAGATCCCGGGCGAGCTGCTGCCCGGCGCCACCGCGGACGAGAAGCTCTGCCCGGTACACAAGAAGCCGGTCGAGTGGCTGGAGGAGGAGAACTACTTCTTCCGGCTCTCCGCGTACGGCCCGAAGCTGCTGGAGTTCTACGCCCAGAACCCCGACTTCATCGCGCCCGCGTCGGCCCGCAACGAGGTGCTGCGCTTCGTCGAGCAGGACCTCAAGGACCTCTCGATCTCTCGCTCCACCTTCAACTGGGGCATTCCGCTGCCCTGGGACGAGAAGCACGTCCTCTACGTCTGGGTGGACGCGCTGCTGAACTACATCACCGCCGCCGGGTACGGCGCCGACCCGGAGCGGTTCGCCGAGCTGTGGCCGGCCTCGGTGCACCTGGTCGGCAAGGACATCCTGCGGTTCCACGCGGTGATCTGGCCGGCCATGCTGATGGCCGCCGGGCTGCCGCTGCCCAAGCGGGTGGTCGCCAACGGCTGGCTGATGGTCGGCGGCGAGAAGATGAGCAAGTCCAACCTGACCGGCATCTCGCCGCAGCAGCTCACCTCGCACTTCGGGGTGGACGCGTACCGCTACTACTTCCTGCGGGCGATCCCGTTCGGCACCGACGGCTCGTTCTCCTGGGAGGACTTCTCCGCCCGGTACACCTCCGAGCTGGCCAACGACTTCGGCAACCTGGCCTCCCGGGTGGCGGCCATGGTCGGCAAGTACTACGAGGGTTCGCTGCCCGCTGCCACGGCGTCCGGTGTGGCCGAACAGGCCATCGCCGACGGGCTGGTGACGGCCGCTCAGGTCGCCGACCGGAAGATCGGCGAGGAGCTGGACTTCGCGGGTGGCATCGCGGCGGTCTTCGAGTTCATCAAGCAGGTCAACGGCTACCTCACCGAGCAGGAGCCGTGGAAGGTCGCGAAGGACGAGTCGGCCGAGGGGCAGGCGCGCCTCGCCACCATCCTGTACACCGCCGCCGAGGCGCTGCGGGCGACCGCCGTGCTGCTCAACCCGCTGATGCCGGCCACCGCCGAGAAGCTCTGGGAGTCGCTCGGTGCGGAGCCGGAGCTCGGCCCGCTGGCCGCGCAGACCATCGCCACCGTCGCCGACTGGGGCCGCCTGCCGGTGGGCGCCACGGTGACCAAGGGCGAGATCCTGTTCCCCCGCCTGGAAGAGAAGCCCGCCGCCTGATGGCCGACGACCGCTCGACCCCGCCGCCGCTGCCCGTGCCCCTCGGGGTGCCGGTCGCCGACTCGCACACCCATCTGGACATGCAGTCCGGCACCCCCGCCGAGAGCCTGGCCAAGGCCGCCTCGGTGGGGGTGACCACCGTGGTCCAGGTGGGCTGCGACGTGGCCGGCTCCCGCTGGGCGGCCGAGCTGGCGGCGGAGTTCGAGCAGGTCCACGCGGCCGTCGCGCTGCACCCCAACGAGGCGCCCCGGCTGGTGCTCGGCGACCCCGACGGCTGGTCGGGGCAGCGCAGGGAGCCCGGTGGCTCGCCCGCGCTGGAGGCGGCCCTGGCCGAGATAGACCGCCTCGCCGCGCTGCCCCAGGTGCTCGCGGTCGGCGAGACCGGTCTGGACTACTTCAGGACCGGGCCCGAGGGCGTGGACATCCAGAAGGAGTCGTTCCGCCGGCACATCGAGATCGCCAAGCGGCACGGCAAGGCGCTGGTGATCCACGACCGGGAGGCGCACCAGGACGTGATCGACGTCCTGCTGGCCGAGGGCGCCCCCGAGCGCACGGTCTTCCACTGCTACTCCGGCGACGC
Organism: Kitasatospora sp. Root107; assembly: GCF_001424875.1. Lineage (GTDB taxonomy): Bacteria > Actinomycetota > Actinomycetes > Streptomycetales > Streptomycetaceae > Kitasatospora. The sequence continues at coordinate 460,604 of NZ_LMCT01000001.1, read as the reverse complement.
CGAGATGGCCAAGGTCTGCGCCGAGCACGGCTGGTACCTGTCCTTCGCCGGGCCGGTCACCTTCAAGGCCAACCAGCCGCTCCGGGACGCGCTGCTGGCCACCCCGCTGGACCGGGTGCTGATCGAGACCGACGCGCCGTTCCTCACCCCGCACCCGTACCGCGGCCGCCCCAACGCGCCGTACCTGATCCCGATCACCCTGCGCTCGATGGCGGCCACACTGGGCCTCTCCGACGACGGCCTGGCCACCGCGATCGCCGCCAACACGGCCCGCGCCTTCGGGTACTGAGCGGCTCGTATCCTTGGGGGGTGAACAGCGACCCCACCCCCACGGCCGACAGCTTCCTGCTCGGCGCCTCCGACATCCGTGAGCTGGCCGCCACGCTCGGGGTGAAGCCCACCAAGCAGCGCGGGCAGAACTTCGTCATCGACGGCAACACCGTGCGCCGGATCGTCCGCGCGGGCGGGGTGACGGCCGAGGACGTGGTGGTCGAGGTCGGGCCCGGGCTCGGGTCGCTGACGCTGGCGCTGCTGGACGTGGCGAAGCACGTCACGGCGGTGGAGATCGACCCGCTGCTGGCGCGGCACCTGCCGACCACGGTCGCCGCCCGGCTGCCCGCGCGGGTCAAGGACTTCGACCTGGTGCTCCGTGACGCGATGGAGGTCACCGAGCTGCCAGGACCGCCGCCCACCGCGCTGGTCGCCAACCTGCCGTACAACGTGGCCGTACCGGTGCTGCTGCACATGCTGGCCACCTTCCCGACCATCGAGCGCACGCTGGTGATGGTGCAGAGCGAGGTTGCCGACCGGCTCGCCGCCAAGCCGGGCAACAAGGTGTACGGGGTGCCCTCGGTCAAGGCCAACTGGTACGCCGAGGTGAAGCGGGCCGGGGCGATCGGCCGGAACGTCTTCTGGCCCGCACCGAACGTGGACTCCGGCCTGGTCTCGCTGATCCGCCGTCAGCCGCCGCAGACCACCGCCACCCGCAAGGAGGTGTTCGCGGTGGTGGACGCCGCCTTCGCGCAGCGCCGGAAGACCCTGCGGGCCGCACTGTCCGGCTGGGCCGGCTCCCCGGCCGCCGCCGAGCAGGCGCTGGCCGCCGCCGGGATCGACCACAAGCTGCGCGGTGAGATGCTCACGGTCGAGCAGTTCGCCGCGATCGCCGAGCACAAGCCGAAGCCGGAGTAAGACGTGATCACCGTACGGGTGCCCGCCAAGGTCAATGCGCAGCTCGGGGTCGGCGGCCTGCGGGTCGACGGCTTCCACGACCTGGCCAACGTGTTCTTCGCGGTCGCGCTCGGCGACGAGGTGACGGCCCGTCACGGCGAGGGTGTCACCCTCACCTGCACCGGGCCCGACGCCGCCTCGGTCCCGCTGGACGACACCAACCTGGCCGTCCGCGCGGCCCGGCTGCTCGCCGCCCACCACGGCATCGAGCCGCACGTCGCCCTGCACATCGACAAGTCGATCCCGGTCGCCGGCGGGATGGCGGGCGGCAGCGCCGACGGGGCGGCCGCGCTGGTCGCCTGCGACGCGCTGTGGGGCCTGGACACCCCGGCCGGGGTGCTGCACGAGCTGGCCGCCGAGCTGGGCTCGGACGTGCCGTTCGCGCTGCTCGGCGGGGTCGCGCTGGGCCGGGGGCGGGGCGAGATCCTGGAGCCGCTGCCGGTCACCGGTACGTTCCACTGGGTCTTCGCGGTGGCCGACGGCGGGCTCTCCACCCCGGCGGTGTTCCGCGAGTGCGACCGCCTGCGGGTCGAGGCGGGCACCGGCTGCACCGAGGCCGAGGTGACCACCCCGGACGCCGACCCGGCGCTGCTGGCCGCACTGGCCGTCGGTGACCCGGTGATGCTGGCCAAGGCGCTGACCAACGACCTGCAGGCCGCCGCCGTCTCGCTCCGCCCCTCGCTCGCCGACACCCTGCGGGCGGGCACCGAGGCGGGCGCGCTGGCCGCGCTGGTCTCCGGCTCGGGGCCGACCACCGCCTTCCTGGTCAAGGACGCCGAGTCGGCCGAGACGGTCGCCCGGGCGCTGCTGGCCTCCGGCACCTGCCGGGCGGCGCACGCCACGTACGGCCCGGTTCGCGGGGCGGCGGTCCAGACCGGTTGACCTGGAGTGCACTCCAGAATCCAGACTCCTGGTCAGCGCCCGAAGTTGACGGGCCGTGAGACGGGGAGACTGGCATGCAGTACCGCACGATCGGCACCGACCCGAAGACCCGCCGCGAGGTCAGCGTGCTCAGCCTGGGCGCGATGCTGATGGGCACGCTGACCGACGAGGCCACCTCGTTCGCCGTGCTGGACCGCTACGTCGAGGCGGGCGGCACCTTCATCGACACCTCCAACAACTACGCCTACTGGATCGACGGCAGCCAGGGCGACGCCAGCGAGCTGCTGGTCGGCCGCTGGCGGCGCAGCCGGGGTGTCACCGACGAGGTGGTGATCGCCACCAAGCTCGGCGCCCGCCCGCTGGCCCCTGGCACCGGCTACGTGGAGAACGGCGCGGGCCTGTCCGCCCGGGCGATCCGGGAGCAGGCCGAGCAGAGCCGCGAGCGGCTCGGGGTCGACAAGCTGGACCTGCTGTACGCGCACGTCGAGGACACCAAGGTGCCGCTGGCGGAGACCGTCGAGGTGTTCGGTGCGCTGGTGGGCGAGGGCACGGTGGGCCTGCTGGGCGTCAGCAACCACTGGTCCTGGCGGGTCGAGCGGGCGCGCAACCTGGCGGCGCGGGCCGGGCTGCCGGGGTACGAGGTGCTCCAGTACAGCCACAGCTACTTCCGCCGCCGGGCCGACCTGCCGGGCGCGCTCACGGTCGACGGTGACCAGGGCGTGGTCAACGGTGACCTGCTCAGCTACGTGCGGGAGGACCCGGCGCTCACCCTGGTGGCGTACTCGCCGCTGCTCGGCGGCGGCTACACCCGGCCGGACAAGCCCCTCGGCCCGGTCTTCGACCACGCGGGCACCCGGGCCCGCCGGACCGTCCTGGACCAGGTCGCGGCCGAGACCGGAGCCACCGTCAACCAGGTGGTGCTGGCCTGGCTGATCGGCGGCGAGGTCCAGGTGGTCCCACTGGTCGGCGCCTCCTCGGTCGCCCAGCTGGACGAGAGCCTGGCCGCGCTCGACCTGGAGCTGTCGGCCGAGCAGCGCGACCGGCTGGACAGCGCCGGCTGAGCACCCCACTAGGCTGGAGGCCCCGGGACGTCTCCCGGCCTCTCTAGTTCCAGGAGCGCAGCTGCAGTGGCCGTCAATCTCGCCACCATCGAGTCCGTCAGCAAGGTCTACGGCACCCGGGCCCTGCTCGACGGGGTCACCCTGGGCGTCAGCGAGGGGGACCGGATCGGCGTGGTCGGGCGGAACGGCGACGGCAAGACCACGCTGATCCGGATGCTGGCCAAGCTGGAGGAGCCGGACAGCGGCCGGATCACCCACTCCGGCGGCCTCCAGCTCGCGGTGCTCACGCAGCACGACTCGCTGGACCCGAAGGCGACCATCCGGCAGGAGGTCATCGGCGGGCGGGCCGACCACGAGTGGCTCGGCGACTCCCGGATCCGCGACATCATCCAGGGCCTGTTCGGCGGCCTCGACCTGCCCGGCTTCCCCCAGGGCCTGGACACCGTGATCGGCCCGCTCTCCGGTGGCGAGCGCCGCCGGATCGCGCTGGCCCAGCTGCTGCTCGGCGAGCACGACCTGGTCGTGCTGGACGAGCCCACCAACCACCTCGACGTCGAGGGCATCGCCTGGCTGGCCAAGCACCTGCAGAACCGCCGCTCCGGCCTGGTCTGCGTGACCCACGACCGGTGGTTCCTGGACCAGGTCTGCACCCGGATGTGGGACGTCCAGCGCGGCGAGGTCCGCGAGTACGAGGGCGGCTACTCCGACTACGTCTTCGCCCGCGCCGAGCGGACCAGGGCCGAGGCCACCGAGGAGCAGAAGCGGCAGAACCTGGCCCGCAAGGAGCTGGCCTGGCTGCGCCGCGGTGCCCCCGCCCGGACCGCGAAGCCGCGCTACCGGATCGAGGCCGCCAACGCCCTGATCGCCGACGTGCCGGAGCCCCGGGACAAGAGCGAGCTGATGAAGTTCGCCAACGCCCGGCTCGGCCGTACGGTCTTCGAGCTGGAGGACGTCACCGTCAAGGCCGGCCCCAAGCTGCTGCTGGAGAACCTGACCTGGAACCTCGGCCCCGGCGACCGGATCGGCCTGCTCGGCGTCAACGGCGCGGGCAAGACCTCGCTGCTGCGCGCCATGCAGGCCGCCCACGCGACCCAGGGCGACGTGCAGCCCGCGTCCGGTGTGATCAAGGTCGGCAAGACCGTCCGGCTGGCCTACCTCTCCCAGGAGATCGCCGAGCTCGACCCGGCGACCCGGGTGCTCCAGGCCGTCGAGCAGATCCGCGGCCGGGTCGACCTCGGCAAGGGCCGGGAGATGAGTGCCGGTCAGCTCTGCGAGCAGTTCGGCTTCACCAAGGACAAGCAGTGGACGCCGGTCGGCGACCTCTCGGGTGGTGAGCGGCGTCGGCTCCAGCTGCTCCGGCTGCTGATGGACGAGCCCAACGTGCTCTTCCTCGACGAGCCCACCAACGACCTGGACATCGAGACGCTCAACCAGCTGGAGGACCTGCTCGACGGCTGGCCGGGCTCGATGGTGGTCATCAGCCACGACCGGTTCTTCATCGAGCGGACCACCGACACCGTGCACGCGCTGCTCGGTGACAAGCGGCTGCGGATGCTCCCGAAGGGCGTCGACGAGTACCTGGAGCGGCGGGCCAAGATGGTCGAGCAGGCCGTCCCGGCGTCGCTCGCCGCCCCGGCCAGGCCGGTCGGCGACAGTCGGGCGGTGAAGAAGGAGATGCAGAAGCTGGAGCGCCAGATCGTCAAGCTGGACGCCCAGGAGGTCAAGCTGCACGCCCAACTCGCCGAGCACGCAGCCGACTTCGCGAAGATCTCCGAGCTGGACGCCCAGCTTCGCAAGGTCCGCGAGGACAAGGAGGAGCTGGAGCTCGCCTGGATGGAACTCGCCGAGCAGGAGTAGGCGTCGGCTCAGCGGAAGCTGCGCACCGTCAGTCCGAGCGAACACGCGGCGACGACCGCGCCGGGTATCGGCCAGCCGATCGAGCCGCCGTCGTGACAGAGGGTCAGGCCCCGGTCCAGCAGGAAGAATCCGAGTGCCAGGCCGAGTACCGGGAGGACTCGGAAGAGGACGCCACGATTGCTGAACAGCTCCTGCATGTCCGGTCCTTTCCTGCCAGGAGCGCACACCATACCGCCAGGTACCGGGACATGCACCACCCCGGCGGGCACTCGGGACCGCGCTCCGGGATCACCCGGCTGACCGCTGTCCCGGCAGGTGGGGCCGCCGCCAGGGTGGGGTCATGACTTCCTCCCCTCCGGCGGCCCCGGCCGCCCGGTCCGACGGGCCGGCCCCGGCGCTCCGCCGGGTGGCGGCGGCCGCACTGGTCGGCACCACGATCGAGTTCTACGACTTCTTCATCTACGGGACGGCGGCCGCGCTGGTCTTCGGCAAGGTGTTCTTCCCCGGCCTCGGCGCGGCCGGCGGGCTGCTGGCCGCCTTCTCGGTGTACGCGGTGGCGTTCCTGGCCCGGCCGGTCGGCGCGGTGCTGTTCGGTCACTACGGCGACCGGCTCGGCCGGAAGACCACCCTGGTCGGCTCGTTGCTGCTGATGGGGGTCTCCACCGCGCTGGTCGGGCTGCTGCCCGGGTACGGGGCCTGGGGGATCTGGGCGCCGGTGCTGCTGGTGTTCCTGAGGTTCTGTCAGGGCATCGGCCTGGGTGGCGAGTGGGGCGGTGCGGCGCTGCTGCTGGCCGAGCACGCCCCGCCGGAGCGGCGCGGGCGGTACGGCGGGTACCTCCAGCTCGGTCCGTGTGCCGGCTTCTTCCTGGCCAACGCGGTCTTCCTGGCGCTCTCCGAGGGGCTGAGCCGGTCGGCGTTCCTCAGCTGGGGCTGGCGGGTGCCGTTCCTGGCCTCGGCCGCGCTGGTGGCGTTCGGGCTGTTCGTCCGGCTGCGGGTCGCCGAGTCGCCGATGTTCCGGGAGCAGCCGGAGCGGGCCCGGGTGCCGGTGGTCGAGCTGCTCCGGGAGCACGGGCGGACGGTGCTGCTCGGCGGCCTCTCGATCACCGTCGGGTACACGCTGTTCTACCTGACCACCACCTACGCACTGGCGTACGCGACCGGCGAACTGGGCCTGGCCAGCGGTCTGGTGCTCGGTCTGCTGCTGACCGGGGCGCTGGTCATGGCGGGCACGGTCTGGTTCAGCGCGGGGCAGGGCGACCGCTGGGGCCGTCGGCGGACGCTGGTCGCCACGACCTCGCTGGCCACCGGCTGGGCGCTGGTGCTCTTCCCACTGCTGGAGACGGCCAGGCCGGTCCTGGTCGGGGTGGCGCTGATCGGCGCGATGGCCGTGCTCGGGCTGCACTTCGGACCGGTCGCCGGGTATCTGCCGGAGCTGTTCCCGACCCGGCTGCGGTACACCGGCGTGGCGCTCGGCTACAACCTCGGCGGGGTGGTCGGCGGGGCCACCGCACCGCTGGTCGCCACCCGGCTGAACAGCGCCTACGGCACCGCCGTCCCGATCGGCTGGTACGCGGCCGGGGTGGGCGTGGTCTCGCTGCTCAGCCTGCTGGCGCTGCCCGAGACCCGGGGGCGCGACCTGGCCGCCGTACGCCGTCCGGGGCTGGTGGCCGAACCCGGCTGACGGGCCGCTGACGGGCCGTCGGGCGGGGAGTGGGCGGGTGGCGGAGGCGGAGCGGGGACGGATTTCCCGTACCGGCCGATCACCGTGTAATGTCTTCCTCGTTCGACCGGTTCGCCCCTATAGCTCAGTCGGTAGAGCGTCTCCATGGTAAGGAGAAGGTCTGCGGTTCGATTCCGCATGGGGGCTCCAGTCACAGAAGGCTCCCGCCACTTCGGCGGGGGCCTTCGGTGTTTCCTGAGGGCGTGGCTCGACCTGCCCGCGCTCTGGCGGGCAGGGGCCGAATGCGCTCTGATGGTGCGTCACGGCGGCCCGCCGGGTACGGACGGGGTGCGGAGGGCGCGGCCGGACGGGGAGTGGAGGGCGCCATGGGCGTTCGGCTCGTGGTGGTGGACGACCACAGACTGCTCGCGGAGACGCTGGCCGCCGCGTTGGTGCTGCGCGGGCACCGGGTGCTCGCGATCGGCTCGCCGGCCCGGGCGGTGGCCGAGTCGGTGGCCGGACGGCGGCCCGAGGTCTGCCTGTTGGGGGTGTCGGGGCCGGGGGCGCCGGACGCCTTCGAGCCGCTGCGGCGGCTGCGCCGGGAGCGCCCGGAGATCGCCGTGGTGGTGCTCGGCCCGGTCGGCGAGCCGGGCCGGGTGGCGGCGGCGTTCGCGGCCGGTGCGGCGGGGTACGTCCGCAGCGACGAGCGGATCGAGGTGGTCGAGCGGGCGATCGCGCGGGTCAGGGCGGGGGAGGCGGCGGTCGCGGTCGAGGTGCTGCAGGGAGCCTTCGAGCGGGTGCTCCGCCCGATGGCCGAGCCGGACGACGACGCGGTCCGGCTGCTCCGGGCGCTGACCCGGCGGGAGGTCCAGGTGCTGATCCGGATCACCGAGGGTCAGGACACCACCGCCATCGCGGCCGGAATGGGCATCGCCCCGAGCACCGCCCGCACCCACGTCCAGCGCGTCCTGATGAAGCTCGGCGCCCGTACCCGCCTGGAAGCGACCGCCCTCGCGGTCCGCACCGGCCTCCTGGAGCGCATCACGCGGAACTGAGGACGGCGGCCCCTCACCCGTGGACTGTTGACTGATGTGTGTTTCTGTTTGATTATGTGAGCGCAGAGCACATCGGAAGGCGGAGCCGTGCAGAAGACCACGACCAAGCTCGCGGACGGTCGCGAGCTCATCTACTTCGACGCGGAGGAGACCGCCGACCGGGCCTTCACCGACCTGCGTCCGCTGGAGGCCACCGCCGCCCTGTCGGAGGTCCGCCGCGACCCGGTCACCGGCGACCACGTCACGGTCGCGGCGCACCGCCAGGGCCGGATCTACCACCCCCCGGCCGACGAGTGCCCGCTCTGCCCGTCCAGGGACGGCCGCCTCAGCGAGATCCCGGCGCCGGACTACGAGGTGGTGGTCTTCGAGAACCGATTCCCCTCGCTCGCCCTCGGTGCCGCCGTCGAGGTGGAGCCGGACGCCACACCGCTGCGCGAGCTGACGCCGGGCGTCGGCCGCTGCGAGGTGGTCTGCTTCACCGCCGACCACCAGGCCTCGTTCGCCGACCTCAGCGAGCCCCAGGCCCGCCTGGTGCTGGACGCCTGGACGGACAGGACGGCCGAACTCTCCGCGCTGCCGGGCGTCGAACAGGTCTACTGCTTCGAGAACCGGGGCGCCGAGATCGGCGTGACACTGGCCCACTCGCACGGCCAGATCTACGCCTTCCCGTTCGTCACCCCACGCACCGTCAGGATGCTCGCCCGGGCCGACGAGCACCGCGCCGCCACCGGCCGCAACCTGTCCGAGGACCTGCTCGCGGCCGAACTGGCCGATCCCGTACGAGTGGTGCTCCGGGGCGAGTACTGGACGGCGTTCGTCCCGTTCGCCGCCCGCTGGCCGTACGAGGTGCACCTGTACCCGAACCGCCGGGTGGCCGACCTGACCGGGCTGACCGAGCCGGAGCGGGCCGAGTTCCCGGGGATCTACCTCGAACTGCTGCGCCGCTTCGACCGGTTGTTCGACGGTAGTGCGCCGACCCCGTACATCGCGGCCTGGCACCAGGCGCCCGCCCGGCACCGCACCGAGCTGGCACTGCATCTGGAGCTGTTCACGATCCGTCGTACGGTAGGCAAGCTCAAGTTCCTGGCCGGCGTCGAATCCGGCATGGACGCATTCATCAACGATGTGTCGCCGGAGTCGGCGGCCCATCGCCTGCGGGAGGTCGCAACATGAGTAAGTACCTGGTCACCGGTGGCGCCGGCTACGTCGGCAGTGTGGTCACCGCGCACCTGCTGGAGGCGGGCCACCAGGTCACCGTGCTCGACGACCTCTCCACCGGTTTCCGCGAGGGTGTGCCGGCCGGGGCCGAGTTCGTCCGGGGCCGGATCCAGGACGCGGCCGAGGTGCTCGACTCCTCCTTCGACGGTGTGCTGCACTTCGCCGCCTGCTCGCAGGTCGGCGAGTCGGTCGCCGACCCGGAGAAGTACTGGCGCAACAACGTGGCCGGCTCGCTGGAGCTGATCAGCGCGATGCGCAAGGCCGGCGTCGGCAGGCTGGTCTTCTCCTCCACCGCCGCCGTCTACGGCGAGCCGGAGGAGGTCCCGATCGCCGAGACCGCCCGCACCTCGCCGACCAACACCTACGGCGCCACCAAGCTCGCGGTGGACCACCTGATCACCAGTGAGGCGGTCGCGCACGGCCTGGCCGCGGTCTCGCTGCGCTACTTCAACGTGGCCGGGGCGTACGGCGCCTATGGCGAGCGGCACGACCCGGAGTCGCACCTGATCCCGCTGGTCTTCCAGGCCGCCCTGGGCGAGCGCCCGCACATCGCGGTCTACGGCGAGGACTACCCGACCCCGGACGGCACCTGCATCCGCGACTACATCCACGTCGCCGACCTGGCCGACGCCCACCTGCTGGCGCTGGACGCCGCCAAGCCCGGTGAGCACCTGATCTGCAACCTCGGCAACGGCAGCGGCTTCTCGGTCCGCGAGGTGATCGAGTCGGTGAAGCGGGTGACGGGCCGGGAGATCCCGGTCGTGGTCGCGGACCGCCGCCCCGGCGACCCGGCCGTCCTGGTCGCCTCCGCCGCCCGCGCCCACCAGGCGCTGGGCTGGACCCCCCGTCGTGCCGACCTGGACGAGATCGTCAAGGACGCCTGGCAGTTCACCCTGGAGAAGAAGAACGCATGACCGACTTCCAGTCCGTCCACGGCGCCGCCCCGACCGGGGTCTGGGCGGCGCCCGGCCGAGTCAACCTGATCGGCGAGCACACCGACTACAACGACGGGTTCGTGCTCCCGATCGCCCTGCCGCACACCACCAGGGCGGCCGTCCGGCTGCGCACCGACGGCCTGCTGAGGCTGTGGAGCGAGCAGGGCGACGGCAGGGTGACCGAGCTGGACGTCGCCGGGCTGACCCCCGGTTCCGTGGACGGCTGGGCCAAGTACCCCGCCGCAGTGGTCTGGGCGCTCCGCGAGGCCGGGCACCAGGTCGGCGGCGCGGACTTCTGGTTCGACAGCGACGTGCCGACCGGCGCGGGCCTGTCCTCCTCCGCCTCGCTGGAGTGCGTGGTCGCCACCGCCTACCGCGACCTGTACGAACTGGACCTCGACGCGGCCGCGTTGGCGCTCCTCGCGCAGCGGGCCGAGAACGCCTTCGTCGGCGTCCCGTGCGGTGTGATGGACCAGATGGCCTCGATGTGCTGCGCCGAGGGCGGCGCGCTCTTCCTGGACACCCGGGACCTGGCGCAGCGTCAGGTCCCGCTCGACCTGGCGGGCCGGGGCCTGCGCCTGCTGGTGATCGACACCCGGGTCAAGCACGACCTGGCCGACGGTGCGTACGCCGCCCTGCGGGCCGGCTGCGAGCGGGCCGCCGGGCTGCTCGGGCTGCCCGCCCTGCGCGACCTCGACCAGGCCGGACTGCCCGCCGCACTGGCCGTGCTGCCCGCTGAACTCCGGCCGCTGGTCCGGCACGTGGTGACCGAGGACGCCCGGGTCGAGCAGGCGATCGCGCTGCTGGACGCGGGCGACCTGACCGGGCTCGGCCCGGTGCTGACCGCCGGGCACGCCTCGCTCCGGGACGACTACGGGGTCTCCTGCCCGGAGACCGACCTCGCGGTCGCGGCGGCGGTCGAGGCCGGTGCGCTCGGCGCCCGGATGACCGGCGGCGGCTTCGGCGGCTCGGTGATCGCCCTGGTCGACGCCGAACGGCTGGACGGCATCGCGGCCGCCGTGACCGGCGCCTTCAAGGCCGCCGGGTACGCCGACCCGCGCACCTTCACCGCCACCCCGGCCGCCGGAGCGCGTCGGCTGAGCTGACTCCCAGTACCTCGCCCCGGACCGACCTTGCGTCGGCCCGGGGCGCTGTCATGTCCGGACAACTACGGGGTGAATGACGAAACTTCACCAAATCCCCACCGATTCACTGCCCGCTTCCGTACGCTGAGTCCCGCAGGGAACCGGGGGGCAGAAGTGGGCGAGCCCGCCGCAGTGCGCCCGGCAGCCGGTGGGGGCCGGCACCCGAGCAGGGGGGAACGACGATGGGACGGGTTCGCGTCCTGGTGGTCGACGACCACCGGATCTTTGCCGAGGCGCTGGCGGCCACCCTGGCCGCCGAGGCGGACGTCGAGGTCGGCGTGGCCGGGAGCGCGGCCGGAGCCGAGCACGCCCTGGAGCGGGCCGCCGCCGAAGGGCGGGCCTTCGACGTGATCCTGATCGACGCCGACCTGGGCCCCGCGGGCACCGCCGTCCTCCGTCGGCCCCGTCAACCAGCCGAGCCGGAAGGGCAGTTCGGCCGCGCACCGGCACCCAGGAGGCCGCCCGTACTACTGCCCGCAGGTCCGCTCAGGCCACCGGCGGGGCCGGTCGCCGACGGCCTGCCACTGCTGGCCAGGGCCTGCCGGACCTATCCAGAACTGCGCGCCGTGGTGCTGGCCCGCGAGGACGACCCGCGCCGGGCCGTCCGGGCCCTGCAGGCCGGCGCCTGCGGCTGGGTCGCCAAGGACAGCTCGCTGCCGCGCCTGATGGCCGTGATCCGCGGCGTCCTGCGCGACGAGACCCACCTGCCACCCGCCCTGCTCACCGGAGTGGTACGAGAGTTGACCGCCGCCCGGCGCGACCGGACGGAGAGCGAACGGCTGGTGGAGAGCCTCACCCCCCGGGAGGAGGAGGTGCTCCGCTGCATGGTCGCCGGGCTCGGCCGGCAGGCCGTGGCAGAGCGGCTCTACCTCTCCCCGCACACCGTCCGCACCCATATGCAGAACGTGCTCGGCAAGTTGGGGGTGCACTCCACCCTCGCCGCCGTCGCGGTGGCCCGGCGGGCGGGCGTCAGCCCCTCCGAACAGGCCGCCCCACCCACCCCGCGCACCACCCCAACCGTCGCCACGGGCCCCGGCGCCGGCTGACCAGCCCCCCAAGCCCAGGTACCGACATCGTCAGGTCAGGGAATTCGGAGGACACATGTCGCCGTACAACAATGCCGCACGCCTGAATCCGGCCAACCATCCACTCCAGGAGGGCGGTTCGGGTCTGCGGACGATCGTGGTCGGAGCCGGTTCGGCCGGCACCGCACTGGTCCGCGACCTCGATCGGACGCCCGACTTCGGGCTGCTCCCGGTCGGACTGCTGGACGACGATCCGCTGAAGGCCGGTCAGCTGGTCAGCGGCGCACCGGTGCTCGGCACGCTCGCCGAACTGACCGAACTCGCCGTCCGGCACCGGGCCCAGGTGGTGGTGCTGGCCATCCCCGGACTGGCCCACCAGCGGGTCCGCCAGCTCGCCACCGCCGCGGCGGCGGCCGGTGCCTCGGTCCGCTACCTGCCGTCCTTCCTGTCCGCGCTCCGCCGCGAGGTGGTCGGCTCCGACCTGCGCAGCCTGGACGTCAACCGACTGATCGGCCGGCACGAGGTGCATGTGGTCTCCTCGGACGTCCGGGCCGTGATCGAGGGCCGCCGGGTGCTGGTCACCGGCGCGGGCGGTTCGATCGGCAGCGAGCTCTGCCGCCAGCTGCACGCCTTCGGCCCGGCCGAGCTGTACATGCTCGACCACGACGAGTCCAACCTGCACCGGCTCCAACTGGACATCTGGGGCGAGGCGTTGCTCACCGACGACTCGCTGGTGATCGCCGACATCCGGGACCGGCCGAGAATCCAGCAGATCTTCCGCGACCTCAAGCCCGAGGTGGTCTTCCACGCCGCCGCCCACAAGCACCTCCCGCTGCTGGAGCGCCACCCCTCCGAGGCGGTGAAGTCCAACGTGCTTGGCACCGACAACCTGGTCGAGGCGGCGCTGGCCACCGGCGTCGAGCGGTTCGTGCTGATCTCCACCGACAAGGCGGCCGACCCGACCTCGGTGCTCGGTGCCAGCAAGCGGCTGGCCGAGCTGATCGTGCAGGCCAACGCCCGGGACGCCCGCAACCTCGGCACCGGGGTCTTCTCGGCGGTCCGGTTCGGCAACGTGCTCGGCTCGCGGGGCTCGCTGCTGTCCGTACTGGCCGAACAGCTGCGCAGCGGAAGCCCGGTGACGGTCACTCACCCCGATGTGACCCGGTTCTTCATGACCATCGAGGAGGCGGTCGGCCTGGTGCTGGAGGCCGGGCGGATGGCGCACGGCGGGGAGGTCTTCGTGCTGGACATGGGCGAGCCGGTGCGGATCGTCGACCTGGTGCACAACTTCGCCCGGCAGGTGCAGCTGGAGGCGGAGGAGGTGGAGATCCGGTACACCGGCCTGCGCGCGGGGGAGAAGCTCAACGAGGCCCTGTTCTCCGAGGGCGAGGTACGTCTCCCCACCGCACACGCCCGGATCTACGCCACCGTCGCCGACCACTCGGCCGGCCCCGAGGACCTGGCCGGCGGCCTGACCGGCCTCTACCAGGCCGCAGCGGGCAACTCCGACGCCGAAGTCCGCCGCCGCCTCGCCGAACTCCTCCCGGGCTACCGCACCCCCGAAGCCCAACCCGTCCCGGCCCTCAGCAGCCCCTACCCGGACGGCTTCTAGGCAACCGGCATCAGCCATCAGGGGCTCGGGGAACTGCGACGGTTCGTGGCTGGTGGGGCACAGTGCGAAAGTGCCTGACCCGGTACGTACGTTGAACGCTCCTGAGGTCGGCGTCGCAGTTCCCCGAGCCCCTGATGGCTGATGCCCGGCGCTGAGCTAACCGGCGCGGTCGAACGGTGTGACCAACTGGCGGAGCAGACTCGCGAGTTCGGTCTGCTGGTGGCCCGTCAGCTCGGCGAGCAGGGCCCGTTCGTGGGCCAGCAGGCCGGCCAGTGCCTCGTCGGCGCGGTCGCGGCCGTCCTCGGTCAGCCGGACCAGGACCCCGCGCCGGTCGTCGGGGTCGGGCAGCCGCTTGACCAGGCCCTTGCCGGTGAGCCGGTCGATCCGGTTGGTCATGGTGCCCGAGGTGACCAGGGTCTGGGTGAGGAGCTGGCCGGGGGAGAGCTGGTACGGGGAGCCGGCCCGCCGCAGGGCGGTCAGCACGTCGAACTCCCACGGCTCCAGGCCGTGCTCGGCGAAGGCGGTGCGGCGGGCCCGGTCCAGGTGCCGGGCGAGCCGGCTGACCCGGCTGAGCACCTCGAGCGGGGACACGTCGAGGTCGGGGCGCTCACGGCGCCATGCAGCGACCAGCCGGTCGACCTCGTCCTCCATGTGGATCAGTGTAGCCACGGGTGTGTCGATATGAAGCCTCTTGACGTCAAGACTTCCTCGGTGAACACCGCGGGCACAGCCGCCACTACGGAATCAGAGCTGCCGGTCGCCGACCAGCTTGGGGTGCCGCTCCATCCCCTCCAGGCCGTGCCAGGCCAGGTTCACCAGGTGGGCGGCCACCTCGGCCTTGCCGGGCCGGCGGACCTCCAGCCACCACTGGCCGGTGAGCGCGACCATGCCGACCAGCATCTGCGAGTACATCGGCGCCAGCCGGGCGTCGAAGCCGCGGGACTTGAACTCCAGGCCGAGGATGTCCTCGACCTGAGTGGCGATGTCGCTGATCAGCGAGGCGAAGCTGCCGGTGGACTGGGCCACCGGGGAGTCCCGGACCAGGATCTTGAAGCCGTCGGTCGAGGTGTCGATGTAGTCCATCAGCGCGAAGGCGGCCTGCTCCAGCAGCTCGCGGGAGTGCCCGCCGGTGAGCGCGCCGGTGACCATGTCGAGGAGGAGCTGCATCTCCCGGTCGACCACGACCGCGTACAGCCCCTCCTTGCCCCCGAAGTGCTCGTAGACCACCGGCTTGGAGACGCCCGCCCGTTCGGCGATCTCCTCCACCGAGGTGCCGTCGTAACCACGCTCGGCGAACACCGTCCGGCCGATGTCCAGCAGCTGCTCGCGACGCTGCTTGCCGGTCATCCTGACCCGGCCGGGCTTGGTGGGGCGGGCGGGAGCAGCGGACCGGGTACGGGCGGTCTCCGCTCGTGTGGTCCGGCCGTCCGTGGTGTCTCCGTTGCTCCCGTTCACCCTTACATCATGCTGCAGGCGTCGGGTCATGCGGTGCGGCGGGCGGCGATCCGCTCCGCGTCCGGCCACCGCACATCCTTCGCCCAGCCCGCCTGTTCGAACCAGCGGATCAGCCGGGCCGAGGAGTCGATCTGGCCGCGCAGCACGCCGTGCCGGGCCGAGGTGGGGTCGGCGTGGTGCAGGTTGTGCCAGGACTCGCCGCAGGAAAGCACCGCCAGCCACCAGACGTTGCCGGACTTGTCACGGGACTTGAACGGCCGGGAGCCGATCGCGTGGCAGATCGAGTTGATCGACCAGGTGACGTGGTGCAGCAGCGCGACGCGGACCAGTGAGCCCCAGAAGAAGGCGGTCAGCGCGCCCTGCCAGGACATCGAGACCAGACCGCCGACCAGCGGCGGGATCAGCATCGAGACCAGGGTCCAGAGCCAGAACAGCCGGGAGACCATCCTTATGGTCGGGTCGTTCACCAGGTCGGGCGCGTACTTGAGCTGCGGGGTCTGCTCCTCGTCGAAGAGCCAGCCGAGGTGGGCCCACCAGAGGCCCTTCAGCAGTGCGGGCACCGACTCGCCGTAGCGCCACGGCGAGTGCGGGTCGCCGTCCTTGTCGCTGAACTGGTGGTGCTTGCGGTGGTCGGCCACCCAGCGCACCACCGGGCCCTCGATCGCCAGGCTGCCGGCGATCGCCATCGCGATCACCAGCGGGCGCTTGGCCTTGAACGAGCCGTGCGTGAAGTAGCGGTGGAAGCCGACGGTGATGCCGTGACAGGCGACGAAGTACATCACCGTGGCGATCGCCAGGTCGGTCCAGCCGAGGCCCCAGCCCCAGACCACCGGCACGACGGCCAGCAGGGCCAGGAAGGGCACCCCGATGAAGAGGCCGAGCGTGATCCGCTCGGCGAGGCCCTGCTTCTCGCCACCTCGGGTGGCGGAGAGCTGGGTGGCGGCGATGGCATCGGCCTCGGGAGGCGCTTCGCTGGCCTGGATCGTCATGGGGGTCCTTGAGGGAAGGGGCTACCTACGTAGCCGTAACTTACGGCATCGTAAGTTCTGCCGCCCCGGTTGGGAAGACGTGTCGTGAGCCGCTAGGGGCCCCTCAAGGTGGTGGATGTACGGGCCCTTACCCCGTAGGCTGTGGACCGCATTGCCGGGCGACCGGCATACGGCAGCTCCTTCCCGGATCGTCTAAGGGCAGGACAGCTGGTTTTGGTCCAGCTTATGGGGGTTCGAATCCTCCTCCGGGAGCATCCACGACAGCCCCCGGACCGCAGTAGCGGTCCGGGGGCTGCTCGCTGTCCGGGCTAAGCTCTGGGCAGCCCGGGAGGACGGCCGTGCGGAGTGCCGACGACCTCGGGCACACCCCTCTTCCTGCGCCGAACCCGAGGAGCCTCCCGCGTGAGTGCCAACAACCCTGCTGCCGTGATCGTGCTCGCCGCCGGCGGCGGGACTCGGATGAAGTCCAAGAGCCTGCCCAAGGTGCTGCACCCGATCTGCGGTCGCACCCTGGTGGGCCACGCGGTGGCCGCCGCCCAGGAGTTGACGCCGGATCGGCTGCTGGTGGTGGTCGGCCACCAGCGTGAGCTGGTGCAGGCCCATCTGGCGGAGTACTACCCCGGCGTGCGGACGGCCGTGCAGCTGGAGCAGAAGGGCACCGGCCACGCGGTGCGCACCGCGCTGGCGGCGCTGGCCGCCGAGGGCGAGGAGCCGAACGGCACCGTGGTGATCACCACCGGCGACGCCCCGCTGCTGACCGGCGGCACGCTGGCCGCGCTGGTCGCCTCGCACGCCGGGCAGGGCAACGGCGTCACCGTGCTGACCGCCGTGGTGCCGGACTCCACCGGCTACGGCCGGATCCTGCGGGACGGCGCGGACGCGGTCGCGGCGATCGTCGAGGAGAAGGACGCCACCGCCGAGCAGCGCGCGATCACCGAGATCAACTCCGGGGTCTTCGCCTTCGACGCCAAGCTGCTGGCCGAGGCGCTGGCAAAGGTCACCACCGACAACTCGCAGGGCGAGGAGTACCTGACCGACACCCTCGGCATCCTCCGGACCGCGGGCCACCGGGTGGGCGCCGTGGTGGCCGCCGACTACCGGGACATCCTGGGCATCAACGACCGGGTCCAGCTGGCCGAGGCCCGCCGGATCCTGAACTCCCGGCTGACCGAGCGGGCCATGCGCGAGGGCGTCACCGTGGTCGACCCCGCCACCACCTGGATCGACGTCCAGGTCACCTACGAGCCGGACGCGGTGCTGCTGCCGAACACCCAGCTGCACGGCGCCACCCACTTGGGCGAGGGCTGCCAGGTCGGTCCGAACTCGACCCTGACCGACACCCTGGTCGGCGCGGGCGCCACTGTGAGCAACACCACGGCGATCGGCGCCGAGATCGGCGAGCAGGCCGGTGTCGGCCCGTACGCCTACCTGCGGCCGGGCGCCAAGCTGGCCCGCAAGGCCAAGGTCGGCACGTACGTGGAGATCAAGAACTCCGAGCTCGGCGAGGGCGCCAAGGTGCCGCACCTCTCGTACATCGGGGACGCCACCATCGGTGAGCACACCAACATCGGCGCGGCCTCCGTGACGGTCAACTACGACGGTGTGAACAAGTACCGGACCACCATCGGGGCCCACTGCCGCACGGGTTCGGACAACATGTTCATCGCCCCGGTGACGGTCGGGGACGGCGCCTACACGGCGGCCGGTTCGGTGATCATCAGCGATGTGCCGGCCGGTGCGCTCGGGGTCGCCCGGGCCCAGCAGCGCAACATCCAGGGCTGGGTGGAGCGCAAGCGCCCCGGCACCGACTCGGCGCGTGCGGCGGCCGAGGCGAACGAGGTCTGAGTGGCCCCGTGGGGATCTTGGGGAGTGGGCCCGGGGCGGACGCTTCACGGCCCAGCGCGTAACCTGGAGTACATACGTGCGCCACTGGGCTCCCTGGCCCGTGTCTGGGCGTACCCCCCATCCCCGTTGACCACCGATCCCGGCCGAGCCGGGGTGCGGCGCGGCGGGTTCATGTACGTCAGGAACATGAGGAGACGGTGCAGTGAGCATCACGACGTCGGGTGAGAAGAAGCTCAAACTCTTCTCCGGCCGGGCCCACCCCGAGCTGGCGACCGAGGTGGCCGCGGCGCTCGGGACGGAGCTGGTGCCCACCAAGGCGCTGGACTTCGCCAACGGTGAGATCTACGTCCGGTTCCTGGACTCCGCCCGTGGCGCGGACTGCTTCGTGATGCAGAGCCACACGGCTCCGATCAACCAGTGGATCATGGAACAGCTCATCATGATCGACGCGTTGAAGCGGGCCTCGGCTCGCAGCATCACGGCGATCCTGCCGTTCTACGGCTACGCCCGCCAGGACAAGAAGCACCTGGGTCGCGAGCCCATCTCGGCCCGGCTGGTGGCCGACCTGCTGGCCGCGGCCGGCGCCGACCGGATCATGGCGGTGGATCTGCACACCGCGCAGATCCAGGGCTTCTTCTCCGGCCCGGTGGACCACCTGTTCGCGCTGCCGCTGCTGGCGGACTACGTGGGCCGCAAGGTCGACCGGTCGAAGCTGACCATCGTCTCGCCGGACGCCGGCCGGGTGAAGGTCGCCGACCAGTGGTCGGACCGCCTCGGTGCGCCGCTGGCGATCATCCACAAGCGCCGGGACATGACCCAGGCGAACACCATCCTGTCCGCCGAGGTGGTCGGTGACGTCAAGGGCCGGGTCTGCGTCCTGGTCGACGACATGATCGACACGGCCGGCACCATCTGCGCCGCCGCCGACGCGCTGTTCGACAACGGTGCCGCCGACGTCATCGTGGCCGCCACCCACGGTGTGCTGTCCGGCCCGGCCGCCGACCGGCTGAAGAACTCCCGGGTCAGCGAGTTCGTGTTCACCAACACCCTGCCGACCCCGCAGGAGCTCCAGCTGGACAAGGTGACCACGCTCTCGATCGCCCCGTCGATCGCCGCCGCGATCCGCGAGGTCTTCGAGGACGGCTCGGTCACCAGCCTCTTCGAGGGTGTGCACTGACCCCGCGTCAGTCTTGAACCGGCCCCGGTGCTCTGCTGAGCACCGGGGCCGATTTCGTGGTTGACGAGGCGTGCGGTTAGACTCGTGAGACTGCTCGGCGAGGGATGCTGTGCGCCCATTCGGTGCCGTCTCCGTGATCGACGCGCTGCTGAGATTCATTCAGCCGTCGTCTGCCGTCGAGCGAACCCCCAGGTATTTGAGGGTGTGGCTTCGGCGGTTTTCGCTTGTCTGCACCCGTTCTCTCAGAGGAGCAGACGTGTCCGAGATCCGCCTTGCCGCCGAGTCCCGCACCGAGTTCGGCAAGGGTGCCGCCCGTCGCGCCCGCCGCGCCGGCCTTGTTCCCGGCGTCGTCTACGGCCACGGCCTCGCCCCGGTTCACCTGAACCTGCCGAGCCACGCGCTGATGATGGCGCTCAAGACCCCGAACGCCCTGCTGGTCGTTCCGATCGAGGGCAAGGACGAGTACGTCCTGCCGAAGGCCATCCAGCGTGAGGCCATCAAGCGCACCATCGAGCACGTCGACCTGCTGCTGGTGAAGCGCGGCGAGAAGGTCACCGTCGAGATCCCGATCCTCACCGAGGGCGAGCTCGCCGCCGGCGGCAACCTGCTCGAGCACGTGCTGAACTCCCTCCCGGTCGAGGCCGAGGCCACCCACCTGCCCGAGTCGGTCACCGTCTCGGTCCAGGGCCTGGAGGCCGGTGCCTCCGTCCTCGCCGGCGACATCACCCTGCCGGCCGGCACCACGCTGGCCGTCGACGCCGACACCGTCGTGCTCCAGGTCATCGGCGCCCAGGCCTCGCAGGCCGACGCCGACGCCGAGGCCGCCGCCGCCGAGGCCTGAGCCTCACCCGCTGCCTGACCGCTGCCCCGGCCGCTCCGTTCGGAGTGACCGGGGCAGCGGTGTGTCCGGGATGATGGCTGTATCCGAAGAAGGAGCGGTACATGAACGACTACGACGGTCCGTGGCTGGTCGTCGGCCTCGGCAACCCGGGCGACGAGTACGCCCGGAACCGGCACAACATCGGCTTCATGGTGGTGGACCTGCTGGCCCAGCGGATCGGTGCCAGGTTCAAGACCCACAAGAGCCGGTCCCAGATCGCCGAGGGCCGGATCGGCGGGCAGCGGGTCGTGCTGGCCAAGCCGATGACCTTCATGAACCTCTCCGGCGGCCCGACCACCGCGCTGCGCGACTTCTACAAGGCGCCCACCTCGGCGATCGTCGCCGTGCAC
Source organism: Kitasatospora sp. Root107 (assembly GCF_001424875.1). Taxonomy (GTDB): domain Bacteria; phylum Actinomycetota; class Actinomycetes; order Streptomycetales; family Streptomycetaceae; genus Kitasatospora. The sequence continues at coordinate 440,231 of NZ_LMCT01000001.1, read as the reverse complement.
GACGAGCTGGACATCGACTACGCGGCCCTGCGGCTCAAGCTCGGCGGCGGCGACAACGGCCACAACGGCCTGAAGTCGATCACCAAGTCGCTCGGCCCGGACTACCACCGGCTGCGCTGCGGGATCGGCCGCCCGCCCGGCCGGATGGACGTCGCGGACTTCGTGCTCAAGGACTTCTCCTCGACCGAGCGCAAGGAGCTCGACTGGTTCGTGGACCGCTCGGCCGACGCGGTGGAGGCGCTGCTCGCGGAAGGTCTGGAGCGGGCCCAGGGCACGTACAACTCCTGACGGTCCGTCAAGATGCCGCGCTGGGTTTGCACAACGGTCGTACAACGCTTGCTTGATCGTTCCTCAATCCGTGTGGGAACGACCGGTCGGATCGGATACCGTCAGCCCGTAACGCAGGGTTGAGGGGTTGGATCTGGGGGTAGGGACCGTGATTCGGTCACAGCGCGTCCGTGTCGGACGTGTGCTGGGTGGTACGACGCTGATGCTCATGGTCTCGGCGTTCGGGGTGACGGCCGCGCAGGCGGCCGACCCGACGGTGCGGCCCGCCGTGACGCCGGAGCCGGCGGCCGCGCAGTTCCCCGCCCCGGTGGCCGGTGAGCTGGGCACCTCGTCCGGGCTGTACGCCGTGGGCGGCGGCCTGGTGGTGGTCGCGGGCGGGGCGGCGATGTGGCTGCGCCGCCGGAAGTCCGGCCGGGTGACGGTGCACTGAGCAGGCGTCAGCAGATGTGCAGGAGGGGCGGTCCGTGACGGACCGCCCCTCCTGACGTTTTCGCGGGTCAGCCGGTGTTGCGCAGGCCGGCCGCGATGCCGTTGACGGTCAGCAGCAGGGCCCGGGCCCGCAGCGGGTCCTCGGCGCCGCCCTGGGCGAGCTGCTCGCGCTGGCGGCGGAGCAGGGCGACCTGGAGGTAGGAGATCGGGTCGAGGTAGGCGTCGCGGACCGTGAAGGTCTGCTTCAACACCTCGTTGTGCTCCAGGAGTTCGCTCTCGCCGGTGAGCCGGAGCACCTCCTTCAGGGTCAGGTCGTGCTCGGCCACGATCTGGTCGAAGACGTGGTGCAGCTCGGCCGGGACCAGCTGCTCGACGTAGTGCCGGGCGATCCGCAGGTCGGTCTTGGCCAGCGTCATCGCGACGTTGGAGAGGAAGTTCTGGAAGAAGTGCCACTGGCCGTGCATCTCGGCCAGCACGTCACCCAGACCGGCCTCGCGGGCCGCCGCCAGGCCGGAGCCGACGCCGTACCAGCCGGGCACGATCTGCCGGGACTGGGTCCAGCCGAAGACCCACGGGATGGCCCGCAGGCCGTCCAGGCCGGCGCCGGAGTCCGGGCGGCGGGACGGGCGGGAGCCCAGGTGCAGCGAGGCCAGCTGGTCGACCGGGGTGGCCGCGAAGAAGTACTTCGGCAGGTCCTCCTGCTCGACCAGTGCGCGGTAGGAGGTGTGCGCGGCCTCGGAGACCTGGTCCATCACCTGGTCCCAGCGGGCCAGCTCCTCGGGCGCCTGGCGCGGGGCGGTGTGCAGGGCGGAGGCGGCCAGCGTGGCCGACAGGGTCAGCTCCAGGTTCTCCCGGGCCAGCGAGGGGAGCAGGTACTTGTCCGAGATCACCTCGCCCTGCTCGGTGACCTTGATCTCGCCCTCCAGGGTGCCCCAGGGCTGGGCCAGGATCGCCTCGTGCGAGGGGCCGCCGCCGCGGCCGACGGTGCCGCCGCGGCCGTGGAACAGCCGCAGCCGGATGCCGTACCGGTGGGCCACGTCGCGCAGTCGGCGCTGGGCCCGGTGGATCTCCCACTGCGAGGTGGTGATGCCGCCGAACTTGGACGAGTCCGAGTAGCCGAGCATCACCTCCTGGATGTCGCCGCGGAGCGAGACCAGCAGGCGGTAGGACGGGTCGGAGAGCATCTCGTCCAGGATGCGGTCCGCTTCCTGGAGTTCGTCGGTGGTCTCCAGGAGGGGGACGATGCCGATGGTGGCGATCCCGGCGTGCAGGTCGATCAGACCGGCCTCGCGGGCCAGCACGGTGGCCGCGAAGACGTCGTCCGCGCCCTGGCACATCGAGATGATGTAGCTCTCGACGATCTCGTCGCCGAACCGGTCGAAGCCCTCCCGGATGGTGTTGAAGACACCGAGCGTCTTGGTGCCCGCCGCGTCCAGCGGGGCCGGGGTGGGCGCCAGCGGGCGGCGCGAGCGCAGCTCCTTGGCGAGCAGCTTCTGCCGGTACTCGCGCGGCATGTCCGCGTAGCGCCAGGCCTCCTCGCCGAGCCGGTCGAAGAGCTGGCCGAGCGCGTGGTGGTGCGCCTCGGCGTGCTCGCGGACGTCCATGGTGGCGAGCTGGAGGCCGAACGCCTCCACGGTGCGGATCGCCCGGGCCAGCCGGCCGTCGGCGATCAGCTCGCCCCGGTGGGCGCGCAGCGAGTCCTGAATGAGCTTCAGATCGGCGACCAGCTCGCGGGTGCCCAGGTAGTCCCGGCCGGGGACGTGCGGGGTGCCGGCGGCGAGCCGCTCGCGGGTGTTCTCCAGCTTGAGCCGGACGCAGGTGGCCTTGAGCCGGTACGGCTCCTCGGCGTTCATCCGCTTGTAGCGCGGGCTCAGCTCGGGCAGCAGCCGGAGATCGGCGTCCAGCGAGGCGAGCAGCTCCTCCGAGGCACCGGCCAGGCGGACCGAGGTGGAGAGCGAGTTGCGCAGGTCGTCGACGGCGGCCAGGGCGTCCTTGATGCCGTACTCGTGCTGCAGGTTGAGCACGTCCCAGGTGACCTGCGGGGTGACGTTCGGGTTGCCGTCCCGGTCGCCGCCGATCCAGGTGCCGAAGGTCAGCGGGCGGACGCCCTCGGGCAGGCTCAGCCCGACCCGGGCCAGCTCCTCGTGCAGCTCCTCCAGCACCTCCGGGACGGCCTCGCGGTACAGCTCGTCCAGGTAGTAGACGGCGTTGCGGGCCTCGTCGGTGGGCTCCGGACGGGCGATCCGCAGCTCGTCGGTCTGCCAGAGCAGGTCGATCACCTCGGCGAGGCGGCGGTCGGCCTGACGCTTCGCCGAGGAGTGCCGGACCGGGTCGGTGGTGGAGAGGCCGGAGGCGGCGTGCTCGCGGTGGATGCGTTCGAGCAGCTCGCCGATCCGGCGCAGCTTGTTGAGGACGCTGCGGCGGGCGGCCTCGGTCGGGTGCGCGGTGAAGACCGGACGGACCGCCAGATGCGCCAGCGTGTCGGCCAGGTGCTTCGGGTCGGCGTCGGCCAGCTGGTCGGCGGTCTGCGCCAGCAGCGAGCCCTCCTTGGCCCGGCGGGTGGCGAACTCGCGGCCGCGGTGCACCTGCTCGGTGACGTTCGCCAGGTGGAAGTAGGTGGAGAAGGCCCGGACCAGCTTGGCCGCCGTCTCCAGGTCGATCCCGGAGAGCAGCTCGGCGGTCGCCTCGCCGTCGGTGCGGCTCAGCAGACGGACCTGCTCGACCAGGCCGAGCAGCTCGGCGCCCTCCTGGCGGACCAGGGTCTCGCCGAGCAGGTCGCCGAGACGGCGGATGTCCGCGCGGAGCGCGGCGTTGTCGGCGATCGGCGTGGGGCTCTCCGCCGGAGTGGGGACCGGAGCGGTCACGGCTGGCTCCCTGTGGTGGTGGGGTTCGGCAACGGCTCTCGCCGCCTGGGTGAAGGCGGTGTGTGCGGACCGCGCTGTCCGTCGCGAACAGCATAGGTGGCACCCGGTGCCGTCTCGGCGAGGTAACCGCATGGCGGACACACTTGGCACCCCTGTCTTCTGACGCGGCTGCCGACAGCGGAGCGGGTTATCCGGTTGCCCGCTCGCATAGGCTGGCCGACATGAGCAACTCGCCGGAGGGGGGCGGGCCGGGCCGATCACTGTGGTGGTGGGGGCGGCGCCGCAGCGTGGTGCTGGATGTCGGACTGGCCGGGCTGGCCGGGCTGGAGTGTGCCCTGGGGGCGTTCTCGACGGCCCGGGTGCAGTTGGACTGGTCGCTGCCGGTCGCCGTGACGGCTGCGGTGCTGGGGGCGCTCTCGGGCGCGAGCCTGGTGGTGCGTCGCAGGTGGCCCGCCGTACCGGTGGTGGTGGCGCTGGTCTTCGTACCGGGGTCGTTCGGCGTGGTGCTGCTGATGGTGTCGCTGTACACCCTGGCGGCGACCTGGGAGTGGCCGACCAGACGGTGGCGGGTGGTGGCGCTCTCGGCGCTGGCGTTCGTCGAGACCTTGGCGGTGGTGCTGCTCTACATGTTCCTGCCGGACGGCGGGACGGTCGAGCAGCAGCAGCCGCCGGCCTGGGTGTTCGTGGTGATGGCGGTGCTGATCTCGATCGGGCTGACGGTCCCGCCGGTGGTGACCGGGCTGTATCTGGGGGCCCGCCGTCGGCTGGTGGAGAGCTTGAAGGACCGGGCGCACGGCCTGGAGACCGAGCTCGACCTGCTGGCCGAGCAGGCCCAGGAGCGGGCCCGCCGGGCCCGGCTGGAGGAGCGCACCCGGATCGCCCGGGAGATGCACGACGTGGTGGCGCACCGGGTGAGCCTGATGGTGGTGCACGCGGGGGCGCTGGAGCGGGTGATCCCGAAGGACCCGGCGAAGGCGCAGGAGAGCGCCAAGCTGATGGGCGAGGTGGGCCGGCAGGCGCTGAACGAGCTGCGCGAGATCCTCGGGGTGCTGCGGATGTCCGAGGAGGCGATGGCGCCCCCGGCCGGGCTGGCCGAGCTGACCCGCCTGGTGCAGCAGTCGGAGGCGGCCGGGATGCTGGTCACCCTGACGGTCAGCGGTGCCCGGCAGCAGTACGTGCCGGAGGCGGAGCAGACCGCGTACCGGGTGGTGCAGGAGGGGCTGACGAATGCTCACAAGCACGCCGGCGGGGCCCGGGTCTCGGTGCTGCTGGCCTTTGTGCCGAACGGGGTCCGGGTCGCGGTGCTGAACGACTGCCCGGGCGGTGGCGAGCGTGAGGTGGGTCTGCCCAGCGGGGGCAACGGGCTGCTCGGGATGCGCGAGCGGGTGCTTGCGCTGGGCGGCAGCTTCAGTGCCGGGCCGGAGCCGGACGGGGGGTTCCGGGTGGTGGCGGTACTGCCGTCCCGGCTCGCGGTGCGGGACAGTCGGCTGGCGTAGGCACCGGCGGCTTGCGGAGCAGCTTGCCGACCGGTGGCTGCACCAGCGGGCCGAACAGCCGGACGCTGACCGGCAGGCTGAGCAGCACCGCCAGGGCGAGCGCGAACCCGCCGTAGACCGGCAGCGCCGTCCAGGCGTGCTGCAGCGAGCGGGCGTGGTAGACGCCGCCGGCCTGCAGCACCTTGAGCGGCAGGCCGTGCAGCAGGTAGACGTACAGCGAGGCGGCGCCGAGCGAGGTCCAGCGCAGCCGACGGGCCGGGAGCAGGGCGAGGAACGAGGCGGCGGCGACCAGCGAGAGCAGGCCGAGGGCGGCCTTGACGGCCAGCCAGACCGGGTAGCCGACGCCGAGCTGGGTGGCGGTCTCGGTGTACTCGAGCCAGGCGGAGTTCAGCAGCTTGGGGTAGGCCAGCCAGGTGGCGGCGAACGCGGCGAGCAGGCCGAGCGGGGCCAGTGCGCGGACCGTCCGGTGGTGCAGCAGTTCGAAGTGCTGCGGCCGGAGCACCAGGCCGAGCACGAACCAGGGCAGGAAGCCGAAGGTCCGGTCGAGCGCGAGTTCGGGCGGGTAGGCGTGCAGCGCGCCGGAGCCGGCCGCGACCAGCACGGCGACCGGCAGCGGGTGCCGCAGTGCGGTCCAGAGCGGCACGCTGAGGCGCCAGATCAGCAGCGACAGCAGGAACCAGGTGAGCCAGCGCGGCTCCAGCAGGCGGATCGGCTGGAGCTCCTGCTCCAGGGCCATCCCGACCAGGTTGTACAGGAGTTGGAAGACCAGGTAGGGCACCACGAGCTGGCCGATCAGCCGGCCGCCGTCGACCTGGGGACGTCCTGGCCTGGGGCGGGCGAAGTAGCCGCAGAGCACGATGAAGACCGGCATCGAGAAGGCCGCGATGGTCAGCACCACCACGCCGACCGTGCGGTTCTTCTCCAGCAGCGGCATCCAGGTGTGGGCGCAGACCACCAGTGCGACCGCGGCGAACTTGGCGTTGTCGAAGAGCGGTTGGCGTTCCAACGCGAATCCTCCTGCTGTTCCCCGCGAAAGCTCCACAATCGGGCTGGGGGTCAGTGTGGACTCAACGGGCGTTCAGCGGCGGTGAATCGGCGAAAGTGTCACGTGCCGCAGGGTCCTGTCATACCGTCAGCGCGCTCAGCCGTTCGGGCTGCAGGCCGAGCACCAGGGCGGCCACCGCCTGGTCGACCGAACGGCCCAGGTACCACTCGCCGGTGTGGTCCAGGCTGTACACCCGGCCTTCCTCGTCGACGGCCAGCAGTGCCTGGCCGTACGCCTCCTCGCCGAGCGGCGCGACCCGGCTGCCCAGCGCCCGGCCCAGGTCGGCCAGGGTGCGCGGCTGGTGCAGCCCGCAGAGCGGGTCGAGCAGGAACGGCGTCCGGGCGATCTCCCGGCCGGCTCCGGCCAGTTCGACGGCCAGCCCGCCGAACTCGGCCCAGGCCTCGATCGCGGCCGGGAAGACGGCGTGCTGGACCCCGTCCGGGGAGCCGTGCGCGACCAGCGCGTCGGCCCACTCCTCGGCCTGCCGGATCTGCCAGCGGCCCGGGTGCCAGCCGGCCTGCTTGAGCGCGGCGGCGACGTCGGCGGGGAAGCGCGGCTGGGTGCGGAGAGCGGAGTTCAGTGCGGGCTCCAGTCGTACGGGGCGGGGTCAGGACGCGGTGGGGCCGACTGCGACGCTGGCCACCTGGAGGTGGCCGAGCAGCGGCTCGCAGGAGCGGCAGGGCGGCGCGTGGGTGCCGTGCGCCGGGTCGCCCTCCTCGCGGATCCGGACGGTGGTCAGCCGCGAGCCCTTCAGCGCCTTGCGGGCGTCGTGCAGGGTGAGCGGCTTGCGGGCGGACCGCTTGGACCGGGTGGTGTCCACCTCGGCCAGGAACCGGGACAGCAGCTCCGCCTCAGGGCAGCGGCCGACGAACCGCTCGCGCTGCTCGGTCGGCAGCCCGGTCAGGAACTCGGCGACCAGCGGGTGCAGCTCGGGCAGCAGATCGGGCTTGTGCCCGGCCAGCGTGTGCACGGTGCCGTTCTTCAGCGAGAGTGCGGCCGCCACGGCAGGGAGCAGGCTGTCCCGGAGGTGGCGCAGCGCCGGGGCGTGCGACGGCTCGGTCTGCTCCATGGGCGGCTGCTCCTCACCGGGGTCTTGACGGTCCGGACCGGGGATTCGACGGTCCGGCGGACGGGTGGTGTCCGACAGTAGGGGTCAAGCCTGCCAAACGCCGCCGACATTGCCGACGTCGGGGGCCGATCGGGTGACTGACCCGCCGTCCGTTGACCGGGCTTCACCATTCCCCCACGTTTTCCCGATTCGGCCCCCGCACGCTGACGGCAGCAGATAGCGTTCCGGCAGCAGGGCCGGGTCGACCGTGGGGGAAACGGACGGCGCCGGCCGACTGCGGGGGCAGCCGACGGCGAAGGGGCCGCCGGTACCGAGCAAGGGGGGTCTTGCGATGACGTCGTCCGGAGCAGTGTCATCCGGAGCAGTGTCGGCCGACGCGGTGGCGCACGAGGCGCCCGGCGAGCACGTGCCCACGCCCGGGGTGCCCGAGCCCGTGGTCGCCGAGCGGATCGGCATGGCCGTGGTCGGCGCCGGGTACTGGGGGCCGAATCTGGTCCGGAACGCACAGCAGACGGCCGCCCTGCGGCTGCACTGGCTCTGCGACCTGGACGAGGCCAAGTCCCGCCGGGTGCTGGGGGAGTACAGCACCGTCAGGTCCACCACCTCGTTCGAGGAGGTGCTCGCGGACCCGCGGGTGCGGGCGGTCGCGATCGCCACCCCGGCGGCCGCGCACTACAAGCTGGTGCGGGCCGCGCTGGAGGCCGGCAAGCACGTGCTGGTGGAGAAGCCGATCACCACCTCCGCCGAGGAGGCCGCCGAGCTCTGCGAGCTGGCCGAGGCCCGCGGGCTGGTGCTGATGTGCGATCACACCTTCTGCTACACCCCGGTGGTGCGCCGGATCAGGGAGCTGGTGCACGGCGGCGAGCTGGGCGACATCCAGTTCTTCGACTCGGTGCGGATCAACCTCGGGCTGGTCCAGCCCGACGTGGACGTGCTCTGGGACCTCGCCCCGCACGACCTGTCGATCCTGGACTTCGTGCTGCCGCCGGGCGTCGAGCCGGTCGGCGTGAGCGCCCAGGGCGCCGATCCGATCGGTGCCGGGCGGGCCTGCGTGGCGTACCTGACGGTGCGGCTGAGCAACGGCGCGCTGGCGCACTGCCACGTCAACTGGCTCTCGCCCACCAAGGTCCGCACCACCATGATCGGCGGCTCCCGCCGGACCCTGGTCTGGGACGACCTCAACCCGCAGGCCCGGCTGGCCGTGCACGACCGGGGGGTGGACCTCACCCCGCCGGACGAGCTGACCGACGCGATCCGGCACCAGGCGCTGATCTCCTACCGGGTCGGCGAGATGGTCGCCCCCGCGCTGGTCGAGCAGGAGGCGCTGCGCAACGTGATGGCGGAGTTCGCCGCCGCCATCACCGAGGGCCGGGCCCCGCTCACCGACGGCCGGTCCGGACTGCGGGTGCTGCGGCTGCTGCACGCCGCCTCGCGCAGCCTCGAACTCGGCGGTGCCACCGTGCCGGTGGAGCCGACCGGCGACGTAGAACTGATCACTGCTCAGGAGAGGGCCACCGCCCGATGAACGCTGTCCCGATCGAGGGATCCCGCTGTCTGGTCACCGGTGGGGCCGGGACCATCGGCTCCACCGTGGTCGACCAACTGCTCGTGGGCGGTGCCCGCGAGGTGGTCGTGCTCGACAACTTCGTCCGGGGCCGGATGGCCAACCTGGCGCACGCCGAGTCGATCGCCGCCCCGGGGCAACTCCGGGTGGTGGACGGCGACATCAGGGACCGGGCACTGCTGCGCGAGCTGCTCGGCGAGGACACCGACCTGCTGTTCCACCTGGCCGCGATCCGGATCACCCAGTGCGCCGCCGAACCCCGGCTGGCGCTGGAGATCATGGTGGACGGCACCTTCGACGTGGTCGAGGCCGCCGCCGAGTGCGGGGTGAAGAAGGTGATCGCCTCCTCCACCGCCTCGGTCTACGGCCTGGCCGACACCTTCCCGACGCCGGAGACCCAGCACCCGTACAACAACGACACGCTGTACGGCGCGGCCAAGGTCTTCAACGAGGGCCTGCTGCGCAGCTTCCACGCGATGTTTGGTCTCGACTACGTGGCGCTGCGCTACTTCAACGTCTACGGCCCCCGGATGGACGTGCACGGCCGCTACACCGAGGTGTTCATCCGCTGGATGGAGCGGATCAACGGCGGGGAGCCGCCGCTGATCTTCGGCGACGGTGCGCAGACCATGGACTTCGTGCACACCGAGGACATCGCGCGGGCCAACCTGCTGGCCGCCGCCGCCCCGGTCACCGACCGGGTCTACAACATCGCCAGCTCCACCGAGGTCTCGCTGCGCGGTCTGGCCGACGCGCTGCTGCGCGCGATGGACTCCGAGCTGGACGTCGAGCACGGCCCGGCCCGGGGCACCGCCGGTGGCGTGGTCCGCCGGCTGGCCGACATCTCGGCCGCCGAGCGCGAGCTCGGCTGGAAGCCGGAGCTGGGCCTGGACGAGGGCCTGCGCCAGCTGGTCGCCTGGTGGCGCGAGCAGTAACTGTCCGTCCCTGCAAGGTAGTTCGGAGCAGCCCTGTGTCCACCATTCCCGTCATGATTCCTTGGCTCGGCGAGCAGGAGGCCCTGGCCGCCGCCGAGGCCGTCCGCTCCGGCTGGGTGGCCCAGGGCCCCCGGGTCGCCGAGTTCGAGCGGGCCTTCGCCGACCACCTCGGCGTGCCGCACGCCGTCGCGGTCTCCTCCTGCACCACCGCGCTGCACCTGGCGCTGATCGGCGCGGGGGTCGGCCCCGGGGACGAGGTGGTGGTGCCCTCGCTCTCCTTCGTCGCCACCGCCAACGCGGTCACCTACGTCGGCGCCGTCCCGGTCTTCGCGGACGTGGAGCTCGCCACCGGCAACCTGACCGCCGAGACCGTCGCGCCGCTGCTCACCGAGCGCACCAGAGCGGTGATCGCGGTGGACCAGGGCGGCGTACCGGTCGACCTGACCGCGCTCGAGGCGCTGGCCGGGCCGCGTGGCATCACCGTGATCGAGGACGCCGCCTGCGGGGCCGGGTCGCTGCTGCGCGGGCGCCCGGTGGGCAGCGGGGCCGCGATCGCCGCGTACTCGTTCCACCCGCGCAAGCTGCTGACCACCGGCGAGGGCGGCATGGTGACCTGTCAGGACGGCGAACTCGCCGCCCGGCTGCGGCGGTTGCGCGAGCACGGGATGAGTGTCTCGGCCGCCGACCGGCACGCCGCGAGCGGCGGGGCCGGGGTGGTCGAGACCTACGACGAGATCGGCTACAACTACCGGATGACCGACATCCAGGCCGCGATCGGCCTGGTGCAGCTCGGCAAGCTGCCCGCGATGGTCGCCCGGAGGCGCGAACTGGCCGCCCGCTACCGGTCGTTGCTCGGCCCGCTGGGCGAGCGGCTGGTGGCCGACCCGGCGCACGGCACCGGCAACTTCCAGGCCTGCTGGCTGCTGCTGCCCGAGGACGCGCCGGACCGCACCGAGGTGCTGACCCGGCTGGCCGGGGCCGGGGTGTCCGCCCGCCGCGGCATCATGGCGGCCCACCTGGAGGCCCCGTACAAGGACGCTGCCCGAGAGCCGCTGCCCAACACCGAGCTGCTGACCGGGCGTTCGCTGATCCTGCCGCTCTTCCACACGCTCACCGAGCAGCAGCAGGACACCGTGGTCGGCGCGCTCCGGGCGATCCTCGGTTGACCGAGATCAGGCACCTCGGCCACGCGGGATTCGTGGTCGGGCACGCCGGTCTGCGCATCCTGATCGACCCCTGGTTCCACCCCGCCTTCCTGGACGCCTGGTTCCCCTACCCCGACAACCGGGCGCTGCTGCCCGAGGTGGTCGAAGGACGCTACGACTTCCTGTACGTCTCGCACACCCACGAGGACCACTTCGACGAGCGGCTGCTCGGGCAGCTCTCCCGGGACGTCACGGTGCTGGTGCCCAGGTTCCGTTCGCACGGGCTGCGCAAGCGCCTGAACCGGCTCGGCTTCGGCCGGCAGGTGCTGCTCGGCCACCGGGAGACGTACCGGCTCGGGCCCGACGCGACCGCCACCATGCTGCTGGACACCAGCCACAAGGAGGACAGCGGGCTGCTGCTCGACCTGGGCGGCTACCGCTTCCTGGACCTGAACGACTGCAACACCCCGATGTCCGAACTCCCGGACGGCATCGACCTACTGGCCGCGCAGTACTCCGGCGCGATGTGGTACCCGAACGCCTACGACTACCCGCCCGAGGCGATGGCCGCCAAGACCGCCGCGGTCCGGGCCGACCTGCTGGACACCTTGGTCCGCAAGGTGAAGCTGACCGGCGCGCGGGCCTACCTGCCCTCGGCCGGTCCCGCCTGCTTCCTCGACCCGGAGCTGGACCGCTTCAACGACCGGGCGGCCACCATCTTCCCGCAGTGGGAGGACGTCGCCGCGACCTTCGCGGACGCCTGCCCCGGCACCGAGGTGCTCCGCACCGGCCCCGGCGACCTGGTCGACTCCCCGTCCGAGCCCGGCAGTTGGGCCACCGACCCGGCGGGCTACCTGGCGGCGTACCGGGAGCGCCGCCGGGACGAGTGGGAGGGCTACCACCGGGGCCAGGACCCGACCGTGGACCCCGCCGAGGTGGCCGAGCACTTCGCCCGGCTCCAGCGGCTGAACCGGCCGCTGCTCGCCGACTACCGGCGCGACCTGCGGCTGGAGACCGACGGCACGGTCTGCGCCCTGCCGCTCGGCGAGCTGGCGCTGCGGGTCGAGCTCGAGGACGAACCGGTGGACCCCGCCTACACCATCCGGGTCCCGGCCCGGGCGCTGCGCGCGGTGCTGGACGGCCGGGCCGGCTGGGAGGAGGCGCTGCTCTCGATGCGGCTCAGCCTGCACCGCGACCCGGACGTCTTCGACCTCACCCTGCTCAGCCTGCTCCGGTACGGCCACCAGCCCGCCCAGACCCGCCAGTTGGTCCGGGAGCGGACCGCCGCCGCCGGACAGCTGGTTGAGCGGGAGGGCCTCCGGTTCCAGCGCTACTGCCCGCACGCGGGCGAGGACCTGGGCCATGCCGTGATCGCGGACGGCGTGATCGAGTGCCCCCGGCACCACTGGAAGTGGGATGCCAGGACCGGCCGCTGTCTCTCCGGCGGCTCCCTGCCCCTGCTCGTCGAACACCTCTCCCTGGAAGGGCCCGTCGGATGAACCCGATCCCGCTCGTCGACCTGCAAGCCGCCCACGCCGAGGTCGCCGAGGAGGTCAGGGCCGGTTTCGACCGGGTGCTCACCTCCGGCGCCTACATCAAGGGCCCGGACGTGACCGCCTTCGAGGCCGAGTACGCGGCCTTCTCCGGCGTCTCCCACGCGGTCGGCACCGCCAACGGCACCGACGCGATCGAGATGGCCCTGCGCGCCCTCGAACTCCCCGCCGGGGCCCGGGTGGTGCTGCCCGCCAACACCTTCGTCGCCACCGCCGAGGCGGTGGTCAGGGCCGGTCTCTACCCCGTGCTGGTGGACGTCGACCCCTACGCGCTGCTGATCGACCCGGCGCGGGCCGCCGAGGCCGCCGCCGACGCGTACCTGCCGGTGCACCTGAACGGCCAGCTCGCGCCGATGGAGCAGATCCTGGAGCTCGCCGAAGGCCGTCCGGTGATCGAGGACGGCGCCCAGTCGCAGGGTGCCACCCGGCACGGCCGCCCCTCCGGCTCCTGGGGCCTGCTCGCCGCGACCAGCTTCTACCCGGGCAAGAACCTCGGCGCCTACGGCGACGCGGGTGCCGTGGTCACCGACTCCGCCGAACTCGCCGCCCTGGTAAGGGAGATCGGCGACCACGGGTCCAGCGAGAAGTACATCCACGAGCGTTTCGGCTTCAACTCCCGGCTGGACACCCTGCAGGCCGTGGTGCTGCGCGCCAAGCTCCGCCACCTGCCCGGCTGGAACGTCGCCCGCCGGGCCGCCGCCGTCCGCTACCACCAGCTGCTGGCCGGCCTGCCCGGCCTCACCCTCCCGGTCACCCTGCCCGGCAACGAACACGTCTGGCACCTGTACGCGGTCCGGGTGCCCCGCGGCCGCGACGAGGTGCTCGCCGCCCTGCACGCGGCCGGCATCGGCGCGGGCATCCACTACCCCGTCCCGGTCCACCTCCAGCCCGCCTTCCAGTACCTGGGCCACCCCGAGGGCAGCTTCCCGGTCACCGAACGCGCCGCCCGGGAGATCCTGACCCTCCCGCTGCACCCGCACCTGACCGCGGACCAGCAGATCTTCATTGCTGAGACCCTGGCGAAGGCGCTGGCCAGGATCTGACGGAGCGGCAGTGGCGCGCAGGTGGTCCGCGTCCGGACAACCCGGGCCACTGCCGCTCGGGCCTCGCCGCACCCCCTAGGCTGTCTGCAGCAATCGTCGCAGCAGCCAGTGGGGGCACCCAGATGACGACAGGTCGGCCCGGTACTGCCGCCGCGCCCAACGGGGCGTACGCGGGGCAGGTGGTGCAGTTTCCCGATCCGGTCCGGGCGGGGAGGTACCCGGCCGGGGTGCGGGTGGACGAGGCGGGGCTGCCGGACTTCGGTCCTTACGCCGTGGCGGTGGCCGAGGTGGCCGATCCGCCGGACGGCTTCGGGGTGGACGAGCTGCGGCTGACCGACTACGTGTCGGCGAACGCCGCGCTCTACACCGAGGGGCACGAGCTCTGGGCCGACCAGGGCACCGCCGTGGCCACGCCGCCCGGCTGGACCTGGCACCACGTCAGCGGCCGGGCCGCGCCCGGCTGGCGGCGGATGGAGCTGGTCCCGGTCGAGGTCAAGGCGCTGCTGCGGCACCACGGCGGGCTGGCCCACTCCGGGGCCGACCACGGCCGCCGGGGGACCAGGCCGCTGCAGGAGCACCGCCCCGCGCACTTCCCGCTGGCGCTGGACGGCGGCGACCCGCTGGCCGTCACCGAGGACCTGGTCCAGCGCGCGGAGCAGCGACTCGGCCACCCGCTGCCGCCCGCCTACCGGGACTTCCTCAAGCTCGCGGGCGGCCGGGCCCCGGTCGGCGTCGCGCTGGACACCGAGCTCGGGCTGCTCATCGACCAGCCGTTCCTGACGCTCAGTGAGGAGTACGGCGTCCACGACCTGGTGTACGCCAACAAGTGCCTGCGCGACCACCTCACCAAGGACTACCTGGGCATCGCGTACGTCCAGGGCGGCCTGCTGGCGCTGAAGGTGCGCGGTGCGGACACCGGTTCGGTCTGGCTCAGCCTGTACGACGACGCCCGGGACGCGGGCGACCCGGCGGAGACCCCGGAGCAGCGGGTGGCCAGGCTGCTGCTGCCGTGCGGGGCGGACTTCGACCAGTTCCTGCTCCGACTGGCGGGCAGTCCGCAGGAGTTGGAGACGGTGGCGGCGATGATGGTGGACGGCGGCTTCGTCCGCGCCGTCCCGGTGAACGGGGACGGGGTGCAGCGGGCGTGGTGACGTACGCGCAGGCGCAGGAGCTGGCCGAGGACTGGATCAACGCCGGGGTGCCGCGCTCGCAGCAACGCGAGGTCCGGGTAAGGGAGTTCGACCTGGGCTTCGTCTGCTGGGCGGAGCGGCGGACGGACGCGCCGTCGGCCGATCCCGGTTCGGCGCCGGGCCCCCGGCTGGTGATCGCCCGGGACAGCGGGGCCAGCACGCTCTGGCCGGCCCTGCCGGTCAACGAGGTGGTCAGCCGCTACGAGGCGGTCTACGGCAGCCCGACCGAACCCAACCCGGCCGGGGCGGCCAAGCCCGTGCAGGGCGCGGTGGAGGCGACCTCCTTCCTGCTCAGTCCGCCGCAGTGGCTCAAGGACGCGGGCGAGGCGGCGATCGCGGCCGAGCACGCCAGGCTCGGCGAGCCCGGCTCCGCCGACGGCCCGACCCTGACGAAGCAGCCCCGGCCGGAGCCCGTGGCCCCGACCCCGCCGCTGCCCGAGCCGGCCCCGCCGCTGCCCGAGCCGGCCGGGGCGACGCCGGTCGCGCCGATGGCGTACCTGCCGGAGCCGGGAGCGGCTGACGGTCCGTCGACTCCGCCGCCGACGCCTGCGGTGTTCACCGCGCCCGCGGCCTCCGGCCGTCCGGCCGGTGACGCCCCGACCATGCTCGCCCCGCCGCCGCCCGGGATGCAGGCCCCGTACGGTGGCGCGCCGGTGCCACCGGCCGGCCCCCCGCCCGGTGCCCCGTACGCGCCGACCCTGCTGGCGGCCGACGGTGTGCCGGGGNGGGGCTGCACGGCCTGCCCGGCGCGCCGCCGGTCGGCCCGCCCACCGTGCCCGTTCCGCCGCCGGGTCACCCCGTCGCGCCGCCGCCCCCGCCGCCGGTGGAGCTGCGCGGCCCGGCGACCCCGCCGCCCGCCTCGCCCCCGCCCGGTGCGGGCCGGGGCCCGAGCGCGCCGCCGCCGCCCCCGCCCGCCGAGCTGCGCTCCCCGCTCGCCCAGCCCGCCCCCGGCTCCGTACCGGTCCCCGGTGCGCCGCCGGTCGGCTACGGCTACCCGGACGCCGCCTCGCTGGGTGCCCCGGCCCCGGCCGCCCCCCCGGCGCCGATGCCCGTACCGCCTCCGCCGCCGGTGAACACGGGCCTGCCGTCGATCGGCCCCGGCAGCAGCGCGGTGGTCCGCTACCGGGGTCCGGACGGCTCCGAGCAGACCCTGATCCAGCGCAGCGAGCCCGGCACCCCGCACCCGGAGTGGAAGGCGCTCCAGGAGCTGCGCCGTCTCAACGTCCCGCCGGACCAGGTGCTCGAACTGCACACCGACCTGGAGTGCTGTGACCTGCCCGGCGGCTACTGCCTGCGGATGGTCCGGGCGGCCTGGCCGAACGTCCGGCTCAGCCACACCGCCCCGTACGGCCGCGACCAGCAGGCCAGGCAGGCCGGGATGGCGGTGCTGTTGGACCACGTGGACCAGCTGCACCAGCTCGCGGCCGCACCGCAGCGCCCCCGTCCGGTCCGCGCGCCGCTGCCGCAGCCCGGTGCGCTCTCCGGTGCGCCGGTACCGCTGCCGCCGGCCGGACCGCAGCAGCTGGCGGCCGAGCTCGGTCAGGTGTTCGGTCCCGGCGTGTTCCGGTTCGAGCAGCGCGCGGTCTCCCGGCAGGGCGTGCCCGAGCCGGTCGCGCAGACCCTGATGTGGGCCGGGCTGCCGCGCGACTTCGCGCCGTTCTTCTGGGCCCAGGCCCAGGAGGGCCGCCCGATCCCGACGCTGGCCGAGCTGGCTGCCGAGCGCGGCCTGCCCGCCGGGCCGGACTTCGGTGGCTACCTGGTGCTGGGCAACGACTACGGCCGTCAGCTCTGTGTCCAGTACGGCACCGCGGCCGTGGTGGCGGTGGACCTGGAGAACGGCGGCGAGGTCCCGCGCTTCGTCAACACCGGCGTCCCGGAGTTCGTCCGCTCGCTGGCCCTGCTGGGCCGGATGTGGCGGCTGCGCTACGGGCTGACGCCCGATCAGGCGGGCCGCTGGACCACCGATTTCCAGGCCCAGCTGCTGGCCGTCGACCCGGCCGCCCTGCAGTCGCCGGAGACCTGGTGGGCGGTCCTGCTCGAGCAGTTCTGGGACGGGCTGTTCTGATCCGAACCGAGTCACGGCCGAGGTGAGCTGAGTCACCCGGAGCCGGGGTAGGGCCATGTCGGATGGCCTTACCCCGGCTCTGCCTTGTTTGGGTTTCGATCCCATCTGCGCAAAATAGGTCAAGAGGAACGTCGTACCGGCGCTCCTCCATCACGTCCGCCACCGGGGCTCCGTAGCCCGCGAGCACGAGGGGAAGAGCCATGAGCGACGCAGTCTCCCAGCACGGCTTCACCGCTGCCCGACGGGGCTATGCGCCCGAGCAGGTCGACGCGGCGCTGGCCGCGTTCACGGTCGATCGGGACCGAGCGTGGGAGCAGCTCAGCGTGCTCGGCGCGGGTGCCCGCGAGATGGAGAAGCGGCTCGCCGAGGTCGTCAAGGCCGCCGAGGACGCACCCGACCCGGACTACGCGGCGCTCAGCGAGCAGGCCGTCAAGCTGATGGCCATCGCCCAGGCCGAGGCGCTGGCCGTCCGGGAGCTCGCCGAGCGCGCCGCCGAGGATGCCAGGGACGACGCGTACGAGGCCGGGCAGGCGGCCGCCACCGCCGCCAAGGAGTTCGCCGCCACCACCCGGAGCGACGCCGACCAGGCCGCCCGCCGCACCGAGGAGCGGACCAGGGCCGAGGCGGAGAAGCTCCGCGCGGCCGCCGACGCGGAGGCCAGGGCGATCCGGGACGGCGCGACCGCTGCCGCCGCCAAGGTCCGGGTCGCCGCGGCCGAGGCCGAGGAACTGTCCGAGGACAAGCTGGCCGAGCGGCGCCGCCGGGCCGACGAGACCTTCGCCGCCGCCGAGGCCAAGGCCGACGCCGAGGAGGCCGAGATCTCGGCGACCGCCGAGAGCCGCCTCAAGGAGGCCGAGCAGCACCGCGAGTCGGTGCTCGCCCAGATCAAGCAGGCCGACGCCCAGGCGAACGCCAAGGCCGAGGGGCTGATCGCGAAGGCCCGGCGCGAGGCGGAGAAGATCCAGTCCGCGAGCGAGCGCGAGCAGCGTGAGTTCGCCGCCGAGCTGGAGCAGGTGCAGCAGCACCTCGACCACATCAAGCAGACCCTGGCCGCCCTCACCGGCGCGGTGGTCGGCCAGATCGAGAAGCCGCCGCAGGCCGAGGCCGAGCCTCAGGACGCACCGACGGACGTACTGACGGACACGCCTCAGGACACGCCTCAGGACACGCCTCAGGACACGCCTCAGGACACGCCGAAGGGCGCGCCGAAGGACCGGCCCGTCGACGCACCCACCGCCGTCATCCCGGTGATCCCGGCCGTCCCGGCGAAGCCCCCGGCCCCGCCGGCGCCGCCCGCCCCCGCGCCGAAGGCCGGCGATGCGGAGACCCGGGTCATCCCCAGGATCGTGATCGTGGACGACGGCCACGAGTACCCCAGCGAGGTGATCCGCCGAGGCTGACGACCCGTCAGAGCACCTCGACTGCCGCCCCGGTGAGCCGGCGGCGGCAGTCCAGGATGTAGCGGGCGTGCGTGGTGACGGCCTCGTAGTCGAAGTCGTCGTGGTCGGCGAGCAGGACGACGGCGTCGGCGGCGGCCAGCTCCTCGGGGGTGGCCTCGACCCGGCGGACGGCGGCGAACGGGTCGCCGTGGCTGTCCGGTTCGGCGGCCCGCTGGCCGGGGATCACCGGGTCGGGCATGTGGACGCCGACCACCACGTGCGGGTCGGCGGCGTGCACCTCGGCCCCCATCCGGACCAGCAGCTCGGCCACCCGGGCGGCCGGGGTCTCCCTGGCGTCGCCGGTGTTCTTCTTGTACGCCAGGCCGAGCAGCAGCACCCGGGAGCCCTTGACCGACCGCTGACGGTCGTTCAGCGCCTCGGTCAGCCGGCGCACCACGTAGTCGGGCATGTGGCTGTTCACGTCGTTGGCCAGCTCGACGAACCGGAACGACTGGCCGAGCGCCCGCTCCACCCGCCAGGACAGGTAGGACGGGTCGATCGGCAGGCAGTGCCCGCCGACGCCCGGGCCCGGGGTGAAGCGCAGATAGCCGAACGGCTTGGTGGAGGCGGCGTCGATCGCCTCCCAGACGTCGATGCCGAGGTCGTGCGCGAACATCGCCAGCTCGTTCACCAGCGCGATGTTGACGTGCCGGAAGGTGTTCTCCAGCAGCTTGGTCAGCTCGGCCTCCTTGGTGGAGGAGACCGGTACGGTGCGCTCGACCAGCTGGGCGTAGAAGCCGTCCACCGCCGCCAGCCCGGCCGGCGAGGTGCCGGAGACCACCTTGGGGGTGTTCTCCAGCTTCCAGGTCGGGTTGCCCGGGTCGATCCGCTCCGGGCTGTAGCCGAGGTGGAAGTCCTGACCGGCCGTCAGCCCCGAGCCCTGCTCCAGGATCGGGGCGAGCAGCTCCTCGGTGGTACCCGGGTAGGTGGTGGACTCCAGCACCACGGTGGCCCCCGGGCGCAGGTGCTGCGCCAGCAGCCGGGCCGAGGACTCGATGTACGAGAGGTCCGGCACCCCGTCCCGGAGCGGCGTCGGCACGGTGATCACGGCGATGTCGAAGCCCGCCACCTCGGCCGGGTCGGCGGTCGGCTGGTACGCCCCGCTCTCCAGCAGCGGCCGCAGCCGCGCCGCCGGGATGTCCTCGACGTACGACTCGCCGAGGGCCAGCCGCTTGATCCGCCGCTCGTCCACGTCGTACCCGACCACCTGGTGCCCGACCTCGGCGGCCCGGACCGCCAGTGGCAGCCCCACATACCCCTGGCCTGCGATGACGACGCGCATGACGAAGTACCCCCTCCATCGCGATTCACGGTGTCCCCACACCGTCTTCACACGAGAGAGTACGGAGCCCGGCCGGGCCGCGTGGGCCTTCGGGCAAAGTGGCGGGAACGGTGTTGTCCCGGAAAAAGCAGGTGCCGTGGTGCCCTTCAGGAAAGGGCACCACGGCTCCCGCGAATGGGCGCGGGCGCCCCCACCCAGGGCCGCCCGGCCACGCACTCCGACCCCCATCGGGGTGCGTCCGCGCCGCCGCAGCCATCCCCCACGGTTGGGTGCGGCGGGCACGAACACCATCCTGCGCGATCACCATGGACGGGCAGTGACAGCAATATGTCGAGTTCGTGATCTGTGGGGTGCCGGGTCTTCGGGGAAACGCCCCGGCTTGCCCTGATCTCCGCTGCGGTTGCTCACGGCGGCGGGTGCCCCGTCGGCGTAGGCTGGAGACCCCCGGGGCGCTCCGCGTTTCGGGCTGTTCGCGTTGCCCGGCCGGTCGCTCCGGCGCCTGGGCATTCCAGCCGTGGAGCCGAGAAGTATGAGCCTGTCCGGACTGCTCGATGTCGTCGTACGGGACGCCGCCCTCGCCGAGGCGATCGAGGCGGCGGCTGCCGGGCAGCGGCAGCACCTCGACCTGGTGGGACCGCCCGCCGCCCGCCCGTTCGCGATCGCCGCGCTGGCCCGGTCGCTGGCCGGGAAGGCGGGGGAGCGCGGCCGCCCGGTGCTGGCGGTGACCGCCACCGGCCGGGAGGCGGAGGACCTGGCGGCCAGCCTGCGTTCGCTGCTGCCGCCGGACGCGGTCGCGGAGTTCCCCGCGTGGGAGACGCTGCCGCACGAGCGGCTGTCACCGCGCTCGGACACCGTCGGCCGCCGCCTCGCGGTGCTGCGCCGGATCGTTCACCCGCGCGCCGACGACCCGGCGGCCGGGCCGGTGCAGGTGATCGTGGCCCCCGTCCGCTCGGTGCTGCAGCCGCAGGTGAAGGGGCTGGCCGAGCTGGAGCCGGTGGCGCTGCTGCGAGGTGAGCAGCACGACCTGGAGCAGGTGGCCAGGAAGCTCGCGGCCGCTGCCTACTCCCGGGTCGAACTGGTCGAGAAGCGCGGCGAGTTCGCCGTCCGCGGCGGCATCCTGGACGTCTTCCCGCCGACCGAGGAGCACCCGCTCCGGGTGGAGTTCTGGGGCGACGACGTCGAGGAGATCCGGTTCTTCAAGATCGCCGACCAGCGCTCGCTGGAGATCGCCGAACACGGCCTCTGGGCGCCGCCCTGCCGTGAGCTGCTGCTCACCGACGAGGTGCGGGCCAAGGCCGCCGAGCTGGCGGCGCGTCACCCGGAGCTGGCCGAGATCCTGGACAAGATCGCCCAGGGGATCGCGGTCGAGGGCATGGAGTCGCTGGCGCCGGTCCTGGTGGACGAGATGGAGCTGCTGCTCGACGTGCTGCCGAGCGGCTCGGTCGCGGTGGTCTGCGACCCGGAGCGGGTCCGGACCCGGGCGGCCGACCTGGTGGCGACCAGTCAGGAGTTCCTGCACGCCTCCTGGGTGGCGGCCGCGAGTGGCGGTGACCGGCCGATCGACATCGAGATGATCGACGTGTCGGCGGCCTCGCTCTGGTCGCTCGCGGACGTCCGGGAGCACGCGGCCGAGGTCGGGCTGCCCTGGTGGTCCGTCAGTCCCTTTGCCACCAGCGACTCGAGCGTGACGGAGATCCTGGAGTTCGACGCGAACACCCTCACCCTCGGCATGCACGCCGTCGAGGCGTACCGGGGCGACACCGCCCGCGCCATCGCGGACGCCAAGGAGCGGCTGAACGCCGACTGGCGGGTCGTCATGGTGACCGAGGGCCACGGACCGGCCTCCCGGCTGGCCGAGGTGCTGGCCGGCGAGGGCATCGCGGCCCGGCTGGTCGCCGACCTGGCCGAGGCCCCGACCCGGGACGTCGTGTACGTCTCCTGCGGCTCGATCGAGCACGGTTTCGTGGACGAGCAGCTCAAGCTGACCGTGATCACCGAGACCGACCTGTCCGGCCAGAAGTCCTCCACCAAGGACATGCGCCGGATGCCCTCCCGGCGCCGGAACGCGATCGACCCGCTCGCCCTGGCGGCCGGCGACTACGTGGTGCACGAGGCGCACGGCGTCGGCCGGTACGTGGAGATGGTGCAGCGCACCGTGCAGGGCGCCACCCGCGAGTACCTGGTGCTGGAGTACGCGCCCGCGAAGCGCGGCCACCCCGGCGACCGGCTGTTCGTGCCGACCGACCAGCTGGACCAGGTGACCAAGTACGTCGGCGGCGAGGCCCCGACCCTGCACCGGCTCGGCGGGGCGGACTGGGCGAAGACCAAGCAGCGGGCCAAGAAGGCCGTGCGCGAGATCGCCGGGGACCTGATCAAGCTGTACTCGGCCCGGATGGCGGCGCCAGGTCACACCTTCGGCCCGGACACCCCCTGGCAGCGCGAGCTGGAGGACGCGTTCCCGTACGCGGAGACGCCCGACCAGCTGACCACCATCGCCGAGGTCAAGTCGGACATGGAGAAGTCGGTCCCGATGGACCGGCTGATCTGCGGCGACGTCGGCTACGGCAAGACCGAGATCGCGGTCCGGGCGGCGTTCAAGGCGGTGCAGGACGGCAAGCAGGTGGCCGTGCTGGTGCCGACCACGCTGCTGGTGCAGCAGCACTTCTCCACCTTCGCCGAGCGGTACGCCAACTTCCCGGTGGTGGTGAAGGCACTCTCCCGGTTCCAGAGCGACAGCGAGGCGAAGGCCGTCCTTGAGGGCCTGTTCGAGGGCTCGGTGGACGTGGTGATCGGCACCCACCGGCTGTTCTCCTCCGAGACGAAGTTCAAGGACCTCGGCCTGGTCATCGTCGACGAGGAGCAGCGCTTCGGCGTCGAGCACAAGGAGCAGCTGAAGAAGCTGCGGGCCAACGTGGACGTGCTGACCATGTCGGCCACCCCGATCCCGCGCACCCTGGAGATGGCGGTCACCGGCATCCGGGAGATGTCCACCATCACCACGCCGCCGGAGGAGCGGCACCCGGTGCTGACCTTCGTCGGCCCGTACGACGAGAAGCAGATCTCGGCCGCGATCCGGCGTGAACTCCTGCGCGAGGGCCAGGTGTTCTACATCCACAACCGGGTCGAGTCGATCGACAAGGCGGCCGCCCGGCTGAAGGAGCTGGTGCCCGAGGCGCGGGTCGCCACCGCGCACGGGCAGATGGGGGAGAACCTGCTGGAGAAGGTGGTGGTCGACTTCTGGGAGAAGGAGTTCGACGTGCTGGTCTCCACCACCATCGTGGAGTCGGGCATCGACATCTCGAACGCCAACACCCTGATCGTGGAGCGCGGTGACACCTTCGGCCTGTCCCAGCTGCACCAGCTGCGGGGCCGGGTGGGCCGTGGCCGCGAGCGCGGCTACGCCTACATGCTGTACCCGCCGGAGAAGCCGCTCACCGAGACCGCGCACGAGCGCCTGGCCACCATCGCCCAGCACACCGAGATGGGTGCGGGTATGTACGTGGCGATGAAGGACCTGGAGATCCGCGGGGCGGGCAACCTGCTCGGCGGCGAGCAGTCCGGGCACATCGCGGGCGTCGGCTTCGACCTCTACATGCGGATGGTCGGCGAGGCGGTCGCGGAGTTCCGTGACTCGCTGGCCAGTGGCGGTGCGGAGCCGGAGGAGGAGCCGCTGGAGGTGAAGATCGAGCTGCCGGTGGACGCCCACGTGCCGCACGACTACGCCCCCGGCGAGCGGCTGCGCCTGCAGGCGTACCGCTCGATCGCGGCGGTCAACTCCGAGGAGGACATCGTCCAGGTCCGCGAGGAGCTGACGGACCGTTACGGCAAGCTGCCGGAAGCGGTGGAGAACCTGCTGCTGGTCGCGGCCCTGCGGCTGTACGCCCGGCGCTGCGGGATCGGTGACATCACGCTGGCCGGGCCGAACGTCCGGTTCGGGCCGGTGGAGCTGCGCGAGTCGCAGCAGCTGCGGCTGAACCGGATCTACCCGCGCAGCCAGGTCAAGGCCACCGCCCGGCAGCTGCTGGTGCCCCGGCCGGCCACCGGCCGGATCGGCGGCAAGCCGCTGGTCGGGCGTGAACTGCTGGACTGGTGCCGGGAGTTCCTGACCACGATGTTCGACGACCTGGCGGGCGCGAAGAAGTAGCTGTCTGCAGTGGTGCGCCGCGTCGGCGGTCTCGGGCCGGGTGCCCGAGGCCGCCGTGGTGTTTCCGGGCGGGCTGTCAGCCGAGCTTCCACTGACCGGTCTGCGGGGCGAAGCCGCTGTCCAGGGTGAACTGGACCTTGTCGAGCTTGGCGTCGGCGGGCACCTCGAAGGTGAGGAAGCCGAGGCCGCTCTCGCCTGCGGCGATGGTGGTGCCGGCCGCGAAGGACGGGCCCGCCTTGGTGTCGTCCAGGCTGGTGTTGAAGGCCTGGCCCTGGGCGTCGATCAGCTTGGCGCTGTTGGACGGCGAGTCGTTGTAGCCCTTGCCGGTGGCCTTGATCCGGAACTGGATGGCGACGAAGCGCTTGCCGTCGGCCGGCTTGCTGAACTCGTCGACGCCCTCGGCGTTGTCGACCAGCTTCACCGCGGTGACGTCGGCGGTGGTGTCCGCGAGGTTGCCCTTGAGGGCGATGGTGTCGCCGAGCTTGGCGGCAGCCTTCGCGCCCTCCGCGCTCTTGCCCGGGTCGGCGGCCTTGCTGCCGTCGGCCGAGGCGGTGGCGGCCGGCTTCGCCTCGGTGGAGACCGAGGGCTTGGTGTCGGTGCAGGCGGTGGCGCCGAGGACGACCAGACCGGCGGTGAGCAGCAGGGCGGCGCGGCGGCGGGTGGTGGTGGCGATGGCCATGTCGAACTCCCAGGGTCTCGGGCTGCTTCGCGGCGACTGCCGCTTGCGATGGGTAGATCACATCATCTGCTGTGAACGATGTCAACACTGATTCACGAAAGCTCTCTGTTCACGCGTGAACGCGACGTCAGGGGGTCGATCGCTATGCTGTGTGGTCACACCCCGCCCCGAAGGAGCCCAGATGCCGGACCGCCCCGAGGTGACCGCCGTCGAGATCGCCAGGCTGGCGGGGGTCGGCCGAGCCGCCGTCAGCAACTGGCGCCGCCGCCACCCCGACTTCCCGCGCCCGGTCGGTGGCAGCGACAGCAGCCCCACCTTCCGGCTCGACCAGGTCGAACGGTGGCTGCAGGGGCAGGGCAAGATCGCCGAGCTGCCGCTGATCGAGCAGACCTGGCGTCAGCTGGAGACCCTGCGCGATCCGGCCGGTCACCCGGCCGGCGCCGTCCCGGCCGCCGGGGCCTTCCTGCTGCTGCTGCACCGCGCCCCGGCCGCCTGGCCCGCGCTGGCCGGCGAACCCGACACCGCGCTGGCCACCGCGCTGCCCCGGGAGCTGCGCCGACTGACCGTCAGCACCCTCGGCCCGGACGCCCCCGGCCTGCTCGACCTGCCCACCCTGGCCGGGGCCACCTACCTCGACCTGGCCAGGATGCTGGCCCGGCTGGCCGGACAGCACGGCCCGGTGGCCGCGTACGAGCAACTGCTGGCCCGGCACGCCGAGGCGAACAGCCGTCAGCTCAGCCCCACCCCGCCGGAGGCCGCAGCGCTGCTCGGCGCGCTGGCCGGGCAGCCCGCCTCGGTGCTCGATCCGGCCTGCGGCCTCGGTGCCCTGCTGCTCGCGGTGCCCGGCGCGGCCCACCGGTCGGGCCAGGAGGCCGACCCGGTGCTCGGGGCGCTGGCCCTGCTCCGGCTGGCGCTGCACACCCCCGCCGACACCCCAAGCCCGCTCGGCCTGGACCTGCGCCCGGGCAGCGCCCTGCGGGCCGACGCCCACCCCGGCGGGCTCGCCGACGCGGTGCTCTGCCAGCCCCCGTACAACGAGCGCGACTGGGGTCACGACGAGCTCCAGTACGACAGCCGCTGGCTGGCCGGGGTGGTCCCGCCGCGCGGTGAGTCCGAACTCGCCTGGGTGCTGCACTGCCTGGCGCACACCGCACCGGGCGGCCTGGCCGCCCTGCTGCTGCCGCCGACCGTGGCCTCCCGCCGGGCGGGCCGCCGGGTCCGGGCCGAACTGCTGCGCAGCGGCGCACTGCGCGCGGTGGTCGCGCTGCCCGCCGGAGCCGCCCCGCCGTACGGCGTGCCGCTGCACCTGTGGGTGCTGCGCAGGCCCGCGCCCGGCGACGACTTCCGCCAGGTGCTGCTGCTGGACGCCGTCCAGGCCGCCCCGGGCGAGGGTGGCCGGGACCGGATCGACTGGCCGCAGCTGCACCGCACCGTGCTGGACGCCTGGCGCGGCTTCGACGCGGCCGCCACGGCCGGTACCGTACTGCCCGCCGACCGGCCCGGCGTGCACCGGGCGGTGCCCGCGATCGACCTGCTCGACGACGAGACCGACCTGTCCCCGGCCCGCCACCTCCCGCCGGCCGCGCCGGCCGGGGACGCCGACGGGCTGACCCACCTTCAACTCCGGCTGGCCGAACGGTTCGCCGCGCTGGCCGAGCCGGACGCCCTGCTGCCCCGGGTCAGCCCGGTGACCGGGGCCGGGACGGTCCCGACCGTCACGGTCGGCGAACTCGCCAGGTCCGGCGCCCTGGAGGTGTACCCGGCGGGCCAGGGCGCTCCGGCCCGCACGCCGCTCGGCTCAGGGGAGACCGCGCTGCTCACCGACCACGACCTGATCAACGGCCACCCGCCGACCGCCGCCTCGGCCGCCGAAGGGCCGGTGCCGACCGCTCGCCCCGGGGACGTCCTGGTGCCCGCGCTGGCCACCGCCGCCGCCCGGGTGGTCCGGCCGGGCGACCCGTACGACGGCGCCGCGCTCGGCGCCCGGGTGCACCTGCTGCGCCCCGACCCGGCGCAGCTCGACCCCGACCACCTGGCCGGTCTGCTGCGGGCCACCGACGCCACCCGGCGGGCCAGCAGCTACGCGTCCGGCACCACCCGGCTGGACATCCGCCGGTTCGAGCTGCCCCGGCTCCCGGTCGAGCGACAGCGCGAACTCGGCGCCGCCTTCCGCCGGATCGCCGACTTCGAGGCCGCCCTCCAGCAGGCCACCGGGCTGGCCAGGACGCTCACCCAGGGCCTGACCGACGGGCTGGCGGCGGGCACCCTGGAACCCTGAGACCGTCCGGCAGTTGGGGGTGGCGGAGGGTACCGTGTGCGGGAACGTTCAGTCCTCGTACGGGAGTCCGCATGGCAGGTCAGCAGTTCGGCGCGCCGGGTCCGTTCCGGGTCGGGCCGAAGATCCTGTTCTGTCTCGTTCCGCTGCTCAGCCTCGGGCTGCTCGGCCTGGTGCCCTCGCTGGTGCTGGCGCTGCGCCGCAGGCGGGCGGTGGACGTGCTCGGCGCGGTCGTGTTCGTGCTGCTCCAACTCACCCTGTACGTCAGCGTCGGACTCTCGAAGCCGGACGGCCAGGACGTCTTCAGCCTGATCGGCGGCCTCGCCCTGCTGGCGCTCTGGCTCGGCGCGCCGGTGCACTTCCTGGTGCTCGACTCCCGGTCCGGCTGGGGCACGCCGAAGACCGTCCCGCCGGTGCAGACCGCCGCCTGGTACCCGGCGCCGCAGTACCCGGCCGCCCCGCCGGCCCCGCCGCTACCAGCACCGGCGCAGCCCGCACCGCAGGCGTCCGCGCCGACCCAGGACGACCTGCAGCAGCTCGGTGAACTGTTGCGCCGTCAGGCCCAGGACGGCAGCCGGTGACCGTCTCCCGGTTGATCGCCGACCGCTACCGGCTGGCGGAGAAGATCGGCCACGGTGGCATGGGCCAGGTCTGGGCCGGGCACGACGAGCGGCTCGGCCGCCGGGTCGCGGTCAAGCTGCTCCGCACCGACCTGCTCAACTCCACCGACGGCACCGGGGCCGACGCCACCGCCAGCCGCAGCGACGAGCTGCGCCGCCGGTTCCTGCGCGAGTGCCGGGTCACCGCCGCGCTCGACCACCCCGGCCTGGTCACGGTCTTCGACGCGGGGGAGGACGGCGGCGAGCTCTACCTGGTCATGCAGCGCGTGCCCGGCCTCAGCCTGGCCGATCTGATCGCCGAGCAGGAGCCGTTCCCGATTGTCTGGGCGGTCGCCGTGGCCGCCCAACTGTGCACTGCGCTGGCCGCCGTGCACGCCGTCCCCGTGGTGCACCGCGACCTCAAGCCGAGCAATGTGATGGTCCGTGAGGACGGCCGGGTGGTGCTGCTCGACCTCGGCATCGCCACCGCCCTGGACACCGACGCGACCCGGCTGACCCTGACCGGCGTACCGATCGGCAGCCCCGCCTACATGGCCCCCGAGCAGGCGCTGGCCGGCACCGCCGACCCGCGCAGCGACCTCTACGCGCTCGGCTGCCTGCTGCACGAGATGCTCGCGGGGGAGGCCCCGTTCCGGGCCCCGACCGCCCTCGGGGTGCTCCGGCGGCACGTGGACGAGCCGCCCGCCGCCCTTCGCACCCTCCGCCCCGAGGTGCCCGCCGTGCTGGAGACGCTGGTCCTCGACCTGCTCGCCAAGCGCCCCGAGGACCGCCCGGCCGACGCCGGCCAGGTGTACGCCCGGCTGCTGCCGCTGCTCCCGGCCGCCGGGGCCGAACTCCAGCCCCCAGTCGGCCCGTTGCCTGACCCGACCCGGCCGTACCGGTACCCGCACCAGCCCCATCAGTCCCACCGGCCGCAGTCCGCCGCAGTCCCGGCACCCGCCGCTCCGGTGGACGATCTCACCGGTGCCTTCGCCGAACTCTCCGACCTGGTCGCCGCCCGGCGGTACGCCGAGGTGACCGAACTGGCCGGCCGGCTGCTGCCCCGGGCCCGGGTCCAACTCGGCGACGCCGCACCGCTGGTGCAGACCGTCCGGACCATCTACGCCCGCACCCTGCGCGAGCAGCGGCGCTACCGGGAGGCGCTGGCGGAGTACCGGCAGCTGCTCGCCGACGCCGGGGCCGACCCCGAGCGCAGCTTCGAACTCCGGGAGCAGATCGGCCTGTTGCGCGTCCAGCTGGGTGACCGCGAGGGCGCCTGGCAGTGGCTGCTGGAACTGCTGCTGGAGCGCGAACGGAGCCATGGCCCGCACCACCCGGACGTCCTCCGGCTGCGCACCCATCTGAACGGTCTCGGCTCGGCCACCCCGCCGCCCACCCCGGTCCGGGGCAACCCGTACGCCAACAGCTGAGCGCGGCCACCTTGGTCCGGAATCGACCGAAGTAAAGCCGTTTGGCCCGTGCCGATGCTCTTGGCCAAACGTCCCGGAGCTTGGAGACTGTGCACCGTCAGGAGAACCACGCGCACCCCACAACTCCCGGGAGCCCCACGTGATCCGCACCCGCACCGCGCTCCGCCACGGCCGAACCGCCGTCGGCGTCCTGCTCGCCGGGGCCGCCCTGGCCGCCTGTGGCAGTGGGGCACCCCACCAGGGGTCGGCAGCCGTGGTCGGCGGCGAACAGATCTCCATCGCGGCGGTCGAGTCCCGGGTGACTGGGGTGCGGGATGCCATGGCGGCCGAGTCGGGCGGTGGGCGGACCACCGAGCGGTCCCAGTTGGTGCGGCGTACGGTTGCCGACCTGGTGCTCAACGAGGTGGTGGCCAAGGCCCTGGCGGACCGTCAACTCACGGTGACCGACGGGGAGATCGACGAGGCCAGGGAGAGCGAGGCCAAGATGCTCGGCGGCATGGCCGAGCTCCAGCGCGACCTGCTGTTCAAGCAGAGCGTCCGGGCTGGTGACGTCACCGCCTTCTACCGCCAGCAGGTGGGCATCAAGAAGCTCGCCGCCGCTCAGGGCAAGGACGCCCGCAGCGCCGAGGGTGACGCGGCCATCCGGGCCGCCCTCACCGACGCCGGGGCCAAGCTGAAGATCGAGGTCAACCCGCGCTACGGCCAGTGGGACGTCCGGCAGATCGGCCTCACCAACACCGTCTCCGACTGGCTCCGGCAGCCCGCGGCCACCGCTGCCTGACCCCGGCCGGGCCAGGTAGGTTCGGAGGGTGGACACTCCGAAGCTGATCCTGCTCACCACCACCCACCGGGTCGCCCCCGGCCTGCTCTCCTGGCCCGCCTGGCAGGCACTGCACGGGGCGGCCCGGGTCCTCGCCGCGGACCCGGACCACCCGCAACTGCCCGCCGTACGCCAGGCCGGCGTCGAGGTGGAACTCGTCGAGCGCGGCACCGCCCCGGCGCTGGCCCGGCTGCTCACCGGCACCGAGGGCACCGTGGTCTGGCTCGGCAGCATCGACGGCGACCCCGGGCTGACCGACGCCCTCGCCCGGATCGCGGTCGAGGAGGCCGGCCAGGTCCCCGAGATCGAGGTGCTGCCCGGCTCCTACGACCTGCCCGGTGCCCGACTGCTCGACCTGGCCTCGGTGATGGACCGGCTCCGCTCGCCCGGCGGCTGCCCCTGGGACGCCGAGCAGACCCACGAGTCGTTGGTGAAGTACCTGGTCGAGGAGACCTTCGAACTGGTCGAGGCGATCGAGGAGGGCGACCGCGAGACCTTCCGCGAGGAGCTCGGCGACGTCCTGCTGCAGGTCTTCTTCCACTCCCGGATCGCCGAGGAGGACACCGAGGAGCCGTTCTCCATCGACGACGTCGCGGGCGACATCGTGGAGAAGCTGATGTACCGCCACCCGCACGTCTTCGGTGACGTCGAGGCCACCGGGTCCGCCCAGGTCGAGGCCAACTGGGAGCAGCTCAAGGCCGCGGAGAAGCAGCGCGACTCCATCCTGGACGGCGTCCCCGCCGGGCTGCCCGCACTCGCCTATGCGGCCAAGCTGGTCTCCCGAGTCCGCCGCGCACGCTTCACCGCCGTCCCCGACGCCCCGTACACCCTCCCGGCCGAGCTCACCCCGGAGTCGGCGGGCCGCCTGCTCCTCGCGGTCGCCCAACGCGCCTACGACGCCGACGTGGACATCGACGCAGCCCTCCGCACGGCGGCTCGCGCCTACCGCGACGACGTCCGCTCAGCCGAGAAGTAGGCACCACCAGGGGCTCGGGGAACTGCGACGCCGACCTCGTGCAAGGTGATCCGTGCGTGAATGGTCAGGCACTTTCGCATTTTGACCCGCACGCCAGATCTCCTCGCAGTTCCCCGAGCCCCTGGATAGTGCAACCTCGGGAGCTGCAAGAAGTCGAGCTCAGTGGGAGACCTGGACGCCCCGCTGGCGGGGGATGACCTCGCTGATGGCGTCGCCGATCTGGGCCAGGAGTTCGGCCAGCGGGTCGAGGTGGTCGGGGAGTTCGGCCAGCGCGAGGATGCGTTCGCCGTCGGGGCCGGCCACGCAGAACAGGTCGATCGGGCCGAGGTGCTTCGCGGCGGTGGCCACCAGCGCGGCCACGTCGCTGGGCTGCCGGGCGTCGCCGCTGACGCCGACCACGGGGCAGCCGGGCCGGTCGAGTTCGGTGGCGAGGTCCTCGGCGACCCCGGGGCGTTGGTCGGCGATCAGCATGCCGGCGGCGCCGGCCGCCGCGAACCGACGGGCCAGGCCGATGCCTGAACCGCCTTCGAGCACCGCGATGACCACCACTGCCCCGGCTACCCGCATGGCCTGCTCCTCCCTGAGAGCTACGCCCGGTGGAGCACGCCGCACCGGCGTCCACCGAGACCGTATCGGAGGATCGTAAGCACGCCACGATCCTCCGCAAGAGCAATTACCCGCCAGGTGACCCAGCTCACTCCTCCTCTGGCAGGTTACGGTGCACGACATGCCGGAAACGTACCGAAACCCCCAGCCGGAACTCTTCACCTGGGAGTTCGCCGCCGACCCCTACCCCGCGTACGCGTGGCTGCGCGAGCACGCGCCGGTGCACCGCACCACGCTGCCCAGCGGAGTGGAGGCGTGGCTGGTCACCCGGTACGCGGACGCCCGGCAGGCGTTGGCGGACGGGAGGTTGTCGAAGAACCCGGCGCACCACAGCGGGCAGGCGCACAAGACCGGCCGGGTCGGCATCCCGGGCGAGCGGCAGGCGGATCTGATGACGCATCTGCTGAACATCGACCCGCCGGACCACACCCGGCTGCGGCGGCTGGTGTCGAAGGCGTTCACGCCGCGCAGGGTCGCGGAGTTCGAGCCCAGGGTGCAGCAGTTGACGGACCGGCTGATCGACGACTTCGCGGCCCGTGGCTCGGCCGACCTGATCCACGAGTTCGCCTTCCCGCTCCCCATCTACGCGATCTGCGACCTGCTCGGCGTGCCGCCGGAGGACCAGGACGACCTGCGGGACTGGGCGGGCGCGATGATCCGTCACCACGGCGGACAGCGCGGCGGGGTGGGGCGGGCGGTGAAGAAGATCCGGACCTATCTGCTGGAGCTGATCCACCGCAAGCGGGCCGACCTGGGCGACGATCTGATCTCCGGTCTGATCAGGGCGAGTGACCACGGTGAGCACCTGACCGAGAACGAGGCCGCGGCGATGGCCTTCATCCTCCTGTTCGCCGGCTTCGAGACCACCATCAACCTGATCGGCAACGGCACCTACGCGTTGCTCCGCAACCCGGCCCAACGTGCGTTGCTGCAGGAGTCGGTGCAGCGCGGCGAGACGGCGCTGCTGGCCACGGCGGTGGAGGAACTGCTGCGCTACGACGGCCCGGTGGAGCTTGCCACCTGGCGGTTCGCCACCGAGCCGCTGACCGTCGGCGGCGTGGACATCCCGGTCGGCGACCCGGTGTTGGTGGTGCTGGCGGCAGCCGACCGGGATCCGGCCAGGTTCGCCGGCGAGAACACCCTGGACCTCGCCCGCAAGGACAATCCGCACCTCGGGTTCGGCCACGGCATCCACTACTGCATCGGCGCCCCGCTGGCCCGGCTTGAGGGTCAATTCGCCCTGGCCGCACTGCTGACCAGGCTGCCCGACCTCCAACTGGCCGCCGACCCCGAGGAGCTGCGCTGGCGGGGCGGTCTGATCATGCGCGGGCTGCGGGAGTTGCCGGTGTCGTTCACGCCGGAGAGCGCCGACGCGCGCTGACGGCGTGTCGGTCAGATCTGATCGGGTGTGATCTGAGTACGCATCAATCCGGACATACCAGTACGGTTTGTGGACGATCGACAGTCTGGCGTGATTTCCGTGTGATGTGTTCGACATAAGCTTGTGATCCATCGGGTCATCTGCTTACTCTCCCTGGTGTTCGCAGCTGCGAACCCCGTGCGCGGAACGCCGAATCCTGCCCGCCGCGCTGCCGGGACACCGACCAGACCCTTGGGCAGGGGCGGGGGACCCAGGTAAGTCGCCGTCCCCCACGGCTTGGGGTGAAGCCGCCAGCAGTGGCGGCCGGGCCACCTCCCGGTCCGAACCCGACAGCTCACCTCGCAGGCGTGCGGAGAGGGACTTCTTCATGCTCTTCATCGGTTCGGGCCGTCATCGTCGTCGTACGCAGGCCGAGAAGGTCATCGCCGTCGCGGGTATCGCGGGCGTCGGCATCGCACTCCCGCTGTTGACCGCCACCGGCGCGCACGCCGCCCCGGTCGACATCTGGGACAAGGTCGCCCAGTGCGAGAGCGGCGGCAACTGGAGCATCAACACCGGGAACGGCTTCTACGGCGGACTCCAGTTCACCCCGAGCACCTGGAAGGCGTTCGGCGGTCAGCAGTACGCCGGGCAGGCCAACCAGGCCAGCAAGGGCCAGCAGATCGCCGTCGCCGAGAAGGTGCTCGCCTCCCAGGGCCCGGGCGCCTGGCCGGTCTGCTCGGTCAAGGCCGGTCTGTCCAAGGGTGGTTCGGCCGCCGCGGTGGACACCTCAGGCGGTAAGGCCTCCCGCTCGGAGACCCGCGCCCCGGCGCCGCAAGCCTCGAAGCAGACCACGCCGAAGGTGGCGGCCGCTCCGAAGCCCGCGACCCCGAAGTCGGCCGCGCCGACGGTGACCGCGCCGAAGCACGCCGCGCCGACGGCGCCGGCCGCCGGCGGATACACCGTCAAGTCGGGTGACACCCTCTCCGGCATCGCTGCCGCCAACGGTCTGAACTGGCACCAGGTGTATCAGGCCAACCAGTCCGTCATCGGCGGTGACCCGGACCTGATCCTGCCGGGTCAGGTCCTCAAGCTGGGCTGACGCCGACACACCGTCAGCGCGGGGTCGTACCAACTTGTTCCGGTACGACCCCGTTTACGGTCATTCAGGTGAACTACCGATGAGTAGCCGGGCCACACGGTGAGACGGGACCGAGGTCAGCGTGGCCCCGGGCTCCGGTGCGGTTAGGCTCTGGTCGTAACGACAACAGATCCCGCTTCCGTCAAGGAGATGCCTCGTGCCGTCCATTGATGTCGTCGTAGCCCGTGAGATTCTCGACTCCCGTGGCAACCCCACGGTCGAGGTCGAGGTCGGTCTGGACGACGGCAGCACCGGCCGTGCCGCCGTCCCGTCGGGTGCTTCCACCGGTGCCTTCGAGGCTCTTGAGCTGCGCGACGGCGACAAGAACCGCTACTTCGGCAAGGGTGTCGAGAAGGCCGTGCTGGCCGTCATCGAGCAGATCGGCCCGGAGCTGGTCGGCTACGACGCCACCGAGCAGCGGCTGATCGACCAGGCCATGCTCGACCTGGACGCCACCCCGGACAAGTCCTCGCTCGGCGCCAACGCGATCCTCGGCGTCTCGCTCGCCGTGGCGCACGCCGCCTCCGAGGCCAGCGACCTGCCGCTGTTCCGCTACCTCGGTGGCCCGAACGCGCACGTGCTGCCCGTCCCGATGATGAACATCCTCAACGGTGGGTCGCACGCCGACTCCAACGTCGACATCCAGGAGTTCATGATCGCGCCGATCGGCGCGGAGTCCTTCTCCGAGGCCGTCCGCTGGGGCGTCGAGGTCTACCACACGCTCAAGGGCGTGCTGAAGGAGCGCGGCCTCTCCACCGGTCTGGGCGACGAGGGCGGCTTCGCGCCGAACCTCGACTCCAACCGCGAGGCCCTCGACCTCATCGTCGAGGCCATCAAGAAGGCCGGCTACACCCCGGGCAAGGACGTCGCGCTCGCCCTGGACGTCGCCGCCTCCGAGTTCTTCAAGGACGGCGCCTACCAGTTCGAGGGCAAGGCGCTCTCCTCCGCCGAGCTGATCGCGTACTACGCCGAGCTGGTCGCCGCGTACCCGCTGGTCTCGATCGAGGACCCGCTGGACGAGCAGGACTGGGACGGCTGGAAGGCCATGACGGACGAGCTGGGCGACAAGGTCCAGCTGGTCGGTGACGACCTGTTCGTCACCAACCCGGTCCGCCTGGCCCGTGGCATCGAGACCGGCACCGCCAACGCGATGCTGGTGAAGGTCAACCAGATCGGTTCGCTGACCGAGACCCTGGACGCCGTCGAGCTGGCCCAGCGCAACGGCTACCGCTGCATGATGTCGCACCGCTCCGGCGAGACCGAGGACGTCACCATCGCCGACCTCGCCGTCGCCACCAACTGCGGCCAGATCAAGACCGGCGCCCCGGCCCGCTCCGAGCGCGTCGCCAAGTACAACCAGCTGCTGCGCATCGAGGAGATCCTCGACGACGCCGCGGAGTACGCCGGCCGTGGCGCGTTCCCGCGGTTCCGCTCTGCGGACAAGTAGGCACAGCAAGTACGAGGCCTGAGACACCGGGGGCTGACACCCCAGGCGTCTGCACCGGTGCCCCGGCTCCCACCCCGTAGGGTGGAGGGCCGGGGCACCGGCATGTGATCAGGAGGGGTACCAGCGATGTGGAAGATTCCGGGCTTGGCGGCGCGACCGCGCTTCACCAGCCGGGCCACCGTCCTGGTACTGGTGCTCTGTTCGCTGGTGGCGATCCTCGCCTACCCGACCCGGCAGTTCATCTCGCAGCGCTCGGAGATCTCCGACCAGCGGGCCAAGGCCGAGCACGCCAGGCAACAGGTCGAGCAGCTCCGCCGGGAGCGCGCCCGCTGGCAGGACCCGGAGTTCGTCAAGGCGCAGGGCCGGGAGCGGCTGCACTACGCGATGCCCGGCGAGACCCCCTTCATCTCGGTGGACCCGAACCCGCCGAGCCCCAAGTCCTCCTCGGCCGACGCGGGGGCAGCCCCGCAGGCCAAGGCCGCCCAGCCCTGGTATGCCAGTGTCTGGGACTCGGTCGACCAGGCCGACTCCACCCCCGCACCCCGCTAGATCCCGCACCCCGCCAGATACCGCCAGAGGCAGCACACCCCATGACTGAGAACCCGACCGTCCCGGACCAGGACGTCGCCGCGATCGCGGCCCAGCTCGGCCGCGTCCCGCGCGGCCTGCGCGGGGTGGCGCACCGCTGCCCGTGCGGCAACCCCGACGTGGTGGAGACCGCGCCCCGGCTGCCGGACGGCACGCCGTTCCCCACCCTGTACTACCTGACCTGCCCCAAGGCCGCCTCGCTGATCGGCACCCTGGAGGCGGACGGGGTGATGAAGGATCAGACCGCCCGGCTGGCCGAGGATCCGGAGCTGGCGGCGGCGTACCAGAAGGCGCACGAGGACTACATCGCGCGCCGGGACGCCATCGAGGTGCTGGAGGGCTTCCCGAGCGCGGGCGGCATGCCGGACCGGGTGAAGTGCCTGCACGTCCTGGTCGGCCACTCGCTGGCGGCGGGCCCGGGGGTCAACCCGCTCGGCGACGAGGCGATCGGGATGCTGGAGGACTGGTGGGCCAAGGGCCCCTGCGTCTCGCCGGAGGAGGTCGAGGCGGCCGGTGGCCGGGTGGCCAGGAACCGGGCCAAGAACCAGGACCACGCGGCCGTGATCGCCGCCAAGGAGCAGCTGGCCGCCGAGCGCGCGGCCAAGCGCGCCGAGGCCGAGCAGGACGAGGAGTCCGAGTGAGCACCAGCAGGGTCGGCGCGATCGACTGCGGCACCAACTCGATCCGGCTGTTGGTCGCCGACCTCGACCCCGAGACCGGCGAGATCACCGACCTGGACCGCCGGATGGTGATCAACCGGCTCGGCCAGGACGTGGACCGGACCGGCCGGCTGGCGCCCGAGGCGCTGGAGCGCACCTTCGCGGCCTGCCGTGAGTACGCCGCCGTGCTGGCCGAGTACGGGGTCGGCCCCGACCGGCTGCGGTTCGTCGCCACCAGTGCCTCCCGGGACGCGGAGAACAGCGCCGAGTACGTCGCCGGGGTGCGCGAGATCCTCGGTGTCGAGCCGACCGTGGTGAGCGGTGACGAGGAGGCCCGGCTGTCCTTCACCGGCGCCACCAAGGAGCTGACCGGTGGTCAGTTCCCGGCCCCGTACCTGGTGTTCGACCTGGGCGGCGGCTCGACCGAGTTCGTGCTCGGCGGGCAGGACGTCGAGGCGGCCCGCTCGGTGGACATCGGCTGCGTCCGGCTGACCGAGCGGCACTTCGCCGGTTCGGAGCTGCCCGAGCTGGGTCAGATCTCCCGCGCCAAGGCCGATGTCCGGGCCGCGCTGGACGTGGCGGCCGAGGTGGTCCCGCTGACCGCCGCCGCCACTCTGGTCGGCCTGGCGGGCACCGTCACCACGGTGGCGGGCATCGCGCTGGAGCTGCCCGCGTACGACTCCGAGGCCATCCACCACGCCCGCCTGACGGTGGACCAGGTCCGCGAGGTGGCCGGCCGGCTGCTGACCATGACGCACGAGCAGCGTGCCGCGATCCCGGTGATGCACCCCGGCCGGGTGGACGTGATCGGTGCGGGCGCCCTGGTGCTGCTGGAGATCATGGAGCGGACCGGTGCCGCCGAGCTGGTGGTGAGCGAGCACGACATCCTCGACGGGATCGCCTGGAGCCTGGTCTCCTGACCCCGCGCAGACCCCGCGAAGACCTCTGCCGGACCCCGTCCGGACGGCCCCGGGACGCCGCTTCGGCACCCGGGGCCGGGTGCTGTCCGGCGTGCCGCGAGAAACTTCGTGAATTTCTTCACATGGCGATCCAGTCATTCGTCGCACTCCGATGCCCCCTCCGTCCGGAATGCGGGACCGAAGGTCGACTCCGGCGGGTGTCCATCGGATCGCAGGCAGGTACCGGGGCCGGTGATGGAATCGAAACACCAGTGCGGGAACCCGCTCACGGTGGGGATCGTTGCTGCTCAGAGCCGCCCCGTCGGCCGGGCGCCGCACAGGGACCGCCCCGGCGGTGTGAGGTGACACCCTCGCCGGGAAAGTGTGGCCGGGCAGTGTAGCAGGTGCTGTCCAGGGGCTTGTGACGGGCCTCACGAAGGTGCCCCCAACCGGGGGTGGATACTTTCGGATATGAGCACCACGGAGCGTCCTCGCATCCTCGTAGTCGGCGGTGGTTACGTCGGCCTGTATGCCGCGATGCGCATCCTCAAGAAGATGCGCTACGGCGAAGCGACCGTCACGGTCGTCGACCCGCGGTCGTACATGACGTACCTGCCCTTCCTCCCCGAGGCGGCCGGCGGCAACGTCGCGCCTCGCAACCTCGTTGCCCCGCTGCGCAGCGCCCTCAAGAAGGCGGAGGTGCTCACCGGTCACGTGACCGATGTGGACCACGCCCGCAAGGTCGCCACCATCCACCCCGCCGCGGGCGACTCGTACGAGCTGTCCTTCGACTACCTCGTCGTGGCCACCGGCTCGGTCTCCCGCACCTTCCCGATTCCCGGCCTGGCCGAGCACGGCATCGGCATGAAGACGGTCGAGGAGGCGATCAGCCTCCGCAACCACGTCATGGCGCAGCTGGACAAGGCCGAGTCCACCACGGACGAGGCGATCCGCCGCAAGGCCCTGACCTTCGTGGTGATCGGCGGCGGCTTCGCCGGCGTCGAGACCATCGCCGAGGTCGAGGACATGGCGCGGGACGCGGCGAAGATCTACAAGACCGTCAGCCGCGACGACATGCGCTTCATCCTGGTGGAGGCGGCCAACCGCATCCTCCCGGAGATGGGCCCGGACCTCGGTCTGTGGACCAAGGAGAAGCTCGAAGAGCGCAACATCGAGATCTACATCGAGACCTCGATGGACTCCTGCGTCGACCAGCACGTGGTGCTGAAGAACGGTGTCGAGGCCGATGCCTCCACCATCGTGTGGACGGCGGGCGTCAAGCCCAACCCGATCCTCAACCGCTTCGGTCTGCCGCTCGGCCCGCGCGGTCACGTGGACACCGCCCCGACCCTCCAGGTCCAGGGCTTCGACTACGTCTGGGCGGCCGGCGACAACGCCCAGGTCCCCGACCTCGCCGTCGGCGACGGCGCCTGGTGCCCGCCGAACGCGCAGCACGCGGTCCGGCAGGCCATCGTGCTCGCCGACAACGTGATCTCGGGCATGCGGGGCTTCCCGCAGGCCGAGTACAAGCACAAGAACCTCGGTGCGGTGGCCGGTCTCGGTCTGCACAAGGGCGTGGCGATCCTCTTCGGCAAGTACAAGCTGAAGGGCCGTCCGGCCTGGTGGTTCCACCGCCTGTACCACGGCAGCCGGGTGCCGACCATGAACCGCAAGGTCCGGGTCTTCACCGACTGGACGCTGGCGATGTTCCTCAAGCGCGAGACCGTGGGTCTGGCCGAGATGGAGAACCCGTTCGTGGCGTTCCAGGAGGCTGCGGCCCCCGCGCCGAAGCCGGTGGCTGCCGTTGCCGCCGAGCCGGTGAAGGAGCTCGCGAGCAGCAAGTAGGACGACTGGCCCCGGGACGACCCGGGGTACGAGTCGGAGGCTCTCCGCCCGGCAGCGTCGCCGGACCACGACCTCCGTGGTGCTCAGCCGGCCGTGCGACCGGGCGGAGTACAGCAGTTCAGAGCCAAGCAGGCAGCAGAAGGCCCCCGCCGGAACCCTCCCCGGCAGGGGCCTTCTGCGTGTTCGGACGGACCGTCAGTCGGTCTTGATGCTCTCCAGGATGTCCAGCTTGGACGCCCGGCGGGCGGGCCAGAGCGCGGCCACCAGGCCGACCAGCCCGGCCATCAGCAGGAAGAGCAGCAGCTGACCGTACGGCAGCTCGGTGACCAGGCCCGGGATGCTGGAGCCCAGGGTGCCGTTCACCGCCCAGGCTAGGAAGACGCCGAGCAGCACGCCGATGGTCGCGCCGAACAGTGAGATCACCACCGACTCGAGCCGGACCATCCGCTTGATGCCGCTCCGGTCCAGACCGATCGCGCGCAGCATTCCGATCTCCCTCTTCCGCTCGAAGACCGACATGGCCAGGGTGTTGATCACGCCGAGCACGGCGACCAGGACCGACATGGCCAGCAGGCCGTACATCATGTTCAGGGCGAAGGAGATGATCTTGCTGAACTCCTCCTTCATGTCCTCCTGGCTCTTCACCTCGATCACCGGGTTCTTGCCGGTGGCGTCCTTGATGGACTGCTGAAGGGCCGCGGTGGCACCGTCGGTGCCGCGCACCAGGACGTCCCGGATGTCGACGTCGTCCTTGGCGTGCTTGGCGATCTCGGCGTTGGACATCACCGTGTTGGAGAGCAGGTCGATCGACTGGAAGACGCCGCCGACGGTGACCGTGCCGGTGGTGCCGTCGCCGTAGCCGATCTGCACGGCGCTGCCGACCGCGAGGTTGTCGCGCTTCGCCCGCTCGCTGCTGACCAGCACCTGACCCTGGCTCAGGGAGTTGGCCGAGCCGCTGTCCATGGTGAGGTCGAGCAGCTTGTCCAGGCTCTTGGCGTCGACCCCGCTGATCGCGGAGATCCGGCCGTTCAGCTCCCAGTAGACGTTGGTCAGCGGGCTGGAGGCGGCCACGCCGGGGGCCTTGGCCACGTCGGCGGCCAGCTCGGGCGACATGCTCATCCGGTTGGCGGTGGTCACGTTGTAGTCCGCGACCATGCCCTTGGTGACGATCCGGTCCACCGCGCCGCCGACCGAGGCGCCGAGCACGGTCATGGCGGAGACCAGGGTCAGGCCGATGGTCAGCGCGGCGGCGGTGGTGGCCGTCCGGCGCGGGTTGCGGACCGCGTTGCGGCGGGCCAGCTTGCCGGGCGTGCCGAACAGCCGGGCCAGCAGCGGGCCGACCAGGGCGATCATCGGGCGGGACAGCAGCGGCAGCAGGATGAAGATGCCGATCAGTGCGAACGGGGCGCCGCCGGCGATCAGGTACCGGCCGTTCTCCCCGCCGGCCGAGGCGCCGCCGAAGATCAGCGCGAAGCCGCCGGCGGTGATCACCGAACCGATGATGTTCCGGATCAGCAGGCTCTTCTGGGTGCTGGGCTGGTCACCGCTGCTCATCGCGGCCACCGGGGCGACCCGGGAGGCCCGGATCGCGGGCAGCACGGCGGACAGCACGGTCACCAGCACGCCGACCACCAAGGCCACCGCGATGGTCACCGGGGCGACCACCAGCGGTCCGGTGGGCATGCCGGCCGAGAACACCTTCATCAGCGACTGCATCCCGGCGCCGATCCCGATACCGGCCAGCAGCCCGGCCACCGAGGCGGTCAGGCCGATCACCAGCGCCTCGACCAGCACTGACTTGGTGACCTGCCAGCGCCCGGCACCGACCGCTCGGAGCAGGGCCAGCTCCTTGGTGCGCTGGGCGACCAGCATGGTGAAGGTGTTGGCGATGATGAAGATGCCGACGAACAGCGAGATCCCGGCGAAGGCGAGCAGCATGGTCTTCATGCCGGACATGCCGGCGGAGATCTGCTTGGTCTCGTCGGCCGTCAGCTGCTCACCGGTCTGGACGATGAACTGGGTGCCCTGCGGCAGCGCGGTCTGCACCTCGGTCTGCAGCGCGCTCTGCGTCACGCCGGGCTTGGCCTGCACGGTGATGGTGCTGAACTGACCCGGGGTCAGCAGGAACTGCTGCGCGCTCGCGGTGTCCATCAGGGTGAGCGAGCCGCCGGAGCTGACCTGCGGGTCGTCGGTGGTGAAGATGCCGGTCAGCTTGGCGTCCACGGCCGGGCCGTTGCCGGCGATCCGGACGGTGTCGCCGACGTGGTAGCCACCGCTGCTCGCGGCCTCCCGGTCCAGTGCGATCTCGCCGGACTTCTGCGGGCCGCGGCCCTGGGCCATCGGGTAGCGGCTGTCCTGACCGGTGGCGTCCGGGTTGAAGTTCGCGCCGCGGGCCTGCCAGGCCTGGCCGATCAGGACGCCCTTCCGGTCGGCCACGCCGGTGAAGCCGCCCACCACGCCCTGGGCCTTGGCGGTGCCGGGCAGCGCGGCGATCTTGTCGACCGTCGCCTTGGTCAGCTCGGCCCCGGTGGCGTCGCTCCGGTCGCGGGCGGTGGCGCCCGAACCTGCGGAGTTGTCGGTGACCAGGACGGAGATGTCCGAGTAGCTCTTGGAGTAGCTGTTCTTCATGGCCTGGCCGAGCGTGTCGGAGAAGACCATGGTGCCGGCCACGAAGGCCGTGCCGAGCATGACGGCCAGCGCCGTCATGAGGAGTCGGCCCTTGTGGGCCAGCACATTGCGCAGTGCGGTGCGGAACATGGGGTGTCCTGGGGGGAGTTGGGTTCGGGCCGGTGGGTGGCGGAGCGTCAGCTCGTGCGGCCCTTGGCGTCGAAGCGGCGCATCCGGTCCAGGACGCTGTCGGCGGTGGGGTTGGTCAACTCGTCGACGACGCGGCCGTCGGCGAGGAAGATCACGCGGTCCGCGTAGGAGGCGGCGACCGGGTCGTGGGTGACCATCACGACGGTCTGGCCGAGCTCGCGGACCGAGTTGCGCAGGAAGGAGAGGATCTCCGCGCCGGAGCGGGAGTCCAGGTTGCCGGTGGGCTCGTCGGCGAAGACGATGTCCGGCCTGGAGGCCAGCGCGCGGGCGCAGGCGACGCGCTGCTGCTGGCCGCCGGAGAGCTGCGAGGGACGGTGTGAGAGCCGGCCGGAGAGGCCGACCGTGTCGACCACCCGGTCGAGCCAGACCTTGTCGACCTTGCGGCCGGCGATGTCCATCGGCAGCGTGATGTTCTCCAGCGCGGTCAGTGTGGGCAGCAGGTTGAAGGCCTGGAAGACGAAGCCGATGTGGTCGCGGCGGAGCTTGGTGAGCTGCTTGTCGCGCAGCCCGACCAGCTCGGTGTCGCCGATCATCGAGGAGCCGGAGGAGACCGTGTCGAGGCCCGCCATGCAGTGCATGAGGGTCGACTTGCCCGAA
This sequence comes from Kitasatospora sp. Root107, assembly GCF_001424875.1. Classification (GTDB taxonomy): domain Bacteria; phylum Actinomycetota; class Actinomycetes; order Streptomycetales; family Streptomycetaceae; genus Kitasatospora. The sequence continues at coordinate 397,942 of NZ_LMCT01000001.1, read as the reverse complement.
CCGGACGGGCCCATGATCGCGGTGAACTGCCCCTGCGGGAACGCCACGCTGACGTTGTCCAGCGCGACCACCTTGGTCTCGCCCTCTCCGTAGACCTTGTTCAGGCCGGTGGCTCGGGCGGCCGCCTGGCCGGTCTGGACGGCGGATGCGGTCGTGGTGGTCACGGGGGACTCCTTGCGGACGGGGCGTGCGGAAGTGGTGAGGACGGTTGGTGCGCAGGGCACCGACCGCTACTCCATACTCCGCTGGACGATCATGGAATCCGTCGCTCCCGGGGACGGTTGGCAGCACCGCCGCTGGGCGTACGCGGGGTCCGGCTTTCTCCTCCTGCGGTATGACACAACCCCTGAGAGTGGCGCCGTGGCCGATTCCGGATCGGGGTTGGCCGAATCACCGACGATTCGTCAGATGGCAAGGAAACATGACAAATTAGCTGGCGGAGAGTGTGCGAAAGGGCGCACCGGGCGACTAGTCTCGGGGGTAGCCCGCACAGGGGCGGATGGGGTTCCCGCCCGGGTGGTGGAACGCAGACACGGGCAGCTTAAAACTGCTTGGCCGCGAGGCCGTGCCGGTTCGAGTCCGGCCCCGGGCACCACTCCGCGCCAGGTCGTCCGACCGCGAAATCCGCGCAATGACGGTCCGAGAGATCATCCTCGCGGCGTAGACTGCTTCCTTTGCCAAGGCATTACCCTGGAGCGGTGCGGGCGGCACGATGCCGCCCCGGAGGGAATGACATGAGAAGCAGCAACCCGGTCTTCTCGCGGGAGGGCTCCTTCACCCGCGAGAACGGCAACGGCTACGCGGGGTTCAACACGGGCCAGCCGCAGGCCGGGGCCCCGAATGCGGGCAACCCGTACGGCAACAACCCGTACGGCAACAACCCCTACGCACAGCCGCAGGGCGGCGGGCTGACGGACGACCAGCTGGTCGAGATGTACCAGGCGCCGTCGGCCGGCCCGCTGCAGACCGGCCGGATGACCATGGACGACGTGGTCGCCCGGACCGCGCTCACCCTGCTCACGCTGGTGGCGTCGGGCGCGGTCGCCTGGTTCGCGCTGCCGGCCGCCAACTTCGGCCCGGCCATGGTCGCCGCCTTCGCGGCCTTCGTGGTCGCCATGGTGATCACCTTCAAGCAGAGCGTCAGCGCCCCGCTGATCGTCACCTACGCGGCGCTGGAGGGCTTCTTCCTCGGCGCGATCAGCCACGCCTTCAACGAGATCTGGCCGGGTATCGCGATCCAGGCGGTGCTGGGTACGGCGGCGGTCTTCGCGGCGATGCTGATCGCCTACAAGTCCGGCCGGATCCGGGTCACCCCGCGCTACACCAGGATCGGCATCGCGATCGCGATGGGCTTCGTGCTGCTGATGCTGATCAACCTGGTGGCCTCGATGTTCGGCGCCGACATGGGCCTGCGCTCGGGCCCGCTCGGCATCCTGGTCGGCATCGTCGGCATCGCGCTCGGCGCCTTCTTCCTCTCGCTGGACTTCGCCGAGATCGAGGCGGGCATCCAGGGCGGCGCCCCGCAGCAGGAGTCCTGGCGGGCGGCCTTCGGGCTGACCCTCTCGCTGGTCTGGATCTACATGGAGATGCTCCGGCTGATCGCGATCCTGCGCGGCGACGACTAATCACCACCAGCACTCCCGGAGGCGCGGCGGACCACTCGGTCCGGCCGCGCCTCCGGCGTTTCCGGGGCCGGTCCGGCAGGCCCTAGGCTCGCGGCATGGCAGATGCGCAGACCTTGCTGGCCGCCGTGGACCGGCTGGCCGACCGCTTCCGTTCGATGCCGCAGAGCCGGCTGCTCGGGCCGGTGCCCGGGTACCCGAGCCGGGCCGCCGCCGTGCACGCGCTGGCTTCCCGGCTGGCCGGGCGGGCGCTGGCGGCGGCGGGGCAGCCGGACCGGACCTTTCCGGACGCAGGGGCCTTCGCGGCCGGAGACCAACTCGCGGTCGCCGGGCGGGAGCTGGCGGCCGTGGCGGACGCCCCGGCGCTGGCCGAAGCGATGGCCGAGGTCCGGGGCGTCGACGAACTGACCGCGTGAAGATCTGAGAAACGCCGAAGGCCGGTCGAGTCGGTAACCCCAGGGACTCGACCGGCCTTCGGCGCGGTGGATCGGACGCGGTGGATCAGATGCTGGCGACCACCCGGTCGGCCAGGACGTAGACGGTCTCCTCGTCGGTGGAGAAGGTCAGCGAGTACGAGCCGGAGAACCGCGAGCCGCCGAGCAGCCGGACGTCCTCACCGGCCCGGACGGCGTCGATCAGCCGGTAGGCCGCCTCCCGGTCGCCGGGGGCGACGCAGAGCGTGGTGCCGTCGGCGAAGGCGTACACGTCCAGGGTGCCGAGCGGGCCGGGACGGACGTCGGTGAGCGTGACGGCCTCCTCGGCCAGCGAGGCCAGCCGGGTGTCGGTCCACTCGCGGGACGGGGCCTGGCTCGGGACGAAGTCGGGGTGCGAGGGGTGGCGGCGCGGGTCGGGTGCGGCCACCGGCTCGGCGTCCAGGGCCGGCTCGGTGTCGAGCAGTCCGGCCTCGAGGCCGGTGGCCAGCAGGTCGGCCTCGCGACGGGCCCTGGCCTCACCGGCGGTCTCGCCGCCGACTCCGGCGCCGGTCCCGGCGGGGTGGCCGGCGGCGGGGTGGCTGCCGGCGGGGTGGCCGCCGGTGGCCGGGCGGGCCGAGGTGCCGCCGTCCTCGTTGATCAGGTCCTCCAGCGCGGAGCGCAGCGCCTCGCCGAACTCCGGGTCCATCGTGCCGGAGTGGTCGGCCGCGTCCTGCGGTCCTGTCGGCCGCGGGAAGAACAGCGGCCACTCCTCACCGGGGTTGAGCCCGGCGCTGGTGAAGGGGGAGTCGAAGAGCGGGGCGTCGTCCTCGGCCGCCCTGGCCTCCTGCTCGGCCCAGAACGCCCGGGCCTCGGCTATCTCCCGCTCACGGTCGGCGGCCAGCGCCTCGTTGACCGCGCGGCGGATCACGGCTTCGTCAACCGGCGCCGGGGCGGCGGCACTTGAAGGTTCGGACGGGACGGCGAGCCGACGGGCCAGGCTGCGCAGCTGCATCAGGACAGCGGTGCAGAGGGCGATCAGGACCAGCAGCAGGGAGATGTACACGGCGCTCACGGAACGTACTCCTAGCGAGGAGTGGAACGGGGTTACGTCTCCACACTGCCGCATGGGGAGGAGTTGCTGCAGTGGCAGATGTCCGATTTGTCCGGGACTTTCGGCCTTGTCCTCAAATTGTTAGGTAGTGCCGTTCTACGCAGCGGAGTTGACCGACTTCGGGGTGTCGACAAAACGGGCTTGGAAGGGCATGCCGAGGGCCGGATCACGATCGCGATGTGATCCGGCCCTCAATCACACAGGGTCACTCCGAACGGGTGGTGCGGACCGGCCCGGTGACTCAGCTGAGTCGCTCGATCACCATCGCCATACCCTGGCCGCCGCCGACGCACATGGTCTCCAGGCCGAACTGCTTGTCGTGCCACTGGAGCGAGTTGATCAGGGTGGTGGTGAGCCGGGCGCCGGTCATGCCGAACGGGTGGCCGACCGCGATCGCGCCGCCGTTCACGTTCAGCTTCTCCAGCGGGATGCCCAAGTCCCGGTAGGACGGGATGACCTGGGCCGCAAAGGCCTCGTTGATCTCCACCAGGTCGATGTCGTCGATGGTCAGGCCGGCCCGCTTGAGCGCCTGGCGGCTGGCCTCGACCGGGCCGTAGCCCATGATCTCGGGGGAGAGGCCGCTGACCCCGGTGGAGACCACCCGGGCGAGCGGGGTCAGGCCGAGCTCGCGGGCCTTGGTGTCGGACATGATCACCAGGGCGGCGGCGCCGTCGTTGAGCGGGCAGCAGTTACCAGCGGTAACCGTGCCGTCCGGGCGGAACACCGGCTTCAGGCCGGAGACCGCGTCCAGGGTGACCCCCGCGCGCGGGCCGTCGTCGGTGCTCACCACGGTGCCGTCGGGCAGCGTGACGGGGGTGATCTCGCGGGCCCAGAAGCCGGACTTGATGGCCGCCTCGGCCAGGTTCTGCGAGCGGACTCCGAACTCGTCCTGCTCGGCCCGGGTGATGCCCTTGAGCGCGGCCAGGTTCTCGGCGGTCTGGCCCATCGCGATGTACGCGTCCGGCAGCAGGCCGTCCTCGCGCGGGTCGTGCCACTCGCCGCCGCCCTCGGCCGCACGGCGGGCGGTGCGCGCCACGGCGTCCTCGAACAGCGGGTTCTGGGTGCCGGGCATGCCGTCCGAGGTGCCGTTGATGCTGCGCGAGACGGTCTCGACGCCGGCCGAGAGGAAGATGTCGCCCTCGCCCGCCTTGATCGCGTGCAGTGCCATCCGGGTGGTCTGCAGTGAGGAGGAGCAGTACCGGGTGATGGTGGCGCCGGGCAGGTAGTCCATGCCCATCTGGACCGCGATGGTGCGGGCCAGGTTGTGGCCCTGCTCGCCGCCGGGCAGGCCGCAGCCGAGCATCAGGTCCTCGATCAGGCGCGGGTCCAGCTCGGGCACCTTGGCCAGCGCGGCGCCGATGATCTGCGCGGTCAGGTCGTCCGGCCGGATGTCCTTCAGGGAGCCCTTGAAGGCCCGGCCGATCGGCGAACGGGCGGCGCTGACGATGACGGCTTCGGGCATGACGGGCTCCTCGCTGAGTGTCTCCGGACTGCGGGGCGTACACGTCCGACCGTACTCCGGCCCAAGCGGTCAGCCCGGGAGGAAAGTTACCGCTAAGTAGCTCGGACGTCACCCGTTCCCGGGTGTGAGTTGGCCGACCCCGACCCCGCCTCCGGAATGCTCTCCGAGCTGTCCGGCAGGCCCAGTCGCAGCCGCAGTTTGACCTGCGCCCAGCGCCGGCCCAGGTCGCCGAGCCGCTCGGCGGCGGCCACCTCGGTGCCGGAGCGCCCGGCCGCGGCGGCCGCGGCCACCGCCATCGGCAGCACCTGCTCGGCCTCGATCCTGGGGCCGGACTCCTCCGGCCAGAGGTCCAGGGCGGCGCAGAGCGAGGGCAGCAGTGCCATCGCGGCGGTCGCGTAGCCCTGCGCGGAGGGGTGGTAGCGGTCGGCCGCGAACATCTCCGGCCGGGCCGCGAACTCCGGGCCGAGCAGCGAGCCGAGCGACACCGTACGGCCGCCCTGCTCCACCACCGCGATGGTCTGGGCGGCCGCCAGCTGCCGGCTGAGCCGCCGGGCCACCCAGCGCAGCGGCGGCTGCACCGGCTTGATGGTGCCCAGATCCGGGCAGGTGCCGACCACCACCTGGCAGCCGGACGCGCGCAGCGCCCGTACCGTCTCGCCGAGTTGACGGACCGCCAGGGCGGCAGGGGTGTGCTTGGTCACGTCGTTGGCGCCGATGATGATCACCGCCAGCTCCGGCCGGTGCGGCAGAGCCAGCTCCACCTGGCCGGCCAGCTCGACGGACTGGGCGCCGGACCGGGCCACGTTCACCAGCCGGACCCGGCGCTCGGCCACCGAGGCCAGTCCGGTCGCGAGCAGCGCGCCGGGGGTCTCCTCCCCTGCGGTCACGCCGAGCCCGGCCGCCGTCGAGTCACCCAGAAAGGCGAGCACCAGCGGCGGCTGGTCACTCTCCGGGTCGGCGAAGGCCGCCCCGTACACCCCGTCCGCGGGCGGAGGGTCGCCCTCCAGCAGCCCGACCGCGCGGACCGCCAGCCTGCTCTCGGTCACCAGCAGGCCGATCAGCCCGACCCCGAGCAGACCGAGACCGCCGCCCCCGTACGCGGCCGCCGTGGCGATACGCCGGGCCACCCGGGCCCGTGACACCTGTGCCGCTGCCACCCCGGCCCCCCTTCACCTGGCCCCTCCCGGGGCGCCACCTCTTGCTCTGTCCCTCTTAGGTACCCAGGGATCCGGGGGCCTATCGGGGCGGATCGCCCATCCGGTGGGTGAACGTACGGGAAGTGAAGAGGCCGAATCGGACGTCGCGGGTGTGCGCGTCCGTCCCTTGAGACGCCCTAGGCTTTGAAGTACCCATAGCTTTCGTAGCGTCCCAGACCGGGAGGACCCCCGTGCGGTACCACAATTCGATCATCGACCTGGTCGGCAACACACCCCTGGTGAAGCTCAACAAGGTCACCGAGGGGATCAGCGCCACCGTGCTGGCGAAGGTCGAGTACTTCAACCCCGGGGGGTCGATCAAGGACCGCATCGCGATGCGCATGATCGAGGCCGCCGAGGCCTCCGGCGCCCTCAAGCCGGGCGGCACGATCGTCGAGCCCACCTCGGGCAACACCGGTGTGGGCCTGGCGATCGTGGCCCAGCAGAAGGGCTACCACTGCATCTTCGTCTGTCCGGACAAGGTGTCCACCGACAAGATCAACACGCTGCGGGCCTACGGTGCCGAGGTGGTGGTCTGCCCGACCGCCGTCGCCCCCGAGCACCCGGACTCCTACTACAACGTCTCCGACCGCCTGGTCCGGGAGACCCCGAACGCCTGGAAGCCGGACCAGTACTCCAACCCGGAGAACCCGGCCTCGCACTACCACTCGACCGGTCCCGAGCTCTGGGAGCAGACCGAGGGGAAGATCACCCACCTGGTGGCGGGCGTCGGCACCGGCGGCACCATCTCCGGCACCGGCGGCTACCTCAAGGAGGCCTCCGGCGGTGCGGTCAAGGTGATCGGCGCCGACCCGGAGGGCTCGGTCTACTCCGGCGGCACCGGCCGGCCGTACCTGGTCGAGGGTGTCGGCGAGGACTTCTGGCCGACCGCCTACGACCGGAACGTGGCGGACGAGATCGTCGCGGTCTCGGACAAGGACTCGTTCCAGATGACCCGCCGCCTCGCCAAGGAGGAGGGTCTGCTGGTCGGCGGCTCCTGCGGGATGGCCGTGGTGGCCGCGCTCGAGGTGGCCAAGCGGCTCGGCCCGGACGACGTGGTCGTGGTGATCCTGCCCGACGGCGGCCGGGGCTACCTCTCGAAGATCTTCAACGACGACTGGATGGCCGACTACGGCTTCCTGCCGTCGGGCACCGACGAGGCGCACATCGGCGAGGTGCTGGCCCGCAAGGACGCGATCGAGCACGAGGGCATCCCGCAGTTCGTCCACATGCACCCGAGCGAGACGGTCGCCGAGGCCGTCCGGGTGCTGCGGGACTTCGGCGTCTCGCAGATGCCGGTGGTCTCCCCGGGCGCCGGGCACCCCGACATCATGGCGGGCGAGGTGATCGGCTCGGTGGTCGAGCGCGAGGTGCTGGAGGGCCTGTTCACCCAGCGGATCGCGCTCACCGACACGCTGGAGAGCGTGATGTCCAAGCCGCTGCCGGTGGTCGGCTCCGGCGAGACGGTGACCAGTCTGATGACCGTGCTGGAGAAGGCCGACGCCGCCGTGGTGCTGGTCGAGGGCAAGCCGCAGGGCATCGTGACCAGCCAGGACCTGCTGGCCTTCCTGGCCACCCGGGCCGGTCACTGACCTGTCGTCAGCCCGCCCGGGCCGCCGGAAGGGTGAGGATTCGTCTTCTCACGAAGTGGTACACCGGTGTCACCTCCGCGCATCACGCGGTTAACACGGCTCGGGCAATGTATGAGTCACGGCAAGACGCCGAGCATGGTGACAGCAACAGTCGGGAGCGGCTCCCCGGCACCGCCGTCACCACGGACACGTCGGTCGGCCCTGACCCGGCCTTCCGTGTCCGCCCGTAGGGGTTGCCGTCGTCCCGCCCCTGGCAGCGGTCTCGACCGAGGTCAGGGTGCGGCGGCTCCTGCGGCACCTACCGCGCCGCAAGGCGCGTCTCCGTGGCTCCCGGGTGGGGGAGTTCGACGGAGACGGAAGGGTCGGCCCCCGGTTTCCGGGGGCCGGCCCTTCCTGTTTTCCCGGGAGCGGCGCGACTCGCTTACGCTCGCACACATGACCAGCACTGACCTGCCCGAGCAGGACGCCCCGCGTTACGTACGCCTCAGCATCGAAATCATCGCCGAGATCACCGACGAGCAGGCCCTGAAGGCCGCCGCACTCGCCCAGGTCCAGAGCGACGAGTACCTGGACGACGAGGAGCGCACCCAGTCGGTGGAGGCGATCGAGGTGGACCCGTCCGGTTCGCTCGCGCACTTCATCGACCCGGTGGCGCTGCTCGGCGAGGTGCCGGGCATCGAGCTGACCTCGGCCACCTGGGAGTCCGCCCAGACCGAGTTCGACCCGACCGACGAGAACTGGGACGAGTACGCCGTCGAGGCGGCCGAGTAGTCCCCTCCCGCATCACCGATCGCCCGTCCGGACTGCTCCGGGCGGGCGATTCGTCCGTTATGGCGGCATCTTCAGTAGTCTCATACGATCTCAACCGTTTGGTGATGGAACCGCTTCGTCCTGGATTGCGTTGTTTGTATCCGTAACGCCCGCAGGTGAAGAGCAGGGAGACCGACCGTGACGTCAGCCGATGAGCAGCGCCCCACCTCCGGCAGCAGCTGGACCCGACGCGGGGTGCTGGGCGGCCTGCTGGGCGCCCCGGTCCTCCTGCTGGCGGCCTGCAGCGGCGACTCCGACAAGGGCGGCGGCGGTGGCAGCACCGGGGGTGGCGCGAGCAGCTCGCCGAAGACCTCGGTCGCCAAGATCACGGTGGTTCCGGCCGACGGTGTGACGGATGCCCCCTTCACCGAGCCGGTCAAGGTCACCGTCACCGACGGCAAGCTCAGCTCGGTCAAGCTCACCGGTGAGGACGGCAAGGAGATACCCGGGCAGCTCGCCTCGGATGGGGCGAGCTGGGCCTCCACCGGGCCGCTCATCAGCGGCACCAAGTACCGCGTGGCGGCCGTCGCGCTGGACTCGGACAAGCTGGAGGCGGACGCCAACACCAAGTTCGGCACCGCCTCGCCGGCCAACACCTTCATCGGCTACTTCACCCCGGAGAACGGCTCGACCGTCGGGGTGGGCATGCCGGTCTCGATCAACTTCAACAAGCCGGTCACCAACCGGAAGGCCGTCCAGCAGGCGATCACGGTGACCGCGCAGCCGGGCGTCGAGATCGTCGGCCACTGGTTCTCCAGCACCCGGCTGGACTTCCGGCCGCAGCAGTACTGGGCGAAGGGCACCAGGGTCACCCTGAAGCTCCGGCTGAAGGACGTGGAGGGCGCCAAGGGCGTCTACGGCACCCAGTCCAAGGACGTGAACTTCACCGTCGGCCGCAGCCAGACCAGCGTGGCCGACCTCTCCGCCGACACCCTCACGGTGACCACCGACGGTCAGGTCACCGCGACCTACCCGATCATCGGCGGCGCCCCGGAGCACAAGACCTGGGCCGGCAAGCTGGTCATCTCCGAGCAGTACCAGCAGACCAAGATGGACTCCGCCACGGTCGGCCTCGGCGACGAGTACAACATCCCGGACGTGCCGCACGCGCAGCGGCTGACCACCTCGGGCACCTTCATCCACGGCAACTACTGGTCGCCCGCCTCGCAGTTCGGCAGCGCCAACACCAGTCACGGCTGCATCGCCCTCAAGGACGCCAAGGGTGCTTCGGACCCGAACACCAACGGGGCCAAGTTCTACGCGAGTTCGATGGTGGGTGACGTGGTCGAGGTGATCAACTCCGGTGACCGGACGGTCGATCCGTCGAACGGCCTGAACGGCTGGAACATGGACTGGGCGACCTGGCAGGCGGGCAGCGCAGTCTGACCCCCGCGGTCGGACTGTCGTAAGAACCGGATAAGTTATGGGGCACGTCCCGATTCCGCCACGACCGGCGAAATCGGGGTGCCCCGGCGGGTGAAAGCTGCTTGTCTGGGCACCGTATCCAGCAGCAGTCAAACCTTTCCGCCCGGCTGTCCACACCGCCTGGGCGCAGCCTTACGGGGGAGAGTTCCATCAACACCACCATGCGCCGCACGGTCCGGGGGGCCGTCGCCGCGACCGCCTGCACCGTTGTCCTTGCCACCGGCCTGGCCGCCTGTGGCACCGTCAAGCAGCTGACCGCCGCCGAGAAGGTCTCCGACGCCTTCGGCAACATCACGGACAGCAAGACCTTCAAGGCCGAGCTCTCCTTCGGGGCGACGGCCGACGAGATCCTCGCGTTCGACAAGCTCGCCAGCGACAAGGGCGAGCAGATGGACCGCAAGACCGCCGAGCTGATGGCCGAGCTGAAGATCTCGCTCGCGGTCAGCGCGGACAAGCCGCTCAAGGACCTCGACTCCTTCAAGAACGCCCAGTCCGGCGCCGACCCGCTCAACTCGCTCGGCCAGGACCCCGGCTACGACGTCGCGTACGCGCTGTCCGGCAAGAGCGGCAAGAGCTACGCCGAGCTGCGCCTGGTCGACGGCAACATCTACGTGAAGGCCGATGTCGACGGCATCGCCCAGCTGGCCGGCGAGGACGCCGGTGAGCTCAAGGACGCGGGCGCGATGTTCCCGAAGGTGATCCAGGACGCCCTCGCCGGCAAGTGGATCTCCATCGAGGGCAAGACCCTCAAGGAGTTCGCCGAGCAGGCGACCAAGGCGGCCGGCAGCAAGTCCGGCGGCGCCTCGGCCGCTCCCTCGGTCGACCCGAAGGTCGCCTCCGGCCTGGTGAACACCGTCAAGGACGTCCTCTCCCGCAACGTCACCTTCGAGGACAAGGGCAAGCAGGACGGCGCCGAGCACATCTACGTCGCCGCTCCGGCCAAGGCCCTCGCGGACGACCTGCTGAAGAGCATCAAGCCGGTGCTCAAGGACATCCCGGGGATGGAGAAGCTGCCCGGCGCCGCCCCGACCGACATCCCGGACAAGAAGATCGGCCTGGACGTCTTCATCAAGGACGGCTCGGTCTCCGCGATCTCCTTCGACCTGGCCCAGATCGACCCCAAGCTGCCGGCCGAGGCGCACCTGCCGGTCAAGGTGACCTTCAGCAAGGACGCCGGGGAGGCCCCGAAGGCGCCGGACGGCGCCACCAAGTTCGCGATGTCCGACTTCGAGGAGATCGTCACCTCGATGATGGGCTCGGCCGGCAGCAAGGCCAAGGCCGGCGGCAAGACCGCCGCGGCCCCGCTGACGGCGGCTCAGATCAAGGAGCTGACGGCCACGGGCATCACCGAGGCGCAGGTCAAGCTGATGAACCAGAGCGGCATGACCTTCGAGCAGATCAAGAAGCTGCTCGGCGCCACCAGCTGACACCCCGTACGTGACGAAGGCCCCGCCGGTTCTCCGGCGGGGCCTTCGTCATGTGCTCAGCCCTCGGTGCGGGCCACGCCGATCGGGCAGCTGGCGCCGGTGCCGCCGAGGCCGCAGTAGCCGTTCGGGTTCTTGGCGTCGGACAGGTACTGCTGGTGGTAGGGCTCGGCCGGGTAGAACGGGCCGGCCGGGCCGGTCTCGGTGGTGATCGGGCCGAGGCCGATCGCGGTCAGCGCGGGCTGGAAGGCCTCCCGCGAGGCGGCCAGGGTGGCCGCCTGCTCCGGGGTGTGGGTGTACGCGGCGGAGCGGTACTGGGTGCCCTGGTCGTTGCCCTGGCGGAAGCCCTGGGTCGGGTCGTGCGCCTCCCAGAAGGTCTTCAGCAGCGTCTCGTACGAGACCAGCGCCGGGTCGTAGACCACCCGGACCGCCTCGGTGTGCCCGGTCAGACCGCTGCACACCTCCTCGTACGTCGGGTTCGGGGTGTGCCCGCCCTGGTAGCCGACCAGGGTGGTCCACACGCCGTCCAGCTCCCAGAACTTCCGCTCCGCGCCCCAGAAGCAGCCCATCGCGAAGTCGGCCCTCTCAAGACCGGCGGGGTAGGGGCCGGTCAGCGGGGTGCCGAGCACGGTGTGCGGCTCGGTCAGTGCGAACTGCGGGGCCGCCCGGCCGGGCAGGGCCTGCTCGGCGGTGACCAGCTCGCTCTTGTGACGGTTGAACAGCACGGCTGCTCCCAGTGATCGGGGGACGGTGCCCTGTTCAACACCCGGCGGCCGCCCCGGATTCCGCCGGGCGGCCGCCGGGCGGCGGTCAGCGGGAGAGGGCGACCACGGTCCTGGCCCGGAGCTCGACGAACTCGTCCGGGTCGCCCAGGAACGGGGCGGGGATCACCGGGCCGAGCGCCTGGAACTGGGTCAGCGCCTCGGCGTGCCGGCCCTGGCCGGCCAGGAAGCGGACGGCCCGGCCGCGGGCGGCGGGCAGCTCGGGGTGGTCCGGCCGGGCGGCCGCGATGTCGGCCAGCACGGCGTCCACGGCGGCCCGCAGCGCGGGGGACGTCCGGGTCTCGGCGTCGTCGAACTGCTCGCCGTAGGCGTCCAGCTTGAGGGTGCTGAACAGGCTGCCGGCCGGGGCGGCGGCGATCGCCTCGTCCACGAAGGCGTGCATCAGCTCGTTGCTGCCGTGCCACTTGCGGCACCAGTACTGCATCGCCTGCCAGTGCGCGTCCCGGTTCAGCGGGGCCCGCTTGACCGCCTTGGCCCAGAACATCTCGAAGTGGTCGTTCGACCAGTTGTCACCCCGGGCCAGCGCGAGCTGGGCCAGGTACGGGCTCGGGTCGGCGGCCGGGGCCAGCCGGACCGCCTCGGCGGCGGCCTCGGTGGCCTGCTGGAGCTTCTGCCGGAACCCGGCCCACATCTCGTCGGTGACGGTGTTGGAGTAGCCGGAGCCCCGGATCGCCCAGCCCGCGTGCACCAGGGCCACCACGTGCAGCGAAGCGGCGTCGGAGTTGTCCGGCTGCTCCATCCGCCAGGTGTTCAGCCAACTGTCGTCGTTGCAGGCCGGGTTGACGAAGAGTTCGGTCCGCTCCCAGCGCTCGTCCCAGTCGGTGCCCGCCGCGTCGATGTACGCGGCGGCCTCCCGCCAGCTGCCGTCCCGGACGGCGGACAGTGCGATCCGGGCGTCGTCGTCGACCGTGGTGCGGCCGAGCACCAGCCCCTGGTTGGGCACCAGCCCGAACTGGGAGGCGCGGGCCGGGTCGGACAGCACCTCGGCGTGGCTCACGGCGGCGGCCCGCTTGGCCTTCAGCGATTTGAACAGCGTGAACAGCAGCGCGCCGACGGCGATGGTGAGGAACAGCATGAAGGTGACTCCGGTGGTTCAGTGAGCGGCCGGGGTGAGCCCGGCGTTGGTGAGCAGGGTGCGCAGCGGGGTGGTGTCCGGGGCGTCCGCGACGGCGGCGTCCAGGGCGGCGGTGAAGGTGTCGTCCCAGCCGTCCGGCAGGTGTAGGACGGCGGTGGTGGACCAGGAGAACTCCCAGTGCGCCAGGCCCGATTCGGCCAGCGCCAGCACGGTGAGCCCGGCCAGGCTGGCCCGGAAGACCGGGCGGGCGATCTCGCGGGCGGACCGGCCGGTCGCGGCCGTGGCCTGCTCGCTGCGGGGCAGCCGGCCGGCCAGCTCCCAGGTGCGGCCGGCGTCGATCGCGTCCAGCAGCGCCTCGACCGTGCCGGGCAGCCTGGCGGAGATGAGCGCGGTCAGGATCGGCTGGCTGTCCTCGCGGCAGTCGGCCAGGCAGACGGTCTGCACCAGCTCCGGCCACTCGACCCGGCGCTTGGTCGCCGCCTCGGGCACCAGCGAGACCGACTCCAGCTCGGCCAGCGTCCGTTCGGCCTCGCGCAGCAGCCCGAGCGCGGAGCCGGAACCCTCGGCGGCCCGGCCGTCGTCGGGCAGCGCCTCGATCGCGGCGACCCGCTGGGAGATCGGCGGGTGCGAGTCGTACGGGTCGGCCTCGTCCTGGTCCGCCTCCAGCGCCAGCTCGGCCAGCTCCTGCCGGCGCTTCGGGTCGGCGAGCAGCTCGGCCAGACCGCCGTACACCTGACCCGGCATCGGCAGCAGTCCGGCGGACCAGCCGATGGTGGCGTACCGGTTGAGGTAGAAGTCCTCGGCGGCGGCCAGCAGCGGCAGCCGGCGCAGCGCGGCGGCGGTGGCGTCCCGTCCGGCGATCGCGGCGGCGGACCGGTCGGCGGCGTACTCCTGACGGCGGCTCACCGACTCGGAGACCCGGAAGTACAGCTTGGCGTACTGGGTGAAGAGCTTGGCCAGTGCCCGGTCGACGCCGCCGCCGGCCTTCTGGTCGGAGACCTTCTTGCCCTTGGCCAGCCGCTTCGCGGCCTTCGCCCTGAGCTCGGCCTCCTGCTGGGCCTGGTGGCCGTCGGCGCGGGCGTGCAGGCCGTGGATGGTGTGCAGGATCGCGGTCCGCCCGGCCACCGTGACCCCGGCCAGCCGGACGTCGCGGTTGCTGTAGTGGCCGAACTCGTGGGCCAGCACCGAGTCCAGCTCGGCCTCGGTCAGGCCGATCAGCAGCGGCGCGCCGATCACCAGGTGCCGCTTGCCGGGGATCAGCCCGAGCAGCTTGGTCTCCTCCCGGACACCCGCGTTCACCTCGGGGACCAACCGGATCTCGGCCGGGCCGCGGACGCCGGTCCGCTCGGCGATCCGGTCCACCCTGGCCCACAGCTCCGGCTGCTGATCCCGGGTCACCGGCAGACCGTACGCCTCGCCCTGCTCGCGCGGCCTGCGGGTCAGGAAGACCACCCGGAGTACGGGGTAGGCGACGGCCAGGCTGAGCAGGATCAGCTTGCCGATCGCCGGGTTCAGCCGCCCGGTCTCCACCACCAGGGCGACATCGGCGCCCAGTACGCCGAGGACCAGGCCGGCCGCGAGCAGGTAGAAACCGACCAGCATGGCGACCGCGAGTGCGGCCCGCCCCGCGGTGCTCATTCCGGTGGGTCGCGCGGGCGTGCCCATGCGGTCCTCCCTCTGACGTTCCGTCCGCAGCCTGAACATGTGTGCGGAAAGTGCAGATCGTAGCCGCCCGGCAGGTCGCACTTGACGGGTGGTCGGCAACGCGGGCGCTCTGCCCGCCCTCGGCCCGGTTCGCCCACTAGGCTCGGGACCATGACCGAGCACCAGCTTCCCCAGGGCTTCGAGACTCTCGCCATCCACGCGGGTCAGGAAGCAGACCCCCAGACCGGGGCCGTCGTCACGCCGATCTACCAGGTGTCCACCTACAAGCAGGACGGCGTCGGCGGCCTCCGGAACGGCTACGAGTACAGCCGTTCCGCCAACCCCACCCGGACCGCCCTCGAGGAGTGCCTCGCCGCGATCGAGGGCGGCGCCCGCGGCCTCGCCTTCGCCTCCGGCCTGGCCGCCGAGGACACCCTGCTGCGCACCGTGCTGAAGCCGGGCGACCACATCGTCATCCCGAACGACGCCTACGGCGGCACCTTCCGGCTGTTCGCCAAGGTGCTCACCCGCTGGGGCGTCGAGTTCTCCGTCGCGGACACCCAGAACCTGGCCGCCGTCCGGGACGCGCTGCGCCCCAGCACGCGTGCGGTCTGGGTGGAGACCCCCTCCAACCCGCTGCTCGGCATCTCCGACATCGCCGGTCTTGCCGAGGTGGCCCACCAGGCCGGTGCGCTGCTGGTGGTGGACAACACCTTCGCCAGCCCGTACCTGCAGCAGCCGATCTCGTTCGGCGCCGATGTGGTGGTGCACTCGACCACCAAGTACATGGGCGGCCACTCCGACGTGGTCGGCGGCGCCCTGGTGGCGGCCGAGGCGGGTCTCGGCGAGGAGCTGGCGTACCACCAGAACGCGATGGGCGCGGTGGCCGGGCCGTTCGACTCCTGGCTGGTGCTGCGCGGCATCAAGACCCTCGGGGTCCGGATGGACCGGCACAGCTCCAACGCCGGGAAGGTCGCCGAGCTGCTCTCCGGGCACCCCAAGGTCAGCCAGGTGATCTACCCCGGTCTGGAGTCGCACCCCGGGCACGACATCGCCGCCAAGCAGATGAAGGCCTTCGGCGGGATGGTCTCGTTCCGGGTCAACGGCGGCGAGCAGGCCGCGGTGGACGTCTGCAACCGGGCCGAGCTGTTCACCCTCGGCGAGTCGCTGGGCGGCGTCGAGTCGCTGATCGAGCACCCGGGGCGGATGACGCACGCCTCGGTGGCGGGCTCGGCGCTGGAGGTGCCGGCCGACCTGGTCCGGGTCTCGGTCGGCATCGAGTCGATCGACGACCTGCTCGCGGACCTCACCCGCGCCCTGGGCTGACGCCCGCACCTTAGGCAGGGGCTCAGCCGGTTACGGTCCAGGGGCTCGGGGAACTGCGAGGAGATCTGGCGTTCGGGTCACTGCGAAAGTGCCTGACCACCCACGCAACGGTGACCTTTTCCGAGGTCGGCGTCGCAGTTCCCCGAGCCCCTGATGGCTGATGCCCGGAGCGCAGCAGAGCCCTGGCTTCCGATCCGTCCGAGGGACACATGCACAACTGGCCGATCACCCTGGACGACGTCCGCGGTGCACACAAGATGCTCGCCGGGGTCGCCCGGGTTACCCCGATGGAGAGCAGCCGGTATCTGGCGGGGCTGATCGGTGCGCCCGTGCACCTCAAGTGCGAGAACCTGCAGCGCACCGGTTCGTTCAAGCTGCGCGGCGCGTACGTCCGGATCGCCGGGCTTTCGCCGGTGGAGCGGGCCGGTGGTGTGGTGGCGGCGAGTGCGGGCAACCACGCGCAGGGGGTGGCACTGGCCGCTTCGCTGCTGGGGGTGCGGTCCACCGTCTTCATGCCGCTGGCGGCCCCGCTGCCCAAGGTGGCCGCGACCCGGGACTACGGCGCCGAGGTCCGGCTGCACGGCAGCACCGTGGACGAGGCCCTGCAGGCGGCCCAGCACTACGCGGACGCGACCGGTGCGGTGTTCATCCACCCGTTCGACCACTGGGACATCATCACCGGTCAGGCCACCGTCGGCCTGGAGATCTTGGAGCAGTGCCCGGAGGTCCGCACCATCCTGGTCGGGGTGGGCGGCGGCGGGCTGCTGGCCGGGATCGCGGCGGCGGTCAAGCCGCTCCGCCCCGACGTCCAGGTGATCGGGGTGCAGGCCGCCAACGCGGCCGCGTACCCGCCCTCGCTGGCGGCGGGCCGGCCGGTCTCGTTGGAGCGCTTCGCGACCATGGCGGACGGGATCATGGTCGGCCGTCCGGGTGACATCCCGTTCGAGGTGGTGAACACCCTGGCCGACGGCGTCAGGACGGTCTCGGAGGAGGGCCTGTCCCGAGCCCTGCTGCTCAGCCTGGAGCGGCTCAAGCTGGTGGTCGAACCGGCCGGGGCGAGCCCGCTGGCCGCGCTGCTGGAGCATCCGGAGAGCTTCCGGGGCCCGGTGGTGGCGGTGCTCTCGGGCGGCAACATCGACCCGCAGCTGATGCAACGGGTGCTGCGGCACGGCCTGGTGGCCGCGGGCCGCTACCTGTCGATCCGGGTCCGGCTGGCCGACAGGCCGGGCGCGCTGGCCGATCTGCTGGCGGTGCTCACCCGGGCGGACGCCAACGTGCTGGACATCGCGCACGTCCGGATCGACCCCCGGCTCGGCCTGACCGAGGTCGAGGTGGATCTGCACCTGGAGACCAAGGGCCCCGAGCACTGCGCCGTGGTGATGGGCGATCTCCGGGACGCGGGCTACGTGGTCACCCAGTAGCGCCCGAAGACTCCAGCAGCCGGAAAACCAGGGGCGGTTGTCAGTCCCAGCTGAGAGGGTGTCAGCGCGGATCGGCTCCGCGCTGTCCTTGCTGCGCCATGAGCCCGATCCTTGACGCGATATATCGCGAGCTGTCATTCTCGCGATGCATCGCGTTTCTCCGATGTCCCTCCCCGGCATGGAATCCGGTCCGACCGGGTATTGCCACCGGGTCAGAGTGGACATATCAGTCATATCGTCAGAGGAGATGAGGCAGGCTCATGGCGCCAGCCATCCAAGCCGAGAACCTGGTCAAGACCTTCGGTGACGTACGTGCCCTCGACGGCGTCAGCCTCGACGTTCCGGAGGGCACGGTACTCGGACTGCTCGGCCCGAACGGCGCCGGCAAGACCACCACGGTCCGCGTTCTCACCACCCTGCTCCGCCCCGACTCCGGCCACGCCGTGGTCGCCGGGGTGGACGTGCTCAAGCACCCGAACAAGGTGCGCAGCCTGATCGGCCTCTCCGGCCAGTACGCCGCCGTGGACGAGTACCTGACGGGCCGTGAGAACCTGCAGATGGTCGGCGAGCTCTACCAGATGAGCGTGCGGGACGCGAAGGCCCGCGCCCGCGAGCTGCTGGAGTGGTTCAACCTCGACGAGGCCGCCGACCGCACCGCCAAGACCTACTCCGGCGGTATGCGCCGCCGGCTCGACCTGGCGGCCGCGCTGGTGGTCCGGCCCCCGGTGATGTTCCTGGACGAGCCGACCACGGGTCTGGACCCGCGCAACCGGCTCGCGCTCTGGGAGGTCATCGAGACCCTGGTCGAGCAGGGCACCACCCTGCTGCTGACCACCCAGTACCTGGAGGAGGCGGACCGCCTCGCCCACGACATCGCGGTGGTCGACCACGGCAAGGTGATCGCCCGCGGCACCGCCGACGAGCTCAAGGCCCAGATCGGTGGCGAGCGGGTCGAGGTGGTGGTGCACGAGCGGGACGACGTGACCGAGGCGCTGGCCGCGCTGGCCCCGTACGCCAAGGGCGACCCGACGCTGGAGAAGAACACCCGCAGGATCACCATCCCGGTCAGCGGTGGCGCCAAGGTGCTCGCCGACGTGATCCGCGAGCTGGACTCGCGCTCGATCGTGATCGACGACATCGGCCTGCGCCGCCCGACCCTGGACGACGTGTTCCTCTCGCTGACCGGCCACGCCACGGCCGCGGAGGTCGAGGAAGAGGACGAGTCGCAGCCCGCCAAGGGCCGCAAGGGCCATGGGAAGGACGCCTGATGACCACTGCCACCGAACACGCGATCGGCGGCGCCGTCCCCCAGCAGCGGCACGGCATTCCCGCGATGCTGCACGACTCCTGGGTGATCGCCAAGCGCAATTTGCGTCGGATGACTCGGATTCCCGAAATTGTCGTTTTTGGTCTGATGCAGCCGGTTATGTTCGTGCTGCTGTTCTCGTACGTGATGGGCGGGGCGATCCAGATCCCCGGCACCAGCGCGAGTGCCAGCACGTACACCCAGTTCCTGATGGCGGGCATCTTCGCCCAGACCGTCACCTTCGCGGTGGCCGGCGCCTCGGCCGGTATCGCGGAGGACATGACCAAGGGGCTGGTGGACCGGTTCCGCTCGCTCCCGATGACCCGCTCAGCAGTGCTGGTCGGCCGCACGCTGGCCGACCTGGTGCAGACCGCCTTCACCCTGGTGGTCCTGATGATCGTCGCGGTGCTGGTCGGCTGGCGGATCCACGAGGGCTTCCTGAAGGCGCTCGCCGCGTTCGGGCTGCTGCTCCTGCTGGGCTACGCCTTCTCCTGGATCGGCGCGCTGATCGGTCTGTCGGTGCGCAGTCCGGAGGCGGCCACCTCGGCCGGTCTGATCTGGCTGTTCCCGCTGACCTTCATCTCGAACGCCTTCGTGCCGGTCAGCTCGATGCCGGGCTGGCTGCAGCCGATCGCCTACTGGAACCCGTTCAGCGCGACGGTGCAGGCCTGCCGCGACCTGTTCGGCAACCAGGTCGGCCCGGTGACGGGCGGCTGGCCGATGGAGAACGCGATCCTGCTGTCGGTCATCTGGTCCGTGGTGATCACAGCGGGGTTCTCCTGGCTCTCGGTCCGGAAGTACCGCTCCGCGGTCGGCTGAACCCGGGTACGCCGAACGGCGGCCGTCCCCCTGCACGGGGACGGCCGCCGTTCGCGTGTCGGTCGGGCTCAGGCGTGCGGCGTGGCCGCGATCACCTTGACCATCGCCTTCTTGCCGTTCGGCAGCTCGTAGTGCGCCTCGTCGCCGATCTTCTTGCCGTCGATGGCCGAGCCGAGCGGGGACTGCGGGGAGTACACCTCCACCTCGGACGCGCCCGCCATCTCGCGGGAGCCGAGCAGGAAGACCATGGTGTCGTCCTCGTCGCCGTCGAAGGCGATCGTCACGACCATGCCGGGGGCCACCACGCCGGAGTCCGCCGGGGCCTCGCCGACCTTGGCCCGCTCCAGCAGCTGGGTGAGCTGACGGATCCGCAGCTCGCCCTTGCCCTGGTCGTCACGGGCCGCGTGGTAGCCGGCGTTCTCCTTGAGGTCGCCTTCCTCACGGGCCGCCTCGATCTTCTTGACGATCTCGGCGCGCCACGGGCCGGTCATGTAGTCCAGCTCGGCCTTGAGCTGGTCATAGCCGGACTGAGTGAGCCAGGTCACGTTCTCGCTGGTCTGGGTCACAGGTGCTCCTCGTAGGTGCTGGGCTGCGCTGAGGGTTGGTGTCAGCCGGGAACGGTCGTACTACAAAGCAACGCCCGCTCTCGTGCCATCCGGCCGGAGAGGGGCGAAACCACGAGCCTAACAATTTCCGGACCGGAGCGGGAGGGGCCACGAGCGGCTCCGACCCGGCGATTCCCGGTACGGATGCCCGGTCGGGGCGTCGAATATGCGCCCGAACGGATTACTTGCCGGGGACACAACCGAGCAGCTCGGCGGCGGTGGCCCGGGCCGTGGTGCGCAGCGTGACCACCTCGTCGTAGCGGGTGCCGGCGGCCGGGATCGGGAAGTCGTGCAGCCCCACCACGCCACCGTCCTCGGACTGCGCGCGGACGGTGCAGACCCCCGCCGTGCCGTCCTCCTTGAGCACCGAGAGCTGCACCTGGATCTCCGCGGCGGAGACCACCTGGAAGCCCGGCAGCAGACCGTTCATGACCGAGCCCTTGGAGACGTAGCTGACACCCAGCCAGCCGACCAGCGCCAGGCCGAGCGCACCGCAGACCAGGCCGGTGATCCGCAGCCGACGGTCCGCCTCGCGGTCACCGAGCTTGCCGTAGCGGGCGGGGGCGATGGTCGTACGTCCGGAGTCCATGGGCGGCTCAGTCCTTTCGACGAGGGGCCGAGGGTCCACCGGGGGAATGGATCGGCCCTCCGGTCAGTCACTATAGGAGGGCAGCATCCGCGCCGGACGCGGCGGGGGACCGGCCCGACGAACCGGATGATTCCCGGAAGGAAACCAGGCGTTGACTGAGCAGTTGCGACTGATGGCGGTACACGCGCACCCGGACGACGAGTCCAGCAAGGGCGCCGCCACCATGGCCATGTACGTCTCACAGGGGGTGGACGTGCTGGTCGCCACCTGCACCGGCGGTGAGCGTGGCTCGATTCTCAACCCCAAGCTCCAGGGCGACCCGTGGGTCGAGGAGAACATCCACGAGGTGCGGCGGAAGGAAATGGACGCCGCCCGCGAGATCCTCGGCGTCAAGCAGGCCTGGCTCGGCTTCGTCGACTCCGGCCTGCCGGAGGGCGACCCGCTGCCGCCGCTGCCCGAGGGCTGCTTCGCGCTGCAGGAGGTGGCCGACGCGGCCGCCCCGCTGGTGAAGCTGATCCGGGAGTTCCGGCCGCACGTGATCACCACGTACGACGAGAACGGCGGCTACCCGCACCCCGACCACATCATGACCCACAAGATCACCATGGCCGCCTTCGATGCCGCCGGTGACCCGGACGCCTACCCCGAGGCCGGCGCGCCCTGGCAGCCGTCCAAGGTCTACTACAACCACGGCTTCCCGATGGGCCGGATCCGGGCGATGCACGGCTACCTGGTGGAGAACGGCCTCGAGTCGCCGTACGGCGAGTGGATCGAGGGGTGGGAGAAGAGCGGCCGCGAGGAGCGCGAGATCACCACCCGGGTGGTCTGCGACGACTGGTTCGAGACCCGGGACCGCGCGCTGATCGCGCACGCCACCCAGATCGACCCGGACGGACCGTGGTTCCGGATCCCGCTGGAGGTCCAGAAGAAGGTCTGGCCGACCGAGGACTACGAGCTGGTCCGCTCGCAGGTGGACACCGACCTCCCCGAGGACGACCTGTTCGCCGGCCTGCGCGCCCGGGTCACCACCGCCTGACACCCCGACACGCACCCACCCCGGTGACCCGGTCCGTGTAGGGCCGGGTCACCATGGGAGACATGAGCACCCCGATGCACCTCACCACCCTCGCCGCCGAGACCTTCGACAAGGCCAAGGTGACGCCCGGCCTGCTGGGCTTCGTGGTCTTCGCCGCCCTCGGCGTGGCCACCTGGTTCCTGGTCAAGTCGATGAACAAGCAGTTCGGCCGGGTGACCTTCGTCGAGGAGCCCGAGCAGCCCAAGGACTGACGTCCGTCACAGGGCGCCAAGGTCGATCTCGACGGCGAACGGCGCGGCAGCCCTGACCATGCCGGTGAACACCTCGCCATCCCGGTAGGCCCGGCTCGCCGGGTCGAGGACGTACGTGTAGACGAGCGGTACGCCAGTGGCAGCCTGCTCGATCCGCCAGTAGAAGGCGATCCCGGCCTTCGCGTACTGGTCGACCTTGACGATCCGGTCGGTGGTCTCCGAGCCCGGTGAGACGACCTCGACCACCAGCAGCACGTGCTCCGGCCGGGTGGGCGCGATGTCGATGCTGTCCGCCCGGTAGACCACCACGTCCGGGCGGCGGTTGGTCAGCGGGACGTCCTGCAACCGGACGTCGAAGTCCGTGTCGGCGTTCCACTCCGGACCTGCGGCGGCCTCCAGAGCGTTCGCGAGCAGTCGGGCCAACCGGTTGTGCCGCTTGGACGCGCTCGGGCTCACGACGACCATCCCGTCCACGATCTCGATCCCCGCGCACTGCTCCGCCGACCAGGAGTCGTACTGGTCCGCGGTGATCTGACGGTGCATCCAGGCCGGAGCGATCATCTCGGCGGTCATGACCAACCTCCCCTGAGCCTGCTCGACGGGCTCGGCGCCGCTGAAATCTCAGCGTACTGCCCCGGGCCTGACCCCGTGGCGGCGTGCTGATGCGCAAGGATGGGGGTATGCCGAACCGTCTCGCGGACGCGACCTCGCCGTACCTGCAGCAGCATGCCGACAACCCGGTGGACTGGTGGCCCTGGGGGCCGGAGGCCTTCGAGGAGGCCGGGCGGCGCGGGGTGCCGGTGCTGCTGTCGGTCGGGTACGCGGCCTGTCACTGGTGTCATGTGATGGCCCATGAGTCCTTCGAGGACGAGGCGATCGCCCAGTACGCCAACGAGCACTTCGTCGCCGTCAAGGTGGACCGCGAGGAGCGGCCCGACGTGGACGCGGTGTACATGGAGGCGGTGCAGGCGGCCACCGGGCAGGGTGGGTGGCCGATGACGGTCTTCCTGACGCCCGAGAAGGACCCGTTCTACTTCGGGACGTACTTCCCGCCCGCCCCCCGGCACGGCATGCCCGGCTTCCGGCAGGTGCTGGAGGGGGTCAGCGCCGCCTGGCGGGACCGCCGGGACGAGGTCGGCGAGGTGGCCGAGCGGATCAGGGCCGACCTGGCCGAGCGGGCCTCGGTGTACGGGGTCGGCAGCGGGGTCCACCAGGTGCCCGGCGCCGAGGAGTTGGCCAAGGCGGCGGCCGAGCTCGGCCGGAGTTACGACGACAAGCGCGGCGGCTTCGGCGGCGCGCCCAAGTTCCCGCCGTCGATGGCGGTGGAGTTCCTGCTCAGGCACCACGCGAGCACCGGCTCGGCCGAGGCGCTGGAGATGGCCAGGCACACCTGCGAGGCGATGGCCAGGGGCGGGATCTACGACCAGCTCGGCGGTGGCTTCGCCCGGTACGCGGTGGACGCCGACTGGGTGGTGCCGCACTTCGAGAAGATGCTCTACGACAACGCCCTGCTGCTCCGGGTCTACCTGCACCTGTGGCGGGCCACCGGCGACGAGCTGCCGCGCCGGATCGCGCTGGAGACCGCCGACTTCCTGCTCGCCGAACTCCGCACCCCCGAAGGCGGGTTCGCCTCCGCGCTGGACGCGGACAGCCTGGACGCGGCCACCGGCAAGTCCGCCGAGGGCGTGTACTACGCCTGGACCCCGGAGCAGCTGGGCGAGGTGCTGGGCGCCGAGGACGGTGCGCTGGCCACCGTGCTGTTCGAGGTCACCGGCACCTTCGAGCACGGCTCCTCGGTGCTCCAGCTGCTCTCCGACCCGGTGGATGACGTGGCCTACCAGCGGATCAGGGACCGGCTGCTGACGGCACGGGGGACACGGCCCGCCCCCGCCAGGGACGACAAGGTGGTGGCGGCCTGGAACGGTCTGGCGATCGCCGCGCTGGCCGAGACCGGCGCGCTGCTGGAGCGGCCGGACCTGGTGGAGGCCGCCGTCCGGGCCGCCGACCTGCTGCTCGCCGTCCACCTGACCGAGGACGGCCGCCTGCTGCGCACCTCCCGGGACGGCCGGGCCGGGGCCAACGCCGGTGTGCTGGAGGACTACGCGGACACCGCCGAGGGCTTCCTCGCGCTGTACGCGGTGACCGGCGACGCGGAGTGGCTCGGGCTGGCCGGCGGGCTACTCGACACTGTGCTGGGTCACTTTGTCGACACTGCGTCAGGTGCCCTGTACGACACGGCGGACGACGCCGAGGAGCTGATCCGCCGCCCGCAGGACCCGACCGACAACGCCACCCCCTCGGGCTGGACCGCCGCCGCGCAGGCCCTGCTCACGTACGCCGCCTACACCGGCTCCGAGCGCCACCGGACCGCCGCCGAGCGGGCGTTGGGGATCGTCGGCGCACTGGGCAGCCGGGCGCCCCGGTTCATCGGCTGGGGTCTGGCCGCCGCCGAGGCGCTGGCCGCCGGGCCGCGCGAGGTCGCCGTGATCGGCCGGGCCGAGGTCGCCGAGACCGCGCTGCTGCACCGGACCGCCCTGCTCGGCACCGCACCGGGCGCCGTGGTCGCGGTCGGCGAACCGGGCTCGACCGAGGTACCGCTGCTGGCGGACCGGCCGCTGCTGGACGGCCAATCGGCCGCGTACGTCTGCCACCACTTCAGCTGCGACGCCCCGACGGCGGACCCGGCGGAGCTGGCCGCGAAGCTGGGCGTACGGGTCGGAAATCTTGGTGCATGAGCGTCCGGTGCTCGGACACAATGCCCCATGACCTGGACTCTCAGCTCCTCCCCGGACGACTTCCGCGCACAGGCCGGTGACTTCCTGGCCGCCCACCCGGCCGAGAACACCGTGCTGCTCACCCTGCTGCACAACCTCACCGAAGGCGGCCCGCACGTCTACGGCCCGGCGGATCCGCAGTTCGGCTGGTGGCGGCCCGGGCCGGACGCCCCGGTGGTCGGCGCCTTCGCGCGGACGCCGCCGTACCCGCTCCGGCTCAGCCTGATGCCGGAGCGGGCGGCCGCCGAGCTGGCCGATGTGCTGGCCGGGGTGGAGGTGCCCGCGGTGGGCGGCGGGGTGGTCCCGGCGACCGCCTTCGCGGCGGCGCGGCCGCAGGAGTCCACCGTCACCTCCAACGAACGGCTGTACCGGCTGGGTGAGTTGGTCGATCCCTCGCCACTGCCCGCCGGGACGGTCCGGCTGGCCACGGCGGCCGACGTGGAGCTGCTGGTGGAGTGGTTCGGCGCCTTCGTCGCCGAAGCGGAGCTGGCCATCCCCAACGAGAACCACCGGCCCACGGTCGAACGGCGGACCGCCGGCGGGCACCTGCACATCTGGGAGCACCAGGGCACCCCGGTCTCGTTCGCCGCCGTCAGCCCGGTGATCGCCGGGATGTCGCGGATCGGCCCGGTGTACACGCCGCCGGAGCACCGGGGGCGGGGGTACGCGAGCGGGGTGGTCGCGGCGGGGTCGGCGCACGCGCTCGCGGCCGGGGCCGAAGAGGTGCTGCTCTACACGGACCTGGCCAATCCGACCAGCAACTCGATCTACCAGAAGCTCGGATACCGGGCGGTGGAGGACTGCGTCAACCTGAGTTTCGAGGGCTGACCCGAGTGGGGGGCCGCGGGGCGGGCACCACTAGGATCCGGGGCCATGACGAGACGTGGCCTGGCGCTGGCCTTCGCGATACCCCTCTCCGTGCTGCCGGGTGCCGGTGTGGCGCACGCGGAGGTCTGCACGTCGATGGCCACCGGTACCTACCGGACCGACGGCGTGTACGGCCAGATCCCCCAGGTGCGGATGGGCGGCTCGCGGACGGTCGACAACGTGCTGACCCTGGACGCCCCGGACCAGGGATCGGCCGTGTTCCAGCTGCAGATCGTCTCCGCGGACCAGCAGACCCCCGGACCGGCGCCGTCCGCCCGGCTGAGTGTGGACGGCGGCCCGGCGCACGGCTTCTCGTTCACCTGGCAGCCGCCCCGGATGGCCGGGACCATGGGCAGCTGGGTCTCCAACCAGGTCCAGTTCGGCGGCCTGTCGCGGGGTCGGCACGTGCTGCACGAGACCCTGTCGATGCCCGTCGGCAGCCCGAACGGGGTGTACGAGCTCGGTGCGATGGTGGCCCTCGGGCCGTGCTCCATGATCACCGTCAGCAAGCTGGGCGGGGTGAGCTTCTCCTTCACCGGCGGCAGCCCGGCCCAGGCGGCCATCCCGGCCCCCGGCGGCACGACCCGGAAGCCGACCCCCCAGGTCACGCCGACCGCCAAGCCGGCGTCGAGTTCGCAGGCGACGGCGAGCCCGACCCCGGTGCCGAGCCCGACCACTGAGGCACCGTCACCCACGCCGACGCCGACGCCGAGCGCGACCCCGGTGCCGAGCCCCACACCGACGGTCACGCCGAGCCCGAGCCCGAGCCCGAGCCCGGTCACCCTGGCGGTCACCCCCGCCGGCCACAGCGGTTCCGGGCTGCCGTGGGCACTGGGCGCCCTGGTCGCGGTGGCCGGGCTCGGCGCGGGCGGGCTGTTCGTGGTTCGGCGCCGACGCGACGCGGCGGCGGGCGGTCCGCAGGACGGCTTTTAGTCCCAGTCCCAGCGGATGCCCAGCAGGCACGGGGTCAGGGCACTCGCCACCAGGTGCACGCAGTGGTGCCCGTCCAGGGTCAACTCCTCGGTCTCGTACGGGTCCTCGCCCGGGGTCCGGGAGGCGAAGCGGTGGCAGCGCACGGGCAGTGCGTCGGGATGAAAGGTGACCTGGAGGACGTACTGCCCGGCACCGGAGTTGAAGCCGCGGATGTACTCGCAGCTCGGCCCGGCGGCGGGCGCGTCGTCGAAGCCGTAGCCGAGCAGATGGGTGTCGCCGGTGCGCAACCGGCGGTCCAACAGCAGTTCGGCGACCAGCATTTCGGCACCGGGGTCGCGGCGGATCCGGCCGGGGCGGCAGTTCTCCTCGGCCCGGACCGCGACCCGGGCGATGTCGCAGCCGGGGTCGCCCTGATAGAGCGCCAGATAGCGGTCGATGCCGTCGCGGTGGGCCCGCAGGGCGTGTTGGGAGTCGCGGCGGACCATCTGCCGGTCGGCGCCGATCCGGACCCGTTCGATGTGCGTGACGGTGTGCAGGCCGGTGTCGGGCGGGCCCGCGATGGTGGCGAGCAGACCGTCCACCGCGGCGGCGGGGGCGATCAGGTCGCGGTAGGGGCGGGTGGCCGGTGAGGCCGGTCCGGTGGGGGCCTGGCGGGGGCCGAGCAGCCGGGTGAGGGAGTGTTCGGGGAGCTCCAGTACCTCCTCCAACACCCGTACCGCGCGCAGGGATTCAGCCCGTTCGGGGCGTCTTCGGCCCTGCTGCCAGTAGCTCAGACTGGTGACGCCGACCTGGACGCCGCGTTGGGCGAGGTGCTGCCGGAGCCGGTTCAGGGCGAGTCCGCGCGCGCTGATGGCGGCGCGCAGCGCGAGGTGGAAGGGCCCGGTACGGAGTACCGCCGCCAGCTCGGGCTGGACGGTCTGCTGCATGGCCGGCTCCCGTCTGCCTGTTTGACCGTGAATATTCACACGGACGCGGCGAGTTGTCACCAGTCAGGACGGATTCCCGGCCCCCGAACGGGAGTTCCGTTCACACCGCACGCGGGCCCGTTCACACCCGGCCTGGGCGGCCGACCAGGTCCGTTGACCGGGACACGGCACGGGCCGATGCTCTGTCCACCGCGTCCGGACGCGGTCCCCCACATCCCCTCTCCTGCGGATTCGCAAGGAGGAGAAATCCCATGCCAACTTCTCGGATACGTCTGCGTCGGGCGGTCGCCGCCCTCGCGCTCGGCATCCTCGCCCCGGCCCTCACGGTGGTCACCGCCGCCCCGGCGCCCGCCGCCTCGATCCCGCACGTCCAGCCGGCCTCGGTCACCCCGGGCGCCGTCTCGGCACTGGCGGCGCGCAAGCTCAACATCACCATGCAGTCGCAGCAGCAGACCAACTGGTGCTGGGCGGCGAGCGGCAACACCATCGCCACCTACTACGGCTACACCTACAGCCAGAACCAGTTCTGCAACGTGGCCTTCAACCGGTCGGTGAACTCGACCTGCCCCAACAACCAGGCCTCGCTGGGCAATGTGCAGACCGCGCTGAGCTGGATCGGCATCAACCCCGGCTCGTACGTCAACGGTTACCTGCGCTACACCACCGTGCAGACCGAGATCGACGCCAGCCGCCCGATCGAGACCCGCATCCAGTGGTCCTCGGGCGGCGGCCACATGCACGTGATCTACGGCTACGACACCGCCAACAACTGGGTGTACTGGGGCGACCCGTGGCCCTCCAGCTACCGCTACAACTGGGCCGACTACTCGTACTACGTGAGCAACAGCTCGTTCTCCTGGACCCACTCCCTCTACCGGATCGGTGCGTGAGGAGATGACCGACATGCGTAGGTACACCCACCGCCTCGCGGCCGTCACCGCGCTGGCCGCCACCCTCGGCCTGGCCCTCGCACTCCCCGCCCAGGCGGCGGAGGGCGGCGCCCCGGCCCCGGTCGCCGCCGCCGAGCTCTCGGCGGCCCGCAGTACGGCCGAATCCCCGGCCGTGCTGGCACAGTTGGGCCGGTTCTTCGCCCGGAAGGGCGTGCCGCCGACCACATCGCTCGACCTCAGCCCGGCCGACGAGGCCCGGGCCGCCGCAGCGGCCGCACCCCGGCTGAGCGGTGCCACCGTGCCGGTCTACACCCTGGACCCGGCGTTCGTGGCGGGCACCTCCGGAGCGGCCGTGGCCAAGGCCGAGTTCGTGGCCAGCAAGGTGGTCGCGGCCGACGGGCAGACCGCCTCGGTCTGGACCGTCAAGCAGGACAGCAGCTGGCGGGTCGTCAACATCGCCACCGGTGGCGACGAGACCGACTACGCGGCGCAGGCTGCGGGCACCGGCGGCGGCACGGTCTTCCGGGAGCCGCAGCTGAACGCCTGGTACGTGCTGCGGGACGGCCGGGTGCTGCCGCTGGACGAGGACGCGGTGCGGTCGGTCGGCCAGGCCGGCGTCACCCTGACCGCCTACCAGCAGCTGGTGCACCAGCGGTACGGCGACAAGCTGCCCGGTTCGGCGTACGACCGGGCGGGCAAGGGCGGTGGTTACGAGACGGCCGGCCCGGCTGCGGAGCCGGACGGCCTGCCGCCGCTGACGGCGGGGGTGGCGGGCGCGGCCCTGGTGGCCACCGCCCTGACCGGGATCGGCCTGGCGGTCCGCCGCCACCGGCAGGACGGCTGATCCGACGGACGACGAGGGCGGCGCGGGGATCCCCGCGCCGCCCTCGGTCGTGTGCCTCCGGTGTGCGCCCACCCGTTGATTTGACGAACCGTTGACCCCTCGTTCGCCTGGCCGCCCGACCGGTCTGTCACCGTGTGTGGTGTTGAGTACCCGGCGGGTGGCTGAAGGGGGAGCAGATGGCGGCGCGGGGGGTGCGGGTCGAGGGCGCGCTGGTGGGCGTGGCCGCCGCGCTGGCGGTGGTGCTGGCGTACGTGTTCGGTGGCCCGCAGCTGGTCTGGATCGTCGCGGCGGCCGAGGTCGCCCTGGTGATGCTGGACGTGGCCCGCCGGTTCCGGGTGCGCGGCCACGAGCAGCCGAGCGCGGAGGGACCGGAGGGGGCGCACTGCGAGCGCTGCCGGCGGGCCAGGGAGCGACTCGACGGCGGCTCAGTTGGCGACGCTGTAGGCCACCAGTGAGATACCGACGTACTGCGCGATGAACGCGCCGAGGGTGAAGGCGTGGAAGACCTCGTGGAAGCCGAACCAGCGCGGTGACGGGTTCGGCTTCTTCAGTCCGTAGACCACCCCGCCCAGGCTGTAGAGCACACCGCCGACGATCAGCAGGGTGACCACCGCCGCGCCGCCCGCCTGCAGGAACTCGGGCAGGAAGAACACCGCGGCCCAGCCGAGCGCCAGGTAGCAGGGCGTGTAGAGCCAGCGCGGCGCCCCGACCCAGAACACCCGGAACGCGACCCCGGCCAGCGCTCCGCCCCAGACCAGCCAGAGCAGCAGCTGCCGCTGGCCGCCCTCCAGCAGCAGGATGGTGAACGGGGTGTACGAGCCCGCGATGATCAGGAAGATGTTCGCGTGGTCGAGCCGGCGCAGGATCGCGTCGCCGCGCGGACCCCAGGTGAAGCGGTGGTACACCGCGCTCACCCCGAACAGCAGCCAGGCGCTGACCGAGTAGACCGCGCAGGCGATCCGGGCCTCGGTGGAGTCCGCCAGACAGATCAACACGATTCCGGCGGCCAGCGCCGCCGGAAACATCCCCGCGTGCAGCCACCCACGCCATTTGGGCTTGATCTCGACCGATGCGTCCGTCATGGCCAACATGCTACCTACGGTTCCGTAGGTTACTGGCACGTAGGTAGTGACGGTCACCACTTTTGGACGTTATGGAGTATTGGATCGAGGTCACCCGAGGGTCCGGGTCGGACGGTGGAGCCTTGTTACTCACCAGTACTTGGCCAAGATGGCGCAAAACTTCGGTAGAAATTGCCATCTTGCCGTGTTGGGGCCTTGAGGCCGGAGCTACGGTGTAACCACCCTCAACCCCCCGCGACGCCGTCTCCTAGCCGAGATGGCGTGAAACGGAGCGATCGTGTCGTACGAGAACTCTGCTCTCAGCGCATCCGCGCCCACCCGCCACAAGCGTCTGCTGGCCTGGGTGAGCGAGATCGCGGAGCTGACCCAGCCGGACCGCGTCGAGTGGTGTGACGGCTCGGAGGAGGAGTACCAGCGCCTCGCCGATCTGCTGGTCGCCCAAGGCACCTTCAAGAAGCTCAACCCGGAGAAGCGCGCCAACTCCTACCTCGCCACCTCCGACCCCTCGGACGTGGCCCGGGTCGAGGACCGCACCTACATCTGCTCCGAGCTGGAGAAGGACGCGGGCCCGACCAACAACTGGAAGGCCCCCGCCGAGATGCGGGAGATCTTCACCGGTACGGACGGCCTGTTCAAGGGCGCGATGAAGGGCCGCACGATGTACGTCGTGCCGTTCTCGATGGGCCCGGTCGGCTCCCCGCTGGCGGCGTACGGCGTGGAGATCACCGACTCCGCCTACGTCGCGGTGTCGATGCGCGTGATGACCCGGATGGGTCAGGCCGTGCTCGACCAGCTCGGTGAGGACGGCGAGTTCGTCAAGGCCGTGCACACCGTCGGCGCCCCGCTGGCCGAGGGCGAGGCCGACGTGCCGTGGCCCTGCAGCAGCACCAAGTACATCTCGCACTACCCGGAGACCCGGGAGATCTGGTCCTTCGGCTCCGGCTACGGCGGCAACGCCCTGCTCGGCAAGAAGTGCTACGCGCTGCGGATCGCCTCCACGATGGCCCGCGACGAGGGCTGGCTGGCCGAGCACATGCTCATCCTCAAGCTGACCCCGCCGACCGGCGGCGCGGCCAAGTACGTCACCGCGGCGTTCCCGTCCGCCTGCGGCAAGACCAACCTGGCGATGCTCCAGCCGACCATCCCGGGCTGGAAGGTCGAGACCATCGGCGACGACATCGCCTGGATGCGGTTCGGCGCCGACGGGCAGCTCTACGCGATCAACCCGGAGGCCGGCTTCTTCGGCGTCGCCCCGGGCACCGGCGTGGACACCAACGCCAACGCGATCGACACCCTGCACAGCAACACCGTCTTCACCAACGTCGCGCTGACCGACGACGGTGACGTCTGGTGGGAGGGCCTCACCGAGGAGGCCCCGGCGCACCTGATCGACTGGCGCGGCAACGACTGGACCCCCGAGTCCGGCACCCCCGCCGCCCACCCGAACGCGCGGTTCGCCGTCCCGGCCGCGCAGTGCCCGACCATCGCTCCCGAGTGGGAGGACCCGGCGGGTGTGCCGATCTCGGCCATCCTGTTCGGCGGCCGCCGGGCCACCGCGGTCCCGCTGGTGACCGAGTCCTTCGACTGGCAGCACGGTGTCTTCCTGGGCGCGAACATCGCCTCCGAGAAGACCGCCGCCGCCGAGGGCACCGTGGGCGAGCTGCGCCGCGACCCGTTCGCGATGCTGCCGTTCTGCGGCTACAACATGGGCGACTACTTCGGCCACTGGCTGAAGCTGGGCGCGCAGGCCGACGCCTCGAAGCTCCCGAAGATCTACTACGTGAACTGGTTCCGCAAGAACAACGCGGGCAAGTTCGTCTGGCCGGGCTACGGCGAGAACAGCCGGGTGCTGAAGTGGATCGTCGAGCGCCTGGAGGGCATCGGCGCCGGTGTCGAGACCCCGATCGGCGTGCTGCCGACCGTCGAGGGCTTCGACCTCAAGGGCCTGGACATCCCGCAGCAGGACCTCGACCTGCTGTTCTCGGTGGACGCCGACATCTGGCGCCAGGAGGCCGCCCTGGTGCCGGCCCACCTGGAGCTGTTCGGCGAGCACACCCCCAAGGCACTCTGGGACGAGTACGAGGCGCTGGTGCAGCGCCTCGGCTGACGCGGCAGAGACAGCTACGGCCGGAGCCTCGGCCGGACGATCCTCCCCCGACCAAGAGGGGATCGTCCGGATCGGGACTCCGGCCGTAGCTGTTTTTCGCAGTGGTGCTCAGGGCTGGACGTAGCCGGACAGGAAGTCGCCGATCCGGGTGACGGCGTCGGTGATCTCCTCCGCCCGGGGCAGCGTGACCAGCCGGAAGTGGTCCGGCTCGGGCCAGTTGAAGCCGGTGCCCTGGACGATCAGGATGCGCTGGGCCCGCAGCAGGTCCAGCACCATCTGGGCGTCGTCCTTGATCTTGTAGACCTGCGGGTCCAGCCTCGGGAAGGCGTACAGCGCGCCCTTCGGCTTCACGCAGCTCACACCCGGGATGTCGTTCAGCAGCTTGTAGGCCGCGTCCCTGGACTCCAGCAGCCGGCCGCCGGGCAGGATCAGCTCCTTGATGGACTGCCGGCCGCCGAGCGCCGCCGCCACCGCGTGCTGGGCGGGCATGTTGGCGCAGAGCCGCATGCTGGCCAGCACGGTCAGGCCCTCGATGTAGCTGCGGGCCCGGTTCCGGTCACCGGAGAGCACCATCCAGCCGGAGCGGAAGCCCGCCACCCGGTACGACTTGGACATGCCGTTGAAGGTGACGCAGAACAGGTCGGGCGCCAGGGTGGCGAGCGGGATGTGCACCGCGTCGTCGTAGAGGATCTTGTCGTAGATCTCGTCCGCGTAGATCACCAGCTTGTGGCGGCGGGCGATCTCGACGATGCCCTCCAGGATCTCCAGCGGGTAGACCGCCCCGGTCGGGTTGTTCGGGTTGATCACCACGATCGCCCGGGTCCGGTCGGTGACCTTGGCCTCGATGTCCGCCAGATCCGGGTACCACTCCGACTGCTCGTCGCAGCGGTAGTGCACCGCGGTACCGCCGGACAGGCTGACCGAGGCCGTCCACAGCGGGTAGTCCGGCGCCGGGACGAGCACCTCGTCGCCGTCGTCCAGCAGCGCGGTCATCGCCAGCTGGATCAGTTCGGAGACCCCGTTGCCGAGGAAGACGTCCTCGACCGTGAGGCCGTGCAGGCCGCGCTCCTCGTAGTGCATCACCACCGCTCGGCGCGCGGACAGCAGACCCTTGGAGTCGCCGTAGCCGTGCGCGGAGGAGAGGTTCTTCAGGATGTCCTGGAGGATCTCGGGAGGCGCGTCGAAGCCGAAGACGGCGGGATTGCCGGTGTTCAGCTTGAGGATGCGATGCCCCTGGTCCTCCAGTCGCATCGCCTCATCGAGCACCGGGCCGCGGATGTCGTAACAGACATTGGCAAGCTTGCTGGACTGGATGACCTGCATGCCGGACAACTTTACGGCGGGCTGCCCCCGAACCCCACGTGCGTTTGCACACAACATCAGGTCGGTCTGGGAAGCTTCCGCCGTGAACATACTGTTGGTCGGGGCGCTGGTGGGGCTCGGCGTGGCCCCGGAACTGCGGTGGCTGGCGCTCCGGTACGCCGTGCCGCACGAGGGCGAGCCACCCGCACGGAAGCTGGAACCGCTGCTGGTCGCGGCGGTGTCCGCCGCGATCGGGGCGGCGGTCGCCTCGGCCTACGGCACGTCCGGGTGGGCGGTACTGGTCTGGGTGGCGCTGCTCGGCCTGGTGCTGGGGCTGGTCGACGCCTCGGTGCACCGGCTGCCCGACGTCCTGACCGGAGCGCTGGCACTCGGGACCGCCGTCCTGCTGGTGCTGACCGAACGTCAGTCGCTGCTCCGCTGCCTGCTGGCCGCCGCCGCGCTAGGACTCGGCTTCGCCCTGCTGGCACTGCTCGCCCCGATCGGCCTCGGCGACGCCAAACTGGCCCCTAGTCTGGGTGCGCTGCTCGCCGTCACCGGTTGGGGCACCGTCCTGGCGGGGCTGATGTACGCCTTCCTGCTGGCCGGGCTCTGGGCCGTCGCCCTGCTGCTCACCCGCCGGGCCGGGCGGCAGGACGCGTTGGCCTTCGGCCCGTTCCTGCTGCTCGGCGCCCTGGTCGCGGTGCTAGCTGTTCAGTAGCTGTTCGGCCTTGGCCAGCGCCTGCCGCCAACGCTCGAGCGTCTGGCGCAGGCTGGGCTCCCGTTCCTTGATCAGTGCCTGCTGCTGCTCGATCTCCACGGTCTGCCAGACCGTCAGGTAGCCGGTCTCCCGCTTGCAGTCGAGGTCCTTCTTCGCCACCGCCAGCTCCCGGGCGTCCGGGGAGGCCGGGACTCCCTCCGCTCCCGGCCGCCAGGCCGGGTCGCCAGCCGCCTTGTGCGGGTCGGGGTAGTCGAAGCCGGCCGTCCGCATGCAGCTGCTCCACGCGGCGTCGGCCGCCTTTGCCCGCGGGTCCGCCACGGTCCGCTGCCAACCGGTCTGCATTGCCTCCTCGACCGGATCCGCGTTGTCCGCCAGGTCGTCGGGCAGTCCGAGCCGCTGGGTCGCCTCGCCCCGGCAGCCGCCCCGGCCCGCCTCCTGCGGGGTGGTCGCCCCGGCCTTCTCGCCGGTGTAGGCGGCGATCGCGGTGTCGCTCATGGCGGCTTTCCGGGCGTCCAACCGCTTCTTGTACTCGGCCAGTTGATCGCCCGTCACGCCGGAGGGCGGCGGCAGTCGGTAGCCGATCGCCGCTACGGTCCGGGCGTCGCTGACGCCGTACCGGCGCTCGTTGCCGTCGTGGTCCTGTCCTGCCTGTAGTGGCCGGGCCGGCCAGTCCAGACCCTTGGTGCGCATGCACTCCGTCGCCAACCGGTCGGCGGCCTGCTGGAGCCGCTCCTGCTGATCCGCCGTCAGCCGATAGCCGTCCAGTGGCAGGACGGGCACCACGGCTCCGGCGATCGTCCGGGTCGGCAGAGCGGAGGAGAAGGCGCTCGGCGCTGCCGGGGTGCCCTGGCCGGACCCGCAGCCGGTCAGTGCGAACAGCAGGGCGGCAGCGGCAAGCCGACGGAGACGTACGGGACCCGGCACGGTGATTCCTCGCATTTCCGAATTCGTTGGCGGAAAATCCGGAGGGGTGCCCCCGAGGATATCGGGGGCACCCCGGAACTACTTACGGGCAGCCGGCATTCGAGGTGAAGCAGTGCGAGCTGAATGCGTTGGCGAATCCCGTGCCGAGCGTGTTGTATTTCCCGCCGCCACCGACGACCAGGAGGCTGCCCGTGTAGTTGGCGCCGGTGTAGAGCTTCAGCGACGTGTCGGGGTCGCGGTTCCAGACCGCACCGACGGTGTCGTTGATCGGAGTCTCGGTGCCGTAGTAGGTGCCGGTGTAGGACGTCTTGCTGTACAGGGTGTCGTACACCCAGCCGCTGTAGTCGTACTGGTAGTACAGGCAGGCTTCGCCACCGCCGCTGCTCTCGCAGACGCCGTTGTAGCTGCCGGCCGAGGCCGTTCCGACCATGCCCATGGTCAGTGCGGCAGCGCCGGCCAGACCGATGACGGCCTTCTTGAAAGCTCGCATTCCTACTCCTCGAGAAAAGGACGAAAGGTTGCCGAACTTCATTGCGGGAGACGGAATTCATCTGCTCGCAACAATTCGATCCTATGCGTGCTCACGGTTTCTCCTAGTACTGCAACCGGCCAACACATGATCCTGTCATGTCGAAGTCGAATTCCCGATAGTCGGAGATGGTCATCCGCTCAGCGGAGTAAGGCCGGGCATATGCCCCGCTGGGGCAGGTGAAACGTGAAGCGCACCACAGTTGCCGGAGTGACGGGTGTGGCGAAAAACCGAGGCCCGCCGCACCTGGTGGGTACGGCGGGCCTCGGTGGTACGCGGCCCCACCCTCATAGGGCGGCGCACCGGGGAGGTGTTACGGCATGGCGTGGACGAACGGGCCCACGGTGTTGGAGAAGGCGTTGCCGTTGTTGGCGTCCCAGTTGGTCGACCAGGTCATCGCGCCGCGGATGGTCGGCCACTTGGCCGGCGGGACGAAGCTGCCGCAGTTGGCGCCGGTGGCGAGGCAGCTGAGCGCGTTGTTGACCACGCTCGGGGCCACGTAGCCGCCGCCCGCCGCCTTGCTGGAGGCCGGGACGCCGATGCCGACCTGGTCCGGGCGCAGGCCGCCCTGGATCTGGGTGCAGACCTGGGCGGTGATGAAGTCGATGGTGCCCTGGTTGTAGACCTTGCCGTCGCAGCCGTTCATGCCACCCGAGTTGTAGAACTGAGTGTTCATCACGGTCAGGACGGACTTGGTCTTGAGCGCGAGCTTGAAGTACGCGCCGTCGGTGCTGTAGACGCCGATGGTCTCGGGCGCCATGGTCAGGACGAACTTCGAGCCGATCTTCGCCTGCAGGTTGAGCAGGGCGTTGCCCAGGTGCTCCGGGTTGAGGCCGTTCTCCAGGTCGACGTCGATGCCGTCGAAGCCGTAGTCCTTCAGCACCGCGTAGGCGCTGTCGGTGAAGGCGGCCGCGGCGGTGGCGTCGCCGACCGAGATGGCGCCGTTCTGGCCGCCGATGGAGAGGATGACCTTCTTGCCGGCCGCCTGCTTGGCCTTCACGTCGGCCCGGAACTGGGCGTCGGTGTAGCCGCCGAGCTTGGTGGACAGACCCGGGTCGAGCAGGAAGGTGATCGCCCCGGCCTTGGTCGGGACGGAGTCCGCGAAGGAGACCGCGATGATGTCGTACGCGCTCTGCACCTCGCTCAGCTTCTGGACGGTCGCACCGTTGTCGAAGTTGTGCCAGTAACCGGTGACCACGTGCTTGGGCAGGTCGGTGACCGGGCCGGTGGGCGTCACGGTCGGGCTGGCGCTGGCCGACGGCGAGGCCGAGGCGCTCGCGGAGGCACTCGGGGAGGCGGAGGCCGACGGCGAGGCGGACGCGCTGGGGGAGGCGGAGGTGCTCGCGCTCGGCGAAGCCGACGCGGAGGCGGACGGGGAGGCGGTGCCGCCCGGGCCGGTCAGCGTGATGTCGTCCGCGTTGTAGGCACCCTGGCCGTACCAGCCGTGCACGTAGAGCGTGACGCTGTTGACGCCCGCGCCGGTGGTGAAGGTGGAGGAGAGCTGGTTCCAGCTGGACTGGCTCGACCAGGTGGAAGGATCGGTGCCGCCGGTGCCGCGCACGCCGAGGTAGGTGTACGGGCCCTGCACCCATCCGGCCAGCGCGTAGCTGGTGTTGGGCAGCACGCTGACGGTCTGTCGGCACTCGGCGGTGTCCGAGGCGCTGGGCGCCGCGTTCAGCGCGTACGAGCCGGAGTGGGCCGGGGTGCCGACGACGCTCGCGCCGCCGGTGCAGGTCCAGCCGTTGAGGTTCCCTCCCTCGAAGCCGCCGTTGCTCACCAGGTTGCCCACGGCGGCGTTGGCGCCGCCGGCGAACAGGGCGAGACCGGTGGCGGCCAGCGCGAGCGCGGTGGTCCCGGCCGCGAGGGCGGCGGGGAGGGGGCTGCGCCGGCGCCGGTGGGACGGCTGCGGCAGCGTTCGGGCCATGGGGACGCTCCTGTGGGGGAGGGGAGGAGCCGCCGCGGTGGGGGGCGCGGCGGCTCCGTGTGGGGGAGGGGAGTTCCGACAGCAGGGTTGGAGAGGGCGGCGACCTGTGGGGTGGTTGCTGCCCTCGGTCAAAAGCTGGACTAGACCATTGGCAAGCGTCAAGAAGTCGGCGTCGGCTTACGGGACATTTAAGGAACCGGAGACCGTTCCGTGTCCGGCGTCACATCGCCGATTTCGGGCCGTGACACCTTCGGTACCTGCGGCTTTACCGTGCGGACCGGTCCGGGAGTAGGCTGCGCGAGGGTATTTGCCGTACCCGAGGGGACCGAGCACGGAGGGGCCGAACACATGGGTCTGCGGGACGTGGTGGAGCGCACGCCGGGTCTCCGAACCATGCTGGACAACGCCTACCGGCTCTACGGCCGCCGGGTCGAGGTCCACCTCGCCAACACCCCGCACCACATCGGCGTGATCCTGGACGGCAACCGCCGCTGGGCCCGCGCCACCGGCGGCACCACGGCCGACGGACACCAGCGCGGTGCGGACAAGATCAGCGAGTTCCTGGGCTGGTGCGACGAGACGCACGTCCAGGTGGTCACGCTCTGGATGCTCTCCACCGACAACCTCTCCCGCCCGGCCGACGAGTTGGTGCCGCTGCTCGGGATCATCGAGGACACCGTCCGGCGGCTCGCCGCCGACGGGCGCTGGAAGGTCCACCCGGTCGGCGCGCTCGACCTGCTCCCGTCCCGGACCTCCGACGTGCTCAAGGAGGCCGCCGAGGCCACCTCCGGCATCGACGGCATCACCGTCAACGTCGCCGTCGGGTACGGCGGCCGGCACGAGATCGCCGACGCGGTCCGCTCGCTGCTCCAGGAGCACGCGGGCCGGGGCACCTCGATCGAGGAGCTCGCCGAGATCCTCGACGTCGAGCACATCGCCGAACACCTCTACACCAAGGGCCAGCCCGACCCCGACCTGGTGATCCGCACCTCGGGCGAGCAGCGGCTGTCCGGCTTCCTGCTCTGGCAGAGCGCACACAGCGAGTTCTACTTCTGCGAGGCCTACTGGCCGGCCTTCCGCAAGGTCGACTTCCTCCGGGCCCTGCGCGACTTCCAGCTGAGGAACCGTCGCCTCGGTCTCTGAGGCGTAGGGCCCTGGCCTGGGCTTCGAGCTGACGCACCGAAAGTTAACCAACGATGATCCGCCGTTGGGTTCGCGGCGCGGTTCGCCTGGGAATACCCCTGTCAGACCGGTACTCCGGCCAACCGGGGTCGCGGGGACCGGCATGCCGCGGGTGACGCAGGGTCATCCGCTCTGGAGGCCTAGTGGTCAGTACAAAGAGCCGCCGGACACCAGACCGGCGCACGTACGTTCTCGACACCAGCGTGCTCCTGGCGGACCCACTCGCCATGACCCGTTTCGAGGAGCACGAGGTCGTCCTCCCCGTGGTCGTGGTCACGGAGTTGGAGGCCAAGCGGCACCATCCGGAGCTGGGCTACTTCGCCCGCCAGGCGCTCAGGCTGCTGGACGACTTCCGGGTCCGCTTCGGGCGCCTGGACGAGCCGATTCCGGTCGGCGAGCTCGGTGGCAGCATCCGGGTGGAGCTCAACCACTCGGACACCTCGGTGCTCCCGGCCGGCTACCGGCTCGGCGGCGGTGAGGCGGACACCAGAATCCTCGCCGTCGCGCGCAACCTGCAGGCCGAGGGGTACGACGTCACTGTCGTCTCCAAGGATCTGCCGATGCGGATCAAGGCCAGTGCGGTCGGCCTGCTCGCCGAGGAGTACCGCGCCGAGCTGGCGATCACCTCCGGTTGGACCGGAATGTCCGAACTGCAGGTCTCCGGCGACCAGGTGGACGCGCTGTTCGGCGCGGGCCACGACCTCGCGGTGGACGTGCAGGGCGCGGAGGAGCTCCCGGTGCACACCGGGCTGGTGCTCACCTCGGAGCGCGGCCGGGCCCTCGGCCGGGTCACCCAGGACGGCCGGGTCCGGCTGGTCCGGGGCGACCGGGAGGTGTTCGGGCTGCGCGGCCGGAGCGCCGAGCAGCGGGTCGCCCTCGATCTGCTGCTCGACCAGGAGGTGGGGATCGTCTCGATGGGCGGCCGGGCGGGTACCGGCAAGTCCGCGTTGGCGCTGTGCGCCGGCCTGGAGGCGGTGCTGGAGCGGCAGCAGCACCGGAAGGTGATGGTCTTCCGGCCGCTCTACGCGGTCGGTGGGCAGGAGTTGGGCTATCTGCCCGGTTCCGAGTCGGAGAAGATGAGCCCCTGGGCGCAGGCGGTCTTCGACACCCTCTCGGCCGTCACCACCCCGGCCGTGATCGAGGAGGTGATCTCCCGCGGGATGCTGGAGGTCCTCCCACTCACCCATATCCGGGGCCGGTCGCTGCACGACGCCTTCGTGATCGTGGACGAGGCGCAGTCGCTGGAGCGGAACGTCCTGCTCACCGTGCTGTCCCGGATCGGCCAGGGCTCGCGGGTGGTGCTCACCCACGACGTCGCCCAGCGCGACAACCTCAGGGTGGGCCGGTACGACGGAGTGGTCGCGGTGGTGGAGAAGCTGAAGGGGCACCCGTTGTTCGCCCACATCACGCTGACCCGCTCGGAGCGCTCGCCGATCGCGGCGCTGGTGACGGAGCTGCTGGAGGACGTGAACCCCTAGGCCAACCCTGGTCATAACGGGGCAGAACCGGACAGCGGGACCTGGTACGAAGTATCAGGTCCCGCTGCTGTCACCACATCTGACGGACCTTCGCCGAGCTCTCGGGCAAACGTGCTGGTCGCGAAGTCTGTGAGATGCGCCACGCAACCGGGAATTGCGTTGACCCGTCCCCGTGCGGCATGGTGAGGGTTCTGTCAGGCCCCGCGTACGGCACATATCACCCGACAACTCCGGTTATCGGGTGGACAACTGAACAAGGATGAGCCGTACGCCGCCCGAACGAAACGCCGATCCGGCACTTGCCGGTCCGGTGCCGGGCCCGTGTCTCCCGTGACCAGCACCATCATGGAGACCAGCGATCAGGGGCATGTTGCGCCCCCAGCGGTCACGTGTACGGGGCGACGCCGGAAGGAAACCATGTGACTCGGATCTCGGTCCGGGGAGTTGCTGTCGCCTCAGCCACCGCCGTCACCGCTGTCGGTGCCGTCGTGGGTGTGGCCTCGGGCAGCGAGGGCACGCAGACCCAGACGGTCGACGTCGCCGGAGCCACCCTGCTCCAGGACGTCCCGATCGGTGCCCAGGCGCAGGCCGTCAGCGACCACTTCACCGCTCAGGCGAACGCTCAGCAGGCGTCCGCCGACGCCGCGGCCAAGAAGGCTGCCGAGGAGGCCGCGCGCCTGAAGGCCGCTGCCGACGCGCAGGCCAAGGCCGACGCCGAGAAGGCCGCCAAGGCCGCCGAGGCGAAGCGCAAGGCCGACGAGGAGGCCGCGAACCGCGCCAAGGCGCGCTCCGTGATGACCCCCGTCAGCCCGGGCTCGGTCCAGGAGATGGCACTCCAGATCGTCGGCGACCAGACCCAGTTCCAGTGCTTCAGCCAGATCGTGAAGCGCGAGAGCGGCTGGGACTACACCGCCAGCAACCCCAGCTCCGGTGCCTACGGCCTGGTCCAGGCGCTGCCCGGCACCAAGATGGCCTCGGCCGGCGCCGACTGGCGGACCAACCCCGCGACCCAGATCAAGTGGGGCCTGAACTACATGAACAGCCGCTACGGCTCGCCCTGCGGCGCGTGGTCGTTCTGGCAGTCGCACCACTGGTACTAGACACACCGTCAGACCACACGTACGGCCCCGATCCCGCTGGGATCGGGGCCGTCGTCGTCTCCGGGTGCCCGCAGAGCCAACGCCCGCAGAGGCGGGCCGCGCCGCCCGGGCCGGCTGACCAGCGCGCCTCGGGCGGTGCGGTCCTGGGTGCGGTACGCGACGCCCCGGAGTGGGTCCTGGTTGCTCCGGAGCGGCCGGTCCGCGGACGGTTGGTCCGTGCAAAGGGGCCCTTCCCCGCATTCAGGGGGATCGAAACCTGGTGATGTGTGACGGTTTGTCGGATCGCTACCGCCGAACTCCCGGGTGCTGCCCCCTCTCCGCCCGGTACCGTCGTCCCGGACGGCCGTGGCGGGACCCACGGCGCGAACGGGGAGCGGTGGTCTGGGTGGCACAGGGCTGGTGGATATCGCGGGCGGCGGTCCGGCTGGGCAGCGAGCTCCAGCAGCGGGCTGCGGTGGCGGCCGCACGCAACGAGCAGCAACCGGAGGAGCCGCTCCCGGCACCCCGTGAACCCGAGCCGGTGGTGGTAGAGATCAAGCCCGAGCCGGTCCGCGAGTACCACGCACCACGCCCGGCCACCCCGGCCGAGGCGGTGCCCTGGAGCCTGCGGGTGGCGGCCGAGTCGACCTGGCGGTTGCTGCTGCTGGCCGCTGCGCTCTACCTGCTCTTCGAAGTGGTCGACATGCTCCGGCTGGTCGCCTTCGCGGTGCTGGCCGCCCTGCTGATCTCCGCCCTGCTGGAGCCGACCGTCTCCTGGCTGCGCCGGCACGGCGTACCGCGCTCGGTGGCGGCGGCAGGAACGTTCCTGAGCGGGGTGGCCGGGATCGGCCTGGTCGGCTGGTTCGTGGTGTGGCAGGTGACCACCAACCTGCACTCGGTCACCGACCAGGTCCAGGAGGGCGTCGAACGGATCCGGGACTGGCTGGTCACCGGACCGCTGCACCTGACGGAGCAGCAGATCACCGACTTCGCCAAGCAGATCTCCACCGCGATCGGCACCAACTCCGAGCAGATCACCTCCGCCGGGTTCACCGGCGTGACCATCGCGGTCGAGGTGCTGACCGGCGTGGTGCTCACCGCCTTCACCACGTTCTTCCTGCTCTACGACGGCGCCAAGATCTGGGGCTGGGCCATCGGCATGCTGCCCCGGCAGTCCCGCTACGCGATGGCGGGCGCGGGCCCGAAGGCCTGGGCCACCCTGACCGCGTACGTGCGCGGCACCGTCTGCGTGGCCTTCATCGACGCGCTCTGCATCGGGATCGGCATCCAGCTGCTCGGCGTCCAACTGGCGCTGCCGCTGGCCGTGATCGTCTTCCTCGGGGCCTTCGTGCCGCTGGTCGGCGCACTCGTCACCGGGACCATCGCGGTGCTGATCGCGCTGGTGACCCAGGGGCCGTTCACCGCGCTGATGGTGATGGTGGTGCTGGTCGCGGTGCAGCAGATCGAGGGGCACCTGCTCCAGCCGCTGATCCTCGGCCGCGCGGTCCGGGTCCACCCGCTGGCCGTGGTCCTCGGAGTCGCGGCCGGCACCATCGTCGGCGGCATCGGCGGCGCGATCGTCTCCGTCCCCCTGATCGCCGTCACCAACGCCGTGGTGGTCCACCTCCGCCGCCGCGCCGCGGCGGGCCAACAGGTCTTCGAAGCCCTCGAAGCAGCACGCTCCCACTGAGGGGACGGGGCAACAGACCAGGGGCTCGGGGCCCTGCTGATGTGCGGCTCCGCCGCGTGGGCGACGCCGACCTCGAAACAGGTCACACGTACGTAGGTGGTCAGGCACTTTGGATGTGATCCAAGCGCCAGTCCTCCTCGCAGTTCCCCGAGCCCCTGGGGGTGGTGCAACTGACCGTCAGATCAGTGCGGCAGCCAGCACAGCCTCGGAGTCGAGGGTGGCCGCCACGGCCTGGAGCACCGCCGCGATCTTGATCGAGGCCTGGATGACCTCGCGGTCGACGCCCGCCTTGCGGAGCACGCCCTCGTGCGAGTCGAGGCACTGACCGCAGCCGTTGATCGCGGAGACCGCGAAGCACCACAGCTCGAAGTCGGCCTTCTCCACGCCCGGCGTGCCGATGATGTTCATCCGCAGCCCGGCCCGCATCCCGCTGTACTCCTTGTCGGAGAGCAGGTGGGTGGTCCGGTAGTAGACGTTGTTCATGCCCATGACGGCGGCCGCACCCTTGGCGGCGTTGTACGCCGCCGGGCTCAGCTCGGCCTTGGCGACGGGCTCCAGCTCACGGAGCACCGCCGGCGAGCGGGTCGCCATGGCGCAGGAGAGCACGGTGCCCCAGAGCTGCTGTGCGGGCAGATCCGAGTTGCCTATGACCGCGCTCAGGTTGAGCTTGAGGTCCTTGGCGTAGTCCGGCAGGGCGGCCTTGAGCTCGTCCAGTGCCATCGGTCAGCCCGCCAGCAGGGTCTGGGCGTCAAGGGTGTCCTCGCCCTTGGTCCAGTTGCACGGGCAGAGCTCGTCGGTCTGCAGGGCGTCGAGGACCCGCAGGACCTCCTTCGGGTTACGGCCGACGGAACCGGCGGTCACCATGACGAACTGGATCTCGTTGTTCGGGTCCACGATG
This sequence comes from Kitasatospora sp. Root107, assembly GCF_001424875.1. Lineage (GTDB taxonomy): Bacteria > Actinomycetota > Actinomycetes > Streptomycetales > Streptomycetaceae > Kitasatospora. The sequence continues at coordinate 353,886 of NZ_LMCT01000001.1, read as the reverse complement.
AAGACCGCGCGCTGGGCGGTGCCGTCCGCACCCTCGACGCCGCAGGCCCGCATCAGGTCGTGCTTGACGTCGGCCAGCATCGGGAAGGGCAGGTCGCGGAGGTCCTTGTGGTCCTTGCGCCAGGCGTGGTGCACGAACTCGGAGTCGCCGGAGACACCGAGGATCTGGGCGTCACGGTCGGCGAACTCCTCGTTCAGCTTGCCGAACGCCGCGATCTCGGTCGGGCAGACGAAGGTGAAGTCCATCGGCCAGAAGAAGACGATCTTCCACTTGCCCTCGTACGACTTGTGGTTGATCTCGGCGAAGGCGTTCGCGGCGTCGAGGTCGACACAGGCGTTGAGTTCGAACTCCGGGAACTTGTCACCGATCGTCAGCACGTTTGCTTCTCCAGGCTTGGAAACTGAGGGAAAGTGTCCGCAATGCGGACAACATCCACAGTCGCACACGGCTACTGATAGCGGAAATCGTTAGACTCGTTCCAACTGATCGGAGAGGGTTATCAGTACCGTGAGCCCCAAGCCCCGTACCCCCACCGTCGCCCAGCTGAAGGCCTTCCTGGCGGTCGCCGAACACCGGCACTTCCGCGAGGCCGCCGCAGCGGGCGGCACCAGCCAGCCCGCACTGTCCGGCGCGGTCGCCGCGCTCGAGGAGACGCTCGGCGCGCAGCTGGTCGAGCGTACGACGCGGAAGGTCATCATCACTCCCCTGGGGGAGCGGGTCGCCGATCACGCGCGCCGGGTGCTGTCGGCTCTGCACGCCCTGACGGAGGAGGTCGAGGCGGCCCGCCGGCCGTTCACCGGGCCGCTGCACCTCGGGGTGATCCCGACCGTGGCGCCGTACCTGCTGCCGACCGTGCTCCGGCTGGTCCGGGGCAGCTACCCCGAGCTCGAACTGCATGTACACGAGGAGCGCACCCCCGCGCTGCTGGACGGCCTGGCCGCCGGGCGGCTCGATGTGCTGCTGCTCGCGCTGCCCTCCGGCGGCTCCTCGCCGACCCGGGACATTCCGCTGTTCGACGAGGACTTCGTGCTGGTGACCCCGCCCGAGCACGAGCTGGCCGGCCGGGTCGACGTGCCCCGGGACGTACTGCTCGACCTGGACGTGCTGTTGCTGGAGGAGGGGCACTGCCTGCGCGACCAGGCCCTCGACCTCTGCCGGGAGATCGGCGCGGACGGCTCCGGCGGTTCGACCCGGGCGGCCGGGCTCTCCACCCTGGTCCAGCTGGTGGCCGGTGGGCTCGGGGTGACCCTGCTGCCGGCCACCGCCCTGGACGTCGAGGCGGGCCGGACCGACCGGCTGGCCGCCGTCCGGTTCGCCGATCCGGCGCCCGGCCGCCGGATCGGCCTGGCCACCCGCCCGGGCTCGGCCCGCACCCCGGAGTACGAACGGTTCGCCGCCGCGCTGCGTGAGGTGCTGGTCGAGCTGCCGGTGCGGATCATCCCGTGATGCGCGGTTTGCCGCCCCGCCGCCGGAGGTTCTCCGCGAGTTGCCGGTCAGGACCGTGCTGTGACGGGTAATCACTACCTAGGCTGACCGCAGTGATCGGGGAGGGGTGGGCGGATGTACGTCTCCAGGCTCGAAGTGGAGAACCTGCGCGGCTTCCGGGGTGTCAGGAACGTCGATCTCGACCTCACCAGGCCGGACGGCTCGCACGCCGGCTGGACGGTGCTGGCCGGGCCGAACGGTGCGGGCAAGACCACCCTGCTGGCGGCCCTCGCGGCCGCCCTGGGTGAGGAGACCGACCCGGCGGGCTGGTTGGCGCCGGGCGAGGACGAGGGCGGCATCCGGCTGGACGGCGCGCACTGGCGGGTCAGCCGGACGGAGGACGGCATCACCGCCCGGCGCAACGGCGTGCTCGGCTTCTGGGCCGGTTACCCCGCTCGGCGTGAACTCACCGAGGGCATCGGCTGGTTGGCCGGCCAGCAACTGCAGGCCCTGGAGCGTCAGCCCGGCGCGGTCGAGCTGGTGGCCGGGGTCCGTGCGCTGCTCGACGACGGGCTGCTGCCCTCCGGGTACCGGATCGGCCGGATCGACAGCGACGGGCTCCAGGTCGACTGCGGCGGGACGGAGCACCCGCTCGGCGGCGGCCTGGCGGCGGCCGTCGGTCTGGTGCTCGACCTGCTGGCCCGGATCCACCAGGCGCACCCGGAGCAGGAGTTGGTGATCGACGGCACGCCGCCGACGGTGCCGGTGCCCGGCGTGGTGCTGATCGACGAGGTCGAGGCGCACCTCCACCTGGACTGGCAGCAGCGCCTGGGGGAGTGGCTGGTCGGACACTTCCCCGGCCTCCAGTTCATCGTCAGCACCCACAGCCCGTACGTCTGCCAGTCGGCCGACCCGGGCGGGCTGGTCCGACTGCCCGGCCCCGGCGAGGAGTCGGCGCCGTACGTGCTGGACGAGGACCTGCATCAGCGGATCGTCTACGGCAGCGGGGACGACACCGCGCTGACCGAACTGTTCGGGCTGCCGAGCGTCTACTCCCCGCAGGCCGAGGCCGAGCGGCGGCTGCTGATCGCGCTGGAGCGCAAGCTGTACGCGGGGCACGCCTCCAGCGCCGAGGTGGCCGAGTACCGGGAGCTGGGGGCCCGGCTGAACGCCTCGCTGGCGGCCCGGGTGGACGAGGCCAGGGACAGGCTGGGCGGTGCCCGATGATCCCGCTGCAACGGCCGCCGCTGACCGATCAGTTGGAGGCCGAGCTGGCCCGCCGCACCGAGGCGATCCGGAAGGCCGGGCCGACCACCGCGACCGGCCGGGCGGCCTGGCGGACGGCCCGCGAGCCCAAGGCCAGGCTGCGTACCCTGCTGCACCGGATGACCCCCGGCCTGCTGCGCTGCATGTACTGCGGCGACAACCTGGGCACCGACATCGACCACTTCGAGCCGATCGCCCGGGCCCCGCTGCGCACCTTCGACTGGCACAACCACCTGCTGGCCTGCGCCTACTGCAACTCCAACCAGAAGCGCGACCGCTTCCCGACCGACCCGGCCAGCGGTACCCCGCTGCTGATAGACCCGGCCACCGAGGACCCGGCCGACCACCTGCTGCTCTACCTGGAGTCCGGCGCCTACCAGGGCCTGACCGCCAAGGGCCACGCGACCATCGACGTCTTCGCCCTCAACTCCCGCGCCGAGCTGGTCCGGGGCCGCCGCCTGGCCTTCACCGTGGTCAAGGCCCTGCTCCGGGACTGGCACACCCGCACCACCGCCGGCGACCACGCCACCGCCGCCGAGATCGCCGACGCCCTCGACCTGCTCTGGCAGGCCGACGTGGTCCGCGCGGTCTACCGCCTGACCGACAACCGCCCACTGGCCGAGGTCGTCCTCGGGCCCGAGGCCTTCACGGCTCTGACTGCGCTCACCTGAGCCCCGTCAGGGGCTCGGGGAACTGCGACGCCGACCCCGGAAAGCGTCACCTGTAGGTAAATGGTCAGGAACTTTCGCTTTTCGGCAACCGCTGCTCGAACCACACCACCTTCCCCGCTCCGAGCCGGGTCGCGCCCCAGCGCTCCGCACACCGCGCCACTATCTGCAGCCCCCGCCCCCGCTCGTCCTCCGGCCCCGCCCGCTGCGCCCGAGGCAACAACGCGCTGTCGTCACCGACCTCGCACCGCAGCACCGACGTCCGCACCAGCCGCAGCGTCACCGGCCGGGTGGCGTGCTGGATCGCGTTGGTGACCAGCTCACTCACCATCAGCTCGGTGTTCTCCGCCAGCGTCTCCAGGCCCCAACGTCGCAGTGCATGGCCGACCAACCGCCGTGCCCGGCCCGGGGTTTCGTGCCGGGGCTGGAGGTACCAGTACGCCACGTCCTCGGCCGGGATGCCGTCGAAGGCGGCGGCCAGCAGGGCGACGTCGTCGGCCCGGTCGCCGGGCGGCAGGATCCGCAGCGCCTCCTGGCAGAGGTGCTCGGGGGAGTGCCGGTGCGCGCCTTCCAGCCGGGCCCTGAGCAGCTCCAGGCCGGTGGTGAGCGACCGCCGCCGGGACTCCACCAGGCCGTCGGTGAACAGCACCAGCGCCGAACCGGGCGGTGCGGGCAGTTCGACCGAGGTGAAGTCCACCCCGCCGACCCCGATCGGCGCCCCGGGCGGCAGCTCCAGCAACTCGGCCCGCCCGTCCGGGCCGACCAGCACCGGCGGTACGTGGCCCGCGTTGGCGAGCACCACCCGGTTCGCGATCGGGTCGTAGACCGCGTACACGCAGGTGGCCAAGTGCTGCTCCCGGCCCAGGCGTTGGGCCTGCTCGTCGAGGTGGTAGAGCACCTCGTGCGGGGGCAGGTCGAGGGCGGCCAGGGTCTGCGCGCTGGTGCGCAGCTGGCCCATGATGGCGGCCGAGGTGAGCGAGTGGCCCATCACGTCGCCGACGATCAGGGCGACCCGGTTGCCGGGCAGCGGGACGGAGTCGTACCAGTCCCCGCCGACCTGGGTGCCGCGCTCGCAGGGCAGGTAACGGTGCGCCAGTCGGACCCCGTGCCGCTGCGGCAGGTGGGTGGGCAGCATGCTGCGCTGCAGCTCGTCGGCGATCTCCCACTCGCGGGTGTAGCGCAGCGCGGTGTCCACCGCGAGCCCGCCCTGGGTGGCCAGGTGGGCGGCGGTCGCGGTGTCGGTGGCGTCGAAGGCCAGCGCGGCGTCGTACGCAGAGGTCAGCTCGAAGGTGTCCGGCGACTGCGGGGTGCCGCCGAACGGCGTCGGCCGGGGAACGGCCGGGGTGCTCTTGCCGGGCCGTCGGATCAGCAGCAGCAGGCCGAGCACCGTTTTGCGGCCGCGCAGCGGCAGCGCCAGCAGTGCCGTGCCACTGGCGAGTCGGCCCAGCGTACGGGCGCCGTAGAGCTCCTCCAGCAGCGGCCGGAGCCGGGCGGCGGAGGGGGTGCCGAGGACCACCGGGCCGGTCGGGAACTGCTGGTTGAGCGCCCGGGACACCGGCCCGCCGGGCCGCAGCCGGCGTGTCCCGGAGCGGCGGCCGAGCCGGGTGCCGTGCCGGTGATGGATGGTCAGCGCGGTCGGGCTGCCCGGGTCGCGCTCCAGGTCGGGCAGCGGCTCGCGGAGGTGCACCACGGCCGCGTCGGCCAGCGCCGGGACCAGCACCTTGCCGAGGTTGCGCAGCGTGGCGGCCAGGTCGAGCGAGGTGTTGATCCGTCGGGTCGCACTGTCCAGGTACGCCAGCCGCTCGGCCGTGCGCGGCCGCCCGCCCGGCAGCGGCGGCGGGCGACGCTGGGGCGGGACGGCGGGAGGCTGCCCGGTCAGGGGCTCGGGGAGGTCGCGCACAGGCTGCCGTTCTGCGAGAGGAGAGCTGGGGACCAACAGTCGATCAGCCGACCCGTCGACAGCGGAGGAAGAGCTGCTCCTCCGGCGGCAGGGTGGTGCTCGCGGGGGCGTACGGGTGGCCGGAGTGCGCCTCGACCGAGAACCCGGCCCGGTGCAGCGTCTGCTCCAGCTCCTCCCGCAGGTAGCCGCTGATTCTTATCTCGTGGCCGAGGAACGGCAGCGGGGCGTCGTCCAGATCCGCCTCGACCATGCCGAGCGCGAGCAGGCCGCCCGGCCGGAGCAGGGTCCGGATCCGTCCCAGCACCTCGGGGATCTCCGCCTGCGGCAGCAGGATGAGCGAGAAGAACGCGGTGGCCGCGGCGTACCGCCCGGCCGCTGCCGGGCCCAACTCCGGTGCGCCCCAAGCCCGTACGGCGCGCTCGGTGGCCAGGTCGTACATGTCGATCCGGTGGTACTCGGCACCCGGCACGCCCTGCCTGGCCAGCCGCAGCATCCCGTCCGAGAGGTCGACCCCGGTCACCCGCAGGCCGCCGTCGGTCAGCTGGCGGACCGTCGGATCGCCGGTGCCGCAGCCGACGTCCAGCACCGGGGCACCCGGCTCCAGCGCGTCGAGCAGCCACTCACCGCAGGCCAGCTGGCCGGCCTTGTCCGGAAACGCCTCGGCATAGCGGGCGCCGATGGTGTCGAAGGCCACCGCCTGGAGCGCGCGCTCGGTGCGACGACGGCACTGGGGGTCGGCATGGAAGGGCCCGTGGCCCTGGGCGGGATCGGATATCTGTCCGGTCGTCACGATTGAGAGGCACCTTTCCACCCTGGCCGCCACCCGCCGGTGCCCGGGCTGCCGCCGGTCGGCGCCGTCCACCGCACGTGACGGTCCGTCACGCTCCCGCGTCACTCTGTGCTGCGTCGCCGCCCGGCCTGTCGCTCCGCTCCACTTGCCGGCCCGCCGTCAATACGTCGCTGGCCTCCGAGAATAGGCGCGATCAACCGACCATAGGGTCCATTTCCGGCCAACTCGTGGGTGTTGGGATGAATTTGGCCGGGATGGCCGGAGCGTTCCGGAGCGGTCGGGGGTGGTGCGAAACCCCACCTCGCGCCGCGTGGCGCGACGGGGTGGCCCGCCCGAGCTGTATCGATGCGGGCCGTTCCGGCGTTTATCGGATGTCAATCGGCAGGTGCCAGAGTAGGGACCAGCGCCGGGGAAGCGTCGAGGTGCTCCCGCAGCCGGGGGGCTGCGGGAGTACTGACACGTCGAGGGGGGCCTGTCGGGGGGCAGGTGGTCACGGTGCGGGGGGTGCGGCGGGCTCGGTGTGCTGTTGCTGCTCGATGAGGTCCTGCACGGGGAGGACTTCGGGCACACCGAGCCGCGTGAACACGGCGAGCGCCTCCTGAAGACAGGCCAGCCCACGCGCTGGCTGACCCAGTTTCAGGAGCGCTTCGCCGAGCGCCGCGTTGGCCAGACCCTGGCAGTACGCGGCATCCAGCTCCTGGGCGATCGCGAGCGACTCGTCCGCTGCCTCGGCCGCCTCGGCGTACTGGCCGTCGGCGAGCAGGCAGGGCGCGAGGCGGGCGAGGGAGTAACCCTCCCAGATCCGGCGCTGCTCGGACTGGTAGAGCTGGTGCGCCTCGCGCAGGTGCGGGGCGGCCTCGCCGGGGGAGCCGGTGGAGCGGAGCACGACGCCGAGTTGGTAGAGCGTGTCGGCGAGGCAGGGGATGTTCCCCGAGGCCCGTGCGGCAGCGACCGCCGCCCGCGCGGAACGAGCGGCGTCGTCCTGCTGATGGAGGTCCAGGTGGGCCCGTGCGATATTGCCGAGCAGTCGGGCCTCGCTGATGGGGGCGCCCAGGCTGCGGCTGATCGCCCGGGCGTGCTCGAAGAACGGCAGAGCCTCGGCCGGTCGGTCGGCGAGACTGAGCACCACCGCGAGAAGATTGGCCGTGTTCGCCCGGAGATGGGTGCAGTCGTCCGCCCCTTGGAGTTCCAGGCTCTGCCGGAACGAAAGCTCCGCCTCGTGGTACTCGCCGGCCACATGCTGAAGGAAGCCCAGGGCGAGCCGCACCCTGGCGAGGGTGGGATTGTCTGCGTGCGGCTGTGCGGCCTTGTGCAGGGCAATCCTGATCCGCTGGCCGTGGGTGGGGTCCTCCACCAGGCTGTTCAGCACGGTCAGTAGGTCCACTGCCGGGCGCAGCAGTTCCAACGGTTCCTCGACGGCGGCCTCTATGGTGCTCAGGACCAGGGTGAGTTCGGAGCGGAGCCACGCCTGGGCGGCCGCGTTGTCCACCATGTGCAGGCCGGAGGAGACCGGCTGGTGGAGCGTCTCGGGGAGCACGTCGTCCGGCTCCAGCGCCCGTGAGGCGTTCTGCATGGTGGCGAGCAGACAGTCCAGCAACCGCAGCAGGGCGGCCTGCTGCTCCCCGGTGTCCTTGAGTTTCTCGTTCTGCCGCTGAGCGAAGAGTCGCAACAGGTCGTGGTACCGATACCGGCCAGGCGTGAAGCACTCCAGCATGTTGGCCTCGACCAGGGCCTCGGCAAGTGCCTCCGCCTCGTCCTCGTCGGCATCGAGCAGCGCAGCGACCGCCTCCAACGGGAGATCGGGAGAGTCCACCAAGGAGAGCAGTCGGAAGGCCCGGGCCTCCTCCGGCCGGAGTTGCCCGTAGCCGAGACCGATGGTGGTCTCCACCGCCAGGTTCCCGAGTTGCAGCTCGTGCAGCCGACGCCGCTGGTCCGCTAAGCGTCTGGCGAGGTCCGACACGCTCCAACGCGGGCGACTGGCCAGCCGGGCGGCGGCGATCCGGACCGCGAGCGGCAGGAATCCACAGGCCTTCACCACCGCAAGAGCAGCTGCCGGCTCGGCGGCGACCCGTTGTTCGCCAACGATGGCCGAGAACAGCGCCAGCGCTTCCTCAGGCGTCAGCTCCTCCACGTCCACCAGGTGTGCGCCGGGCAGTTCAGCCAGCCGGGAGCGGCTGGTGATCAGCACTGTGCTGCCGGAGACACCCGGGATGAGCGGCTGCAACTGGCGGGCATCCTTGGCGTTGTCGAGCAGAATGAGCATCCGCCGGTCCGCCAGTAGGGAGCGGTACAGCGCGGCGCGCTGCTCCAGGGCATCAGGTGTCTCGGGTGCGCCCAGTGCGTACAGGAAGTCGCCGAGCACCACAGCGGGATCGGCAGGGGAGGCGCTGGGCCCGCGGAGGTCTACGTACAGCTGTCCGTCCGGGAACTCGGAACGGACGCTGTGCGCGAGGTGTACCGCCAGCGTGGTCTTGCCGACTCCTCCGATGCCGGCCAGAGACGTAACCACCACGGCCTGGCCGGACCCACTGCGCAGCACGTCCCGCAGTTCGCTCACGAGCTCGACCCGGCCACTGAAGTCCGATACGTCTGCCGGGAGTTGGGCGGGTGGGACGAAGGTTGCCAGCTCTTCCGGGTCGGCCACCTTGACTGCCGTCGGTGAGGGCATCAGGGAGGGGTCGGCGGCCAGGATCCTGGAGTGCATGGTGGCGAGCCCGGCGCCGGGCTCGACACCCAGTTCCTCGATCAGCAGCTTCCTGGTGTCGCTGTAGACACCGAGTGCCTCGGCCTGGCGGCCACCCCGGTAGAGCGCCAGCATCAGCAGCTCTCGCAGGCGCTCCCGCAGTGGGTGCTCAGCGGCCAACGAGCTCAGCTCGGCCACGGTCTCGGAGTGCAGGCCGATCTCCAGCGCAGCGGAGCAGCGCTCCTCGCCGGCCGCGATCTGACGCTCGGCCAGTCGCAGCCGGTGGGCTTCGGCGTACGGGCCTGGGATGCCGGCCAGGGGGCGTCCACTCCACAGCGCCAGCGCGGAGGCGAGCAGGCGGTGGGTCTTCCGGAAGTCGCCGTCGGATTTGGCCGTCGCGGCGTGGGTGAACTCGCGCTCGAACACGGAGAGGTCGAGCGACTCCGGTGGGATGCGCAGTGCGTACCCGTCGCTGACCGAGACCAGCAGTTCGGCAGGTGCCCGCATTTCCCGGTTGGGCTCGATCAGCGCGCGTAGCCGGGAGACGTACGTACGCAGCGCGGCCACCGCCTGTGGCGGTGGGCGGTCGCCCCAGAGGCCGTCGACCAGGTCCTGGGTGGTGACCGGGCGGCCGTGACTGAGCAACAGAGCGACCAGTACGGCCTGCTGCTGTGGTGAACCGAGTGAGAGGTGCTGCTCCCCGCGCCAGGCCTGCACGGGGCCGAGCACCTGGAAGCGCAGCGCGTGCGGCTGCCCCTGAAGCTCCATGGAGATCCCCCGATGATGGCCAAGGTGAGGCGTCAGCTTATGAGGAGACTGGCAAACGTTGGAGAAGTGGACGAGCCTCGTGATGTTTATAAGACATTTAGCGAGGCCTACGATACTGGGCCAGCGCCCTGACCCGTCCGTCCGGGCTGACACACAATCTCATTACCCGAAAGGCGGCGTCATGGCTGACACCGAGACCACCACCGAGACCCCGGCCGAGCTCCAGCCGGTGGCCGAGGCCGCACCCGCCGAGCAGAACCTCACCGCCGTGGACCCGGAGGCCCAGCTCCTGGAGGTCCTGGAAGTCCTGGCCACCGACGAGCCGGAGACCGCGCCGGAGGCCGACGAGCCCAAGAAGGACGGCGGCTACGAGCCGCTGGGGAACATCATCAACCGCCCCTGAGCAAAAACGGAATGCAGTGCCCCACTCCACCACCCAGGCGGAGCGGGGCACTTGTCGCTATTCCGCCGACCGCACCCGCAGGCTGGTGATCAGCGGTCCGTCGGTGACCTCCGCGAAGAAGTCGTTGCCCTTGTCGTCGACCACGATGAAGGCCGGGAAGTCCTCGACCTCGATCCGCCAGACCGCCTCCATGCCCAGCTCGGCGTACTCCAGCACCTCGACCTTGCGGATGCAGTCCTGCGCCAGCCGCGCGGCGGGCCCACCGATCGAGCCGAGGTAGAAGCCGCCGTGCTCGGCGCACGCCTTGGTGACCTGCTTCGAGCGGTTGCCCTTGGCGAGCATCACCATCGAGCCGCCCGCCGCCTGGAACTGGTCGACGTAACTGTCCATCCGCCCAGCGGTGGTGGGGCCGAACGAACCCGAGGCGAAGCCCTCCGGGGTCTTGGCCGGGCCGGCGTAGTAGACCGGGTGGTCCTTCAGGTACTGCGGCATGCCCTCGCCCGCGTCCAGCCGCTCCTTGATCTTCGCGTGTGCGATGTCGCGGGCGACCACCAGCGTGCCGGTGAGCGAAAGCCGGGTCTTCACCGGGTACTTGGCGAGTTCGGCGCGGATGTCGGACATCGGCTGGTTCAGGTCGATCCGGACCACGTCGTCGTCAAGGTGCTCGTCCGTGGTGTCCGGCAGGTACTTCGCCGGGTCGGTCTCGAGCTGCTCCAGGAAGATGCCGTCCGCCGTGATCTTGCCCAGCGCCTGGCGGTCGGCCGAGCAGGAGACGGCCATCGCGACCGGCAGCGAGGCGCCGTGCCGGGGCAGCCGGATCACCCGGACGTCGTGGCAGAAGTACTTGCCGCCGAACTGGGCGCCGATGCCGATCTTCTGGGTCAGCTCGGTGACCTTGGCCTCCAGCTCCAGGTCGCGGAAGCCGTGCCCGGTGGCCGCGTCGCCGCTGGTCGGCAGCTCGTCCAGGTAGTGCGCCGAGGCGTACTTGGCGGTCTTCAGGGCGAACTCGGCACTCGTACCGCCGACCACGATCGCCAGGTGGTACGGCGGGCAGGCCGCCGTGCCGAGCGAACGGATCTTCTGCTCGAGGAAGTTGAGCATCGAGTCCTCGTTCAGGATGGCCTTGGTCTCCTGGTAGAGGTACGACTTGTTGGCGCTGCCGCCGCCCTTGGCCATGAACAGGAACTTGTACGCGTCGCCGTCCGCCGCGTACAGCTCGATCTGGGCCGGCAGGTTGTTGCCGGTGTTCTTCTCGTCCCACATCGTCACCGGCGCCATCTGCGAGTAGCGCAGGTTCAGCTTGGTGTACGCGTCGAAAACGCCGCGGGCGATGGCGGCCTCGTCGCGGCCCTCGGTCAGCACGTTCTGGCCGCGCTTGCCCATCACGATCGCGGTGCCGGTGTCCTGGCACATCGGCAGGATGCCGCCGGCCGAGATGTTGACGTTCTTCAGCAGGTCCAGCGCGACGAAACGGTCGTTCGGGCTGGCCTCCGGGTCGTCCAGGATCCGGCGGAGCTGGGCCAGGTGGGCCGGGCGAAGGTAGTGCGAGATGTCGTGCATCGCCTCGGCGGTGAGCAGCCGCAGGGCCTCGGGCTCGACCTGGAGGAAGCGGCGGCCGCCGGCCTCGACGACGCTGACGCCCTCGGAGGTCAGCTTGCGGTACGGGGTGGGATCCGCACCTAGGGGGAGGAGGTCGGAGTACGCGAACTCTGGCGTGGGAGCCATGGGTGGAGGTCCTTAACTGATCCGGCTGCGTCGACGAAGCACCTTCAAGACTAGGTGCCGCCCGAGCGGCCGGTGCGCGCAGGTGAACCTGCGTGACCGGGGTCACGCCGACTGCCGCCGAACTCTCGTTCGGGAGGGGGTCCGGTGGCTAGGCTGGCCCCGTGGACAACTCGCCGTCGATGGACGACCAGCCGGGCCAGTCGCCCGTACCGATGACCAAGTCCGAGGCCAAGCCGGACCTGACCAAGAAGCCCTTCGACGCGGCTCCGGTGGCGGAGGCCGAGCTGCGCGCCTCGGACGCCGACCGGGAGCGGATCGCCGAGCTGCTGCGGGACGCGTACGCCGAGGGCCGGCTCACCGTCGAGGAGCACTCCGAGCGGATCGAGGCGGCCTACAACGCCCGCACGCTGGGCGAGTTGGTGCCGCTGACCAGGGACCTGCCCGCGCACCGGCCGCTCTCCGCCGAGCAGCCGCAGAGCACGGCCCAGCGCGCACCGCAGCCGCAGCTGCCGGCCCGGAGCGAGTCGCCGACCATGGTGGCGGTCTTCGGGGGCAGCAGCCGGAAGGGCCGCTGGCGGGTGGGCTCGCACCTGCGCGCGGTGGCGGTGTTCGGCGGGGTGGAGATCGACCTCAGCGACGCCGTGTTCGAGTCGCCCGAGGTGGAGATCGAGGTCTGGGCGGTCTTCGGCGGCGTCGACATCAAGGTGCCGGAGAACGTCTCGCTGCACGGCAGCGGGGTCGGGATCTTCGGCGGCTTCGACGTCCGGGAGCAGACCTCGGCCGATCCGTACGCGCCGGTGGTCCGGGTGAAGGGCGCGGCGGTCTTCGGCGGCTGCGAGGCCAGGCCCCGGCGCGGCAAGAAGCTCCGGGAGTGGGTGCGCAAGCAGCTCGACGGCTGACCGTTCGTGACCTCACGGGCCGTCAACTTCGGGGCGGGCACTCGATCCTGGGTCGAGTGCAGCCTGTAGTCGGCCGCATGCGGTGTGCATGAATCAGGCGGCGGCGGGGTAGTTCCAGACGCATATCGTTTCTTGTACGGCTGTGACCCCGGGGGCAGTTGAAACCTACGGATGCCGCGAGCGGGGTCGGTAACGGGGCAGCCGGGCAGGGAGCCTTCCCCCCGAGTTCTCTTGAGCCCGTCAGGAGTTAGCCGTGCTGCATCCCATCGAGTCCAGCGCCCGTGTCGCCCCTCAACCGGCGGCCCGTAGTACCACCGCTCCGGCGGCGGTGGCGGCGCAGCGGCTCGACCAACGGGAGGACAATCCCTGGCACACCGGGGCGGCCTGCCGACGGGACGAGGCCGGGCTGTTCTTCGCCCCGTCGAAGGAGCCCACGGCGGCCCGGCTGTCCCGGGAGGAGCACGCCAAGCAGGTCTGCGCGCGCTGCCCGGTCCTGCTGGAGTGCCGGGAGCACGCCCTGGCCCAGCCCGAGCCGTACGGCGTCTGGGGCGGCCTCACGGCGGCCGAGCGCCGGGTGGTGCTGGCCCGGCGGCGGCGCCGGGAGGCCGAGCTGCGGATACCGGCGGCCCGCCGGATAGCCGGCTGAACCGAGCCCAGCCGTCGAGGGCTGCGCTTTGGGCAGGTGCTCAGCCGTTGACTACCCAGGGGCTCGGGGAACTGCGAGGAGATCTGGCGCCGGGGTCACAGGCGAAAGTGCCTGACCACCTACGCACGGATCACCTTGTCCGAGGTCGGCGTCGCAGTTCCCCGAGCCCCTGGGCCGTAGACGGCTGATGCGCAGAGCGCAGGTGCCCGAGCCCCCAGGGTGCCTCAGTTGGCGCGGTCGAAGTCGATCGCGCTGTAGGCCCGCAGCTTGGAGAGCTTGTGGGTGGAGTCGATCTGACGGATCGTCCCGCTCTTCGAGCGCATCACCAGCGAGCTGGTGGTGGCGGTGGCCTGGCGGTAGTGGACGCCGCGGAGCAGCTCGCCGTCGGTGATGCCGGTGGCGACGAAGAACACGTTCTCGCCGCTGACCAGGTCGTCGGTGGTGAGCACCCGGTCCAGGTCGTGCCCGGCGTCCAGCGCCTTCTGCCGCTCGGCGTCGTCCTTCGGCCACAGCTTGCCCTGGATCACGCCACCCATGCACTTCATGGCACAGGCCGCGATGATCCCCTCGGGGGTGCCGCCGATGCCCATCAGCAGGTCGACGCCGGTGCCCGCGCGGGCGGTCATGATGGCGCCCGCCACGTCGCCGTCGGTGATGAACTTGATCCGGGCGCCGGCCTCGCGGATCTCCTTGACCAGACCCGCGTGGCGCGGCCGGTCGAGCACCATCACGGTGACGTCCTCGACCGAGCTGCCCTTGGCCTTGGCGACCCGGCGGATGTTCACGGCGGCGGGGGCGGTGATGTCGACGTAGTCGGCGGCCTCGGGGCCGCAGACCAGCTTGTCCATGTAGAAGACCGCGCTCGGGTCGAACATGGTGCCGCGGTCGGCGACGGCCAGCACCGCGACGGCGTTGGCCATGCCCTTGGCGGTGAGCGTGGTGCCGTCCACCGGGTCCACCGCGACGTCGCACTCGGCGCCGGTGCCGTCGCCGACCCGCTCGCCGTTGTAGAGCATCGGGGCTTCGTCCTTCTCGCCCTCACCGATGACGACCACGCCGTTCATCGACACGGTGGACACCAGGGTGCGCATGGCCTTCACGGCCGCGCCGTCGGCGCCGTTCTTGTCGCCCCTGCCGACCCACCGGCCGGCCGCCATGGCGGCGGCCTCGGTGACCCGGACGAGTTCGAGGGCGAGGTTCCGATCGGGGGCCTCCGGGGCCACGATCAGGGAGCTGGGGAAGTTGCTGTGCTGGGCGGTCATCGTCGATACCTCTCTGTACGCGACGGCCAGAGCGCCCGACAAGTGCCAGGTCGAACGCCGTGATGAGGGTCCTGCGATCGTATCTGCCCACCTCATGGCTGTCTGTGGCGCACCCCCGGCTGGCCTCGTACTGCGTCCACTGGCCGTTCCCCGGCCGGATTCACCCGTCCGGGAGGACCCCGGTGGTAGGGGCGGGGAAGGGGATGGTTCACGATGAGGGGGTGGCAGGGAAAAGCAGCATGAGAGGCCGGCAGACGGTACGGGACATGATCCTGTCGATGCTGGCGATCGGTGGCGTGGTCTTCGTCGGGTACCTCTTCATCCCGCACTCCGAGGGCTCGGGGCTGAAGGCGGTCGACTACCGCTCCTCGGCGGCCTCGGCCAAGCGCGCCGCGCCGTACCCGGTGCTGGCCCCGGAGGGCCTGTCCGACCGGTGGAAGGCCACCTCGGTCGAGTACAACCAGGACAAGAAGCGGCCGAAGGCCTGGCACCTGGGCTTCCTCACGCCGGGCGGCCAGTACGCGGCGGTCGAGCAGAGCCTGGAGGCCCGCGACAAGGCGGTCGCCGACGCGGTGGAGGGCGCGAAGCCGGACGGTACCGCGACGATCGGCGGCCAGGAGTGGCAGCGCTACCAGGGCAAGTCCTACCGCGCCCTGGTGGTCCAGAGCGGCAGCGCCACCACCGTGGTCGTCGGCAGCGCAGGCTGGGAGGAACTCACCGAGTTCGCCCAGTCGCTGCGGTAGCACCCGGACCCGGAACGCACCGAAGCCCCCGGCCGTGTGGCCGGGGGCTTCGTCGTAGCTGCGGGGTCACCGTCAGACGGTGGTGACGACCTCGTCGTACGCCAGGCGCGGGGAGCGCGGGTACCAGGCGTCCTCGCCCGGCTTGCCGATGTTGACCACGGCCAGCACCGAGTGCTCGCCGTCGGCGAAGAACTCCTTGTTGATGCCCGCGGCGTTGTAGCCGGTCATCGGGCCGGCGGCCAGGCCGGCGGCGCGGACGCCGAGGATGAAGTAGCCGGCCTGCAGCGCGCCGTTGAAGTGGGCGGACGCCTCACGGACCGGGCGCTCGGTGAAGAACAGCTCGGCGGCCTGCGGGAAGGACGGGAGCTGGGCCGGCAGCTCCTCGTGGAACTCGTTGTCGGCGGCCAGGATCGCGACCAGCGGGGCGGTGGCGGTCTTGGGCTTGTTGCCGTCGGCCATGTGCTGCAGCAGGCGCTCGCGGCCCTCGGGGGAGCGGACCAGGATCACGCGCAGCGGCTGCTGGTTGAACGCGGTCGGGGCGAACTTGACCAGGTCGTAGATGGCCTGGACCTGCTCGTCGCTGACCGGCTCGTCGGTGAACGTGTTGGCGGTGCGGGCCTCACGGAAGAGCAGGTCCTGGGCGGCGGCGTCGAGAGCCAGGGTCATTACGGGTCCACCTCTACGGGATATACGTCTGCATCACGGAGCAGCGGTTTGCGCGCCGTTCGGTACGGTCCAACGTTAGGTGAAACTTAAACCATTCCGCAACTGCCCTGTGAACCACGTCACATGGTGAGACGCGAGCTACTCGCCGCCGGTCTCCCCGCCCTCGGCGGCCAGCGCCGCGTCCAGCCGGGCCCGGGCGCCGTCCAGCCAGCGCTGGCAGACCTTGGCCAGCTGCTCACCGCGCTCCCAGAGGGCCAGCGACTCCTCCAGGGGGACGCCGCCCGCCTCCAGCTGCCGGACCACGTCGAGCAGCGCATCCCGCGCCTGCTCGTAACCGAGACTGTCGTCCGCGTTATTCCCCTGCTGCTCTGTCATTCCGTCAGGGTAGGCGGTGCGGCGGACAATTCGGGTGTGTCCCGGTGCCGTCGCTGGCTACCCTCGGCGCCATGACGCCCCAGGTGAGACCCGCCACCCCCGAGGACGCAGCCGAACTGGTCCGGCTGCGCGGCCTGATGTTCGAAGCGATGTCGGGGAAGCCCGACCCGGGCGGCTGGCAGCCGGCCGCCGAACAGGTACTGCGCGAGCGGCTGGCCGATCCCGATGACCGGCGCACCATGGCCGCCTTCGTGGTCGACGACCCGGACCTGCCCGGCCGGCTGGCCGCCTGCGCGGTCGGCACCCTGGAGCGACGGCTGCCCGCACCGGGGCATCCCGACGGGCTGTTCGGCTTCGTCTTCAACATCTGCACCGACCCCGCCCACCGCCGCCGGGGCTACGGCCGGGCCTGCACCGAGGCCCTGCTGGCCTGGTTCGACGCCCGCCGGGTCACCAGGATCGACCTGCACGCCACGGAGGGCGGCGAGGCGCTGTACCGCAGCCTCGGCTTCCACGAGCACTCCGTACCGCTCTCCCGCCAGCGGCTGATTCAATCCTGACGGGCGGTCACCTCGAAGGCGCCCTCGGCGACCCGGGCGTGCAGCAGCTCACCGGGCGTCAGGTCGGCCGGATCGCTGACCACCCGGCCGTCGGCGTGCTGGAGCACCGCGTAGCCGCGCTGCAGGGTGGCCAGCGGGGAGAGCGCGACCACCCGGGCCAGGGTGTGGCCGAGGTCGGACTCGGCGGCGTCCAGCCGATGGCCGAGGACCCGCCGGGAGCGCTCCAGCAGAGCCGCGACCTGCTCGGCCGGACCGTCCACCAGCCGGTGCGGGGAGGCCAGCACCGGACGGCTGCGCAGACCGGCCAGGCCCGCCTGCTCGCGCTCCACCCGGTGGGTGATGTGCCGCCTGGCCCGGTCCCTGAGCTGGTGCACCCGGCTCAGCTCCTCATTCACGTCCGGCACCACCCGCTTGGCGGCGTCGGTCGGGGTGGAGGCCCGCAGGTCGGCGACGAAGTCCAGCAGCGGCTGGTCCGGCTCGTGCCCGATCGCGCTGACCACCGGCGTACGGGCGGCGGCCACCGCCCGGAGCAGGCCCTCGTCGGAGAACGGCAGCAGGTCCTCCACGCTGCCGCCGCCCCGAGCCACGATGATCACGTCCACCTCGGAGTGCTCGTCCAACTCCCGTACGGCGGCGGTCACCTGGGCTACGGCGGCGTTGCCCTGCACCGGGACGTTCCGGACCTCGAAGCGGACGGCGGGCCAGCGGCGCCGCGCGTTCTCCAGTACGTCGCGCTCGGCGGCCGAGCCTCGGCCGGTGACCAGGCCGACGCAGTGCGGCAGGAACGGCAGCCGCCGCTTGCGCTCGGCGGCGAACAGGCCCTCGGCGGCCAGCTTCCGCTTCAGGTGCTCCAGCCGGGCGAGCAGCTCGCCCAGGCCGACCAGCCGGATCTCGGTGGCCCGCAGTGAGAGGGTGCCCCGGGCGACGTACCACTCGGGTTTGGCGAAGACCAGCACCCGGGAGCCTTCCTGGACGTCCTCGGCGACCTGGTCGAAGACCTGCCGGAAGCAGGTGACGGTCAGTGAGACGTCCCGGTCCGGGTCACGCAGCGTCAGAAACACCACGCCCGCCCCCGGTCGCCGGCTGATCTGGGTGATCTGCCCCTCCACCCAGACCGCCCCGAGCCGTTCCACCCAGCCGCCGATGAGCGCGGAAACCTTGCCGACCGGGATCGGCGCCTCGGGAGAGCTGCTGTTGGCCATACCGACGAGGCTAACCCCGCGCACCGACGCACTCCCGTCAGGCCCGCGCGCTGCCTGGGCGCCCCTTCGGCTCTAGGGTGGAGCCCGAGCAGGCGTCAACTTCGGGGAGCGACGGGCTGATGGTGATTTCCAAGGGTGCGAACGTGCCGGTGGCGGCGGCCGAGGTGCTGGTCGAGCTGGGCTGGTCGACCGGCCCCGGCGTACCGGATGCCGACGCGTCCGCGCTGCTGCTGGCGGGTGGCCGGGTCAGGTCCGACGCGGACTTCGTCTTCTACAACCAGCCGCAGGACGTCTCCGGCGCCGTCCGGCACACCGGGAAGCGGTCCGCCCCGGGTTCGGTGGTGGACACCTTGACCGTCCGGCTGGCCGGGCTCGACCCGGCGGTGGAGACGGTGGTGCTGGCCGCCTCCAGCGACGGCGGCCGGTTCGGCGCGCTGCCCGGGCTGTACCTGCGGGTGCTGGACGCGGCCTCCGGGACGGAGCTGGTCCGGTTCGAGGACACCGGGGCGGACACCGAGACGGCCTTCGTGCTCGGCGAGCTGTACCGGCGCGGCGAGGGCTGGAAGTTCCGCGCGGTGGGCCAGGGGTACGCCTCCGGGCTGGCCGGGCTGGCCACCGACTACGGCATCCAGGTCGACTCGGAGCCCGCCCCGGCCCCGGTGACCACCCCGGCTGCTGCTCCTGCTCCGCCGGTCGCGCCGGTCGCTCCGCCCGCGCCGTACGCCGCTCCGCCGATGCCCGTGTCCGCCCCGGCGGCCGCGCCCGCTGCGGCACCGCTGAGCTTCACCAAGATCACGCTGACCAAGGAGGCCCCCCGCCTGTCGCTGCGCAAGCATGGTGCGGTCGGCGGCCTGCTCCGGGTCAACCTCAACTGGGCCGCTGCCGCCGGTGCGCCGCAGAAGCAGCAGTCCGGCGGCGGCGGCGCCGCCGGCTGGCTGGCTAAGCGGATGCGGGCGGCGGGCCCGTCCCCGATGGCGGGCCGGGACCTGGACCTGGCCTGCCTGTGGCAGCTCCGGGACGGCAGCTCCGGGATCGTGCAGGCGATCGGGCAGCGGTTCGGCGGACTGTACGAGCCGCCGTTCATCCAGCTGGCCAACGACGACCGGACCGGTGCGGTGACCACCGGCGAGGACCTGTGGATCAACCTGGACCACGCCGACCTGATCCAGCGTCTGGTGGTCTTCGCGTTCGCCTTCGATAACCAGCCGCTGACCGGCCTGAACGGCCTGGCCACCCTCTACCCCGCCACCGGCGCACCGGTCGAACTGCCGCTGGACGGCTGCGACTTCCCGGCCACCAGCTGCGTGGTCGCACTGCTGGAGAACGACGGCGACGGGCTGGTGGTGAACCGCGAGGGCCGGTACTTCCAGGCGGTCGAGGGCCGGTCGAACCACCAGCAGATCGACGAGGCGTACGGCTGGGGCCTGAACTGGAGTGCGGGCCGCAAGTGACGACCGGCCGCAGGTGATGCCGGGCCGCAGGTGACGAAGGGTCAGCGCCCGCGCCGGACGGCCGGGCTCTGCACCACCAGCACAAGCAGTCCGACGGCCAGCCAGGTCGCGCCGACCCACTGGGCGGTGTGGGAGGCCTCGACCAGTACCCAGGCGATCACCGCCATGCCCAGCAGCGGGATCAGCAGGTGCCGGATCCAGTCCCGGGAGTCGCCCTTGACGGTGTACCAGCCGATCACCGAGGCGTGCAGCAGCCCGAACGCGAACAGCGCGCCGACGTTCACCACCGAGGTCAGCTGGTCGAGCCCGTCGTCCCGGCGGGCCGCCCAGACCGCCGCCACCAGGGTGACCAGGGCGGCGGTCAGCAGCGCCCGCCGGGGCACCGCCGTCCGGGCGTCCACCGCCGACAGCGCCCGGGGCAGCCGCCCCTCTCTGGCCATCGCGAACAGCAGCCGCCCGGCCGCCGCCTGCCCGGCCAGGGCGGCGAAGGCGGCGCCGATCGCCTTGCTGACCGCCACCAGGGTCTGCAGCCAGTGCCCGATCGAGGCGTCCACGGTGTCGTAGAAGGCCGACCCCTGCGCGGCCGGGTCGGCCGCCAGCTGTTGTGGCGTCACCGGCGTGAGCAGCGCGGCCAGGTAGGTCTGGGTCACGAACAGCACACCGGCCAGCGCCAGGCACCAGAGCACAGCCTTGGCCACCGCCGCCGAGGAGCCGATCGCCTCCTCGACGAACGAGGCGATCGCGTCGAAGCCCAAGTAGGAGAGCACCGCCACCGAGACCGCCGAGACCACGGCGGTCAGCGAGAAGCCGCCGACCCCGGTCAGCGGCGAGAGCCAGCCCCGCTCGGCGCCGTCCCTGGCCAGCACCACCACGGCCGAGACCACGAAGACCGCCAGCACCACGATCTCCAGCGCCAGCACCGCGAAGCCGACCGCCGCCGCCGTCCGGACCCCGGCCAGGTTGAGCGCGGTGGTCACCAGCACCGCCAGCACCGTCCAGACCCAGCGGGAGACGTCCGGCACCAGCGAGTTGAGCGCGATCCCGGAGAACAGGTACGCCACCGCCGGGATCAGCAGGTAGTCGAGCATCGCCATCCAGCCGGCCACGAACCCCCAGCTCTCGCCGAGCCCGGCCCGGGCGTACGCGAAGACCGACCCGGTCTGCGGCACCGCCCGCACCATCTGGGCGTAGCTGTAGGCGGTGAACCCCATCGCGACGGTGGCGGCCAGGTAGACCGCCGCGACCGCGCCGTGGCTCTTGGCGTCCAGCACGCCGAACACGCCGACCGGTGCCATCGGGGCGATGAACAGCAGCCCGTAGACCATCAGATCGCGTACGCCCAGGACCCGGCGCAGGTCGCCCGGCCCTTCAGTCTGCTCAGCCATGCTCAAATTTGATCACTTCTGTCCCGTTGCGTCCGGTAGCAGGTACCCGTCGGCGCGGCCCGGGCCCGCCCGTACCATGGGAGCCATGTCCAACTCTGCGCAGCGCCGTGTCCTGCTCGCCGCCCCCCGGGGCTACTGCGCGGGTGTCGACCGCGCCGTCATCGCCGTGGAGAAGGCCCTGGAGCAGTACGGGGCCCCGATCTACGTCCGCAAGGAGATCGTCCACAACAAGTTCGTGGTGCAGACCCTGGAGAAGCAGGGCGCGATCTTCGTCGACGAGACGGAGGAGGTGCCGGAGGGCTCGATCGTGGTCTTCTCCGCGCACGGTGTCGCCCCGTCCGTGCACGACGAGGCGAAGATCGGCAAGCTCGCCACCATCGACGCCACCTGCCCCCTGGTCACCAAGGTGCACAAGGAGGCCGTCCGGTTCGCGGACGAGGACTACGACATCCTGCTGGTCGGCCACGAGGGCCACGAGGAGGTCGTCGGCACGATGGGTGAGGCGCCCGACCGGATCCACCTGGTGGACGGTGCCGAGGACGTCGCCAACGTGCAGGTCCGCGACGAGTCCAAGGTGGTCTGGCTGTCCCAGACCACGCTCTCGGTGGACGAGACGATGGCCACCGTCGGCGAGCTGAAGAAGCGCTTCCCGCTGCTGGTCAGCCCGCCCAGCGACGACATCTGCTACGCCACCCAGAACCGCCAGGTGGTGGTCAAGCAGATCGCCCCCGAGACCGACCTGCTGATCGTGGTCGGCTCCAAGAACTCCTCCAACTCGGTCCGCCTGGTCGAGGTCGGCCTGGAGTACGGCGCCAAGGCCGCCCACCTGGTGGACTTCGCCGACGAGATCGACGAGTCCTGGCTGGAGGGCGTCACCACGGTCGGCCTGACCAGCGGCGCCTCCGTCCCGGAGATCCTGGTCGAGGGCGTGCTCGCCTACCTGGCCGAGCGCGGCTACGGCGACGTGCAGACGGTCAAGACCGCCGAGGAGCACCTGATCTTCTCGCTGCCCAAGGAGCTCCGCCGCGACCTGCGGGCCGAGGCGGCCGGCAAGCTGTAGGGCGGTTCCGCCTGACGGCCCGTAGGTTTGTCCACAGGTCTGTGGATGAGCGGAGGTACGCGGTGACGGCTGTGTTCGGTGTGGACATCGGTGGTTCGGGCATCAAGGGTGCCCCGGTCGATCTCGAGCGGGGCACCCTGGCCGAAGAGCGGCACAAGGTCCTGACGCCCCGTCCGGCCTCGCCGTCGGCAGTGGTCGAGGCGGTCCGTGAGGTGGTCGCGAACTTTGACCACCGGGGGTCGGTCGGGCTGACCTTCCCCGGTGTGGTGGTCGGCGGCCGGATCCACACCGCCGCCAACGTGGCCGGGGACTGGATCGGGCTGGACGCCGCAGGTCTGTTCCGGGAGACCCTGGACCTGCCCGTCACCGTGGTCAACGACGCCGACGCGGCCGGCCTGGCCGAGGTCCGGTACGGCGCGGGGCAGGGCCGGGACGGCGTGGTGCTGATGCTCACCTTCGGCACCGGCATCGGCAGCGCCCTGTTCACCGACGGCGCGCTGGTGCCCAACACCGAGCTGGGCCACCTCGAACTGCGCGGCAAGGACGCCGAACGCCGTGCCTCCTCGGCCGCCCGTGAGCGGCACGGGCTGAGCTGGCCCGAGTGGGCGGAGCGGGTGGACGAGTACCTGGACCTGGTGGAGATGCTGTTCTCGCCGCAGCTGATCATCGTCGGTGGTGGAGTGAGCCGGAAGCACGACAAGTTCCTGCCGCTGCTCAAGGAGCGCCCGGCCGAGATCGTCCCGGCGCTGCTGCGCAACGACGCGGGCATCGTCGGTGCCGCGATGGCCGCCGCGAGCGGCTGAGCCACCGTCAGCTCCTGGCCCGGATTTTCGGCCCAGCTCGGCTCAGGAGGCCCGGCTGCGCCGGATCCGCCGCTGTGCCAGGAACCGGGCGGCCACGACCACCGCGGCCAGACCGGTGCCGGTGAACAGCCAGCCCGCCCGCAGGGCAAGACCGCTGGCCAGCGCCACCACCTGACCGGTCACCCCGGACGCCGCACCCGGCGCGAAGCAGACCAGCGCCAGCGCGAACGCGATCGGCCCGCTGATCGGCGCGGCCGGCAGGTCCGCCAGGCGTACCCGGACGGCCAGTTGGAAGCAGACCACCAGGTAGCCGAGCCCGAACAGCACCCCGAGATCGCCGAACAGCAGCCGGTCCACCGCCGCCGCCGCCAGCGTCGCGGCCAGCGCCAGCACGCCGGTGCCGACCGCCGTCAGCCGGGCCGGCGGGCCGCTGCGGGCCTTCGTCCGGGACCGCATCGGCTGCGGCAGCCGAAGCGGCAGCCGCAGCTTCGGTACCGCCGCCCGGGCGTCGGGGGGCATGGCAGGCCCCGGTACGGCGGCCTCGCCGGCGCCGGCTGGCGGTCGGCGTCTGGGCCCTGGCGGCTGGGTACGGATGCTCTGCTCCACCCGTCCAACGTACGGTCCGATCATCGCCACACGGTGTAATGGCGCGTTCGCCTCATTCCGTGTCCCCGGCCGGCGTAACGTCCGGGGACGAACGATCAACCGGGGGACGGCCGGTCGGAGTTCGGCTTCGCCCGCTTGCCCCCGAGTGGACCGCTCGTCCGCACAGCCGACGGCGCGGTGTGACCGGGGCCGTAGACTTGGCGATCGGCTCGGGGCACCCGCGCCGCTCCACGCCCTCCAAGCCCACGGGACTGCGCCACATGTCGCTCACGATCGGAATCGTCGGCCTGCCGAACGTCGGCAAGTCGACCCTGTTCAACGCCCTGACCAAGAACGACGTGCTGGCGGCCAACTACCCGTTCGCCACCATCGAGCCCAACGTGGGCGTCGTCGGCGTGCCGGACGCCCGGCTGGCCGTGCTGGCCGGCATCTTCGGTTCCCAGCGGCTCCTCCCGGCGACGGTCGACTTCGTCGACATCGCGGGCATCGTCCGCGGCGCCTCGGTCGGTGAGGGCCTGGGCAACAAGTTCCTGGCGAACATCCGCGAGTCGGACGCGATCTGCCAGGTCATCCGCGCCTTCGTCGACCCCGACGTGGTGCACGTGGACGGCAAGGTCTCGCCCAAGGACGACATCGAGACCATCAACACCGAGCTGATCCTCGCCGACCTCCAGTCGATCGAGAAGGTCCTGCCGCGGCTCCAGAAGGAGTCCCGGCTGAAGAAGGAGAGCGCGGCCACCCTGGCCGCCGCCGAGGCCGCCCAGAAGATCCTGGAGTCCGGCAAGACCCTGTTCGAGGTCGGCTTCGACGCCTCCTCGGTCCGGGAGCTGCACCTGCTCACCACCAAGCCCTTCCTCTACGTCTTCAACGTGGACGAGGAGGAGCTCACCAACGAGGAGTTCAAGGCCGAGCAGCGGGCCCTGGTCGCCCCCGCCGAGGCGATCTTCCTCAACGCCAAGATCGAGTCCGAGCTGATCGGCATGGACGAGGACGAGGCCCTCGAACTCCTCCAGTCCATGGGCCAGGAGGAGACCGGCATGTCCACCCTCGGCCGGGTCGGCTTCGAGACCCTCGGCCTGCAGACCTACCTCACGGCCGGCCCGAAGGAGGTCCGCGCCTGGACCATCAAGAAGGGCGCGACCGCCCCCGAGGCGGCCGGTGTGATCCACACCGACTTCCAGAAGGGCTTCATCAAGGCCGAGATCGTCTCCTTCGACGACCTGGTCGAGTGCGGCTCCATCCCCGACGCCCGCTCCAAGGGCAAGGCCCGGATCGAGGGCAAGGAGTACGTCATGCAGGACGGCGATGTGGTGGAGTTCCGCTTCAACGTGTGACGAACCATCGGAAACGGTGCCCGGCCTGCTGGTGAGCGGGCCGGGCACCGTTTCTGTTCGCCGAACGGCGAGGGGTCAGCTCTCGTAGTGGTAGCGGCACTGGGCGATCAGTACGGAGTCGTCGGTGACCTTGTAGACCAAGCGGTGCTCGTCGTTGATCCGCCGCGACCAGTAGCCGTGGAATCCGTGCTTGAGTGGTTCCGGCTTGCCGATGCCCTCGTTGCCGTTGCGTGCCACGTCGGCAATGAGGGTGTTGATCCGCTTGAGAATCTTGCGGTCCTGGATCTGCCACCACAGATAGTCCTCCCACGCTTGGGAGGCGAAGGTGACCTTCACTCCGGGTCCGCCAACTCCCGTACTGTCCCGCCGCCGGTCTCCAGTTCGTCGATCGAGGCCAGGAGGCGGCGGGCGTTGGCAGGGCTGCGCAGTAGGTAGGCGGTCTCCTTGAGCGACTGGTAGTCCTCCAGCGAGACGATGACCACCGGCTCGTGTCCGGCACGGGTGATCACTATCTCCTCGCGGTCGTCCGTGACCGCGTTGAGTACCTCGGCGTACCGTGCTCGGGACTCTGAGTAGGTCATCGTCTTCACGGCATGGCTCCTCTACTGGGCGTACAGAAAACTGTACGCCCGAGAGATTGTGTCGACAAGGCAAATGGTCAGCCGATCAGGCCGAGGCGGGGGCCGCGGTGGTCGTGCAGGCGACGGAGGAAGGCGAGGACGCCGGCTGAGCCGCCGGCCCAGGTGGCGGAGGAGGCGGCCAGGTCGGCGTCGGGGAAGACGGGGCGGGGCCAGGTGCCGCCGCTGCGGGTCAGGATGATCTCTGCGATGGTGCGGGCGGCGTCCCGGAACTCCTCGGAGTCGGAGGCCGCTGCGACGTCCACCATCAGGTCGCCGACTCCGGACAGCCCGCAGCACTGGGTGACCAGCGGCATGCGCGGTGCCAGCGCGGCGCAGGTGCGGGCGGTCTGCTGGGCCAGGAGAAGGCATTCCGGCTCGTTGAGGCGGTCGGCGGCCCGGACGAGGACAGCCCCGATGCCGGCCAGGCCGCGGCACCACGAGCCGTACCGGCGGGTCGCTCCGGGCCTGGTGGCGGCCGCGATGATGCCTGGCGTGAGGGCGGCGAGGCGCGCGCAGGCCGCCCGGGCGCGGTCGACTGCGGCGGGGTCTCCGGTCGCGGCGGCGTATTCGAGCAGGAAGTACGCGACCCCGGCCTCGCCGTGGGCGAGACCTTCGCGCAGTGCGGCGCTGCCGACGGTGTCGGCGCCCATGGGCGTCAGCCGGGCGTCACCGGACGCCAGCATCCGCGCGCACTCGGCGGCGATGCCGAGGTGGTGGTCGGTCAGGTGGGGGTCGTCAGCTCGCCGGGCCAGCAGCAGCCGGCCGAGGCCGATACCGGCTACGCCTTCGATCAGGTCCGCCTCCGGCGGGCCGCCGTCCGGCCCTTCGGTCGGCAGGGGCGGGTGGTCGAAGGGGTCGGCTGTCCGTGCCGAGGCGAGGAAGAGTTCGACTCCGGTACGTCCCGAGTAGAAGCCCGATGACAGGATCCTGGACTGTTCGGCGGTCCACCGCGCCAGCTCGTCGACCGTCTCGCGCACTCCGGGCCGGTGCGTGTGGTGGAGAAGTTCCAGTCCCAGCCCGGAAGTTCCGCCGTAGACGTCGATCGGTGCCGGGACGGCCGTGCGGTCGGCGAGCACCGGGTCCACGATCCGGCGCGCCTCGTCGACGCAGAACGCGGTCGCGTGCTCGACGATCTCCTCGAGCAGGCCGTCGTCGAGCCGGGGCGGGCGAGGTCGCCGGGACGTTCCGGGCAGGCCGGGTGCCCCGGTGCGAAGCCGAGCGGCACCGGCGATTCGTACGGCCGGATCAAGGCTCGTCAGATCGGTGATCGACGCCCCGATCTCCCGGTGGTCGCGGCCAGGGAGCGCCCAGGCCAGGCCGAGGAGGGTCCGGTCCCGGTTGACTCCGGCGTCGGCGTCGACGATCACCGGGTCCATGCCGGTGGCGGCGAAGAACAGGGTCGCACCCAGGGCGTAGTAGTCGTCGGCGGCCTCGGCCGGACCGCTCTCGCGGGCAACCGGCTTGCTGTAGCCGGGAGTTGCGCCCGCCGGGCCGGCGCCGTCGCGTGTGCTGATCCCGAAGTCGATCACCCGGCATCGTCCGGCGTGGTCGAGCACCACGTTGTCGGGCTTGAGATCACGGACGACCACGCCGTGGCGGTGGATGTCGTCCAGTACGCACAGGAGTTGGGCGGCGAGGCCGGAGAGCGTACGGGCCGGCCGGGCGTCACCGTCCTGGTAGGGGCCGTGCTCCTGGACCTCCCGGCGCAGGTTCCGGTCGCCGCAACTGCTCATCACCAGGTACTCGTCGGACCGGTGCCGGAAGTAGTCCAGCACCCGGGGCACGCCCGCGACGGAGCCGAGGGTGGCAAGGACTGCGCGCTCGTTGCGCAGCCGGTCCCGGGTGTCGGCGCCGGATTCGTCCTCGGCCACGAAGGCCCGGGCCTGTTTGACCACCACCGGTTGCCCGGAGTCCCGGTCGACCGCGCGGTAGACGTTGCCCTGCGGTTTGCGCACGATGCCGGCGGTGACCCGGTAGCGGCCGCCGCCGAATTCGGCCGCAGCCGGCTTCGGGGTGCGCCCCGGTTCGCCGACGAAGGGATCCTCGGCCCACGGTGGACAGCGGTAGGAACCGGTGGCGAGGCCGTCGAAGACCCGGCCGTCCGGTCCGGTCATGACCGATTCGAGCCGCCCGCTCCGTCCGGTCCGGTAGCTGCCGGTGAAAGGCCCGTACCGGTAGTAGACGGGGGCGTCCGGATCGACCCGCCGGTCGCTGACGATCTGCGGACCCTCCCGGCCGCGCAGCACGGCGACGAGTTCCTCGGCGATCCCGACGATGGTGCCGGCCAGGGGATAGACCGTGATCGCCTTGCCGACGGCACCGGCGCTCGGCACGCCCGAGTTGATCGCGCGCAGGGTCTCCGGATCCTTGGCGAACTTCGCGTGGCAGACGTGCCGTTGCAGCACCGGCAGGACGAGGCCGGTCACGGCCTCCAGATCACCGGGACGAGCCGAGACGTGCAGCTTCCAACCGTGCTCCATCGCCGGCATCCGCGGGTCGTTCAGGTACGACCAGACGTCGTCGGACCGTCCGCTGCGGCCGGCGATGGGCCCGGCCACTGTTAGAAGTCGTCGCAGCCGTAGCGGGTGGTGGCGGTCACCCAGGGGTCGGCGAGACAGGCCGTGTGCTCGAGGTCGCTGCGGTCGTCGTCCTCGAACACGATGACCTCGTCGTCGAGTTCGAGCGGTCCTGCGTCGCGGAAGTCGGCGGTCTTCAGGAGTTCCAGCACGGCAGTGGGCATGTGACGCCTCCGGGTCTCGTCGCGCATTCGATGATGGCGCGGGGTCACGGCCGGTGCAGACCGGTAGGTCTGCTGGGCCAAGGTCCTGATCCACGAAGGTAGATAGCGTCGATCGACCTGACAAGAGGTCAGAAACCGTTAACTTAACGGCTGTTCACCGCTCTCCGGGCTGCGGGGAGACGGGGCTGAACGATCGGATCATCCGCGAATCCCTCACGGGTTCTCCATGGTTTGCGCCACGAAAGCTTCCATCGAACACATGACCGTGATTGCATGGCATGCGGAGCGAATGATCCATCGCGGGGTCGAACATCCGGGCGGGGGGTTCGAAACCATGGCGCGTACCGGGCAGTTGGCGCCCTCGCCGGGGGAGCGATTAGCGGACCTCCTCGGCGTCTGCGCGCTGACCTCGGCGCTGCCGGAAGTCCTGGTGGACGGGGCCGTCGAGGCCGCCGGCCGCAGCGAGCAGCGCAACCGCGCGCTGCCGGCGCGGACGGTCGTGTACTTCACGCTGGCGATGTGGCTCTACCCGGCCAGCGGGTACGGCGAGGTGATGCGGCTGCTGTTGGCCGGCCTGGCCCGCAAGCACCGCTGGGCCCGGCGGCTGTCGGTGCCCTCCGCGGCGGCGATCACCAAAGCCCGGCAGCGGTTGGGCCCGGGGCCGCTGCGACTGCTGTTCGAGAAGGTGGCCGGCCCGGCCGCCCTGCCGGGGACGGACGGCGCGTCCCCCTGGCAGTGGCGCCTGATGTCACTCGACGTGGCCCTGCTGGACGTACCGGACTCACCCGACAACCGGCTGGCGTACGGCGGCCCTGACGGCCCGTCGGACGGGCGGCCGCTCCCGCAGGTGAAGGTGCTGGCCCTCGCCGAGAGCGCCAGCCACGCGGTCCGCGCGGCAGCGCTCGGGGCCCCCGGCCCGGCAGGTGCCGAGCCGGCCCGCGAGGTGCTCGCCGCGCTGCAGCCGGGACAGCTCGTCGTGGCGGCAAGCGGCGCGCTGTCCTACGACCTGTGGACGTGGGCCCGTGGACGCGGCGCGGATCTGCTCTGGGAGGCGAAGCCCTCCCTGGACCTGCCACCCCTGCGGCTCCTCGCCGACGGTTCCTACCTCTCCCGGCTGGCGGGCCCCACGGCCGCCGACCGCCTCGTTCCGGTGCGGGTGGTCGACTGCGCCCTCCCCGCCCTCGACCGGTCCGGCCGGCGTACGGGCCTGCGGGCCGGGCGCCTGGTCTGCTCGATCCTGGAACCGTCCGGGGCCTCCGCAGCGGAACTGGCCGGGCTGTACGCCGCGCGCTGGCGCCTCGACACCCTGATCGACGAACTGGGCGTCCGGCAGGGCCGGTCCCGCCCGGTGCTCCGCTCGAAGTCCCCGGCCATGGTCGAGCAGGAGGTCTGGGCGATGCTCCTCACCCACCACGCGATCCGGGCCCTCGTGGTGGGTGAGACCGAAGGCGGGTGAGGGGCCCGAGGCCACCGTCAAGCCTCGGACGGGAGACCGGAGTTGAGGTGGGCGGCTGCCTCCCGGGTGAGGACGGTGCGGAAGGCGGCGGTCAGGGGGTCGGGGTCGGTGCGGGTCCAGACGGCGAGTCGGCGGCGGATGGGTGGGTCGGGGCGGAGCAGCCGGCCGTCGAAGCCGGGTGGGAGGACGTGCGCGGCGGCGAGGGTGGGGCCGAGGCCGGCGGCGGCGAGGAGGGGAGCGGCGGCGGTCTGCTCGGTGCGGACCGCGGTCCGGGACTGGAAGCCGGCGGCAGCGCAGGCCTGGTCGAGGAGTTCGGCGAGGCCGTTGCCGGGGGCGTAGTGCACCCACGCGCGGTCGGCGAGCGAAGAGAGCCGAAAGGGGACGGTGGCAGCCGGGTCGTCGGCCGCGACCACCACCACGAACTCCTCCTCGCCGATCGGGTGGACGGGCCCTGCCCAGTCGGGCGGAGGTGGGCCGAGCGCCAGGTCGGCCTGGCCGGCGGCCATGGCATCGCGCAGTTCGTCGGCGTGCCGGTGCTCGAACAGACGGACGCCGATGTCGGGGCGGACCCGCCGCCAGGCCCGCAGGACGGTCGGCAGCAGGCCGAGGCTGTAGCCGTAGAGGGTGGCGAGTTCCACCTCGCCGCTCACGCTGCCCGCGGTCCGGCGGGCGGCCTGTTCGGCGCGTCGGGTTTCGGCGAGGGCGGCGCGGGCGTGCGGGAGCATCGCGCGGCCGGCCGGGGTGAGGCGGATCAGGCGGGGCAGCCGTTCCAGCAAGGGGCCGCCCAACTGCCGTTCCAGTACCCGGATCTGGTGCGACAGGGCGGGTTGGGTGACGTGCAGGAGTTCGGCGGCGCGGGTGAACGAGCCCTGGTCCACGATCGCCACCAGGTACTCCAACTGCCGCAAGGTCACCATGAGCTGATGTTATGACAGGTAGTAGGAACAGAACCTGGACTCATCCGTCCAGCTCAGCGGATGATCGAAGCCGGCCCGCAGCGAGCGGAGCCACCGTCCAGCACCGGGAGCGTCGGGCCATGAAGACCGCACTTGTCGTCGGAGCGAACGGCGTGATCGGCCGCAACCTGGTCGACCACTTGGTGGCCACCGGCGACTGGGACGTGATCGGGCTGTCCCGCCGGGGCGGCGAACCGGCCGACCGGCTGCGCTACCTGAGCGTGGACCTGCTCGACCCGGTCGAGACCAAGGCGAAGCTGGCCGGGCTCACCGAGGTCACCCACGTCTTCTACGCCGCGTACCAGGACCGGCCGAGCTGGGCCGAGCTGGTGCCGCCGAACCTGGCCATGCTGACCAACGTGATGGAGGCCGTCGAGCCGGTCGCGACCGGGCTGCGGCACGTCAGCCTGATGCAGGGGTACAAGGTGTACGGCGCGCATCTGGGCCCGTTCAAGACCCCGGCCCGGGAGAGCGACCCGTACTTCATGCCGCCCGAGTTCATGCACGACCAGCAGGCCTTCCTGACGGCCCGGCAGCTCGGCAAGGACTGGACCTGGTCGGCCATCCGGCCCTCGGTGGTGACCGGTTTCGCGCTCGGCAACCCGATGAACCTGGCGATGGTGATCGCGGTCTATGCCGCGATGTCCAAGCAGTTGGGGCTGCCGCTGCGGTTCCCGGGGAAGCCGGGTGCCTACGACGCCCTGCTGGAGGTCACCGACGCCGGGCTGCTGGCCCGGGCCACGGTCTGGGCGGCGACCGACGAGCGGTGCGCCAACCAGGCGTTCAACATCAACAACGGCGACCTGTTCCGCTGGAGCGAGCTCTGGCCGAAGATCGCCGGGTTCTTCGAGCTGGACGTCGCCCCCGGCCTGCCGCTCGCGCTCGGCACGGTGATGGCCGACAAGGAAGCACTGTGGGACGCCATGGTCGCCGAGCACGACCTGGCGCCCCACAGCTACCAGGAGGTCTCCTCCTGGGGGTTCGGCGACTTCGTCTTCTCCTGGGACTACGACATGTTCGCGGACGGCTCGAAGGCGCGGCGGTTCGGCTTCCACGAGTACGTCGACACGGGGGCGATGTTCCTGGAGATCTTCGAGGACTTCCGCCGCCGTCGGATCATCCCGTAGCAGGCCCCTGTCGTACCGTGGCGGGATCACTAGAGAACGGACCGGCCCCGTGGTTTCTCGCCCGTACGTCCTGCTGAGCGCCGCGATGTCGATCGACGGGTACCTGGACGACGCCTCGCCCGAACGCCTGCTGCTGTCCGGGCCGGCCGACTTCGACCGGGTGGACGAGCTGCGGGCGGCCAGCGACGCGATCCTGGTCGGCGGCAACACGCTGCGCCGGGACAACCCCCGACTGCTCGTCAACTCGCCTGCCCGGCGGGCCGAGCGGGTCAGGGCCGGGAGGCCCGAGTACCCCGTCAAGGTGACCCTGAGCGGCAGCGGTGACCTGCCGAGCGAGCTCAACTTCTGGCACACCGGCGGCGAGCGGATCGTGTACACCGGCGCCGCCGCGCGCGACCGGCTGGCTGCCGAACTGGCCGGGCTGGCCGAGGTGGTGGGCACCGGCGAGCGGGTCGAGCTGGGCGCGGTGCTGGACGACCTGGGCGCGCGCGGGGTGCGGCGGCTGATGGTGGAGGGCGGCAGCAGCGTGCACACCCAGTTCCTGGCCGAGGGGCTGGCGGACGAACTCCAGCTGGCGGTGGCGCCGCTGCTGGTCGGGCAGCCGGACGCGCCGAGGTTCGTCGGCCCGGCCGACTTCCCGGGCGGGCCGACCCGACGGATGCGGCTGCTGGAGACCCGTACGGTGGGTGACGTCGTGCTGCTCCGCTACGCCCTGAAGGAGACCGCCTCGTGAAGACCGACGCCGACTGGCTGGCCCGGGCCGTCGAACTGTCCCGGCGCTGCCCGTTCTCCGAGACCGCCTTCTCGGTCGGGGCGGTGATCGTCGGAGCGGACGGTGAGCTGCTCAGCGAGGGGTACAGCCGGGAGACCGACGCGAAGGTGCACGCCGAGGAGTCCGCGCTCGCCAAACTGCCCGCCGGTGACCCGAGGCTGCGGACCGCCACCGTGTACAGCTCGCTGGAGCCGTGTGGGGAGCGGGCCTCCCGGCCGCGCACCTGCGCGCAGCTGATCATCGCGGCGGAGGTGCCCCGGGTGGTACTGGCCTGGCGGGAGCCCGACCTGTTCGTGACCGGGTGTCAGGGGACGGCGCTGCTCACCGCGGCGGGCGTCGAGGTGGTCGAGCTGCCCGAGCTGGCGGAGGCGGCCCGCGAGGTCAATGCGCACCTGATCGGCTGAGTTTTGTAGCCTGGTATGACAAACCCTGCTCGGAGGAGTCTGCCCATGTCTGTCACCCTGCCTGCCCGCGCCCTGCTGCTCGACATGGACGGCACCCTGGTGAACTCCGAGGCGGCGGTGGAGCGTTGCTGGCGGCGCTGGGCGGCCGAGCACGGTATCGACGGCGACGAGGCGATGCGGGTGGTGCACGGCCGGCAGGGGCACCTGAGCATGGCGATCCTGCTGCCGGAGCGCCCGATGGAGCAGAACCTGGCGGACAACCGGCGGATGCTGGCCGAGGAGGTCGCCGACCTGGACGGTGTGGTGGAGGTGCCGGGCGCGGCCGTCTTCCTGGCCGCACTGGAGCGGCTGCCGCACGCGCTGGTCACCTCGGCGGACGAGACGCTGGCCACGGCCCGGATGACGGCGGCCGGGCTGCGGCTGCCCGCCCTGCGGGTGACCGCCGAGTCGGTGGGCGCCAGCAAGCCGGATCCGGAGGGCTTCCTGAAGGGCGCGGCGGGCCTGGGCGTGGACCCGGCGGACTGCGTGGTCTTCGAGGACTCCGAGGCGGGCATCATGGCGGGCCTGGCGGCCGGCATGCGGGTGGTGGGCGTCGGCCCGCGCGCGGCGGCCTTCGGCCCGACCGTGCAGGTGGACACCCTGGAGCAGGTCAGGGTGGTCCCGGCCGCCGACGGGGGCCTGGTGCTGCAGATCGGCTGAGCATCCACCGGGCCCCGAACGGCTGGGTCCGGCCGTTCAGGGCCGGGGCGGCAGCGGCAGCGGCAGGGCGGGCAGGCCGTCCACGCTGACCGGGATGTACGGCTTGCCCTCGCAGTAGACGGCGAACTCCTCGTCGGTCTTGCGGTCGAAGAACTCCGCGTGCATCGAGCGGTCCTCCTGATAGTCCATCAGCGGCACCGCGAAGCCGCAGGAGTCGCTGACCCGGGTGGCGTGCACCAGCACGATGCAGCGCAGCGCGCTGCCGTCGGCGGTGGGGTCGAAGCGGCCGACCAGCTCGGCGAAGCGCGGATCGTCCCGGAACACCAGCTCGCCGCGCCCGTGCACCCGGACCACGGTGGGCGGGCCGGTGAAGGCGCACCACATCAGCGTGATCCGGCCGTTCTCCCGCACGTGCGCCAGGGTCTCGGCGGTGCTGCCGCCGAAGTCCAGGAAGGCCAGCGTGAGTTCGTCCAGCACGACCAGGGTGCCGGACCGGCCCTTGGGGGACAGGTTGACGTGCCCGTCCTCGGACAGCGGTGCGGTGGCGGTGAAGAAGATCGGCTGGCTCTCGATGAACTTCCGCAGCCGGCCGTCGATCCGTTCGTAAGTCTTTCCCATGGCCCGATTATGGCGAACTTCGCCCGCCCGGACGACGTACCGCACGAGCCGTCTTGTTATCCGAGACGGATATTCTCAACCTGCGAGACGTCGGCGTACGCTCGAAAGGACGGCGAACGGGTCGTCAGGACGAGGGGAGCCCACCGTGAACGATCGTCAGGCCGTCTACACCCACGGCCACCAGGAGTCGGTGTTGCGCTCGCACCGGTCCCGTACGGCAGCCAACTCGGCGGCCTGCCTGCTGCCCGAGCTGCGGGCCGGCCAGGCCCTGCTGGACGTCGGCTGCGGCCCCGGCACGATCACCGCGGACCTGGCCGAACTGGTCGGCCCGACCGGGCGGGTGGTCGCGGTGGACCGCTCGGCCGAGGTGCTGGCCCAGGCGGCGGAGTACGTGGCGGGGCGGGGGATCGGCAACGTGACCTTCGAGCGTGCCGACGCCTACCGACTGCCGTATGCCGACGGTGAGTTCGACGTGGTGCACGCCCACCAGGTGCTGCAGCACGTGGCCGAACCGGTGCTGGTGCTGCGCGAGCTGCGCCGGGTGACCGCGCCCGGCGGGGTGGTCGCGGTCCGGGACGCCGACTACGCCGCGATGGCCTGGTACCCCGAACTGCCGGAGCTGGCCGCGTGGATGGCGCTGTACCAGCAGGTGGCCCGGGCCAACGAGGGCGAGCCGAACGCGGGGCGCCGGCTGGCGGCCTGGGCCAGGGCGGCCGGCTTCGAGAAGATCGAGTGCTCCTCGTCCAACTGGACGTACGCCACCGCCGCGCAGCGCGACTGGTGGGGCGACAGTTGGGCGGACCGGGTGGTCGACTCGGACTTCGCGAACGTGGCGTCAGGGGGCTTCGCCACCGAGAGGGAACTGGAGTGGATCGCCGCAGGCTGGCGGCGCTGGGCAGCCGACCCGGACGGCTGGTTCGCCGTGCCGAGCGGTGAAGTGCTGGCCCGGGTCGGGTAGTTCAGGCCGACGTCCGGCCCTGGCTCAGCGCTTACCTCCCGTTAACCGTGGCCGTACCCGGCGGTAGCAGAGCGGTCGTAGCTTTCGGGGAGCACCAGGCCCGGCCCGCCCCCCACCGGGCCGGGCTGCTGCAGCCCTAGGGTGTGGCCATGGGGACGTACCGGGTGATGCGGCAGGACGACAACGGCAACCGCTTTCTGGTGGCCAAGGACCTGGCCCGGCCGGCGGCCGAGGCGCTGGCCGCCGAGTTCGAAGCCCGGGGGCACAAGCAGCTGTACTGGGTGGAGCCCACGCCGAACCGGATCGTCGTGGGCGGCGCACTCATCCACCAGGGCCGGGTGCTGGCCGCCCGGCGCAGCGCCCCGCCCGAGGTGGCGGGCAGCTGGGAGTTCCCGGGCGGCAAGGCCGAACCCGGGGAGACCGAAGAGCAGGCCCTGGAGCGGGAGCTCCTGGAGGAGCTCGGGGTACGGGCCCGCGCGCTGCACCGCCTGCCCGGCAGCTGGCTGGTCCGGCCCGGTCTCGAGCTCCGGATCTGGGCCGCCGAACTGATCACCGGCGAACCCCAGCCCCTCCAGGACCACGACCGACTCCGCTGGCTCGGCCCCACCGAACTGACCACGGTCGACTGGCTGGCCCACGACCGCGAGGTGCTCCCGCACGTCGCTGCACTGCTCCGCTGAGCTCAGCCAGAGCTGACCAGGGGCTCGGGGAACTGCGACGCCGACCTCGTGCAAGGTGATCCGTGCGTAGGTGGTCAGGCACTTTTGCAAGTGGCCCCAAGACCGTTGAGCGCCCGCCTGCGGTGCAGCCCCGGGTTGGGCCAGGTAGGTCAATCAGAAAAGCCGACCCGTTCGCCGGGGTAGCCTGGCGTTCTGTTGGGTATGTCACTTTTCGGCAGTATTCGTCACCATAGGTGAGGCGGTCGGTGTCGAGCACGGGTAACGACGGCGGAGAGCAGCCGTCCGCGGACGGAGCCTCCCGGCGGGGGCCGCGACCGGCGGTGGCCGGAGCGGGTGCGACCCCACGGCCCAGGACGGTCGGCAGCGCCTCGGCCCGGGCCCGCCTACGTCGGCTGACACCGAAACCACCCGCCGCCCATCCCGCTGCAGCCCAGGCCCCCCGCCCGCCCGCCGAACCCCGGACGGGGAGCGCCAGGGGCGGCCCGACCGCGCCGTACCCGGGGCTGGACAGCTCCCCGGTGGAGGCGCTCGGCGAGCGCGCCGAGGGCAGCCTGTTCGACGTGGTGAAGGTGGCCATCGCGATCCTGGACACCTCGGGCCGGGTGGTGCTCTGGAGCCCGGCCGCCGAGGAGCTGCTCGGCTGGCCGAGCGAGCTGCTGGTCGGCCGCCGGATCGACGAGCTGATGGCAGATCAGGAGTTGATCGGCCGGGTCAGGGCGGCGATCCAGGCGACCCTGCGCAACGGCCACTGGCAGGGCTTCACCTCGCTGCGGCACCGGGACGACGACGAGGTCGGGGTGGAGGCCAGGATCTCGCTGCTGGTGGACGGCGACGGCACCCCGTTCCTGCAGGTGGCGCTGGCGGAGGCCAGTGCGCTGCGGGCGGTGGAGCGCGATCTCGCGGTCCGGGACGCGCTGTTCGAGCAGTCCCCGCTGGGCATCGCGATCCTGGACACCGAGCTGCGCTACACGGCCGTCAACCACACGCTGGCCGAGATGAACGGCGTCCCGGCCGAGGAGCACGTCGGCCGGACCACCGGGGAGACGCTGCCCGAGCGGGCGGCCGACGAGATCACCGCGATCCAGCGGCAGGTGCTGGCCACCGGCGAGCCGGTGATCGACGTCACGCTGGCCTCGCCGGTGACCGCGCGGTCCGGCTTCCGGTCGATCTCGTACAGCCGGATGACCGACCGGGCGGGCCGGGTGCTCGGGATCTCCGGCACCGTGATGGACGTGACCGAGCGGTACCGGGCGGTGGCCAAGGTCGAGCATGCCCGGCGCAGGCTCTCGCTGCTCAACGAGTTCGGCTCCCGGGTCGGCGACCTGCTGGACGCCGCCCGGATCGCCCAGGAGCTGGCCGGTGCGGTGGTGCCCAGGCTGGCCGACTACGCGGCGGTGATCCTGTTGCAGGCGGTCGCGCACGGCGACGACCTGCCCCGGCACGGCCACGACCGCAGGACCTCGCTGCTCCAGCTCGGCACCGCCTCGGTGCAGGACGCCCCCGAGGTCGAGGTGATGCTCCGTCGGGGGGCCAGGATCACCTTCGCCGACGACTCCGCCTTCGGCCGGGCGCTCCGTACCGGCATCCCCGAACTGCTCTCCGGCCCGGAGGAGTTGAGCGATCTGACCTACCCCGGTGACCCCAAGGTGCAGGCCGCCCACGACCTCGGCGTGCACTCCCGTCTGGTGGTCCCGCTGCGGGCCAGGGGGATCGTGATCGGTCTGCTGGTGATCAGCCGGGCCGGGTACCGGGAGGGTTTCGACCGGGACGACCTGGCCTTCAGCGTCGAACTCGCGGACCGCGCGGGCAGCTCACTGGACAACGCCCGGTTGTACGCCCGGGAGCGCACGGCCGCGCTCACGCTCCAGCGCACCCTGCTGCCGCAGCAGGTCCCGCAGCCCGCCGGGATCGAGGTCGCCTACCGGTACGTACCCGGCAGCAGCGGCACCGAGGTCGGCGGCGACTGGTTCGACGTCATCCCGCTGCCGGACGGCCGCACCGCGCTGGTGGTCGGCGACGTGATGGGCCACGGCCTGCGGGCCGCCGCCACGATGGGGCGGCTGCGCACCGCCGTGCGCACCCTGGCCGGTCTCGACCTGGCGCCCGAGGTGCTGCTGCGGCACGTCCACGAACTGACCGACGACCTGGCCCAGGGGCCGGACGAAGCACTGCTCGCCACCTGCGTGTACGCGGTCTTCGACCCGTCCACCCAGCGGCTGACCGCGACCAAGGCGGGCCACATCCCGCCGATCCTGATCGTGCCCAAGGAACCGGTGGAGGAGCCGTCCAGGATCGGCAGCGCGCTGACCGGCGGGGTCGGCCAGATCCTCGACCTGCCGTCCGGGGCCCCGCTCGGCGTCGGCGGCGTCCCGTTCGAGTCGATCGAACTGGAGATCCCCGAGGGCAGTCTGCTGGTGCTCTGCACCGACGGCCTGGTGGAGTCCAGGGACAAGGACCTGGACGTCGGCCTCGGGCGGCTGCTCACCGTGCTGGAGCAGCCGTACGCCTCGATCCAGCAGGCCTGTGAGGCCGTCCTGGACACCATGGAGCAGGGCCGCGAACCCGACGACGTGGCGCTACTGCTGGCCCGGCTCGGCCGGGGGCGGGCGGGCATCCCGACGGCCGGCTGGACGCTGCCCGCCGAGCCCACCGCGGTCTCCCGGGCCCGGCGGCTGGTCCGCGGCACGCTGGCCGAGTGGGAGGTCGAACACCTCACCGACACCGCCGAGTTGCTGGTCAGCGAGCTGGTCACGAACTCGGTCCGGTACGCCAGCGCCCCGATCGGCGTCCGGCTCACCCTCGGCGAGACGCTGCTGGTGGAGATCTCCGACCCGCTGCCCGACCCGCCGCGGGAGCGGCACGCCGCCGAGGCGGACGAGGGCGGCCGGGGCCTGGAGCTGGTCCGCCGGCTGGCGCTGCGCTGGGGGGCCAGGGCCGAGGGCATGGGCAAGGTGGTCTGGTTCGAGCTGGACCCCGAGGACGACCACCTCGAGTAGCGACGCGCGCCGACCAGCGATCTTGTGGCCCGCCGGTGGTTCGAACAGCCGCCTCCGGGTAAGGAGGAGCAGGGAAGTGGAGTCCTGAGTCGATGTTGTGATGTTGGGGGCGTGTGCGCCTGCCCTCCGATGATGAATACTCGGTGTTCTCGACATCCGGATGGGCGCGGGTTGGAGGGGATCGGACCGTTGAACAGCATCCCGGCGTGGAAAGCGTCGAGCGGCAGCGGCCATGTCGCCGTGCCCGGGCAGCCGAGCGGTCCTGATCTCCGGGCGGCCGTGGCCGCCGACTGGGGTGACTACGACAAGTCCGGGACGATCTACGACTACATCCGGGTCGCCACTTTCGCGATCGGCCCGGACGGCCGGATCACCCAGTGGAGCGCCCGCGCGGCCGAGTTCTTCGGGGTCCCCGCCGAGGAGGCGGTCGGTACCGATCCGGTGACCACCTTCGTTCCCCGCGAGCTCTGGCAGCGCGGCCGGGCCCGGCTGGAGACCATCCTCGCGGGCGAGGAGTGGGTCGGCACCGCCCCGTACCGGGACGCCACCGGCGCCGAGGGCCTGGCCGAGCTGTACGTGATGCCGGACAGCGGCACCCCGGGCGCCACCTGCCTCGCCGTCGACCTCGGGCGGCTGCGCCGGATCGAGACCGACCTGGCCGCCTCCGAGGCGGTCTTCGGGCAGACCCCGACCGGCTTCTTCCTCTTCGACCCCGAGCTGCGCCTGCAGCGGGTGAACCAGGCCTTCGCCACCGCCGTCGGCCTGCCCACCCACGAGCTCCCCGGGCTCAACCCGTACGACCTGTTCCTGCCCGGCGAGGCGGACCGGCTGATGGTCGCGCTGCGCAAGGTGCTGGCGGGCGGCGGCCCGGTGCTCGACCTGCGCTTCACCGGGGCCGTCCCGCGCACCGCCACCGTGCCGACCCGGGACGGCAGCCGCCGCTGGGCGATCTCGCTGTACCGGCTGAACAGCGCCAACGGCCGCCCGATGGGCGTGGCCGGCCAGGTGCTCGACGTGACGAGTCGTCATGTCGCCGAGCGCGAGGCGGCCGGGGTCCGGCGCAGCCTGGCGCTGCTGAACGAGGCCAGCACCCACATCGGCTCCACCCTCGACCTGGAGACCACCGCCAAGGAACTGCTCGACGTGATCGTCCCGCAGTTCTGCGACCTGGCCAGCGTCGACCTCTACACCGCCCTGCTGTCCGGCGAGTCCGGCCCGGTCTCCGGTCAGGCCGGCGCCTCGGACGGCTCCGGCGAGCTGCGCCGGGTGGCCGTCTCCAGCGTGGTCGGCGGCGCCTCCAGCGTGCTCGGCGCCGAGGGCGCAGTCCCGGTCGCCGAGGCCGGCGGCTCGCTCTGTTACCCCCGCCGCTCCCCGCACGCCCGCGCGCTGCGCACCGGCCGCAGCGTGGTCCCGCAGCCGGGCCCCGATCCGCTGCTGCGCTCCACCCTGGTGGTGCCGCTGGTCGCCCGCGACCAGGTGCTCGGCCTGGTCCAGCTCTCCCGCGCGATCGGCAGCGAACCCTTCGACGCCCGGGACGTGGCGATCGCCGAGGAGCTGGTCGCCCGCGCCGCCGTCTGCGTCGACAACGCCCGGCTCTACCGCCGCGAGCACGAGCGCGCACTGATCCTCCAGCGCAGCCTGCTCCCCCCGGGCAACCCGGCCGCCACCGGCCTGGAGATCGCCCGCCGCTACCTCCCGAGCAACAACAACACCGAGGTCGGCGGCGACTGGTTCGACGTCATCCCGCTGCCCGGCAGCCGGACCGCCCTGGTGATCGGCGACGTGATGGGCCGCGGCCTGCGCGCCGCCGTCGCGATGGGCCAACTCCGCACCGCCGTCCGCACCCTGGCCCTGCTCGAACTCGACCCGGCCGAGGTGCTCACCGCCCTGGACGAGATCGCCCGCGGCCTCGGCGGCGACACCACCGCCCCCGGCGAGGAGGCCGAGGTCTACCTCGCCACCTGCGTCTACGCGGTCTACGACGCGGTCAAGCAGCGCTGCATCTTCGCCAACGCCGGCCACCTGCCACCCGTCCTGCTCAGCCCCGGTGAGCCCGCCCTGATGCTCGAGGTCCCGCCCGGACTCCCGCTCGGCGTCGGCGGCGAGCCCTTCGAGGAGGTCACCGTCACGCTGCCGGACGGCGCCGTGCTCGGCCTGTACACCGACGGCCTGGTGGAGTCCCGCAAGCACCAGCTGGACGAGGGCCTGCGGGCCTTCCGGACCGCCCTCACCGGTGGCTCCCGCGAGCTGGAGAGCCTCTGCGACGAGGTGCTGCACGAGCTGATCCCGCATCACGGCGAGGACGACATCGCCCTCCTGATGGCCAAGGTCCAGCCCCTCCCCGAGGACGCGGTCGGCGACTGGAAGCTCCCCTCCGAGCCCACCTCGGTCGGCAAGGCCCGCGAGCGCGCCTGCTCCTGGCTGCTGGCCCGCGGCCTGGACGAGCTGGTCGACACCACCGAACTGCTGGTCAGCGAACTGGTCACGAACGCCCTCCGGCACGGCCGCGGCGACATCCGCCTGCGGCTGCTCCGGGACCGTACGGTGGTCTGCGAGGTCTGGGACGACGGCTACGCCCAGCCCCGCCAACGCCGCGCCCAGGAGACCGACGAAGGCGGCCGCGGCCTCCAGCTGGTCAGCCTGCTCGCCGAACGCTGGGGCAGCCGCCGGACCCCGAACGGCAAGATCGTCTGGTTCGAGCTGACCCTTTAAGTGCCCTCCGGGCGTCAGCCACCAGGGGCTCGGGGCCCTGCTGATGAGCGGCTCCGCCGCGGGGCGACGCCGACCTCGGAAAAGGTCACCCGTGCGTAAATGGTCAGGCACTTTCGTATGTGAACCCGGCGCCAGATCTCCTCGCAGTTCCCCGAGCCCCTTGCATGTGCCAACCGGGTGCTTCTGGAGCAGTTGACGTCGTGTCAGGCCGGGCAGACCGGTGGTGACCGGTTCAGTGGGTGGATGCGTGCCCGTCAGCTTCTCGCCGTTGCCGTTCTGACCGTGTCGCTCGCCGGTTGCTCCGAGGACCGCCCGGCCCAGCCGGCTGCGTCCGACGTCACCGCCGTCGACCGTGACCAGGTCCGGGACGGTGGGACGGTGCGGTGGGCGGTGGAGGCGGTCCCGGCGACGCTCAACGTGTTCCAGCCGGAGGCCACCGCCGACACCGAGCTGCTCACCGAGGCGCTGCTGCCGCACCTGTTCCGACTGGACGACCACGCCCGCCCCACCGTGGACCCGGACTACCTGACCGCCGCCGAGTCCACCCCGGCCGGGCAGAGCCCGCAGACCGTCACGTACCGCCTCAACCCGCAGGCGGTCTGGACCGACGGCACCCCGATCACCGCCGCCGACTTCACCGCCCAGTGGCAGGCCCTGGGCGACGGCGCCGACCCGGCCTACCGCAGCGGGCACCCGGCGGGCTACGCCGCGATCGCCGCCGTCACCCAGGGCGCGGACGCCCGCGAGGTCAAGGTCGCCTTCAAGCAGTCGTACGCCGGCTGGCAGACGCTGTTCAGCCCGCTCTACCCGGCCGCCGCCACCGCGACCCCGGCCGCCTTCAACCAGCCGCTGACCAACGCCCCGTCGGCCGGCCCGTTCACCGTGAAGACGTACGACCGGGCCGGCGGCCGGGCCACCGTGGTCCGCAACCCGCACTGGTGGGGCGACCCCGCCAAGGCGGAGGCGATCGACTTCCTGGCCACCCCGGCCGCCGAGCGGCTGGACGCCCTCGACAAGGGCGCGCTGGACATCGCCGCGCTCACCGACGCCGTCGACCACGCCACCCCGGCCAACCCGAAGACCGGTGCGGCCCCACCCGATGCGGCCGCCGTCGCCGAGGCCTCCGCCCAGGCGCTGCGCCGGGCCGAGGCGCTGCCGGGCCTGAAGCTGCACCGGGCCGCCGCCCCGGCCTTCGCCCAGCTCACCCTGAACGGCACCCGGGGCCCGCTCACCGACCCCACCGTCCGCCAGGCGGTGGCCCGCGCGGTCGACCGGCAGCGGATCGCCGAGGCGGCGGTCAACCCGCTCGGTCTGAAGGCAGTACCGCTCGGGCACCACCTGCTGATGGCGGGTCAGGACGGTTACCAGGACAACAGCACCGCCGTCGGCGCGACCTCCGCCGCCGAACTGCTCGACCGGGCCGGCTGGCACACCGGCGGCGCGGCCCGCAGCAAGGACGGCAAGGAGCTGGTCCTCGGCCTGCTGATCCCGGAGGGTTCGGCCGGGGCCCGCCGCGCGGCCGACGCGCTGACCGCCGGCCTGGCCGAGGCGGGCATCACGCTGCGCCCGCAGGCCGTCCCGGCGGAGGGCTTCCTGCGCGACCACCTGGCCACCGGCGAGTACGACCTGGCGCTGTTCTCCTGGCCGGCCACCCCGGACGCCACCGGCGCGGCCGCCCGCTACAGCAAGCCCCGGCCGGGACCGGACGG
This sequence comes from Kitasatospora sp. Root107, assembly GCF_001424875.1. Taxonomy (GTDB): domain Bacteria; phylum Actinomycetota; class Actinomycetes; order Streptomycetales; family Streptomycetaceae; genus Kitasatospora. The sequence continues at coordinate 310,819 of NZ_LMCT01000001.1, read as the reverse complement.
CCTGCCGGTGGTCGGCCGCAACTACGCCAGGACCGGCAGCGAGGAGATCGACCAGCTGCTCGCCGAGGCGGACGCCGAACTCGACCCGGAGGCTCGGCAGGTGGTGCTGCAGAAGGCCGATGCCCGGATCTGGCAGCTGGCCCACTCCGTCCCGCTCTACCAGCGCCCGGACCTGGTCGCGGTCCGTACCGAGGTGGCCAACGCGGGCGCCTTCGGCTTCGCCGCGCCGCGCTTCCAGGACCTCGGCTTCCGCCGCAGCTGACGCCCCAGAACGGCGCTGAAACCCATCCGGCCTGCCCGTTTCGGTGGCGCTGGGTGGTTCCACGTACCATAGGAGGAAGCCGTGGCATGTCGTGCCCGGCGGGTGGACCGGTAGTAGCAGGCGGAACGGGCGACAGCGATCAACGGATCGCAGGTTGTCCGCGGCGAAGACGCTGATCAACGCTGAACGCAGCCGGGCGCCGTAACCCACGATCCGGGAGTTTCGCTCAGCATGCCCACGCGCAGTGACATTCGTAACGTTGCCATCGTCGCCCACGTCGACCACGGCAAGACGACCCTCGTCGACGCCATGCTGAAGCAGGCCGGTGCCTTCGCCGCCCACCAGCACCTCGACGACCGGATGATGGACTCCAACGACCTGGAGCGCGAGAAGGGCATCACCATTCTCGCGAAGAACACGGCGGTGAAGTACCACCCCAAGGAGGGTGGCGCGCCGATCACCATCAACATCATCGACACCCCCGGGCACGCCGACTTCGGTGGCGAGGTCGAGCGCGGCCTGTCCATGGTCGACGCCGTCGTGCTGCTGGTGGACGCCTCCGAGGGTCCGCTGCCGCAGACCCGCTTCGTGCTCCGCAAGGCCCTGACCGCCAAGCTTCCGGTCATCCTCTGCATCAACAAGACGGACCGCCCGGACTCCCGGATCGACGAGGTCATCAACGAGACCTACGACCTCTTCCTGGACCTGGACGCGACCGAGGACCAGATCGAGTTCCCGATCGTCTACGCCTGTGCGCGTGACGGTGTGGCCTCGATGACCAAGCCGGAGAACGGTACCGTGCCGCCGGACAGCGACTCGCTGGAGCCGTTCTTCTCCACCATCCTGGCGCACGTCCCGGCCCCGGTGTACGACGAGGCCGCCCCGCTCCAGGCGCACGTCACCAACCTGGACGCCGACAACTTCCTCGGCCGTATCGCGCTCTGCCGCGTCGAGCAGGGCGAGCTGCGCAAGGGTCAGCAGGTCGCGTGGATCAAGCGCGACGGCTCGATCCAGAACGTCAAGATCACCGAGCTGCTGATGACCGAGGCGCTCACCCGCAAGCCGGCCGAGGTGGCCGGCCCCGGCGACATCTGCGCCGTCGCGGGTATCCCGGACATCATGATCGGCGAGACCCTGGCCGACCCGGAGAACCCGATCGCGCTGCCGCTGATCACGGTCGACGAGCCGGCCATCTCGATGGTCATCGGCACCAACACCTCGCCGCTGGTCGGCAAGGGCGGCAAGGGCCACAAGGTCACCGCCCGCATGGTGAAGGACCGCCTGGACCGCGAGCTGATCGGTAACGTCTCGCTCCGCGTGCTGCCGACCGAGCGTCCGGACGCCTGGGAGGTTCAGGGCCGTGGTGAGCTGGCGCTCGCCATCCTGGTCGAGACCATGCGCCGGGAGCTGTTCGAGCTCACCGTCGGCAAGCCGCAGGTGGTCACCAAGATCGTCAACGGCAAGGTGCACGAGCCGGTCGAGCGGATGACCATCGACAGCCCCGAGGAGTACCTCGGCGCCATCACCCAGCTGATGGCGACCCGCAAGGGCCGCATGGAGACCATGACGAACCACGGCTCCGGCTGGGTCCGCATGGAGTTCATCGTCCCGGCGCGTGGCCTGATCGGCTTCCGTACCCAGTTCCTCACCGACACCCGTGGCACGGGTATCGCGCACTCCATCTTCGAGGGCCACGAGCCGTGGTTCGGCGAGCTCCGGATGCGCAACAACGGTTCGCTGGTGGCCGACCGCGCGGGTGTCGTGACGCCGTTCGCGATGATGGGCATCCAGGAGCGTGGCACGCTCTTCGTCGAGCCCACCACCGAGGTGTACGAGGGCATGATCGTCGGCGAGAACTCGCGCCAGGACGACATGGACATCAACATCACCAAGGAGAAGAAGCTCACCAACATGCGTGCCGCTTCCTCCGACACCACCGAGAACCTGGTGCCGCCGCGCAAGCTCTCGCTGGAGCAGAGCCTCGAGTTCTGCCGCGAGGACGAGTGCATCGAGGTGACCCCGGAGACCGTGCGTATCCGCAAGGTCGTCCTGGACGCCAAGGAGCGTGGCCGTACGGCCTCGCGTGCCAAGAAGAACTGACGCTGCACCACCGGCCCGGCCGGGCACCCTTCCTGGGGGTGCCCGGCCGGGCTTTTTCGTGACGCTGCGCAGTCAACGCGCGTAGCGGGTTTCTCGCGAGACTGTTCGTTAATCGGACGTGACGAGCTGTCATTCATGACAACTGTCCGTTTAGTACCTGTCTGGGTATGTCTGGTATGTCCGATTTTCGAAACTCAGCGTCCGTTCATGTGACCAAATTGAGATCAGTAATGGCCTGGTTCGTATCCGAGCGTGACGGATAGTGGGTGCATCGAGCTCGGGTCAAAGGTTTGCGCAGGGGTGCGCGCCGAACCTGAGCGAGGAAAGCACCGTCTGACCCACGGCGACGACGCCGGTCAGTCCCCCCGCGGTGCGCTCCCCGTTTGCAACAGGAATTCAGGAGGCACACCCATGCGCGGTGCCAGCCAGGCCAAGTGGGTCGTCGCAGCTGTCGCGGTCGCCCTTGCGGCCACTGCTTGCGGTAGCGGTTCTTCGTCCAGCGAGGGCGGTGCGGCCAACGCGGCCGGGACGTTCAGCTACCAGAGCACCGAGCCGCAGAACCCGCTGCAGCCCGCGAACGCCATGGAGGTCGGTGGCGGTCGCATCATCAAGACCCTGTTCAAGGGTCTGGTCGACTACGACCCCGCCAACGGGCAGCTGCGCAACCAGGTCGCCGACAAGATCGAGACGACCGACGCGCAGAACTACACCGTCACCCTGAAGTCCGGTTGGACCTTCCACGACGGCACCCCGGTGACCGCCGCGTCCTTCGTCGACGCGTGGAACTGGGCCGCCAACACCAAGAACAACCAGATCAACTCCGACTGGTTCTCCGACATCGCGGGCTACGACGCGGTGCACCCGGAGAAGGGCGACCCGGCCACGGACAAGATGTCCGGCCTGAAGGTCGTGGACGACACGCACTTCACCATCGCGCTGACCGGCCCGGTCTCGTACTTCCAGTACAAGCTCGGCTACACGGCCTTCTCGCCGCTGCCGAAGGCGTTCTTCACCGACCCGGCGGCCTACGGCCAGAAGCCGGTCGGCAACGGCCCCTACAAGTTCGTCTCGTGGGAGCACAACCAGGCCATCACCGTGGCCTCGTTCGACAAGTACGCGGGGACGGACAAGCCGAAGAACGGCGGCATCGTCTTCAAGAACTACTCGCAGGCCGAGGCCGCCTACAAGGACCTGGTCTCGGACAACCTGGACGTGCTCGACCAGGTCGACCCGGCCGACCTGGCCTCGTACAAGAACGACCTGGGCGACCGCGCGGTCGACCAGGCCCAGGGCGCCATCCAGAACATCTCGTTCGCGATGTACCAGGACGGCTGGAAGGGCGTCGACAAGGCGAAGGTCCGTCAGGGCCTCTCCATGGCGATCGACCGCGACACCATCACCAAGACGGTGCTGAACGGTTCGCGCCAGGCCGCCGACAGCTGGGTCGCCCCGGGTGCCATGGGCTACAAGGCCGGCACCTGCGGCGAGTTCTGCAAGTACGACCCGGCCAAGGCCAAGCAGCTCGTCACCGACGGCGGCGGCGTCCCGAACAACAAGGTCACCATCACGTACAACGCCGATGGCGGCCACAAGGAGTGGGTGGACGCGGTCTGCAACTCCATCCGCCAGGCCACCGGCGTGGAGTGTGTCGGTGACGCGAAGCCGGACTTCAAGACCGCTCGCGACGTCATCAAGAAGAAGCAGGTCCCGAGCATGATGCGGACCGGCTGGGTGCAGGACTACCCCCTGAACGCCAACTTCCTGCGTGACGTCTACGGCACCGGTGCCGCGGCCAACGACGCCGGCTACTCCAGCGCCGACTTCGACAAGTTCGCCGCCGAGGCGGACAAGGCGACCTCGGTCGAGAAGACCGCCGAGCTGTACCAGCAGGCCGAGGCCCAGCTGGCCAAGGACATGCCGGCTATCCCGCTCTGGTACTACAAGACGACCGCTGGCTTCTCGAAGAAGGTCCAGAACGTCAAGTACGACTCGTTCGGCGACCCGGTGTTCACCCAGGTCGAGGTCAAGAAGTAAGTCAAGCCCGCACCGCACGGCTTGAACCGACACGGCCGGTGCCCTGACCGCCTCACGAGGGCGGATCGGCACCGGCCGTTGTCACGCCGAACCTCTGACATCGGGATGACGGCCCGTCAGAGCACTAATTGGAGGCACGATGGGGCGCTTTGTCGCGAGGCGACTGCTCCAAATGATCCCGGTCTTCCTGGGGACGACCTTCCTGATCTTCATGATGGTCCGAATCCTCCCAGGAGACCCGGTCGCCGCGATGTGGGGCGACAAGGCGCCGGACCCGGCCCAGCTCGCTGCCTTCACGCACAAGCTGGGACTCGATCTGCCCTGGTACGAGCAGTACTTCGACTACATGGGCAAGCTCTTCACCGGGAACTTCGGCGAGACCATGGCGGGCCGTCAGGTCATCGACGTGATCAGTGAGGCCCTCCCGGTCACCATCCGGCTGGCGCTGATGGCCTTCGCCATCGAGATCGTCTTCGGCGTCGGCATCGGCCTGCTGGCCGGCCTCAGGCGCGGGAAGTTCGCCGACAAGAGCACCCTGGTCTTCACGCTGATCCTGATCTCGATCCCGGTGCCGGTGCTCGGCTACCTGTTCCAGACGTTCTTCGCGGACCAGCTCAAGTGGGTCACGCCGACCGTCCAGGACTCCATGAACCTGGGTCAACTCCTGCTGCCCGCCGTGGTGCTGGGCTCGCTCTCGCTGGCGTACGTGGCCCGGCTGAGCCGCACCTCGATCGTGGAGAACATCCGCGCCGACTACATCCGCACCGCGACGGCCAAGGGCCTGCCGCGTCGGAAGATCATCGGCACCCACCTGCTGCGCAACTCGATGATCCCGGTCGTCACCTTCCTCGGCACCGACCTCGGCGCCCTGATGGGCGGCGCGATCGTCACCGAGGGCATCTTCAACGTCAAGGGTGTCGGCAACGCGCTGTTCCGCGCGATCGGCCAGAAGGAAGGCGCGACGGTCGTCGGCTTCGTGGTCGTGCTGGTCATCGTCTACCTCGTCGCCAGCCTGATCGTCGACCTGCTCTACGCGGTCCTGGACCCGAGGATTCGGTATGCCTGACCTGATCGAGAAGAAGACCGCCGCCAAGATCCCGGCGCAGAGCGGTAGTTCGGCCCCCGCGCCGAAGCCGGAGAAGGCCCGCAGCCTCGGCTCGGACGCCTGGGAGGAGCTGCGCCGCCGTCCGATCTTCCTGATCTCGGCCGCGCTGATCCTGGTGCTGATCGTGATGACCCTGGTCCCCGGCCTGTTCACGTCGGTGGACCCGCGCGCCGGCGACCTGCGCAACCACTACCTGAGCCCGCCGAACTACAGCCACCTGTTCCAGGCCGACTGGTTCGGCTACGACGGCCAGGGCCGCTCGATCTACTCCCGCGTGGTGCACGGCGCCCGCGCGTCGATCATCGTCGGTATCTGCGTGACTGCTGCGGTGACTCTGACCGGTGGCTTCATCGGCATGCTGGCCGGCTACTTCGGCGGTTGGATGGACACCATCCTGTCCCGGGTGACCGACGTCTTCTTCGGCATCCCGCTGCTGCTCGGCTGCCTGGTGGTGCTGAACTCCTTCACCGAGCGCACCGTCTGGTCCGTGGTCTTCGCGCTCACCGCGCTCGGCTGGACCCAGATGGCCCGCGTGATGCGCGGTTCGGTGATCACCGTCAAGCAGGCCGACTACGTCACCGCCGCCAAGGCGCTCGGTGCCAGTACCGGCCGGATCATGCTCAAGCACATCCTGCCGAACGCGATCGCCCCGGTGATCGTCGTCGCGACCATCGCGCTGGGCGGCTACATCGCCACCGAGGCGACGCTGAGCTTCCTGGGCATCGGTCTGCAGGACCCGACCATCTCCTGGGGCATCGACATCAACTCGGCCCAGAAGGTGATCCGCACCGCCCCGTTCGCGCTGTTCTTCCCGGCCGGGATGCTCAGCCTCACGGTGCTGGCCTTCATCATGATGGGCGACGCCGTGCGTGACGCCCTCGACCCGAAGCTGCGCTGAGAGGCGGTAGGCACCATGACCACTGTGATCGAGAAGGCTCAGGCCACCGACCGCCTCGTCCCAGGCACCCCGCTGCTCGAAGTCCGGGACCTGCACGTCGAGTTCAAGACCAAGGACGGCATCGCCAAGGCCGTCAACGGCGTCAACTACAGCGTCAGTGCGGGCGAGACGCTTGCCGTGCTGGGTGAGTCCGGCTCCGGCAAGTCCGTCACCGCGCAGACCATCATGGGCATCCTGGACATGCCGCCGGGCCGGATCACCTCCGGGGAGATCCTGTTCCGCGGCCAGGACATGCTCAAGATGAGCAACGAGGAGCGCCGCAAGCTGCGCGGCCGGAAGATCGCGATGATCTTCCAGGACGCGCTCTCCTCGCTCAACCCGGTGCTCAGCGTGGGCTACCAGCTCGGCGAGATGTTCCGGGTGCACGAGGGCGCCTCCCGCAAGGAGGCCAAGGCCAAGGCCATCGAGCTGATGGACCGGGTCCGGATCCCCGCCGCCAAGCAGCGGGTGGGTGACTACCCGCACCAGTTCTCCGGCGGTATGCGTCAGCGCATCATGATCGCGATGGCACTGGCTCTCGAGCCGGACCTGATCATCGCGGACGAGCCGACCACCGCGCTGGACGTCACCGTCCAGGCGCAGGTGATGGACCTGCTGGCGGAGCTCCAGGCCGAGTACCACATGGGTCTGATCCTGATCACCCACGACCTCGGCGTGGTCGCCGACGTCGCGGACAAGATCGCCGTGATGTACGCCGGCCGGATCGTCGAGACCGCCCCCGTGCACGAGCTGTACGCCAACCCGGCGCACCCGTACACCGAGGGCCTGCTCCGCTCGATCCCGCGGCTGGACCAGAAGGGCCAGGAGCTCTACGCGATCCAGGGCCTGCCGCCCAACCTGCTGAAGGTGCCCGCCGGTTGCGCCTTCAACCCGCGCTGCGACAAGGCCACCGACCTGTGCCGCAGCGAGATCCCCGCGCTGCACCAGGTGCTCGACCGGGACGGCGCCGAGCTCGCCGGCCGGAAGAGCGCCTGCCACCTCTGGAAGGAGACCCTCCATGGCTGAGCCCATCCTGGAGGTCAAGGACCTGGTCAAGCACTACCCGCTCAGCCAGGGCATCCTCTTCAAGAAGCAGATCGGCGCGGTCAAGGCGGTCGACGGCATCTCCTTCGAGCTGATGCGCGGTGAGACCCTGGGCATCGTCGGCGAGTCGGGCTGTGGCAAGTCCACCCTGGCCAAGGTGCTGATGAACCTGGAGCGGGCCACCGCAGGCCAGGTGCTCTACAAGGGCGAGGACATCTCCAAGCTCTCGGGCGCCGCGCTGAAGGCCGTCCGCCGCAACATCCAGATGGTCTTCCGTCTTCCAGGACCCGTACACCTCGCTGAACCCCCGGATGACGGTGGGCGACATCATCGGCGAGCCGTACGAGATCCACCCGGAGGTGGCGCCGAAGGGCGACCGCCGCAAGGCGGTTCAGGACCTGCTGGACGTCGTGGGCCTCAACCCGGAGTACATCAACCGGTACCCGCACCAGTTCTCCGGCGGCCAGCGCCAGCGGATCGGCATCGCCCGTGGCCTCGCGCTCAAGCCCGAGATCATCATCTGTGACGAGCCGGTCTCCGCGCTGGACGTCTCGGTGCAGGCCCAGGTGATCAACCTGCTGGAGCAGCTCCAGACCGACTTCGAGCTGTCGTACATGTTCATCGCGCACGACCTCTCGATCGTCCGGCACATCTCCGACCGGGTCGGCGTGATGTACCTCGGCAAGATGGTCGAGATCGGCACCGACGAAGAGATCTACGAGCACGCCACCCACCCGTACACCCAGGCACTGCTCTCCGCGGTGCCGGTGCCCGACCCGACCGCGCGGGCGAACCGCGACCGGATCGTGCTGGTGGGCGACATCCCGTCGCCGGCCAACCCGCCGAGCGGCTGCCGCTTCCGCACCCGGTGCTGGAAGGCGGAGGAGCGCTGCTCCACCGAGCTCCCGCTGCTCGCGGTGCCGTCCCTGGACGGTGCGGCGGCGCACGAGTCGGCCTGCCACTTCGCTGCGGAGCGCGACAACGGGCACGGCGCTGCGGAGCGGGTGCTCAGCACGGTCTGACGCCACCTCAGTCTGACGGCCCCACAGCTTCGGCGGTGGGGCCGTCGGCGTTGTGGCCTCCACCCATCCGGCCCTACCACGGTCGCGCCGTCGGGCCGCTGCCCGTCGAATGGGGTGTGATGCGTCACAGACCTTCTGAGGAGGAGCCCTCCATGCCCGCAGCCACCAGAACCCGCTGGGCCGTTATCGGTGCGACGTCCGTGGCCCTGGTGGCCACCGGATGTGGAAGCAGTGGGGACGGCGGCGGTTCGTCCGACGCCGGCAAGACGTTCAGCTACCAGAGCAGCGAGCCGCAGAACCCGTTGCAGCCGGCGAACGCCAACGAGGTCGGCGGCGGCCGGATCATCCAGAACCTGTTCAAGGGGTTGGTCGACTACGACCCCGCCAACGGTCAGCTGCGCAACCAGGTCGCGGACAAGATCGACAGCTCCGACGCGCAGACCTTCAACGTCACGCTGAAGTCGGGCTGGACCTTCCACGACGGCACCCCGGTCAAGGCGAAGAACTTCGTGGACGCCTGGAACTGGGCGGCCACCACCACGAACAACCAGATCAACAGCTCCTGGTTCGGCGACATCCAGGGCTACGCCGACGTGCACCCGAAGAGCGGTGCCCCGGCCAAGACCACCATGTCGGGCCTGACCGTCGTGGACGACACCCACTTCACCATCAAGCTCACCAGCAAGGTGTCGTACTTCCCGTACAAGCTCGGGTACATCGCGTTCTCCCCGCTGCCGGACAGCTTCTTCGCCGACCCGACCGCAGCCGGCCAGAAGCCGGTCGGCAACGGGCCGTACCAGTTCGTCAGCTGGGACCACAACTCACAGGTCGTCACCAAGACCTTCGCCAACTACCAGGGTGTGGACAAGCCGAAGAACGGCGGCGTGGTGTTCAAGATGTACACCACCTCCGAGGCCGCCTACGCGGATCTGCAGTCCAACAACCTGGACGTGATGGACCAGGTGCCGCCGTCGGCGCTGGCCAACTACAAGAACGACCTGGGTGACCGGGCGATCGACTCCCCGCAGGGCGCCATCCAGAACATCGGCTTCACGCTGTACCAGCCCGAATGGGCCGGGGCGAACAAGGCCAAGGTCCGGCAGGGCCTGTCGATGGCGATCGACCGCAGCACCATCACCAAGACGGTGCTGCAAGGCTCCCGCATGCCCGCCAGCGCGTGGGTCGCCGAGGGCGTCGAGGGCTACAAGGCCGGTACCTGCGGCGACTTCTGCACCTTCAACGCAGACAAGGCCAAGCAGCTGATCACCGAGGGCGGCGGCGTCCCGGGCAACAAGCTGCTGATCACCTACAACGCGGACGGCGGCCACAAGGAGTGGGTGGACGCGGTCTGCAACTCGATCCGGCAGTCCACCGGTGTCGACTGCGTCGGTGACCCGAAGACCGACTTCAAGACCAGCCGCGCGGCGATCACCGGGCACACCATCAACGGCGCGTTCCGCACCGGCTGGGTGCAGGACTACCCGCTGAACGCCAACTTCCTCGCCGACGTCTACAAGACCGGCGCGGCCTCGAACGACTTCGGCTACAGCAGCCCCCAGTTCGACCAGTTGGCCAACACCGCCGACCAGGCCGACTCGATCACCGCCTCGGCCACCGGCTACCAGTCGGCGGAGGCAGTGCTCGCCCAGGACTTCCCGGCGATCCCGCTCTGGTACTACCGGACCAACTCCGGCTACTCCACCAAGGTGCAGAACGTCGAGTTCGACTCCTTCGGCAACCCGGCCTGGACCCAGGTCGAGGTCAAGGGCTGACAGCCCGCCAGCCCGGCCCCGCCCTCCCGAAACGGAGGGCGGGGCCCAGCCACTAGCCCCCCTTGCGGAAGGAGGCACGATGGGCAGCTACGTCCTACGGCGAGTGCTGCAGATGATCCCGGTGTTCTTCGGCGCGACGCTGCTGATCTTTCTGATGGTGTACACCCTGCCGGGTGACCCGATCGCCGCGATGTACGGCGACAAGGCGGCAGACCCGGCCACGGTGGCCAACCTGCGGCACAAGTTCTACCTGGACCAGCCGGTCTGGAAGCAGTACCTGCACTACATGGGCAACGTGCTGACCCTGGACTTCGGCACCAGCTTCACCGGGCGCCCGGTCTCCGAGATCATGGCGGACGCCTTCCCGGTGACCATCCGGCTGGCCCTGGTCGCCTTCTTCTTCGAGATCGTGATCGGTCTGACGCTGGGTCTGGTCTCCGGCCTCAAGCGCGGTTCGATCGGCGACACCCTGGTACTGGTGCTCACCCTGGTGGTGATCTCGATCCCGGTCTTCGTGCTCGGCTACATCGCCCAGACCGTCTTCGCGATCAACCTCGGCTGGGTCACCGCGACCGTCCAGGACTCCACGGACATCACCCAGCTGATCCTGCCAGGCCTGGTGCTGGCCTCGCTCTCGCTGGCGTACGTGGCCCGGCTGACCCGCACCTCGCTCGGCGAGAACCTGCGCGCCGACTACATCCGGACCGCGACGGCCAAGGGCCTGCCGCGTCGGACCATCGTCGGCCGCCACCTGCTGCGCAACTCGCTGATCCCGGTGGTCACCTTCCTGGGGACCGACCTGGGCGCGCTGATGGGCGGGGCGATCGTCACCGAGGGCATCTTCAACATCCAAGGTGTCGGCAACATCCTCTACAAGGCGATCAACCAGAAGGAGGGCCCGACGGTGGTCGGCGTGGTCACCATCCTGGTGATCGTCTACCTGGTCGCCAGCCTGGTGGTCGACCTGCTCTACGCCGTTCTGGACCCGAGGATCCGCTATGCCTGACGTGCACGACGAGAACGACCCCAGGCCGCTCCCGCCGCCCGGCAGCGGCCACTTCGACTACGCGGGGAACCAGGGCCTGCTGGTCGAGCAGGACACCTTACTCGAGCCCGATCCGGCCAAGCGCGAAGAGGCCCGCAGCCTCTGGGGCGACGCCTGGCGGGATCTCCGGCGGCGGCCGATCTTCCTCATCTCCGCCGCGCTGATCGTGCTCCTGTTGATCATCGCGATCTTCCCCGGCCTGTTCACCAACGCCAACCCTCGGCAGTCCGACCTGGTGCACAACTACCTGCGCAAGCCGGACTGGACCGACTTCTTCGGAGCCGGCTGGTTCGGCTACGACGGCCAGGGCCGGTCGATCTACGCCCGGGTGCTGTACGGCGCCCGAGCCTCGATCACCGTCGGCCTCACCGTCACCCTCGCGGTGACGCTGCTCGGCGGTCTGGCGGGCATGCTGGCCGGGTACTTCGGCGGCTGGGCCGACGCGGTGCTCTCCCGGATCGTCGACATCTTCTTCGGCATCCCGCTGCTGCTCGGCGCGCTGGTGCTGCTGAACGCCTTCACCGTCCGCACGGTCTGGACCGTGGCGTTCGCGCTGGCCTTCCTCGGCTGGACCCAGATCGCCCGCGTCATGCGTGGTGCGGTGCTGACGGTCAAGCAGGCCGACTACGTGGTGGCGGGCAAGGCCCTCGGCGCGGGCACCAGCCGGCTGATGCTGCGGCACATCCTGCCGAACGCGATCGCCCCGGTGATCGTGGTGGCCACCATCGCGCTGGGCGGTTACATCACCGCCGAGGCGACGCTGAGCTTCCTCGGCATCGGTCTGCAGGATCCGACCATCTCCTGGGGCGTGGACATCTCCTCGGCGCAGAAGGTGATCCGCACCGCCTCGTTCGTGCTGTTCTTCCCGGCCGCCGCGCTGTCCCTGACGGTGCTGGCCTTCATCATGCTGGGCGACGCCGTGCGTGACGCCCTCGACCCGAAGCTGCGCTGAGAGAGGGCTGTGATGAGTAGTACAGCGGTCGACACCGGCAAGCCCGCCCGGGACGCGCCCTACCAGGGTCCGCTGCTCGAAGTCCGGGACCTGCACGTCGAGTTCAAGACCCGGGACGGTCTGGTCAAGGCCGTCAACGGCGTCAACTACAGCGTCAGCGCGGGCGAGACGCTTGCCGTGCTGGGTGAGTCGGGCTCCGGAAAGTCCGTCACCGCGCAGGCGATCATGGGCATCCTGGACATGCCGCCGGCCCGGATCCCGCAGGGCGAGATCCGCTACCGGGGCCAGGACATGCTGACCATGGACAAGGAGAGCCGGCGGAAGATCCGCGGCCAGAAGATCGCGATGATCTTCCAGGACGCGCTCTCCTCGCTCAACCCGGTGCTGACGGTCGGCTTCCAGCTCGGCGAGATGTTCCGTGCCCACCACGGGACTTCGCGCAAGGAGGCCAAGGCCAAGGCGATCGAGCTGATGGACCGGGTCCGGATCCCGGCCGCCAAGGAACGGGTGGGTGACTACCCGCACCAGTTCTCCGGCGGTATGCGTCAGCGCATCATGATCGCGATGGCGCTGGCCCTGGAGCCGGACCTGATCATCGCGGACGAGCCGACCACGGCGTTGGACGTCACCGTCCAGGCGCAGGTGATGGACCTGCTGGCGGAGCTGCAGGCCGAGTACCACATGGGTCTGATCCTGATCACCCACGACCTCGGCGTGGTCGCCGACGTGGCCGACAAGATCGCCGTGATGTACGCCGGCCGGATCGTCGAGACCGCTCCCGTGCACGACCTGTACGCGCGGCCGGCGCATCCGTACACCCGAGGGCTGTTGGACTCGATTCCGCGCCTGGACCAGAAGGGCCAGGAGCTCTACGCGATCAAGGGCCTGCCGCCCAACCTGCTGCGGATCCCGCCGGGTTGCGCGTTCAACCCGCGCTGCCCCCGGGCTCAGGACATCTGCCGTCAGGAGGTGCCGAAGCTGTTCCAGGTCACCGGGCCGGACGGCGCGGAGCTGACGGGTCGGCAGAGCGCCTGCTTCTTCTGGAAGGAGACCCTCGATGACGCCTAACGGCGCGAGTGCGATCGGCACCACGGTGCCCGAGGAGGTGGCCTTCCAGCAGGAGGTGCCGAAGGGCGAGCCGATCCTGGAGGTGCGTGACCTGGTCAAGTACTTCCCGCTGACCAAGGGCATCCTGTTCCGGAAGCAGGTCGGCGCGGTCAAGGCGGTCGACGGGGTCTCCTTCGACCTGATGCAGGGTGAGACCCTGGGCATCGTCGGCGAGTCGGGCTGTGGCAAGTCCACCCTGGCCAAGGTGCTGATGAACCTGGAGGCCGCCACGGCCGGGTCGGTCCGCTACAAGGGGGAGGAGATCTCCCGGCTGGTCTTCCAGGACCCGTACACCTCGCTGAACCCCCGGATGACGGTGGGCGACATCATCGGCGAGCCGTACGAGATCCACCCGGAGGTGGCGCCGAAGGGTGAGCGGCGGAAGGCCGTGCAGGACCTGCTGGACGTGGTCGGGCTGAACCCGGAGTACATCAACCGGTACCCGCACCAGTTCTCCGGCGGCCAGCGCCAGCGGATCGGCATCGCGCGGGGTCTGGCGCTCAAGCCGGAGATCATCATCTGTGACGAGCCGGTCTCCGCGCTGGACGTCTCGGTGCAGGCCCAGGTGATCAACCTGCTGGAGCAGCTGCAGAGCGAGTTCAACCTCTCCTACATGTTCATCGCGCACGACCTCTCGATCGTCCGGCACATCTCCGACCGGGTCGGCGTGATGTACCTCGGCAAGATCGTGGAGATCGGCACCGATCTGGAGATCTACGATCACGCCACTCACCCGTACACCCAGGCACTGCTCTCCGCGGTGCCGGTGCCCGACCCGGCGGCCCGGGCCGACCGGGACCGGATCGTGCTGGTGGGTGACGTCCCGTCACCGGCCAACCCGCCGAGTGGCTGCCGGTTCCGCACCCGGTGCTGGAAGGCGCAGCCGAAGTGCGCGGAGGAGGTGCCGGCGCTGATGGCGCGGGACTGGCTGCGGGACCTCGCGGTGCACGACTCGGCGTGCCACTTCGCTGCTGAACGAGAAGTGGACCTGGAGAAATGACGAAGGGCCGCCCCAGCGGGGCGGCCCTTTCGCCTTGCTACAGCTCCTTCGCGGCCCGGGGCTCCGGCACAGCGGTGCTGCCGTCCTCCGGGAAGTGGCAGGCCGTCAGGTGGCCGTCCAGGTTGCCGGAGAGCTGCACCAGCGGCGGCTCCTCGGTCGCGCACTTGTCCTGCGCCTTCCAGCACCGGGTACGGAACCGGCAGCCGGTCGGCGGGTTGATCGGCGACGGGACGTCACCCACCAGCCGGATCCGCTCGCGGACGTCGTCCGGGTCGGCCTCGGGCACGGCGGAGAGCAGCGCGTGGGTGTACGGGTGCCGGGGGCTCTCGTACAGCGACTTGCGGTCCGCGATCTCGACGATCTTGCCCAGGTACATCACCGCGACGCGCTGCGAGAAGTGCCGGACGATCGAGAGGTCGTGCGCGATGAACAGGAAGGCGATGCCCAGGTCCTTCTGCAGCTGCTGCAGCAGGTTGACCACCTGAGCCTGGATCGAGACGTCGAGCGCGGAGACCGGCTCGTCGGCCACGATCAGCTTCGGGCTCAGCGAGAGCGCGCGGGCCACGCCGATGCGCTGGCGCTGGCCGCCGGAGAACTCGTGCGGGAAGCGGTTGTAGTGCTCCGGGTTGAGACCGACGGTCTCCAGCAGCTCCTGCACCCGGTTCTGGACGCCGCCCTTGGGGTTGATCCCGTTGATCTCCATCGGCGCACCGATGATGGCGCCGACGGTGTGCCGCGGGTTCAGCGAGGAGTACGGGTCCTGGAAGATCATCTGGATCTCGGACCGGATCGGGGCCAGCTGCTTGCGCGAGGCGTGCGTGATGTCCTGGCCCGCGTAGGTGAGCTTGCCGTCGGTCGGCTCCAGCAGGCGGGTGACCACCCGGCCGAGGGTCGACTTGCCGCAGCCGGACTCGCCGACCAGGCCGACCGACTCGTTGGCGTGCACGTCGAGGTCGATACCGTCCACCGCGTGGACGGCGCCGACCTGACGCTTGAACAGCAGGCCGTCCATCACCGGGAAGTGCTTCTTCACTCCGGAGAGCTGGAGCAGCGGCTCACCGGTGGCCGGGGTCGCGGAGGGCTTGTCGAGGGTCAGTTCGTTGCTCATGGTGTGTAACCGTCCCTCTCAGCCGAGCCGCGGCTGGATCTGGTCAATGAAGATGCTCTGCTTCTGCCCGACGGACAGGTGGCAGGCGGTGGCGTGCCCGGTCTCCGGGGCGAGCGGCGGACGCTCGGTGGTGCACTTGCCGCCGACCACCTGCTCCCGGTGGTCGCAGCGCGGGTTGAACGGGCAGCCGGTGGGCAGGTTGATCAGGCTGGGCGGGGTGCCCCGGACCGGCCGGAGCGGGATGTCCACCGGGCCGGTGAGGCTGGGCATCGAGGACAGCAGGCCCCAGGTGTAGGGGTGCTGAGGGTTCTTCAGCACCTCGCGCACGGTGCCGCGCTCGACCGCCCGGCCCGCGTACATCACCATGATGTCCTGCGCCGTCTTGGCCACCACACCGAGGTCGTGGGTGATCAGGATGATCGCCGTGCCCATCTCCTGCTGGAGGTCCTTGAGCAGGTCGAGGATCTGGGCCTGGACGGTGACGTCCAGCGCGGTGGTCGGCTCGTCCGCGATCACCAGCTTGGGGTTGCAGACCAGCGACATGGCGATCATCGCCCGCTGGCGCATACCGCCGGAGAACTGGTGCGGGTAGTCGTCCACCCGGGTGGTCGGCTGCGGGATGCCGACCTTGGTGAGCATCTCGATCGCGCGGTCCCGGGCTTCCTTCTTGCTGGCCCCGGTGTGCTTGCGGTAGGTCTCGCCGATCTGCTTGCCGATGGTGTGGAACGGCGAGAGCGCGGTCAGCGGGTCCTGGAAGATCATCGCCATGGTGTTGCCGCGGAGCTTCTCCAGCTCGCGGACCGGGGCGCCCACCAGCTCCTGGCCGGCCAGCCGGATCGAGCCGGTGATCTCGGTGCTGTCCGGGTTGTGCAGACCGAGCACGGCCAGGTTGGTGACCGACTTCCCGGAGCCGGACTCACCCACGATGCCGAGCGTGGTACCCGGCTCGACCGAGAAGGACAGGTTGTCCACCGCCCGGACCACGCCGTCCTCGGTGCTGAAGCGGACCGAGAGGTCACGGACGGAGAGGAAGGGCGAGCTGCTGCTGCCGCCGCGGTCGGCGGCCGCCTCCTCGGGCTTGGCCAGGGTGGTCATGGACGGGGCTCCTCGGTGTGGTACGTGAGGTCGGGCGGGCTGGAACGGCCAGGGGGTGTCGGCCGTCAGGCCAGACGGATGCGCGGGTCGATCAGGGCGTACGCGGCGTCCACGATGATGTTGAAGACCACGATCAGGGTGGCGGCCACCAGGGTGACACCGACCAGCATCGACAGGTCGGAGTCGAAGTAGGCGCGGATCGCGAGCTCGCCGAGGCCGTGCAGACCGAAGACGGTCTCGGTGATGATCGCGCCGCCGAGCAGGGTGCCGAGGTCGATGCCGAAGACGGTGACGATGGTGCCCATCGCGCCGCGCCAGGCGAACCGGAGGAAGACCGAGCGGCCCGTCATGCCCTTGGCCCGCGCGGTCCGGACGTAGTCCTCGGACAGCTGCTCGACCATGGAGGAGCGCGTCATACGGGTGTAGTTGGCGGTCCAGATCAGCGAGAGCACGATCCAGGGGACCAGCAGGCCGCTGAACCAGGCGATCGGGTCCTCGGTGATCGGGATGTAGGCCGGCTGCTTCAGCCAGTCGGTGGCGTAGACGAACACGTACAGGGCGAGCGGGCCAGCCACGTAGATCTGCATCGAGGAGGCGATCAGCGAGGCGGAGCTGGCGATCTTGTCGGCGGGCTTGCCCTGCTTGTGGGCGGCCAGCATGCCCGTGCCGACGCCGAAGAGCAGGAAGACCACGACCGAGCCGAAGGTCAGCGACAGCGTGGTGGGGAAGCGGTCCAGCAGGACGTCGGTGATCATCTCCTGCTTGACGAAGGAGTAACCGAAGCAGGGGGCGTCGCAGTGGCCGACGGAGTAGTCACGACCGGTGAAGATCCCGCTGAACCAGTGCCAGAACTGCATGATCGTCGACTCGTCGAGCCCCATGCTGTGCCTGATCAGGGCGAGGTTCTCGGGGGTGCAGACCTTGCCGCAGGAGAGGCGGGCCGGGTCCTGCGGGATGGCGAAGAACAGCTCGAAGGTGACCATGCTGATGACCAGCAGGATGACGAGTGCGCCGAGGGAACGACGGACGAGGAAACGGAGCATGGGGTCGGGCTCTCCTGGTCGGGGCGCCGGCTGCGAGTGCGGTGGGCGGAGCAGGGCGGGTGGGGCGATGGGGCGGACCACGGGGCGCCGGTACTCGGGTGTCGAGACCGGCGCCCCATGGAACTACCGCTGGGTGCTGACTACTTGACGTAGATGTTCAGCGGGTACTGCAGGCCGAACAGGCTGTCGAACTTGACGCCGCCGAGGCCCGAGCCGTAGAGGCTGAGCGAGCGCTGGTAGACGTCCGGGATCGAGTAGGCCTTCTTCTGCAGCTCCTTGTCGATCGCGGCCCACGCCTTGCCCTGCGCGATCGGGTCGGCGATCTTGACCGCGTCGTCCATCATCTTGTTGATGGCCTCGTCGTTGGTGTGCGCGTAGTTCGACGCACCGTCAGCGATCGCGCGACCGTCCCAGACCGGCTGGAGCGAGGTGTAACCGGTCGGCCAGTCGGCGCCCCAGCCACCCCAGTACAGGTCGTACTCGTTGTTGGTGAGGCCGATGGCGTCGTAGTAGGTCTTGGCGTCGAGCGGCTTCGGGACGAACTTGAAGCCGGCCTTCTCCAGGCCGACGCGGATCGCCTCGGTGACCTTCTGCTGGGTCGGGGTGTTGTTGTACGCGTAGACGATCGTCTGACCGGTCGCGCCGGCCTCGGCGAGCAGCTTCTTGGCCGCCTCCGGGTCACCCTCGGGCTTCTTGAGGATGTCGTACATGTCGTTCGCCTCGTAGCCGAGGACGGTCGGGCTCATGTAGTTGGTCGCGTAGTCGCCGTAGCTGGTGCCGCCCTGGAGCTGACGGGTCTGCTGGTGCGGGAACGCGCGGAGCAGCGCCTCACGGACCTTCTGGTCCTTGAGACGGGTGTTGTTCATGTAGTAGTAGTCCACGTACGGGGTCAGGCCCTCGAGCGTACGGGGCTTGAGGGCCGCGTCGTTCTTCACCTTGTCGATGAAGGTCGGGTGGACCTGGTTGTGGAAGCTGAAGGTCGTCTTGTCCGCACCGTTGTCGGCGATGAAGCGCTCGGTCGACTGCTGCGACTGGACGCCGAACTCCATGTGCCACTTGTCCGGGTACGCGTTCCGGATCGGGTCGGTGGCCGGGTCCCAGTTCGGGTTGCGGACCAGGTCGAGCGACTTGTCGGTGACGTGCTCGGCGATCTGGTACGGACCGGAGGAGAACGGCTTCTTGTCGTACGCCTCCTTCGTGTCCTGGGCCTTCGGCACGACGCCGTAACCGGTCATCGCCACGGTGAAGTTGGCGTCCGGGTGGACGTCCTGGAAGGCGAAGACCACGGTCTTGGCGTCCGGGGTCTGGATCGCGTCCAGCTCCTTGCCCTCGTACGGGCCCGGGTACGCCGCGCGGTAGTCGGTGGCGGTCAGCCACTGCTGGAGGTAGGTCGGGCCGGACTTGATGAACGGCGCGAAGGTGCGCTCCACCGAGTACTTGACGTCCGCCGAGGTGATCGGGGTGCCGTCCTGCCACTTCACCCCGTCCTTCAGGGTGAACTTCCAGGTCTTGCCACCGTCGGCGGTGGTGCCGGTGTCGGTCGCGAGGTCACCGACCAGCTTGGAGGTGCCGTCGGCCTGGAGCTTGTAGCCCGTCAGCTGGCGGGTGAAGAGCAGCGAGGCCTCGCTGTTGTAGTTCAGGTAGACCTGGGCCGGGTCGAGGTGCGAGAAGTCGTCGCGGTCGATCATCGTGACCGTCCCGCCCTTCTTCGCACCGGGCTCGGCGATGGCCGGGCCGACCGAGTCGGCAGCGGTACCAACGGTGATGGCGGTGGCCGCGACCTTGGACTTCGAAGCCTCCGGCTTGGTGCCGCTGTTGCTGTTGCCGCTGGAGCACGCCGTGGTGACGGTGAGGGCCCCGACAACCATGACGGCCGCGGCAAGCTGCCGTGACTTACGAACGTTCATGTTCTTCCTGCCTGTTGAGTGCCAGATAGGTGGTGGGTTGCCCGGGGCGGGCATGCCGATCCCCCCGGAGTCTGTGGGTCTTGGTGCGCGGCTCACCGACGACGGGCGACGGTCATCGCTTCGTCTTCGGGTCGAAGGCGTCGCGGACGGAGTCCCCGAGCAGGTTGAAGGCGAGGACGAACAGCACCATCGCCAGGCCGGGGAAGAGCAGGAAGGTCACGTCGGTGCGCAGGTAGTCGGCCGCAAGCGCGATCATCCGGCCCCAGTCCGGGGTCGGCTCGCCGACGCCGACGCCGAGGTAGGACAGACCGGCCTCGGCGGTCACGAACGCGGGCAGCGCCAGGGTGGACTGCACCAGGATCGGCGTCCACAGGTTGGGCAGCAGCTCCTTGAAGATGATCCGGAGCGGCGAGGCCCCGGTCACCTTGGCGGCCTCGATGAACTCCCGCTCGCGCAGGGACAGGGTGGTCGCCCGGAGGATACGGGCCAGGCCCATCCAGCCCAGCAGCGTGAGCACGATGGTCACCGAGACGAAGGGCAGCCAGACCGGCTGGGACTCGTTGCTGGCCACCAGCAGGCTGACCACGATCGGCATGGTCGCGATCAGGAAGATCTGCGACGGGAAGGACATCAGGATGTCGATGACCCGGCCGATGAAGTAGTCGATCTTGCCGCCGAGGTAGCCGGCCGCGATGCCGATCATCACGCCCAGCGCGGTGGTCAGCACCGAGGTGAGGAAGGCGATGAACAGCGAGGTCCGCATGCCGTAGATCAGCTGCATGAACACGTCGCGCCCGAGCCCGGGCTCGACGCCGAACCAGAAGTCGGCGCTGATCCCGCCGTTGGGCCCGGTCGGCAGACCGGAGTCGGTCAGCAGGGTGACGTCCTCCTGGCCGTAGTGGGTGCCCGGGTCCTTGCCGTAGATCATCGAGATCAGCGGCGCGCAGACGGCGATCAGTATGAACAGCAGCACGATGGCGGCACTGACCACGCCGGTGCGGTCGCGCAGGAAGCGGCGCCACATCAGCTTGCCGGGCGAGAGCCCGCGGAAGACCGGAGCCGACGCGGCGTCGGTCGGCGCGAGGGTGTCGGCCGTTCCGAGTTCGTCGGCCTCGGGGGCCTTGGTGGGGTTAGTCATGGTGCTGGAGCTCCCGCCCGGGGTGTAGCGGCTGCAAAAAGGTGATCGCACGGACTCTTGCAAGTCGTTTATCGAACGTCAAGAGTTCCCCAGTTGCTGGCCGTGCATTTCTTGGTTCGTGTTGGAATGTCAACCACTTCGTAGTTCTAGACATCTTGACAAGCGTCCAGCGATACCGTCAAAACCGGACATAGTGCACCAAAGCGAGTTCACGCGTCCGTAACCCGAACGTGGCAACTCCGCTATCAGGACAGAACGTTCGCACGTTCGACAATGTGATGCGCGTAGACCCGGTGTCCGTTATGGCGGTTATAGCGGGCAATGTCCAGTGCAATTGCATGTCCGATAATCGGACGCTACCGCTTTGTTGAGCTCACCAGGGAATTTGGGGGCCATCGACCCAATTCAACCGGGGTAGTTGTCACGCACTGTTGCTGGCAATTTCACGCCACTGGCGAGTATTCGCCGCCCGGTGGGAGCGGAAAGCGCGGGGCGGGNNNGGTCGGGACCGTGGTGGTCCCGACCCGCGCCGTGTGGAGCCGAAGATGCGTCAGTTGAACTTGAAGGCCCTGGTGCCGGTCTTCTCCAGCACGGAGGCGATGCCGTCCGCGACGTCCTGGGTGGTGATCGGGACGAGGGTGGCGCCCTTCTTCGTCTTGCTCTTGGCGAAGGCGCCGTCCAGCTCGGCGGTCAGCTTGTCCAGGTCCCAGGTCAGCACGATCTTGCCGGAGGCGTCCGGGGCCAGCGTGAGCACCTTGGCGGCGATCGCCTTGGTGAAGTCCCAGCGCTTGGTGCCGGCGGTGACCGAGACCGGCCCGCTGGTGACCTGCTTGCCGAGCGACTCCGCGGCGGCCTTCAACGCCTCCTCGGAGACCTTCGGCTGAGCCGCCGTCACCGGGACGGCCAGCACCGCGTCCGGCTGCCCGGTGGCCCGGGCCCGGAAGGCCTGCTCGACCTGGTCCATCGCGGCGGCGGCATCCACCCGCTGCCCGGCCCGACCCGGCACCACCTCGGCCTTGCCGTCCGGGGTGAAGCGGACGAAGCCCTCCTGCAGGCCCGTGCTGGACTTGGCGCTCAGACCCTCCAGCGCGGCCTTCAGCTTGTCCCGGTCGACCCGTACCTCGGGGGCCACCGCCTTGCTGCCGCCGGCCAGCGAACCGATCACCTCGACCGGGTTGTAACTGTGCTGCGTCAGCCCGTCCACCGTCGCGGTGGTGTCGAAGCCGAGCCCGGCGGCGGTCGGGTCGAGGTCCACGGTCTGGTCGCCGAGCTTGAGCTTGAGCGGCTGCTGACCGGTCTTGGCCACCGTGCCGTCCAGCACGGTGACCGCCTGGTCCCGGGTGTCGCCGCCGATGTCGGTGCCGAGCACCGTGGTGCCCTTGGGGATGTCGGCCTGATTGAGCATCAGACCGGTGCCGTACGCGGCCGCGCCGGCGAACAGCAGGCCGACCACGGCGTACGTGACCAGCTTGCGGCCCTTGCCGCGGCGCGCGGGGGCGGCCGCCGCCGGAGCCTTGGCGGCGGGCTTGGGGTCGGCCTTGGGCGCGGGCTGCTCGGCCTCGGCGGCCGGCTTGGGCGCGGTGGTGCCGAACGGGTCGGCTGCGGCAGCGAACGGGTCAGCCACGGGCGGGCGGTTGCCGGCCGGGCGGGTGCCGGGGAACGGCTCGGCCGGCTCGTACGACACGTCCGCGAACCGGCCGGGCGTGGGGGACGGGCCGGTGCCGAACGGGTCGCTCGGCGGCTGCGGAGCGGAGCCGAACATCGCGGCACCGCCAGGTATGGCACCGGGTCGGGCGGAGCGGTCCTCGTAGTCGTCCTGGATCGGGTCGAAGCCGCCGATCTGGGTGTCCTCCGGCTCACCGGGGCGCCCGACCGCGAACGGGTCGGCCACCGGCGGGGCCTGACGGACCGGCTCCTCGCGGAACGGGTCCGCTCCGTACGGGGACGCCGCGTAGGGATCGTTGGCGAACGGGTCGTTGGCGGCCGACGGCCTGTGATCGGCGTACGGGTCGTCGGAACGGCCGTTGGCCACCGGCGGCCCCGAGGGCGCGAACGGCGAGGCCGGGGCCCCGGAGGGGAGCGGCCCCGGCGGCATCCCGGGCCCACCGGGCCGGGGCTGCTTGGCGGCCGCCTCGGCCCGCGGCGCACCGGCGGTCACCGGGGCCTGCGGGCCCTTCTGGCGGGGGCGGAACCACTCGCCGGTGGACTCGCCCTCGGCCGGTGCCGCCGGGCTCTCCTGCTGCCACTCCGGCGGCAGGTTCGCCGGGGTGCTGGTCGGGGCGGTCGCGTCGACCACGCCGAGCACCGGGGAGGAGGGGGCGGCCGAGCGGTGCCGGGGCCCGGCGGGCTCGGCCGGTTCGGCGCTCTTCACCGTGCTGCGCATGACCACCGGCGGGATCGGCCGGGAGCCGGGGATGTTGATCCGGACCCGGGTGGTCAGGGTGGTCTCGGTCTTCGGGACCCCGTCGGCCTCGGCCGGCTGGGCGGCCGCTGGCTGACCGGCCGTCGGGCCGAACGGGTCGGCACCGGAGCCGTTCGGGATGCCCGTGCCGTACGGCGGGGTGCCCGACGGGTAGGCATCCGGCCCGGTACGTCGGGACGACGGATGCGCGTTGTCAGATTCGCGGCTGCTCAATGCTGCTCTGCTCCGGGTTCGCGGCCGCGCCGTGGGACGGCGGTCGCGGGTTGTGGGATGGCGGTCTGTTCGGCGGTGGCTGCTCCACCGGCGGACGGGACCGAACACCCCTCCGACACCAGCTCTTCACATAGCTTCGGCAGGCCAGCGGGCCTGTCGCGGCACCACCTTACTGGGCAAACGTGAGCGGCGAACTGGTTCGGATAGAACCCGTTACGTCCGGTTCCTCCGGGAAAGGTGGGGCGATCGCGCCGGATCCGTCAGCGCGTCAGAGTGCCGTAGCCGAAGCCGGACCTGGTCGGCAGGGTGGCGCAGATCACCCCGCCGACCGCGCCCAGGAACAGGTAGGCGTACGAGGTGAACCCGGCCGCCAGCACGAAGTCACCCTCCGGGCGCGGGGCCATCAGGACCAGCAGCAACAGGAACCAGCCGGCCAGCGGCACCCCGGCGCCGAGCTTGGTGCCGGTCACCCGCAGGCCGCCGTAGAACACCGCGACGCTCGCGCCCAGGGCCAGCAGCAGGCCGACCGGCGGCCAGAGCGACTGGACGAAACAGCCGCAGAGCGAGACCAGGGCGCCCAGCACGAACAGCAGCGGGTAGGCCACCAGCCGTCCGGTGCGGGACGGCTGACGCTCCGCCAGCCGCTCCTCGCGGCTGCCGAGTACCCGGGCGGGCAGGGTGCGGATCATCGGTGCGCCTCCAGCCCGAGACCGGCGAACAGGTCGGTCTCCGGCAGCTCGGGCCCGGGCTCGCCCCGGACCAGCTGGTAGTACTCGGTGGCCACCAGCGGCTGCCCGAGGTCGTTGCTCAGCGCGAAGTACTCGCCGGACACGGTGATCTGGGTGGCGTGCGCCGCCATCGCGGCCGCCTTCACCCCGGCGTACGCCGCGCCGTCCAGCACGGTGGTGACCAGCTCGTCGGGCACCACCCCCGGCACGTCGGCCGGTGCCGCGACCCCCGGGAAGGGCGCGGCGGCGGCGGTCGCGGCCAGGCCGGCCTCGATCACCGAGCGCGGCATCCGGTTCCAGTACACCTTGGCGATCCGCCAGGCCGGGCCGAGCTCAGGACGCCAGACCGGGTCGGCGGCCAGTTCGTGGGCCCGCATGGCGACCTGATGGGCCTTCACGTGGTCCGGGTGCCCGTAGCCGCCCTGCTCGTCGTAGCTGACCAGCACCTGCGGTCTCAGCTCGCGGACCACCGCCACCAGGTGCCCGGCGGCCTCGTCCAGCGGGGCCTGCCAGAAGCAGTCGGGGCGGTCGTTCTCCGGCAGGCCCATCATCCCGGAGTCCCGGTAGCGGCCCGGGCCGCCCAGGAAGCGGACGTCGGTGACGCCCAGCTCGCGCATCGCGGCGGTCAGTTCGCCGATCCGGTACTCGCCGAGGGTGTCGGTCCGGTCCGCGGTCAGCTCCGCCAGCTCCGGCGGGATCACCTCACCGCCCTCGCCGAGCGTGCAGGTCACCAGCGTGACGGCGGCACCCTCGGCGGCGTACCTGGCCATGGTCGCGCCGTTGCCGATCGACTCGTCGTCGGGGTGGGCGTGCACCAGCAGCAGCCGGCGCTCGGGCCGGTCGGAGGCAGCGGTCATACCGGGCAGCCTACCGACCGGCCGATCCCCTCGGCCCTAGAGCTTGATGCCGTTGATCATGCCGGCCACGTTGCTGGTCATCTGCTGGATCGAGGGGGCGATCGAGCTGGACGCCAGGTAGAAGCCGAGCAACGCACAGATGACCGCGTGCGCCAGCTTCAGTCCGGAGCGGCGGATCAGTACCACCACGATGACCAGCATCAGCAGAGCTGCGGAGATGGAGAGAGCCATCAGGCTCACACCCTTTCTCGGGTGCACCACCCTGGGTGGGCGGCGGGGGGACGTGATGGCTCAAGCAATACCCGATCGGTGAGCGGAGCATTACGTTCCGTGAGTCCTCCGGCCCGTTCGGAGCAGCCCGCCACCCGCCCGCCGGGCCGGTGGGAGAGGGCCCGAAGCCCTCGGCGACGCCGGTGACGATCCCTGCTCCGAACGAGTGATCACCATCTAGGGTTTGGTGCCATGACCTCCGACACTTTTCCCCGGCAGTACGCGCGCACCCAGCGCTTCACCGTCGGCGCACCCCGGTCGTTCGCCGTCGCACCCGACGGGTCCCGGGTCGTCTTCCTCCGTGCCAAGAGCAGCGAGGAGCGCGCCAATCTGCTCTGGACCCTCGACCCGGCCACCGGCGTGGAGCGGATCGCCGCCGACCCGGTGGCCCTGCTCGGCGGCGGCGAGGAGAGCCTGTCAGCGGCCGAGCGGGCCCGCCGCGAGCGCAGCCGTGAGGGCTCGGCCGGCATCGTCGGCTACACCCTGGACGGCTCGGGTGCGCTGGCCGCCTTCGCGCTCTCCGGACGCCTGTTCGTCGCCGACCTGACGGGGGCCGGGCCGACCCGCGAGCTGCCCGCCGCCGGGCCGCTGGTCGACCCCCGGTTCTCGCCCGACGGACAGTACGTGGCGTACGCGACCGTCGAGGGCGAGCTGCGGGTGACCCGGGCCGACGGCTCCGGGGACCGCGCGCTGGCCACCCCCGAGCAGGCCGGGGTGACGTGGGGCCAGGCCGAGTTCATCGCCCAGGAGGAGATGGACCGGGACCGTGGCCACTGGTGGGCCCCGGCAGGTGACCGGCTGCTGGTGGCGCGGGCGGACGACGCCCCCGTGCAGCGCTGGTTCATCGCCGACCCGGCCAACCCCGGCACCGTGCCCGCCGAGGTGGCCTACCCGGCGGCCGGCACCGCCAACGCCGAGGTCGGCCTCTGGCTGCTCGGCCTGGACGGTTCCCGCACCGAGCTGGACTGGGACCGCGAGGCGTTCCCGTACCTGGCCCGGGTGCACTGGTCCGAGCAGGAGCTCACCCTGCTGGTGCAGGCCCGCGACCAGCGCAGCCAGCGGTACCTGACGGTCGACCAGGCCACCGGTGCCACCAGCACGGTGCTGGAGGAGAGCGACCCGGTCTGGTTGGACCTGTTCTCCGGTGTCCCGGCCAGGGCCGCTGACGGCCGGCTGGTCCGGATCGCGGACCAGGACGGCGCCCGGGTCCTGGTGGCCGGGGAGCAGCAGCTGACCGACCGTCGGCTGCACCTCAGGTCGGTGCTCTCGGTGGGCGCCTCGACCGTGCTGTTCACCGCGAGCGGCGGCACCGAGGAGACCGACCCCGTACCCGGCTGGATCGGCACCTTCGAGATCGGTCTGGACGGCTCAGGCTTGAACCGGCTCGGCGCGGCCGGTGTGGTCTCCGCCGTCCGGGGCGGCGACGTCACGGTGCTGGTCAGCACGGACCCGTCCTGGACCGGGGCCCGGGTCGAGGTGCTGGTCGACGGSGAGCCGCTGGCCACCGTCGCCTCGTACGCCGAGACGCCGCTGATCACCGCCCGGCCGGAGTTCGTCTTCGCGGGCGAGCGCCGGATCCCGACCGCCGTCCTGCTGCCGACCGGCTACGACCGGGACCGGGACGGGCTGCTGCCGGTGCTGATGGACCCGTACGGCGGCCCGCACGGGCAGCGGGTGGTGCAGTCGCAGAACCCGCACCTGACCTCGCAGTGGTTCGCCGACCAGGGCTTCGCGGTGATCGTGGCGGACGGCCGGGGCACCCCCGGGCGGAGCCCGGAGTGGGAGAAGGCGATCGCCTTCGACTTCGCCGGGGCCACCCTGGAGGACCAGGTGGACGCGCTCCGGGCGCTGGCCGGGCAGTACCCGCTGGACCTGGAGAAGGTCGCCATCCGGGGCTGGTCGTACGGCGGTTACCTGGCCGCGCTCGCGGTGCTGCGCCGCCCGGACGTGTTCCACGCGGCCGTCTCGGGTGCGCCGGTCACCGACTGGCGGCTCTACGACACCCACTACACCGAGCGCTACCTCGGCCACCCGGACCAGCGTCCCGAGGTCTACGACGCCAACTCGCTGACCGCCGACGCCGCCAAGCTGGAGCGCCCGCTGATGCTGGTGCACGGTCTGGCCGACGACAACGTGGTGGCCGCGCACACGCTGCGGCTGTCCTCCGCGCTGCTCGCCGCCGGGCGCCCGCACACCGTGCTGCCGCTCTCCGGGGTCACCCACATGACCCCGCAGGAGCAGGTGGCGGAGAACCTGCTGCTGCTCCAGGTCTCCTTCCTGAAGGAACAGCTGGGCAGCTGACGCCCTGTCACGGGCCCCTGTCACACGGGGCCCGTGACATCCGTCATGCGGAGCACACGACTGTGCACACTGACGGCGAAACCCCCCTTCCCGGGATTCTTGAGGAGTCAGAACAACGGGGAGAGGGACACAGATGAGTACCGAGGTGGCTGCCTTCCGGCAGGTGAGCAAGAGCTACGGCACGGTCCAGGCGGTGAACGGTCTCGACCTGGTGCTGCGGCCCGGCGAGACGGTCGCGCTGCTCGGCCCGAACGGGGCGGGCAAGTCCAGCAGCCTGGATCTGCTGCTCGGTCTGCGGGAGCCCGACCAGGGCACCGTCTCGCTGTTCGGCGGCAGCCCGCGGGCCGCGATCGAGGCCGGCCGGGTCGGCGCGATGCTGCAGAGCGGTGGGCTGCTGGGCGAGGTCAAGGTCCGCGAACTGGTCAGGTTCGCCTGCGACGTCCACCCCCGGGGCCACAACCCGGCGAAGGTGATGGAGCAGGCCGGGATCACCGAGCTGGCCGAGCGCAAGGTCGACAAGCTCTCCGGGGGCCAGGAGCAGCGGGTCAGGTTCGCCCTGGCGATCGCCGGGGCCAACGACCTGATCGTGCTGGACGAGCCGACCACCGGTATGGACGTCTCGGTCCGCCGGCAGTTCTGGGCCGCGATGCGGGCCGAGGCGGACGCGGGCCGCACAGTGCTGTTCGCCACCCACTACCTGGAGGAGGCGGACTCGATCGCCGACCGGGTGCTGGTGCTGCACCGGGGCCGGCTGATCGCCGACGGCACGTCCGCCGAGATCAAGGCCAAGGCCGGCGCCCGCCGGATCTCCTTCGAGCTGCACCCCGCCGACGGGGCCGCCGAGGAGAGCGTGCTGCGCGCCCTGCCGGGGACCGTGGGACTGGATCTGACGACCCGTCCGGACGGTGTGCGCAGCGTCCGGATCCGCAGCACCGACGCCGACGCCGGGGTGGCCGGCCTGTACCGGGCGGGGCTCTACCCCCGGGCCCTGGAAGTCACCAGCCTGGGCCTGGAGCAGGCCTTCCTGACCATCACCGGCGAGGCCGACGAGGAGAACGCGCGATGAAGACCCTGGTGCAGCTCGAGATCCTGCGGACCCTGCGGAACAAGCGCTACCTGATGTTCACGGTGCTCTACCCGGCCCTGCTCTACGTCTTCTTCATCAGCGCCTACGGCAGCGCGGAGACGGTGGCCGGCGGCCTGTCGGTGAAGACGTACTTCATGGTCTCGATGGCCACCTTCGGCGCGGTCGGCGCGGTGCTCACTGGCAGCGCGCAGCGGATCTCGCTGGAGCGGAAGAGCGGCTGGGTCCGGCAGTTGCGGCTGACCGCACTGCCCGGACGGGCGTACACCATCGCCAAGATCGCCTCCTGTGCGGTCACCACGCTGCCCGCGATCGTGGTGGTCTTCGTGATCGGCGCGTTCGAGGGCGTCTCGCTCTCGGCCACCGAGTGGCTCGGCCTCGGCCTGGCGCTCTGGCTCGGCAGTTTCGTCTTCGCGGCGCTCGGGGTGGCGCTGGGTTACGCGGCCCAGCCGGACGCGGTGCAGCCCATCGTGATGATCGTCTACATGCTGATGGCGCTGCTCGGCGGCACCTGGTTCCCGGTCGGGGACTCGCTCAGGACGGTGGCGCAGTTCAACCCGGTGTACCTGTACAACCAGTTGGCCACCTTCGTGCAGCCCGGCCAGTCGTTGGACCTCGCCGCGGTGGCCGGTCTGCTCGGCTTCCTGGTGGTGTTCGTCGCCGGGGCGGCCTTCCTCTACCGCAAGGACACCAAGCAGGCATGATGGCCGGCATGTCGAAGTTCCTCCCCGCCCGCTTCCGTCCCACTGGGACGGGGGCGGGCGGTGCCGCCGAGTCGTTCGCCGTGGTACCCGGCGCCCGGGTCGAGAACGTCCGCCAACTGGTGGTCAAACTCGCCTGGATGCTGCTCTGGATGGTCTACCTCTACTACCCCGTGGAGGACCTGCTC
Organism: Kitasatospora sp. Root107; assembly: GCF_001424875.1. Lineage (GTDB taxonomy): Bacteria > Actinomycetota > Actinomycetes > Streptomycetales > Streptomycetaceae > Kitasatospora. Next base: position 281,384 of record NZ_LMCT01000001.1, on the reverse strand, counting down.
GGCGACGAGCACACGCTGGCGGGCAAGATCGCCGGCTGGATCGCGCTGACCCTCTTCCTGTGCGCCTACCTGGGCATGGTGGCGGTCCGCTCGATGGCCTCCCCGCACTGGCACGGCGGGCTGGCGGTGGCGGTGCTGATGCTGGTGCTCGCGCTGGTCACCTCGCTCTCCTTCGGGGTGCCCTGGCTGGTGCTCTTCACCTACACCTCGGTCTGTGTCGGAGCGGTGCTGCCGCCCAGACTCGGTCTGATCGGGGTGGCCGGGATCACCGCGATCGCGGTCCTGATCGCCCTGCTGATCCACACCGAGCGGGACACCATGGCGGCGATCGTGCTGCCCTGTTTCCTCAGCGGGCTGGCCATGAACGGCCTGCAGCGGCTGATCAGCACCATGCGCGAACTCCGCGAGGCCCGGGCCACGGTGGCCCACCTGGCGGCCTCGGAGGAGCGGCTGCGGCTGGCCCGCGACCTGCACGACCTGCTCGGCCACTCGCTCTCACTGATCACCATCAAGGCCCAGCTGGCCGGCCGGCTGCTCGACCAGGAGAAGGGCGAGGCGGGCCGGGCCCAGGTGGACGACATCGAGCAGGTCGCCCGGCAGGCGCTGACCGACGTCCGGGAGGCGATCGGCGGCTTCCGGCGCCCGACCCTGGCGGTCGAACTGGCCGCCGCTCGCAGCGCCCTGACGTCGGCTCAGATCACGGTCGAGGCCGACCCGGCGATCGCCGACCCGCAGCCCGGCCTGGAGGCCCCGGAGGCCGCCGTGTTGGCCTGGGCGCTCCGGGAGGCGGTCACCAACGTGGTCCGGCACGGCCAGGGCGCCACCAGGTGCGGCATCGGACTCGACCGCACCTGGGAGGAGGACGGCAGCCGGTTCGCCGTCCTGGAGGTCAGCGACAACGGCCGCGGACCGGGCAAGTCGGCGGCCGGCAACGGACTTTCGGGCCTGCAGGAGCGGCTCGCGCTGGTCGGCGGCCGCCTCGAGACCGGCCCGGGGGCGCGGGGGAAGGGATTCCGCTTGCGGGCCCTGGTCCCGGTCCGGGCGGTGGCCGATAGTGTGCCCGGATGATCAGGGTGCTGTTGGCCGAGGACCAGGGAATGGTGCGGGAGGCGCTGGCCGCGCTGCTCTCGCTCGAGGGCGATATCGAGGTGGTCGCCCAAGTGGCGCGTGGCGACGAGGTGGTGGCCGCGGTGCTGGACCATCAGGTCCAGGTCGCCGTACTGGACATCGAGATGCCCGGGATGACCGGCATCGAGGCGGCGGCGGAGCTCCGCCGGGCCGCACCCGGCACCCGGGTGGTGATCGCCACCACCTTCGGGCGGCCCGGCTACCTGCGCCGCGCGATGGAGGCCGGGGCGGACGCCTTCCTGGTCAAGGACGCCCCCGCGGCGGAGCTCGCGGAGGCGGTCCGGCGGGTGCTCCGGGGTGAGCGGGTGATCGACCCGACGCTGGCCGCGGCGGCGCTGGCCGAGGGTGCCAACCCGCTGACGGCGAGGGAGCGGGACGTGCTCGGGGCGGCGGCGGACGGGGCGGTGAACGCGGAGATCGCGGCGCGGTTGCATCTGTCCGAGGGGACGGTGCGGAACTATCTCTCGATGGCGATCCAGAAGACCTCGGCGCGGAACCGGGCCGAAGCGGTGCGGGTGGCCCGGGAGAAAGGGTGGCTCTAGGAACAGCGAAAGTGCCTGACCATTTACGTACGGATCACCTTTTTTGAGGTCGGCGTCGCAGTTCCCCGAGCCCCTGATGGCTGATGCCCGGAGCGCAGGTGCCCGGAGCAGCCCCTCAGTTGAGGCGGTGGCGGGCGGCGCGGGCTTCGTGGCGGGTGCGGGTGGCGCCGTCGGGGTCGAAGGCGTCGAGGATCTCCGCGTAGGCGTCCATCTCGGCGGCGCCTGCGATGAAGTCTCCGGTGCGGACCAGGAGTTGGGCGCGTTCCAGGCGGAGCTGGGCGGGGTGGCGGGGGAGCAGCAGGGAGAGTTCGGTGGCCCAGAGCTGGGTGCGGGCGTGTTCGGGGCGGTCGGCGGCCCAGCTACGGATGTTGCCGAGGATCCGCAGGACGACGTCCAACGGCTGTGCGGGGGAGAGCATTTCGGGGGAGAAGTGGTGCCCGGCATCGGTGGCCAGCCGGGCCACGTCGGGCAGGTCGAGCAGCCGGCCGCCGTGGTACGGGTCCGCCAGGACGTACTCCTCGCCGCCGGCCGGGTCTCCCACCGCGACGATGAAGTGGCCCGGCAGCGCCACGCCGTGGGCGGTCAGCCCGGCTCGGCGGGCCACGGTCTGCCAGACCAGCGAGAGCATGATCGGCAGGCCACGCCGCCGCCGCAGCACGTCCGGCAGTAGCGAGGACTCCAGCCGCCCGTAGTCGGCCGGCCGCCCGTGGAACCGTTCCCGGCCGCCGAGCACGGCCGCCAGCAGCGCGGCGACCTCGTCGGCCCCGGCCGGCGCCCGCTCGCTCACTGCCAGCCGGACGGCCGCGGCGTGCCGGTCGAGGGCGGCCTGACAGGCCGCCACCAGCTCGTCCAGGGTGGGCGGTTCGGAGCCGTCGGAGGGCGGCTCGGCCAGCGTGTGCTCGGCGGCGGCGAGCACACAGAGCAGCACCGGGTCAGGGTTGTCGGCCCTGGCCTCGGCGCGGAAACGTGTACGGCTCTGCTCGGTCACGGTCCACACTCTCCGGTGACGCTACCGCCGGGGCAGGCCGGCGTAGTGGTAAGTGTGACTGGTGGTGAAGCCCAGTCGATCGTAGAGCGCGATTGCGCCGGTATTCGTCACCTCGACCTGGAGGTAGGCGCCGGTGGCGCCCTCCTCGGCGGCGCGGGCCGCCAGCACGGCCATCATGGTGGAGGCCAGCCCGGTCCGGCGGGCGTGCGGGTCCACCTCGATCGCACCGAAGCAGGCCCAGGGGCCGTCGATGACGCACCGTCCGATCGCGATCGGCGGTTGCCCCGGCAGGCCGGGCACGGTGCCGAACCAGACCGAGGGCCCGCCGTGCAGCACCTGGCGGGCGGCCCGTTCGACCTCGGGGTCGCCGGTGACCCGGCGGTACCGGGAGAGCCAGTCGGCGTCGGCGGTCCGGGAGAGCCGTACCCGGTCGTGCCCCGAGCCGAGCTTCACCAGCGTGGCCAGCGGGGCGGTGCGGACCGTGGTCGGGGCCTCCTCGGCACCGAGCCGGGCGAGCTCGGCGGCCAGCTCGGGCGGTGAGCCCGGAGTGGTCACCTCGAAGAAGGCGGGCAGGCCGCGCGCGGCGTACCAGTCCTGGACCGCGCGCAGCGCCTCGGGCAGCGGCAGGCCCGGATCGCCGAGCGTCTGGACCGAGTTGGCCCGCCGGGTGAAACCGGCGGAGGCACGCAGGGTCCACTCGCCGAGCGGCTCCTGCTCGACCGCAGGCCAGCCCCGGGCGGCGATCCGCTGGAGCTCGACCGGGGAACTGACGGGCAGTGGAGCGCGGCGCGCCGGGAACAGCGGCACCGGCTTGCCGGCCACCAGCAGCTTCTCCGGAAAGGAGACGTCAGGGCCGGTCCTGGGCACCACGGTGAGGCCGTTATCGTCCCAACGGGCGAGCACGCCGATCACATCGCGGAACACCGGACGGTCGTTCACCAGCTCCGAAATACGCCGTACGGAGACCCGTCGCCCCACGTCAGAGCGGTTGAGCCGGACCTCGGGACGGCCTCCGGCGACGGTTCCATCCATCATCAAGGGCACCTCCTGTGCATTTGCGGTCTCTGACCCGCGATACTAGGGGCGGGCATCGACGACGCCGCGCGTATCCGCGCACGCAAGCAATTAGTTTGGGCTGCCACGCCCAACCGAGGAGGAACGACAGCGTGACCTACGTCATCGCGCAGCCTTGTGTCGACGTCAAGGACAAGGCGTGCATCGAAGAGTGCCCTGTTGACTGCATCTACGAGGGCCAGCGTTCGCTCTACATCCACCCGGACGAGTGTGTCGACTGCGGCGCCTGCGAGCCGGTCTGCCCGGTCGAGGCGATCTTCTACGAGGACGACACCCCGGAGGAGTGGAAGGACTACTACAAGGCCAACGTCGAGTTCTTCGACGACCTGGGCTCCCCGGGCGGCGCCTCGAAGCTCGGCCTGATCGACTCGGACCACCCGTTCATCGCGGCCCTCCCGCCGCAGAACGCCGACAGCGGCCACTGAGCAGTGAGCACCGAAGACACCACGCACGCGCCGCTTCCGGGTCACCCGGGGGCGGCGCGCCGCGTCTCAGACCTGTTGCCCACGTTCCCCTGGGACAAGCTGGAGCCGTACAAGCGGACGGCCTCGGCGCACCCGGACGGACTCTGCGACTTCTCCGTCGGCACCCCGGTCGACCCGGTCCCCGACGTGATCCAGAAGGCGCTGGCGGCTTCCAGCGACACGCCCGGCTACCCGACGGTCTGGGGCCCGGTGGCGCTCCGCGAGGCGATCGCCGGCTGGCTGCGTCGCCGGCTCGGGGCCGAGATCGGTCCGGACGCGATCCTGCCGACCATCGGCTCCAAGGAACTGGTGGCCTGGCTGCCCGGCCAGTTGGGGCTCGGCCCCGGCGACCAGGTGGCCTACCCGACGCTGGCCTACCCGACCTACGAGGTGGGCGCCCGGCTGTGCGGGGCCGAGCCGGTCGCGTACGACTCGGTGGACGAGCTCGACCCGGCCCGGGTCCGGCTGCTCTGGCTCAACTCGCCGTCCAACCCGACCGGTCGGGTGCTGACGGCCGACCAGCTCCGGCACGCCGTGGCCTGGGCCCGGGAGCACCGGGTGCTGCTGGTCAGCGACGAGTGCTACCTGGAGCTCGGCTGGGAGGCCGACCCGGTCTCGGTGCTGAACCAGGACGTCTGTGGCGGCGACCACGAGGGCCTGCTCGTGGTGCACTCGCTCTCCAAGCGGTCCAACCTGGCCGGCTACCGCGCCTCCTTCGTGGCCGGAGACCCGGTGGTGGTCCGGGAGTTGCTGGAGATCCGCAAGCACGGCGGGATGATCGTGCCCGCCCCGGTGCAGGCCGCGACTGTCGCGGCGCTGGCCGACGACGCGCACGTGGCCGAGCAGCGCGAGCGGTACGCGGCTCGCCGTTCGGCGCTGCGGGCGGCACTGGAGGCGTACGGCTTCCGGGTCGAGCACTCCGAGGCCAGCCTGTACCTGTGGGTGACCCAGGACCGGCCGTGCTGGGACACCGTGGCGGAACTGGCCGAACTGGGCATCCTGGTGGCGCCCGGGGACTTCTACGGCCCTGCGGGTGACCGCTTCGTCCGAGTGGCCTTCACCGCCACCGACGAACGCGTCGCATCCGCCGTGGCCCGCCTCAAGCACTAGGCACACGGTGCACCCACCAGGGGCTCGGGGAACTGCGACGCCGACCCCTGCAAGGTGATCGTCGCGTAGGTGGTCAGGCACTTTCGCAGTGACCCCGGCGCCAGATCTCCTCGCCCCGCGGCGGATCCGCAAGTCAGCAGAGCCCCGAGCCCCTGGATAGTGCAAGTTTGGGCGCTGCGAAAAAGTGAGGGGCCCCTACCGACGCCGGTAGGGGCCCCTCACTGATGGAGGGTCAGCCGCCGATCGGCAGGCCACCGAGCGGGAGGCCCCCGCCGAGCAGGCCGGTCACCGAGCCGAGCGGGTTGCCCGCGCCGCCGAGGCGGTTGCTGCCGTCGGTCGGGTCCTGGGTGTCGACCGGGAGCTTGCCGGTGTCGGGCAGGACGTTGCCCAGACCGGCCGGGAGGGCGCCGGTGAGCTGGTGGGTGTCCGGCATGCCGCCGGTCGGCAGGGCGCTGGAGGCGAGGCCGGTGAGCGAGCCCGAGGTGAGCTGGCCGAGCGGCAGGCCGGGCATGGCGGCGCTGCGGGTGCCGGCTGCGGGGGAGCCCGGCAGGTGCGGCACCTTGTCGGTGACGGCGGGGGCGAGCCGGTCGACCAGGGCGGGGGCGGCCTTGCCCGCGACCGCGGCCAGGACGCCTGCGGTCTCGGTGGTCTTGGCGGCCGGGGCGGCCACCTTGCCGAGGGTCTGGTCGGCGTCCGGCAGGGCGCCGGCGACGGCCTTGCCCGCGACGTCCGCGGTGGCGGGGACGCCGGTCTGCACGGTGGCCGCGGTGGTGTCGGCGGCGGCGTTGCCCGCGTCGTGGGTGGCCCCCTGGAGCGTCGCGTTCGGGTTGTCGAGCTGGCTCAGCCCGGCCCCCAGGTCGGTCGGCGGCACCAGGTCGGCGGCGGACGCTGCGCCTGCTGCGGCCATCGGGGTCGCGACGGCGGCAACGAGCAGCGCGGCCTGGGCGATCCGGCGCGTGAGGGGGAGAGACATGGTGCTCCTAAGAGGTGAGGTCCCCCCGGCTGTGCACGTGCTCGGGCCAGGGGTGTCCGTCGGGCGGACGACGTTATTACCGCTGGAGCCGCCAGAAGGTTTCGCCGACCGAAGGTCAAGGGTCGGTAAAGATCGGACGATCCTCTTTCGGATATTCGGGACATTTCGCCCAGCTCGCACAGGGGTGGCGAAACGTCACACCTCTTGGCGTACAAGGAAAGTACGGAGACGGCCGATCAGGCCGCCCGGCCGCCCGGTGCCGTCCACCGGGATTGACCGGAATCACCCGGTCGGCCGGTGGTAGCTCACCAGTGCGTCAACCGGCTTTCGGGGCACCCAGTGTGACCAGCACCCGGTCCGCGCCGACGCCCTCGGCCCCCTTCGACTGCCAGCCGTCGGCGGGCTTGTCGACCTTCCAGACCTTGCCGTCGTAGGACACCTGACCGATCCCCAGGTCTCCGGCCTGGGCCACCGCCCACTGGGCCAGCGCCCAGCCGGTCTGCCGCTGCGTGGCACCGGCCTGCGGAGCCATCGCCAGCACCGTCCGGGTCTCCTTGCCGGCCGGCGGGACCGGCGTGGTGGTGACCAGCTTGCCGAACTCGCGGCGGGCCCGGTCGGCCAGACCCGGCTGCTGCTGCTCCTCGTTGGCCGCCGCGGTGGTGGCCGCCAGGTCGTGCACCACGCAGTTCAGTGCGGCGGGCTCCCGGCCGGTCAGGGCCGAGGCGAGCAGGGTCGCGTTGGTCTCGTGCTTGGCGTACGCCTGCGGGAAGCCGCTGCGCTGCACCTCCTGTGCCGCGTCGGTGAGCGGCAGCCGGGCGTAGCCGTTCACCTTGACCAGGCCGTCCAGGAACTTGTTGGTGGCGTACACCGGGTCCTTGATCTGCTCGACGGTGCCCCAGCCCTGCGACGGGCGCTGCTGGAACAGGCCGACCGAGTCGCGGTCGCCGCCGTCCAGGTTGTGGATCTTCGACTCCTGCATCGCGGTGGCCAGCGCGATGGTGACGGCCCGTTCGGGCAGGCCCCGGGAGAGCGCCACGGCGGTGATGGTGGCGGCGTTGGCGGCCTGGGCGAGTTCGAGGTCGCCCTTGCCCGTCCCGGTGGCCACCGTGCAGCCCTCGGGAGGCGGCATCAGCTTGTCCCGGTTGAGAAAGAGCACGGTGCCCGCGAGCACAGCGAGCGCGGTGAGCCCGATCAGCACCCGGCGCACCGGCCGGTGCCGACGGCCCGTCGTCTCCTCTGCCGCAGTCTCGGTCACCACAACCCCTCTCGCTTCGCGTTCCCGCCCGGACACCGTACCCACTCGGACGGCTGTGCGGTGGCGGTGGTTGCAGCGGCGGATACTACGCTGGCCGCCATGACCAGCCCTGACATCTCCCTGCACCAGAGCCTCGACCTCGGCCTCGACGGCGGCACGCTGACCGCCAGGCTGGTCGACTTCCCCTCCGTGAGCGGGAGCGAGGGGCCGCTCGCCGACGCGGTGGAGGCGGCGCTCCGGGCGTACCCGCACCTGACCGTCGACCGGTTCGGCAACAACGTGGTGGCCCGGACGAACCTGGGCCGGGCCGAGCGGGTGCTGCTGGCCGGGCACCTGGACACCGTGCCGATCGCCGACAACGTGCCCTCGCACGTCGAGGGCGACCTGCTCTACGGCTGCGGCACCTCCGACATGAAGTCCGGCGTCGCCGTGCAGCTCCGGCTGGCCGCCACCCTGCCCGACCCGAACCGCGACCTCACCTACGTGTTCTACGACTGCGAGGAGATCGAGGCGTCCCGCAACGGCCTCGGCCACCTGGTGGACCGTCATCCCGACTGGCTGGCAGCCGACTTCGCGGTCCTGCTGGAGCCCAGCGGTGCGATGGTCGAGGGCGGCTGCCAGGGCACCCTGCGGGTGGACGTGAGGCTGACCGGCACCCGGGCCCACTCGGCCCGCAGCTGGCTCGGCGACAACGCCATCCACAAGGCCGGCGAGGTGCTGCGGCGGCTCTCCGAGTACCAGCCGCGCTCCGTCGTGATCGACGGCCTGGAGTACCGCGAGGGCCTGAATGCCAACCTGATCAGCGGCGGGGTGGCGGCCAACGTGATCCCGGACGAGTGCGTGGTGCACGTCAACTTCCGCTACGCGCCGGACCGTTCGGAGCAGCAGGCCGAAGCGCACGTCCGGGAGGTGCTGGCGGGCTTCGAGGTGGTGGTCACCGACTCCGCCCCCGGCGCGCTGCCCGGTCTCGACCAGCCCGCCGCCCGGGCCTTCCTGGCGGCGGTCGGCGGCGAGGCCAGGGCCAAGTTCGGCTGGACCGACGTGGCCCGGTTCAGCGCCCTCGGCGTCCCGGCGGTCAACTACGGCCCCGGCGACCCGAATCTGGCGCACAAGCGCGAGGAGCACTGCTCGCTCACCGCCATCGCCGAGGTCGAGGACCGGCTGCGGGCCTGGCTGACGGCCAACTGACCGTCACCCGGCGTACCTTCCGTTGTTCCCCGAAAACGGGGAACAACGGGCGTAGGGTTTCGTCATGACAGGCACTGGAGACGAAAAGCACTACGGGGACAGCCCTGACCAGGGCCAGGACCCCAAGCGGAAGAACGTTCCGGAGAAGCGGAAGGGCCCGGTCCTGCTCCGTCGCGACCAGGTCGGCACCAGCACCACCGACCAGCGGCTGCTGGACACCACAGGACCGACCGACTGGCTGCACACCGACCCCTGGCGGGTCTGGCGGATCACCTCCGAGTTCGTCGAAGGCTTCGGCGCGCTGGCCGAACTCCCGCCCGCGATCAGCGTGTTCGGCTCGGCCCGGACCCCGGTCGACTCCCCCGAGTACGCGGCCGGGGTGGCCATCGGCCGGGCCCTGGTGGACGCGGGCTACGCGGTGATCACCGGCGGCGGGCCCGGCGCCATGGAGGCGGCCAACCGGGGTGCGTCCGAGGCCGGCGGCCTCTCGGTCGGGCTCGGCATCGAGCTGCCCTTCGAGCAGGGGCTGAACGAGTTCGTCGACCTCGGGCTGAACTTCCGGTATTTCTTCGTCCGGAAGACGATGTTCGTGAAGTACGCGCAGGGGTTCGTGGTGCTGCCGGGCGGCCTCGGCACACTGGACGAGCTGTTCGAGGCGCTCACCCTGGTGCAGACGAAGAAGGTCACCCGGTTCCCGGTGATCCTGTTCGGCTCGGCGTACTGGGGCGGGCTGGTCGACTGGCTGCGGGACACGTTGGTGGCGCAGGGCAAGGCGAGCGCGCACGACCTGGAGCTCTTCCACGTGGTGGACGAGATCGACGAGGTCCTCAAGATCATCGCGGAGAACCGGCGGCCGACCGACGAGATCTAGGCAGGCGCTCAGCCGGTTACGGTCCAGGGGCTCGGGGCCCTGCTGATGTGCGGCTCCGCCGCGGGGCGAGGAGATCTGGCGCCGGGGTCACGTACGAAAGTGCCTGACCATTTACGTACGGATCACCTTTTTCGAGGTCGGCGTCGCAGTTCCCCGAGCCCCTGGTCAGCTCCGGCTGAGCGTCAGGCGAGCCCGCGGCGGGCGACGGCCGGGGGGCGGGTGCCCTGGATGGCGGCGACCATGTCGAGGACCTGGCGGGTCTCGGCGACCTGGTGGGCGCGGTAGATCCGGGCGCCGAGCCAGGCGGAGACCGCAGTGGTGGCCAGGGTGCCGAGCAGGCGTTCGTCGACCGGGCGGTCCAGGGTCTCGCCGACGAAGTCCTTGTTGGAGAGCGAGACCAGCACCGGGAAGCCGGTCGCGGTCATCTCCGGCAGGCGGCGGGTGGCCTCCAGCGAGTGCCGGGTGTTCTTGCCGAAGTCGTGCCCCGGGTCGATGATCAGCGCGTCCCGCCGCACCCCGAGCCCGGCGGCCCGCTCGGCCAGCCCGACGGTGACCCGCAGGATGTCGGCCATCACGTCCTCGTACCCGACCCGGTGCGGCCTGGTCCGGGGCTCCGCCCCGCCCGCGTGGGTGCAGACCAGCCCGACGTCGTACCGGGCCGCGACCTCGGCCAGCTTCGGGTCGACCCCGCCCCAGGCGTCGTTCAGCAGGTCGGCGCCGACCTCGCAGACCGCCTCGCCGACCTCGTGCCGCCAGGTGTCGACGCTGATCACGGCCTCAGGGTGACGCTTCCTCAGCTCGGCCACGAACGGGACGGTCCGGCGCAGTTCCTCCTCGACCGTCACCTCCTCGCCGGGCCCGGCCTTCACTCCGCCGATGTCCAGGATCGCCGCACCCTCGGCCACCGCCCGGTCGGCGGCGGCGAACGCGGCCTCGTCGGCGAAGGTCGCGCCGCGGTCGAAGAACGAGTCGGGAGTGCGGTTGACGATGGCCATGATCACCAGTTCGTCCTCGCCGAATTCGCGTGGGCCCAGACGGAGTGCCACCGGTGTCTCCTCCACAGCTCGCCCGGGTGCAATGATGGGCCCCGGTCTGTTCGGGGACCATGATCCCATCTCGGGCCCTCTCCTACGGAGCACGCCGCCCGCCCGACGTGCTCCGTAGGAGAGGGCCCGGCTAGGTCCACTGGAAGGTACTGGAGGACAGCTCGTGTTCTGGTTGGTCGTGGTGGCGATGGCCGTGGTGGTCGGTGGAACCGCACTGGTGGCGCTGGGTGGTGGCGGGACTCTTCCCGAGGCGGTGCACGACCGGATCGCGGCGCGGCTGCCGCAGGACCGGCCGCTGAGCCGGACGGACGTGGACGAGATCCGGCTGCCGATGGCGGTGCGCGGCTATCGGATGGACGAGGTGGACGACGTGCTCGACCGGCTCGGCGCCGAGCTCGCGCTCCGCGACACCCGGATCTCCGAGCTGGAGGCCGCCGCAGTGCTGGTCGGCGCGGTGGTGGCGAACACGCCCGAGGGCGAGGAGCCGTTGCCCGGCCTGGAGGAGTTCGCCAAGGTGACGCACGGGACGCACGCGACGGACGTGGTGGACGTGACGAAGCGCCAGGACGGCGAGGCCGGGCAGTGACCGGAGCGGTGCTGGGCGCCGACGGCCTGCTGCGCTGCGGCTGGGGCGACTCGGCGGACGACTACCGGGTCTACCACGACACCGAGTGGGGCCGTCCGGTGCACGGCGACGACGCGCTGTTCGAGCGGGTCGCCCTGGAGGCGTTCCAGTCCGGGCTGTCCTGGATCACCATTCTGCGCCGCCGGGAGGGGTTCCGGGCCGCGTTCGCCGGCTTCGAGATCGCCAAGGTGGCGGAGTTCGACGAGGCGGACGCCGAGCGGCTGCTCCAGGATCCCGGCATCATCCGGAACCGTGCCAAGATCGCGGCCACCATCGCCAACGCCCGGGTCGCACGCGAGCTGGACGGCGGACTGGACGCGCTGATCTGGCAGTTCGCGGTCGAGCCCGGCTCCCGGCCGGCGCCGCGGATCCTCGCGGACGTACCGGCGGTGACGCCGGAGTCCACGGCGCTGGCCAAGGAGCTCAAGAAGCAGGGCTTCCGCTTCGTCGGGCCGACCACGGCGTACGCGCTGATGCAGGCGTGCGGGCTGGTCAACGACCACCTGATCGACTGTCACGCGCGCTGAACTTTTCTGCAGGGGCGCCCGGTTGCACTATCCAGGGGCTCGGGGAACTGCGACGCCAACCTCTGGAGCGTTCAACGTGCCTACTGGGTCAGGCACTTTCGCAGTGACCCGCACGCCAGATCTCCTCGCAGTTCCCCGAGCCCCTGACCGTAGATGCTGAAGCACCTGCGAAGGCTTACCGCCCGAGGTAGACCGGCTGTTGCTTGGCGACGAAGGCATTGACCGCGATGCGGTGGTCCTCGCTGGCGCCCGCCAGGGTCTGGAGCTCGTCCTCCTTGTCGAGGAGTTCGCTCAGCGTGTGGGTGGCCCCGTACGCCAGGGCGGTCTTGATCGCGCCGAGCGCGACCGTCGGACCCTGCGCCAGGCGCTGGGCGAACTCCCGGGCGGTGGCGGCCAGTTCGGCGGACGGGACGACCTTGGTGGCCAGCCCGAGTTCGGCCGCCTCGGCCGCCTTCACGGTGCGCGGGAACATCAGCAGTTCGGTGGCCCGGGCGTGCCCGACCAGCCGGGGCAGGGTCCAGGAGGCGCCCGAGTCGGCGGTCAGCGCGACCCCGGCGAACGAGGTGTTGAAGCCCGCGGTGTCGGCCACGATCCGGAAGTCGCAGGCGAAGGCCAGCGAGGCCCCGGCGCCGGCGGCGACCCCGCCGACCGCCGCGACGGTCGGCTTGTTCATCCCGGCCAGCGCCCGGACCAGTGGGTTGTAGTGCTCGGCGACGGTCTTCAGCGGCGCGTCGCTGGTGCCCAGCAGTCCGAGGTGCTCCTTGAGGTCCTGACCGACGCAGAAGGCCTTCTCGCCCGCACCGGTGAGCAGCACGGCCCGGACGGCGCTGTCCTCGGCCGCCGCGATCACGGCGTCCCGCAGTGCCACCTTGGTGGCGATGTCCAGGGCGTTCATCGCCTCGGGCCGGTTGATGGTGATGACGGCCAGGCCGCCGTCGTGTTCGAACAGCACGGAGTCGGACATGGGCGAGGGCTCCCTGGGGGTCGAGGGTGGGACGAAGTCAGCATGCCCGAGCACCACGGGTGCCGGGGAGTGTGAGGTCGGGCACCTTTTGGCGGTGTCGCCGGAGCAGTGCCGCCGGGGCTTCTGGCGGGTAATGCGGTGCTCTGGGCGGGTGTGGTCGGCGGTGCGGAGAGAGTGACGTTGGTCATCAAGCCATCTGATGCGGGATAATGGCTTCCGATCAATGCGTTCGATACCGGCGGTGGACGGACTGCCGGGACGTAGCTGAGCGGTTGCAGGAAGGGGAACGAGCATGGCGGCCATGAAGCCGCGGACGGGTGACGGCCCGCTCGAGGTCACCAAGGAGGGGCGGGGCATCATCATGCGAGTGCCGCTCGAAGGCGGCGGACGCCTCGTAGTGGAGCTCACGCCGGATGAGGCGAGCGCCCTGGGTGACGCCCTGAAGGCGGCCACCGGCTGACCCAGCGGGTGCCCTGCGTTCTCCCTGGAGACACGCGTACGACGCCGAGCCCGGCTCCGGATCACCGGAGCCGGGCTCGGTGCTGTCCGGGGCCGGATCGTGCCGGGGTCAGCGCTTCACGGCGCAGAGCAGGCCGTCGCTGACCGGCAGCAGGGCGGGCAGCAGTAGGTCGCTCTCCCGGACGTCCCGGACCAGTTCGCGGACGGCTCGGGTCTGCGGGTCGCGGTGGTTCGGTTCGGCCAACCGGCCCTCCTGGAACACTCCTTCGAAGCAGACCACGCCGCCCGGTCGGAGCAGGCGCAACGATTCTGCAAGGTACGACTGCGATTCGGCCGGGTCGCCGTCGCAGAAGACCAGGTCGTACTGACCGTCCGCCAGCCGGGGCAGCACGTCCAGGGCCCGGCCGGGGATGAAGCGCGCCCGGTTCGGGGCGAAGCCGGCCGCGTGGTACGCCTCCCGGGCGTACTGCTGGCGGACCGGCTCCAGGTCGACGGTGGTCAGCACGCCGTCAGGACGCATCCCGCGCAGCAGGTAGACCCCCGAGACGCCGGTGCCGGTGCCCACCTCGGCGATCGCCTTGGCGTCCACGGCGGCGGCCAGCAGCCGTAGCGTGGCGCCACCGCTCGGCCCGATCGCCCGGATGCCGGCCCGCGCGGACTGGGCCCTGGCATAGGTCAACACCGCGTCCTCGCCGACGTAGGTGTCGGCGAGAGCCGCGTGCGCGGGCCCGAACTCGGTGATGGCTGCCTCTTCCGGAGCGCCTGATGTCGATATTTCCAGCCACAGATTACTGGCCGGGCGGGAACCGCGTTCGAAGACCGGCCGTTGACCCTGAAGGGAAGTGGTGATCGGCCCATGGAGCGGGTGCTCCCAGGGCGGGAATCGGTGCTTTATCCGGAGCTGACGGGTGAGGTGGATATGGTGGTGGCCCTGCTGGGCAGAAGAGCCGACCGAGGAGGTGTGGCTGAGGGCGACGTCCTGACGCCGTGGCACCTGAGCGGCTCTACGTCGGCCCGTACGCCGAAGCCCGTGATGAACCAGCCTGTGCCCTCCCCCCTGGACAAGTCGACCGCAGCCGACACCGTGGTGGCCGACGCCCCCGCCCCGCTCGCGACCTTCGCCGAGGGCCCCGACGCGCAGACCTGGACGCCGCCGAGTTGGGCGGAGATCGTCGAGGCGCACAGCGCCCGGGTGTACCGGCTGGCCTACCGCCTGACGGGCAATCAGCACGACGCCGAGGACCTGACCCAGGAGGTCTTCGTCCGGGTGTTCCGCTCGCTCTCCACCTACACCCCCGGCACCTTCGAGGGCTGGCTGCACCGGATCACCACCAACCTGTTCCTGGACATGGTGCGCCGCCGCCAGCGGATCCGTTTCGACGCGCTCGGCGACGACGCGGCCGAGCGGCTGCCGAGCCGTGAGCCGAGCCCGGCCCAGCACTTCAGCGACACCCACTTCGACGCCGACGTCCAGCAGGCGCTGGACACCCTGGCCCCTGAGTTCCGCGCTGCCGTGGTGCTCTGCGACATCGAGGGCCTCAGCTACGAGGAGATCGCCGCGACCCTGGGCGTCAAGCTCGGGACGGTGCGCAGCCGGATCCACCGCGGCCGTTCGCACCTGCGTGCCGCGCTCAAGCACCGCGCCCCGGGGTCCGCTCCGGGCCGGGTGCGCCGGGGCGGGGCCGAGCCGGTGGCGGTGGGTGCCGAGCCCGCCGGGGCCGATCGGGGGTCGGCGTGACCTCCGCCGAACCCACCGGCCGGGCCAGGCGAGGCTCCGGCTGGGCCCAACTCGGCCGTCGGGCCGAGCCGGTGACGGAGCTTCGGGCGGTCCCGCTGCGGGCCGCCGCCGAGCCGCTCGCTGAGCAGCACCACCTCGGTGACCGGCTCTCCGCCTTCGTCGACGGCGAGCTGGACCACGACGCCCGCGAGCGGGTCCAGGCCCACCTGGCCACCTGCCCCGACTGCCTCGCCGAGGCGGACGAGAGCCGGGCCGCCAAGCAGCTGCTGACCCGTAGTGCCGCTCCCGACCCCTCCTCGCTGCTGATGGCCCGGCTGCTCGCGGTCGCCGCGCTGCCCGAGGACGACGAGCATCCCGGTGGCCCTTCCGTGCCCGGCGCGGGGACGCTCGGTGGCAGCCGGCTGACCGGCGGTTCGTTCGGCCGGGGTGCCGGGTCCTCGTTCGGGTCCGGAGCCCTCGGCGCCGGCGCCCCCCTGCCGGGGGTGGACCCGAGGGCCCGCCGCTCGTTCCGTCCGCTGGCGGCGGCGGCCGAGTCGCCGATGGCCCGCTCCGCGCCGCTCGGCCGGCGGTTCGTCTTCGCGGCGGCCGGGGCCTTCTCGGTCGCGGCGGTCACCCTGGGCGGGGTCTCCGCGGTCTCCGGTGAGGAACAGCACGGCACGGTCTCCCCGGTGAGCGGTCCCGGCGGCGGCTCCGTGGTGCTCCCGGTGGACTTCCCCGCGGCGTACCCCGTGCGGACGCCCGGCGGGCTGATGGCGGCGCTGCCCAGTTGGCAGCCGGGCGCGGAGGCCGTCCGCAATCCCGTCGCGCCGCAGCACTACCTCCGCTGATCCACCGCGGCGGGCTGCTCGGGGCCTGCTTCTTTGCCACAGCTTCATCAAGCTGGGGCCTTGGGACACGCCGGTGGCCATTACTCTGTACTGACGCTGTCCAGATTTCATCAGGTGCCGGGAGCTCGGGTGTTCACAGACGTAGGCCCACTTGAGGTCGTGACACTGGTCATCCTGGCCATCGTGATCTTCGGTCCGGACAAACTGCCGAAGCTGATCCAGGACGTGATGGGCTTCGTCCGCAAGGTGCGTACCTTCGCGGACAGTGCCAAGGAGGACATCCGCTCCGAGCTGGGCCCGGAGTTCAAGGACTTCGACTTCGAGGACCTGAACCCGAAGACCTTCGTCCGCAAGCAGCTGCTCGGCGGCAACGAGGACCCGCTGGGCTTCAAGGAGATCCGGGACGGTCTCGACATCAAGTCCGTGCTCAACGACGACCCGGCGCCGAGCCGGGCGGTCGCCGACCTGACCAAGTCGGCCTCGCCCCTCGCCTCGCCGATAGCCTCCCCGGTCGCGGCCGATCCGCTGCAGAAGGACGAGCGCCCGCCGTTCGACCCGGACGCCACCTGACCCCTGTTCGTCGCCCCGACGCCCCGCCCGGCCGCCGTGCTGAGCGGGGCGTCGGCGTGTCCGCCGCTATTGTGCTGAATGCTCTATCGATCAGTGCTGTACGAGGAGGCCCAGGAATGGACGCGACGAGCCGTGCGGTGGGGACGGCCACGGTGGGCGCCACCGTGGGAGCACAGACCCGGGCGGCGGTCGACCCGCTGACGCCGTACCTGGCCGCCGACTTCCCCTGGTACGGCCTGGACGACGGCTGGGCCGGGCGACGCTGGCTGATGCAGGCCGGGGCCACGCCGGGCCGGGTCGAGCAGCCGATCGACTACGGCACCCTCGGGCACGGCGAGGAGCCCGCCAAGCACTACGAGGCCCGGGACGTCCGCAAGTTCGCCGTGGTGGTCACGGTGGCCCGCCGGGACAGCCGCCGCAGCGCCGACAACACCGGCATGCTCGAAGCCACCTCCGCCTCCTCCGCCGCCTGGCTGGCCGGCTCGGGACTGCTCGCCGCCACCTGGCCCGGCCAGCTCGACCGCACCCTCCGCCAGGACTGGCTCGACCAGCAGAGCGCCCTCGCCTGGGACCTCGCCGACGACCTCGACGGCCCGGGCTGGTCTCCCCTCACCCTCCCCGTCAACGGCCTCCCGCAGCCCTTCCGCTACCGCGAGTCCGAATACGGCTGGGTCCTCGCGGGCGAGGCCCCCGGCGTCCTCCTCGGCGCCTACGGCCGCGGCATCAGCGCCTACGGCGCGGGCTTCGCCACCGTCCCCGACCTGACGGTCTACAACGGCCGCTGAGTCACCGATCGGCGCACCGGTAGGAGCCGTCGTCCTCTTGGCTGATCGCGGTGTGCCCCGAGCAGTGCAGCATCGGGGCCAGGGTCACCCCACGCCACCCGGCGAGGAGCAGCAACAGCCCGCAGACCGCCCCCGCGGTAGCGACCCGCCACCGTGACCCACCCCGGGCCGCCAGCAGGGCCCCGGCGACGGCGACCACCCCGACCACCAGGAGCAGCAGGGCGATCGGCCCATGGTTGGGCCGCAGCCCGGGGAACTGCTCCGGTGACTCCGCCTCGACGGTCGACGCCATGCTCAGCAGCAGCGTGAACGCTGCGACGGGCAGCAGGCCGACGATCAGACATCCCCTCATGATCCGGGGGACGCCGAAGGCCCCGGAACCGGTTCCGGGGCCTTCGGTGGCGGTGCGTCAGAACTTGTTCTTCGGGGTGAGCCCCAGGGAGAGGCCGGAGAGGCCGCGCTGGCGGCCGCCGAGCTTGCCGGCGATGGTGCGGAGGGCGGTGGCGGCGGGGGAGTCGGGGGCGGCCAGGACGACCGGGCGGCCGTCATCGCCGCCCTCGCGGAGGCGGACGTCGATCGGGATGGAGCCCAGGACGGGGACGGTGGCGCCGACGGAGCGGGTGAGGGCGTCGGCGACGGTCTGGCCGCCGCCGGTGCCGAAGACGTCGATCATCTCGTCGCAGTGCGGGCAGGGCATGCCCGACATGTTCTCGATCACGCCGACGATCTTCTGGTGGGTCTGCAGCGCGATGGTGCCGGCCCGTTCGGCCACCTCGGCGGCGGCCATCTGTGGGGTGGTGACGATCAGGATCTCGGCGTTCGGGACCAGCTGGGCGACCGAGATGGCGATGTCGCCGGTGCCCGGCGGGAGGTCGAGCAGCAGGACGTCGAGGTCGCCCCAGTAGACGTCGGCCAGGAACTGCTGGAGGGCGCGGTGCAGCATCGGGCCGCGCCACACCACGGGGGCGTTGCCGGGGGTGAACATGCCGATCGAGATGACCTTCACGCCGTGCGAGGACGGCGGCATGATCATGTCCTCGACCTGGGTCGGGCGGCCCTCGACGCCGAGCATCCGGGGGATGCTGTGGCCGTAGATGTCGGCGTCCACCACGGCGACCTTGAGGCCGTCGGCGGCCATCGCGGCGGCCAGGTTGACGGTGACCGAGGACTTGCCGACGCCGCCCTTGCCGGAGGCGACGGCGTAGACCCGGGTCAGCGTGCCGGGCTTGGCGAACGGGATCTCCCGCTCGGGAGCGCCGCCGCGGAGCAGGTGGGAGAGCTCCTTGCGCTGCTCCTCGCTCATCACGTCGAGCTCGACCTGAACCTCCGTCACCCCGGCGACGCCGGAGACGGCGGTGGTCACCCGTTCGGTGATGGTCTCGCGCATCGGGCAGCCCGAGACGGTCAGGTAGATCGCGACCCGGACGGCGCCGCCGTCACCGATCTCGACCGATTTCACCATGCCGATCTCGGTGATCGGGCGGTTGATCTCCGGGTCGTTGACGGTCGCCAGCGCCTCGCGTACGGACTCCTCCGTGACGCCTGCCGCAACCTCTGTCTCGTTGGCCATGCCTTGATGGTACGGCGCGCCGAAAGGCCGCCGACCCGGCGGTAACGTGCCGCCGGTCACAACCGGTCTGCGGCGCCCCGGCGTTCGTCCAGTTCCTTGAGCAGGGCCTGCAGTTCGGAACGGACGAAGTCGCGGGTGGCGACCTCGCCGAGCCCGTGTCGCAGGGCCGCGACCTCGCGGGTCAGGTACTCGGTGTCGGCGATGTTGCGGTCGCTGCGGGCCCGGTCCTGCTCCATGTTGACCCGGTCCCGGTCGTCCTGGCGGTTCTGTGCCAGCAGGATCAGCGGGGCGGCGTAGGAGGCCTGCAGGGAGAGCATCAGGGTGAGGAAGATGAAGGGGTAGTCGTCGAACCGCCAGCTGACCGGACCGAGGGTGTTCCAGACCACCCAGGCGACGACCACCACCGTCATCCAGACGATGAACCGGCCGGTGCCGAGGAAGCGGGCGATCCGCTCCGAGAGCTTGCCGAACGCCTCCGGGTCGTACACGGGCAGCGTGATCAGGCCGGGCCGGCTGGTACGCGGCTGGTCCAGCCGGCTGCGGACCGGGCCGCTCGGCTCGGGGCGGGCGGTGCGGCGCAGGGAGCCCTCGCGGGCGCGCAGTTCACGCAGCTCCCGGAGCTCGCGCAGCTCGCCCTGGAGGCGCTGGCGCGGGGTCTCGTCCCGGCGGCCCTTGCGATCAGCGTCCACCAGTCGCCTCGCTCTCGTGTGCGTCGCCCGCGTGCAGGGCGGCCTCGCGCCAGTCGTCAGGCAGCAGGTGGTCGAGCACGTCGTCGACGGTGACCGCGCCGAGCAGGTGGTCGGCCTCGTCCACCACCGGGGCCGCCACCATGTTGTACGCCGCCAGGTAGCTGGTGACCAGTTGCAGCGGGGTGTCCGGCGGCAGCGGGTCGAGGTCGTCGTCGACCAGCGAGCCGACCAGGGTGTACGGCGGTTCGCGGAGCAGCCGCTGGAAGTGGATGGTGCCGAGGTACTTGCCGGTCGGGGTCTCGTTCGGCGGGCGGCAGACGTACACCTGGGCGGCCAGCGCGGGCTTGTTGTCGGAGACCCGGACCCGGGCCAGCGCCTCGGCCACGGTGGCGTCCGGCTCCAGCACGATCGGCTCGGTGGTCATCAGACCGCCGGCGGTGTTCTCCCCGTAGCTGAGCAGCCGGCGGACCGAGGCGGCGTCGTCCGGCTCCATCAGGCGCAGCAACCGTTCGGCCGCCTCCTCGGGGAGGTCGGAGAGCAGGTCGGCGGCGTCGTCCGGGTCCATCGCCTCCAGCACGTCGGCGGCGCGTTCGTCCTTGAGCTTGCCGATGATCTCGACCTGGTCGTCCTCCGGCAGCTCCTCCAGGACGTCGGCCAGCCGGTCGTCGTCCAGCGCGGCGGCCACCTCGGCGCGGCGCTTGGGGGAGAGGTGGTGCATCACGTTGGCCAGGTCGGCAGGGCGGAGCTGTTCGAAGGTGGCCAGCAGGTTGGCCGCGCCCTGGCCCTCCTCGACCAGTGCGAAACCGCTGACGGCGGACCAGTCCAGGGTCAGCGTCTCGCCCTTGGCCTTGCGCAGCCGGGAGACCTTGCCGGACTGGACGAAGACCTTGCTGATCTCCCACTCGCGGACCCGGGTCTGCACCATCGCCACGTCCAGCACGGTGACCTCGGCGCCGGTCTTGGTCCAGGTGACGGTACGGTCCAGCAGCTCGGCCAGCACCAGGGTCTCGGACGGGCGTTGCTCGAACCGCCGCATGTTGATCACGCCGGTGGTGAGCACCTGGCCGGACTCCAGGCTGGTCACCCGGGTCATCGGCAGGAAGATCCGGCGGCGGCCGACCACCTCGACCACCAGGCCGAGCACCCGGGGCGGGCGTCCGCCGATGCGCAGCGAGACCACCACGTCGCGGACCCGGCCGACCTGGTCGCCGTTCGGGTCGAAGACCGCGATCCCGGAGAGGTGGGAGATGAAGACCCGGCTGCCTGGCCCTGCCATGGACTTCCTCTCTCGCGACGATCCGGGCCCAGGCTACCTGGCCGGGAACCGCGCAGCCCGCCGACCGGCGCCGGGTGGGTCGGCGGTACGGTCGGGGTTTCGGCTGTGGAGGGGAAGATCGTGAACGGTTCGTCACATGTCAGGATCGCCAGGCCGTCCGGGGACCTGGCGGCAGCGGAGCGGTTCTGGATCGACGGGCTCGGCCTGAGCGTGCTGTACCGCCACGAGGCCGACGGCACGACCGGGGAGCACTCGCTGCTGATGGCCGGCTGGCCGGACGCCGCCTGGCACCTGGAGCTGGTCGACGCCGGGGAGATCCGGCCCCGGCCGACCGTCGAGGACCTCTTCGTGGTCTACCTGGGCGAGGCCGTGCCGGAGGAGCTGGTGGCCCGGCTGGAGGCGCACGGCGGGCGCCGGGTGAAGGCGCACAACCCGTACTGGGACGAGTGGGGCGTGACGGTCGAGGACCCGGACGGCTACCGGCTGGTGCTCTCCACCCGGCAGTGGTCCAACGGCTGAGGCGCAACGGCTGGGCGCCGTCCGGGTCCTGACCGTGGGTCAGCCTGCGGTGACCGGCTCCTGGAGCTCGGTCACCCAGGTGGACGGGTCGCCCTCGCACTGGATGTACAGCTCGCGGCTGTAGCCGAGCGAGCGGTGGCCGGTGGAGTCGATCCACCGGGCCAGGGTCTGCGAGGTCGGCAGGATGTCGTCCATCGCCCCGCGGTGCACGATGGTGGCCGCCACCGGCAGGGCGGGCAGGTCGG
This sequence comes from Kitasatospora sp. Root107, assembly GCF_001424875.1. Lineage (GTDB taxonomy): Bacteria > Actinomycetota > Actinomycetes > Streptomycetales > Streptomycetaceae > Kitasatospora. The sequence continues at coordinate 259,951 of NZ_LMCT01000001.1, read as the reverse complement.
CGACCTCGAAGCCGTACGCCGGGTCGGGCTCGGTGTTGACCGGGATCGCCACGAACGCGCGGACCTGCTCGGTGCCGGGCCCGACCTCCTCGTAGTACGCCAGGCTCGGGCCGGCCGCAGTAAGTCCCGCCTCGGCGAGCAGGCCGCAGAGCCGCCCGAACAGCGGGCCGACCGCCGGGCCGATGTACTCCGGTTCGAAGCTGTCCGCCACGGTGGACAGCCGGGCCACCCGGACCGCCGGGATGCTCTTGACCACAACGTCGTCGGAAGGCATGTGCCCCTCACTCTCGATCGTCCGGAGCCTCGACTCGACCCGGGCCAGCCGGACGGCTGCCTCCTGCACTGCCGCCGCCAGTTCCGCCTGTCGCAGGCGGAGCATCCCGCGCAGCTCCTCCGCGCTCACCTGCTCGTCGACGATGGCGGTCACCTGCTGGAGGGTGAAGCCGAGGTCCTTGAGCGCGATGATGCGGTTGAGCCGGGCGAGTTGGGCCGCCTCGTAGCCCCGGTACCCGGTGAACGGGTCCACCCGGGCGGGGAGCAGCAGGCCGATGGCGTCGTAGTGGCGGAGCATCCGGACGGATACCCGGCCGTGCTTCGCGAAGTCTCCGATGTTGAACATGATGGGGCTACTCCAGAGCCTGACACGGTGTGAGGGTCAACTCTTCGGCACGTGGTGCACCACCAGGGGCTCGGGGAACTGCGACGGTTCGTGGCTGGCGGGTCGAACTGCGAAAGTGCCTGACCGCCTACGCACGGATCACCTTTTCTGGGGTCGGCGTCGCAGTTCCCCGAGCCCCTGGCGTGTGCCACCAAACGCAGCTGCCTAGCGGGAACGCTTGAAGAGCAGCTTCGGCAGCCCCGCCGGGATCGGCTTGCGGGTGGTGGCCGGGGTGGGCATCGGGGTGGTGGCGTGCGAGGTGTCGGGCATGCTGCCGGGCTGCTCGGTGAGTGGGCCGGTGGGCGTCAGCCGGAGGACGCGGCACTCGCGGGCCCACCGCTCGGCGATGGTGTCGGTGTCGGGGGCGTTCAGGCGCTTGCCCTTGAGCTCCTCGACCGCGCCGAGCCAGGCGTCGCTGTCGGGGGCGAGCTCGGTGACGGTGGCGGGCCAGGCGGTGAGGCGGCCCCACTTGTCCTTGCTGCGGACGATGACCTCGGCGGGCTGACCGGCCGTCAGTCCGTGCAGGGGCTGTTCGATGCCGTCGCCGACCACCACCACCGCGCCGTCGTGCCAGGCGTGCCAGAGGGCCCGGCTCTGCGGCTGGCCCTCGGCCCGGACCCAGAGCAGACCGGACTTCTTCGCGGCCTCCTCCAGCAGTGCCCGGTCCAGCGTGGCCCGGTCGGGTCCGGTGGCGGCGTCGGTCGTCGTAGGCTCCATGGCCGACAGCGTAAGGCTTCACCGGCGGGTGCCGTCCGGGTGGTGTCTCACGGCTCAGGACGACAGTTCCATGGGTCTGTTACAGCCCTTACCGTGGTGTCCATCGGTATTCGTCATCCTGAGGAGAGCTGTGCCCGCCGCCCGGCCCGACACCGCCAAGCCCGCCCCGGCTGCGGCACCCGCGCTCACCGCCCACCCGGCCACGCTGCCCAGGGTGGACCTGCTGTTGCTGGCGGTCTCGATCGCCGGCATCTCGCTGTCCGCCCCGCTGATCAGTGCGACCGCCGCCCCCGCGCTGGCCATCGCGTTCTGGCGGAACGTCATGTCGGTCGGGGTGCTCGGCCCGTACGCGCTGCTGCGGCACCGGGCCGAGCTGCGCGGGATCGGCCGCCGGGCGCTGCTGCTGGCGGTGGCGGCGGGGGTGCTGCTGGCACTGCACTTCGCGCTCTGGATGCCGAGCCTGCGGATGACCTCGGTGGCGTCGGCGACCGCGCTGGTGACCACCACGCCGCTGTGGACGATCCTGCTGATGCGGCTGCTCGGGCACCGGCCACCCCGGCTGGTCTGGATCGGTACGTGCGTGGCGTTCGCCGGTGTGCTGGTGCTGACCGGTGTCGACATGTCGCTCTCGCCGGACGCGCTGCTCGGTGACGCGCTGGCGCTGGGCGCCGGGCTGGCCGCCGCCGGGTACATGCTGCTGGGCGCCGAGGTCCGACGGACCGTCAGCACCACCGCGTACACGCTGGTCTGCTACGCCACCACGGCCGTGGTGCTGCTGGCGGTCTGCCTGGTCGGCGGAGTGCAGTTGGGCGGCTGGCCGGCCGGGGTCTGGTGGCAGATCGCGCTGCTGATGGTGGCGGCCCAGCTGCTCGGCCACTCGCTCAGCAACCGGGTGGTGCGCACCCTCGGCCCGTCGGTCACCTCGACCGCGATCCTGCTGGAGACCCCCGGCGCCGCGCTGATCGCGGCGCTCTGGCTCGGCCAGCTGCCGCCGGTCGCCGCGTACCCGGCGCTGGTGGTCATCCTGCTCGGTCTGGTGCTGGTGGCCCGGGGCGGCCGCAGCACCAAGGCGGCCTAGAGCCAGCCGTTGCGGCGGAAGCCCCGGTACATGCCGATACAGAGGACGGCGATGCCGGCCATCACGATCGGGTAGCCGTACCGGGAGTGCAGCTCCGGCATGAAGTCGAAGTTCATCCCGTAGACGCCGGTGACCATGGTGGAGACGGCGAAGATGGCCGCCCACGAGGTGATCTTGCGCATGTCCTCGTTCTGCGCGACCGAGACCTGCGCCAGGTTGGCCTGGAGCAGCGAGTTGAGCAGTTCGTCGAAGCCGTGCACCTGCTCGACCACCCGGGTCAGGTGGTCGGCGACGTCGCGGAAGTACTTGCGGATGTCCGGGTCGACCAGCCGCTGGCCGGGCTCGGAGAGCTGCTGCATCGGGCGGAGCAGCGGCGAGACCGCGCGCTTGAACTCCAGCACCTCGCGCTTGAGCTGGTACACCCGGCCGACGTCCGCACCCCGGCCGCCCTTGTTGGCGAAGACGTCGAACTCGATGTCGTCCACGTCGGTCTGCAGCCGGTCGGCGACCAACAGGTAGTTGTCCACCACCTGGTCGGCGATGGCGTGCAGGACGGCGGACGGGCCCTTGGCCAGCAGGCCGGGGACGTCGCCGATCTCACCGGCGCTCTCCAGCCTGCGCCGCAGCTCGTGCAGCGAGCTGTGCCCGCCGTGCCGGACGGTGATCACGAAGTCGGGCCCGACGAAGACCATCAACTCGCCGGTCTCGACCACCTCGCTGGTCGGGGTGAGCTGGTCGTGCTCGACGTAGCGGATGGTCTTGAAGACCGCGAACAGCACGTCGTCGTAGCGCTCGACCTTGGGACGCTGGTGCGCGTGCACCGCGTCCTCGACGGCCAGCGGGTGCAGCCCGAAGCGCTGGGCGATGCCCTCGAACTCGGCCTCGGTGGGCTCGTGCAGGCCGATCCAGCTGAACGATCCTGCATCCGTCTCCCGGGCCGCGCGGACCCGGCGGGCGGCCTCCCGGGGGCTGCACCGCTCGCCGTTGCGCCTGCCGTCCTGGTAGACCGCGCAGTCCACCACGGCGGACGGGGTCTGGCTGTCGTGCGCCGGGTCGAAGCCGTTCAGCTCCGCCCGGCGGGGGCGTGGACGGACGGCGGCGCGCAGGTTGTTGATCATCGACATGACGGACTCCTCGGGCAGGAGGCGTCGCAGGGCGGCACGTGAGTGACGGACCGTGGTGCGACGGCAAGGCGGCACGTTCATGGCCGGCGGTAGCCGGTGTGCCGGAGCCGCGGAAAAAGTCCAGGTGCCTTGCTGGGGCGCGGTTTGGACGGTGCGACTCCGGGGAATGTGCTCTCCCGGTCGGACGTGACGCTGCCTCAGGAACTCCGTCGAGGAGTGGGGCCACCGCTCAGACGAGGGCGGGGTGAAGGCGACGCGGCCGGGCAGAGCTGCCGGTACTGCATGGTCGGCTGGTATCCACCGCGAACCACCTCCTTCACGTCGCGGCCCTGTGGGCGGAGACTCCCCAGTGGCCAGCTACATACCCTAACAGTTGACGGGGCGCCAGCGCTGTGGGTATGCACCGGCCGGATGCCGGCGGCGGGTTAGGGTCTGGCCATGGCGCACGACTTCCACGACCCCGCCGAGCTCTCCCGCGCGTCCGTGCTGGCCGCGGTCGAGGCCCGTCTACTGGCAACTTTCGGTGAACCGAGCGGCCGGGCCGCCGTCACCTTCCTGGGCGCGGACCGGATCGAGGTGCTGCGCTTCGGCCCGGAGGCCGACGCCCTGGTGAGGTATGTCACGCTCGGGATGTCCGCCGCACCGATGGCCGACCCCACCTCGGTGGTCGCCGATCCGGTCCGCGGCCCCCGGGTCGAGCTGGTGCTGACGGTCCGTGGGACGCACGACGACGTGCTCCGTACGCTGGCCACCTTCGCCGCCACCCCGCAGGTCGAGGGTCTGGTGCTGGCGCCGGGCGGTTCGCTCGACCTCGGTGCGCCGCTCTGGGCGGGCGCCCCGTTCACCTCGGTGCTGGCCGCCGAGCCCGGCGGGCTGGTCCCCGACCTGGAGCTGGCCGAGCCGGCCGAGCCGGTGCGCTTCCTGCCGCTGCTGCCGATGACCCCGAACGAGGCCGGCTACAAGCGGGTGCACGGTGCGGCCGTGCTGGAGGAGCGCTGGCTGCGGCACGGCACCGACCTGCGCGACCCGCAGCGCCGGGGCGTACCGCTGGACTGACTGCCGGTCAGGACTGGTAGTCCTTGATGAAGCCGTAGACGCCGCTGGCCACCAGCTGGACCGCGATGGCCGAGAGCAGCAGCCCGGAGAGCCGGGTGATCAGCACCACGCCGCCCTCCTTGATCAGCCGGATGATCACCAGCGAGAACCGCATGGTCAGCCACATCACCACGTGCATGGCCAGGATCGCGGTCCACACCGCCAGGTCCTGGGCCGCCCCGTGGGTGCCCTGGACCGCCAGGATCACCGCGACGATCGCACCGGGGCCGGCCAGCAGCGGGGTGCCGAGCGGCACCAGGGCGACGTTCACGTCCTTGGTCTGGGTCGGCTCCTCGATCTTGCCGGTCAGCAGGTCGAGGGCGATCAGCAGCAGCAGGATGCCGCCGGAGACCTGGAGCGCCGGGATCGAGACGTGCAGGTAGTCCAGGATCTGACGGCCGAACAGGCCGAAGCAGGTGATCACCCCGAGTGCCACGGCGGCGGCCTGCCAGGCCATCTTCCGCTGCACCTTGGCCGCCCGGCCCGAGGTGAGTGCCAGGAAGATCGGGATGGTGCCGGGCGGATCCATGATCACGAAGAGGGTGACGAAGAGCGACCCGAAGGTCGTGACGTCGAAGAAGGTCATCGGCGGGCGCTGCTCTCAGGGTGAAACGCGGCCTATGTGACGAATCGTCTGATTCTGGCACGTGCCGCGGCCCCAGACCCTCCGGCTCACCCGGAGATCGGCTTGGCTCCGGTCGCCTGGGCCACCAGCGCCTCGTACACGGCAGGGTCGGTGGTGTACTCGCCGAGGCGGACGGTCTTGCGGTGGCCGTGGTAGTCGCTCGACCCGGTGGCCAGCAGCCCCAACTCGGCGGCCAGCACCCGCAACCGGGCCCGGGTCTCCTCGTCGTGGTCCAGGTGGTCCACCTCAAGGCCGCCCAGACCGGCCGCCGCCAGATCGGCGATCACCTGGTCGGAGACCGTCCGGCCGCGCTTCACCGCGCCCGGGTGGGCGAACACCGGCACCCCGCCCGCGGCCCGGACCAGCCGGACGGCCGTCGCCGGGTCGGTCTCGTGCTTGGGTACGTCGGCCCGGCCGCCGTTGGCCAGCCAGTCGTGGGTGAACGCGTCCGAGACGGTCGCCACCACGCCCGCCTCGACCAGCGCGCTGGCGATGTGCGGGCGGCCCACCGAACCGGTGCCGGCGATCCGCTCCACCTGCTCCCAGCTGATCGGCGCCCCCAGCTCCCGGCAGCGCTCCACCACCGCCCGCCCCCGGCGGAACCGGTCGGTGCGGACCAGCTCCCGCTCGGCGGCGAAGGCGGGCTCGGCCGGGTCGAAGAGGTACGCCAGCAGGTGCAGGCTGATGCCGCCGACCCGGCAGGACAGCTCGGCCCCCGGCACCAGGGTCAGCCCGGTGCCGCGGATCGCCTCGGCCGCCTCGGCGTGGCCCGCCACCGTGTCGTGGTCGGTCAGCGCGACCACGTCCAGACCGGCGGCCACGGCGTTGGCGACCAGCTCGGCGGGGGAGTCGGTGCCGTCCGAGGCGTTGCTGTGGGCGTGCAGGTCGATGCGCACGGGTGACGGCTCCTCGCGGGTCGGTGGAGCCCAAATGTACGCGCCGGGGTTGGCCTCAGCCGAGCAGCCTCGGGGACGGTGCCCCACAGGGCAGCAGCCCGAGCTCGGCCCCCGCGTCCCGCAGATCGGTGAGCACCAGCTCGTCGTACATCATCAGCGCCGACTGCTCGGGCCAGGCGATCGCCCAGATCCAGAGCCCGCGCGCCTCGCCGACGTAGACCGCCCGGTCGTCCGGGGCCTCGGGGACGTGGAACATCGGGGTCGGCCGCCCGGCGGCGGTCACCTTGGCGTCGGCCGGCTTGTAGAGCGAGACGCTGGGGCCCGGATCAGGACCGGGCAGGCCCGCGTACCGGGCGCCGAGGCCGACGCCGAGCTCCTCGGCGACCAGCACCAGCTCGCCGAAACCGCCCAGCGGCCCCGGGCCCGAACAGGCCACGGCGGTGGCGCGGGCGCCGGAGACGTCGTCTCCCGCGTGCGCGATCCCGGTGAACAGCCAGCCAACCGGCAGCGGCCACGGCAGCCAGACCGGCACCTGCGACCGCGCCACGGCGACGCCCAGCGCCTCCACACTCGGTGGCAGCACCGGCTGCATCGGGTGCACGGCGCCGTGCTGGTCGCACTGCCAGGTATCGGAGAAGAGACCGGGCGCGCGGACCCGGCCGGCGCACCTCGGGCAGCTTGGCTCGCCCCTCATAACGGACAACGCTCCTCCCTCCGGAGCGCCGAGTCAAGGACGATCACCCGGATGGAGTGCGACTCCCGTCCGGGCCGGTGGCAGCCCCGTTGGGGGATGTCCCGTGGCGGGCGGTGGCAAACGTACGGCAGCTCGGAGCCGGTTGCGCGGCGGGCACACTGACGCCCCGTCACCGGTGCTGCTGGTGACGGGGCGTCAGTGGGGTATCGGGATCTCGGGCCCGGCCGAAGCCGGACCGGCCCCCGTCACACCGTCTTGAACGGGCGGATGTACAGGCGCTCGCCGGTGCGGGCGGCCCGCTCCACGAACTCGCGGACGGTGTCCGCGTCGGCGATCAGGGTGTCGGTGGCGATGCCCTGGACATCGTCCAGGCGGAGGATCTCGAAACGCATGGGTTCTCCCTTCCCTGCCTCACTGCATGACTGAGGCTTCAACTGACAGCTCGGTCTTCGTCGTCCGGGGTGCTGCTGTCGTACTGCTTCACCAATCGGCACCGGGCGGAAGCTGATCGAGCCTCATCAACCACGGTGCCGTACTGCTGCTTCGGGGCGGTTGCCCGCCCGTAAAGTCCCGGTTTCGGCGCACTGGGGCGCCGTACTCATCAACAGGGCGCGGAGCCCGATGATTCCCGGACAGAATCAAATATTACCCGAACTAACGAATCTCTGCCGGTCGAAAACCCGGGCAGGGCGCTGACCAGCGGCTATTCCGTCAGGTTCCAGAAGCCGGCGAGCACAGCGGCGGTCGCCGCCGGCTGCTCCGCGTTGGGCGAGTGCAGAGCCCCGGGCACCGTGGTGTGCCGGACACCCAGCCGGTCGGCCATCGAGATCTGCTCCGGTACCGGCCAGGCGTAGTCCTGCTCGCCGGAGACCACCTGCTTGGCCAGCGGGACCTCGGCCAGCTCGGCCACCAGATCCGGCGCGGAGACCAGGTGTCCGCCCATCACGATCAGTGCCTCCGGGCGGTTGGCCACCCAGCGGCGGTGCAGGAACTCGCCGATCTCGGGGTGCGGCCGGGGCTTGTCCTGATCCATCTGCTGCAGCAGCTGCCAGATCTCCTCCAGGCTCATCCCGCCCAGCGCGTCGATCAGCAGCTTGGTACGGGCGGCCTCGCCCGGGTCGATCGCGGCCGGGCCGGTGGAGAGCAGCGTGAGTGACCGCCACGGCAGCGGCCCGCCGCGCTGATCCGCCGTCAGCACGGCCTGCCGGCTGACCTGGCCACCGAAGGAGTGCCCCAGCAGGTGCAGCGGGGTCGCGGTGCCCAGCGCCGCGCTCAGCGCGATCAGGTCGAGCGCGAGCTCGTCGATCGCGTACGCGGCGGGCTCGTCGTCACCGCCGGTCTCGTACTGGCCGCGCTGGTCGACCGCCACCGTGCGGTAGCCCTGCTCGGCCAGCGGCTCCAGGAGGGCAATGAAGTCCTCCTTGCTCCCGGTGAATCCGGGCACCAACAGCGCAGTCCCCCGCACCGGCCCGGCCGGCTCGGCAACGAGGGAGGCAAAACTCCCCCGCGAGGTCGCCAGCCGAACAGCACTGGCACAGACGGGCAGCTTCAGAAACGGCGGAGTACTCACACCGCCGAGCCTAGTGGGCACATGACAGGGGCTCGGGGAACTGCGACGCCGACCTCGTACAAGGTCACTCCCGCGTGCGGGGTCAGGCACTTTCGCCTGTGACCCGCACGCCAGATCTCGTCGCTGTTCCCCGAGCCCCTAGGCAGTGCAACCTCAGGTCCGGCAGCAGGCTCAGCTCTCGTCGGTGACAGCCCGACGGGTGCGGGTCCGGCGACGCGGGGCGTCACCCTCGGCGGCCGGAGCGGCCTCGACCACTGCAGCCGTCTCGGTGCCGGCGGCAGCCGAACGCGGGCGACGCCGACGCCGACGCGGAGCGTCACCCTCGGCCCCGGCCTCGACCGGCACGGCCTCGGTGACCGCGGCCGCCTCGTCGACGACGACCGCACCGTCGGCGGTGGAGCCGCCCCGGGTACGGCGCCGCTCACGCGGTGCGCGGGCCGGGCGCTCGGCGACGGCTGCTTCGGCAGCAGGCGCCTCGGTGGCGGCCGGACCGGAGCGGCGGCCACGGGCACCACCAGCGGCGGCGGAGCCGCGTGCACCACGCCCACCGGTCTCGCCGAGGTCCTCGATCTCCTCGGCCTTCAGACCCGCCCGGGTCCGCTCGGAACGCGGCAGGACACCGGTGGTGCCGGGCGCGATCTTGAGCAGCTCGTACAGGTGCGGCGAGGTGGAGTAGGTCTCCTCCGGGTCCGGGAACTTGAGGTCCAGCGCCTTGTTGATCAGCTGCCAGCGCGGGATGTCGTCCCAGTCGACCAGGGTGACGGCGGTGCCGAAGGCGCCGGCCCGGCCGGTGCGGCCGATCCGGTGCAGGTAGGTCTTCTCGTCCTCGGTGCACTGGTAGTTGATGACGTGCGTGACGCCCTCGACGTCGATGCCACGGGCCGCGACGTCGGTGCAGACCAGCACGTCGACCTTGCCGGCCCGGAAGGCCCGCAGGGCCTGCTCGCGGGCGCCCTGGCCGAGGTCACCGTGCACCGCGCCGGCCGCGAAGCCGCGCTGGGTCAGCTGGTCGGCGACGTCGGCGGCAGTCCGCTTGGTCCGGCAGAAGATCATCGCCAGGCCGCGGCCGTCGGCCTGCAGGATCCGGGCGACCATCTCGACCTTGTCGAGCGAGTGCGCGCGGAAGATGTGCTGGGTGGTGTTGGCCACGGTGTGGCCGGTGTCGTCCGGCGCGGCGGCCCGGATGTGGGTCGGCTGGCTCATGTACCGGCGGGCCAGCGAGATGACCTGGCCGGGCATGGTGGCCGAGAAGAGCAGGGTCTGCCGCTTGGCGGGCAGCATGGTGATGATCTTCTCGACGTCCGGCAGGAAGCCCAGGTCGAGCATCTCGTCGGCCTCGTCGAGCACCAGTGCCTTGACCTTGGAGAGGTCCAGCTTGCGCTGGCCGGCCAGGTCGAGCAGGCGGCCCGGGGTGCCGACGATGATGTCGACGCCCTTCTTGAGCGCCTCGACCTGCGGCTCGTACGCCCGGCCGCCGTAGATCGCGAGCACGCGCACGTCGCGGACCTTGCCCGCGGTCTGCAGGTCGTTGGTGACCTGGGTGCAGAGCTCGCGGGTGGGCACCACGATGAGCGCCTGCGGGCCGTCGGAGAGCTGCTCCTCGGTGGCCCGGCCGGCGTCCACGTCGGCGCGGACCACGACGCGCTCGATCAGCGGGAGGCCGAAGCCGAGGGTCTTGCCGGTGCCGGTCTTGGCCTGGCCGATCACGTCGTGGCCGGTCAGGGCGACCGGGAGGGTCATCTCCTGGATCGGGAAGGGGTGGATGATGCCGACAGCCTCCAGGGCCTCGGCGGTCTCCGGGAGGATCCCGAGGTCCCGGAAAGTGGTCTTGGTGGGTTCAGCGGTGGTGGACAGGGTGCTGCCTCTTCCATGTGGTGGGGCCGAGAGCGAGAGGGCGGGCGGGCAGCCTCGTGAGCGGCAACGGGCCGCAGAACAGCCCGACTCGTCGGATACGAGGTCGCACAACCGCGCCGGCCCCTGCGGCCTGCCGACCCGAACGGCCCGTGACGGGCGCGTCGATCGGCGGCGTGGGGGAGGATTTCCCGTGAGGGGCCAGGCGCGGGACCTGCGCCAGGGCGGCGCGGTCCGCGGCGGCCCTCGCTCGGCCACTGATGCGGTGCCAGGGCCCGAGGTCCGGGCCATGGTCGGAGCCGATCGGGTCTCCGACCGGGCATCCGCGTACGTGAACGCCCGGTGTCCGTACGCGGCACTTCACCGTGCCACCGGGATACATCGAGCTTCCCTACCACCATACAGTCAGGCGACGACTCGAACACGTGACGTGCCCTACTCTGCGCCGGGCGGCCCGGGGCACGGGCGATAGGGTGGCCACAATGGAGACTCAGGCAGCCGACGACGGCACCCCGCTGGACGCATCCGTCACTTCCGTCGCTTCCGACCCGCCCGCCTCGATCGGCGGCTGGGCCGCCCGTTCGGCCGACCCGGACTACCGGGCCGCCGTGCTGGAGCTGCTCGGCGCCTTGGCGTACGGCGAACTGAGCGCCTTCGAGCGGCTCGCCGAGGACGCCAAGTTCGCGCCCGGGCTGGTCGACAAGGCGGCGCTGGCCAAGATGGCCTCCAACGAGTACCAGCACTACCAGCTGCTGCACGACCGGCTGGTCGAGGTCGGCGCCGACCCGACCGGGGTGATGACCCCGTTCGTCGAGCCGCTGGAGGCGTTCCACCGGATGACGGCGCCCTCGGACTGGCTGGAGGGCCTGGTCAAGGCGTACGTCGGCGACGCGATCGCGACCGACTTCTACCGCGAGGTGGCCGCCCGGCTGGACGACGACACCCGGGAGCTGGTGCTCTCGGTCTCCGGTGACACCGGGCACGCCCAGTTCGCGGTGGACCGGATCCGGCAGGCGATCGAGGACGACCCCCGGGTCGGTGGTCGGCTGGCGCTCTGGGGCCGGCGGCTGATGGGCGAGGCGCTCAGCCAGTCCCAGCGGGTGGTGGCCGAGCGGGACGCGCTCTCCAACCTGCTGGTCGGCGGCGCCGCGGTGCAGGGCTTCGACCTGGTCGAGGTCGGCAAGATGTTCAACCGGATCACCGAGGCGCACACCCGGCGGATGGCCGCGCTCGGGCTCGCTTCCTAGCGCTCAGGCGTGCCGGTGCCGGTGCCGCCCCGTCCCGGCCAGCAGGTCGGGGCGGGCGAGCACCGAGACCAGCAGCACCGCGCTGACCGCCGAGAAGAGCAGCGCCAGCGCGGGCAGGTGGTCGTCCAGCGCGTAGCCGGAGATGCCGCCGCCGAGCAGGGCGGCGATCACCGCGGTCACGACGGTCAGGCTCCGGGCAGCCGGGAAGTACGCGGGCAGCAGCGTCACCGCGCCGACGCCGACGGCCAGGCCGATGAGCACGAAGGCGATCGTTTCGAGGACCACGGGCTGCCTCCCTGAAGGTTCCCTCTCGGCCATACCCCGTTGCCCCGGTCGGTACGCGCACCGACGCCGAACGGCCGCCCCCTGTTCGGGGACGGCCGTCCGGTCGTGCTGAGACTGCGTCAGATGGTGCCGAAGCCCACCTTGCGGACGCTGGGCTCGCCGATCTCCACGTACGCCAGGCGCTCGGCCGGGACGATGACGCGGCGGCCGTGCTCGTCGGTCAGCGTGAAGAGCTTCGAGGTGCCCTCCAGCGCCTTGGCGACCGCGCTCTCGACCTCATCGGCAGTCTGCGTGCTCTCGAGAACGATCTCTCGGGGCGCGTTCTGCACGCCGATCTTGACCTCCACGGCTTCCGTCCCTCCGGGTTGCAGCCATCCATACGCTCGAACCGCTGTTCGCGGGCGTCGCGCCGTACGGCTTCACCATAGACCAGGCACCACGCTCAACGGCGAAGGTCCGCTGATCGCCTATTCGGCGGCAGCATCCGAGGGCTCCTGGCCAGGGTGCATCGGGAAGCCCTTGAGGCCGCGCCAGGCCAGGCTGGCGACCAGCTTGACGGCCGCGTCGCGAGGGATCTCCAGGTCCTGCGAGAGCCAGTACCTGGCGGTGATCTGGGCCAGGCCGCAGACGCCGACGGCGAGCAGCTTGGACTCCGCCTCCGGCAGGTCGGTGTCCTCCGCGATGACCTGGCTGACCAGCGTCGCGCTGGCGTCGGCGGCCCGCTCGACCCGCTCGCGCACGGCGGGCTCGTTGGTCAGGTCGGACTCGAAGACCAGCCGGAAGGCGCCGGACTCGCTGGAGACGTAGTTGAAGTACGCCTCCATGGTCGCGGCCACCCGCAGCTTGTTGTCGGTGGTGGTGGTGAGCGCCTGGCGGGTGGACTCCACCAGGGCGTCGCAGTGCTTGTCGAGCAGCGCGAGGTAGAGCTCCAGCTTCCCGGGGAAGTGTTGGTAGAGCACCGGCTTGCTGACGCCGGCGCGGTCGGCGATGTCGTCCATGGCCGCAGCGTGGTAGCCCTGGGCGACGAACACCTCCTGCGCGGCACCGAGCAGTTGTTCACGGCGGGCGCTGCGCGGCAGGCGGGCACCACGCGGGCGCTCCTGCGCCTCCTGGACGGCCGTCACGGGCGCTCCTCACTTCACGGTCTGCGGCAGCGCCCTCTGGGGCGGGTGTGCCGGGCATTGCTGGCAAGGTGACTGATTCTACTTTTGGGTAACCCGATCCGCGCCGGGCGAGGGCGAGAAAAGCGCCCGGCCCCCTTGTCGGAAGCACACAATACGGGGCTCACCTGCGCTGTCCAGAGCCTGAGACGTCGTGGATGCTGGGCTGGAGCGGTACTGCTCACTACGATCGTGCCTCATGAGCACTGAGCAGCAGGTGGCGGCGGAGGAACCGGGGCCGGAGCGGACCGTGCAGGTCCCCGGGGCGGTGCTCGCGGTGAGCGGTCCCGCAGCGGCCACCGAGGGGCTGCCGCCCGCGCTCTTCGTGCACGGGCTCGGCGGCTCGGGCGACAACTGGACCGAGCTGATCGCCGAGCTCGGCGGGGAGCTCGCGGCCGAGACGGTCGACCTGCCCGGCTTCGGCTGGTCCGCGCCGCCGCAGGACGGCAACCTCTCGCTCTCCGGGCACGTCCGGGCGGTGATCGGGTACCTGGAGGCGGCGAACCGGGGCCCGGTGCACCTGTTCGGCAACTCGCTCGGCGGCGCGGTCGCGGTCCGGCTGGCCGCGCTGCGGCCCGACCTGGTGCGCAGCCTCACGCTGATCTCGCCCGCGCTGCCCGAGCTGCCGCCGCAGTACACCGCCTGGCCGACCGGCCTGCTCGCACTGCCCGGCGTCCCCGCCCTGCTGGGCCGGACCCGCAGCCCCGGCGGCGACGTCGAGCAGGCCACCCGGGAGCTGCTCGCGCTGGTCTACGGCGACCCGGCGGCCGTGCCGCCCGCGCAGTGGGACCGGGCGGTGGCCGAGTACCGGCGCCGGGCCGGGCTGCCGTACGCGCTGGCGGCGCTGGCCGGTTCGGCGCGCGGGATCGTCGCGGCGTACACCGAGCGCGGTGAGCAGGCGCTCTGGCGGCAGGCGGCGCAGGTGAAGGCGCCGGTGCTGCTGGTGTACGGGCTGCGCGACAAGCTGGTCTCGTACCGGTCCGCCCGGCGGGCCTGCGCGGAGTTCGCGGACGCCCGGCTGCTGGTGCTGCCGGAGTCGGGGCACGTGGCGATGCTGGAGCACCCGGAGCTGGTGGCGCGCTCGGTGCGGGAGCTGCTGGCCGAGAGCTGACGGGGCGTCGGATCGGCGGCGGATCGGACGGCCGGAGAACGGCGGACTGCGGTCGAGGTCACGCGGGTTCACTCGTTCAGGTGGCTGCCGGGTCCGTGACCGATGGGTCGTCAGCGTTTCGTTCTACCTTCGTGGTGTCGGACCGAACAGGTGTGGGGGAGCAGCAGGCGTCTGCGGCTGCGCAGGGTGTCGAGCGGTGCGGTGGAGCCCGCCGGGAGCCCGTTCTGAGTACTGGTACGTCGGCTGAGGCCGTGGCGTAACCGCACCCGGTCAAGGGAACCGCTCTGCTCTGGAGGTCGTCGTGCGCATTGCTCTGCTCACCGAGGGTGCCAGCTCGTACGCACAGCGTGCCGACAGCTGGTGCGGGCGGCTGATCGAGGGTCTGCCCGAGCACGAGTTCCGGCTCTACCTGCTGGGCGGGGGTGGCGGGCCCGACGAGGGCCCGGTGCCGGTCGCCGAGCTGCCGCTCTGGGGGCGGCGGCCGAAGGGGCGTGGGCCCGCGCTGCACCGGCGGCGGTCCTACCAGCAGGCGTACCGCGCGCTGATCCGCTCACTGGTGATACCCGGCGAGCGGGAGTCCTTCGGCCCCGCGCTGCACCGGCTGGCGGCGCTCGGTCGGGAGGACGGCGCGCTGCCGGCCTTCCTGGCATCGGGGCCGGCCCAGCGGGTGCTTGAGCAGGCTTGGCGTTCGCCCGGCGCCGAGACGGCGGCGGGCCAGCCGCAGGTCAGGGACGTGCTGGTGGCGGCGGACCTGCTGGAGCAGTGCCTGCGACCGCTCTCCGCGCCCTGGTACGGCACCGGCCCCGGCGGGCTCGGCTCGGCCGACCTGTGCCACGTGGTGGGCGGCGGCCCGGCCGCACTGCCCGCGCTGGTCGCCAAGCAGCTTCACGGCGTGCCCTTCGTGATCACCGAGCACGGGCTGCACCTGCGCGAGCAGTACCGCAGCTACCGCACCGCGCCGTACCGCTGGCCGGTCCGCGCGCTGCTGATCGGCTTCTTCCGGCTGCTCACCGAGGAGACCTACCGGCAGGCCGCCGTGCTCACCCCGGGCAGCGGCTACGACCGGCACTGGCAGGAGCGCTGCGGGGCCGACCCAGCGCGGATCAGGGTGGTGCACGAGGGCACCCCGGCGGTGGCCAGGGCGGCGGCCGGGCCCGAGCCGGAGGGCGGCCCGGTGCTGGTCTGGGCCGGGGCGCTGGAGCCGGGGCGTGATCCGGCGCTGATGCTGCACGCCTTCGCCCGGATCAGGGCCGAGCAGCCCGCCGCCCGGCTGCGGATGTACGGCGAGGAGGGTGCGCCCGGCTTCCTGGCGCACTGCCGGGAGATAGCCGAGCGGCTCGGCGTGGACGCGGCGGTCAGCTTCGAGGGCAGGCCCGAGAGCGGCCCGGCCGAGGTTTGGGCGGCGGGCAGCCTGGTGGTGTTCTCGGCGCTCGCCCAGCGCAGCCCGCGCCTGCTGGCGGACGCGATGCTGAGCGGCCGCGCGGTGGTGGCCACCGAGGTCGGGGTGGCCCGCGAGGTGGTCGGGCCGACCGGCCTGCTGGTGCCGCCGCGCGACCCCGCCGCGCTGGCCACCGCCTGCCTGGCGCTGCTCGGCGACGAGGAGCGGCGGGCCAGGCTCGGTCTGGCCGGGCGGCTGCGGGCCCAGGAGCGTTTTGCGGTGGAGCCGGTGGTGACGGCCTTCCGGGAGATCTACCTGGAGCTGGTCTCCCGCTGGCCCGCCTTCCCGACGGTGGCCAAGGCGGCGGCCCGGCCGTTCGCCCGGCCCGCCGAGTACTGGGTGGCAGGTCCCGCCACCGCCGAGCCCGTGGCCGAGGCCGTCTGATGACCGGGCGGGAGGTGGATCCGGTACGGGAGTTGATGGAGCGTCACCGCACCTCGTGCGAGCAGGCCGTGGACGCGCTGGAGATCGCCGCCGCCCTGGAGGACGCCGGTCTCGGCCCCGCCGAGGCGGCCCGCTGCCGGCACGCCGACGTGTTCTCGCTGGCCGAGGAGCTGTACGCCCGGGTCCCGCGCCGCCCGCCGACCGCCCCGGTCCCGGTGCCGCCGGTGCGCTGGCAGCAGCGGTCCTGGCAGGCGCTGCGCAGTGCCGTCCGGCACGGTCTGCCGGCGGCGGCGCTGGCCGGTGGCGTGGCCGTTCTGCCGCCGGTGGCCCGGGGGCCGCTGGCCGTGCTCTGCGGCGGCTGGCTGGCCTGGGCGGCCGCCCGTCCTGACGGAGCGTCAGCGCCGGACGGAACGGTTCTGCACCGGGCCGGCTACGGCGCCGGAGTGGCCCTGCTGGTGGTGCTGCCGGTGACGACCGGCGGCCCGGCCGGAGCCGTGCTGGGCGTGGCCGTCGCGACGGCCGTCGGCGCGGTCGAGTGGACCACCGGCTGGCTGCGGCAGGTGGGCTGGGGCCACCTCGGCGCGGCCCGCACGATGGCCGACTTCCGGGCCCGGATGTGGCCGGCCCTGCCGGTGGCGTCCGCGCTGCACCTGCTGGCGACGGCCGGACTCGGCCTGACCGGCCTGCTGCTGCTCACCGCCGTCGGCCCGCGCCCGGGCGGCGGCCTGCTGTACGAGGCCGTGCACCGGGCGACCGGCCCGCAGTGGGCCGGCCAGGCCGCGCTCGCGCTGCTGCTGCTCCCGGCGACGGTCCTGCTGCGCTGCGGCCGGGCGACGCCGGCGGTGGCCGGGCTGCTGGCGGCCGGCACGGCGGGCCTGCTGCTCACGGCGGCGGCCCGGTACCGGCCGGAGACCGCCCAACTGCTCGCCTGCGGATCGGCCGCCGCCCTGCTGCTGCCGTACGCCTGGCTGGTGCTGGGCCGCCCGGGCGCGCACCGGCGATAACCCCCTCTGTCCCCCGTACGAATCTCATGGAAGGACACCCCCTGATGAGGGTGCTGCTGCTGGGCGCCGATGGCTTCATCGGCCGTCGGGTCGCCGAACGACTGCTGGTCGAACCGGACCTCCAGGTCACCGTGCTCGGCCGACGCGACTCGGCCGACATCCGCTTCGACCTGACGGCGGGCAGCCCCGGCGCGCTGGCCCGGTTCCTGGACGCGGTGGCTCCGCAGGCGGTGATCAACTGCGCCGGGGCGACCTACGGCAGCTCACGGGCCCTGATCCGGTCCAACACGCTCGCGGTGGCCACCGTCTGCGAGGCGATCCGGCGCAGCCGGGAGCCGGCCAGGCTGGTGCATGTCGGCTCGGCCGCCGAGTACGGGCCGATGCCGAGCGGGGTGCCGGTCCCGGAGACTGCGGAGCCCCGGCCCGCCGGCCCGTACGGGGTCTCCAAGCTGGCCGGGACGGAGCTGGTGCTGGCCTCCGGCCTGGACGCGGCGGTGCTCCGGGTCTTCGACGTGGTCGGTCCCGGCTCGCCGGCGGCCTCGCTGTTCGGGCGGCTGGCGGAGGGGCTGCGTCGGGCGTTGGAGCAGGAGGAGCACCAGGTCCGGATGCCGGACCTGTCCGGATACCGGGATTTCGTCGACGTCAGGGACGTCGCCAGGGCGATCCAGTCGGCCGCGGTCTCGGCCGCCACCGGGGTGATCAACATCGGCAGCGGCCACGCGGTCCGGGCCAGGGACGCGGCGCAGTTGCTGGTGCGGGCGTCCGGGTTCGAGGGTTCGATCAGCGAGGATGCCCGGGTGGCGGCGCTGCCGGTGCAGCCCGGGGCGGGCCAGGAGCACCCGCCGCACTACCCGCCGCACCGCCCGTCCGGCGAGCCGGCGCAGTGGCGGCAGGCCGACGTCAGGACGGCGCGGGACCGTCTCGGCTGGCGGACACAGGTGCCGCTGGAGGAGTCGCTGGGCGACATCTGGCTGGAGACCGCCTGTCGGGTCTGACCGCCGCCCACCAGGGGAGTTGAGCCCTCGGGGAGTGGTCCCAGCATCCGGCGACGACTGTCTCACCCATCGGACCTGCTGTCTCGGAATACCCCGACCGAGTGACACTGTTGGCGTATCAGAGTCACCGATGGTGGCTCATGCCAAGCCCCGAACTGACGACCATCGGAGTCCCCGTGTCGCTGCCACCCCTGGTCGAGCCGGCCGCCGAGCTCACCGTTGACGAGGTCCGCCGGTACTCCCGCCACCTGATCATCCCCGATGTCGGGATGGCCGGGCAGAAGCGGCTGAAGAACGCCAAGGTGCTCTGTGTCGGCGCCGGCGGCCTCGGTTCGCCCGCCCTGATGTACCTGGCGGCGGCGGGTGTCGGCACCCTCGGCATCGTCGAGTTCGACGTCGTCGACGAGTCGAACCTGCAGCGGCAGATCATCCACGGCCAGTCCGACATCGGCCGCTCCAAGGGCGAGTCGGCGCGGGAGTCGGTCCAGGAGATCAACCCCTACGTCAACGTGATCCTGCACGAGGAGCGCCTCGACAACGACAACGTGATGGAGATCTTCTCCGGCTACGACCTGATCGTCGACGGCACCGACAACTTCGCCACCCGGTACCTGGTGAACGACGCCGCGGTGCTGCTCGGCAAGCCGTACGTGTGGGGCTCGATCTACCGCTTCGACGGCCAGGCCAGCGTGTTCTGGGCCGAGCACGGCCCGTGCTACCGCTGCCTCTACCCCGAGGCCCCGCCGGCCGGCATGGTGCCGTCCTGCGCCGAGGGCGGCGTGCTGGGCGTGCTCTGCGCCTCGATCGGTTCGATCCAGGTCACCGAGGCGATCAAGCTGCTGGCCGGCATCGGCGAGCCGCTGGTGGGCCGTCTGATGATCTACGACGCGCTGGAGATGAACTACCGTCAGGTCAAGATCCGCAAGGACCCTGACTGCGCGCTCTGCGGTGAGAACCCGACGGTCACCGAGCTGATCGACTACGAGGCCTTCTGCGGCGTCGTCTCGGAGGAGGCCCAGGCCGCGGCCGCGGGCTCGACCATCACCTCCAAGCAGCTCAAGGAGTGGCAGGACGACAACGAGGACATCTTCCTCGTGGACGTCCGCGAGCCCGGCGAGTACGAGATCGTCAACATCCCGGGTGCCGTGCTGATCCCGAAGAACGAGTTCCTGATGGGGAACGCGCTGGAGACGCTGCCGCAGGACAAGAAGATCGTGCTGCACTGCAAGTCGGGCGTCCGCTCGGCCGAGGTGCTGGCCGTCCTCAAGTCGGCGGGCTTCTCGGACGCGGTCCACCTCGGTGGCGGCGTGCTCGGCTGGGTGAACCAGATCGAGCCGCACAAGCCGGTCTACTAGGACGCGAGCAACGGGAGAGGGGCGCGGGGCCACTGGCCACGCGCCCCTCTCGGCGTTTCGGTTACAGCGCGCCTCTGCGTTGCAGGACGTTGTAGCAGAACCAGCCGGGGATGACGGGCAGCCAGAAGGTCAGCGCCCGGTACAGGAAGACCGCCGAGGTGGCGATCGGGGCGGGGGCACCGCTGATGGTCAGGGCAGTGATCATGGCGAACTCGACCGCGCCGATGCCACCCGGGGTCGGGATCGCCGAGCCGGCCGCGTTGGCGGTCAGGAAGACCACCGCGACGGCGGAGAAGCTCATCGAGTACCCGAAGGCCCGGATCGAGGCGTCCAGGCAGGCGGTGAAGCTCAGGGTGAGCAGCAGGATGCCGCCGAAGCCGGTGAGCAGCTTGGTCGGGGTCTGCAGCAGGTCGAGCATCCGGGGCACCACGCCGAAGAACAGCGAGCGCACCCGGGTCACCACGAACCGCCGCAGCGGGCCCACCGCCGCGATCACCAGGGCCAGCACCGCCGCGGTCAGGATCGCGATGATCACTGCCTTGTCGGCGCCCTCGCCGCCCTCCTTCTGACTGCCCGTCACCAGGCCGAAGACGAAGAGCAGTCCCAGGTGCCCGGCCAGCCCGGCCAGCTGGGAGGCGCCGACGCTGGCCACCGCCGGGCCGGAGCGGATGCCGGAGCGCTGCAGGTAGCGGGTGTTCAGCGCGATGCCGCCGATCGCGGCGGGCGCGACCAGCTTCACGAACGAGCCGGCGATCTGGGCCGCCACCGTCCGCCGGAACGGCAGCCGTTCCGGCACGAAGCCGGTCAGGCTCATCGAGGCCGCGACATAGGTGAAGGCGGCGGCGGCCAGCGCGGCGGCCGCCCAGCCCCAGTTCATCTGGTCCAGGTTGAACTGCTCGGGCTTGATCGTGGTCAGCGCGAAGTACGCCGCGAAGGCCAGCGCCACCACGGTGATCACGGTCTTCGGCTTGAGCCGCTCGAGCTTCGCCGGTGCCAGCGGGGCCTCCGGGACGACCTGGAGGATCTGGCCGCGGATCCGGCTGAGCAGGTCCTCGCTCGCCGTCACGATGTCCTCCTCGGCCTGCTGCTGGGTCCGCTCGCCCGCCGCGACCTGCTCCAGCGCCAGTGCCTGGGCGGCGGACTTGCGCTCCTTGTTCAGCCGGGCCAGGTCGATCCGGGTGGACCGGTTCAGGCCGACCGGCTGGAGCAGCGGCAGCGCAGCCGCGACCCGGTCCGCGCCGAGCGCACCGTTGGCGACCGCCACCGCGCGCTCCGGGCCGATCCGCAGCGCGAAGGTGGTGAGCAGCTGGGCGACGTCGATCCGGAGCGTCAGGTCGCCCGCCGCGATGTCGCCGCCGGAGAGGTTGACCAGGTAGCCGGTCTTGTCGTCGACCACCAGCAGGGATTCGCCGGTCAGCCGCCGGTGGGCGATCCGGCGCTCGTGCAGCGCGTCGATGGCCTCCCAGAGCGAGGTCATCAGCTGGTCGGTGATCTCCTCGTCGGTCAGCTCGTCCAGCGGACGGCCCGTCAGCTTCTCGTACACCAGGATGGCGGCGTCCGGGCCGAGTTCGGAGGTGGCCACCAGCTGCGGGGCGCGGGCGCCGGAGGCGGTGGCCGCGTACGCGATCAGGGCTTCCTGCTCCAGTGCCTGGCGCAGCGACTGCGGGCTGCGGCGGACCGCGACCGAGCGCAGCCGCAGCCGCCGCCAGGCCCGGTAGAAGAAGCCGGAGGCCTGCTGCTCGCGGTCGATGATGTGCACGTCCAGCGGCGGCCCGGAGTGCTGCTCGACGTAGTACCGCCGGGTGCCGCCCGGGGCGTCCGGGGCACGGTGCGCACCGGCCGGGGCGAAGCCGACCTTGCGCAGGCCGATCATCAGGTGCTGCCCGGTCGGGCGGATGTTGGGCGAGCCGATCGCGTACAGCGTGGCGTACGCCACCGACCAGCCGATCAGCACGGTCAGGACCAGCGAGAGCACCGTGGTGTACCCGCTGATCAGCTCGGTCAGCCCGCTGAGCAGCACCACCGTCCAGAGCGCCACCCGCCAGCGCGGGCGGCTCGACATGCCGACCGCCGTCATGTAGGCGATCACCGGCGCGAGATAGCCGTGCACCGGATCGGTCAGGACCGGCCCGCTGCCCAACGACACCTGGGTGAGCGCCTCCTGGACGGTGATCGGCGCACCCGCGGCGACCCACCAGTCCACCCCGAGCGAGGTCCCGTACGCCAGGACCGAGGCCAGCACGCCGTCGGCGACCCGCAGGCCGTCCCGTTTGATCAGCCGCTCGACCGCGAAGGCGAGCGGGACGGCCAGTACCGCGATGCTCGACACCAGGCCGGCGACCGTGGTCAGCCAGCTGGGGATGCGCTCCGCGTTGACCGAGATGTCGTTCTGCAGGCCGAAGGTGGTGGAGACCGCGAAGCGGGCCACCAGGAAGAGCGCCACTATGCCGCAGAGCCCGGCCAGGAAGCGGAGCAGATCGGACGGGCGGTGCGCCCGGGCGGCGAGCAGTGGCTCGTCCACGGCGAGGTGGTCGCCGCTCGGTGGCTCCTCGGCCACTCCTTCTTCCCCCTTGGTCCCCTTGGTCAACGACGGTGCGGGCAGTCCGGGAGCTGCGGTGGCGGACCCGTGCGGGCCCTCGTCCACGTCCACTTCTACCGTCCCGGTCATCTGGTCTTGTCCTCGTATCACCACTCACCGCCCCGAAGATGGTGGCACGCCGGGTCCTCCCATGCGGGACAGGGGCCACATCGGGCGCGCCGAATCCCTCCCTGGGAGTGCCTTGATCGACCGGTTGGTGCCGGAGCCGGTCCGGTTTTTGGCAGGATGCCAGGCGTGACGAACCTTGAGCCGCAGGACGAGCTGCCGCCGTACGTCGAGTCGGTGCTCGAGCTGACCGAGCGGATCCCGCCCGGCCGGGTGATGACGTACGGGGACGTCGCCGAGTACCTCGGCCGGGGCGGCCCCCGGCAGGTCGGCCGGGTGATGGCGCTGTACGGCTCGGGCGTGCCCTGGTGGCGGGTGGTCAGGGCGGACGGCCGGCCGCTGCCCGGCCACGAGCACCGGGCGCTGCCCGAGTACCGGACCGAGGGCACCCCGCTCAGACTGGTCGGCGGCGAGCCCCGGGTGGACCTCCGGCAGGCCCGCTGGGACGGGATCTAGAAACTGCGCCGGTAGGCTCGACCGGGTGTCCTCCCCGTTCCGACTGGTCCGCAGTCCGCTCGCGCAGCCGGCCCCGCCCGTGCTGGACGAGTACCAGCGGGCCGTGGCCGAGCACACCGACGGGCCGTTGCTGGTGCTCGCCGGGCCCGGCACTGGCAAGACCACCACGCTGGTGGAGTCGGTGGTCCGGCGGATCGAACGCGGCACCGACCCCGAGCGCATCCTGGTGCTCACCTTCAGCCGCAAGGCCGCGATGGAGCTGCGGGACCGGACCACCACCCGGCTCGGCAACGGCTCGGCCACTCCGCAGGCCACCACCTTCCACTCGTTCTGCTACGCGCTGCTCCGGGCCCACCAGGAGCCCGCCGCGTACGCCGAACCGCTCCGGCTGCTCTCCGGGCCCGAGCAGGACGTGATGGTCCGTGAGCTGCTGGCCGGTCATGCCGAGGACGTCAGGCTCGGCGCGGGCGGCATCGCCTGGCCGCTGGACCTGCGGGCCTGCCTGACCACCCGGGGCTTCGCCGACGAGGTCCGCGCGGTGCTCGCCCGCAGCCGGGAGCTGGGCCTCGGCGAGGCCGAACTGAGCCGGTTCGCCGCCGGGGTGCAGCGCCCCGACTGGGCCGCCGCCGCGCACTTCCTGGCCGACTACCTGGACGTGCTCGACCTGCGCGGCGTGCTCGACTACGCGGAGCTGGTGCACCGCGCCGTGCTGCTGGCCGAACGGCCGGAGGTGGGTGACGCGCTACGGGCCCGCTACGACGTGGTGTTCGTGGACGAGTACCAGGACACCGACCCGTCCCAGGTCCGGCTGCTGCGCCAACTCGCGGGCGGTGGAAGGGACCTGGTCGCGGTCGGCGACCCGGACCAGTCGATCTACGCCTTCCGGGGCGCTGACATCAACGGCATCCTCGACTTCCCCGACACCTTCCCGAAGGCCGACGGCAGCCCCGGCGAGGTCAAGGTGCTCCGGGTCTCCCGCCGCTCCGGCGCCGTCCTGCTGGCCGCCGCCCGGGAGCTCACCCGGCGGATGCCGATGGGCCGGCTGCCCGCCGAGAAGCTGGCGGCGCACCGCGCCCTGCTGCCCTCCCGCGAGGGCGGCCGGGTCGAGGTGTACACCTATCCGACCCCCGGCGCCGAGCTGGACTCGGTCGCCGACCTGCTGCGCCGGGCGCACCTGGAGGACGGCGTGCCGTGGGGCGAGATGGCGGTGCTGGTCCGGGCCGGTGGCCGGTCCATCCCCGGCGTCCGGCGGGCGCTCGGCGCGGCCGGGGTGCCGCTGGAGATCGACGGCGACGACCTGCCACTCCGTGAGGAGCCCGCCGTCACCCCGCTGCTGACGGCCCTTCGGGTCTGCGCCCACCCCGCCGAGCAGTGCACCGCCGAACAGGCGCACACCCTGCTGACCGGCCCGCTCGGCGGGCTGGACGGTTCCGACCTGCGCCGGCTCGGCCGGGCGCTGCGCGAGGAGGAACGGCAGGCGCTGCGCGGGGCCGAGGAGCCCGCCGTGGTCCGCCCGGCCGAGGAGCTGATCCGGGAGGCGCTGGCCGAGCCGGATCGGCTGGTCGCGATGGAGCCCGGCTACGCCCGCCGGGCCCGCGAACTGGGCATGCTGCTGCGCAAGGTCCGCGAACAGCTCGCGGGCGGCGGCGGAGCCGAGGCCGCGCTCTGGGAGCTCTGGGACGGCAGCCGCCGCTGGCGCGAGCGGCTGGAGCGGGCCGCGCTGCGCGGCGGCGCGGCGGGCCGCAACGCCGACCGGGACCTGGACGCGCTGTGCGCGCTGTTCGAGACCGCGGCCCGCTCGGAGGAGCAGGTGGCCGGGCACCGGGGCGCGCAGGAGCTGCTGGCCGAGCTGGAGGCGCAGGACATTGCCGCCGACACGCTGGCCGTACGGACGGTGCGGCCCGAGGCGGTCCGGCTGATGACCGCGCACCGGTCCAAGGGGCTGGAGTGGCGGGTAGTCGTGGTGGCCGGGGTGCAGGACGGCCTCTGGCCCGACCTGCGTCGCCGGGGCTCGCTGCTGGAGGCCGACCGGATCGGCCGGGACGGCCTGGCCGAACCGCTCTCCCCGGCCGCGCTGCTGGGGGAGGAGCGCCGCCTCTTCTACACGGCCGTCACCCGGGCCAAGGACCGGCTGATCGTCACGGCGGTGAAGGCCCCGGCCGAGGACGGCGACGAGCCGTCCCGTTTCCTGCGCGAGCTGTACCGGGAGGAGCTCGACCCCCGGACCGGCCGGGTGCTGCGCCGTACCCCGCAGGTGACGGTCGAGGACGTGACGCACCGTCCGAAACGGCCGCTGGCGGTCTCCGCACTGGTCGCCGAGCTGCGGGCGGTGACCGTGGACCCCGCGCGTCCGGCCGAACTGCGCCGGGCCGCCGCCGAACGGCTGGCCGTGCTGGCGGCGGCCACCGACGAGGACGGCGCCCCGCTGGTGCCCGCCGCCCACCCCGACCGGTGGTGGGGGCTGGTGGACCGGACCGAGTCGGCCGAGCCGCTGCGGGACGCGGAGCTGCCGGTGCGGCTGTCGGGGAGTGGTCTGGAACAGCTGGAGAGCTGCTCCTTGCAGTGGTTCCTGGAGAAGGACGTCAAGGCGGGCAGCACCACCACGGCCGCCCAGGGTTTCGGCAACGTGGTGCACGCGCTGGCCGACGAGGTCGGCTCCGGGCGGACCCCGGCCGACCTCGCGGTGCTGATGGAGCGGCTCGACACGGTCTGGGACGCGCTGGCCTTCGACGCACCGTGGAAGTCCCAGCAGGAGAAGGAGCAGGCCAGGGCGGCGCTGGAACGCTTCCTGCACTGGCACGTGCTGGAACGTGGCCGGAGCACTGTCGCCACCGAGCACGACTTCGACCTCACGCTGCCGGTCGGGGAGGTCAGCGTCCGGATCCGGGGCTCGATGGACCGGGTCGAACGGGACGAGGCCGGCCGCGCGTACGTGGTCGACTTCAAGACCGGCAAGCAGCTGCCGACGGACAAGTCGCTGCCCGACCACAAGCAGCTGGCGGTCTACCAGCTCGCCGCCCGGGCCGGGGCACTGGACGAGCTCTTCGAGCACCGCCCCGAGGTCGGTGGCGCGGAGCTGGTCCACCTGCGGGCGGAGGCTTCAAAGACGGAGCCGGAGGCCCCCAAGGTCCAGCACCAGGGACCGCCGGAGGAACCGTGGATCGAGAACCTGCTCGCGGACACGGCGGGCAAGGTGCTGGCGGAACGGTTCAGCCCGCGGACGAGTGACTCCTGCGCCCGGTGCAGCTTCCGCGGCAGCTGCACCGCCCAGCGGGACGGGCGCCAGCTGCTGGACTGAGGTGCCGGGCCGCGGTGGTTACCCTTGGCGGAATGCGATCCCTGCTCAGTGACCCGGAACAGCTCAAGGAGCTGCTCGGCGTCCCGTTCAACCGGGAGCAGATGGCCGCGATCGGGGCGCCGCTGGAGCCCGCGGTGATCGTGGCGGGGGCCGGTTCGGGGAAGACCACGGTGATGGCGGCCCGGGTGGTGTGGCTGGTCGGATCGGGGGCGGTACGGCCGGAGCAGGTGCTCGGGCTGACCTTCACCAACAAGGCGGCCGGTGAGCTGGCCGAGCGGGTCAGGACGGCGCTGCTGCGGGCCGGGGTGCTGGAGGACGACGAGGACTCGCTCGGCGAACCGGAGATCTCCACCTATCACGCGTTCGCCGGACGCCTGCTCAAGGAGCACGGCCTACGGCTGGGCATCGAGCCGGACGTCCGGCTGCTCGCCGACGCCACCCGGTTCCAGCTGGCGGCCAGGGTGCTGCGGCACTCGCGCGGCCCGTACCCGGCCCTGACCGGGGCGCTCGTAGGCCTGGTCGCCGAGCTGATCGCGCTGGACTCCGAGCTGGCCGAGCACCTGGTGGAGCCCGCCCGGCTGCGCGACTTCGACCGGGAGCTGCTGGACCACGCGGCCACCGTGAAGCTGAGCAACGACGACCTGCGGGCGATCCCGGTGACGTCGCGGGCCCGGCTGGAGCTGCTGGAGCTGGTGGAGGAGTACCGCCGCCGCAAGCAGTCCGGCAACCTGATGGACTTCGGCGACCAGATCGCCGCCTCCGCCCGGCTGGCCCAGCAGCGTCCTGAGGTCGGGGTGCTGCTGCGGGAGCAGTTCAGGGTGGTGCTGCTGGACGAGTACCAGGACACTTCGGTGGCCCAACGCCTCATGCTGGCCGGGCTGTTCGGTGCGGGCAGCGGTCATCCGGTGACGGCGGTCGGCGACCCCTGCCAGGCGATCTACGGCTGGCGCGGCGCCTCGGTGGCCAACCTGGACGACTTCCCGCGGCACTTCCCGCGCCGGGCCGGCACCCCCGCGCACCGCTACTCGCTCAGCGAGAACCGGCGCAGCGGTGGCCGACTGCTCGCCTTCGCCAACCAACTGGCCACCCCCCTGCGGGAGATGCACGCGGGCGTGGAGGCGCTCAGGGCCGCCCCGGGGGACGAGCTGGACGGCTTCGTCCGCTGCGCACTGCTGCCCACCCACGCCGAGGAGGTGGAGTGGCTGGCCGACCGGATCGCCCATCTGACCGCCACGGGCACCGCGCCGGGCCGGATCGCGGTGCTCTGCCGCAGCGGTTCGGCCTTCCCGGACATCCACGCCGCACTGGTCGCCCGGGAGGTGCCGGTCGAGGTGGTCGGGCTCGGCGGGCTGCTCCAACTCCCGGAGGTGGCCGACCTGGTGGCGGTCTGTGAGGTGCTGCAGGACCCGACCGCGAACGCCTCGCTGGTCCGCCTGCTGATCGGTCCGCGCTGGCGGATCGGCCCGCGCGACCTGGCGCTGCTCGGCCGCCGGGCCGCCGCGCTGGTGCGGACCGGACGGGCCGGGAGTGGCGACGCACTGGCGGCCGCGGTGGCGGAGACCGATCCGACCGAAGTGGTGTCGCTGGCCGACGCGTTGGAGAGCTTCCTGGACAAGGACCAGCCGGACGAGCTGCCGTTCTCGCCGGAGGCCCGGGTCCGGTTCTCTCATCTGGCCCGGGAGACCCGGGAGTTGCGCCGCTCGCTGGCCGAGCCGCTGATGGACGTGCTGCACCGGGTGCTGGCGGTCACCGGCCTGGAGGTCGAACTCTCCGCCTCGCCAACCGCGTTGGCCGCCCGCCGTCGGGAGACCCTGCACTCCTTCCTGGACGTGGCCGCCGGTTTCGCCGACCTGGACGGCGACCCGGGGCTGTCCGCCTTCCTGGCCTTCCTGCGCGCGGCGCAGGAGTACGAACGCGGCCTGGACAGCAGCCTGCCCGGCGGGGAGGACACCGTGAAGGTGCTCACCGCGCACAAGTCCAAGGGCCTGGAGTGGGATGTGGTGGCCGTCCCCGGGCTGGTCAAGGAGGCGTTCCCGAGCGCCAAGGGCCGGGAGCGCTGGACCAGCACCAAGAAGGTCCTGCCGCACGAACTGCGCGGGGACGCCGCCACCCTGCCGGTGCTCGGCGATCTGACGCCCAAGGAGATGAAGCTCTTCAAGGCCGAGATGGCCGAGCACTCGGCCACCGAGGAGCTCCGGCTCGGCTACGTCGCCTTCACCCGGCCCAGGGAGCTGCTGCTCGCCTCCGGCCACTGGTGGGGGCCGAGCCAGAAGCGCCGGCGGGGTCCTTCCACCTTCCTCACGGCGCTGCACGAGCACGCCGCGCAGCCCGGCAACGGCGAGGTCGAGGTCTGGGCCGAGCCGCCGCTGCCGGACGCCGAGAACCCGGCCCTGGACAGCTCGGTGGAGACGCCCTGGCCGCTGCCGCTGGATCCCGCCGCCCAGCTCGCCCGCCGCCGGGTGGCCGAGGTGGTGCACCGCCGGCTGGCCGGGGAGCCCGCGCCGGAACCGGAGCGGATGGCGCCGGAGTCGGAGCGTCAGGTCGCCTCCTGGGACCGCGACCTGACGGCCCTGCTGGGCGAACTGGAACGCTCCCGCCGGGCCGTCCGGGAGGTCCCGCTGCCCGCCTCGCTGTCCGCCACCCAGCTGCTGAAGCTCGCCGCCGACCCGGACGGCTTCGCCCGGGAGCTGGCCCGCCCGATGCCGCGCCCGCCGCAGCCCGCCGCACGCCGGGGCACCCGCTTCCACGCCTGGGTGCAGGCCCGGATCGAACCGCTGCTGCTGGTCGATCCCGACGCGCTGCCCGGGGTGGACGACGACGGCATCGAGGACGAGCACGACCTGGAGCGGCTCAAGGAGGCGTTCCTGCGCAGCCCGTACGCGAGCCGGCGGCCGTACCGGGTGGAGGCCCCGTTCCAGCTGGTGCTGGGGGGCCGGGTGGTGCGCGGCCGGATCGACGCGGTCTACCAGGAGAGTGACGGTGGCTCAGGGTCACCAGCAGCCCCCCGCTGGGAGGTGGTGGACTGGAAGACCCACCGGGAGGAGACCGCCGACCCGCTCCAGCTGGCCGTCTACCGGCTGGCCTGGGCCGAACTGATGGGCGTCGAGCCGGAGCAGGTCACCGCTTCGTTCCTGTACGTCCGTAGTGGCCGGGTCGAAACTCCGGCCGAACTTCCCGACCGAAAAGAGTTGACCCGGCTTCTGATCGGGAATGACACAAGATGAGTCACGCAGAGCATCCATTTCGTCACGGCATCGTGCGAAACCTGTGCGCTGTGCACTATTCGCGCCTATTGTGGGGTCGGTAACCGGTCACCCCCGAACTCCGGCCACCGGTCAGGGCTCCACGACCTGACCCTCTGTCATCACCGCAGGTGTCCCAGGCACCGGCCACCTTCTGCTGGAGAGACCGAAGTTGAGCGCGACCGGATGGATCAGAGACCGGCTCGCGGGGCCGACCCCGGGGGCTGTTCCAGGCACGGTTACCGGGACCTGGCCGAAAACCTCGATGGCGCTGCCCTTCATCGGCATGCTGCTGGTGCTCGCCCTCGACTTCTTCAGCAACTCGGCGGTCACCGTCGAGCCCGCCCTCACCGCCGTCCCCGCGCTGGCCGCGGTGGTCAGCCGACGCACCTGGTACCCGCTGCTGATCGGCCTGTTCACCGAGATCGCCGCCTTCGCGCTGGCCGGCTACCACGAGGTGCTCGGCCAGTCCGTGCACAGCGCCACCGTCTTCGCGATCGCCCTGGTGGCCGCGATCGGCTGGGTCAGCGCCACCCTGAGAGTCCGTCAGGAGCAGGCCCTCGCCGACGCCCAGCTGGTCGCCGAGATCGCCCGCCGGGTCCTGCTGCGCTCCGTCCCCGACCGGGTCGGCAGCGTCCGGGCCGCCGTGCACTACGCCGCCGCCGCCGAACACGCCTCGATCGGCGGTGACCTGTACGAGGTGGTGAACACCCGGCACGGCGTCCGCGCGGTGATCGGCGACGTCCGGGGCAAGGGCCTGGCCGCCGTCGAGACCGCCGCCGCCGTACTCGGCGCCTTCCGCGAGGCCGCCCACCAGGAGCCCGCCCTGGACCGGGTGGCGGCCTGGCTGGCCGTCAGCCTCGACCGGGCCCTGCACGAGAACGACCACCCCGGGGTGGAGGAGGAGTTCGTCACCCTGCTGCTGATCGGCGTCTGCCCCGACGGCACCGCCGAGATCGTCAACTGCGGCCACCCCGCCCCGCTGCTGCTCCGGGCCGGCCAGACCCCGCGCCCGCTCGAACTGCCCGAGACCGTACCGCCGCTCGGCGTCCTCGACCCGGCCGATGTCCGCCCGCCCGTCCAGCGGATCCGGGTCGAGCCCGGCGACCGGGTGCTGCTCTTCACCGACGGCGTGATCGAAGCCCGTGACCACCGCGGCGCCTTCTACCCCCTCGCCGAACGGCTCCCCTACTGCGCGGTCGGCGGCCCCGTCGAGGTCCTCCGCCGCCTGCACGACGACGTGGTCCGCCACGTCGGCCGCAAGCTCGGCGACGACGCCGCGATGCTCCTGCTCCAGTACGAGCCGATCCTCCCGCAGCTCCCGCACCAGTCGGCCGTGACCAGGCAGCTGCTCTAGGCGGTGCACCACCAGGGGCTCGGGGAACTGCGACGCCGACCTCGGAAAAGGTGATCCGTGCGCAGGTGGTCAGGCACTTTCGCAGTGACCCGAACGCCAGATCTCGTCGCCGTTCCCCGAGCCCCTGGATAGTGCAACTTGCGCTCAGAGGTCGACCTCGACCAGGAGCGGCCGGTGGTCCGAGATCCCCGTCCGGGGGGCGATCGCGGAGCCCACTGCGGTGCGGGGCACCCCGGTGGCCAGGACGTGGTCGAACTGGACGGCCGGCCGGTGCGACGGGTAGGTGGGCGTCTTGGCGAGGTCGTGCCACCCCTGGAGACGGGGCCGGGGCGCCCGGCTGCGCCGCCGGGGCAGCTGCCGCTGCGGCCGCCGCCCGAGTGCGGTGGCACCGCCGAGCACGGTCCGCGGCACAGCCCCGATCAGGTTGAAGTCACCGAGCACCAGGTGCGGCTTCGGCAGGTCCGCGATCCACCGCCGGATCGCCGCGAGTTGGGCCATGTTCCACCCGGGTACGAAGGACAGGTGGGTGGCGACCACGGTGAACTCGCCCCGCTCGCCCTGGAGTACGGCGGCCAGGGCGGCCCGTGGTTCGTCCGGTACGGGGGTGAGCCCGCGCCGGCCGGCCACCCGGAGCGGCAGGCCGAACGGCGCCGGGGCGAACCGCCGGGCCCGCCACTGGCTGACGGGCAGTCGGGTGAGCAGGGCGGTGCCGTAGGACGGGTGCGGGGAGTCGCCGACCTCGTCGGGGCCGTACACCTGGAGCCCCGGCACGGCGGGGTCGAGAATCCAGCCGGTGGACGGCGCCGGGCGGCCGTGCAGGGCGGCGGCGAACCGCCAGTCGCTCGCGCCCATCGCCTTGGCGGCCACCGCGGCCTGGTCGGCGAAGCCGGAGCGTTCCTGGTGGCGGTCCACCTCCTGGAGCGCGAGCACGTCCGGGGCCAGCCCGGCGACCGCCTCGGCCAGCGGGTCACCCGGCTCGGCGGGGTAGGGCAACGGGCTGCCGTCGGCGGCCAGCGGCCGGCCGTGCAGGAGGTTGAAGGTGGCGATGCGCAGCGGGCTCACACCAAGTGACGGTACCGGCAGAGCTTGAGGCTGTGGAGCATACCGGGTATACATACTCGGTATGTCCATCCGTCACGGTCTGCTCGCCCTGCTCGATCAGGGCCCGCGCTACGGCTACCAGCTGAGAACCGAGTTCGAAGCCCGTACCGGTGCCACCTGGCCGCTCAACGTCGGTCAGGTCTACACCACGCTCGGCCGCCTGGAGCGGGACGGCCTGGTCGCCCCGCACGGTGAGGACGCCGAGGGGCACGTCTACTACGCCGTCACCGAACAGGGACGCGCGGAACTGCGCAACTGGTTCGACACCCCGGTGCCCCGGACCAATCCGCCCCGGGACGAGCTGGCGATCAAGCTGGCGATGGCGGTCACGGTGCCCGGGGTGGACGTCGAGGCGGTGGTCCAGGGCCAGCGCAGGCACAGCATGAAGGCGCTGCAGGACTACACCCGGCTCAAGGGCCAGGCGCTGACGGCCGAACGGGACGGCCGCTCGGACCTGGCCTGGCTGCTGGTGCTGGAGCAGTTGATCTTCCAGACCGAGGCCGAGATCCGCTGGCTTGACCACTGCGAGACCCGGATCGCGCAGTACCGGCCCGCCCCCGTGTCCGCTCCTGAGCCCGCCCCGCCGCCCGCGCCGGCCCCGGCCGCCTCGGCCGCAGAGACGCCCCGCGCCCGTCGGCGCAGCCGTTTCTGACCCACCGTCATTCGAACAACGTCACAGCAGGGGGAGAGTTGACCACTCAGCAAGTCCGGTCCGGTACCGATGCGGTGCTGCACCTGGAGAACATCACCCGAGTCCACGGCCACGGCGCAGCCGAGGTGCATGCCCTGCGCGGCGTCGACCTGAAGGTGCACCCCGGCGAACTGGTCGCGGTGATGGGCCCGTCCGGCTCCGGCAAGTCCACCCTGCTGACCCTGGCCGGCGGGCTGGACAGCCCGACCACGGGCCGGGTGCTGGTCGAGGGGCAGAGCCTCGGCGACCTGTCCCGCAAGCAGCAGGCGCAGATCCGCCGCCGGGCGATCGGCTACGTCTTCCAGGACTACAACCTGATACCCGCGCTGACCGCCGCCGAGAACATCGCGCTGCCCCGCGAGCTGGACGGCGTCTCGACCCGGGCCGCGCGCCGGGAGGCGTACGCCGCGCTCACCGAGCTCGGCATCGAGGAGCTGGCCGACCGCTTCCCCGACGACATGTCAGGTGGCCAGCAGCAGCGGGTGGCGATCGCCCGGGCGCTGATCGGTGAGCGCCGCCTGGTGCTCGCCGACGAGCCGACCGGTGCGCTGGACTCCACCACCGGCGAGGCGGTGCTCTCCGTCCTGCGGGCCCGCTGTGACGCCGGTGCGGCGGCCATGCTGGTCACCCACGAGGCCAGGCACGCCGCCTGGGCGGACCGGGTGGTGTTCATCCGGGACGGCCGGGTGGTGGACGAGAGCGTCAGCCGGGACGCCGCCAGCTTGCTGGTCTCGGCCGCCACCAACAGCACCGGACCGGTGGCGGAGTGAGGCTCACCGCGTGGCGGGTAGCCCTGCGGATCGCCCGCCGGGACGCCCTGCGGGCCAAGGGCCGCAGTGCTCTGGTGATCGCGATGATCGCCCTGCCGGTGCTCGGCGTGGCCGGGATCGACGTGGTTTTTCGCAGTGCCCAGCTGGAGCCGGAGCAGCGGATCACCAGAACCATGGGCGAGGCCGACGCGACGGTGTCCGGCAGGGGACAGGGCATCATCGTGGCCCAGGCGCCGAATCCGGACGACGGCTCCATGAGCAGGCCGGTGACGAAGGGGCAGCAGCCCACCGCGGAGCAGACCCGGAGCAAGGCCACCACACCGGGCGAGCTGATCACCCAACTGCTGCCCGCAGGTGCCAGGTTGGTCCCGCTCGGCAGCACCGAGAGCACCACGGCCACTACCGCGAGCGGCCAGCTCAAGGTCGCAGCGCTCGAGGCCGATCTGACCGACCCGGTCTGGCACGGTCGGGTCAACCTGACCGGCGGGCGCGCGCCGGCCGCCGCGCAGGAGCTGGCGGCCACCGACGAGTTCCTGCGGACCGCGGGTCTCCGGATCGGTGACACCACGACCTTGCGCGGTCTTGAGGGCAAGCCCTTCACCATCACCGCCTCGGTGGAGTACCCCGACCAGCTGAAGGAGAGTCAGCTGCTGGTCCGGCCCGGCTCGCTGCCCGTGCCGCCGGCCGAGCAGAACCACCCCAGGGGCAAGGGCAGCGGGGGCGGCGACTACTGGCTGGTCAAGCTGCCCGCCGGGGCCGTGCTGGACTGGCCGAAGGTGCTGGAGCTCAACAAGTACGGTTTCGCCGTCGCCTCGCGTGCGGTGCTGCTCGACCCGCCGCCGCGCTCCGAGGTCCCGTTCTACGCCGACCAGGAGCAGTACAGCAGCGGCTTCACGCCGAACATGGCCGCACTGGCGGTCGTGGCCACGGTGGCCGGCATGGCCTTGCTGGAGATCGTGCTGCTGGCCGGACCGGCCTTCGCCGTCGGTGCCCGCCGTTCGCGGCGGCAGCTCGGACTGCTGGCCGCCGGCGGTGGCGACCGTTCGCACGTCCGCTCGGTGGTGCTCGGCGGTGGTGTGGTGCTCGGCCTGGCCGGTGCGGTCACCGGTGTGGTGCTCGCGGTGCTCGCCGTCGCGGTGGCCCGGCCCTGGCTGGAGGACCTGGCGGGCAGCCGCTTCGGCAGCTTCGACCTGGCCCCGCTGGACCTGGCCGGGGTGGCCGCGATCGGCCTGGTCACCGGCCTGCTGGCGGCGGTCGTCCCGGCCGTCCAGGCGTCCCGGCAGGACGTGGTGAGCGCCCTGACCGGCCGCGGCTCGATCAAACCGCCGAACCGCAAGCTGGCCCTGCTCGGCCTGCTGATGCTCGGCGGCGGTGCCGCGATCGCGCTGCTCGCCCCGACCCTCGGTGGGCAGCACGGCAAGCGCGGGGCACTGGCCGTGCTCGGCGGCTCGGTGATCGCCGAACTGGGCATGGTCGCCTGCACCCCGATGTTGGTCGGCCTGTTCGGCCGGCTCGGCCGCTGGCTGCCGCTCAGCCCCCGGCTCGCCCTGCGCGACTCGGTCCGGCACCGGGGGCGGACCGCTCCGGCGGTGGCCGCCGTGATGGCGGCGGTGGCAGGCTCGGTCGCGGTCGGCATCTACGGCGCCAGCCAGAATCTGGAACACCGTCAGGACTACCAGGCCACGCTGCGCAGCGGCGCGGTGCTGCTCGACCTGGGGTACGGCGAGAGCGACGCGGCCCAGTTCCCGGCCCGCCGGGAGGCGTTGGAGCGGATCATGCCCAACCTCGGGCCGCGCGGCGAGATCTTCGAGGCCAGGTACGCGGCGTCGTCGTCCACCAGGAACGGTCCGGGCGGGTACATGCAGCTGCAGGTGCCCGCGGATCTCCGCTGCCCGCTGTACGGCCCGGATCGGACCGAGGAACCCACCGACGCCGAGTACCAGCGGTTCCGGAACGACCCGCGCTGTCTCGATCCGGCGGGCAGCTACTCGACCGCATTCAGCGGCCCGCTGCTGGTCGGGGACACCACCGCGCTGAGCAATCTCACGGGGGTGCGCGATCCGGCCGCCGCGGCTGCGCTGGCCGAGGGCAAGGTGCTCGTCTTCAACCCGGACCACCTGCGGAACGGCAAGGCCACCTTCACCCTGACCGATGCCCCGCCCGAGCTGTCGGCCGATCCGTCCATGACCGACCAGGATGAGTTCGCCAACGTCAGGGCCGTCCCGACCAGGCCGAAACAGCACGACATCTCGGTGGAGGCGGTGCTGTTCCAGCCGGAGCTGCGCAACCTCGGTGCCTTCGCCACACCGGAGACCGCCCGGCGGCTCGGCCTGACGGTGGCCGAGGCCGGTACGGTCTGGCAGCCCTCGGCGATGCCGAGCAGCGAGGACGAGCAGAAGGCCGAGGCCGCGCTGGCCAAGCTCGGTGCGGACAGTCGGTTCACCGTCGAGCGCGGTTACCGGGAGCAGGGCAACCTGATCACCCTCGGCCTGACCGCCTTCGCCGCGATCGTGGCCCTGGGCGCGGCGGGCATCGCCACCGGCCTGGCCGCGGCCGACTCCCAGCGCGACCTCGGCACGCTCGCGGCGGTCGGTGCGACCAGCGGCATCCGGCGCCGGCTGTCCGGCTTCCAGTGCGGGGTGATCGCGGCGATGGGTACGGTGCTCGGCACCATCAGCGGGGTGGTGCCCGCGATCGCGCTGCGGATCATCGAGAGCACGCCGCAGTACCCGGGGGACGCGGGCAGGGACGCCGTGATCGCCGTCCCGTGGCCGACGATCGGGCTGACCCTGCTGGTGCTGCCCGTCGTGGCGGTGCTGCTGGCGATGCTGTTCACGCGGTCGAGGCCGGTTCTGCTGCGCCGCTCGGCCTGAGCCCGAGCGCCTGAGCCCTCGTCACCTGCGTCACTCCCTTCCCAGGGGTGACGCAGGTAACGGGTCCGCTCCTTGGGAGCACGGTTCACCGAGTCCGGGCGGCGAACTAAAGTCGTCCGTATGACGAAAACCCCGGACAGCGTCGTCCGCTCCTTCATCGACCGGCACCAGGACGAGTTCCTGCGCGATCTCGCCGACTGGCTGCGTATCCCCTCCGTCTCCGCGGACCCGGCCCTGGCCGGCGAGGTCCGCCGGTCCGCCGAGTGGCTGGCGGAGCAGCTGCGGGCGACCGGCTTCCCCGTGGTCGAGGTCTGGGAGACCGACGGGCTGCCCGCGGTGTTCGCCGAGTGGCCGTCCGGGGACCCGGCCGCGCCCACCGCGCTGGTCTACGGTCACCACGACGTGCAGCCGGCGGCGAAGGAGGACGGCTGGGCGACCGAGCCGTTCGAGCCGACCGTGGTCGGCCGCCGGCTGTACGCCCGGGGTGCGGCCGACGACAAGGGGCAGGTCTTCTTCCACACCCTGGGTCTGCGGGCGCACCTGGACGCCACCGGCCGGACGGCGCCCGCGGTCAACCTCAAGCTGCTGGTCGAGGGCGAGGAGGAGTCGGGCTCGCCGAACTTCGAGGCGCTGGTCCGCCGGGAGGCCGAACGGCTGGCCGCCGACGTGGTCTTCGTCTCCGACACCGGGATGTGGTCCGAGACCACCCCGACGGTCTGCACCGGCATGCGCGGCCTGGCCGACGCCCAGCTCGACCTGTACGGCCCGGACACCGACATCCACTCGGGCTCCTTCGGCGGCGCGGTGCCCAACCCCGCCGAGGTGGCCGCCGAGCTGGTCGCCGCGCTGCACGACGCGGACCGCCGGGTCGCCGTCCCCGGGTTCTACGACGGCGTGGTGGAACTGACGGACCGTGAGCGCGAGCTGTTCGCCGCACTGCCGTTCGACGAGGCGCAGTGGCTGCGGGTCGCCAAGTCGTACGGCACCCGGGGCGAGGCCGGGTACTCCACCCTGGAGCGGGTCTGGGCCCGTCCGACCGCCGAGGTGAACGGCATCTGGGGCGGCTACACCGGCCCGGGCGGCAAGACCATCGTGCCGTCCGAGGCGCACCTCAAGCTCTCCTTCCGGCTGGTCGCCGGGCAGGAGGTGGAGAAGGTTCGCGAGGCCGTCCGCAGCTGGGTGGCCGAGCAGGTGCCCGAGGGCATCCGGTACGAGCTGACCTTCCCCGGTGCCACCCGCCCGTGCCTGACCCCGCTGGACCACCCGGCGCTGCAGGCCACCGTCCGGGCGATGGGCCGCGCCTTCGAGCAGGAGATCCTGTTCACCCGCGAGGGCGGTTCGGGCCCGGCCGCCGACCTGCAGGACGTGCTCGGCGCACCGGTGCTCTTCCTGGGCATCTCGGTGCCCTCGGACGGCTGGCACTCGGTGAACGAGAAGGTCGAACTGGACCTGCTCAGCAAGGGCGTGGAGACCGCTGCCCACCTGTGGAGCGAGCTGGCCGAGAGCTGGCCGCAGGCATGAACCTTCACGAAGCTTCCGATCGAACGGGGATGGACCGACTTGAGCACCGCGCCTGACACCAAGCAGCTCGCGCTGGCCAGGGCCGGGGTCGACCGGGCCGCCCAGCACCGCTTCGACGAACCGTGGCTGGCCGCGGCCTGGAGCCACCCGAGCACGAAGGTGCTGCCGATCGCCGGCGGCGAGGTCTTCGTGGTGGACACCGAGCAGGGCACCGAGCTGGTGCTGATGCCCTCGTTCGAGGCGCCGCAGACCGGCGACCGGTACTTCCTCGGCACGGACGAGGACGGCACCTCGTACTTCGCGATGGCGGGCTCCAGCCTGCCGGGACGGCTGGACGGCGACGCCCGCCCGGCCGGTCTGCGCGAGGTCGGCGCGCTGCTCTCGGCCCGGGACGCCGGGCTGCTGGTGCACGCCGTCGCGCTGGAGCACTGGCACCGGCTGCACAGCTTCTGCTCGCGCTGCGGCCAGCCGACCGAGAAGGCCGGTGCCGGGCACGTCCGGCGCTGCACCTCCTGCGCCGCCGAGCACTACCCGCGGACCGACCCGGCGGTGATCATGCTGATCACCGACGAGCAGGACCGCTGTCTGTTGGGCCGTCAGGCGCTCTGGCCGGAGGGCCGCTGGTCCACCCTGGCGGGGTTCGTGGAGCCGGGCGAGTCGATCGAGCAGGCGGTGGCCCGCGAGGTGCTGGAGGAGGCCGGGGTCAAGGTCGCCGAGGTCGAGTACGTGGCGAGCCAGCCGTGGCCGTTCCCGTCCAGCCTGATGCTCGGCTTCCTGGGCAAGGCCGATCCGAGCGGCACCGCGATCACGGTGGACGGCGAGGAGCTGGCGGAGGCGCGCTGGATCTCCCGGGACGAGCTGCGGGCCGGGATGGAGGCGGGGGAGATCCTGCCGCCGTCCGGTATTTCGATCGCCCGTCATCTGGTCGAACTCTGGTACGGAGAACCGCTGCCGAGTGCGGCTCGCTGGTAGCCCACCGGTTGGAGTGAAAAAGGGGCGTGCGGCTGATTGCCGTACGCCCCTTTCTGCTCTCACGATTCCGCCGACCGGCTATTTTCGACCGAATTCGAAATTCTCTGCTCAGTCGTTCTTTCGGTCGACTTCCAGCCAGCAGCTGACGGTCTTTCCGGTCAGCCGGGTGGTGACCGACCAGTCGCTGCAGAGCGCCCCGACGATGGCCAGGCCGCGGCCGTGGGCGTCCTCCTCGGCCGCCTCCCTGGCCTCCGGCAGGCTCCGGCCGAAGTCGGCCACCGAGATCTGCAGCGTGCGGTCGGTCAGCGCGAGCGTGATCGAGACCGCGCCCCGGCCGTGCCGCAGCGCGTTGGTGACCAGCTCGGACATCAGCAGCTCGGCGCTGTCGGTGAGTTCGGCGGCACCCCAGGCGGCCAGTGCCGTCCGGGTCAGCTGCCGGGCCCTGGCCACGTTGTGCGGCTGCGGCGGGAAGCTCGCGGTGGCGGACCAGGCGCCCCGGTCGGCCGCCTCCAGGGCCCGCCCCGGGCGATGGTCGGCACCGGCGGCCCCGGTGTGTGGAAGATTGATCGGCCGCGCCTTGAAGTGGCGCGCGGTACTGGTCACGGGCATGGCTCCGCCCCCGGGTGTACGTGGCTGGATGCGACACTCGTCGTCCGGACTTTCGTCAGGACCGGAGAGCCGCCGGGCGACTGCGAACGACCTGGTCGGGGTCAATACCGAGATCCCCGATCTCGGCCAATATTGGCCGGTTTCGCTGAAATGGCGCAAGCCGGATCGCTACATTCACTCGGGTGACAATCCCTCGGGGCACTACCCAATCACCGAAGTACCAACGACTCGCCGCCGACCTGCGCCGCCGGATCGCCGCCGGAGAGTGGCGGGGCGACTCACCGCTGCCGGTCGAGACCGAGCTGGAGCAGCAGTACGGCGTTGCGCGGAACACCGTCCGGCTCGCGGTCGACGTGCTGGTCAACGAAGGCCGCCTGGTCCGCGTCCAGGGCAAGGGCACCTACCTCAAGGAGCACCCGGTGCTGGACCACCGGGTGTACGGCCCGCCCCTGCTGCCCGGGCAGCTGCCGGGGCAGCGGGACTGCCTGGCCGCACCGACCGAGGTCTACGCCAGGGAGGCCAGGGCGGCCGGGCGCCGGCTCACGGTCGACTTCGAGATGCTGATCGTCCGGGCCCGGGTGGACGTCGCCGAGCGGCTCGGGCTGCGGCCCGGCGAGGCGGTGGTGGTGCGCCGTCAGCTCCGGCTGCTGGACCGCGAGCCCTACTCGATCGAGGAGAGCCACTACCGGGCCGGGTTGGCGGCCGGCACCCCGCTGATGGAGCCGGACCCGGTGCCCGGCGGGGACGAGGCGGTGCTCGCGGCGCTCGGCCGGACCGAGATCGGCGCAGTGGACCACCTGGTCTCCCGGATGCCGGGCCCGGAGGAGGCGGCCTGGTTCCAGGGCGGTCCCGGCGCCCCGCTGCTGGTGCAGACCCGGGTCGGCTACGACGCGCGCGGCCCGGTCCGGGTGATCGAGACCAGGTACTCGGCGGACCGCTGCCGACTGGTCTACGGGCTGGGAGAGCTGGCGGCCAGGCCGATGCCGGAGACACCGGTGGCCCCGTCCCAGCCGGAACGGAGCCACGGGTTCTGACGCGCAGTCAGGTCAGCCGGCCAGTGCGGCCTGCACCTGCCGGAGGCTCGGGTTGGTCATCACGACCTGCTCGCCGCCGTTGGCCGGCTTGACGATCACGGTCGGCACCACCTGGTTGCCGTTGTTGACCGACTCGACGTAGGAGGCCGAGGCCGGGTCCTCCTCGATGTTGATCACGTCGTAGCCGATGCCCTCGCGGTCCAGCTGGCTCTTCAGCCGGTTGCAGTACCCGCACCAGGTCGTGCTGTACATCGTGACGCTGCCGGACATGGCGGTGGACTCCTTCGGGAGGGGGCGTACGGACTGTGCCGACAACGTCGCGCGAGTAGCGGAACATTCCGCGCGCGCCGGTTGGCGAGGTGATTATCCGTTGAGCGGCCGGGGCCTGTGGACAACCCGGACCGGAACGTCGGTCCACCCTGCGAGGATGGACGGCATGCAGGAAGAGCTCTTGGGTCTCCCCGACCGGTCCGACACCCCCTACGGCACCGCCTACGGCGACCCGGCGCCCAGCGGCGCCGACGCGGTGCTCGCCGGTCTCGACCCGGAGCAGCGCGCCGTCGCCACGGCCCTGCACGGCCCGGTCTGCGTGCTCGCGGGCGCCGGCACCGGCAAGACCAGGGCGATCACCCACCGGATCGCGTACGGCGTGCGCAGCGGCGTCTACCAGCCGCAGCAGGTGCTCGCGGTGACCTTCACCGCCCGCGCCGCCGGGGAGATGCGCGGTCGGCTGCGCCAGCTCGGCGCCGAGGGCGTGCAGGCGCGGACGTTCCACTCCGCCGCGCTCCGCCAGCTCCAGTACTTCTGGCCGCGGGCGGTCGGCGGCGAGGTGCCCCGGCTGCTGGAGCGCAAGGTCCAGCTGGTCGCCGAGGCCGCTGGGCGCAGCGGCCTGCGGGTCCAGCGCACCGAGCTGCGCGACCTGACCAGCGAGATCGAGTGGGCCAAGGTCACCCAGATCGTGCCCGACGACTACCCCGCCGCCGTGCTCAAGACCGGCCGGGAGGCCCCGCGCGACCCGGCCGAGATCGCCCGGGTCTACGCCACCTACGAGCAGTCCAAGCGCGACCGCGGCGTGATCGACTTCGAGGACGTGCTGCTGCTCACCGCCGCGATCCTGGAGGACCGGCCGGAGATCGC
The DNA here is from genome assembly GCF_001424875.1 of Kitasatospora sp. Root107. Lineage (GTDB taxonomy): Bacteria > Actinomycetota > Actinomycetes > Streptomycetales > Streptomycetaceae > Kitasatospora. Next base: position 218,899 of record NZ_LMCT01000001.1, on the reverse strand, counting down.
CGGCCAGGTCCGCGCCCAGTACCGGCACTTCACGGTGGACGAGTACCAGGACGTCTCCCCGCTCCAGCAGCGCCTGCTGGACCAGTGGACGGGCGGCGGCGCCAGCCTCTGCGTGGTCGGCGACGCCAGCCAGACGATCTACTCCTTCACCGGCGCCACCCCCGACTACCTGCTCAACTTCCGGGCCCGGCACCCCGAGGCCACCGTGGTCAAGCTGGTCCGGGACTACCGCTCCACCCCCCAGGTGGTGCACCTGGCCAACGGCCTGCTGGCCAAGGCGCGCGGCCAGGCGGCCCAGCACCGGCTGGAGCTGATCTCGCAGCGCGAGGCGGGCCCCGAGCCGGTCTACGCCGAGTACGTCGACGAGCCGACCGAGGCCGAGACCACCGCCCGGGAGATCAAGGCGCTGCTCGCCAAGGGCGTCCGGGCCAGCGAGATCGCGGTGCTGTTCCGGATCAACAGCCAGTCCGAGGTCTACGAGCAGGCGCTCGCCGACCTGGGCATCTCGTACCAGCTCAAGGGCGCCGAGCGGTTCTTCGAGCGCCCCGAGGTGCGGGACGCGGTGATGCTGCTGCGCGGCGCCGCCCGGGCCGGGTCCGACCCGCTCACCGCCGACGCGCCCGACATGGCTGGCCAGGTCCGCGCGGTGCTGGCCAGCCGGGGGTTCACGCCCGCGCCGCCGGCCGGTTCGGGCACCGTGCGCGAGCGCTGGGAGTCGCTGGCCGCGCTGGTCCGGCTCGCCGAGGAGTTCGCGGCGGCCCGGCTGACGGTCGGTCAGGACACCGACCTGGCGGCGTACGTGGGTGAACTGGACGCGCGCGCGGCGGCCCAGCACGCCCCCGCCGTCGAGGGCGTCACGCTCGCCTCGCTGCACGCCGCCAAGGGCCTGGAGTGGGACGCGGTCTTCCTGGTCGGCCTGACCGAGGGCACCCTACCGATCATCTACGCCAAGACCGACGAGCAGATCGAGGAGGAGCGCAGGCTGCTCTACGTCGGCGTCACCCGGGCCCGGCTGCACCTCTCGCTCTCCTGGGCGCTCTCCCGCTCCCCGGGCGGCCGGGCCAGCCGAAAGCCCACCCGCTTCCTGGACGGTCTGCGGCCCGGCTCCAGCGCCTCGGGACCGCGTAGCAAGGGCGGCCGCGGCGGGGTCGAGTTCGGCGCCGAGCGGTCCGCCGCCCGCAAGGTGCGCGGCCCGGTCAAGTGCCGGGTCTGCGACAAGACGCTGACCGACGCGGTCGAGCGCAAGCTCCGCCGCTGCGAGAGCTGCCCGTCCAACATGGACGAGGCGCTGTACGAGCGGCTGCGCGAGTGGCGCTCGGTGCAGGCGAAGAAGCAGGGCGCTCCGGCGTACGTGGTGTTCACCGACGCGACCCTGATGGCGATCGCCGAGGACGTCCCGGCCAACGAGCGCGAGCTGGCGGTGATCTCGGGTGTCGGCGCGATGAAGCTGGACAAATACGGGGCTGCCGTGTTGGCTATGTGTGCCGGGGAGGAGCCCGTGGACGAGTCCACGGACGAACCCCTCGACGAGACTCAGGGGGAGTCGGAGGAGCTGGCCTGAGCCGCTCCCGAGAGCCGCCCGGGGCGCTCTTCGAAACTCGCCGGAAAAATAGTTTGCGCGCCGTACACACCGCGCAATAGCCTGCCGGAGCGGTCAAGGGGACGAGATCGCAAGGCCGTGAAGGTCTCACTTTCGCGCGCCTGCCCAGTACCACCGCTCCACCTGCACCACTTGCACCACCGACCAACATCCGAATTCGGGGCCCGGGAGACCAGGCACCGCGAGCGCCGAGAGGAGGCGAAGACAGTGGAAACCAAGATGATCACCAACCTGACTGGCCAGACCGTCATCGCCATGCCCTCGTGCGCTCCCTCGCAGGTCGGCAGCCTGAACGGTCTGGGTCTCAACGGCACCGGTGTCTCCGGCGTTGTCAGTGGCCTCGGCATTAATGGGCTGGGCAACGGCACCTTTGGCGCCTCCGTCGAGACGGTTCTGTCCCTCACCGGGGCGACGCTCGGCGGCAGCCGCCGGATTCGCAACGAGCGACCGCTCCAGGCATCGAAGGCAGCAGTAGCAGCCGCCAAGCATGGCGACTATGCGCAGCAGGCCGGCGATGCCGGAGCCGCCAAGCAGCACGACGAGAAGCAGATGAAGGCCATGGCCGCCCTGATGGGAGCCAAGGCCGTCCGGATGTGGGCCTTCCGCGGGCCTGAACCCTGGAGAGATCAAACCTGAGTCAGTCTCAGGTCGAGCCTCCAGGGCCGCGGAACCCGTCTACACCGGGATTCGCGGCCCTCTTGTTTTGTCCGGTACGTCAGAACCACCCAGGTCCTCCGGGACCTCCGGCCAGCCCCACCAGTCAGCGGGCCGGATCCACAGCAGAAGACGAGGAAGACGCCACAGTGTCCACGGTCATCACACCGCCACTCCCGTCCGTACCGACAGACATCACCAAGGCCGACCAGGCCGACCCACCGGAGGTTTCTCTTATGCAGCTCACCGCGACCGACCAGGCCGAGGTCAACGGCCAGCCCATCCCGTGTCGTGCCTTCGACCCGGAGGTCTTCTTCGCCGAGACCCCGGCGGACGTCGAGTACGCGAAGTCGCTGTGCGGCACCTGCCCGGTCAAGGACGCGTGCCTGACGGGTGCGCTGGAGCGGCGCGAGCCGTGGGGCGTCTGGGGTGGCGAGCTCTTCGTGCAGGGCGTTGTGGTGGCCCGGAAGCGGCCGCGTGGCCGTCCGCGTAAGACCGAGGTCGCGGCGTGAACCCCGCGTCCGGTGCGGTGACCGTCCGTCGGGGTGAGCAGCCCCCGCTGGACAGTGCACTGCGCAACTCGGTCCGCATCGCGGCCGCCAAGGCCGATGCAGCCCACTCCCGTCCGTTTCCGAGCACGCAGCACGAGCAGGACCACCACATGACCGCCACCGCCGCCAAGCAGACCGTCCGCCTCGAGCAGACCAAAGAACTTTTGATCCAGAACAGGACCCGCGAGATGCAACTCATGCAAGAAACCCTGGCCCGCGCCCATATGCAAGAACGCCTCCAGGAGGCTGAGCACCAACGGGTGGGCGAGCGAGTCGCTCGGGCCGCCAAGCTGGTGCGGCGGGCCGAACGTGCTTCGCTGCGAGCCCGCAAGGCGCTCGCCGTCGCCCTGATGTGAGACCTGACGAAGTAACAGCAACACCCCCGTGACGACGATGGCCGCCCCACTGCTGTGGGGCGGCCATCGTCGCGTGCTGCGTGCTGTCCGGTGGGCCTGGTGGGGCGTCAGCTCCCGGCCGGCTCGTCCACCGGCTGGGCGAAGCCGGGCAGCCACTCCAGCATCTCGGCCCGGAACGGCGCGTTGGCGCCGAGCTGGCAGAGCACGCCGATGGTGCTCAGCGTGACCCGGTGGATCAGCAGGTAGGCCGGCGGCAGGTTGAGCTGCTTGCCGAGGTTGTACGCGGGCGAGCGCGGGTCGGCGATCCGGACCGCCTGGGCCCGCATCCAGGCCCGGGTGAAGTGGAAGGTCTCCACCGTGGTCGGCTCGATGATCGGCAGCAGGTAGTCGAGTACGGCCGCCGGGTCCAGCTCGATCGAGGGTTTGACGAAGCCCTCCTCGCGGAGCATGTCCAGTACGCCGTCGGCGTCCCCGGCCAGCGCCATCCGGAGCGAGTCGCCGATCGGGGCGGGCAGGCCCTCGGGCAGCCGGTCGACGGTGCCGAAGTCCAGCACGCCGAGCCGCCAGCCCTCGACCGGTCCTTCGTCCTTGATCAGCCGGAAGTTGCCGGGGTGCGGGTCGGCGTGCAGCAGACCCGTCCGGGACGGGCCCGCGAACAGGAAGCGGGCGAGCAGCTGGCCGGCCCGGTCGCGCTCCGGCTGGGTGCCGCCGGTGATCACCTCGGACAGCGGGGTGCCGTCCAGCCACTCGCTGACCAGGATCTGGTCGGCCTGGGCGATCACACCGGGCACGGTGATGTCCGGGTCGTCGGCGAACTCCTCGGCGTGCCGCCGCTGGGCCTCCGCCTCCAGCGCGTAGTCCAGCTCCTCGGCGACCCGCGAGCGCAGCTCGGTGATCAGTGGCTTGATGTCGAGGCCCGGGATCAGCGGGCCGAGCAGCCAGGCCACCCGGCTGAGCTGGGCAAGGTCGGAGAGCAGCGCGTCACCCGCGCCGGGGTACTGGATCTTGACGGCGACCGCGCGGCCGTCGTGCCAGACCGCTCGGTGCACCTGCCCGATCGAGGCGGCGGCCGCCGGGCGGTCGTCGAAGCTGCGGAACTTCTTCCGCCAGTTCGGCCCGAGCCGCTCGGCCAGCACGGTGTGCACCTTGGCGGCGGGCATCGGCGGGGCGGCGTCCTGAAGCTTCGTCAGGGCGGCCCGGTAGGGGCCGGCCACCTCCTCGGGCAGTGCGGCCTCGAAGACGGACAGCACCTGCCCGAACTTCATCGCCCCGCCCTTCAGCTTTCCCAGGGTGGCGAAGAGCTGGTCCGCGGTCTGCTGCTGCAGCTCTGCCGTGACCTCGTCCGCAGAACGTCCGCCAAGGCGCTTGCCCAGGCCGAGAGTTGCCCGACCGGCGAAGCTCAGCGGGAGAGCGGCGAGCCGGGCGGTGCGGGAGACGGCCTTGCGCGGAATCTCAGACATGAGCTGCCCCTCGAGCGGTGCGGCCGGCGTCGCCGCAGCCCAGAGCTCGTGTCGTGGTTCGGGTAACTGCCTTGCGCGGACGATCGCTCACCCCAGGGCCTCCCAGCTCCGAGTCCCACCCGCAGGACGTGTCACTGGCCATTGTGCCCGCTCCCCGATCCGGCTCCGCCGGGGCTGCCCGGACCTTGGCAACTCCTAGACCTTCCGTCGGTTGGGGCGCCGCGACGCCGCCCCCCAACCGACGGAAGGTCTTAGGCCTCCTGCCGCTGCTCGGGCGGCCCGGAGGGCCAGGTGCACCCGCAGGCGGGGTGGGTGGGCAGGCGGAGGCGGCGGGTCATTCCGTCGGCGGCGGAGACCTCGCACCAGCCGTCCACGCTGGGGGGCCGGACGCCGTCCAGGTAGAGCTCGACGTGCAGGGCGGCCAGCCCGGCGACGGTGGTGGCCAAGGCGCTGTCGCAGGCGGGGGTGCGGGGGCGGCCGGGGCCGTCGGCGCCGAGCTGGGCGAGCAGCCGGGGCCAGGCCTCATCCTCGTCGCGGCGGGTGAGGGTGGCGCAGGAGCCGCAGGCCGAGGCCCCGGGCAGCACCAGTGGCCCGACGATGCCGAGGTGCTCCAGCACCCCGACGTACAGGTGCGGCACGCCGGCCCGCATCAGCCGGTGGGCCTCGGCGGCGACCCCGGTGAAGGCCCCGGCGCCGTCCCGGGGTGCCAGCACCACCAGGGCGGGCGGCGGCGCGTCCTCGGGCCGCCGGGGGCGCTGCCGCTCCCCGGTGGTGGTGCCTGCGGCCCGGTGCACCACCTCCCGGGCGGCGGTGGCCCGGAGCCGGCCGACGTCGGTCGGCGGGTACCCGGCGGGGGAGCAGTCCCGCGCGGCGACCCGGCCCTGGTCGGCCAGTGTGATGTCGCCGACACCCCCGGCGGCCAGCACCGCGCCGACGGCGGCGCCGACCCGCCCGGCGCCGTGGATCTCCACCCGCGCGGTGGCCCGGCCACGGAGCACGGCGGGGGCCTCGCCAGGGTCCGGATGCACCAGGGAGAGTGACGCCAGGTCAGGCCCGAGCAGCTCCTGCCGGGCCTTCGGGTAGCTGTCGAGCAGGGCCCGGCCGGCCTCGGCGTCGTCCAGCAGGCCGCCCTCCGCCAGGGAGCCGAGCAGCTGCTCGGTGACCTCCCGGCCGAGCCCGAGCCGCTCGCCCGCCTCCAGCAGGGCGGGCCGCTCCCGGCTGCCGTCGAGCAGCTCGAGGAAGGCGGCGACCGGCTGGCTGACCTGGTCCACCACCCGGGCGTGCTGTCGGACGGTGCCGAACTGCAGGGTGTCGTTGTCGCGCCAGAGGCGGGACAGTGCCGGCTTCACCATCAGACGCACGGTGGACCTCCGATCACGGTGGGTAACGGTGAGCTGAGGGAAGCATGCCTCATTCCGCCGCACTCGTGCTCCGGGTTGTCCACAGCCCCCGGGCACTTGTCCGACCATCGTTCTGCACAGCCTGTGGACAACATCGGTCGCCGCCGGGATGTCGGCGGCGCCGGGTAACGTCCCTGGCATGGCAGCCGAACTGGACTCCGCGGTCGAGGTCCGCCGCAGCGCCCGCCGCAAGCGCACCGTCTCCGCGTACCGCGAGGGCGACCGGACGATCGTGCTGATCCCGGCCCGGATGTCGCGGGCCGAGGAGCAGCGGTGGGTGGCCCGGATGCTCGAGAAGCTGGCCGCCCAGGAGAGCCGCAAGGTGCTCGGCGACGACGCGCTGATCCGGCGCGCCGCCGAGCTGTCCGCCGAGTACCTGGGCGGCCGGGCCCGGCCGGAAGTGGTCCGCTGGGTGACCAACCAGAACTCCCGCTGGGGCTCCTGCACCCCGAGCGAGGGCAGCATCCGGCTCTCGCACCGGCTGCACGGCATGCCCGAGTACGTCGTGGACTACGTGCTGCTGCACGAGCTGGCGCACCTGCTGGAGCCGAGCCACGGCCCGCGCTTCTGGGCCCTGCTGGCGGCCTACCCGCGCACCGAGCGGGCCCGCGGCTACCTGGAGGGCGTGGCCGCCGCAGCGAGTCTGCCGCACGCCCGGAGCTGCGACTGACCGCTACGGCGGCGCGAACGCCGGGGCTACCGACCCTCGGTCAGTTTGCGGGCCAGCGCGACGAGTTCGCGTACCGAGGTGTCGGTCAGCTCCGGCAGGTGGTCGTAGTCGAACCAGCGCAGGTCCAGCGACTCCTCGCTGATCAGCGCCTGCGCCCCGGCCGGTGCGAGGGCGACGTACTGGACGTCCAGGTGGGTGTTCTCCGGCCGGTCCTTGCCGGTGCAGCGGACCTGGTGCCGGTCCAGCTTGACCGGGAGGGGCGTGCCGTCGACGGTGAGCAGCTCCAGATCCGCGATGCCGGACTCCTCGGTGGCCTCGCGCAGTGCGGCGGCGGCCAGCGTCCCGTCGCCGGGCTCGCAGTGCCCGCCCATCTGCAGCCAGAGGCCGACCTTCGGATGGAGGGTCAGCAGCACCCGCCCGGCCGACGGGTCGATCACCACCGCACTGGCGGTGATGTGGGCGGGCAGCGAGGACCGCCACATCCCGTCGGGGCGGTCGGCCAGGTGGTCGAGGTAGTCCAGTCGGAGCCGGTCCTGGCCCGGATCGGCCACCGACCAGGACCGCAGCGTCCGGACGGCGTCGGCGTGCAGCTCGGTCACTTGCCGGGCTCCTTGTCGTCGCCCTGACCGGAGCCCTGGTCACCGTCGGAGTCCGGAGCAGAGCCCGGGTCCGAGCCCGGGGTCGAGCCCTTGGCAGCCTCGCCGAGCAGCTTGTCCAGCTCGGTGAAGTCGATGCCGCCCTCGGCGCCGTCGCCGGAGCCGCGGTGCACGAAGCCGTCCGGGTCGTCCAGGTCGGCGGCGGTGGGCAGCATGTCGGGGTGCTCCCAGAGCGCGTCCCGGCCCTCGACGCCCCGGGCGTCGGCCAGCGAGGCCCAGAGCCGGGAGGCGTCCCGCAGGCGGCGCGGGCGGAGCTCCAGGCCGACCAGGGTGGCGAAGGTCTGCTCGGCCGGGCCGCCGGCGGCCCGGCGGCGGCGGACGGTCTCGCGGAGCGCGCCGGCCTGCGGCAGGTGCGGTTCGGCGGCGGCGTGCACGACCGCGTCCACCCAGCCCTCGACCAGCGCGAGCGCGGTCTCCAGGCGGGCCAGCGCGGCCTTCTGCTCGGGGGTGTCCTCGGGCTGGAGCAGGCCGTTGGCGAGAGCCTCCTGGAGCGCCTCGGGGTTGGCCGGGTCGAGCTGGCCGACCAGCTCCTCCATCCGCGTGGTGTCCACCTTGATGCCGCGTGCGTACGCCTCGACCGCGCCGAACAGGTGCGCCCGGAGCCACGGCACGTGGGCGAACAACCGCTGGTGGGCGGCCTCGCGCAGGGCCAGGTAGAGCCGGACCTCGTCGACCGGGATGCTCAGACCCTCGCCGAACTCGGCGACGTTCTGCGGCAGCAGGGCGGCCTTGCCGGCCGGGGCGAGCGGCAGGCCGACGTCGGTGGAGCCGACCACCTCGGCGGCCAGCGCACCCAGCGCCTGGCCGATCTGGGTGCCGAACATCGCACCGCCCATCGAGCGCATCATGCCCATCAGCGGCCCGGCCATCGCCTGCATCTCCTCGGGCAGCACGCCGCCCATGGCGTTGCCGACCCGCTCGGCGACCGGGTCGACCAGGTCCTTCCAGACCGGCAGGGTGGCCTCGATCCACTCGGCCCGGCTCCACGCCACGGCGGTGCCCGCACCGGACGGGAACTCGGTGGCGGAGTCCAGCCAGAGGTCGGCCAGCCGGACCGCCTCGGCGACGGCCGAACGCTCGGTGGCGCTCACCGAGCGGTCCTTGGACTTCCCCTCGGGCTGCTCGGCGACCACGGTCTGCCGGGCGATGTCGCGGGCCAGGTCCCAGTTGACCGGGCCGCCGTCGAAGGACAGCATCTGACCGAGCTGCTGGAACGCCGCGCCGAGGTCGCCCGGATTCAGACCACCCAACATCGCACCGAACGGATTGTCACCTGACGCCCCGCCAGGAGCGCCGGGACCGCCCATCCCGAACAGCGCGCCGAACGGGTTGGCCCCGCCGAAACCGAACGGCTGCGGCGGTGTGGGCTCGGCGCTCTGGTCCTTGTCGTCCTTGTCGCGCTTGGCCTTGCCGTCCTCGGGCTCCTCGGGAGGAACGCCGAATCCGAAGGGGAGGTCGCTCACGGGGTCCTCGATCTGGTCGGCCGTCACGCGCGTGGTGTGGCGGGGGTCTGCGCGCCCGGGAAGGTCGTCGGCCGCGCGGCCCGATCGCGCCGGGTGCACCGCCGGGGCCGCGCCTCGGGCAGGATGGTCGGTACGTGACACTCGTACGTACGCACATAAGCTAACCGTGGAGGATGGCCGGTGAGTTCCCCGCCTTCGGACGTTCGCTCTGGGCTGACCGGAGGTGAGGACGCCCCAGCTGCCGCGGGTTCGCCGTCTCCAGCCTACGGCGGCAAGCCACTGACCGTGGCCGTCACCGGCGCTGCGGGGGTGCTCGGTGAACGGGTCGCGGCCCGCCTGGTCGGCTCCCCAGGAGTGCGCAAGGTGCTCGCGCTGGACGACCGGCGCGGTGAGGTGCCCGGCGTGCAGTGGCGGGTGCTGGACATCCGCGACCCCGCCGTGGCCGAACGGCTGACCGGGGTGGACGTGGTGGTGCACCTCGCGATGGACCTCGGCATGGAGACCGACCCCAGGGCGCGCAGCGCGTACAACGTGCGGGGGGCACAGACCGTGCTGACGGCCGCCGCGGCGGCCGGGGTGAGCCGGGTGGTGCTCTGCACCTCGGCGATGGTCTACGGGGCGCTGCCGGACAACGAGGTGCCGCTGGCCGAGTCGGCCGAGCTGCGGGCCACCGAGGAGGCCTCGCTGGTCGGCGACCTGCTGGAGATCGAGCGGCTGGCCCGCCGCGCGCCTCGGGCGCACCCCGGGCTGCAGGTCACCGTGCTGCGCCCGGCCGTGGTGGTGGGCCCCGGCGTGGACACCGTGCTGACCAGGCACTTCGAGGCGCCTCGGCTGCTGGTGGTGGCCGGGTCCAGGCCGTGCTGGCAGTTCTGTCATGTGGACGACCTGGCGGTGGCGCTGGAGTACGCGACGCTCGGCCTGGTCGAGGGTGAGGTGACGGTCGGCTGCGACGGCTGGCTGGAGCAGGAGGACGTGGAGCAGCTGTCCGGCATCCGCCGGATGGAGCTGCCCGCCGCGCTCGCGCTGGGCACGGCGGCCCGGCTGCACCGGCTGGGCCTGACCCCGGCCCCGGCGGGTGACCTGGCCTACACGATGTACCCGTGGGTGGTCTCCGGGAGCCGGTTGTACGAGGCGGGTTGGCGGCCCGCCTACACCAACGAGCAGGTGCTCGGTGAGCTGCTGGCGCAGGTGGCCGGCAAGCACGCGGTGGCCGGGCGCCGGCTGGGTGGCAAGGAGGCCGCGACCAGCCTGGGCGCGGCGGGTGCCACGGTGGCGCTGATCGGTACGGCGGCACTGGTCCGGCGGGCCCGGAAGAGCCGTCGGATCTGACCACTGAGGGGGCGCGCGGCAGGGGCCGTGCGCCTGTTGCTCCGCGCTTGCTGCGCCCGGAGCGGAGCGGATTCGTTCCGCCTGGCGGAATAGCCCAATCGTGATGCGGAAGCCTCTTGTCGCGGACCCCGGGGGATGAGGAATCATGGTGACCATGTCCGAGAACCACGACCCCATCCGCCTGCTGGCCATCCGCGAGACCCCGCTCTCGCTGGACGAGGTGTACGAGGTGGTCGGCGACGACGCGGCCGGCGGCACCACGGTCTTCGTCGGCACGGTGCGCGACCACGACGGCGGCAAGTCCGTCACCGCGCTGGAGTACAGCGCCCACCCGACGGCCGAGCAGGAGATGCGGCGGATCGCCGAGAAGATCGTCTCCGAGTTCCCGGTCCGGGCGCTCGCCGCGGTGCACCGGATCGGCCGGCTGGACATCACCGACAAGGCGGTGATCGTCGCGGTCTCCTGTCCGCACCGGGGCGAGGCCTTCGCGGCGGCCCGCCGGCTGATCGACGACCTCAAGCACGAGGTGCCGATCTGGAAGCACCAGGTCTTCACCGACGGCGAGGAGGAGTGGGTCGGCGCGGGCTCCTGCTAGGGCCTCTCCGACCCGCCGCCAGACTCGTTCGGTCGCATCCGGTCATACGAATACTTCTCAGTGATGAGCGCAATCGTCGCGCCGTAACCCGAACGGCGGTGCAGCCGTTGGGCTGCCGGGTGGTTAATCTGCTCATACGAACGACGAGCTGGGAGTACGGACATGGCTGCGCTCGCCTGGTTGATCATTCCTGTGGTGGCGGCACTCGTCGCGATGCTCTGGGCCGGCTGGGCCGCCCGCACGCCGAGGGCCACCGGCGACCCGGCCTCACTGGCCGAACACCAGCGGTTCCGGGCCGCGATGGAGCGCAGCACGGGCTCCCCGGCGGAGCCCGGGAAGCGATGACCCGGGCGGCGCGGGAACGGCTCCGTCCCGTACTGTCGGTCCCATGCCACGCCGCTCCGCGACGATGCTCGCCGCCACCCTGCTGCTCATAGCACTGCTCTGTGCGTCGGTCCTGATGAAGGTGCCGTACACGGAGATGAGCCCGGGCCCGACGTACAACACGCTCGGGACGCAGGAGGAGGACGGGAAGCCGGTGATCCAGATCACCGGGCACGAGACCTATCCGACCAGCGGCCATCTCAACATGACGACCGTTCAGGTGACCGGCGCCAAGTACGAGCCGAGCCTGGTGTCGGCGGTGATCGGCTGGCTGCGGGGTGACGTGCTGGTGGTTCCGCACGGCAACGTCTACCCCGAGGGTCAGACCGACCAGGAGGCGCAGCAGCAGAACGCGGAGGAGTTCGCCTCCTCCGAGGACAGTGCCAAGACCGCCGCGCTCAACCAGCTCGGCATCCCGGTCGGCACCCAGGTGGTGGTCAAGTCCGTGGTGGCCGGCGGCCCGTCCGAGGGCAAGCTGCACGCGGGGGACCGGATCGTCGCGGTGGACGGCACCAAGGTGACCACGGCGGAGCAGGTGGCCGAGCTGGTGACCAAGCACCAGCCGGGCGAGACGGTGGTCTTCACGATCGTCCCGAAGGACCGCGGCGGGGCCGCCGCGACCGCGGCCGACGAGGTCCAGGTGCCGGTGGTGACCGGCAAGGCGGCGGACGGGAACCGCGCCGTGGTCGGTATCCGGCCGGACGTCGAGCACACCTACCCGTTCAAGATCGACATCGGGCTGCAGGACGTCGGCGGCCCGAGCGCGGGCCTGATGTTCTCGCTCGGCATCGTGGACAAGCTGACCCCGACCGACCTGACCGCAGGGAAGTTCGTCGCGGGCACCGGCACCATCACCGACGAGGGCAAGGTCGGCCCGATCGGCGGCATCGCGATGAAGCTGATCGCGGCCAGGGACAAGGGCGCCGAGTACTTCTTCACGCCGGCCGACAACTGCGCCGAGGCGACCAAGGACACGCCGAAGGGCCTCCGCCTGGTGAAGGCGGAGACCCTGGACGGTGCGCTCAAGTCGCTCGACCTGATCCGGGCCGGGCAGGGCGAGGCGCTGCCGGCCTGCGCCACAGGCTGACGGGCGCGGGCTGACGGCCGCTCAGTCGGTCAGGAGAAGGTGGCGAGCAGCGCCTCGGTGAGGCCGGGCACCAGGTCCGGGCCGGTCAGCACCTCACGGGCGACGTCCTTGGAGCGCAGCCGGAGCGCGATCTCCTTCTTTCCGTCGCGCAGGACGGCGGCGGTGATCCGGACCTCCTCGCGGGCCGGGTGGTTGGCCGCCCAGTCGGCGAGCTGGGACTCGGTGGCGTTCTTCGGGCGGCTGTGCTCGGCGCCCGGCGGCAGCATCTGACGCTCCACCACCAGCGCGCAGCCGACCACCTGGTCGGGCCAGGCGATGGTGCCGAGGAACTTGTCCAGCTCCATCCCGGCGGGCAGTTCGTCCTGCTCGATCACGGTGAGGTCGCCGGGCTTCTCGTCGGCCAGACCCAGCTGCTTGGCCAGCTTCGGGTCCTGCTTGCGCAGCGCGGCACTGTCCACCAGGGCGAACAGCCGGGTCGGCAGGTCCCAGCCGAGGGTGGCGGCGTACTCGTCGATCTCCAGCGCGGCGCGGGTGAGCGGGGTGGCGGCGGGCGGCTTGCCGCCGGCCAGGGCATCAAGTGCATCGGACATGCCCCAATCCTCACATGCGCGGCGCCCCAGCCGGTTCAGCCCGCCGGAGGGACCAACTCGTGGTGAACCGTGGGAACTCAGGTAAAGACCGATTAAGTTGCACAGGAGACCGGACCAGATCGACCCACACGACACAGCAGAGGTGCCACCTTGGTATTCCAGATGCCGGACCGCCCGGGAGGCCCGGGCTTCCGTGCCAGAGTCGGCCCGCCCTCCCGGCGCACCCGAGTACTCCTGCTGACCGCAGGGGTGTTGGCGGTGCTCTTCCTGCTGTTCGTGATGTTCGCGGGGCTGTGGACCGACTGGCTCTGGTTCAAGTCGGTCCGCTACTCCTCCGTCTTCTCCGCCCAGCTCTGGACCAAGGTCGGCCTGTTCGCCGTCTTCGGCCTGGCGATGGCGCTGGTTGTCGGCCTCAACGTCTGGCTGGCGTACCGGCTGCGGCCGCCGCTGGCCGCGATGTCGGTCGAGCAGCAGAGCCTGGACCGCTACCGGATGGGCGTCGCCCCGTACAAGAAGTGGCTGCTGATCGCGGTCTCGCTGCTGGTCGGCCTGGTGGCCGGGGCGGCGGCGTCGGGGCAGTGGCGGACCTGGATGCTCTGGACCAACCAGACGTCGTTCGGGGTGAAGGACAGTCAGTTCCACCTGGACGTCTCGTTCTACGCCTTCGAGCTGCCGTGGTACGAGTTCCTGCTCGGCTTCGCGTTCAGCGCGGTGATCGTCTCGCTGCTGGCCTCGGTGGTCGTGCACTACCTGTACGGCGGCCTGCGGCTGCAGGGCCCCGGCCGGAAGGCGAGCACCGGTGCGCAGGGCCATCTGGCCGTGCTGCTGGGCGTGTTCGTGCTGCTGAAGGCGGCCGCGTACTGGCTGGACCGGTACGCGCTGGCGGTCAAGTCCGGTTCCTACAAGGGCGTGGACGGCTGGACCGGCCTGCGCTACGTGGACGCCAACGCGTTCCTGCCGGCCAAGACCATCCTGTTCTTCGTCGCGATCATCTGTGCGGCGCTGTTCTTCCTCACCCCGATCCGCAAGACCTGGGCCCCGGCCCTGATCGGCTTCGGGCTGATGGTGCTCTCGGCGGTGCTGATCGGCGGGCTCTACCCGGCGATCGTGCAGCAGTTCCAGGTCAAGCCGAACGAGCAGGCCAAGGAGACGCCGTACATCCAGAAGAACATCGACGCCACCAGGCAGGCGTACGGCATCGCGGACAGCCAGACCCAGCCGTACGCGCCGAAGGCGACGACCGACAACGAGGCGCTCAAGGCGGACGCGCAGACCATCGCCGACATCCGTCTGCTGGACCCGAACGTGGTCTCGCCGACCTTCCAGCAGATCGAGCAGCAGCGCTCGTACTACAAGTTCCCGAAGACGCTGGACGTGGACCGGTACGTCAACGGCCAGATCGGCGGCCAGGACACCGTGATCGGTCTGCGTGAGCTGAACCTCGCCGGGGTGCAGCAGCGGAACTGGATCAACGACCACTTCAAGTACACCCACGGCTACGGCGTCGTCTCGGCCAAGGGCAACCAGGTCAACGACAAGGGCCAGCCGGTCTTCACCGAGTCGGGCCTGCCGTCCACCGGTGCGCTGGGCGACTACCAGCAGCGGATCTACTACGGCGAGGAGACCAAGACCTACTCCATCGTCGGCGGCTCCAACCAGGAGATCGACTACTCCACGGACGCCGGGGACAAGCAGTACCAGTACACCGGCGAGAGCGGTGTCTCGCTGAACAACGTGTTCACCCGGGCCGCCTACGCGGTGCGGTTCGCCGAGCCGCAGATCCTCTACGCGGGTGCCATCACCGACGGCGCCAAGGTGATCTACGACCGGACGCCCAAGGAGCGGGTGGAGAAGGTCGCCCCCTGGCTCTCGATCGACGCCGACCCGTACCCGGTGGTGCAGGACGGCAGGCTGGTCTGGGTGCTGGACGGCTACACCACCTCGGACGGCTACCCGTTCGCCTCCAAGACCACCCTGGGCGACGTCACCAAGGACTCGCTGACCGACCAGCGCGGGCGCACGCTCACCTCGGTCAACAAGGTCAACTACATCCGGAACTCGGTGAAGGCGACCGTGGACGCCTACACCGGCGACGTGACGCTCTATCAGTGGGACGACGCCGACCCGGTGCTGAAGACCTGGATGAAGGCCTTCCCCGGCACCGTCAAGGCCAAGGGCGACATCCCGAGCGCCCTGATGCCGCACCTGCGCTACCCGCAGGACATGTTCAAGGTGCAGCGCGACCTGCTCGGCCAGTACCACATGACGGACGCCAACTCCTTCTTCAACGGCACCGACATCTGGCAGGTCCCGGTCGACCCGACCACCAACACCGGTGCGGTGCAGCCGCCGTACTACATGACGGTCCGGATGCCCGACCCGGCGGTGACCCAGGCGAGCTTCTCGCTGACCACCACCTTCGTGCCCAGCAAGCGGGACAACCTGGCGGCCTTCATGGCCGTCAGCGCGGACCCGGGGCCCGAGTACGGGAAGATCCGCATCCTCAAGGTGCCGGGTGACTCCAACACGCTCGGCCCCAAGTTGGTGCAGTCGCAGTTCAACTCGAACACCGACGTGGCCAACAAGCTCAACACCCTGAAGATCGGTGGCGACTCCGACATCGAGTACGGCAACCTGCTGACCCTCCCGGTCGGCGGCGGCCTGCTCAACGTCGAGCCGGTCTACGTGCGTGGGCGCGGCGCCGACTACCCGGTGCTGCAGAAGGTGCTGGCGGTGTACGGCAACGACAACGTGGCCTTCGAGAACACCCTGGGGGAGGCGCTGACGAAGGTGCTCGGCAACGCCACCACGGGTGCGCCGACCACCCCGACGGCACCCACCACCCCGGGCACCACGCCGGCCCCGGGTACCACCCCGACCACGCCGGGGACGGTCAACACCGAGCAGGCCAAGGCCATCGCGGACGCCCAGAAGGCGTTCAACGACGGCGAGGCGGCCCAGAAGGCCGGCGACTGGGCCAAGTACGGCGAGGCCCAGAAGGCGCTCAAGGCCGCACTGGACGCCGCGGCCGCGGCGAGCCAGCAGAAGGCCGGCTGACGAACGCTGGTTAACGAGCTGCTCCACCCCCGTGTTATGGTTGGGACACAACGACGCGGGGTGGAGCAGCTCGGTAGCTCGCTGGGCTCATAACCCAGAGGTCGCAGGTTCAAATCCTGTCCCCGCTACTCTGAACCGAAGGCCCGGAGATTCTTCTCCGGGCCTTCGGTGCTTCCTTATTGAGGGCGCTCACCCGTGGTGCACTCCGGTACGATGCGTGCCCGGGGTTTGTGGGGGTCAAGTGTCGGGAAATCGACAAAGCGCTGAAGCAATCTCGCCGGGCTTCGGCCCGCCCCGCCAAAACCTGGCCGGGGCAGGTGTACGCGGGTTGCGGGTGATGCGACGATGGACCACATGGGGGACGCCGTACGGCAGTTGACTCCCTTGGCCATGGGGAGTCGACAGCGCCGAATCCGACACGTCCCCGGCGGGTGCCGCAGCACTCGGGGGAAGCGGGAGTCGGCATGAAGCTGATCGGCAGGAACGATCCGGGCAGTGGGGGCAAGGCGGCCGCGGGGGCGGCCGACACCGAGGCATGGGCGCAGAGCGAGGAGACCGCCGCGGCCCTGCCCGCCCAGCGCACCAGTGGACTGACGGTCCCTCGGGAGACCGGGTACGGCCCGGACAGCCTGGTCCGGGTCTCCGCACGCCAGTTCGCGCCCGCCGCCGGCAGCTACGGCCCGCAGCCCGCCGTCGACCCCGCGCCCGACCAGGACAGCTTCGAGACCGCGCTGGCCGCCCGCGAGCAGGCCGCGCTGGAGTCGAGGCACCGTCAGGCCGCCGACCAGGGCGACCCGAACGCCGCCAGCCAGCTCGGCGCGCTGCTGCTCCGCCGGGGCGACCTGGCGGACGCCGAGCCGTACCTGCGCACCGCGGCCGCCGCCGGACTGCGGGCCGCCGCCAACAACCTGGGTGTCCTGCTGCACCAGCGCGGCCACCGGTCCGAGGCCGCCCAGTGGTGGCGGCACGCCGCGGTGGCCGGCTCGGCCCCGGCCGCGCACGCGCTCGGACTGCAGCTGCGCGACCAGGGCGAGGAGGAGGCGGCCGAGTACTGGCTGCACTTCGCCGCCGAGCACGGCCACCCGCTCGGGGCGTACGCCCTGGGCGATCTGATGGAGCATCGGCGCGACGTGCGGGCCGAGCGCTGGTTCAAGGTGTCCGCCGACGCGGGGCACCGGGAGGCTGCCTACCGGCTGGCCCGGATGCGCGAGGCGGCGGGGGACAAGGAGACCGCCGAGACCTGGTACCGGACCGCCGCCGCGCGCAGCCACGCCCGCGCGGGGCTGCGGCTCGGCGTGCTGCTGGAGGAGCGCCGCGACCTCGACGAGGCGGCGCGCTGGTACCGGCAGGCGGCGCAGAACGGTGAGCCGCGCGCGGCCTGCGCGCTCGGCTTCCTGCTCCGCGACGCCGGTGACCTGACCTCCGCCGCCGAGTGGTGGCAGGAGGCCGCCGAGGCGGGCGACGGCAACGCCGCCAACGCGCTCGGTGCGCTGCATGCCGGGCGGGGAGAGGCAGTTGACGCCGAGCGCTGGTACCGCGCCGCCCTGGAGGCGGGCGACCAGAACGGCGCCTTCAACCTCGGCCTGCTCTGCGCGGGCGCCGGGCGCGAGGCACAGGCCGAGCAGTGGTACCGGCGCGCGGCGTACGCCGGGCACCGGGAGGCCTGCAACGCGCTGGCCGTCGTGCTGCTGCAGCGCGGCGACGAGTCGGGTGCCGAGCCGTGGTTCTCCAAGGCCGCCGAGGCCGGGAGTGTGGACGGCGCCTTCAACCTCGGGGTGCTGCACGCCGGGCGCGGGGAGCAGCAGCAGGCGCACGAGTGGTACGCGCGCGCTGCGGCGGAGGGGCACGGTGAGGCTGCGCTGCAGCTGGCCGTGGCCCTGGAGCAGCGTGGGCAGCTGACGGGTGCGCTGGAGCGCTACCGGCAGGCGGCGGCGGGCAGTTCGGCGGAGGGCGCCTTCCGGCTGGCCTCACTGCTGGACCGGCGCGGTGACGCGGACGACGAGGCCGAGCACTGGTACGCGGTCGCGGCCGACGCCGGGCACCGCCGTGCCCAGGTCCGGATGGGTGTGCGGGCCGCCGAGCGGGGCGCCCTGGAGATCGCCGAGAGCTGGTACCGCCGGGCGGCGGAGGCGGGCAGCCGCAGCGCCTCGTTCAACCTGGGCCTGCTGTTGGCCCGTCAGGACGAGGAGGCGGAGGCGATGGTCTGGTACACCCGGGCCGCCGACGCCGGGCACGGGCGGGCCGCGCTGCGGCTCGCGCTGCTCGCCCTCCGCAGGGGCGAGCCGGTGCAGGCGGAGAACTGGTGCCGTCGCGCGGCCGACTACGGGCCGGCCGAGGTCACCGAGCGGGCCTCGCGGCTGCTGGGTGCGCTGCACTCCGAGCTCAGCGCCTAGGGCACACGCTTCGGAAGGTAGGGGCTCGGGGCTCTGCTGATGTGCGGCTCCGCCGCGTGGGCGACGCCGACCTCTGGAGCGTTCAACGTGCGTGCCGGGTCAGGCACTTTCGTAGTGACCCGAACGCCAGATCTCCTCGCAGTTCCCCGAGCCCCTGGGTAGTCGACGGCTGAGCGCCTGCCTAGGAGCAGTCCGGGCAGAGCCCCCGGTAGGTGACCTCGGCGCCGGAGATGACAAAGCCGAAGCGTTCGCCTGCCGGGAGAGCGGCGATCAGGTCACCCTGGGGGTGGACGTCGCGGATGGAGCCGCAGCCGGAGCAGATGAGGTGCTGGTGGGCGTGGCGGGCGTTGGGGTCGTACCGCTTGGCGCGGCCGTCGGTGGCGACCTCCATGACCTCGCCGAGGGAGACCATTTCGCCGAGCGTGTTGTAGACCGTGGCGCGGCTGATCTCGGGCAGCACGGAGACCGCCCTGGCGTGCACCTCGTCGGCGGTGAGGTGGACGTGCTCGCCGTCGAGGACCTCGGCCACGACACGCCGCTGCGA
Organism: Kitasatospora sp. Root107; assembly: GCF_001424875.1. Classification (GTDB taxonomy): domain Bacteria; phylum Actinomycetota; class Actinomycetes; order Streptomycetales; family Streptomycetaceae; genus Kitasatospora. The sequence continues at coordinate 200,110 of NZ_LMCT01000001.1, read as the reverse complement.
GGTGAGACGCCAGCCGCGTCCGCGAAGTCGTTCCAGCAGGTCACTCATGGGGACAGGGTAAGCCACGTTCTCGACTTGGTTCCAGTGTTGACTTAGACAAAGTCCAAGCTAGGATCAATCCAATACTTAGGCACGGTACGACCGGATACGCGGAGGCATCCCGACATGACCACCCAGGACGAGCTGCGGCCCACGCTGACGACGGAGGCCGGCGCCCCGGTCGCCGACAACCAGAACACCGAGACCGCGGGTATAGGCGGTCCGGCTCTGATCCAGGATCAGACGCTGTTCGAGAAGCTCGCCCACTTCAACCGGGAGCGCATCCCGGAGCGCGTGGTGCACGCCCGTGGCGCCGCCGCGTACGGCACCTTCACGCTGACGGCCGACGTCTCCGCGTACACCCGGGCCGCGTTCCTGTCCGAGGTCGGCAAGCAGACCGAGACCTTCCTGCGGTTCTCCACCGTGGCGGGCAACCTCGGTTCGGCCGACGCGGTGCGCGACCCGCGTGGCTGGGCGCTGAAGTTCTACACCGAGGAGGGGAACTACGACCTCGTCGGCAACAACACCCCGGTGTTCTTCATCAAGGACGCCATCAAGTTCCCGGACTTCATCCACACCCAGAAGCGCGACCCGTACACCGGCTCGCAGGAGGCGGACAACGTCTGGGACTTCTGGGGCCTCTCGCCGGAGTCGACCCACCAGGTGACCTGGCTGTTCGGTGACCGCGGCATCCCGGCGTCCTACCGCCACATGAACGGCTACGGCAGCCACACGTACCAGTGGCAGAACGAGGCCGGCGAGTACTTCTGGGTGAAGTACCACTTCAAGACCGACCAGGGCATCAAGAACCTGCCGGTGGACGAGGCCAACAAGCTCGCCGGCGAGGACCCGGACAGCCACCAGCGGGACCTGCGCACCTCGATCGAGAACGGCGACTTCCCGAGCTGGACGGTGCAGGTGCAGATCATGCCCGCCGCCGACGCCGCGAACTACCGCTTCAACCCGTTCGACCTGACCAAGGTCTGGCCGCACGCGGACTACCCGCCGATCGAGATCGGCAAGCTGGAGCTCAACCGGAACCCCGACAACGTCTTCGCCGAGGTCGAGCAGTCGATCTTCTCCCCGGGCCACTTCGTGCCGGGTATCGGCCCGTCGCCGGACAAGATGCTCCAGGGCCGCCTGTTCGCCTACGCGGACGCGCACCGCTACCGGGTCGGCATCAACGCCGACCACCTGCCGGTGAACCGCCCGCACGCCACCGAGGCGCGCACCAACAGCCGGGACGGCCACCTCTACGACGGCCGCCACGGCCGCTCGAAGAACTACGAGCCGAACAGCTTCGGCGGTGCCGTCGAGACCGGCCGCCCGCTCTGGGCCGCGGTGCCGGTGAACGGCCTGACGGGCAATCACGAGGCGCCCTCGCACAGCGAGGACACCGACTTCGTGCAGGCCGGCAACCTCTACCGGCTGTTCTCCGAGGACGAGAAGGCCCGCCTGATCGCCAACCTCTCCGGCTTCATCGCCAAGGTCTCGGCCGACCGCGACGACATCGTCGAGCGTGCGATCAACAACTTCCGCCAGGCCGACGCCGACTACGGTCAGCGCCTGGAGGACGCCGTCCGCGAGCTGCGCAAGCAGAAGTAACGGCACGCCAGACTGCGGGGCCCCGGAGACGTTCGGTCGTCATCGGGGCCCCGCACCCATGTCAGAGCCGCAGCAGCCCGTCCCTGATCCGCTCCAGCAGCGCCACCGAGGCGTCCCCGACGGCCAGTTCGTGCACCCGGACGTACCGCTCCGCCGCCAGGTCGGCCACCAGCACCCGGGCCACCCCGAGCGGGACGGGCAGCAGGGCGGCCAGCTCGGCCACCGAGCGGGGGGACTGGCAGAGTTCGACGATCCGGTGCCTCTCGAAGCCGAGTGGTGCGGCCAGCGCGGCGGGCGGGGCCGAGACCAGGGTCTCCAGCCGCAGCTCGTCCCGCACCGGCCTGGTCCGCCCTGCTGTCAGTACGAACGGCCGGACCACCGACCCGAGTTCGAAGCCCTCGGTCACCGCGCCACCGCCACCCGGTCGACGGTCAGCAGCCCGGCGGGCAGCAGCACGCTGGCGGTCACCCCGTGCACCGGCGCGGGCGCCAGGCGGACCCGGGCGCCGAGCCGCTCGGCCAGCCGGCCGACCACGTAGTGGCCGAGCAGTCCGTTGCGGCCGACCAGGAAGCTCTCCCGGCCGGTCAACCGGGCGTTGGCGCGCTCCAGCTCGGCCTCGGTCATGCCCCGGCCCTGGTCCATCACCGCGATCAGGTAGCCGCCTCCGCTGATCCTGGCGAACACCTCCACATCGGTGTCGGGTGCCGAGGCGGCCAACGCGTTCTCGATCAACTCGGCCAGCAGGTGCGCGACTTCGGCCACCGCACCACCGTCGAGCCGTGCCTCGTCCAGCTGACGCAGCACCACCCGCCGGTAGTCCTCCACCTCGCCGAGCGCGGCGCGCACCACGTCGCCCATCCCCACCGGCTGTTCCCAGCGGCGCGGGCTGCGCTCGCCGACCAGCACCAGGATGCTCTCGGCGTTCCGTCGCATCCGGGTGGCCAGGTGGTCCAGTTCGAACAGGTTGGCCAGCACGCCCGGGTCGTGCTCCACCTGTTCCAGCCCGGACAGGAAGCCGAGTTGACGGGTGACCAGCGCCTGGTTGCGGCGGCCCAGATTGGCCAGCGACTCGGTGGAGTTGCGCCGCAGCACCGCCTGCTCGACCGCCAGCCGTACCGTGGTGGCCGACACCCGGTCCAACGCGGCTGCCACCTCCGCCAGTTCGTCGGCCTGCGCGCCCCGCGCCGCACCGGGCAGGACGGCATCCTCCGCGGTGCCGACCCCGTCCCTGATCCGGGCCACCGCCTCCGGCAGTACCCGGTCGGCCAGCTCGTTGGCCTCGTCGACCAGCGCCGCCAGCGGCTTGGTCACCGAACGGCTCGCGGCCACCCCGAGCGCCACTGCGCCGGCCACCGCGACCAGCGCCAGGGCAAGCTCCCGGCCCAGCGACCAGAGCGCGGCCGACCGCAGCTCCGCCGCCCTGGCCCGGCTCTCCCCGGCCGCCTCGGCCTGCACTCGGTGCAGATCGTCGACCAGCGTGCTGGCCGCCTGCCACCAGTCGGCCGCCCGCACCGGCAGCCGTCCGCCCGAGTAGCCAGTCAGCGCGCGCTGCTCCATCCCGGCCACCGCCACCGCCGCCGGGCTGCGCAGTGCGGCGGCCAGCGCTGCACTCCGGGCGGCGGTGGCGGTGCGCGGGGCCTGCGCCAGCGCGTTGCTCTTCGCGGACAGCACTCGGACGAAGGCGGGGTAGTCCCCCTCGCCGAACGCCCCGGCGGCGAACACCCCGTTCAGCGTGCCGCGTTCCAGCGCCGCCGCCTCGGCGGCCTCGCCCAGCACCCGCAGGGTGGTCAGCGCGGCCTGCAGCTCAGGGTCCTGGGCGGTGGCCTCGGCGAAGGCGGCGGTGGAGAGCCCGCCGATCGCCTGGCTGAAGAAGTCGAGCGCCTCGGCCCGGGAAGCGGTGCCGGTGTCGGCCCGGCCGCGCAGTGCGGCCAGTGTGCCGAGCCCGCCGAGCGCCGCGCGGACGCCTGGGGTGCCGGGCGGTTCGGCGGCGAGCGCCTGGTCCAGCCGTTGCCTGGCCTGGTCGGCGGTGGCGCGCTGTTCGCCGAGGCGAGCCCGGAAGCTCTCGTCACCGCCGAGCAGACCGGCCGTCAGGCCGCGTTCGCGCTGGAGCTGTTGGACCAGTTCCTGGGTCGTGACCGCCAACGCCACCCGCTGGTCGGTGCGGCCTGCCGCACTGTGCCGGGTGGCCTCGGCGGCCGTGCCGAACGCGGCGATCAGCACCAGCGCACCGGTCGGGAGAGCGAGCAGCAGGGCCAGTCGGTGCCGGATGCTGCGGAGCGTACGCACGTCGGGGTTTCCCCTCGGCAGGCGGCCCGGCGGGGTGGGCGCACGGGGGAGCGGGGCCCGGCCCGGACGGGCCGTGGCTTTACCCCTGGGAGCGTAGGGGGCCGCCGTTGCAAGGGAGTTGCGCCGCCCTCAGCGCAACCGCCCGGCCGCCGGGGAGTACTCGGCAACCGGGCGGACCCCTGTCGGAAATACGGGGTGTCAGACCGTCAGTTTGCGCAGCGTCTCGTCGTGCAGCAGCCCGTTCGAGGCCACCGCGTCGGCGCCGTTCGGGCCCTCGATGCCGTCCAGGCCGGTGAACCGGCCGCCCGCCTCCTGCACCACGATGCACGGCGCGGCCATGTCCCACAGGCTCAGCTCCGGCTCGGCGGCGATGTCCACCGCGCCCTCGGCGACCATCATGTACGACCAGAAGTCGCCGAACGCGCGGGTGCGCCAGCAGGACCGGGAGAGGTCGAGGAAGGCGTCCAGCCGGGCCCGCTCCTCCCAGCCGGTGAGCGAGGAGTACGAGAGCGAGGCGTCCTCCAGCCGGGAGACCGAGGAGACGTGGATCCGGCTCGCCTTGGCCAGGCTGCGGCCCGCGTACGCGCCCAGGCCCTTGGCCGCCCACCAGCGGCGGTGCAGGGCCGGGGCCGAGACGATGCCGACCACCGGGTGCTGCTCACCGTCCGGGCCGACCTCCAGCAGTGAGATCAGGGTGGCCCAGACCGGGACGCCCCGGACGTAGTTCTTGGTGCCGTCGATCGGGTCGATCACCCAGCGGCGCGGGCCGGAGCCCTTGAGGCCGAACTCCTCGCCGAGCACCGCGTCGCGCGGGCGGGCCCGCTGCAGCACGCTGCGCACCAGCTCCTCGGCGGCCTTGTCCGCGTCGCTCACCGGGGTCAGGTCGGGCTTGGTCTCGACCTTGAGGTCCAGCGCCTTGAAGCGCTCCATGGTGATCGAGTCGGCCGAGTCGGCGAGGACGTGGGCGAGTCGGAGATCGTCGTGATAGTCGGCCATGCCCGAAAGATTAAGCGAGCGTCCACGGATCTGGACAGTTCGGCTCGCGAACTGGACGGTCCGTCAGTGCCCGGAGCCGCTCAGTTGGAGACCGATCACGCCCGCGATCACCAGGCTGATCGAGACCAGCTTGAGGACGGAGGTGGTCTCGTCCATGTAGATCATCCCGTAGATGGCCGTCCCGGCGGCGCCGAGCCCGGTCCACACTGCGTAGGCCGGGCCGACCGGGAGGGTCTTGAGCGAGAGGGTGAGGAGGCCGAAGCTGCCCAGGGCGAAGACGCAGAAGCTGACGGTGGGCCAGAGCTTGGTGAAGCCGTCGCTGAGTTTCAGGTTGATCGCGAAACCGGTCTCCAACAGTCCGGCGATGATCACCAGGGCCCAAGCCATCGGAGCCGACTCCCCTCGAAAGGCCGGACCGATTGATCCGACCTTCCTATGATCACCGCGCGAGGGGCTTCCAACACTTCTGACGGGCCGAAAGACTTCCGTCAGTCACCTTCCCGCGCCTCCTTGGAGGAGAGCAGGCGACGGAGCGAGTACAGCCGGGCCTGTTCGGCGTGGCCGTCGGCGACCCAGGCGTCCAGGGCGCAGTCGGGCTCGTCGTGGCTGCACGCGCGGGGGCAGCCCTCGGTGCCGGGCTCCAGGTCGGGGAAGGCCAGGATGACCCGGGACGGGTCGATGTGGGAGAGGCCGAAGGAGCGGAAGCCGGGGGTGTCGATCACCCAGCCGGGATCGAGGGCCTTCTTGGATCCTGGCTTCACCCCGGGCGGCGGCGGCAACCGGAGCGCCAGCGCCGAGACGGTGGTGTGCCGCCCCCGGCCGGTGACCGCGTTGACCACACCGGTGGACCGCTGGTGCAGCGGCACCAGGGCGTTCACCAGGGTGGTCTTGCCGACCCCCGAGTGCCCGATGAAGACGGTGGAGAGCCCGCGCAGGTGCTCCCGGACCGCCTCCGCCCCGGCGGTCTCCAGCTCGTCCCGCCGGGTCACCACGTAGTCGATGCCGAGCGGCGCGTACGCCTCCAGCAGCGGATCGGCCGAGGCCAGGTCCGCCTTGGTGAGCACCAGCAGCGGCCGCATCCCGGCGTCGTACGCCGCCACCAGGCAGCGGTCGATCAGCCGGGGCCGGGGCTCCGGGTCGGCCAGCGCGGTGACGATCGCCAGCTGCTGGGCGTTGGCCACCACGATCCGCTCGAACGGGTCGTCGTCGTCCGCCGTGCGGCGCAGGACCGAGCGGCGCTCCTCGACCCGGACGATCCGGGCCAACGTGTCCGCTTCACCCGAGAGGTCGCCGACCACGTGCACCACGTCGCCGACCACCACGCCCTTGCGGCCCAGCTCGCGCGACTTCATCGCCATCACCTGGCGCTCCTGCTTGGTGCCCGCCTCGACCAGGCAGGTCAGCCGGCCTCGGTCGACGGTCAGGATCATCGCCTCGGAGGCGTCCTCGTGCTTGGGCCTGATCCTGGTCCGGGGCTTGGAGCCCTTGCGGGCCGGGCGGTTGCGGATGTCGTCCTCGTCGGCGTCCTTGCCGTAACGGCGCATGTCCCGACTCCCCGTCAGCCCTGGCCGAGCAGGTCGGCCCACATCTGCGGGAAGTCCGGCAGGGTCTTCGCGGTGGTCGCCACGTTCTCCACCTGCACCCCCGGTACGGCCAGACCGATCACCGCGGCGGCGGTGGCCAGCCGGTGGTCCTCGTAGGTGTGGAAGATGCCGCCGTGCAGCGGGCGCGGCCTGATCCGCAGACCGTCCTCGGTCTCGGCGGCGTCGCCGCCCAGGTCGTTGATCTCCTTGACCAGCGCGGCCAGCCGGTCGGTCTCGTGCAGCCGCAGGTGCGCGATGCCGTACAGGTGCGACTCGGAGTCGGCGAGGGCGGCGACGGCCGCGATCACCGGGGTCAGTTCGCCCACGTCGTGCAGGTCGGCGTCGATCCCGTGGATCTTGCCGGTGCCGGTGAACTCCAGGCCCTCGTCGGTCAGTTGGCAGCTGCCGCCCATCCGGGTGTACAGGTCGCGGAGCTGGTCGCCCGGCTGGTAGGTGTGCTTGGGCCAGTCCCGGACGGTGACCCGGCCGCCGGTCACCAGCGCGGCGGCGAAGAACGGCGCGGCGTTGGAGAGGTCCGGCTCGACCACCAGGTCACGGCCGATCAGCGCGCCCGGGGTGACCCGCCAGACGTCCTTCTCGCCGCCGTCCTCCGGCGCGTCCACCTGGACGCCGGCCTTGCGGAGCATGTCGACCGTCATCCGGATGTGCGGGAGAGAGGGGACGGTGCCGCCGGTGTTCCGGATCTCCACGCCGTTGTTGTAGCGGGCGCCGGAGAGCAGCAGGGCACTGACGAACTGGGAGGAGGACGAGGCGTCCAGCTCGACCGGGCCGCCGTCCAGCGCACCGGTGCCGTGCACGGTGAGCGGGAAGCCGCCGCGGCCGCCGTCGTCGATCCGGGCGCCGAGGGCGCGCAGGGCGTCGATCACGCCGTGCTGGGGCCGCTCGTAGCTGCGCGGGTCGCCGTCGAAGTGCACCGGGCCGTCGGCGAGGACGGCGAGCGGGGGGAGGAAGCGCATCACGGTGCCGGCGTTACCGACGTCCACCTGGGCCGGGCCGTGGAGCTGGCCGGCCGGGATGATCCGCCACGCCTCGCCGCCGCCGGTGCCGCCGCTGGCGTTGTTGACGGTCTCCTCGATGCCGACGCCCAGGGCCCGCAGGCCGTCGGCCATCAGCTGGGAGTCCCGGCTGCGGAGCGGCCGGCGGATCCAGCCCGGGCCGTCCGCCAGCGCGGCCAGCACCAACGCACGGTTGGTCGCCGACTTCGATCCGGGGATGGTCACGGTGGCATCGACGGCGCCGGTCGCAACGGGGGCGGGCCACAGGGCTTCGGTCATGGGGTCAGTCTAGGTGCCGGTCGGCCTCCGGCCCGGTTGCGCTGTCGGGGAGCGGTGAGGAGGTCTGGTGCAGGGGTCGAACGGCAAAGTTCCTGACCACTTATGTAAGGGTGACCATTTTCGAGGCTGGCGTCGCAGTTCCCCGAGCCCCTGGTCCGCCCTACTGAGCGCAGCTGCCTAGGCGAGCAGCCAGGTGCCGCCCACGGTGAGGGAGGCGAGGGCGACCAGGAGGAAGAGGCCGACCCAGAAGAGCGGGCCGATCCGGGTGAGGCGGGCGAGTTGGTCGGCGTCGGTGCTGCGGGCGCCCTCGCGGCGTCGCTTGCCCTGGAGCTCCAGCACCGGGCGGACGCCCGCGAGGAGCAGGAACCAGACGCCCAGGTAGGCGAAGGCGGACTGGAGCTGGCTGCTGCCGTACCAGGAGATCAGGAAGAAGGCGGCTCCGGTGACCACCACCGAGAGCAGTCCGAAGGCGTTCCGGATCTTGATGAGCAGCCCGGCCAGCAACATGATCGCGATCCACAGCAGCTGGGTGACGTAGTGGCCGGTCAGCAGGGCGGCGCCGCCGAGGCCGAGCAGCGGGGGAGCGGTGTACCCGGCCGCCGCGGTGAGGATCATGCCGGGGCCGGTGGGCGGGCCCGAGGAGATGGTGAGGCCGGAGGTGTCGGAGTGCAGGCGGATGCCGGCGAGCTCCCGGTTGGTCAGCAGGGCGACCAGGCCGTGGCCGCCCTCGTGGGCGATGGTCACCACGTTGCGGCTGAGCCGCCAGACCGGGTGCGGGAGGATCGCGAGCAGGGCGACCGCCGCGCTGCCGAGCACCAGCCAGTGGGGTGGGGCCGGCTGGGTGGCGGTGAGGCCGTCCCACAGGGCGTCCCACAGTCCCGCGATGTCCATTCCGTACCTCCTTGCCGCGTTCGGACCAGCACCCTCCCATGCCAGGACGGCGGGAGGGAACCGCCCGGTTCTGCGGATCGGATGAGAAGGCCGTGGCAAGCTGATCACCATGTGCGGACGTTTCGCCTCCACCACCGCGCCCCAGGACCTGGTCGAGGTCTTCGGGGTCGAGCAGTGGGACCCGACCGAGACCATCGCGCCGAGCTGGAACGTGGCGCCGACCGACCCGGGCTTCGTGGTGCTGGACCGGGCGCCGAAGGGCGGCGGTGCGCCGGTCCGGCAGCTTCGGGTGGTGCGCTGGGGTCTGGTGCCGGCCTGGTCGAAGTCGCCGGAGACGGCGGTGAAGATGATCAACGCCCGGGCGGACACCGTGCACGAGAAGCCCGCCTACCGGCAGGCGTTCGCGTCCCGGCGCTGCCTGCTGCCGGTGGACGGCTACTACGAGTGGGAGACCATACCCAGCGAGAAGGGCAAGCCGCGCAAGCAGCCGTTCTTCGTGCACCGGGCCGACGGCACCGTGCTGGCGCTGGCCGGGCTGTACGAGTTCTGGCGGGACCGCCGCTTCCCTGCGGACCACCCCGAGGCGTGGCTGGTCACCTGCACGGTGGTCACCACCGAGGCCGAGCCCGCGCTGGCCCCGATCCACCACCGGATGCCGCTCTTCCTCGACCCGGAGTCCTTCGACGCCTGGCTCGACCCGGCGCTGAGCGACCCGGACGAGCTGCGCGGCCTGCTGGTCCCGCCGCCGCCCGGCGCGCTGCTGGCCCGGCCGATCGGCCCGGCGGTCGGCAACATCCGTAACAACGGCCCCGAACTGCTGCGACCGCTCGGCGAGCTCGAGCCGGACGACAGCACCCTCTTCTGACGGACTCTTCTGACGGAGCGCCATGCTTGTCCCCACCCCGGTCGGCGACGCCCGGATCACGCTGTACCCCGCCGACGGCAAGGCCCGCGCCCTGCTGGCGCTCGGCCACGGCGCGGGCGGCGGGGTCGAGGCCCGCGACCTGCAGGCGCTGGCCGCCGCGCTGCCCGCGCGCGGGATCACCGTGGCGCTGGTCGAGCAGCCCTGGCGGGTGGCCGGGAAGAAGATCGGCCCGGCCCCGAAGACCTTGGACCGGGCCTGGCTGCCCGCGATGGCCCAACTGGCCGGGCAGCGGCTCCCGTTGGTGGTCGGTGGCCGCAGCGCGGGCGCCCGGGTGGCCTGCCGGACGGCCGGGCCGACCGGTGCGGTCGGCGTGGTCGCGCTGGCCTTCCCGCTGCACCCGCCGGGCAAGCCGGAGCGGAGCCGGGCCGAAGAGCTGCTCGGCACCGGCTGCCCGACCCTGGTCGTGCAGGCCGGGCAGGACACCTTCGGCACGCCCGAGGAGTTCCCTGAACTCCCGGTCGGCCACCGGCTGGTGGCGGTCCCGTACGGCAGCCACGGTTTCGCCGTGCCCAAGCGGGCCCCGCTCGGGCAGGACGAGGCTTTGGGGCTGATCACGGCGGCGGTCGGGGACTGGATTCTGGAGCTCTGAACGCCGGGCATTCGACGCACCGGGAATTCCCTGACACCCGGCCGGGTTTACACCTGACGTCAGCAAGGTGTCCCGGTAGGAAGGCAGGGCAGGATGGGTTCGATCGCGTGCCCCGAACGGCCGGACGAGCGGGCGGCGGCCAGTGCCGCAGTGCCCGACTGGTCCGAGTGGCTGGTCGCGGGCGAGAAGCCCGTCAGCCCGATATCCTCGCTGTCGGGTCGGCCCACTCAGGTGCCGGCTCGTAAAGCCGAGGAGGTGGGTCCGGTCGTCGGAGCGGAGCACGAGGCCGAGCCGGTCGAGACGGAGCCGGGCAGCGAGATGCTGACCGGTGACGAGCTGGCCGAGGCGATCGGTGAGGACACCTTCCGGGTGTCGGTCGACGAGACCGACGACGCCAGACGCGACCGCTTCGAGCGGGACGCCCTGGGTTACCTGGACCAGATGTACTCAGCGGCGCTGCGGATGACCCGGAACCCGGCCGATGCCGAGGACCTGCTCCAGGAGGCCTTCGCCAAGGCGTACGCCTCCTTCCACCAGTTCCGTGAGGGCACCAACCTCAAGGCCTGGCTGTACCGGATTCTCACCAACACCTTCATCAACTCGTACCGGAAGAAGCAGCGGGAGCCCCAGCGCACCGCCGCCGAGGAGATCGAGGACTGGCAGCTGGCCAGGGCCGAGTCGCACATGTCGACCGGCCTGCGGTCGGCCGAGACCCAGGCGCTCGATCACCTGCCGGACAGTGACGTGAAGGACGCCCTGCAGGCGATCCCGGAGGAGTTCCGCATCGCGGTCTACCTCGCGGATGTCGAGGGCTTTGCGTACAAGGAGATCGCGGACATCATGGGTACTCCCATCGGCACGGTGATGTCCCGTCTGCACCGTGGCCGCCGTCAGCTGCGCGGCATGCTGGAGGACTACGCCCGTGAGCGCGGGCTCGTCCCGGCCGGCAGCGGGGCAGGGCAGGAAGCGAAGGGCTCGGGCTCATGAGCTGCGGCGATCCGCACGACACCGACTGTGGAGAGGTGCTCGACCACCTCTACGAGCTGCTCGACAACGAGATGGCCGAGGGCGACTGCGCCAAGCTGAAGGTGCACTTCGAGGAGTGCTCCCCGTGCCTGGCGGAGTACGGCCTGGAGCAGGCCATCAAGGCGCTGGTCAAGCGTTCCTGCAGCAGCGAGCACTCCCCGGCCGACCTGCGTGGCAAGGTGCTGGCCCGGATCGACTCGATCCGGGCGGGGCAGCGGGCCGGCGAGTCGCTGACGGTGGCCGAGGCCGCCGAGTAGGTCCCCCCGTAATGGTTCGCCGTCCGGTCGGTCATCACTCGTTCGAGTGAGTTGGCACTGCGCCGACCGGGGCATTCCGTGATCGGGCGTCCGCTCCGCCGGGACGGGCCCTATTCTCCTGACGAGCACTCAGCCCTTGGGTGCCCAAGGGGAACTGTGGCCGTGGCGGGGAGGCGGAGATCGCTGACGAGGACCCGGGCCCGGCTCTGCCGGGAGCGGCGCTGCGATACGGCGCCGTGGTGCTGCTCGGCGCGGTCGGCGCCCTGCTGCCGCTGGTGCTGACCGGCCCCGGCTGGCTGACCGGTCCGGTGGACTGGCCCCGGGTCGGACTGCTGGCCGTGCTGAACGTCTGCTGGGGCTCGCTCGCCCAAGGCGGCCCGACCCCGTGTCTGCGGCTGCTCCGGGCGGTAGTGCTCGGGCGGCGGCGGGCGGCCGAGCAGCCGTCGGCTCCGGAGCGGGCCGGGCCGGTCTTCCTGCCGGTGCTGTTCGCCGGGGTGCTGATGCTCCCGCCTGCCGCTGCCGCGCTGGTCGCGCTGCCCGCCGCGCTGACCGCCCCGGCCGTCGCACCGAAGGCCGCCCGCCGGGTCTGGAACGCCGCCCAGCTGGCGCTCTCCGCGTTCGCCGCGGCCGTGCTGTTCCGGCTGCTGCCCGGGCCCGAGCTGCTGCTCGGTTCCCGGTTCCCGATCGCGGTGCTGCCCGCGCTGGCGGCCGTACTGCTGTTCTGTCTGGTCAACTCCGCGCTGGTGGGCGGGATGCGGCGGCTGGCCGAGCCCGGCCGGCCGAGTGCCCCGCCGGCCGGTGCGGTGCTGCCGGCGCTGCTGCACGGGGCCGGCGGGCTGATGGTCGCGGTGCTCTGGCAGGGCCCGTACGGCGCCTTTGCGGCGGTGCTGGCGCTGCTGCCGTTCTCCATCTCGGCCTGGGTCTCCGCCCAGGGGCACCGGGAGCGGACGGCCCATCAGGCCACCGTCCAGGCGCTGGTGCAGGCGGTGGAGATCAAGGACGCGTACACCCGGGGCCACAGCGAACGGGTCGGCCGGGCCGCCGTGCTGATCGCCCGTCAGCTCGGGATGGCGGAGGACCGGCTGCGGACCCTGCACTTCGCGGGCACCCTGCACGACGTGGGCAAGCTCGGGGTGGCCACCGAGCTGCTGCGGCGGAACGGGCCGCTGACCGAGGCCGAGCGGCGGGCGGTCGAGGTGCACCCGGTGTTCGGCTTCGAGCTGGTCCGGGGGATCGACTTCCTCGGCGAGGCCAGGGACGGCATCCTGCACCACCACGAGCGGCTGGACGGGCGCGGCTACCCGAACGGCCTGGCGGGGGAGCGGATCCCGGAGTTCGCCCGGATCATCTCGGTCGCGGACGCCTTCGACTCGATGACCTCCACCCGCTCCTACCGGCGCGGCCGGCCGGTGGCCGAGGCGGTGACCGAGCTGCAGCGCTGCGCGGGCAGCCAGTTCGACCCGGCGATGGTGCTGGCCCTGGTCGAGGCGGTCCGGCTGCACGGCTGGGAGCCCGCGCTGCCGCCGCCCGGCGGCTGGGCCGGGGAGGTCCCGGACATCCCGCTCGGCGTCCCCGAACCGGCCCGCCGCCCGGCCGGCGACCTGCTGCCAGGTGCGCCGTGACCAGGGCACTCCGGGTCACCGCGGCCCTGCTCCTGCTGCTCGCCTGCGCCGACGCGCTCTCTCACGGCATCTCCGCGCCGCTGGTGGCGGCGGCCTTCGCTGCGGTGATCGCGGTCGGCGAGCGGGTCCGGGTCACTCTCCCGGGCGATCGCGAGCAGGCCCCGATCGGTACCGCCGTCGCGCTGGCGTACGCGCTGCTCGGGCCGCTGCACGGGCTGCCCACCACGCACGGCGTCTCGCAGGTGGTGGCGGTGGCCGGGATCGGCACGCTGGCCGGGCTCGCGCCGCTGCACAGTCGCCACCGGCACCGGCGGTGCCGCCCGGAGCCGGGCCGGGTGGACGGGGCGGTCCGGCGGCTGCTCACGGTGGGGTTCGCGGCGCTGCTGTTCCAGCCGCTCTACAACAGCGGCGCGCTGGACCAGCTGCCGCTGGCCGGGCCCGCGTACGGGGTGTTCCTGACGGGGGTGGCGGCGCTGGCCGCGCTCTGCGACGCCACCCTGGCGGCGGTCCAGCGGCGGGCCAGGACGGGGCTGCGGTTCGCCGCCGCACTGGAGGACGAGCTGCGCTCGCTGCTCGGGATCGGCTCGGCGATCGTCGCCACCGGGATGCTGATCAGCCTGCTGGCGGGGGAGGTGGGGCTCTGGGCGCTGCCGCTGTTCTGCGCCCCGCTGCTGCTGGCCCAGGCCGCGTTCCGGCGCGCGGCGGCCGTCCGGGCCACCACCGGGCAGACCATCGAGACGCTGGCCAGGGCCACCGAGGTGGCCGGGTACACCCCACCGGGCCATGCCCGCCGGGTGGCCGACACCGCCTGTGAGCTCGGCCGTGAGCTCGGCCTGGGCAGCCGGGACCTCGCCCTGCTGGAGTACGCCGCGCTGATGCACGACATCGGTCAGCTCTCGCTGGTGGAGCCGGTCCCGGACGGGGCCACCGCCCTGTTGCCCCAGCCGGAGCAGCAGCGGATCGCCCGGCTCGGCAGCGAGGTGATCAGCCGGACGGGCGTGCCCCGGCAGGTGGCCGGACAGGTGGCCAGGCTGGCCGATCCCTGTCACGGCCCGGATGGCGGCGCGGACCGGACGCTGCCGCTGGCGGCCCGGATCATCCGGGTGGCGAACGCTTTTGACGACCTGTCGGCCGCCGCCCGCCGCCGGGGTCTGACCGAGCAGGCCGGGCGGCAGGAGGTGTTCGCACTGCTCCGGTCGGAGTGCGGCCGGCTCTACGACCCCCGGGTGCTGGACGCACTGGCCCGATCCGCCACAGTCGTCGCCCGACCTGACTGAACTGCCTCGCGAGGAGCGCAGCCGACAGGCGGCGTGGTTGGATGCGGTCATAGCGTGGAAAGCCGGGGATGAAGCCCCGACGGACCGGGAACGGCACACCGGCGGACGACTACGGCAGGGACGGAACGTGAGGATCTTCCACCGCGCACGACACCGGCCGTCGGCGACCTGGCGGCAGACCACCGACCGCGCCTTCACCCTGATCGGTGACGGCCGCTACGAGGACGCCGGGCCGCTGCTGGTGATGGCCGCCGACCTGGAGCCCTGGCTCTCCGACTCCTGGTTCAACCTCGCCCTGCTGCACAAGTTCCGCCGGGACTGGGACCAGGCCAGAGCGGCCGGCCTGCGCGCCGTCGCCCTGCTGGACCGTGATCAGGGCGCCCCGGACTGGTGGAACCTCGGTATCACCGCGACCGCCCTGCAGGACTGGGCGCTGGCCCGGCGGGCCTGGCAGGCGTACGGCCTGCGGCTGCCCGGCGGCGCCCAGGACGGCACCGTCCAGCTCGACCTGGGCACCACCCCCGTCCGGCTCTCCCCGGAGGGCGAGGCCGAGGTGGTCTGGGGCCGGCGGCTCGACCCGGCCCGGATCGAGGTGCTCTCCATCCCGCTGCCCTCCTCGGGCCGCCGCTGGGGCGAGGTGGTGCTGCACGACGGCGCCCCGCACGGTGAGCGGGTCGCGGACGGGGTGGCGTACCCGGTCTTCGACGAGATCGAGCTCTGGGCGCCCTCCCCGGTGCCGACCTACGTGGTGCTGCTGCAGGCGGCCACCGCGGCCGACCGGGACGCGCTGGAGCGGCTGGTCGCCGACGCGGGGTACGCGGCCGAGGACTGGACCTCCTCGGTCCGGTTGCTCTGCCGGACCTGTTCGGAGAGCCGGATGGCGGCCGACGACGGCCGCACCGTGCACCACGACCCGCACGACGACGGCGACGCGGCCCACCCGGGCCACCTCAGCCACCTGAGCCAGGCGGGCTCCGGCCTCTCCTGGCTGACCGAACGGGAGTGCGGGATCGCCGCCCCGGCCCAGCTGGTCGGCAGCCTGCTGGACCGCTGGGTGGCCGTCTCACCCGCCACCCGGGCCTACCGGGACCTCGAAGAGGTCTGCTAGTAAGGGCCTGCGGTATGCCGGGCGCCGTACTCTTTACCCGGTAGATCTCCGGCAGACCCAGAAAGCGGAAGCAACGATGGCGGATCAGCACGACCACGCGCACGACCACGACCACGCGCACGACCACGCGCACGAGGAGGCCGCGGAGCCGAAGGTGGTCGGCGAGCTGCCCGACCTCTCCAAGGGCACCGCCCGCCCGATCACCGTGGTCGGCAACCCCGTGCTGCACCGTGAGGTCAAGACGGTCACCGAGTTCGACGCGGAGCTGGCCTCGCTGATCGACGACATGTTCGTGTCGATGTACGCGGCCGAGGGCGTCGGCCTGGCGGCCAACCAGATCGGCGTGGACGCCAAGGTGTTCGTCTACGACTGCCCGGACGACGACGGTGTCCGGCACGTCGGTCACGTGATCAACCCCGTGCTGGAGGACCTGCCGGCCGGGCAGCGGCAGCTGGACGACTCCCCGGAGGGCTGCCTCTCGGTGCCCACCGCCTACATGGAGCTGGCCCGCCCCGACTACGCCGCCGTCACCGGCCAGGACAAGGACGGCAACCCGATCCGGGTCGAGGGCTCCGGCTTCTACGCCCGCTGCCTCCAGCACGAGACCGACCACCTGTACGGCTACCTGTACATCGACCGGCTCTCCAAGCGGGACCGCAAGGACGCGCTGAAGCAGATGGCCGAGGGCACCCCCAAGTACGCCACCGTCGCCAACGACTGACGACTGGTCAAGGGCCGGTTCCGGGTACGCCCGGAGCCGGCCCTTCGTGCTGCCCCGGCTCCGTGCGGCAGCCCCGCCGCGGCCGACCTGACTGGGTCGGCGCCCGAAGATGGCGGCCGGTCGGAGGTTCTGTTGGACTCGGTCGGCGCAGGACTCGGGGGGCTGTGCGCGCATCCATGAACCTGAGGGGATTCCACACCGATGAGCATCATCAGCTGGAACGGCACCGAACCGGAGAACCCGCTGGTGCCCGGCGACGCTACCGAACGTGACAGCGTGAAGATCGTGAACGCCCTGTTCACCGGTCTGGTCGAGTACGACCCCAACACGGCCGAGCCCCGCACGGCGGTGGCGAAGTCGATCGACTCGGCCGACTCCCGCGTCTACCGGATCACGCTCAACCCGGGGTGGACGTTCCACGACGGCACACCGGTGACCGCCGCGAGCTTCGTCGACGCCTGGAACTACACCGCCTACGGCCCGAACGGGCTGCAGGGCGCCGAGTACCTGTCCCACATCCAGGGCTACGAAGCGACCCAGAACGGGACGACGGAGGAGCTGTCAGGTCTGAGGGTGATCGACGACAGCGTCTTCGAGGTGACGCTGTCGGCACCGTTCTCCGCCTTCGTGACCCAGCTCGGCTACACCGCGTTCTTCCCCCTGCCGCGCAGCTTCTTCGCCGACAGCTTGGCGTTCGAAGCCCATCCGGTCGGCAACGGGCCGTTCAGCTTCGGGTCGCACACCCCCGGCGTGAACATCGTGCTGAACCGCTACGAGGCCTACGCCGGGGCCCGCAAGCCGCGCGTGGACGGCGTGGAGTTCCGGTTCTACCGGATGCTCGAGGACGCCTACGCGGACGTGGTGGCGAACAGGCTCGACTACCTCGACTTCGTCCCGGCGGACGCGCTCGACGGCGGCCGGTACAAGCAGGAGCTGGCCGGGCGCTACGTGGCCAAGCCGTACATGGGGGTGCAGTCGATCTCGTTCCCGATGTGGGACCCGCGCTTCGGTGACCGGCGCGTGCGGCAGGCGATCTCGATGGCCATCGACCGGCAGTACGTGATCGACACGGCCTTCGACGGCGACAAGATGCTCCCCGACGGCCTGGTGCCGCCGATCGTGCCCGGGTACGGCGGCGACGCCAGCGGGGACCTGTGCACCTACCAGCCGGAGAAGGCGAGGGCGCTGTTCGAGACCACCGGCTTCGAAGGCCCGATCGAGCTGACCTCCAACGACGACTCGGCCAACCAGGTGTGGATCGACGCGGCCTGCCGCACGATCACCGCGGCGCTGGGCGTCGAGGCCAGGTACGCGCCGGTGCCGACCTTCGGTGAGTTCCGCAAGCTGATCAACGAGCAGAAGGTCACCACGATCTTCCGTTCCGGCTGGGTCGCCGACTACCCGTCGATCGAGAACTTCCTCAACCCGATCTTCCGCACGGGTGCGGCGGTCAACGGCTCCGGTTACTCCAACCCGGAGGTGGACGCGCTGCTGGCCGAGGCGGATGCGGCGCCCTCGGAGAAGGAGGGCTGGGAGCTCTACCAGCAGGCGGAGAAGATGATCCTGCAGGACATGCCCGCGATTCCGCTCTGGTACCAGAAGGTGGAGTCGGGCTGGTCCACCAGGACCGGGAACGTCACCGTCACGCCGCTGCTGCAGCTGGACCTGTTCGACGTGACGATCGAGGACTGACCCTCGGGGAGGGAGTGCCACCACACCGTCACCACACCGGAGTTGCCTGGATTCGGAACCGCCCTGTCAGCTGAGTGAAAGGACACGACATGCCGTCCCAGACCGTGGAACTGCCGACCATCCGGGTTGCCGCCGAGTCGGCGCCCGCTGGCCGCCACCGAGCCGGACGGTGGCAGCGACCTCTCCACCCTGACCACCCGGGTCGGCCGGGACGGCGACCGGCCCGCCGTAGCGTCCGACCCGCCGACCCACCCTGGGGGGAACGTTGTTGCCGTCCTACCCGCAGATCGACCGACTCCTCGGCACCGACCCGCAGTTCGGGGACTCCGAGGCCATCGAGGCCAGGAACATCGCCCGCTACCGGCTGGGCCTGATGGTGCTCGCCCGGCACTTCCCCGAGGCGGCCGTCCGGTTCGCCCGGCTGGCGGAGTCCGAGGATTCGGCGCTCCGCCCGTTCCTCTACGACCCGGTGCTGCGGAACGCCTTCGAGAACGACCTGGTCGCGCTGGAGAACCACCGGCAGGCCCCGAGCGAGTTCGCCCGGCAGCTGACCGAGGCAGACCTGGACGCCGACGACGGGCTCGGGCCGACCGAGCGGCTGATGGCTCGGCGCTGCCGGCCGTGGGCCGGCCGAGGGGTCGGCTGGGTGTGGACCGAGCTCCGCCCCGAGGTGGCCGAACTGCCGCTCGCCGTACGGCTGGAGGAGCTCAAGCAGGGCAGTTTCACCGACCTGCGCGGCGCCCGCCGGGTCACCCCGGACGAAGCACAGCTGGCCGGGCTCGGTCGGAGTGCCGAGCTGCTGGCCGCCCTGCTGCCGTACGCGGGCGCGGGGGTCTTCCCGCATGTCTCGCTGGTCGGTCTGGCCCAAGGGGCGGCCGACGACGGCGAGTTGCACTCGTTCTCCGGCGGCGACCCGCTGCCCTCGGCGCTGTTCGTCGCGCCTGAGCACCTGAGCGACCCGTGGATGACCGCCGAGATCCTGTTGCACGAGGGGCTGCACCTCAAGCAGTTCGACATGCTGCGGACCGGCTCGCTGGTCGCCGACCCGGGCCACCAGGTGGAGATCCCCTGGCGGTTGACCCCGTGGTCGCTGACCCGGGTGCTGGCCGCCCTGCACGTCTACACCCACCTGGTGCTGTTCTTCGCGGCCGCCGCCGACGCCCCGGCCGAGCTGCGCGAGCGCTTCGGCGCACCGCCGGTCACCGAGGCCGTGGGGGTGCCGACGCCGGGCAGCCGGGCCGCCGTGGAGGGCGGGTACGTCACCAGCGCCGAGCGGGCCGGCCATCTCGGGCGGCAGGCACTGGAGGTGCACGGCGAGGCGCTGACCCCGGCCGGCCGACGGTTCGTCAGGTGGCTGCTGGACGCGGTGACGCCGCTGGCGCCGAGCGTCCGGGTGACCGTCCCCGAGCCTGTTGCCGTCACCCCGGCCGCGCTGCCCGTGCTCGACCCGCGCGGCTACCGCAAGGCCGAGCCGGTGGCGGTCTGTGCACTGCCGGAGCAGCACCAACTACTCGCCTACGCACCGGAGTCGGCGCGGTTCCAGTGGCTCAACGAGCACGCCTGGCTGATCTACGCGCTCTGCGACGGCGGTACGCCGGAGGAGATCGGGGCGGCCTACGCCCGGCAGGGCGGCGTCGCCGACGCCAGGTTCGCGCTCGGCATCGCGGGGCTGGCGGCGGCCGGCCTGGTGGTCCCGGTCACCGGCTGAGGTGCCGCCGGGAGGGATGCCGCACTGCACCTGGCCTGGACAGCGCGGAAGGGCGCGGGGAGAACCCCGCGCCCTTCCGGTGGTACGACGGCCTAGAAGTCGTCGTCGAAGGCGACCGAGCCCTCGACGGCGGTCTGGTAGGCGCTGACCCGGCGCTCGAAGAAGTTGGTCAGCTCCTGCACGTTCTGCAGCTCCATGAAGCCGAACGGGTTGCTGGAGCCGTACCGGATCGGCAGGCCGAGGCGGGCCAGCCGCTGGTCGGCGACCGCCTGCAGGTACTCCCGCATCGAGGCGGTGTTCATCCCCGGCAGGCCCTCACCGCAGAGGTCCTCGGCGAACTGGAGCTCGGCCTCGACGGCCTCCTCCAGCATCGCGGTGACCTGCTTGGCCATCTCCTCGTCGAAGAGGTCGGGCTCCTCGGCGCGGACGGTGTCCACCACCGAGAAGGCGAAGTCCATGTGCATGGACTCGTCCCGGAACACCCAGTTGGTGCCGGTGGCCAGACCGTGCAGCAGGCCCCGGGACCGGAACCAGTACACGTACGCGAAGGCGCCGTAGAAGAACAGCCCCTCGACGCAGGCCGCGAAGCAGATCAGGTTGAGCAGGAAGGCCCGGCGGTCGTCCTTGCTCTGCAGCGAGTCGAGGTGGTCGACCGCGTTCATGTACTTGAAGCAGAACTGCGCCTTCTGGTGGATGGAGGGGATGTTCTCCACCGCGTCGAAGGCCGCCGACCGGTCCTCGGGATCGGGCAGGTAGGTGTCGAGCAGCGTCAGGTAGAACTGGACGTGCACGGCCTCCTCGAACAGCTGCCGGGACAGGTAGAGCCGCGCCTCGGGGGAGTTGATGTGCTTGTAGAGGCTCAGCACCACGTTGTTGGAGACGATCGAGTCACCGGTGGCGAAGAAGGCGACCAGGCGGCCGATCATGTGCCGCTCGCCGTCGCTGAGCTTGGCGAGGTCGGCGACGTCGGAGTGCAGGTCCACCTCCTCGACGGTCCAGGTGTTCTTGATCGCGTCGCGGTACTTGTCGTAGAACGACGGGTAGCGCATCGGACGGAGCGTCAGCTCGAAGCCCGGGTCGAGCAGCATCTTCTCGCGCGCGGGCGTCTCGGGGGTGGTGCTCACTGGCAGGCCTCGCAGGACTCGGGGTTCTCCAGGGAGCAGGCGAGCGCTGCCTCCTCCTCCGGAGTGAGGGTGGTCGGAGCGGCCACCGCGACGGGGGCGGACGGCGCCGGGACGGTGGCGCGGGCGGCACCGGAGGCGGCCTGGGCGATCCGGGTGGCCGGGCGCGAGCGCAGGTAGTAGGTGGTCTTCAGACCGACCTTCCAGGCGTACGCGTACATCGAGCTCAGCTTGCCGATGGTCGGTGCGGCCATGAAGAGGTTCAGCGACTGGCTCTGGTCGATGTACGGCTGCCGGGCGGCGGCCAGGTCGATCAGCGCCCGCTGCGGCAGCTCCCAGGCGGTGCGGTAGAGCGAACGGACCTCGGCGGGCAGCCAGTTGAGGTCCTGCACCGAACCGTTCGACTCGCGCAGCGCGTCCCGGGTCTGCGCGTCCCAGACGCCCAGCTCCTTGAGGTCGCGGATCAGGTACGGGTTGACCTGGAGGAACTCGCCGGAGAGGGTCTCGCGCTTGAACAGGTTGGACACCTGCGGCTCGATGCACTCGTACACGCCGGCGATCGAGGCGATGGTCGCGGTCGGCGCGATGGCCAGCAGCAGCGAGTTGCGCAGGCCGGTCTCGGCGATGGTGGCGCGCAGCGCGTCCCAGCGGTCGGCCCACTGCGGGGCCGTCTCGAAGTGGTCGATGTGCAGCTGGCCACGGGCGGCGCGGGTCTCCGCGTACGCCTCGTGCCGGCCGAGCTGGACGGCCAGCTCGCTGGAGCGCTCGTAGGCGACCAGCATGATCCGCTCGGCGATCAGGGTGGAGAGCTGCTTGGCCTCGGCGGAGTCGAAGTCCAGCCGGAGCTGGAAGAAGACGTCCTGAAGGCCCATCACGCCGAGGCCGACCGGGCGCCAGCGGGAGTTGGAGGTGCCGGCCTCGGTGGTCGGGTAGAAGTTGATGTCGATGACCCGGTCCAGGAAGGTCACGGCGGTGCGCACGGTGGCGTCCAGCCGGTCCCAGTCCATCGCGTTGAGCAGATCGGCGGCGGTGGCGCCGATCGCCACGTGGGCACCGAGGTTGACCGAGCCGAGGTTGCAGACCGCGGTCTCGGAGTCGTCGGTGACCTCGATGATCTCGGTGCAGAGGTTCGAGGAGTGCACGGTGCGGCCGGGCACGGCGGTCTGGTTGGCGGCGCGGTTGGAGGCGTCCTTGAAGGTCATCCAGCCGTTGCCGGTGGTGGCCAGGGTGCGCATCATCCGGGCGTACAGGGTCTGCGCCGGGATGGTGCGGACGGCCTTGCCCTCGGCCTCGGCCTTGACGTACGCGGCGTCGAAGTCGGCGCCCCAGAGGTCGACCAGCTCGGGCACGTCGGCGGGGGAGAACAGCGACCAGTCGGCGTTGGCGTTCACCCGGCGCATGAACTCGTCCGGGATCCAGTGCGCGAGGTTCAGGTTGTGCGTACGCCGCGCCTCCTCGCCGGTGTTGTCGCGGAGCTCCAGGAACTCCTCGATGTCGGCGTGCCAGGTCTCCAGGTACACGCAGGCGGCGCCCTTGCGGCGGCCGCCCTGGTTCACCGCGGCGACCGAGGAGTCCAGGGTGCGCAGGAACGGGACGATGCCGTTGGACTTGCCGTTGGTGCCGCGGATCAGGCTGCCGCGCGAACGGATCCGGCTGTAGGAGAGGCCGATACCGCCGGCGTGCTTGGAGAGCCGGGCGATCTGCGCGTAGCGGCTGTAGATCGAGTCCAGGTTGTCCAGCGGCGAGTCCAGCAGGTAGCAGGAGGACATCTGCGGGTGCTTGGTGCCGGAGTTGAAGAGCGTCGGCGAGGAGGTCAGGTACTCCAGGCGGCTCATCAGGGTGTAGAGCTCGGCCACCTCGGCCACCGACTGCTCGGTGTCGCCGACCGCGAGACCGGCCGCGACCCGGAGCAGGAAGTGCTGCGGGGTCTCGATCACCTTGCGGGTGATCGGGTGGCGCAGCAGGTACCGGGACTGCACGGTGCGCAGGCCGAAGTACTCGAAGCGGTCGTCGCCCTGCTGGTCGATCAGGGCGTCGAACGCGTCGGCGTGCTTGGCCACGAACGCGGCGGTGACGTCGCCGATCAGGCCCTCGGTGTGGCCGACCACGATCGAGGCGGAGAAGGAGACGGCGCCCTGGCCGATCGCCTCGTCCTGGATCTCCAGGGCGAGCAGGCGGGCGGCGAGCTTCGAGTACTGCGGGTCCTCGGCGATCATCGAGGCGGCAGCTTCCACGGCCAGTCCGCGCAGCTCGGCGAAGTCCGAGTTGGCGTTCCGGCCGCGCAGCGCAGCGGCCGCGACGTGGCCGGGGTCCACCTGGGGCAGGTCGATGCTGCGGTCGGTGAGCAGCCGAAGCAGCGCAGCACCAGGGTCGGTGTGAGCGGAGTCGGCAGAACCCTGGGAGGGCAGGGCAACTGAGGCAGCGATGGTCAAGGCGCTTCTCTCCTGGCGGCGGCGGTCGGCGAGGGGCTACCGGACCGTCAGGGCACAGGGGAGCAGCGCGGAACACCTGACGGCGCGCGCGAATACCCCCCCGGCCCGCCCGCGAGGCCCGGATGTCACTGCGGTGCTGCATGGCGTCTGCGGGGAAGCCGTGTCGCACGCCGTCGGCAGGTCCTCGGACTCACGGGCGGCCCTTGGGCCGCGCGCTCACCGCTGCGGGGCAGTCCCGGAATCACACCGGGTTCCCCTGCTTCGACAGCGAGAGCGAGCATACATGTAGTGGCACCCTGCCGACGTGACCCCACATCTTGTGCGCGCAGTGTGTCGGGCTGACTCCTCGTCGGGTTCGGGGACGATGCCGGGGGATCGGTCGGCACACGGTCGGCGCACACTGCCCGGGCACAAAACTGTCACCGATCGGCCCTGCGTCGGCGCTTTGGATTACTATCTCGCCTCATGAGCGAGGGAACGGGTACGCCGACCGGTCAGCAGCCCGAACAGCCGATACCGGGCCAGCCGGTCCCGCAGCCTCTGTACCCCCAGCCGGGGCCGGGGCAGCCGGGCGGCACGTATCTGCCGCAGCAGGCTCCGTGGCAGCAACAGCAGCAGTTCGGCGGGCCGGTCGAGCCGGACTGGGCCGATCTGGCGGACCGTCACGAGCAGGAGTCCCGCAAGCGCCGTCGGCGCCTGATCGGTGGCGTCGTCGTCGCCGTCCTGGTGGTCGGCGCCCTGACCGCCACCGGCGTGGTGATCGCGGGTAAGCGCGGGGAAGATCCCAAGCCCGGCCCGACCACAGCCGTCTCCTCGCCGGCGGCCTCCCCCGCGAAGCCCACCCCATCGCCGAAGGCCGCCGACCTGTTGGCGAGTACGGCCACCGACAAGGGGCCGACCGATGCCGCGGCCCTCTTCCCGGTTCAGACCAGGACGATCGACGGCCGGACCTGGACCCGACTGGTCATGGACAGCGACGCCGCCTGCGGCACGACGACGGGCGGTCTGGGCAAGGTCCTGGTCGGCGCTTCCTGCCGGGGCCTGGTGCGCGCCAGTTACGTCTCCGAGGGCAGCGTGGTGACGGTCGGAATCGCGGTGTTCGAGAAGAAGGAGAGCGCCGACGCGGTGCTGGCCAAGCATGTCGGGGCGATCCAGGGGCTGGTCGAGAAGGGCGCCAACTTCTGCACCTCGGGCGGCTGCCCGGAGACCCACGCCTCGCTCGGCCGGTACGTGTACTACACGGTGGCCGGCTCGCTCAAGCCCGACGTGAAGGACGACCCGATCTCGACGGCCGCGGCCAAGTCCTTCGCGGACTTCACCAAGAAGACCCTGACGGACCGGGTCATCAAGAAGGCCTCGGAGAGCCCGGCCGGCTGACGCCCGCGGGCCGGACGGCTCGTCAGAACACCATCGTGTAGACCAGCAGGCGCACCCCGGGGCGGACGTCCCAGTCCCGCTCGGGGGCCCGCCGGAAGCCCAGCCGCTCGTAGAGCCGGTGGGCCGAGGTCATCGACGGGCGGGTGGAGAAGGCCATCCCGGTCAGGCCGAGCTCCCGGCTGCGGGCGATCGAGGCGCGGACCAGGGCCTCGCCCGCTCCCCGGCCGCGCGCCGCACCGCCGACCGCGAGCATCCGGATCTCACCCTCGGACGGCTCGGCGATGTCGGCGAAGCCGGTGCCGCCGACCGCGAAGGTCACGCAGCCGAGCACTCGTCCGTCGGCCGGATCGACCGCGACGAGGAGTTCCGCCTGCTCGAACCGAGGGCGGGCGTCAAGGAGTTGAGCGGCGTAAGGGCCATCGGCCGGGCTGTGGCCGTCGCCGACGAAGGCTTCGTGGGTGACGGCTCCGACTGCTTCGAGATCGGCTTCGACGGCGCGGCGGATGACGAGGTCCATGCTGCCAGTCTGCCCGAACGCGAGTCCGAGGCGGCGGGCAGGGCGCCGAGCAGCCGGTCGCCGGGAGCGGGTTCGTAGGGATAGCCGCCGGGGTGGTGCCAGTTGTCGCGGCCGTGCCGGGAGTTGCGTTCGACGTCCCGGCCGACGAGCACGCCCAGCAGGGCGAACGAGCCGACAACGGCAAGCAGGGCCAGGGCACTTGCGAGGGTGGAGGAGTTCATGGCTCCACTCTCCCGCCGTCGGCGCGGCGGGACGAGTGGCAGAAATGACCTGTTGCGTCGATATCCTGCCATCGGGCATCCTGGCAGCATGCTGCAGAACGTCGTCACCGTGGTGCTGGAAGAGGTCCACCCCTTCGAACTCGGCCTGGCCTGCGAGGTCTTCGGCCTCGACCGGAGCGACAACGGCCTGCCGGTCTACGACTTCGCGGTGGCCTCCGACCGGCCGGGGAAGCTGCGCACCCACGCCGGGTACAGCATCGACGTCGAGCACGGCGCCGAGCGGCTGGCCCGGGCCGACCTGGTGATCGCCGCCGCCACGACGATCCGGGACGAGTACCCGGCGCCGCTGATCGAGGCGCTGCGGGCGGCGGCCGAGCGCGGCGCGCGCGTTCTCTCCATCTGCAGCGGCGCCTTCCTGCTCGGCGCCGCCGGGCTGCTGGACGGCCGCCGCTCCACCACCCACTGGCGGCACACCGACCGGCTGGCCGCCCGCTTCCCGCTCACCCGGGTGGAGCCGGACGTGCTCTACGTGGACGAGGACCCGGTGATCACCTCGGCCGGCACCGCCGCCGGGATCGACGCCTGCCTGCACCTGGTCCGCAAGCTCCAGGGCGCCGAGGTGGCCCGTGGGATCGCCCGGCGGATGGTGGTCGCGCCGCACCGGGACGGCGGGCAGGCCCAGTTCGTCGCCCGGCCGCTGCCGGAGAACGACGAGGACTCGCTCGGCGGCCTGCTCGACTGGCTCCGCCGGCACCTGCACCAGGAGCTGACGGTGGAGCAGCTCGCCGCCCGGGCCCACATGTCGCCGCGCACCTTCGCCCGCCGGTTCCAGCAGGAGACCGGCACCACCCCGCACCGCTGGCTCACCAACCAGCGCCTGCTCCAGGCCCAGCGCCTGCTGGAGGGCACCAACGAGCCGGTCGAGATGGTCGCGGCCTCCTGCGGCTTCGGCAACGCGGCGACCCTCCGCCACCACTTCACCCGCTGGCTCGGCACCACCCCGCAGGCCTACCGCCGCACCTTCGGCTAGAGGTGGTCGGTGCGGTTCCACGAATCCGGGCGGAGCGAGCCGGCCCGGTTGCGCCAGAGGCTGGTGGAGCAGTTGGCGACCGGGGGGAGATCGAGCAGCTGGGATTCGCTCAACCGGTCGAGGACGTAACGGATCATCAGCACCGGGCAGTCGTGCGCGACCACCAGCACCGGCCGGCCTTCCTCCTCCTCGCGGAGGTCCCGGAGCAGGCTCCGCACCCGCAGCGCGACGTCCAGAAACGATTCGCCGCCCGGCGGGCGGTAGTAGAGCTCGCCCATCTTGCGCCGGCGGGCCGCCTCACCCGGGTGCTCCTTCTCGATCGCGGCCTTGGTGAGCATCTCCAGCACGCCCAACTCCCGGTCCCGCAGCCGGTCGTCGTAGCGGACGGTCAGACCGACCGGCACCGCCCCGAGCCCGCTCGCCTGGGCGAGCGCGATCCGGGCCGTCTCGGTGGTCCGCACGTAGGGCGAGCACCAGACCGAGCGCGGCCGGTCGGCCGGGGGGAGCGCGGCCCACCAGCGGCCGAGGGCCTGGGCCTGGGCCTGGCCGTGCAGCGAGAGCGGGATGTCGGCGTCCCGGCAGGTGATCGGGACGGTCAGCGCGCCGGTCTCGGTGGCGAGCTGGAACTCGACGTTGGCGATGCTCTCGCCGTGTCTGGTGGCGATCAGCACCGAGGGCTGGGCCGCCGGGGTGCCGACGGTGCTGCGGTGGCCGTTCAGGACGTTACTGCTGGGTTCCGCCATGTTCTTCTCCCCGTGGTCCGGTCATACGAATGATCGCGCCGTCCTTCCAGTGTTGACCGGGAGGACGGCGCGATCACAGGGCGCGCGCGGTACGGGCCGATGCGCCCGGGTGAATCAGTGCGCCGCGACAGGCTCCGGAGCCTCCGGGGCGTCGGCCGCCTTCGGCCGGGGCGGGGCCTCGGCCGTGTAGTCGGACCGGCTGGTCTCGTCGACGCTGTCGGCCACCTTGGCGGCCCGCAGGACCAGCGTGAGCACCACGGTGACCAGCACGTTGAGCACGAAGGCGGTCAGGCCGATGTAGCCGATCTCGCCGATGCCGGGGATCTCGGCCGAGCTGCCGCCGAAGTGCTTGGTGGCGGCCGAGGAGACCCCGTACGCCTTCCAGGTGCCGTAGGTCATGCCGACCGCCCAGCCGGCCAGCAGTGCCCAGCGGTGGAACCACCGGGTGAACAGGCCGCCGACGATCGACACGAAGGTCTGCAGGATCCAGATCCCGCCGAGCAGCTGGAGGTTGATTGCGAACTGCTTGTCCATCAGCAGCACGAAGGCCAGCGCGCCGACCTTGACCAGCAGCGAGGCCAGCTTGGCGACCTTGGTCTCGTCCGCCGGGGTGGCGGCCGGCTTCAGGAACTCCTTGTAGATGTTGCGGGTGAACAGGTTGGCCGCGGCGATCGACATGATCGCGGCGGGCACCAGCGCGCCGATCCCGATCGCGGCGAAGGCCACCCCGGTGAACCAGTCCGGGAACATGTTCTCGAACAGCTGGGGCACCGAGAGCTGCGGGTTGAAGCCCTTCACGCCGGTGCCGACACCGGCCGCGATGGCCATGAAGCCGAGCAGCGCGAGCAGACCGAGCATCAGCGAGTACGCGGGCATGATGGCCATGTTCCGGCGCACCGTGTTGCGGGACCTGGAGGCCAGTACGCCGGTCACCGAGTGCGGGTACATGAAGAGCGCCAGCGCCGAGCCGAACGCCAGCGTGGCGTACCCCCACTGCGCCTTCGGACCGGTGATCAGCGACCCCTTGGAGCCCGGGGCGCTGAACTTCTGCGCGGCCGAGTCGAAGATCGCGCCGTAGCCGCCGAGCCGCATCGGGATGTAGATCACCGCGACGATGATCACCAGGTACACCAGGGTGTCCTTGACGAAGGCGATCAGCGCCGGGGCCCGCAGGCCGGAGGAGTAGGTGTAGGCGGCCAGCACCGCGAAGGCCAGGAACAGCGGCAGGTCCTTGACGAACCAGTTGCTGTCCGCGCTGCCGCCGACCCCGAGCACGTCCAGCACGGCCTGGATGCCGACCAGTTGGAGCGCGATGTACGGCATGGTGGCCAGGATGCCGGTGAGCGCGACCACCAGCGCGAGCGGCCTGGAGCCGTACCGCCCGCGGACGAAGTCGGCCGGGGTGACGTAGCCGTGCACCCGGGAGACCGACCACAGGCGCGGCAGGAAGAGGAAGACCAGCGGGTACGCGATGATCGTGTACGGCACCGCGAAGAAGCCCGCCGCGCCCGCCCCGTAGACCAGGGCCGGGACGGCGACGAAGGTGTACGCGGTGTAGAGGTCGCCGCCGAGCAGGAACCAGGTGACCCAGGTGCCGAAGCTGCGGCCGCCGAGGCCCCACTCGTCCAGGTGCTGGGCGTTGTCCGCCCGGCGCCAGCGCGAGGCCAGGAAGCCCATCACGGTGACCAGGACGAAGAACACCAGGAAGACCGTCAGCGCGGTCCAGTTGACGCCGGAGTGGCTCATGCGGACGCACCGCCCGCCGCGGCCTTGCGGGCCTGCTCGTCCCGGCGCAGCAGCAGGTACGCCGCCACCGTGAAGATCGCCGAGGCCGGCACCCAGGCCAGCTGGTACCAGTAGAAGAAGGGCAGTCCGCCCAGTTCGGGGGTGGCCTTGGTGTACGAGGACACCCAGAGCATCGCGACGACCGGGAGCAGCAGACTCAGCCCGGCGAGCACCCGCGCGGGGGTGACCACCGGGAGCTGCGCTCCGGCCGGGGTTTCTGACGACATGTGAACGGCTCCGCTGGTGAGGGCTCACCTCAACGCGCCGCAACGCACAGGATCGTGCGTCCGCCGAGCAGCACCCGTGGTGATCGACTTGTCACTACGGCAGCGAAATCTAGGTCACCTGGTGACCTGTGTCACTACTCCGTGCAGAACTTCCCGGATAGCGGACTATCGCCTCGTCAGGAGGCGGGCCGCTGCAGGCGGGTGATGAACTTGTAGCGGTCGCCCCGGTAGATCGAGCGGACCCACTCGACCGGTGTGTCGTCGGCGTCGAAGGAGTGCCGGGAGAGCTGGAGCATCGGCAGCCCGAGGTCGGAGCCGAGCAGCCCGGCCTCGCGCGGGTTGGCCAGCGTGGTCTCGATGGTCTCCTCGGCCTCCGCCACGGTCACCCCGTACACCTCGCGCAGCGCGGTGTAGAGGGAGTTGTGCTTGACCAGGTTGCGGCGCAGCGCGGGGAAGCGCTTGGCGGAGAGGTGCGCGACCTCGATCGCCATCGGGTCGCCGTTGGCGAGCCGCAGCCGCTCGATCCGGAGCACCCGGCCGCCGGGCTTGATGTCCAGCAGCGGGGCCAGCCGGTCGTCGGCGGTGATGTAGCCGACCTCGATCAGCCGGGAGGTGGGCTCCAGGCCCTGCGCCCTCATGTCCTCGGTGTAGGAGGTGAGTTGGAGCGCCTGGGCGACCTTGGGCTTGGCCACGAAGGTGCCCTTGCCCTGGATCCGCTCCAGCCGGCCCTCGACCACCAGCTCCTGCAACGCCTGCCGGACGGTGGTCCGGGAGGTGTCGAACTGGGCGGCCAGCGCCCGCTCCGGCGGCACCGGAGTGCCGGCCGGCTGGGTCTCGGTGAGCTGGAGCAGGTGGCGCTTCAGTCCGTAGTACTTAGGCACACGGGCGGTCGGGTCGGCCGCGCTCTGTGTCGGCAGGTTCTTGGCCTGGGGGTGGTTCACCTGGGCAGTGGTGCCCCCGTCGCTGCTCATCCGCCGCATCTCCCGGTGCTCGCGAAGCCTTCCGGGGCCCCGCTTCATCGTTAACGGCACACATCGTTGCACGTATGAGCCGTGAACGGGGCCCTCATCACGCGATGAACGATGAGCGGTGTCGGCTTGATAACGGGTGGTCCTGATTGGTTCTGGAGCCGTTGACACACCCATTGGTCTAGGCCAAGCTCCAGGCATCTGGTCTACACCACTGCAGACCAAACATGAATTTCCCAACCCCGTTCCAAGGGTTCGCGACAGGCTTTCCACCGATATATGTCGGTACGTCGCTGCCCAGGTGGGGGCAACCCGGGCATCCCTCAGGAGGATGGCGTGAAGCGTCAGCTCATCGCGGCGGTCGGCGTCGCAGCAATGGTCGTCGGTCTTGCCGCTTGTGGTTCGGACGCGAAGAGCGGCGGTGACGCGAAGGAGGCCGCCCCCACCGCCCTCACCGTGTGGCTGACCGTCGACGCCCAGCAGAACTGGCCGGACCTGGTGAAGTCGGCGGACGACGCCATCACCGCCAAGTACCCGGGCATCAAGATCAACCACGAGTACTACGGCTGGAAGGACAAGAACACCAAGCTCGACTCCGTTCTTGCCACCGACGCCGTGCCGGACGTGGTCGAGATGGGCAACACGGAGATGCTGCCCTACATGATCAAGGGTGCGCTGGCCCCGCTGGACACCGCGAAGTTCGAGAACAGCAGTGCGTGGCTGGACGGCCTCAAGGCCTCCGCCACCTACAACGGCAAGACCTACGGTGTCCCCTACTACGCCGGTGCCCGCGTGGCCACCTGGCGCAAGGACATCGCCGCGGGCGCCGGCGTCACCGCCGTGCCGACCACCTACGCCGACCTGACCGCTGCCCTGGACAAGATCCAGGCCAAGCAGGGCGACAAGTTCTCGGCCTGGTACCAGCCGTCGCGTGACTGGTACACCGCGATGTCCTTCGTCACCGACGCGGGCGGCTCGATCGCCAAGCAGGACGGCGACAAGTGGAAGGCCTCGCTCTCCACCCCGGAGTCCATCAAGGGCCTGACCGCCTGGAAGGACGCCCTCGGCAAGTACATGAAGGGTGACCTGACCAAGGACGACGCGGACCGCTACATCGTCTACGGCCTGGGCAGCTCCAACATGATCTACGGCTCGGGCTGGGAGGGTGGCTCCGCCGCCGACCCGAAGTTCGACAAGACCGGTGGCACGCTCAAGGACAACCTCGTGTCCTTCGTGATGCCCGGCCCGTCCGGCAAGAACCTCTCCACCTTCCTCGGTGGTTCGGACCTCGCCGTGCCGGTGAAGTCGAAGGCCAAGACCGCCGCTTCCGAGTGGATCAACGCCTTCACCAACACCAAGGCCCAGGAAGTCCTGATCAAGGCGGGCAACCTGCCGAACAACAAGACCCAGCTGGCCCCGCTCAAGGCGGACCCGAAGACCGCGCCCACCGCGACCGCGGCCGAGATCAGCTGGTTCGTCCCGACCGCGCCGGGCTGGCTGCAGGTCGAGAAGGCGAACATCCTGCAGAACGCCCTGCAGGACATCGCCCAGGGCAAGAAGACGGTCGAGGAGGCCGCCAAGGCCGCCGACACCGCCATCGACGCCGTGATCAACAAGGCCTGATCAACCGTCAGCCCGTCGGCCCCCTCGCTGTGAGAGGGGGCCGGCGGGCCCCGGTCGTGAGGCCCCTGAAGTATGCAAGCGCCAGGCGTAGCTGAGGAGCACGTGATGAGTGCCGACACATCCACCGCGAAGGTGCCGCCGCAGCGGCCCTCATCATCTGCGGCAGCCCCCGCTCCAGGCAGAGCGCCCCGCCGTTCGCTGGGCAACCGGCTGTCCGGCACAGCCACCCCGTGGCTGCTGCTGGCGCCGACCATGGTCGTGCTGGCCGTGGTGCTCGGCTACCCGCTGGTCCGCCTGGCCACGCTGTCGTTCCAGAACTTCGGCCAGTCCCAGCTGTGGGGCTTCCAGCCCACCGAGTGGCTCGGCTTCGACAACTTCTCCGCGGTGCTGAGCGACAGCGTCTTCTGGGACGTGGTCGTCCGCACCATCATCTTCACCCTCGGTGCCGTGGCCTTCACCATGGTGCTGGGCCTGTTGATCGCGATGCTGCTGATCCGGGTCTCCAGCTGGGTGAAGACGCTGATGAACATCGCCCTGGTGGCGAGCTGGGCGATGCCGATCGTGGTCGCCGTCACCGTCTTCAAGTGGATGTTCGACACCGACTACGGCGTCATCAACTGGCTGCTGACCAAGGTCGGTCTGGACTTCGACCGGCACAACTGGTTCATCGACTCCACCCAGGGCTTCGCCATCATCATGGTGCTGGTGGTCTGGGGTGCGGTCCCGTTCGTGGCGATCACCCTGCACGCCGGTCTGACCCAGGTCCCCAAGGAGCTGGAGGAGGCGGCCCGGATGGACGGGGCCGGCGCCTTCAAGGTCTTCCGCTACGTCACCATCCCGGTGCTGAAGCCGATCATCGTCATGCTGGCCACCCTCTCGGTGATCTGGGACATGGGTGTCTTCGCCCAGGTCTTCCTGATGCGCGGCGGCCACCCCGAGCCCGAGTACCAGTTGCTCACCACGTACTCGTACGACAAGGCGTTCGTGGTGAACGACTACTCCATGGGTTCGGCCATCGCCCTGCTGACCGTTCTGCTGCTGCTCGGCGTGATCGCCGTCTACATGCGCCAGATGCTGAAGATTGGAGAGGTGGAGTGACGATGACCGACTCGGCCGCACCTCGCGAGACCGCCGTGACCGAGCTGCCGGCGAAGGCCGCTCCCGCTCCGAAGATCAAGGCCAAGGCACCGCGCCCGAAGGGCCGCAGCCTCTACAACCTGATCGGTGTCGCGGTCGCCGCGATCCTCGGCTTCCCGGTGTACTGGATGGTCAACACCGCGCTGAAGCCCGACAAGTACGCGATCTCGAACGACCCGAAGTTCCTGCCGTTCCCGATCACGCTGGACAACTTCAAGCGCGCGCTCGAGGTCTCCGACTTCTGGGGTCCGGTGTTCCGCAGCCTGATCATCGCGGGCACCACGGTGGCGATCGGCCTGGTGGTCGGCCTGCTGGCCGCGCTGGCGATCTCCCGGTTCGCGTTCCGCGGCCGCAAGGTGGTCATCGTCGGCATCCTGACGGTGCAGATGGTCCCGCTGGTCGCGATGATCATCCCGGTCTTCCTGCTGCTGAACGACCTGGGCCAGTACAACAAGCTCTCCGGCATCATCCTGACCTACCTCACCTTCGTGCTGCCGTTCACGGTGTGGACCCTGCGCGGCTTCATCGTGAACATCCCGAAGGAGCTCGAGGAGTCGGCCATGGTCGACGGCTGCACCAGGACCGGGGCGTTCGTCCGGGTGGTCTTCCCGCTGCTCGCGCCCGGCATGGTGGCCACCGCGATCTACGGCTTCATCCAGGCCTGGAACGAGTACCTGTACGCCCTGCAGCTGCTCAGCCAGACCAACACCACCGCGACCGTGTGGCTCGGCAACTTCACCACGACGCGTGGCACCGAGTACGCGCCGATGATGGCCGGCTCCACGATGATGGCCATCCCCGTGGTGATCTTCTTCCTGCTCGTCCAGCGCCGTATCGCCTCCGGTCTCACCGCCGGTGCCGTGAAGGGATGACCCGATCATGAGCATCCTCACCCCCGCCGTGACCGACAGCGACCAGCTGCACCGCGATGCGCTGACGGTCCTTCAGCCCGGGTTCGTCGGCACCACCATGCCGGAGTGGGTCCGCCGTCACCTGGCCGCCGGGCTCGGGTCGGTCGCGCTGTTCGCCCGCAACGTGGTGAACCCGGAGCAGCTGGCGGCGCTCACCGCCGAGCTGCGTTCGGAGAACCCCGACCTGCTGATCGCGATCGACGAGGAGGGCGGCGACGTCACCCGCCTGGAGGTCGGCTCCGGCTCCTCCTGGCCGGGCAACCTCGCGCTCGGCGCGGTGGACGACACCACGCTCACCCGGGACGTGGCCCGCGAGCTCGGCCGGGCGCTGGCCACCTGCGGCATCAACTACAACTGGGCGCCCGCGGCGGACGTCAACTCCAACCCGCGCAACCCGGTGATCGGCGTCCGCTCGTTCGGCGCCGACCCCGAGCTGTGCGCCCGGCACACCGCCGCCTGGGTGGAGGGCCTGCAGCAGGTCGGCGTCGCCGCCTGCGCCAAGCACTTCCCCGGCCACGGCGACACCGCGGTCGACTCGCACCTCGGCCTGCCGATGGTGGACGTGGACGTCGACCTGCTCCGCTCGCGCGACCTGGTGCCGTTCCTGGCGGCGATCGAGGCCGGCGCCAAGGCCGTGATGACCGCTCACATCATGGTCCCGGTGCTGGACCCGAAGCTGCCCGCGACGCTCAGCCGCGCGGTGCTCACCGACCTGCTCCGGGATCAGCTGGGCTACCAGGGCCTGATCGTCACCGACGGCATCGAGATGGGCGCCATCGCGGACACCTACGGCATGGGCCCGGGCACCGTGATGGCGCTGGCCGCCGGTGCCGACGCGATCTGTGTCGGCGGCGGCTCCACCGAGGAGGAGACCGTCCTGGAGCTCCGGGACGCCATCGTCGAGGGCGTCCGCTCCGGCGCGCTCCCGGCGGAGCGGCTGGCCGACGCGGCCCAGCGGGTCCGCACCCTCGGCAGCTGGGCCCGGATCGAGTCGCAGGCCCAGCTGGGCGAGCCGGACCTGGCGATCGGCCTGCGGGCCGCCCGCCGCGCGCTGCGCGTGGTCCGCGCCCCGGGCCGGGCCTTCCCACCGGTGACCGAGCGCCCGTACGTGGTCTCGCTCTCCGACCAGCCCAACTTCGCGGTCGGCGACGACACCCCCTGGGGCCTCTCCGGCCTGCTGGCGGCCCGGTTCCCGGGCACCCGGACGGCCAAGGTCGACTCGGCGGAGGCCGCCCCCGGGACGCTGGACGCCACGGTGGCCCGGCTGCTGGCCGAGGCCGAGGGCCGCAGCCTGGTCCTGGTGGTCCGTGACGCGCACCGCTACGAGTGGATGACGGCAGTCCTGGAGCGGGTCCTGACGGCCCGTCCGGACGGCGCCGTGGTCGAGATGGGGGTCCCGCAGGCCGCGCCCGCCGGAGCCCTGTACATCGCCACCCACGGGGCCGCACGGGTCCTCGGGCTCGCCGCCGTCGAGGTGCTCACCGGCCAGTAGGCCGAGCACGCTCCGAGCAACCCGGAAGCCCACCTGCGCCGGCAGGTGGGCTTCCGGGTTTTCCGGGGTCAATTCCGTCCCGCTGCAGCTGAATGACGGTGCGCCAGTCATGTCATGTCCCGGCATTTTCCGGACTCGAACAATTCCGGACCGGAAATGACGATGCTCTCTCAAGCAGAGCTTAAGAGAGCCTTAACAGAACCCTTAGTGCCGGAACGGCCACAGGGCGCACACAACTCACAACGGGTCTGCAACGTCCGGCACTTGATGCACGCGAATCGTTGACACCAGCTTTGGTCTAGGCCAGTCTCCAGCAATCCGGTCTAAACCACAGTTGGACCGGACCAAGCAACCGGGAGGATGGCGTGAACCGTCGGCTCATAGCGACGTTCGGCGTCGCGGCACTGCTCGCCAGCACAGCGGCCTGCGGGGGCAGCGCCGGCCCCGGCAGCGCGGGCAGCGGTCCGAGCACCACCGACCCGAAGACGCTCACCGGCTCGGTCACCATCTGGCTGATGAACGAGGCCCAGGCGAACTGGCCCGAACTGGTCCAGCAGGTCAATGACGAATTCGCGGCGAAGTACCCGAAGGTCGACCTCAAACTCAGCTACCAGACCTGGGCCGACAAGATCGCCAAGCTGGACGCGGCACTGGCCGGCGGCTCGGCGCCCGACGTGGTCGAACTCGGCAACACCGAGACCATGAAGTACATCCTGAACGGTTCGCTGGCACCGGTCGACAAGGCCGGCTTCGAGAATTCGGACAGCTGGATCCAGGGCCTGGTCAACACCTGCAAGTACCAGGACAAGCTCTACTGCGTGCCGTACTACGCGGGCGCCCGGGTCGGCCTCTACAACGCCGCGGCCTTCCAGGAGGCCACCGGCAGCGCCGAGTTCCCGAAGAACGAGGACGAGCTGCGCGCCGCGCTCGACAAGGTGGCAGCCAAGCACAAGGGCGACAAGAGCTACTCCGCGCTCTACCTCCCGGGCCCGTACTGGTACGCCGCGATGTCCTACGTGACCGCGTACGGCGGCAGCATCGCCCGGTTCGACAGCGCCGGCAAGTGGCACGGCACGCTGCACGACGCCAAGTCCCAGCAGGGCATCCAGCACTTCGTCGACCTGGTGAAGACGTACAACAAGGGTGACCTGGCTGTGAACGAGCTCAACCAGGCCACCGTGCTGGGCCGTTCGAAGACCGCGATGCTCTACGGCAACGGCTGGGAGACCTCCGTCGCCACCGCGCCGGTCGGCGGCGACCCCAAGCTCAAGGACGTCCTCAAAGTGGCCGGTATGCCGGGCCCGAACGGCAAGCCGCTGCCCTCCTTCATCGGCGGCTCCGACCTCGCGGTGACCGCCAAGTCGCAGTCCCAGGAGGCGGCCAAGGACTGGATCCGGATGTTCACCAGCGCAAAGTCGCAGCAGGTGCTGGTCGACAAGGACACCCTGCCGAACAACCTGACCCAGCTCAGCCCGCTGAAGTCCAAGCCCGCCACCGCCGCCGCGGCGAACGCGGTACCCGACGCCTGGTTCACCCCGATCGCCCCCGGCTGGGGCGCGATCGAGAAGCAGAACGTCCTGGTGAACCTGCTGAACGAGATCCTCAAGGGGAAGTCGGTCGACCAGGCCACCCAGGAGGCCGACGCGAAGATCGACGAGTTGATCAACAATCCGTCCTGACGCTCCGTCCACTCCCCGGCGCCGCGGTGCGCCGTCCCGCTCGGACGGCGCACCGCGGGGTGCCCGGGGGCGGCCGCGCTCGTAGCATCACGGATGGAGAGCGACCGTCCCGAGCGGAGGCACCGTCAGATGACCGACCCGCAGAACCCGCCCGCCCCCGGCCGGATCATGGCGGCGGAGATGGCCGAGCAGCCCGCCGTCCTGCGGCGCATCCTCGACCAGGGCGGCCCGAAGATCCGTGAGGTCGCCGCCGGGATCGCCGCCCGCAAGCCGCGCTTCGTGCTGCTGACCGCACGCGGCACCTCGGACAACGCGGCGCTCTACGCCAAGTACCTGATCGAGATCCTGCTCGGCAAGCCGGCCGGTCTCACCTCGATGTCCACCACCACCGCGTACGGGGCCAGGCCCGACCTGACCGACGTGCTGGTGGTCACGGTCAGCCAGTCCGGCGGCTCACCCGACCTGGTGGCCTCGACCAAGGCCGCCCGGGAGGCCGGCGCGACCACCCTGTCGGTCACCAACAACGCCGACTCGCCGCTGGCCGAGGTCTCCGAGTTCCACATCGACCTGCTGGCCGGTCCGGAGAAGGCACTGCCCGCCACCAAGACCTACACCGCCGAGCTGCTCGCCCTCTACCTGCTGGTCGAGGGCCTGCGCGGCGGGGACGGCTCGGCCGCCGAGGTGCTGCCCGAGCTGGCCGAGGAGGTGCTCGGACGGCAGGCCGAGGTCAAGGCGCTGGCCGAGCGGTACCGGTTCGCCCAGCGGCTGGTGCTCACCTCGCGCGGCTACGGCTACCCGACCGCGCGGGAGGCCGCGCTCAAGCTGATGGAGACCACCTACATCCCGGCCTCGCCGTTCTCCGGGGCGGATCTGCTGCACGGGCCGCTGGCGATGGTCGACAACGTCTCGCCGGTGATCGCGGTGGTGCCGGACGGCAAGGGCGGGGAGGCCCTCCAGCCGGTGCTGGACCGGCTGCGGGGGCGCGGTGCGGACCTGGTGGTGATCGGGCAGCAGGAGCAGGTGGACGCCGCCTCCGCGGGCTTCGCGCTGCCGCCCGGGGTTCCCGAGGAGATCCAGCCCGTCCTGGAGATCCTGCCGCTCCAGCAACTCGCCTACGAGGTCGCCATCGCCCGCGGCCAGGACCCGGACGCACCTCGCGCCCTCGCCAAGATCACCGAGACGCACTGATTTCGCGGTCGGGCAAGATGGCACACGCCAGGGGCTCGGGGAACTGCGAGGAGATCTGGCGCCGGGGTCACTGCGAAAGTGCCTGACCATCTACGCAGGTGCAACGCTCCACAGGTCGGCGTCGCAGTTCCCCGAGCCCCTGGTGGTGCATGGCTGAGCGCCTGCAAGAGGCTGAGCGCAGCGGGGAAAGCACTACGGGCCACGGCGCCGACACAGGACCCTCAGCCTGTGCGGCACCGCAGCCCGGAGCTGTCGTCGGGCGCCTCTACCGGCCGTCGGCTGTGCGGGGCCGACGGGGTGTGGGGCGTCCGACCGAGGAGCTGCCTCGCGCGGTCAGGGCAGTTGCGCGGGGGGCGGCTCCTTGGTGCTCTTTCATTGTGGACTAGACCAATCCGGCTTGTCCAGAGAGCTTCCGAGATTGGTCCGGGCCACAGTGGAGAAGCAGTCCGGGGCCTGCTGCGGATACCCTCGCCCTGTGCCCTCGCTGAACGAACTCGTCCGCCGCCACACCACCCTGACCGGTGCCGATGTGGATTGGCTGCACATGCTGGTCTCGGAGTGGCAGCTGCTCTCCGACCTGTCCTTCGCCGACCTGGTGCTGTGGATCCCCACCTGGGACGGCATCCGGTACGTCTCGGTGGCCCAGATGCGGCCCAACACGGGCCCTACGTCGTACCAGGACGACATGGTCGGCCACCTGGTGCCGCGCGGCCGCCGCCCGCTGCTGGACGCCGCTTACGACGAGGGGCGGATCGTCCGGGAGGGTGATCCGGAGTGGCGGGAGGAGGTGCCGGTCCGGGTCGAGTCGATCCCGGTCCGGCGCGAGGGCAAGGTGCTCGGGGTGATCGCCAGGAACACCAACCTGCTCACCGTCCGGACCCCGAGCCGGCTGGAGCTCACGTACCTGCAGAGCGCCTCCGACCTGGCCCAGATGATCGCCGCAGGAACGTTCCCGTACCACGGGGTCGAGCAGACCGACATGGATGCGGCACCCCGGGTCGGCGACGGGCTGATCAGGCTCGACGCGGACGGCGTCGTCACCTACGCCAGCCCGAACGCGCTCTCGGCGTACCACCGGATCGGGCTCAGTACCGATCTGGTGGGCAGTCACCTCGGCCGCACCACCGCCGAGTTGGCGCCCCCGGCGCGGGCCGCGGTGCACGAGGCGCTGGTCAAGCTGGCCAGCGGCTGGGCGCCCCGGCAGACCGAGGTGGAGGCGCAGGGCGGGGTGGTGACCCTGCGGGCGATCCCGCTGAAGCCCAAGGGGGTCCTGACCGGTTCGCTGGTGCTGGCCCGGGACGTCACCGAACTGCGCCGTCGTGACCGTGAGTTGATGACCAAGGACGCGACCATCCGGGAGATCCACCACCGGGTGAAGAACAACCTGCAGACGGTAGCGGCGCTGCTCCGGCTGCAGGCCCGCCGGATGGACTCGGAGACCGGCCGGGCCGCGCTGGACGAGGCGGTCCGCCGGGTCGGCTCGATCGCGATCGTGCACGAGACGCTCTCGCAGACCCTGGACGAGCGGGTCGCCTTCGACGAGATCGCCGACCGGGTGCTGGCGATGGTGATGGAGCTGTCCCAGGACGGCAAGGTCGCCACTCGGCGGACCGGCAGCTTCGGCATCCTGTCGGCCGAGGTGGCCACCCCGCTGGCGATGGTGCTGACCGAGGTGCTGCAGAACGCGCTGGAGCACGCCTTCGGCCCGAAGGACGGCGGAAACGTCGAGGTCAGCGCCCTGCGCGGGCGCGCGCCCGCCACCGGTACGGGCTGGTCGGAGAGCTGGAACGGCGGTGCCAAGCCGGAGGAGTACCTGCTGATCACGGTGCAGGACAACGGCAAGGGCATGCCGGAGGGCTTCGACCCGCAGACGGCGGGCAACCTGGGTCTGCAGATCGTCCGGACCCTGGCCACCAACGAACTCGGCGGTAGCTTCGACATGGTGGCCAACCCCGAGGGCGGCACCAAGGTGGTCCTGGAGATCCCCGTCCCGTAGGCGCGGGAGGAAAGCAACGAGGCCCTGTCGACCGGGGGGGTGGGTCGACAGGGCCTCTCAACCCGTTCCGGCCGTCGGGGGGAGTCGGCCGGAACGGGGGCTCTGTGGTGTTGCTCGACGCTCGCCTCACGTGTTGCACACGGTGAGCGTCACAGCTCCACGGTATTGCTCTCAGTGAACACTATCAAGTGTCCGTGCCGTGGAAGGCTCGGCCGAAAGTGCGGCCAAGCCCTTGATCATGTGTTGATCAGGCGGTGCTGACGGAATGTCAGGCGGTGCGGGCCCGGTTGCGGGCGGCGCGGCGCTTCATCGCACGACGCTCGTCCTCGCTCATGCCGCCCCAGACGCCGGCGTCCTGGCCGGTCTCCAGTGCCCACTGCAGGCACTGCTCCATGACGGGGCAGCGGCGGCACACGGCCTTGGCTTCCTCGATCTGCAGCAGAGCAGGACCGGTGTTCCCGATCGGGAAGAACAGCTCCGGGTCCTCTTCGCGACAGACAGCGCGGTGGCGCCAGTCCATGTTCGTCCAACTCCTCCGGTCGGCGGACTGTGGTCCGGCCGACGCAATCGTGGTGGCTTGTGAATGTGAACGCTTTCACGAATCCCGCAACAGCAAAAGGGACCAAAGGCCCATGAGGCCCGGGTGGTCTGTGCAGAAGTGGGGTTCGGGCGGATCAAGGGAACTGTCGCGGTATGTCCCGCTGCGACGTGTCCCGATCGCCATGTAGAGGTTCGCAAACCTCGGGCTCGGATACAACCCCCTTCGGCTAGGAATTTTTGATTCTTCGGTGTCGCCTAGCTCACAGCCCGTACTTCTATGGGGTGAAGGGGGCTTGTGCGTTCGAGAAGAAGGGTAAGGGGCCCTTCTGGTCACACAATCACACGCAGTGCCCGCCGAACGCCTGTGAAACTGACGCGACTCCTGTCTCCAAGGTGGTCCCCATCGACCTGAAACGGGGCCGGTTCCTGGGAAACCAAGGTGAAGTGCCGGACGTCGTGATAGGAGACGAGGTGCTTCCCGGTAGGGCCGACCGGCCCTGTGGCACTGTCCGCAGGCATGTGCGAACGCAGAATCTGACGCACCGTTCGAGCCGTGCCGAACGCGGTCATTCGAGTGATGCCGAAGATGTCGAGGTCGCTGTCGAAGGACGCGGAGGGGGACGGGAAGACCGGCCGGTTGCCCAGAAAGGTCCACGGCGAGGTGTTGGAGATTATCGCCAGCACCAGTCCCGGCACGGATTCCTGGCCGTTCAGCTCCAGGGTGATGGGGCCGTTTCTGCGGTGCTCACGCTCTGTCACGTAGTGCCGGAGGGCCTGGCTCACGTAGAGCCCGTGGGTGGACTTCCGCCCGGCCCGGCGCTGGGCCTCCACCCGGCCGACCACCCCCGCGTCGAAGCCCAGGCCGGCCGTGAAGGTGAACCAGCGGTCCGGCAGGCCCTCGGTCATCGCCTTGCCCAGGCTGACCGCCCGCTCGCGCCGGTGCTCCAAGGCGTCCAGAAGTGCGCCGGTCGCCTCCACCGGGTCGTTCGGCAGGCCGAGGGTGCGGGCGAACACGTTGGTCGAGCCGCCGGGGACGACGGCCAGCCGGGGCACCCGGTCGGACGGGCCGTGCGTGAGCAGCCCGTTGACGATCTCGTTCACCGTGCCGTCGCCGCCGAGCGAGACCACCAGGTCGAGACCCCGCTCGGCCGCGTCACGGGCCAGGTCACGGGCGTGGCCGCGGTACTCGGTGTGCGCGACTTCCAGGGCCAGGTCACTGCGCAGGGCGTGGGTCAGCACGTCGCGGGTGCGTCCACTCGTGGTGGTCGCCTTCGGGTTCACGACCAGGAGAGCGCGCATGGCGCTCAGCCTACGGGTCGGTGATCCAAGCACGGCGGCTACCCTGCTGGAGTGACCGCAGAATCCATCACCCCAAGCCCTGCCCGGCCCACCGCGCTGCTCGTCGGTGCCGCCATCACCGCGCTGCAGGGCACTGCGCTGGCCGGCTGGGGCCTCTACGACATCGTGGCCGGCTTCCTCTGGGACGCCCCGGCGCAGGGCCGCAGCGAGCTCGGCGGCGTGATCCTGTTGCTGATGGGGGCGCTTCCGATCCTTGCGGGGCGCGCGCTGCTCAAGGCGCGCCGGTGGGGGCGCAGCCCGGCGGTGCTGACCAACTCGATCTGCCTGCCGGTGGCCTACTACATGTGGCAGAACGGCGGCGCGATGCAGGCCGCCGGGGTGGCCGTCGGGCTGCTCGGCCTGGTCGGGATCGGCTCGCTGCTGACCCCGAAGGTGACCGAGGCGCTCTACGGGACCACCGCCGACTAGCTGGCGGAGACAGCACGGCCCGGTCCGGATACCCCGTCGAAGCGGGGCGCCCGGACCGGGCCGTGGTCGTTCCTACTCCTCGACCAGCAGCTTCTCCCGGAGCTGGGCCAGCGTCCGGGCCAGCAGCCGGGAGACGTGCATCTGGGAGATGCCCACCTCGGCCGCGATCTGCGACTGGGTCATGTTCCGGAAGAACCGGAGCACCAGGATCTTCTGCTCCCGGGGCGGGAGTTGGGCCAGCAGCGGCTTCAGCGACTCCCGGTACTCGACGCCCTCCAGCGCCAGGTCGGTGGAGCCAAGGGTGTCCGCGACGGCGGGCGACTCGTCGTCGCTGTCCGGGACGTCCAGGGAGAGGGTGGAGTAGGCGTTGGCCGACTCCAGGCCCTCCAGCACGTCCTCCTCGGAGATGCCGAGATGCTCGGCCAGCTCGTGCACGGTGGGGGAGCGGCCGTGCCGCTGGGAGAGCTCGCTGGTCGCCGTGGTGAGCGAGAGCCGCAGTTCCTGGAGGCGGCGGGGCACCCGGACCGCCCAGCCCTTGTCCCGGAAGTGCCGCTTGATCTCACCGACGATGGTCGGGGTCGCGTAGGTGGAGAACTCGACCCCGCGCTCGTGGTCGAAGCGGTCCACCGACTTGATCAGGCCGATGGTGGCGACCTGGGTCAGGTCGTCCAGCGGCTCACCACGGTTGCGGAACCGCCGGGCCAGGTGCTCGACCAGCGGGATGTGCATCCGGACCAGCTGGTTGCGCAGCTCGACCCGCTCGGGCGAACCCTCCGGCAGCCCGGCCAGCTTGACGAACAGCGCCCGCGCGGCCTCCCGGTCCGGCGCGCCTGAGCGGTGCACCTGGACGGGGACCGCGGGGCGCACCTCCTCGGCACCGGCCGCAGCCGGCTGCTGCTCCGGAGTCGGCGACGGATCGGTCGGCGGATCGGTCGGCTGGCTCATCCGATGGGTGTCCTTCGGGTGCACGTCGGCGGTGTCGGTTCGGGCAAGGTGCGGGGAGGTGACGCCCGCCTGGGGCGGCAGCGTCACGTCGGCGGTGGCGGCCGGGCTTCCGGCAACGCCTGTGCGGTCGAGATCACTCACGGCGGTCACCCGTTCCGTTCCGGGAGCACTTCACATGGGGTGTACCGCGGTGCGGTACGGGGGAGCCGTACGCGCGGCACGTGAGGTGCCGGGCGTACGGCTGCGCGGGTGGGTCTCACACCGACGGCTGTCACACCGGTGCCGGTGCTCCGCCGCGCTTCTTGTGCAGACTGATGGTCACCGTGTTGTCGGCACCCACCGAGGACTCCACCTCGCCGGCCAGTGCGGAGAGCACCGTCCAGGCGAAGGTGTCCCGCTCGGGTGCCCGGCCGTCCGTGGTGGGGGCCGCGACGGTGACCCGCAGCGAGTCGCCCACCAGCCGGAACTCGCAGGTCAGTACGGAGCCCGGGACCGCCTGCTGGAGCAGGATGGCGCAGGCCTCGTCCACCGCGATCCGAAGGTCCTCGATCTCGTCCAGGGTGAAGTCCAACCGGGCCGCGAGACCGGCGGTCGCCGTTCGCAGTACCGAGAGGTACGCCCCTGCCGCGGGCAGCCGGACTTCGACGAAGTCCTTCACGCCGGGATCGCCGTCGATCTGGGACACCCTCACCTCCTGGGTGACGCAAGGTGCTTGCGGCTCGAAAGCCGCGGCACTTCCTGTTGCTCGGTTCAACTGCTTCGCCCCAACTGTCCAGAGGGGTGGTGCGGTACGTACCGGTCATACCCATACCGGAGAGGTCGGAACGCCGCGCATCCGCCCGTGACGTTACCGCTATCGACCGACGCTTGTCGCGATCCAGGACCGTCGTCACGGGAACGAGCTAACCTGTTCGAACTCCGGTGGGCGGTGCGCTACTCGGAGCCGAGCGCGGTCAGGGCCGCGTCGGTCAGCCGGTAGACCGACCAGCCGTCCATCGGGACGGCGCCGAGCGAGCGGTAGAAACCGATCGAAGGCTCGTTCCAGTCCAGCACCGACCACTCCAGTCTGGAGTAGCCGTTGCGCACGCAGACCCTGGCCAGCTCGGTCAGCAGCGCCTTGCCGTGGCCGCCGCCGCGCGCGCTCGGGCGGACGTACAGGTCCTCCAGGTAGACCCCGTGGGTGCCGCGCCAGGTGGAGAAGTTCCGGAACCAGAGCGCGAAGCCGACCGCCTCGCCGCTCTCGTCGTCCTCGGCGATCAGACCGAAGACGGCCGGGTTAGCCCCGAACAGCACCTCGTTCAGCTGTTCCAGAGTGGCCACGGCCTCCTGCGGGGCCTTCTCGTAGTCCGCGAGCTCGCGGATCAGGTCGAGGATCAGGGGGACGTCGCTGGCTTCGGCG
This sequence comes from Kitasatospora sp. Root107, assembly GCF_001424875.1. GTDB lineage: Bacteria > Actinomycetota > Actinomycetes > Streptomycetales > Streptomycetaceae > Kitasatospora. The sequence goes on along the minus strand of NZ_LMCT01000001.1, from coordinate 155,392 downwards.
GTGCGGATCATACGGCGAGCCTACTCGGGCGCCCCGTCGAACCGGCGGGGAAGCACGCGTGCCCGGCCGCTCGGGGAGCGGCCGGGCACAGGAGCGTGGGCTCCGGGATCAGGCAGCGGCCTTCTTGGTCTCCCAGAAGATGCTGTCGATCTCGGCGATCAGGTCGAGCAGCGCCTGGCCGGAAGCCGGGTCGGTGGACGCCTTGGCGGCCGAGGCGGCCTTGCCCGCGTTGTTGAACAGCACGTGCAGCTGCGGGTACTTCTCGAAGTGCGGGGCCTTGAAGTAGTCGGTGTGCAGCACCGAGAGGTGGTGCTTGACCAGCTCGGCCCGCTCCTCCTTGATGACGATGGCCCGGGCCCGGAAGACCGGGTCCTCGTTGGCCTGGTACTTCTCCTGAGTGGCCTTCACCGACTCGGCCTCGATGCGGGCCTGGGCCGGGTCGTACACGCCGCAGGGCAGGTCGCAGTGAGCGTGCGCGGTGACGCGCGAAGCAAACAGACGCATTGGGAGTCCTTCCTTAGATCGTCTTCCCGCGCCTGAGATTACCCTCAGAGAGTTGGTTTGGGTGTGCGGAGGGGGGAGTCGGGGTGACGGGGCGACAGCAGGGCGGTGGGCTGCTGCCGTTCGGGGTGGTCACGGTGGCCGGGCCCTCGATGCGGCCGAGGCTGCGCGACGGCGATCGGGTGCTGGTCCGGTACGGGGGGCGGCTGCGGCCGGAGGCGGTGGCGCTGTTCCGGCATCCCCGCCGGCCGGAGCTGCTGGTGCTCAAGCGGGCGGCCGAGCGGCGTCCGGCCGGGTGGTGGATGCTCTCCGACAACCAGGGTGTGCGCAGCGACAGCCGCGAGTACGGGCCGGTGGCCGAGGAGTTGGTGCTCGGTCAGGTCGTGTGCAGACTGTGGCCCCGGCAGGGGCGGCTCGGCCCGTACCGCCCGATCGACCTGGAGCTGTGACGGTCGGTCAGCCGGGTCAGCCGGGTCAGCCGGGTCAGCCGGGTCAGGCCGCGGCAGCCGCCCGGCGGGCCTCCTCGCGCTTGCGGGCGCGGTAGGCCGCGACGTTGGCGCGGGTGGCACAGCGGTCGGAGCAGTAGCGGCGGGAGCGGTTGGTGGAGGTGTCCAGGTAGGCGTTCCGGCAGGGGGCGGCCTGGCAGATGCCGAGCCGGTCGGCGCCCAGCTCGGTGAGGTGGATGGCCAGGCCCATGCAGGCGACCGCGGTGAAGTTGGCGGCGGCGGTGGGGGCGTTGTCGGCCAGGTGCAGGTGCCAGCGCGGCCGGCCGGCGTCGTCCAGGTAGTCGTGCCCGGAGACCAGCGGGCTGACCGGGTACTCGATCATCAGGCTGTTCAGCAGGTCGACGCCACGGACCTCGTCGCCCTCGGCGGCGGCCTCGAACACGCCGCGCAGCCTGGTCCTGACCGCCCGCAGTCGGGGCAGGTCGGCCTCGTCGGCCAGCCCGGCGGCCCGGCCCGAGGGCCCGAACAGCGCCCGCACCGCCTCGACCGAGGTGAGCGAGTCGGTGCCTCGCTCGGGCTCCTCGCTGTTCACCAGCCGAACGGCGAAGTTGGCGTATGCGGCGAGCTCCACGGGGGTCCTTCCAGGGGCGTAACGGGTGAGCTGCCCCCAGGGTATTACCTTCGGCGGAAACGCGGCAGGCGCCCGTGCGATCCGGGGATCGTACGGGCGCCTGCGCGGTGAAGCGCGGGGGTCAGAGCACCTTGGAGAGGAAGGCCCTGGTCCGCTCGTGCTGCGGGTTGGTGAGCACCTCGCGCGGGTGGCCGGACTCGACCACCACGCCGCCGTCCATGAAGACCAGCGCGTCACCGACCTCGCGGGCGAAGCCCATCTCGTGGGTGACCACGATCATCGTCATGCCCTCCCGGGCCAGGTCGCGCATGACGTCGAGGACGTCACCGACCAGCTCCGGGTCGAGTGCCGAGGTGGGCTCGTCGAAGAGCATCAGCTTGGGCTTCATGGCGAGCGCCCGGGCGATCGCCACCCGCTGCTGCTGGCCGCCGGAGAGCTGCGAGGGGTAGCTGTCGGCCTTGTCGGCCAGCCCCACCCGCTCCAGCAGGGCCATACCGCGCTGCTTGGCCTCGGCCCGGCTCTCGCCCTTGACCTGGACCGGCGCCTCGACGATGTTCTGCAGCGCGGTCATGTGCGGGAAGAGGTTGAAGCGCTGGAACACCATGCCGATGTCCTGGCGCTTGACCGCGACCTCACGGTCCTTCAGCTCGTAGAGCCGGTCGCCCTTCTGGCGGTAGCCGACGAGTTCGCCGTCCACCGACAGGAAGCCACCGTTGATCTTCTCCAGGTGGTTGATGCAGCGCAGGAAGGTGGACTTGCCCGAGCCGGACGGACCGATCAGGCAGAACACCTCGCCCTGCCTGACCTCCAGGTCGATGCCCTTGAGCACCTCGACCTGCCCGTACGACTTCCGGACGCCCTCGGCCTTGACCATCGGGTGGCCGGGCCGGTCCTGCTTGGTCAGCTCGGTCATGAGAAGTTACCTCCGCCGTGCACCCCGGGGTTGACCACCGGCGGGGCCGGCGGGGTGTGCCGACCCTGGAACAGTGCCCTGATCCGCTGGATCGGGGTCGGCGGCAGGGCCCGGTTGCTGCCCCGCGCGTAGTACCGCTCGACGTAGTACTGACCGATGGTCAGCACCGAGGTCAGGAAGAGGTACCAGAGGCTGACGGTGATCAGCAGCGGGATGGTCTCGAAGGTCCGCGAGTAGATGTTCTGGCCGGCCCGGAAGAGCTCCTCCAGCGCGATCACCGAGACCAGCGAGGTGGTCTTGAGCATCGAGATGGTCTCGTTGCCGGTCGGCGGGATGATCACCCGCATCGCCTGCGGCAGCACGATCCGGCGCATGGTGGTGAACCGGCTCATACCCAGCGCGTGCGAGGCCTCGGACTGGCCCTCGTCCACCGACTGGATGCCGCCGCGGACGATCTCCGCCATGTAGGCGGCCTCGTTCAGGCCGAGCCCGAGCAGGGCCGCGGTGAAGACCGGGATCAGCGTGTTGGTCGACTCGGACCAGAACTCCGGGCCGAACGGGATGCCGATCGACAGCGTCGGCCAGAGCGCGCCGAGGAAGTTCCAGAACACCAGCTGGACCAGGACCGGGGTGCCCCGGAAGATCCAGATGTAGAGCCATGCGGTGCCGGAGAGCAGCGGGTTGGGCGAGAGCCGCATGACGGCCAGCAGCACCCCGCCGACCAGGCCCATCACCATCGAGAGCGCGGTCAGCTCCAGCGTCACGACCAGGCCGTGCGTGATGCTGGAGTCGAAGAGGTACTTGCCGACGACATCCCATTGGAATGCCTTGTTGTAGAACAGGGCGTGGAGCAGCATCGCCAGCAGTACCGCGATGACGACTGCTCCGGCCCAGCGTCCGGGGTGGCGGACCGGCACGGCCTTGATGTTCTCGGGCCGGGCCGGCTGCTCCACCACCCCTTGGTCGGGAGAATTCACAGGGGACCTTCGGTGGGTGAGGTCAGACGACAGGTCAGCTGGTGGCGCCGTTGGTCACGGCCTTGTCGATCGCACCGGCCTCGACGCCCCACTTCGTCAGGATCGCCTTGTAGGTACCGTCCGCGATCAGCGCCTGGATCGCGCCCTGCACGGCCTTGGTCAGCTCGGAACCCTTTGCCACCACGACGCCGTACGGCGCGCTGTCGGTGGTGCCGCCGAGCTTCTCCAGCTGGCCGTTGGTCTGCTTGATCGCGTAGTCGATGACCGGCGAGTCGGCCATCATGACCTGGTCGCGGCCGGAGACCAGCGCGGTGGTCACGTCGGTCTGCAGGTCGAACTTGTCGCCGTCGTTCGGGACGGCGGGCTTGCCGGCCTTGGCGCAGGCCGGGTTGATGACGTCCTTGATCGCGTCGGCCTGGGTGGTGCCGGTCTGCACGGCGATCTTCTTGCCGCACAGGTCGTCGGCGCTGACCTTCTCCGGGTTGCCCTTCTTCACGGCGGACGAGGTGCCCGCGGTGAAGTAGGTGACCATGTCGACGGTCTGCTCGCGCTCCTTGGTGTCCGTGAAGGAGCTCATGCCGAGCTGGAACTTCTTCGCGGTGATGCCCGGGATGATCGCGGTGAACGGGGAGTTCTGGACGTCGGCGGTCAGGCCGAGCTTCTGCGCGATGGCGTTGGCCAGGTCGACGTCCATGCCGACGATGTTGCCCTTGTCGTCCTTGAACTCGTTCGGCGCGTAGGAGGCGTCGGCCCCGACCACCAGCTTGCCGGAGGACTTCACGTCGGCCGGGACGAGCGCGGCCAGCGAGGCGTCGGCGGTGACGGCCTTGACGGATGCACTCGGGGTCGCGGCGCCGCTCGGCGAGGAGCTGGTGCTGCTGCCGCAGGCGGTGAGCAGCAGCGAACCGGTCGCGAGGACGGCACCGGCGGCGAAGAGGCGGGTACGCGGGTTACGGACGGTCATGGGGGGAGTCTCCTCCTGTGGGAGAGGCTGGGCGGAGCGCGCCGCGGGGGCGGCGTACGGGTGCCGGGGCTTGTCGCCACCCTCCGCCGAGGTGGGCTGAAGCGATCCGAGTTGGTGGGAATCCTGCCATCAGGGGTCAGGGATCGGGTCACTATTCAGATCAAAATCGGATAACGAGGGGCCGGAGTGTCCGCTATCCGGACTAATTCCGTTCCCCTGTCACTCCGCGTATAAGTATGCAGACCAGAGGGCCGTAGGCGGTCAGAACCCGCCGTTGGCGACCGCGTTCTGCACGGCGCCGTCCGTGACGTTCCACTTCGCCAGGATCTTGTCGTACTCGCCGCTGCGGATGATCCGGTTGAGCGCCTTCAGCAGGACGTCCCGCAGGGCGGTGCTCTCCTTGGTCAGCGCGATCCCGTACGGGCCGGGCTGCAGTTGGGCGCCGGCGATCTGGAAGGTCTTGCCGCCGTCCCGCTGCTGCGCCACGTAGGCGGCCACCGGGTAGTCGTTCAGGTCGGCGTCCGCCCGGCCGGCGGCCAGCTCGGCGAGGGCCAGGTCGTCGTTCTCGAAGAGCTTCACCTTGAGCGGCTTGCCGGCCTTGGTGCAGGCGACGGTCTGCCGGTCGATCACGGTCGCCTGGGTGGTGCCGCGCTGCAGGGCGACGGTGTGCCCGCACAGGTCGTCCAGGCCGGCGATCGCCTTCGGGTTGCCCTTGCGCACCAGGATCGAGGTCCCGGCGATGAAGTAGTCGGCGAAGTCCAGGCCGGGCCCGGCCGGGCCGTCCGCGTCGTCGGTGCCCTCGCGGCGCTGACGGTTGTCGCTCATCGCGGACATCACCACGTCGTACTGCTTCGCGTGCAGGCCGGGGATCAGCTTGTCGAAGGCGGTGTCGATGAACTCGACCCGCAGACCGAGCTCCCGGCCGACCGCCTCGGCGATCTCCGGGTCGAGGCCGACCGCCTGCTGGTCGGGTCCCTTGAACTCGACCGGTGCGTAGTTCAGGTCGGAGCCGATTCGGAGCACACCGGCGGCCTTCACCCCGGCCGGGACCAGCGTGCTCAGGTCATCGGTGGAGTGCTTCTGCTCCGGCTTGCCGCCGCACGCGGTGAGCAGCAGGGCCCCCGCCGCCACGGCCGCTCCGCAGCGGCCGATCTGACGAGGTATGAGGGTGGTTCGCTGCATGGTGGAGCTCCTCCTGTGGGAGAGGGTGGTGCCCGGGCCACCGAGCCGAGCGCGGGTCTGCGACGGACCGGAGGGGTCGCGCTCACGTGGTGCGCGGACGGTCCTGGTCGGTGGCCGGAACTGGGATCCTGCCATCCGCCCTGCCGAATCGGGTCTCGGGTATGTCAGAATCGGGTATCGGGTGACCCCCGATCAGAACTCAGACCGCCAGGTCGCGACAGGCCTGGGGCGCGCAGAACCGGAAGTCAAGACGCCGACTCCGGATTCGAGGCGCCAACTCCCCTCCGTGTCTGGTGTTCACTCCTGCGGGTGTGCGTGCATGTCTGCCGTTGTCGGTGCAGGACCCCCGGAACTTCCGAAATTCAGGGGTCGTCAACTGCCCCTACCGGCGAGTGACATGCGCGTTAAAAGGACAAGAAGGCATAGGTGCGATGCCTGAGTCCGACCTAGGCTCAAGATCCGGTACCGACCGGACGAGCCTCGGCAGACCGGAAGCACAGCGCAGAGACACCCAAAAACCCTCATACGAGGGCGTTGCCCGACGGCAGTGCCCCGACCCCGTTCCGGGTCCGCCTTCGGCGGTCCCGGGATTTTCGGTATCCCCGAGCGGGTCGGATGTCCGTCGGTCCCGCCCTCGCTGATCATGACGAAGAGGTCATCGTGGCAGCGGAGATCATCCACACCAGCACACAAGACACAGACGACCCGGTCGACGCCGTTTTCGCGCTCCACCGCGGCGGCAAGATGGAGATCCGGGCGACCGTGCCGGTGCGCGATGCGGACGACCTGTCCCTCGCCTACACCCCCGGTGTCGCCAAGGTCTGTACGGCCATCGCCGAGCAGCCCGAGCTGGTGAACGACTACACCTGGAAGTCCAACGTGGTCGCGGTCGTCACCGACGGCACCGCGGTGCTCGGACTCGGCGACATCGGCCCGGAGGCCTCGCTGCCCGTCATGGAGGGCAAGGCGATCCTGTTCAAGCAGTTCGGCGGCGTGGACGCGGTGCCGATCGCGCTGGCCTGCACCGGGGTGGACGAGATCGTCGAGACCGTGGTCCGGATGGCGCCCTCCTTCGGTGGCGTCAACCTGGAGGACATCTCCGCCCCGCGCTGCTTCGAGATCGAGCGCCGGCTCCAGGAGGCCCTGGACATCCCGATCTTCCACGACGACCAGCACGGCACCGCGATCGTCTCCACGGCCGCGCTGTGGAATGCCGCCAAGGTGACCGGCCGGGAGATCGGCGAGTTCCGCGCGGTCATCTCCGGCGCCGGTGCGGCCGGCATCGCGATCGCCAAGATGCTGGTCGCGGCCGGCATCGGCGACGTGGCCGTCTGCGACCGTCGCGGCGTGGTGTACGAGGGCCGGGGCGACCTGACCGACGTCAAGGCGGAGATCGCCGCCGTCACCAACAGGACCGGGCAGAAGGGCTCGCTGGCCGACGCTCTGGCCGGGGCGGACGTCTTCATCGGCGTCTCCGGCGGTACCGTCCCCGAGGACGTCGTCGCCACCATGGCGGAGGGCTGCTTCATCTTCGCGATGGCCAACCCCACCCCGGAGATCCACCCCGAGGTCGCGCACCGCTACGCCGCGGTCGTCGCCACCGGGCGCTCCGACTTCCCGAACCAGATCAACAACGTGCTGGCCTTCCCGGGGATCTTCGCCGGTGCCCTTCAGGTCCGGGCCACCCGGATCACCGAGGGCATGAAGCTGGCTGCCGCGAAGGCGCTGGCCGCGGTGGTCGCCGACGAGCTGACGCCGCAGAAGGTGATCCCCTCGCCGTTCGACGAGCGGGTCGCGCCGGCGGTCACCAAGGCGGTCGCGGAGGCTGCCCGCCGTGAGGGCGTTGCCCGGCTGTAGCGCTTCGAGGACCGTTCGGGCCACGGGTGTGACGGTGGGTTGGTTACCGCCGTCACACCCGTGTCCCGTTCCGGTCGGTGGGCGTTCACCGCTATCGTCCGGGGCATGTTCGCCGCCTACGCAGCCCGTATCGACGCCGATGATCCGCTCAGTGCACTGGAGTTGGGCGAGCTGCCCGAGCCGGAGGACAGGCCGGGGTGGAGTGTGGTGACGGTGAAGGCCGCCACGCTCAACCACCATGACCTGTGGTCGCTGCGCGGGGTGGGGCTGCCCGCCGAGCGGCTGCCGATGATCCTCGGTTGCGACGCGGCCGGGGTCGACGAGCACGGCAACGAGGTGGTCATCCACTCGGTGATCGGCCAGAGCGGGCACGGGGTCGGCCCGGACGAGCCGCGGTCGATCCTGACCGAGCGCTACCAGGGGACGTTCGCCGAGCGGGTCGCCGTCCCGACCTGGAACCTGCTGCCCAAGCCCGCCGAGCTCTCGTTCGCCGAGGCAGCCTGCCTGCCCACCGCGTGGCTGACGGCCTATCGGATGCTGTTCACCAAGGCGGCCGCCCGGCCCGGCCAGACCGTACTGATCCAGGGGGCCGGCGGTGGGGTGGCCACCGCGCTGATCGTCCTCGGCAAGGCGGCCGGTCTGCGGGTCTGGGTCACCGGCCGGGACGAGGCCAAGCGGGCCCGGGCTCTCGAACTCGGCGCCGACGCCGCCTTCGAGAGCGGCGCCAGGCTGCCCGAGCGGGTCGACGCGGTGATGGAGACGGTCGGCGCCGCCACCTGGTCCCACTCGGTCAAGGCACTGCGGCCCGGCGGCACCATCGTGATCTCCGGGGCCACCTCGGGCCCGAGCCCGAAGGCCGCCGAGCTGAACCGGATCTTCTTCCTCGAACTCAACGTCCAGGGCTCCACGATGGGGACCAAGGACGAACTGGCCGCGCTGTTGGCCCTCTGCGCCAACTCCGGCGTCCGCCCGGTGGTCGACACCGTGCTGCCGCTCACCGAGGCCAGGGACGCGTTCGCCCGGCTCGCCAAGGGGGACGTCTTCGGCAAGCTGGTCCTGACGCCCTGACACGTCGGAGGGGTCGGTACCCGGTTCGGGTACCGACCCCTCCGTCCGGCTAGCGGCTCAGCGCGCGGCGGAGCTGCTCGGCCGCCGCGGCCAGCACCTGCTGGGCGGAGCCGAGTTGAGCGGGCGTCACGCCGGTGTCCCGGGCGGTGTCGCGGACCTGGTCGCGGAGGCGGTCGAGCAGACGCTCCAGCTCGCGGGCCGGGTCGGCGTCGGGGTCGACGGCGGCCCAGGCCGGGAGGTCGGCCGGGGGCTGGTCCAGGTCGATCTTCTCGAGGTCGATGTCGATCCGGTCGAGGGTGATCTCCTCGGCCGGGGCGTCGGGCGCATGGCCCCACTTCGCGGCGTCGGCCAGGCCCGCCAGCGAGCGGGTGAGCTCGGAGATGCCCTCGGCGAGTCCGGCGGACCAGTCGCCGCCGGCCGCGGCGTCCTTGACCTGCTGCTCGATCCGGCGCTTGATCCGCAGGGCCTCCTGCTGGGCGGCCGTCCGGGAGGCCTTGGCCTCCGCCCGCAGCCGGCGGGCCTCGTCCTCGGCGGTCTTGGCCTTCTGCTTGGCCGCCCGCTCCTGCTCCTTGGCCCGCTTGGCCTGCTCCTTGGCCTGCGCCTTGAACTGGGTGAACTCGTCCTTGGCGCGCTGCCAGGACTCCTTGTCGCCCCACGGCCCGGCCCACGGGTCGCCGCCGCTGCCGCCCGCGGGGCGCGGCGCCTCCTTGGCGGCGCCCCAGAGCTCGGCCCGCAGGTCCTTGGCGCTGTCCCGGACGTCCTCCCGGATCGCGCCGGCGAGCTGCGCCAGCGACTCCCGGATCTCCACCTCCAGCTCGGCCAACTCGCTCTGTCGGGACGCGAGTTCCGTACGGCCGGCGTCGGTGAGCCGGTAGACCTTGCGCCCGCCCTCGGTGCTGTGTGCGACCAGGCCCTCCTGCTCCAGCTTGGCCAGCCGCGGGTACACGGTGCCGGCCGAGGGGGCGTACAGGCCCTGGAAGCGCTCCTCCAGCAGGCGGATCACCTCGTAGCCGTGCCGGGGGGACTCGTCCAGCAGCTTGAGCAGGTACAGGCGGAGTCGGCCGTGGCCGAAGACGGGGGTCATGTCAGCTCTCCTGGGTGGTGGTGTCGGTGGGGGCGGCCGGAAGCTCCTTGACCAGGTCGATCCGCTCGGCCTCGGCCTCCGGGCGGCGCTGCACGGTCACCGCACCGGAGACGGTGGAGACCTGGAGCCGGCCGGTGCCGGAGCCCAGCTGGCCGGAGAGCTTCCTGGTGCCCCAGCCGCCGCTGACCGTCAACTCCTCGAAGGTGCTGGAGAGCTCGCCGCCGGTGCTGCCCAGCTCGACCTTGGCGTCGGCCTGCGAGGGCAGCCGGACGGCGACCGGGCCGCTGACCGTGTTCACGTGCAGGTCGGTGGGCGTGGCGGTGTCCACATCGAGGGTGACCGAGCCGCTGACCGACTTGGCGACCAGCTTGTCGCCCGTACCGGCGACCACGGTGAGGTGGCCGGAGACCGTGTTGACCCGGAGCTCCCCGGCCACCGACTGGGCGTTCACGTCGCCGGACACGGTCTTCACCTCGGTGCGGCCGGTCAGGCCGACCAGGGTGGTCTCGCCGCTCGCGCCGTACACCGTGACCTGGCCGGTGACGCCGGAGACGGTGGTGTCGGCGGAGGCCGAGCCGATCTTGACCTCGGAGCCGGCCGGCACGGTCAGCGAGACCTCGGCCACCGCCTCGCGCTTGCGGCGCAGCCCGCTGAAGAAGCTCTTCACGGTCTCCAAGGACTTGATGGAGTCGGTGAGTTCGCTCCAGGCGAGGTCCGGGTAGGTCACGGTCAGGACGCCGTTCTCCAGGGTGACCTGGAGCGGGTCGCCCTTGAGCTCGCTGATCTCCAGCCGGGCCGGCCCCTCGGCGGTGACGACGTTGACCGCACCCGCGATCACCCGCACGTTCAGGGTGCCGACCGGCTCGTCGAAGGTGATGCTGTCAGGCTCGCTGACCGTCCACTTGCCCATGATCTGTCCCGCCTCCCGTTCGTCGGATCGCGATGTATCGCGTCCCCCTGAACAACACGATATATCGCGTGACGGCGAAGTCAAGGTGCCCTCGGGGGAACCTCAGGGTCGTCTCAGGGAAAGCCGAGGGCTGAGCTCAGTCCTCGTCCTCGTCGTCGAGCCGGGCCAGCCAGGTGGCCAGCCGCTCGACCGGGATCTCGAAGTCCGGGTTCAGGTCGACGAACTCGCGCAGGCGCTCGGCCAGCCACTCGAAGGTGACCTCCTCGTCGCCGCGCCGGCTCGCCAGCTCCTCGATGCCGCGGTCGGTGAAGTACACGGTGTGCTCCGGTCGGTTGGGGTGTGACCGGCCCAGGATAGTCGGGGCGGCGGTCAGCCCTGGTAGCGGTAGTAGCTCAGCGAGCAGGTCGCCCGGCCGTCGCTGTCGCCCAGCTTCACCACCCGCAGCACCGCCACCGAACCGGTGCCCCGGGACCGTACGCAGAACGACCGCCCGGGCGGCACCTGGTCGAACTTGACCGAGCCGGAGGCGGGTTCGCTCTCCACCCCGAGGGCGCAGGCAAGCGGGCTCAGCCGGCCCCCGTCCTTGCCCACGAAGACGTCCGAGTCGCCGCGCACCCGGAACTCGGGGCCCAGGGTGGTGACGTTCCAGGACGACTCGCCGCTCGGCACCACCTTGCCGTCGTCCAGATCGAAGTCGTACTCGGCGGCGGCCGGGATGGTCAGCTCCCGGTCGAGGTAGACCGCGGCGTACGGGCCGTCGTCCTCCGACTCCGGCCAGAGTGCCACGCCGGCGGTGACGACGGCGGCCAGTGCCAGCCCGCCTGCCAGCAGCGGGCGGCTCCACCGCCGGGCAGCCGGCGGGGTGGCCGGCGGCGACGGTGGCGGCCCGTACCCGGGCGGCGGTGGTGCGACGGGCCGGGGCGGGGCGGCGGCGGGCGCCGTGGCCGGAGCGGTCGGCGTTGGGGCGGGTGCGGCCGGCGGGGCCTGCGGCCGGGGTGGGGTGGTCGGCGGCGGGGGCTTCAGCAGCGCGGACCGGCGGGCGATCTCCAGCGTCACCGGATCCGGCAGCCAGTGCTCGGTGAACCTCAACTCGCCGCCCACCAGCGGGTGTTCGCGAGCGGCCCGGATCAGCTCGGCCGGGAGCGGCCGGTTCTCCGGCCGCTTGGCCAGGCAGGCGGCCAGCAACGGCCGCAGGCTCTCCGGCAGTTGGCCGAGCTCGGGCTCCTCGTGCACCACCCGGTAGAGCACCGCGGTGTCAGGCCCCTCGCCGAACGGCAGTGCGCCGCTCAGCACGTACGCCGCCAGTGCGCCCAGCGCGAAGACGTCGGTGGCGGGGGTCACCGGCAGGCCGCGGACCTGTTCCGGGGCCATGAACGGCGGCGAGCCGATCATCGACCCGGAGTCGGTCAGCACGGTGGAGTCGGCGGCCCTGGCGATCCCGAAGTCGATCACCCGGGGCCCGTCCGAGGCCATCAGCACATTGGCCGGCTTGAGGTCCCGGTGCACCACCTCGACGCCGTGGATCGCCTGCAGCGCCTCGGCGATCCCGCCGATCAGCAGCAGCACGGTGCGCAGCGGCAGCGGTCCGTGCTCCCGCACCACCTGCTGGAGCGAGGGCCCCGGCACGTACGCGGTGGCCAGCCAGGGGGTCGGGTCGTCCGGCCCGGCGTCGATCACCAGCGCGGTGTACAGGCCGTGGATCCGCCGGGCGTTGGCCACCTCGTGCCGGAACCGGCGGCGGAACTCCGGGTCGGCGGCGAACTTCCGCCGGACCACCTTCACCGCCACCGGCCGCCCGCCCGGCGTGTACGACAGGTAGACCCGCCCCATCCCGCCGGCGCCGAGCCGGGCCGCCAGCCGGTACCCGCCGACCTCGCGCGGGTCGTCCGCGGAGAGCGGCTGGAACACCGAATCCGTGGTCATGCGAAGGCTCCCCCGAAGAATCGCTCAGCAGTGTCACGAACATACGGCAGCGGCAGGCGACTTAGGGCCTCTCTTCCGGATCACGCCGGGCGGTCGCCGCCGGGGCACGCACCTCGACGGCTTCTCGTCGGTCGCCGATGCTCCGCATGGACTCCCTCCTCGGCGCCGCCGAGGCACGCACTCCAACGGCGCCCACTATCCGACGTGACCCGGAAGAGAGGCCCCGGAAACGACCATGGGCCCCGCCCGCCGCCGAAGCGGAGAACGGGGCCCATGGCCACCGACGGAGCGTCAGATGGTGAAGATCTCGTCCAGCAGGCCCTGCTGCTCGGCAGCGTGCCGCTTGGCCGAACCGACCGCCGGGGCGGACGAGGCGTTCCGGGCGACCCGACGCAGTCGGGCGGCGTTGGCGCTGCGGCCCACGACGACCTGGAGGTGGTCCACCAGGTTCATCGCGATGAACGGCCAGGCACCCTGGTTGGCCGGCTCCTCCTGCGCCCAGACGAACTGGACGTCCTCGCCGTACTTGGCCAGCTCCTCCTGGAGCTCGGCCACCGGCAGCGGGTAGAGCCGCTCGACCCGGACGATCGCGGTGTCGGTGACCCCGCGCTCGGTACGGGCCGCCTCGACGTCGTAGTAGAACTTGCCCGCGGTGATGACCACCTTGCGGACGTTCGCCGGGTCGACGGTGGTGTCACCGATGACCGGGCGGAACGAGCCGGAGGTGAACTCCGCCGCCGCACTCGCCGCCGCCTTCAGACGCAGCATCGACTTCGGGGTGAAGACGATCAGCGGCTTGTGGTGCGGGTTGTGCGCCTGCCAGCGCAGCAGGTGGAAGTAGTTCGACGGCAGGGTCGGCATCGCGACCGTCATGTTGTCCTGCGCGCACATCTGCAGGAAACGCTCCGGACGCGCGGACGAGTGGTCCGGGCCCTGGCCCTCGTAGCCGTGCGGCAGCAGCAGGGTGACGCCGGAGTGCTGGCCCCACTTCTGCTCGGCGGAGGCGATGTACTCGTCCACCATGGTCTGCGCGCCGTTGACGAAGTCGCCGAACTGCGCCTCCCACATGACCAGCGCGTTCGGGCGGGTCAGCGAGTAGCCATACTCGAAGCCCATCGCCGCGTACTCGCTGAGCAGCGAGTCGTAGACGGTGTAACGGGCCTGGTCCTCGGTCAGGTACAGCAGCGGGGTGTAGTCCTCGCCGGTGACCCGGTCGATCAGCACCGCGTGGCGCTGGCCGAAGGTGCCACGACGGCTGTCCTGGCCGGCCAGGCGGACGGGGTGACCCTCCATCAGCAGCGAGCCGATGGCGAGCGTCTCGCCCATCGCCCAGTCGATGGTGTTGTCCTCGACCGAGGCAGTGCGGCGCTGCAGCTGCGGCAGCAGGCGCGGGTGCACCGTCAGCCACTCCGGCAGGTTGCTCTGCGAGGCGGCGATCCGCTTGACCATCTCGGCGGAGATGCCGGTCTGGATGTTGACCGGGAAGTCCGCCTGCGGCTTGCCGCCCGAGGTCGGGGCCTGCGCCGAGGCGGCGTCCCTGACCTCGGAGAACACCTTCTCCAGCTGACCCTGGAAGTCCTGGAGCGCCTGCTCCGCCTCTTCCATGGTGATGTCGCCGCGACCGATCAGACCCTCGGTGTAGAGCTTGCGCACCGAGCGCTTCTTGTCGATCAGGTCGTACATCAGCGGCTGGGTGAACGACGGGTTGTCGGCCTCGTTGTGACCGCGACGGCGGTAGCAGATGAGGTCGATCACGACGTCCTTGTGGAACTCCTGACGGAACTCGAAGGCCAGCCGCGCGACGCGGACCACGGCCTCCGGGTCGTCGCCGTTCACGTGGAAGATCGGCGCCTCGATCATCCGCGCCACGTCGGTGCAGTACATCGACGAGCGGCTGCTGGCCGGGGCGGCGGTGAAGCCGACCTGGTTGTTGACCACCAGGTGGATGGTGCCACCGGTGCGGTAGCCGCGCAGCTGCGACATGTTCAGGGTCTCCGCGACGACGCCCTGGCCGGCGAAGGCCGCGTCACCGTGGATCTGGATCGGCAGCACCGGGAAGGTGGTGCCGCCCTGGTCCAGCACGTCCTGCTTGGCGCGGACGATGCCCTCGACCACCGGGTCGACGGCCTCCAGGTGCGAGGGGTTGGCGGCCAGCGAGACCTTGATGGTCTCCCCGTCCAGACCGGTGAAGGTCCCCTCGGAGCCCAGGTGGTACTTCACGTCGCCGGAGCCGTGCATCGACTTCGGGTCGAGGTTGCCCTCGAACTCGCCGAAGATCTTGCCGTACGGCTTGCCGACGATGTTCGCCAGCACGTTCAGCCGGCCGCGGTGGGCCATGCCGATCACGGCCTCGTCGAGACGGTGCTCGGCCGCCGCGTCGATGGTCGCGTCCAGCAGCGGGATGAGCGACTCGCCGCCCTCCAGCGAGAAGCGCTTCTGGCCGACGTACTTGGTCTGCAGGAAGGTCTCGAAGGCCTCGGCCGAGTTCAGCCGGCGCAGGATGCGCAGCTGCTCCTCGCGCTCCGGCTTCGCGTACGGCTTCTCCAGGCGCTCCTGGATCCACTTGCGCTGCTTCGGGTCCTGGATGTGCATGTACTCGATGCCGACGGTGCGGCAGTACGAGTTGCGCAGCAGGCCGAGGATGTCGCGGAGCTTCATCATCTTCTGGCCGCCGAAGCCGCCGACCGCGAACTCGCGCTCCAGGTCCCACAGCGTCAGCCCGTGCTGGACCACGTCCAGGTCGGGGTGCTTGCGCTGCTTGTACTCCAGCGGGTCGGTGTCGGCCATCAGGTGACCGCGGACCCGGTAGGAGTGGATCAGCTCCATGACGCGCGCGGTCTTGTTGACCTCGTCGTCGTGGGTGGTGGCGACGTCGGTGGCCCAGCGGACCGGCTCGTACGGGATCCGGAGCGACTCGAAGACGTCGTCGTAGAAGTTGTGCTCACCGAGCAGCAGCTGGTGGATGGTGCGCAGGAACTCGCCCGAGGCCGCGCCCTGGATGACCCGGTGGTCATAGGTCGAGGTCAGGGTCATGATCTTGGAGATGCCCAGCTTGGCCAGGGTGTCCGGGGACGAGCCCTGGAACTCGGCCGGGTACTCCATCGCGCCGACGCCGACGATGGTGCCCTGGTTCTGCATCAGGCGCGGCACGGAGTGCACGGTGCCGATGCCGCCCGGGTTGGTCAGCGAGACGGTGACGCCGGTGAAGTCGTCCATCGTCAGCTTGTTGGCACGGGCCCGGCGGACGATGTCCTCGTAGGCCATCCAGAAGCCGAGGAAGTCGAGCGTCTCGGCCTTCTTGATGGCCGCGACGACCAGCTGGCGGTCGCCGTTCGGCTTCACCAGGTCGATGGCCAGGCCGAGGTTCACGTGCGCGGGCTTGACCAGGTAGGACTTGCCGTCCTCCACCTTGTAGCTGTAGTTCATGCCCGGGCTGGCCTTGATGGCCTGGACCAGGGCGTAACCGATCAGGTGGGTGAAGGAGACCTTGCCGCCACGGGCGCGCTGCAGGTGGTTGTTGATGACGATGCGGTTGTCGATCAACAGCTTGGCCGGCACGGCACGCACCGACGTCGCCGTCGGGACCTCCAGGGAGGCGTCCATGTTGGTGGCCACGGCCTTGGAGGGGCCGCGCAGCGGGATCAGCTCAGGGCCCGACCCTGCGGCCGGCGCGGCAGCGGCCGGGGCCGCCTTCGGCGCGGGCGGCGCGGCCGGAGCTGCGGCCAGTGGCGCGGGCGCCGGCGCGGCGACCGGCGCGGCCACGGGGGCAGCAGCCGGTGCAGCGGGGGCGGGCGCCGCCTGAACAGCAGCAGGGGCAGGGGCGGCAACGGCGGTCGGCGTGGGGCCGACCTGGGTCGCGGCCTGGGTCACTGGAGTCACCTCGGTACCGGGCTTGTAGTCGGCGAAAAAGTCCCACCAGGCTCGGTCAACCGAGTTCGGGTCCTGGAGGTACTGCTGGTAGATCTCGTCGACGAGCCACTCGTTGGGGCCGAAGCCAGTGGAGCTTGCCGAGCTGACGGGGGTTTCAGGGTGTGGCGACACGGGGCAAACCGCCCTCTTCCGCTTCCTTTTTGGATGGTGGACAGCGGGGATTAAGGCTACGCCTACGATCACTGATCGCGCAGTCCCCCTGGGCCAGGCGTCGCCCAGATCACATGCAGACCCGTAATTTGGCCGAAACTGTGCGTTAGAAAGTTCCAACGGCGGGGAAGCGATCGCCTCCCAGAACGGTGAAAATCCCCTCAAGTAAGGACATTACCGCAGGTCAGTGCAGGCGCGCCGGATCTGCTGGAGTCCCCGCCGCGGGAATGTCCCAGTTCGGTGACAACTCCTGCTCGGACGGTACCCCGCCGGGCAGCGCGACCACGATCCGGCAGCCCCTGGCGGTCTCGGCCACCCCGATCCGGCCGCCGTGCAGATCGACCGCCCAGCGGGCGATGGCCAGGCCGAGACCGGTGCCGCCGTCGCTGCCCGGGCCCAGCGCGGTGGCGGTGCCGCTGCGGCCGAACCGCTCGAAGACCCGCCCGCGGTCCTGCTCGGGGATGCCGGGGCCCTCGTCCTCCACCTCCAGCAGCAGGGCGCCCGGCCCCTCGCCGGCCGTCGCCCGGACGGTCACCGTGCCACCGGTGGGGGAGTGCTTGCAGGCGTTGTCGACCAGGTTGGCCACCACCTGGTGCAGCCGCTCCGGGTCGGCCACGGCGGCCAGTGCGGGCGGGCGGACCTCCAGGGCCAGTCGTACGTCCTCCCGGCGCCCGTACGCGCCGCCGGCCGTCGCGCCGTCCACGGTGAGACCGCGCAGCACGCCGTCCAGGAACGGCCTGACCTCGAAGAGGCGGGCGTCCAGCGGCACCACGCCGTCGTCCAGCTTGGACAGGTCGAGCAGGTGGCTGACCAGGCGGCCGAGCCGCTCGGTCTGCTCCAGCGCGGCGCCGAGGGTTCTCGGGTCGGGCTGGACCACGCCGTCCACGACGTTCTCCAGGACGGCGCGCAGGGCGGCGATCGGCGTCCGCAGTTCGTGCGAGACGTTGGCGATCAGCTCTCTGCGGTGGCGGTCGGCGGCCTCCAGGTCGCCGGCCATCTTGTTGAAGGTGGCGGCCAGCTCGCCGATCTCGTCGCGGGAGTTGACGTCGACCCGGCTGCTGTAGTCGCCCTCGGCCATCGCCCTGGCCGCGGCGGTCATGTCGCGCAGTGGCGCGGTCAGGCCGTGGGCGAGGAACTGCATGAAGAGCAGGGAGGCGATCATCGAGAAGATCATGATGATCCGGATCTGGGTCTCGGACCGGATCGCGACCACCACCATCAGGCTGGCCAGGAAGACCGAGACGATCACCAGCAGGGTCAGCTTGCCCTTGATCGACCGGACCGGGTCCAGCGGTCTGATGTCGGCCCAGAGCCGACTGCCGGCCCGGCTCAGAAGGCCGCGGCGGGCCGGATCGCCGGTACCGCGCGGTGCGCCGTTGCGTTGCTGTGGAAAGGTCATGTCGCCTCTGCGTCGTCCCCCCGCGAGACTCGCCGGCCGAGCTGACGAAGCGTGGGCCCCCCGGAGGCCCGGCTTCGTACTCGACTAGGAGAGCGGTGCTTCCAGGGCGTACCCGACGCCGTGGACGGTGCGGATCCAGCTGGCGCCGATCTTCCGGCGCAGCGCCTTCACGTGGCTGTCCACCGTGCGGGTGCCGGACGCGTCGGTCCAGTCCCAGACCTCGGCGAGCAGCTGCTCGCGGGTGAGCACCGCACGCGGCTGGGCGGCCAGGCAGGCCAGCAGGTCGAACTCGGTCGGCGTCAGGTGGACGTCACCACTGCCGATCCGGACCCGGCGCTGGACGTGGTCGATCTCCAGCTCGCCGAACCGCAGGCTGCCCAGAGCCGGCGTACGGGCGGCCTGTTGGGCCCGCTCGACCCGGCGCAGCAGCACGTTCACTCTCGCCGCGAGCTCGCGCATCGAGAACGGCTTGGTCATGTAGTCGTCGGCACCGACCCCGAGGCCGACCAGCAGGTCGGTCTCGTCGTCCCGGGCCGTCAGCATCAGTACCGGCACCGGGCGCTGGGCCTGGATCCGACGGCAGACCTCCAGGCCGTCGAAGCCGGGCAGCATCACGTCCAGCACCACCAGGTCGGGCTGCCAGGTGTGGAAGCCGTCGACCGCGCCGGGGCCGTCGTGCGCCACCGCCACCTTGAATCCCTCGGCACCGAGCCGGGCCGCGATGGACTCCGCGATGGTGGGTTCGTCCTCGACGACGAGCACTCGTCGCTGAGTGCTCACCGCAGTGCTGCTGTTGATGGTCTCTTGCTGAATGTCAGTCACGGTCACGCCACCGCCCCCAGGGCTGCGGCCCGGCTGCCTGTGGGGACAGCGGGGTCCGCTCGTAGTCGTCTTGTTTCCGTCGTGACGGACCTGTGTCAGGCCCGTCGAGGTCACCCGGACCGTCCGCCGAGGTCTCGGGTTCCGAAGGGGCACACGGGTGTGGTCCGTGTACCGCTCGGCTCTGTTCGCAGCGTACGGACACCGCGAGCAACCCGGCAGGTGAACCGGTCACAACCGGCCGGTGGGCCGGTGCCGACCCTGCCGGGGTGAGGCACGGGGCGATACCTTACCCGGCGAAAATATCGCCCGTAACGGTGCGTATGCCGTCGAAGGGATGGCAGACTCCTCAGCACAACGGCTACTTGTCCGTAAACAAAGGGATGGTCCGGACCAACGGGTGTGCTGGTTCGAACCAAGTTCACAGAGGATTCACAGCGGGCTCCCAGGACTGCGAAGTACCGTGAGCACGACAAGTCACATGGTGGCATGGATCAGGTGGTGGGTGGAATGGCAGATCTCCGTTCGCGGTTGCGGAGATTCGTGCCCACGCCCCGCCGCAACCCCCTCGCACTCGGCTACCTCGCCGTGCTGCTGGCCACCACGCTGTTCGCGCGCTTCGGGGATGCCGACTTGGTCGACCGCCTGCAGGCGTTCTCCAGCTCGGACGGTCACAACCTGCTGGACCATCCCGTCCAGGCGCTGGTGCTGAGCGGGCTCTGGGTGGCCGGGCCGATCTGGATGCCGTACTTCTGGGCCTTCGCCCTCACCGTCGCGCCGTTGGAGCGCCGGATCGGCGCCCGGCGCACGATCGGCGTACTGGCCGCCGGGCACGTGCTGGCCACCCTGCTCTCGCAGGCGGCGGTCGGCCTCGAGGTCTCCACCGGCCGGCTCGCCCCCGAGGCGCTGGACAGCGTCGACATCGGTGTCAGCTACGGAGTGCTGGCCAGTTTGGGCGCGCTGGCGGCGGTGCTCCCCGGGCGTGGGCGCCCGGTGTTGCTGGCCGGTGCGGTCGCGATGACGGGCTATCAGTTCCTCTCCGAGTCCGAGCTCGTCAGCCGGGTCGGCCACCCGTCCGCGCTGCTGGTCGGGGTGGCCGTCGGCCACTGGCTGCGCGGGGGCTCCGGCGGGGGTCTGCCGGTGCGGCGCCTGGCCGAGCGGCTGGTCCCGTCGCGGGTCTGATCGCAGGTCAGGGCCCTGGCTGGGGTGGCCTCGGCGGCGATCGCTCAGAGCGAACAGGGCCCGGGGAACAATCGGCCTCCGCCAATCCTTAGTCAGGTCGACTCAACTTCACTGACTGGGGAGAGATCATGGCATCGACGTCCACACCGCTCACTCTGCCCGTGCTGCCGCTCGACGACGAGGTGGTCCTGCCCGGCATGGTGGTCCCGCTGGACCTGTCGGACACCGAGGTGCGAGCCGCCGTCGAGGCGGCCAGGTCCGGTGTCGGCGGCGGGGCCAAGCCCCAGGTCCTGCTGGTGCCGAGGCTGGACGGCTCGTACGCCGCCGTCGGCACGCTGGCCACCGTCGAACAGGTCGGCCGGCTGGCCGACGGCGACCCGGCCGCGCTGGTCCGGGCGGTCCGCCGGGTGCGGATCGGCGCCGGGACGACCGGCCCCGGCGCGGCGCTCTGGGTGGAGACCAGCCCGTTCCGGGAGTCCGACCCCGGGCTGCCGGTGGCCGGGCGGGCCGCCGAGCTGGTGAAGGAGTACAAGGCGCTCTCCACCCAGTGGCTGCGCAAGCGCGGCGCCTGGCAGATCGTCGACCGGGTGGCCCAGATCGAGGGCGTCGGCGAGCTCGCCGACAACATCGGCTACGCCCCGTTCGCCACTGCCGAGCAGAAGCTCAAGGTGCTGCTGGAGGCCGACCAGCTGGCCCGGCTCGAGTACGCGCTCACCCTGCTCCGCGACCACCTGGCCGAGGAGGAGGTCAACGACACCATCCGCAAGGACGTCGAGGAGGGCGTGGCCAAGCAGCAGAAGGAGTTCCTGCTGCGCCGTCAGCTGGACGCCGTCCGCAAGGAGCTGGCCGAGCTGAACGGCGACCCGGCCGACGAGGAGGGCGACTACCGGGCCCGGGTCGAGGCGGCCGAGCTGCCCGAGAAGGTCCGCGAGGCGGCGCTCAAGGAGGTCGACAAGCTGGAGCGGTCCTCCGACCAGTCGCCCGAGGGTTCCTGGATCCGCACCTGGCTGGACACCGTGCTCGAACTGCCGTGGAACGAGCGGACCGAGGACGCGTACGACATCGCGGGCGCGCGGGCGGTGCTGGACGCCGACCATGCCGGTCTGAGCGACGTGAAGGACCGGATCGTCGAGTACCTGGCGGTCCGGAAGCGGCGGGCCGACCAGGGCTTGGGGTCGGTGGGCGGCCGTCGTGGCGGTGCGGTGCTGGCGCTGGTCGGCCCGCCCGGGGTGGGCAAGACCTCGCTCGGCGAGTCGGTGGCGCGGGCGATGGGGCGCGAGTTCGTCCGGGTGGCGCTCGGCGGCGTGCGGGACGAGGCCGAGATCCGTGGGCACCGGCGCACGTACGTCGGGGCGCTCCCGGGGCGGATCGTCCGGGCGATCAAGGAAGCCGGTTCGATGAACCCGGTGGTGCTGCTGGACGAGATCGACAAGGTCGGCTCCGACTACCGGGGCGACCCGGCGGCCGCCCTGCTCGAGGTGCTCGACCCGGCGCAGAACCACACCTTCCGGGACCACTACCTGGAGGTCGAACTCGACCTCTCCGACGTGGTCTTCCTCGCCACGGCGAACGTGCTGGAGTCCATCCCCGAGCCGTTGCTCGACCGGATGGAGCTGGTCCGGCTGGACGGTTACACCGAGGACGAGAAGGTCGTCATCGCCCGGGACCACCTGCTGCCGCGTCAGCTGGAGCGGGCCGGGCTGACGGTGGGTGAGGTGTCGGTCGAGGAGAGCGCGCTGCGGCTGCTCGCGGGGGAGTACACCCGGGAGGCCGGCGTCCGGAACCTGGAGCGGTCGATCGCCCGGGTGCTGCGGAAGGTAGCGGCGCAGAGCGAACTCGGGGAGCGCGAGCTGCCCGCCGCGATCGGTCCGGACGAGCTGCGCGCGCTGATCGGGCGCCCGCACCACACCCCCGAGTCGGCCCAGGAGCCCGGCGAGCGCCGCACCGCGGTGCCCGGCGTGGCGACGGGGCTGGCCGTGACCGGTGCCGGCGGGGACGTGCTCTACATCGAGGCCTCGCTGGCGGACGCGGAGACCGGTTCCACCGGGCTGACGCTGACCGGGCAGCTGGGTGACGTGATGAAGGAGTCGGCGCACATCGCGCTCTCCTACCTGCGGTCGCGCGGCGCGGAGTTGGAGCTGCCGGTGACCGGGCTGCGGGAGCGCGGCATCCACCTGCACGTCCCGGCCGGGGCCGTGCCCAAGGACGGGCCGAGCGCGGGCATCACCATGACCACCGCACTGGCCTCGCTGCTCTCCGGCCGGAAGGTGCGGACGGATGTCGCGATGACGGGTGAGGTGTCGCTGACCGGGCGGGTGCTGCCGATCGGTGGCGTGAAGCAGAAGCTGCTCGCGGCCGACCGGGCCGGGGTCACCACGGTGATCATCCCCAAGCGCAACGAACCCGACCTGGACGATGTGCCGGCGGAGGTGCTGGCGCGGCTCACGGTGCACCCGGTGGCGGATGTCCGGGAGGTGCTGCGGCTGGCGTTGGAGCCGGCGGAGGTGCTGGTGGCTGCGTAGGCGCACCCATAGGGGCTCGGGGAACGGCGACGAGATCTGGCGTGCGGGTCACTGCGAAAGTGCCTGACCATGCACGTGGGTGAGACCTTGTACGAGGTCGGCGTCGCAGTTCCCCGAGCCCCTGGTGGTGCAGCCTGGGGCAGCTGCCTTCCGTACCGTGAGACGGTGGTTGTGTGACGGGCTGTCAGGGCGGGAGCATGGGGTCATGACCCGTCACGCACACCTGAGCCGTCGACTTGATGTCGACCTGGCCCGTGCGTGTTCGGCGATCTGTTGCCGCGCCTGTTGAGCGCGGTGCCTCCTGCCCGGGTGTTTGCCGGGCTGTTTCTCGTCCTGCCGGGCGGAGTGCACCTCTGTGTCCACACTCCTCCGACGGGACTCCCATGCGCCTGCGCACTCGCGCTGCCGTGCTCTCCACGGCTGCCCTCCTGCTGACCGCCCTGACCCCGGCGCATGCCGCCGACTCGTACGCCCCGCTGCCGCCCGCCAACCCGTTCGCGGGCCCGGTCGGTACGGCCACCATGCACGGGGACACCGGTTCGTCCGACGCGACCCCGCTGCCGGGGCCGGGTGTGGGCAGCATCCGTTCGCACCGGACGGCGTTGGCCTCCGCCTGCCCGACCGTGCTGGTCGGGGCCGACGGCTATCCGGTCGCGCTCTGCACGGAGATCTTCGGGCTGGCCCCGACCGTGCATCTGCTCGATCCGGCGACCGGTGAATCGGTGGCCGAACTGACCCTGGCCAAGGGCTCGTTGCTCGGCGGGGTGTACGCCTACCTGGACCACCGGGACCGGCTGGTCGCGGTGGACGGCAACCGGGAGCTGCTGCGGATCGGGCACCGGCGTACCGCCGCCGGCGGCTGGGAGCTGTACGTCGACTCCCGGCTGCCGCTCGCGGGGGCGGTCCCGGACGGGGACGCCGTCACGGGGCTGTCGCCCGACTGGCAGGGCCGGGTCTGGTTCGCCACCGGTGCCGGGGTGGTCGGCACCGCCGACGACCGGACCGGCGTGGTCCGGACGCTCGCGCTGCCGGCCGGTGAGCGGGTGGCCAACTCGATCTCCACCGCCCCGGCGGGGACGGCCGTCGCCACCACGCACGCCACCTACCTGCTGACCGCCGGAGCGGACGGCACACCGCAGGTGAGCTGGCGTCAGCCGTACGACCGGGGCCCGGGCCGGAAGCCGGGGCAGCTGAGCTGGGGGACCGGCTCGACCCCCACCTTCTTCGGGCCCGGCACCGGCACCGACTACCTGACGGTGGTGGACAACGCCGCGCCCACGGTGAACCTGCTGGTCTACCGGACCGGCAGCGGGGAGCGGGTCTGCTCGGTGCCGGTGCTCAGGGCGGGCGGCAGCGGCAGCGAGAACTCGCCGGTGGCGGTCGGCAACGCGGTCTTCGTGGCCAGTACCTACGGCTACCCGTACCCGAAGCTGCCGGAGGACGCGGGGCCGAGCGTGCCCTCCTCGGACAGCTACCGGGGCGGGCTGAGTCGGGTGGACGTCAGGGCGGACGGGTCGGGCTGCGACCTGAAGTGGGACAACCGGACCAGGTCGGCCGCGGTGCCGAGGCTGTCCACCGCGGACGGGTTGCTCCGGACGGTGCTGCGCAACCCGGTGATCCCGGGCACCGACAGCACCTCGGCGGTGGACCCGTACTCGTACGCCGAGATCGACCCGGCCACCGGACGGACGGTGCGGACGGCCTATCTCGGGGCCGGCTTCATCTTCGACACGCTGCAGATGGTGGGCAGCATCGCGTCCGGCCGGGTGGTGCTGCAGGGCACCACGACGGGCGTGCTGCGGATCACGGCGGGCTAGGGTCTGTCGGGCGTCGAATCAGAAATACCCGTGCGAAACTGCCGAAATGCCGTCACCTACTCAACGGGTGCTGTCCCGAGTCCCGCATCGGCTTCGGCCGTTCCTGGTCCGGCACCGCAGGCCGGTGAAGTTCCTGCTGGTGGGCGGGACGTGTTTCCTGCTCACGACGGTCCTCAACTTCGGGTTGCGGCACACCGTCTTCGCGGCGAAGCCGGTGGTCGCGCTGACCGTCGCGACCGTGCTGGCGACGGCGGTCTCGTACGTGCTGAACCGGCAGTGGTCGTTCCGGGCGCACGGGCGGCAGCGTGAGGCGGTGCTGTACCTGGTGGTCAGCGGGCTGGCCGTGCTGGTGAACGATGCGCCGCTGGTGGTCTCCCGCTACCTGCTGGACCTGCGGGAGCCGCATGTCACCGCGTTCGCCGAGGAGGCCGCCGACTTCTTCAGCGGGATGATCGTCGGGACGTTCCTGGCGATGCTCTTCCGGTACTGGGCGATGAACCGGTGGGTCTTCACCCACCGGGCCGACCCGGCACGCACGCTCGCCGCACGGCCGCCGTGACACCAGCGGCTCCGCCGCGGGGCCCAAGTAGCTCCGCTACGAGGGCGCCCCGGCCGCACGCCGATCGCACGCACCGAACGACCCGGCCTGATCCGACGCGAATGGTCAGACAGACCCCATCAGGTGGTCCAGCGCGAGCTGGTCGAGCAGCTCGAAGCCCATGCCCCGGCGGCCCGCCGCCGCCGGGTCGAAGTCCTCGAAGGCGGCCCGGTCGGCGAGCAGTCCGGCCAGGCCGTCCTCGGCGGTCGGCCGGGCCAGCTGGTCCAGCCGGGATGCGGTCAGGGCGGCCCGGACGGCGGGGTCGGCCCGGAAGGCCAGGGCCTTCTGCTTGAGCGCGAGGTAGTTGCGCATGCAGGCGGCGGCCGAGACCCAGACGCCGTCGAAGTCCTCGGTGCGCGGCGGCTTGAAGTCGAAGTGCCGGGGGCCGTCGTAGCCCGCGCTCTCCAGCAGGTCCACCAGCCAGAACGCCTGGCGCAGGTCGCCCGCGCCGAAGCGGAGGTCCTGGTCGTACTTGATGCCGGACTGGCCGTTCAGGTCGATGTGGAAGAGCTTGCCGTGCCACAGCGCCTGGGCGATGCCGTGGGGGAAGTTGAGCCCGGCCATCTGCTCGTGGCCGACCTCGGGGTTGAGGCCGACGAGGTCCGCGTACTGCAGTTCGTTGATGAAGGCCAGCGCATGGCCGATGGTGGGCAGCAGGATGTCGCCGCGCGGCTCGTTCGGCTTGGGCTCGATCGCGAACCGAATGTCGTACCCCTGCTCGGTGACGTACTCGCCGAGCAGGTCGAACGCCTCCTTCAGTCGGTCCAGCGCGACCCGGACGTCCTTGGCGGCGCCGTGCTCGGAGCCCTCGCGGCCGCCCCAGGCGACATAGGTGGTGGCGCCGAGCTCGGCCGCGAGGTCGATGTTGCGGAGGGTCTTGCGCAGCGCGTACCGGCGCACGTCGCGGTCGTTGGCGGTGAAGGCGCCGTCCTTGAAGACCGGGTGCGAGAACAGGTTGGTGGTGGCCATCGGGACCTTCAGCCCGGTGGCGTCCAGCGCCTGCCGGAACCGCTTCACCGCCGTGTCCCGCTCGCCCTCGGCCGCGCCGAACGGGATCAGGTCGTCGTCGTGGAAGGTCACGCCGTACGCGCCCAGTTCGGCCAGGCGGTGGACGGTCTCCACCGGGTCCAGGGCCGGGCGGGTGGCGTCGCCGAACGGGTCGCGGCCCTGCCAGCCGACGGTCCACAGTCCGAAGGTGAACTTGTCCGAGGGGGTGGGGGTCAGAGTGCTCAAGGCGGCCTCTCCTCTATTCGTCATGGCAGAAAACAAACTAGTATCCGGGCGCGCCGCCGGGAAGAGGTGGCGGAGGACGAAGAAGGGCGGGCGGCATGGCGGCACGGCAGATCGTGATCGGAATCGACAGCTCCACCCAGGCGACCAAGGCGCTGGCCGTGGATGTCGGGACCGGTGAGGTGCTGGGCGAGGGCCGGGCCCCGCACACCGTCCGGGGCACCGGCGGCGCCCGGGAGAGCGATCCGGAGCAGTGGTGGCAGGCCCTGTGCGCGGCGGTGGCCGCAACCGGCCAGGCGGACCGGGCCGACGCCGTCTCGGTGGCGGGGCAGCAGCACGGGCTGGTCGCTCTCGACGGTGCGGGCTCCGCCGTGCATCCCGCGCTGCTCTGGAACGACACCCGGTCGGCGCCCGAAGTGGCCGCACTGGTCCGGGAGTTGGGGCGGGAGGAGTGGGCCCGGCGGGTCGGCAGTGTGCCCGGTGCCTCCTTCACCGTTGCGAAGTGGGCCTGGCTGCACGGGCGGGGGCTGGCCTCCCGGGTCGCGGCGGTGCGGCTGCCGCACGAGTACCTCACGGAACGGCTCACGGGGCAGGCTGTGTCGGAGCCTTCGGACGCCTCGGGGACGGGGTGGTGGGGGCCGTCAGGGTACGACGCCGAGATCCTCGAACTTGTCGGGCTGCCGGTTGAGTTCCTGCCGCCGGCCGCACTGTTCAGGGAGGCGGGGAAGGGCGCGGAGATCTCGAAGTCCCTGGCGGGGGTGCGGCCGGGCACGTTGGTAGCGGTGGGGGCCGGGGACAATGCCGCCGCTGCGCTCGGGCTCGGGCTGATGCCCGGTCAGCCGGTGGTCTCGCTCGGGACCTCCGGGACCGCCTATGCGCTCACCCGGGGCCGCCCCGCCGACCCGACCGGCGTGGTCGCGGGGTTCGCGGCGGCGGACGGCACCCACTGGCTGCCGCTCGCCTGCACGCTCAACTGCACCCTGGCCGTGGACCGCCTGGCCACCCTGCTCGGCCGGGACCGGGAGGCCGTCGAACCCGGCGGCAGCGCCGTCGTCCTGCCGTTCCTGGACGGTGAGCGCACGCCCGATCTCCCGTACGCCTCCGGCCTGTTGCACGGTCTGCGCCACGACACCACCGCCGGCCAACTGCTCCAGGCCGGGTACGACGGCGCCGCGTACGCCCTGCTGGCCGCACTCGACCAGGTCCTGGCGGCCGGGGCCGAACCGCCCTCCGACGCGCCCCTGTTGCTGATCGGCGGTGGCGCGCGGGGCCGGGCCTGGCAGCAGACCGTCCGCCGCCTCTCCGGCCGGCCGGTCCAACTCCCCGCCACCACCGAGCTGGTGGCGCTCGGCGCCGCCGCCCAGGCCGCCGCCCTGCTGACCGGCGAGGAGCCGGCCGCCGTCGCCCGCCGCTGGCGGACTTCGGCCGGCCCGGTGCTCGACCCCGTCCCGCGGGACCAGGCCACGCTCGACCGGATCGGTGCGACCCTGGCGGCCGCCGGGGGGTTGCTCGGGGCGTGAGCGCCCGGGCCGTTACGCTGCCGGGACTGGCGCGGGGCCAGCACGAACAGGAGGTGAGCCGGTGCGGGCCGGACCGGCGAGTCAGCAGGGGATGCGGTGGGCCAACCTGGCCCTGGTGCTCGGGGAGATCGCGGCCGGGCCGTGCTCCCGTGCGGCGGTGGCCGGTGCCACCGGGCTGACCAGGGCGGCGGTCTCCTCGTTGGTCGAGGAGCTGTTGGCAGCCGGGCTGCTGGCCGAGGCCGGGCCGACCGCGCCGAACGGCCGGGTCGGGCGGCCCGGCAGCGAGCTGACGCTCAGTCCGGACGGGCCGGCCGGGATCGGTGGCGAGATCGGAGTCGAGCACCTGGCCGCGTGCGTGGTCGATCTCCGTGGCGAGGTGCGGAGTTGGCACCGGCTGGAGATCGGCAACCGGGGCCGTACCCCGGCCGCCGTGCTGGCCGACCTGGCCGAACTGCTCCGCCGGGCCGCCGCCGAGGCCGGACTGCGGCCCGCCGGACTCACGCTGGCGGTGCCCGGCCTGGTCGGTGCGGCGAGCGGGGTGATCGCGGGCGCGGCCAACCTGGGGTGGAGCGATGTGTCCGCCGCTGCCGAACTGCGCTCCGCACTCCGGGCGGCCGGGGCCGCCGAGCTGGCGGCCCTGCCGATCGGGGTCGACAACGAGGCCAACCTGGGCG
Source organism: Kitasatospora sp. Root107 (assembly GCF_001424875.1). Classification (GTDB taxonomy): domain Bacteria; phylum Actinomycetota; class Actinomycetes; order Streptomycetales; family Streptomycetaceae; genus Kitasatospora. The sequence goes on along the minus strand of NZ_LMCT01000001.1, from coordinate 127,095 downwards.
GCCTGGCCGAACTCTGGCTGGCGGGCCGTCCCGACGACTTCTGCCACCTCTCGGCCGAGGCCGGGATCGGCTCGGCGATCGTGATCGGCGGTCAACTGCTGCGCGGCGCCCGGGGCTTCGCGGGCGAACTGGGCCACCTGACCGTCTGGCCGGACGGCCCGCCCTGCGCCTGCGGCTCCCGGGGCTGCCTGGAGCAGTACGCCGGTGAGACCGCTGTCCTGCGGGCGGCCGGTCTGGAGGGCATCCGGGGCGACTGGGTCGCCCTGCTCGCCGAACGGGCGGCCGCCGGGGATCCGAAGGTGCTGGCCGCCCTGGCGGGCGCCGGATCGGCGCTCGGCATCGCGGCGGCGGGGGCGGTGAACCTGCTCGACCCGCAGGCCGTGGTGCTCGGTGGGGGCTACGCCGAGCTGGGCGACTGGCTGCTCCCCAGCATGCGAGCCGAACTCACCGCCCGGGTCACCGTCCGCCCCTGGAACGAGAGTTGGCTCTCCGTCTCCCCACTCGGCCGCCGGGGCCCGCTGCTCGGTGCCGCAGTCGGCGTGGTCCGCCGCATCATCGCCGACCCGGGTGCGTACGCGGGCTCTTGACGCGACGCAAGGTTGCACCACCAGGGGCTCGGGGAACTGCGACGCCGACCTCGAAAAAGGTGATCCGTACGTAGGCGGCCAGGCACTTTCGCAGGTGACCCCGGCGCCAGATCTCCTCGCAGTTCCCCGAGCCCCTGGGTAGTAGACGGCTGAGCGCCTGCCAAAGGTCAAGCCTTCACGTGCTCGCGCCCGTAGCGGGGCCGTCGGATCACCGCTGCCATGGTGACGCCGACGCCGATGACCGCCCAGACGGCCAGTACGAGCAGCGGGACCAGGATGTTTGTTGCCCCGAAGTACGCGATGGAGCGGGCCACTTCGGTGCCGGCCCCGTTCGGGATCCAGGAGCCGATCGCGCGCCAGAACGCGGGCATCATCGGCGGCGGGAACACCCCACCCGCACTCGGATTGCCGAGCACCACGAAGATCAGCACCGCCAGCCCGATCCCGACCACGTCGAAGAGGCACTGCAGTGCCATGGTGATCGCCCCGACCGCGAACACCACCAGACTGCCGAGTGCGATCAGCCCCCAGCTGGAACCGGGCAGCGCGCCCAGGACGGGACCGATGATGATCGCGCCGCCGATCCCCGCCGCGACGGAGTAGAGCGCCAGCGCGCCGAGCCGGATCACGGCGCGGCTCGGGTTGGCGGGCCGGGAGCCGGCGCTGATGCCGAGGATGGAGGCGACCAGGTAGCCGCCGACGCACCAGCCGACCACCAGGTAGAAGGAGGACAGGCCCTCCGCGTCGCCCTTGGCGAGCGGTACGACGTCCTCGACCACGACCGTCCGACCCTGGCTCCGGTCGACGGCGGTGACGATGGTCTCAGCGGCCGTCGCGGCGGCCGGGCCACGGGCGTCGGCGACCAGCAGGGTGTCCTGGGTGCCCGTCGGGTCGAACAGCCAGGCGGCGTAGATCTTCTGGTCCTTGATCCTGGCGACGGCGTCCTCGCGGTCGGTCGCGGTGGTGGCGCGGACCGCGTCGTCCGGTACGGACTCCAGGGCGCCGACCAGCTTGGGGCTCACCTGGGGTGGGGCGACCACGGCGATCGACAGCTCGTGCGGGGTCGGGTGGTGCAGGGCGCCCACGTACGAGGTGATGAATCCGAGCTGCAGCAGCAGCACCGCGATCACCAACAGGGCGGCGCGCGGGGTGACCGCGTCCTTGAGTTCCGCGAGGAATCCCTGGCGGCCCGGGTCGGCCATCGAAGCTCTCCTTAGAACACAAACAAGGGCAAAACGGATACTTCATATCATGAAACAGTTGTCGATCACCGAAGGCTCGGCTGCGGGATACTGGCGCCATGACTGAGCGGGCAGCTGACCACCGGACCGCCGAGCAGGCGTTGATCGCCGTGGAGCGCGAGGTCTCGGTGCTGTTCCGGCGCGGGCGGGCCCGGGCGGCCGAGATGTCCCGGCAGGTGCACCCGGCGCTGGAGGGTGTGGCCTACAGCATGCTGGGCTTCATCCAGGAGCGCGGGCAGGTCCGGCTGACCGACATCGGCCTGCACTTCGGGGTGGGCAAGGCCACCATCAGCCGGCAGGTGAAGGTGCTGGAGGAGCTGGAGCTGGTCACCCGGGAGACCGATCCGCTGGACCGGCGCTCCTCGCTGGTCTCGCTCACCCCGGACGGCGAGGCCCGCTACCTGGCCGCCCGGAGCGGCCGGCTGGGCCGGTTTCGGGACATGCTGGGCGGCTGGGACAGTGCCGATGTGGCCCAACTTGCCGATCTTCTCCAGCGGTTCAACGACGCGATCGGTGAGCCCAAGCCGAGCTGAGGCCTCGCCCTGATTGTTGCCTATGTCAACCATCTCGTCTTATGGTTGCTGAAGGCAACAAAAATCCAGGCCGAAGGACCCGCATGACCACAACTTCAGACCCCGCCCCGATGACCCACCGTCAGGTCCTCGAAGCCCTCTCCGGGCTGCTGCTCGGCCTCTTCGTGGCGGTGCTCTCCTCGACCGTCGTCGCCAACGCGCTGCCGCACATCCTGACCGACCTGCACGGCGGCCAGACCGCGTACACCTGGGTGGTCACCGCCGCGCTGCTCTCGCTCACCGCGGCCACCCCGATCTGGGGCAAGCTCTCGGACCTGGTCAGCAAGAAGCTGCTGGTGCAGATCGCCCTGGTGATCTACATCGTCTCCTCCGCGCTGGCCGGGCTCTCCCAGAACACCGGCCAGCTGATCGCCTGCCGGGTGCTCCAGGGCATCGGGGCGGGCGGCGTCACCGCGCTCGCGCAGATCTGCCTGGCCGCGATGGTGCCGCCACGCGAACGCGGCCGGTACAGCGGCTACTTCGGGGCGGTCTTCGCGCTGGCCACCATCGGCGGGCCGCTGATCGGCGGGGTGGTGGTGGACACCAGTTGGCTCGGCTGGCGGTGGTGTTTCTACCTCGGCATCCCGTTCTCGCTGGTCGCCATCGTGGTGCTGCAGCGGACCCTGCGGCTGCCAGTGGTGCGCCGCAAGGTGGAGATCGACTACCTCGGCGCGGTGCTGATCACCGCCTCGGTCAGCCTGCTGATGATCTGGATCTCACTGGCCGGCGACAGCTACCCGTGGCTCTCCTGGCAGACCGCGGTGATGGTCGGCGGCGGGCTCGCGCTGGCCGTGCTCTTCGTGCTCGCCGAGCGCCGGGCGGCCGAACCGATCGTCCCGCTCGACCTGTTCCGCCACCGCACCGTGACGCTGGCCGCGATCGCCAGCGTGCTGGTCGGCGTCGGGATGTACGGCGCGACCACCTTCCTCAGCCAGTACTTCCAGCTGGCCCGGCGGGAGTCGCCGACCATGGCCGGGCTGCTCACCCTGCCGATGATCATCGGCCTGGCGGTCTCCTCCACCGTCGCGGGCCGGCTGATCACCCGGTACGGCCGCTGGAAGGCGTACCTGGTGGCCGGTACGGGCCTGCTCGCGGTCGGCTTCACCCTGCTCGGCACGGTCAGGGACGACACCCCGTACGGGCTGCTGGCGGTGGCCATGGCGGTCACCGGCGTCGGCCTCGGGCTGACCATGCAGAACCTGGTGCTGGCCGTGCAGAACACCGTGCCCCGGCACGAACTCGGCACCGCCAGCTCGACGGTGACCTTCTTCCGCACGATGGGCGGGGCGATGGGCGTCTCCGCGCTCGGCGCGCTGCTCTCGCACCAGGTCACCCGGCACCTGACGGACAGTCTGGCCGCCGCCCACCTGCCGACCGCCGCAGCTGGTGGGGGCATCCCGGACCTGAAGACGCTGCCCGCCCAGGTGGTCCCGATGGTCACCGACGCCTTCGGCCACGGCGTCGCCACGGTCTTCCTGATCGCCGCGCCGCTCGCGCTGCTGGCCTTCCTGGTGGTGCTGCTGATCCGCGAGGTGCCGTTGCGCACCACCCAGGACGACGCTCAGGCCGAGCAGCCGCGCGAACTCGCGCTGGACTGAGAGCAGAGACGCCGCTGCCCTCCCCGTTGGCGGACGGGGAGGGCAGCGGTATGTCCGGGTGGGTGCTAGCCGGCGATCAGGAAGAGGCCGTAGCCGACCACCGAGGCGCAGGCGGCGAAACAGACCGAGGCCCCGGCGAGCGCGAGGTTGGCGGTACCCGATCCGGTGGTGCCGGTCGCGGCGGCCTCCTGGGCGGCCTCGCGGCGCGACAGGGCCAGGATGCCGAGCGCGAAGACGGCGACGGTGGCGACGGTGACCACGAAGCTGACGCCGGCGGTCTCGGCCAGCGCGGCCCACTTGATGCTCATGCTCATGAGAGGAAGCCTTCCGGGATCAGGCCGCGACCGTGGTCGTGGCGGGGGTGGGGATCGGGGCCTGCGGGACCTCGACCGGGGTGACGTCGGTGTCGTTGACGTTGTCGGCGTGCACCGGCTGGCGGCGGGACAGCATCCACATCGCGCCGGAACCGATCACCAGCGCGGCGCCGACCAGCACCACGCCCCAGGTGCCCTGGTCCGCGACGAAGGCGGCCAGACCGGCCACGGTGGCGGCGGCGGGCAGCGTCAGGCCCCAGGTGTAGAGCATCCGGCGGGCCATGCTCCAGTGCACCTTGGCCTTCGGGCCGCCGAGGCCGGCGCCCATGATGCCGCCCGAGCAGACCTGGGTGGTCGACAGGCCGTAGCCCATGTGCGAGGAGGTGAGGATCACGGTGGCGGCCGCGGCCTCGGAGGAGAAGCCCTGCGGGGGCTGGATGTCGGTGAGGCCCTTGCCCATCGAGCGGATGATCCGCCAGCCGCCCATGTAGGTGCCGATCGCGATCGCCGCACCGGCGCTGACGATGACCCAGGTGGGGGGCAGCGCGCCCTTGGGCAGGGCGCCGACCGAGACCAGGGTCAGAGTGATGATGCCCATCGTCTTCTGGGCGTCGTTGGTGCCGTGGGCGAGCGAGATCAGGGAGGCCGAGAAGATCTGGCCGGTCTTGAACCCCTTGTTGGTGGTGGTCTCGCGGCCGCCGCGGGTGATCCGGTACGCCAGCTTGGTGGCGCCCCAGGCGGCCAGGCCGGCCACGATCGGGGAGGCGACGGCCGGGATGAGGATCTTGGAGACGACGACGCCGAAGTTCACGCCGTTCAGGCCGACGCCGACGATGGTGGCGCCGATCAGGCCGCCGTACAGCGCGTGGGAGGAGCTGGAGGGCAGACCCCTCAGCCAGGTCAGCAGGTTCCACAGGATCGCGCCGACCAGGGCGGCGAAGATGATCGAGGGCTGGAGGCCGACCTTCTCGTTGACGATGCCGCCGGAGATCGTGGTGGCGACCTTCACGGAGAGGAAGGCACCGGCGAAGTTGAGGACCGCAGCGATGGTGACCGCGACCTTCGGGCGGAGGGCTCCCGTGGCGATGGAGGTGGCCATCGCGTTGGCGGTGTCGTGGAAGCCGTTGGTGAAGTCGAAGGCGAGCGCCGTGATGATCACAACGGCCACCAGGAACGTGATGTGTTCCATAACCCAAACAATCGTCGTAGTTGTCGGACTGACGCTGGTGTCATCGGCGACGGTAGGGAGGGTTGGTGAACGGAAGGTGAACTGGAGCGGGAGCTGTGGTTCCGAGAGTGTCGCCAAGGTTGCCGGTACGCTTCAGAATCATGGAGCGGGCGCCGCTGACCAGGCGATTTGATGGGTAAGGTCCGGTTTGGTGGTGGTTTGTTGAGAGCTGTCTCACATCCAACCTGAACCGGAGCTGAGAATTCATCAGGGTGCCCGGTAACCCTCTGTCTTGAGCCGGGGGGCGCGTGGCAGGATCGAGGACGAATTGCCAGGCCGAACGGCCTGGCAGGGGCCGGGGACTACGGGGAGGGGCGAGCTGATGCGCGCTGGGGTGCGGACGACGGAGAACGGCGTGCGGCCCTGGGTGCGAGCCGCCCTGCGCTGCGGGGCGGTGCTGGCGCTGGCCTCGCTCGCGTTCGGCACGGCGGGCACGGCGTTCGCCGCTCCCTCGCCGCCCGTCACGGTCGCCCCCGCGGCGGACCCGCTGGCCCAGGCCAAGGCCACTCTCGGCCCGATGCTGGACCGGCTGCACGAGCTGTACCGGGAGGCCGAGGCGGCCACCGAGCAGTACAACGGGACGGTCGCCAAGCTCGCCACCCAGCAGACCACCGTCACCGACCTGAAGGCCCGGCTGGAGCGTCAGCAGACCGCCGTGGACGCCGGCAGTGACCTGGCCTCCCAGCTGGCCGCCGCCCAGTACCGGAACGGCAACACGTCCGACCTCGCCGAGCTGCTGCTCACCGACTCTCCGTACGAAGCGGTGGTGGTGGCTGAGCTGCTGAACGCCGCGAGCCACTCGCAGAGCGAGTTCCTGGACCGGCTGAAGGGCGACCGGGCCACCCTGACGGTGCTTCAGCAGCTGGCCGAGGCGACCCTCGTACAGGCCCAGGCGCTGGCCGTCCAGCAGGAGGCCGCCAAGGCCGACGTGGCGCGGCGGCTGACCGAGGTCGAGCAGATGGTCAGCTCGCTCACCGGGGCCCAGCGCAGTGAGCTGGAGCAGCTGGAGAAGACCCGGGCGAACGAGGCGCAGCTGGCCTTCCTCGCCTCGGGTGCGCTGGGCAAGGGGGAGCGCACGCCCTCGCAGGCCGGGCGCAGGGCGGTCGCCTTCGCGCTGGCCCAGCTCGGCAAGGACTACCTCTGGGGCGGCACCGGGCCGGACAAGTTCGACTGCTCCGGGCTCACCTCGCAGGCCTGGCTGGCCGCCGGGGTGAACATCCCCCGGGTCAGCCAGGACCAGTGGTCCGAGCTGGCCAAGGTGCCGCTGAACCAGCTCCGCCCCGGCGACCTGGTGGTCTACTACGCCGGTGCGACCCACATCGCGATGTACATCGGCGGCGGCCTGGTGGTGCAGGCGCCGCGTACCGGTGCGGTGATCAAGGTCTCGCCGATCGGCGCGATGCCGATCCTCGGCGCGGTCCGGCCCGACCCGCAGTCGGTGTCGGACGAGCCGGGCGGCAGCTGGACGGTGCCCGAGCTGCCCAAGGGCGCGGACGCGGCGACGCCGATTCAGCCGGCCAAGCCGGAGAACCTGCCGACGCCGCCGGTCACCGCCCCGCCGACCACCCCGACCGCGCCGCCGGTCACCACCTCGCCCACCGGCACGCCGCCGGTCACCCCGTCGCCCACCGACACGCCGTCCGGTACGTCCTCCCCGAGCACGGGGACGGGGACGCCCTCGGGCTCCACCTCGCCGACCGGGACGCCGAGCGGTACGGAGTCGGCCTCCGCGTCCGCCTCCGTCTCCGCGTCGACGAACCCGAAGGACAACGAGGGCTCTCCGAGCACGACCGGATGACCGGGGCGCCCGGCGGGGCCGCAGCGGTCACGCCGGTGCGGCCCCGGCCTCTGGCTCGGTGGGCTTGATCAGCATCTCGGGGCGGCCGGTGACGATCAGCCAGGCCGGCAGGGCCGCGACACAGAGCAGCGGCAGCAGTGTCAGGTCGGGCACGATGACCGCGGCGGTGAACAGGCTGAGCCAGCCCTGCCGGGTGACCGCGAGCAGTACGCCCAGGATGGCGCAGGCCACCGCGAGCGCTGGTGGCACCGAGGGGATCAGCGTGCTGACCGCGAAGCCGAGCGCCGCCCCGGCGAAGACGGACGGGAAGATCCGGCCGCCCCGGAAGCCGGAGCCGGCCGCGATCACCACCGCGACCAGCTTCAGCACCGCCATCCCGAGCAGCTCCCAGAACCCGTAGCGCGTGTAGTCCAGGGCCAGGTCCTTGACCTGGTCCAGGCCCTTGAACAGGGTGAGCTCGCCACCGAGGGCACCCAGGGCGCCGAGCACCAGCCCGCCGACGGTGAGCATCGCGACCGGGTGCGGGATCTGCTGGAACGTCCGGTACACCAGGGGGAAGGCGTACACCGCCGCCAGGCCGATCAGGGCTCCGACGGCACCGACCAGCAGCGCCCACACCACGTCGACCACCCGGGCGCCCGGGAAGCCGGGCACCTTGACCACGAAGTCGTTGCCGACCAGCAGCAGTGTGGTCATCGAGCCGGTGACGGCGGCGGTCAGCGGGGCGAACAGCCGGTCCCAGAGCGCACCGGGCCCGGGCATCTCGGAGAGGATCAGCGCCGCCGCGAGCGGGGTGCCGAAGAGCGCGCCGATGGTGCCGGCGGCGGCCAGTGCGATCCAGAGCACCGGGCCGGCCGAGGGCATGAAACGCCGTCCGAGCCAGTACGCCAGTGCGATGTTGACCATCGTGATCGGATTCTCCGGCCCCAGGCTGACACCCCCGGCCAGCGCGAGGATGCTGGCCACGATCAGCCCGGGCAGCACGTACGGCGACACCGGCGGGCCGACCAGGTCGGTGGTGGCCGGGTCGGGCCCGGCGTGGCCGGGCGCCTGCCACACCGTGAGGCCGACGGCGGCGCCGGTGACGGTGAGGACCAGGATGATCCACCAGGGGTTGAATCCGTCGATGTCCAGGCCGTCCGGGATGATCTCCCAGAGCAGGTTCTCCAGTCGCCCGGCCACCGAGCTGATCGCGATCAGCGTGAGGCTGGCACCGAAGCCGGTGAGGATCGCCGGAGCGATCAGCGGAATCAGCCGGGCGGCCGGAGCGGGCGGTCCCTTGGTGAGGTCGCCCGGGGCCCCCGGGTCGGCACTGTCGGGCTGCGGGACGGTGTCGGCCATGGCGCGGGTTACCTCCGGCAGTGGGGGTGAGCTGATGTCAGATTAGGTGCGAATCAGACAAATCAGTCACTCGTGGGCCGGAGTGTCGGCCGACGGACCTGACGGTCAGTCGGTGCTGTCGGTGCTGTCGGGCTCGAACCGGATCAGCACCGCCTTGGAGGTCGGGGTGTTGCTGATCTCGGCGGTGGAGTCCAGCGGCACCAGCACGTTGGTCTCCGGGTAGTACGCGGCCGCCCCGCCCCGGGCCACCGGGTAGTGCACCACCTGGAAGTGCGGCGCCCGGCGTTCGCTGCCGTCCACCCACTCGCTGACCAGGTCGACGTAGCCGCCCTCGGTCAGGCCCAGTTCGGCGGCGTCGGCCGGGTTGACCATGACCACCCGGCGGCCGCCGGTGATGCCCCGGTAGCGGTCGTCCAGGCCGTAGATGGTGGTGTTGTACTGGTCGTGCGAGCGCAGCGTCTGGAGCAGCAGCCGCCCGGCGGGGACCTCCGGGGCGGTCAGCGGGTTGACCGTGAAGTTGGCCTTGCCGGTGCTGGTCGGGAAGGTCCGGCTGTCGCGCGGACCGTGCGGCAGGGCGAAGCCGCCGGGGCGGCGGACCTTGGCGTTGAAGTCCTCGAAGCCCGGCACCACCCGGGAGATCCGGTCGCGGACGGTGTCGTACGACTCGGCGAACTGCTCCCACGGCACGTCGTTCGCCTCGCCGAGGGCGGCCCGGGCCAGCCGGCAGACGATGGCCACCTCGGAGAGCAGCTGCTCGGACGGGGGCTGCAGGCCGCCGCGCGAGGAGTGCACGATGCCCATCGAGTCCTCGACGCTGACGAACTGGGCGCCGGCTGCGGTCCAGTCCCGGTCGGTCCGGCCCAAGGTGGGCAGGATCAGCGCCCGGGCGCCGGTGATCACGTGCGAGCGGTTCAGCTTGGTGGAGACGTGCACGGTCAGCGCGCAGCGGCGCATCGCGGCCTCGGTCACCTCGGTGTCCGGGGTGGCCGCGACGAAGTTGCCGCCCATCGCGAAGAAGACCTTCACCTTGCCGTCGCGCATCGCCCGGATGGTGTCGACCGAGTCCAGCCCGTGGTCACGCGGCGGCTCGAAGCCGAACTCCCTGCCCAGTGCCTCCAGGAAGGCCGGTGCGGGGCGCTCGAAGATGCCCATCGTGCGGTCGCCCTGCACGTTGCTGTGCCCGCGCACCGGGCAGACACCCGCGCCCGGGCGGCCGACGTTGCCGCGCAGCAGCAGGAAGTTGACCACCTCGCGGATGGTCGGCACCGAGTGCCTGTGCTGGGTCAGGCCCATCGCCCAACAGACGATCACCTTCTGCGAGGAGAGGGTGAGTTCGGCCAGCTGCTCGATCTGCTCCCACGGCAGGCCGGTGGCGGCGAGCACCTCCGCCCGGCTGGTGGCGGCCGCCTCGGCGGCGAACTCCTCGAAGCCCAGGCAGTGTTCGGCGACGAACTCGTGGTCGACGCCGTCCTTCGCGTTCAGGATCAGCTGGTTCAGCGCCCGGAACAGCGCGAGGTCGCCACCGAGCCTGATCTGCAGGAACAGGTCGGTCAGCTTGGTGCCGACCCCGGCCAGGCCACGGGCGTTCTGCGGGTTCTTGAACCGCTCGAGACCGGCCTCGGGCAGCGGGTTGACGCTGACGATCTTCGCGCCCGCCCGCTTGGCCCGCTCCAGCGCGGAGAGCATCCGGGGGTGGTTGGTGCCCGGGTTCTGTCCGGCCACGATGATCAGGTCGGCCTGGTACAGGTCCTTCAGGCTGACGCTGCCCTTGCCGACCCCGAGGGTCTCCACCAGCGCCGAGCCGGAGGACTCGTGGCACATGTTGGAGCAGTCCGGCAGGTTGTTGGTGCCGAGCTGACGGGCGAACAGCTGGTAGGCGAAGGCGGCCTCGTTGCTGGTCCGGCCCGAGGTGTAGAAGGCGGCGGCGTCGGGGGTGGGGAGCGCGGCCAGCTCCTCGGCGACGATCGCGAAGGCACGCTCCCAGGAGACCGGGGTGTAGTGCGTCGCGCCCGCTTCGAGCAGCATCGGCTCGGTGAGGCGGCCCTGCTGGCCCAGCCAGTACCCGGACCGCTCGGCGAGCTCGGCGACCGGGTGCTCGGCGAAGAACGCGGAGGTGATCCGCCGCTCGGTGGCCTCCTCGGCGACGGCCTTGGCGCCGTTCTCGCAGAATTCGGCGGTGTGCGTCTTCCCCGGCTCGGGCCAGGCGCAGCCGGGGCAGTCGAATCCGTCCGGCTGGTTCACCTTCAGCAGGGTGGCCAGCGCCCGCTTGGGGCTCATCTGGTCGTTCGCCATCCGCAGGCTGTGGGCCACGGCCGGGAGGCCGGCCGCCGCGTGCTGCGGCTCGGTGACCTTGGCCCGGTCCTGCGCCGGATCGCTCTGCGGCGCCTGCTTCGCCATGACAGCCCTACTTCCTTGTACGGGGTGTGGCCTCACCTTACGCAGGGGTCGGGGCTCGGCTCTGGCAGGGCGCAAGGTTGCACAGGTCTGCTCTGGCTGAGTCGTGTGAGCAGGCTGCGGGCCGCCGCGTCGTTCTGGCGGAAGCCGGGGGCGTTGGTGCGGGGGCGGGCGAAGGCTGTGTAGGCGCGGCCGTTGGTGTGCGGGCCGAGAGCGGTGCGGCGCGGGTGCGGGGCGTTGGCGAGGGTCGGGTCGAGGAGGCGGCCGTCGTCCAGGGACACGGTCAGCAGGCCGGACTCCTCCAGCAACTCGCCGTTGCGGGCGAGGCCGCGCAGGACGGGGTCCTCGGTGCGGGAGAGCACGTGCTTGGGCAGGTAGGCCTCGATCAGGGCGGTGGCGTGCACCCGGTGGCCAGGGGTGGTCGGGCTGGTGGCGACGAAGGTGCCGGTGCGCTCGTCCGGTTCGATCCGCAGGTCGGCGCCGAGGAAGCGGACGACCCCGGCCTCGGAGAGGGCGAGCAGTTGGCGCAGCCGGAAGCCGGGCGGCCCTGAGGCGAGGAAGCTGAAGAAGCCGAACCACCAGCCGTCGAGTTCGGTGGCGACCGAGCGGGCGGTGAGCCGGCCGGTGGCCATGATCCGGGGCAGCTGGCCGAAGAGCGAGAGCAGGGCGAGGAAGGCGCCGAGGTCGGCGCTGTGCGCCGGGTCGGCGCGGCGGTCGTGGTCCGCCCCGATGTGGTCGCGCAGGTGCTGCTGGAGCTGGTCGGGGGTGAGCCGGAGGCCGGTGAGCGGGTGGTCGAGGGCCTCGAAGTCGAGCCGGTCGGCCGGGTCGGGGACGGCCCGTGCCACCAGGGCGGCCAGCTCCGGTGCGTACCAGTCCAGCCGGTCGTAGTGGTCCAGGAACTCGGACCAGGGCAGGGACACCCGTTCGCGGTGCGCGTGGAACAGCTCGTGGTAGTGCCCGAAGCCGATCTCCTTGGCCATCAACGGCCAGAAGTCCCGGCGCAGTTCGAGCGGACCGGGGTCGGCCAGCACCCGGTCGACGGCGGCGGCATCGAAGTACCGGGGCAGTGGGGCGGGCGGCCCCTGCAGTCGGTAGCCGGTCTTGGAGTGGTACGGAACGCCTCGCCGGGACCCGACGTGGATCACCGGTTCGCGGCCGGACGGCTGGTAGGTCAGTCCGCCCGGGGTCGGTACGAACCGCCCGCCCCGGCCTTCGGTGAGCATCGCGACCAGGTCCACGAAGGCCAGCCCGAAGCCGCGCAGCACCAGCTGCTCGCCCGGGGCGACGCCGGAGAGGTCGACGTCCGAGGAGAACGCGGGGGGCAGGTGGAACCGGCCGTGCCGGGCGGCGAAGCCGGCCAGTTCGCGTTGGCAGGGGTCGGGGGAGGAGCCGAGGTGACCGAGGGTCAGTACCACCTGGTCGGCGATCAGGACGCCGTCGGAGAGCTGGACCAGCTGTGCCCCGTCCGGCGAGCCGCTGACCGAGCGGGCGGTGTCCCGGTGCACGGTGACCGTGACGTGCGCCGGCAGGTCGGCGACCGCGCGGCGGAACACCCAGTCCAGGTAGGCGCTCTGGGCCCGGCGGGTGGGGAAGTCGGTCGGGGCGAGAGAGGCCAGCTCGGCCTGTACGGCGGGGTCGGCGACCGGCCGGTACGGGGCGAACTCCTCGGGGTGGGTGGCCCATTCGGCGAGCGAGGGGCCGGGGCGGACCGGTCCCTCGATGGTGGCGGAGGCGTCGGTGAACATCGTCACGTCCTCCGCCATCGAGTTCATCCGCAGCAGCGGGGACTGGTCGTACCGCCAGATCCGGCCGCCGCCCGGCGGGTGGGGGTCGACCAGGTGGATCTCCAACGGCCGGTCGGATGGCAGCAGTTCGGCCGCATTGGCGGCGATCCGCTCCAGCAGTCCGGTGCCGCGCGGCCCGGCTCCGACGATCGCCAGGGTGCTCAACCCGCCACCGCCGTACGGGAGAGGAGGCCCCGGGCGCGCTGCAGCGGGGTGGGCGGCAGCGGGCCCCGGGTGGCACCCCTGGCGTAGTACCGCTCCAGGTAGTACTGGCCGACCGAGAGCACGCTGGTCACCGCGATGTACCAGACGGTGGCGACCAGCAGCAGCGGGATCACCTGATAGGTCTGGTTGTAGATCAACTGGGCCGAGTACAGCAGGTCCTGGACGGCCAGCACGCTGACGATGCTGGTGCCCTTGAGGGTGCCGATCAGCATGTTCCCCGCCGTCGGCACGATCGAGCGCATCGCCTGCGGCACCACGATCCGGCGCAGCACCCGGGCCCGGCCGAGGCCGAGCGACTGGGCCGCCTCCAGCTGGCCCTGGTCCACCGAGAGGATGCCGCCGCGGACCACCTCGGCGGCGTACGCGGCCTCGTGCAGGGTGAGGCCGATCACGGCGGTCAGAGTCGGGCCGAACAGGTCGACCGTCCGGACGGTCAGGAACTCCGGGCCGAACGGGAGGCCCAGGCCGAGGGTCGGGTAGAGCGCGCCGATGTTGAACCAGAACAGCAGCTGGACCAGCAGCGGGGTGGACCGGAAGATCCAGACGAAACCCCAACTGATGCTCCGCAGCACCGGGTTGTCGGAGAGCCTGCAGACCGCGAAAACGGTGCCGAGGGCGAAGCCGAGCACCATCACGGCGGCGGTCAGCCAGAGCGTGAGCAGCAGGCCCTGCACGATCGCGGTGGTGGTGAAGTACTGCGCGACCACGTCCCACTCGAAGGCCCGGTTGCGCAGGACGGAGTTGAGCACCATCGCCAGGGCCAGCAGGGCGAGCACCGAGGCGATCACCCGGCCGGGCCGACGGCGGGCCACGATCGGTGCCTCGTCGGTCTGTGGGGGTGCGGGGGCGGACAGGACAGTGGCCATTGGCCGGCTCCAGACGTGGCTGGGCCGTCACGGCGGGCGGCGCCCCTCAACGCGCCCTGACCCGATCGTAGGCGTGAACGAACAGCACCTGTCAAGAGCGGTCCGTTCCTACTGATAACAGAACATGAAGGAATCCCGGAGAGGTTGACGCCCCGTGAGATCCGCTGTTCAACTTCCTCCATGGACCCCGAGCAGCAGCGCCTGGTGACGCGCGGCCACATCGACTTCGGTCGAGTGTGGTCGGCGGCGTGTTGCGCCTGACCCGGTAGTCGCGGCCGGCCGACCGGCCCCCCGTCCTGCTCTCGTTCCCCCTTCGCGCCGTCACGCGCCCAGCGCCCCTCGCGCTTCTCTCGTACTCCCTCACCCCGCCGCACCCTCCGCGCCCCGCCGCTCCGTCGGCCTGCCCCGGCGCCGCCACCCCTTGCTTTCCGCACGACCGAAAGGCCCTTCGCCATGCCCGTCGAATTCCTCGGCATCGCCGCCACCGGTGACGGTTCGGAGACCACGCCCCGGAGCACCGCCGCCTTCGACCGCGACTACACCCTGCGGCTGGCCCGCGCCCACGAGGAGCACGGCTGGGACCGGGTGCTGTTCGCCTACGGCTCCGGCTCGCCCGACCCGGCGCCCGCCGCCGCGTTCCTGGCGAGCAGGCTGGACACCCTGCAGATCCTGCTGGCCCACCGGCCGAACGTCTCCTACCCGACCTTCGCCGCCAAGACCTTCGCCACCCTGGACCAGATCAGCGACGGCCGGCTGACCGTGCACTTCATCACCGGCGGCAGCGACCAGGAGCAGGGCAGGGAGGGCGACTTCCTGACCAAGGACCAGCGCTACGCCCGCACCCGGGAGTACATCGCGCTGGTGAAGAAGATCTGGACCACCCGGGAGCGGTTCGACCACGAGGGCGAGTACTACCGCTTCCAGGACTTCGTCTCGGACGTCTTCCCGGTCCAGCAGCCGCGCCCGGACGTCTCGTTCGGCGGCTCCTCGCCCGCCGCCTACGCGGCGGGCGGCGCCGAGGCGGACATCTACTGCCTCTGGGGCGAGCCGCTGGCCCGGACCGCCGAGCAGATCGAGCGGGTCCGGCAGGCGGCCAGGGACGCCGGGCGGACCGACACCCCGCGGATCCAGGTGGCGTTCCGGCCGATCATCGCGGCCACCGAGGAGCTGGCCTGGGAGAAGGCGCACCGCACCGTGGACCTGATCAAGTCCCGTACGGCGGCAGGCTCGTTGCTGCCCCGGGCGAAGGGCGCGGACGGCGGCTGGGCGCCCGAGAACACCGGCTCGCAGCGGCTGCTGGAGATCGCCGCCGCCGGGGAGCGCTACGACCGCGCGCTGTGGACCCCGACCGCCGCCGCGACCGGCGGCGCGGGCAACTCCAACGCGCTGGTCGGTACGCCGGAGACGGTGGCCCAGGCACTGCTGGACTACTACGACCTCGGCGTCGACATCCTCTCCGCCCGGGGCTACCACCTGCTGGACGACGCCATCGACTTCGGCCGCTACGTGATCCCGATCGTCCGCGAGGAGGTCGCCAAGCGGGACGCCGCCAAGGCGGCCGCCCGGGAGCGGGACCGGCACCAGCTGATCGCGCTGCAGGCATGAGCTCGCTGCTGGAGGTCCGTCGGGTCACCCTGGCCGACCCGCTGACGGAGCCGCTGGTGCGGGAGCTCACCCACGAGTACGTCACCCGCTACGGCCCGGGCGGCCACCAGGAGATGAGCCGGTTCCCGGACAGCGAGTTCGAGGCTCCGGACGGTGCGCTGCTGCTCCTGCTGGCGGACGGCGAGCCGGTGGCGGGCGGCGCGTACCGCAGGTACGACGGGCGGACCGCCGAGCTCAAGCGGATGTGGACGCACTCGGCACACCGCCGGCGCGGCCTGGCCCGCCGGGTGCTGGCCGAGCTGGAGCTCGCCGCCGAGGCGGCCGGCTACCGGCGGATCTTCCTCACCACGGGTCCGCGCCAGCCCGAGGCCAAGGGGCTCTACCTGGCCACCGGTTACACCCCGCTGTTCGACCTCGACCGTGACCCGGCGGTCTTCGCCCCGCTCCCGTTCGAGAAGCACCTCCCGTTCCTGCACCTCCCCCGAAAGGCCCCGACCCCGTGAGACGCGCATCCGTCACGCTGACCGCCACCGCCCTGCTGGTGCTCACCGCCTGCGGCTCCGGCGCGGGCAAGTCGCCGGCCCCGGCCGGGAGTTCCGCACTGGCGGCGGCGGCCAAGGACGTCGTCTCGACGGTCGCCAAGGTGGACCGGGTGGCCGCACTGCTGCCCGAGGAGACCCGGAAGGCCGGTGCGTTGAAGCTCGGCGGCTCCTCCGGCACCCCGCCGAGCGCCTTCTACCCGGACCCGGCGGTGAAGAGGGCGGCCGGGATCGACGTGGACTTCACCGACGCGGTGGCCAAGGTGCTCGGCCTCACCATCGAGCGCGAGGAGGCCGCCTTCGAGACCATCCTGCCCGCACTCGGCAGCGGCAAGTACGACCTCGGCACCGGCAACTTCGGGGTCACCACCGCCCGGTTGAAGACCATCGACTTCGTCACCTACATCAACGACGGCCAGGGCTTCGCGGTGAAGCAGGACAACACCGCCCAGCAGCCGGTCAAGGAGATCGCCCAGCTCTGTGGCCTGACCATCGGCACCGGGGTCGGCACCACCTTCGAGACCACCCTGAACTCGAAGAAGAGCGTCTGCACCGACGCCGGGAAGAAGCCGTACGAGGTGCGGGCCTTCTCGGACACAGGGGCCACCCTGACCAGCCTTCAGCAGGGCAAGGTCGATCTGGTGATGTCCACCATCAACGGCCTGCGGTACCAGGAGTCGCAGCCGGCCTCCGGCACCCGCTTCCTGAGCGAGTTCCGCCGGCTGGACGTGGGCTTCGCGTTCAAGAAGGGCTCGCCGCTCACCCCGGCCTTCCAGGCGGCGGTCAACCAGCTGATCCAGGACGGTACCTATCGGAAGATCCTGGAGAAGTGGGGCACCACCGGGTCGGCCCTGACCACGTCCGAGATCAGTCCGCCCGAGCGTCCGTGAGGTCCGTCATGAGCACCGTCGCCACCGAGAGACCCGTGGCCGCCGCCGGGGCGGACGACCTGGCCGCCCTGCCGGTGGTCCCGGCCCGGCACCCCTGGCGCTGGCTGGCCGGAGCGGCCGCCGTCGTCGTGGTGGCCCAGTTCCTGCACGGGCTGGCCACCAACCCGGGCTGGGACTGGCCCACCTTCCGGGCCTTCCTGACCACCGAGACGATCCTGCGTTCGGTCGGGGTCACCCTCCAACTCACCCTGTACGGAACCGTGCTGGGATTCGCCGTGGGCGCGGTGGTGGCCTTCCTGCGGCTGTCCAGGAGCCCGATCCTGCAGACCATCGCCTGGGTCTACGTCTGGGCCTTCCGGTCGATCCCACTGATCGTCCAGCTGGTCTTCTGGTTCAACCTCTCCTATCTCTACAAGCGCTTCGGGATCGGGATCCCGTTCGGTCCGACGGTGCTGAGTTTCGAGACCATGGACCTGCTCGGGGCGCTCGGCGCCGCCGTGCTCGGGCTGGCGCTGCACCAGGCCGCGTACGCCGCCGAGATCATCCGGGCCGGGGTGATCTCGGTGGACGCCGGCCAGCTGGAGGCGGCCGCCGCACTCGGCATCCCCCGGCTGCGGCAGATCCGCCGGATCGTGCTGCCGCAGGCGATGCGCTCGATCCTGCCGAACGCGGGCAACGAGGTGATCTCGCTGTTCAAGGGCTCCTCGATCGTCTACGTGATGGCGATCGGCGAACTCTTCTACCAGGTCCAGGTGATCTACGGCCGGACCGGCCGGGTGGTGCCGCTGCTGATGGTGGCCACCGTCTGGTACGTGGTGCTCACCACGCTGCTCTCGTTCGGCCAGTACTACCTGGAGCGGTACTTCGCCCGCGGCTCGCAGCGCACCCCGCCGCCGACCCCGCTGCAACGGGCCCGCGGCCTGGTCCGGCAGATCCAGGCCACCCGACTCACCGCGCCCACAGGAGGCACCAGTTGACCGGCACGACGATGGTGGAGATCCGGGGCCTGCACAAGAGCTTCGGTCAGCTGGAGGTGCTGCGCGGGGTGGATCTGCAGGTCGCCGCCGGGGCGGTGACGGTGGTGCTCGGCCCTTCGGGGTCCGGCAAGTCCACCCTGCTGCGGGCGATCAACCATCTGGAGAAGCTCGACCGGGGCTACGTCTCGATCGACGGCGAGCTGATCGGCTACCGCCGCTCCGGCGGCAGGCTCCACGAACTGACGGAGCGTGAGGTGCTGCGCCAGCGCACCCACATCGGCTTCGTGTTCCAGAACTTCAACCTCTTCCCGCACCTCACCGTGCTGGAGAACGTCACCGAGGCACCGATCAGCGCGCTCCGCCGGCCCAAGACCGTCGCCCGGAAGCAGGCGCTGGAGCTGCTGGACCGGGTCGGTCTGGCCGACAAGGCCGAGGTCTACCCGCGGCAGCTCTCCGGCGGCCAGCAGCAACGGGTGGCGATCGCCCGGGCGCTCGCGCTGGAGCCCAAGGTGCTGCTCTTCGACGAGCCGACCTCGGCCCTGGACCCGGAGCTGGTCGGCGAGGTGCTGGACGTCATCAAGGACCTGGCCCGCGCCGGCACCACGATGATCGTGGTCACCCACGAGATCGGCTTCGCCCGCGAGGTGGCCGACACGGTGGTCTTCATGGACGGCGGTGTGGTGGTCGAACAGGGCCCACCGGACGCCGTGCTGGACGCACCGCAGCACGAGCGCACCCGCGCCTTCCTCTCCAAGGTCCTCTGACCCTCTCCCTTCCACACCCCTGGAGCAACGCCATGTCCCTACCCCGTCGCGCCCTCGTCGCCGCTGCCGCCGGTCTGACCGCCACCCTGCTGCTCACCGCCTGCGGCGGCGAGGCCGCCGCCGACCTGGCCGCCGGGAAGGGCAACACCGCGCCGGACGGGACCAGGGTGAACCTGACGGCCGACCAGAAGCGGGTGACCACCGCCAAGGTGGACGCGATCGCCGCACTGGTGCCGGAGGAGATCCGCAGGCGCGGCACGTTGCGGGTGGTCGACTCGCTCGGCACCACCCCGCCGCTGGACTTCTACGCCGACGACAACAAGACCGTCATCGGCGCCGAGCCGGACATCGCGTACCTGGTCGGCAACGTGCTCGGGCTCAAGGTCGAGCTCAACCCGGTCTCCTGGGAGAACATCTTCGTCGGCCTGGACTCCGACAAGTACGACGTGGGTTTCTCCAACATCACCGTGACGGAGGCGCGGAAGGAGAAGTACGACTTCGCCACCTACCGGCTGGACATCCTCGGCTTCGAGGCGAAGAAGGGGACCGACTGGAAGGTCACCGGGCCCAAGGACGTGGCCGGGCACACCATCGCGGTGGCCTCCGGCACCAACCAGGAGAAGCTGCTGATCGCCTGGAACGAGGAGAACCTGAAGAACGGGCTGAAGCCGGTCGACATCAAGTACTTCCAGAACTCCGCCGACTACTACCTGGCGCTCGGCTCGGGCCGGATCGACGCCTACCTCGGCCCCAACCCGACCGCCGCCTTCCACGTCGCGCAGACCGGCGAGACCCGGATCATCGGCACCTACTCGGGCGCCGGAGCGGAGGTGCTCGGCAAGATCGCGGCCACCACGAAGAAGGACAACGGACTGGCCAGGGCGGTGCACGAGGCGATCGGCGAGATCGTCAAGAACGGTACGTACGGTCAGGTGCTCAAGCGCTGGGGGCTGGAGAACGAGGCCGTGCAGAGCTCCGAGCTGAACCCGCCCGGCCTGCCGAAGACCAAGCCGTAGCCCACCGTTCCCCTCCCGGTTGCCGCCGTGTGGTGAACTCTCCCCGACATGGCGGTACTCGGGGGGAGCGGGCAGATGCGGGCCGGGGACATTTTGGACGGCAAGTACCAGCTGGTCGAGGAGATCGGCCGGGGTGGCTTCGGGGTGGTCTGGCGATCCGTCGACACCCGGCTCGGCCGGGAGATCGCGGTCAAGGTGATCTCCGACTCGGCGGAGCTCGGGGCCGGGGACATCGCCCGGTTCAGCCATGAGGCGCGGGCGGTGGCCAAGTTGAACCACCCGCACATCGTCACCCTGCACGACATCGGCGAGACCGCGACCGGCCGCCCCTACCTGGTGATGGAGCTGGTGCCGGGCCGCTCGCTGGCGGCGGTGGCCAAGCAGGCCAGGCCCGGGCTGCCGCAGGTGCTGGACTGGCTGGGCCAGGTCTGCGTGGCGCTGGCCGCCGCCCACCGGGCCGACGTGGTGCACCGGGACATCAAGCCCGAGAACATCATGATCACCGACGCCGGCAGCGCCAAGGTGCTGGACTTCGGCATCGCCCGGCTGGACGGCCGCCCGGGCGGCCTGACCACCGTCGGGTCGGTGATCGGCAGCCCGATCTACCTGGCGCCCGAGCGCTGGGCGGACGGGCCGGTGGACGGACGGGTCGACCTGTACGCGGTCGGCTGCATGCTCTACGAACTGTGCGTCGGACAGCGGCCGTTCAACGCCGGGACGGTGGTCGGGCTGATGCGCCAGCACGTCGACGTCCAGCCGCCGAGGCCCCGTCAGCTCGCCCCGGAGCTGCCGCTGCTGCTGGAGCGGCTGATCCTCGACCTGCTCGCCAAGGACCCGGCGCACCGCCCGGCCGACGGGCTCGAGGTGGCCCGTCGGCTGGCCGAGATCAAGCCGGGCCGGGGCGACGAACTCCGGGCCGGGGCCGACGCCGCCTGGGCCCTCGGGGCGGCCGGTTCACCCGCGGAGGCGGCCCGTCGGCTCTGGCCGCTGATCGGCGAGTTCGCCCGCGAGTGCGGCCCCCACGACCCGCGCACCCTGCGGACCTGCCACGACCTGGCGATCTGGTTCGCCGCCGACGGACGGGTGCCCGAGGCGGTCGGGCTGCTCGGCGAGGTGCTGGGCACCGGCATCGGCGGCCGGCAGGCCGAGGACGCCGCCCGCGACCTGGCCCGGCTGACCGCACAGCTGCCGCCGAGGACCGCCCCGGTCACCGGCCAACTGGCGCTGCTGGTCGGCTGATCCCGTACGGATCGAGCCCGTACGGAATGCGCTCCAGCACTCCTTCGGTGAACACGTCGTACAGCGGCAGCGTCTCCAGGTGCACATAGCCGATGTGGCAGTCGCAGACCGGCAGCGGGCACGGCCGCTCGGCCAGGCCGGTGCGGTACGAGCCGTCGTAGATGTTGCCGAGCGGGGCCCGGACGAAGTGGCAGCGCTGGACCGAGCCGTCGCCGAAGACCGAGATCACCGAGGAGCCCGTCCGGCAGCGGCGGCCCTCGCTCGGGTGCGGCTCGCGGCTCCAGCCGAACAGCGGGTCCAGTGCCGTCCACTCGGCGGCCTCGGTGTCGGTGTAGCGGCGGCCCTCGGCGGCGTTGACCCAGAGGTAGACCTCGGGGCGCAGCGCGGCCCGGAACTCCCGGGCCGCCGCCAGGTGTTCGGGCTGCCCGACCACACCGACGCTGTACCGGACGCCGAGCGCGTCCAGCTCCTGGCACTTGGTCAGCAGCCGGTGCCGGGCGACCTGGCCCGGGTGGTACGTCACCCAGAGCGCGAGGCTCGCCGGGTCGCCCTCGGCCAGCCAGTCGGTGCGGCAACTCAGGTTGGTCTGGATCGCCACCCGGCGGACGTTCGGCAGCAGGCTGAGCCGCACCATCGCCCGGCGGTACCAGGACCGCACCAGCCCCTCGCCCCAGGGTGTGAACAGGACGGAGACGGCGGGCTGTTCGGCCACCCAGTCGCAGAACCGCTCCAGCGCGGCCCGGTCCTCCCGCAGGGTGGCCGGGCTGTCCCGGCGCTTGGCGAACGGGCAGTAGGGGCAGTCGTAGTCGCAGGAGGCCAGCGGGCCCCGGTAGAGGACGGTCAACTCCTGTGGCTCACGCGGTGGTTCGAGTCCGGGAAGTCCGAGGAAGGTGGTCATCGGGCCTGGTGCCCGGCCATCCGGTGCCGCACGGCAGGGGAGAACAGCGCCGGTCCGACCGCGTCCGAGTACGCCAGCCCCTCGGCCGTCAGTGCCAGCCGGCCGGGGCCGTCCGCCAGCCAGCCGCGCTCGGCGAAGCCGGCCAGTTCGGCCGGGAAGTCCTCGGCCGGGGTGGAGTGGAACCGGCGGTGGTAGTCGGCGAGTTCGAGTCCGTCGGCCTGCAGCAGCGACTGCAGCAGGTGCCGTCGGCGGGCCTCGTCCTGGTCCATCGGCCAGCCCCGCTCGGCGTGCCCGAAGTCGGTGGTGGCCACGTAGTCGTCGATGATGCCGCGCACCTCGGTGGCGTTCACCGCGTAGTCGAAGGAGTAGTGCAGTCCGGCGGTGTACGAGCGGGCGCCGCAGCCCAGGCCGACCATGCCGTCGGTCTGGCAGCTGTACTCGCCCGCCACCTCGGCCGCCGCGTCGGCCCGGCGGAACATCCGCATCGACACCTGCCGGTAGCCGTGCGCCAGCAGGTGGTCCCGGCCGGAGCGGTAGAGCGCCAGCCGCTGGGTGTCCCAGTCCTGCGGCATGGACCGGTCCGGTGGGTCGGAGCGGCGGGCCAGCCCGGTCAGCGGGCGGACGTAGAGCGGGTAGAGGTAGAGCTCCTCCGGCCGCCAGGCCAGCGCGGCGTCGAGCGAGCGCAGCCAGCTCGCCCCGGTCTGCCCGTCGATGCCGTAGATCAGGTCGATGTTCAGCACCGGGAAGCCGGCCGCCCTGATCCGACCGAGCGCCGCCTCCACCGCCGCCCGCTTCTGCGGGCGGACGGCCGACTTGGCCTCCTCGTCCAGGAAGGACTGCACCCCGAGGCTGAGCCGGGTGGTGCCCCGGTCCGCCAGCACCTCCAGCCGGTCGGCGGTGGCGGTGTCCGGGGACGCCTCGACCGAGAGCGGCACGGCTCGCAGGTCCACCCCCATCCGCTGCTCCGTCAGATCGCAGAGCCGCTCCAGCTCCCGCGCCGTCAGATAGGTGGGTGTGCCGCCGCCGAAGGCCGCCACCTCGAACCGGGCCCCCTCGTCCAGCGCCGCCCGGACGGCGACGGCCTGCCGCTCCAGCGCGTCCAGGTAGGCGGTGGTCAGCCCGTCCGGGCTGCCGATCCGGGTGAACAGGTTGCAGAAACCGCAGCGCACCTCGCAGAACGGGATGTGCAGGTAGAGCGAGAGGGCGTCCTGTGGCTCGCCCGCCCAGAGCTCCGCCAGCTGCGGCCGGGGCTCCAACTGCCGGTACGCCGTCTTGTGCGGGTAGGCGTAGACGTAGGACTGATAGGGCCTCATGAGTCGTTCCCATGGCTTCCGGTCGGCAGGGTGAAGTGGGCGTACGGGACCGTCCAGACCACCTCGTGGCCGATCCGGTGCCCGGTCCAGCCGTCCTCGCCGTAGGCGGTGCCGTGGTCGGAGCAGACGATCGCGAAGCACGGCCGGCGGCGGCTCATCGCCGCGAACAGCCGCCCGATGTGCGCGTCCACGTACTCCAGTGCGGCGGCGTGGCTGGCCCGGGTGTCGCCGTCGGCCCGGGTGGCGCCCGGCAGGTGGAACCAGTTCGGCTGGTGCAGCGCGGAGACGTTCAGCAGCAGGAACAGCGGCTGCCCGGGCGGCTGTTCGGCCGTCACCTGCTCGACCCTGGCCACCTGCGCCTCGAAGGAGGTGGGCGAGGGGACGCCGAACTCCGGCTCCCAGTGGCTCTGCTGGAACATGCCCGGCAGTACCGAGCCGAGCGGGCCCTGCTTGTTGAAGAAGCCGACCCCGCCGACGCAGACCGTCCGGTACCCGGCGGCGGCCAGCGCGGAGGGCAGGTCGGGGGTGTCGAAGACCCAGGTCCGGGCCTCGGTGGTCTCCGAGCCGCCGAACCGGGCCGCGAACAGCCTCGGATGCGGCCCGTCCGGCGTGGCGGGGGTGGGCAGGAACCCGGCCAGGATCGCCTGGTGGGCGGCGTACGTGAAGCTGCCGGGGGAGTGCCGGCGCTCCCACCGGCCGCCGGGCAGGACGGCGGCGAGGTTGGGCAGCCGCCCGGCGGCGGCCAGCTCCTCGGCCACGTCGAAGCGGAGGGTGTCCAGGGTGACCAGCAGCAGGTCGTGGCTGCCGATGACTTGATGCATGTCGGGAATCGCGGTCATCGTTCCGTTCCGAGTTCCGTTCCGAGCAGGGCTTGGACCTGTGCGCCGTAGGTGTCCAGGCCGGCGGCCGGACCCTCGGGCAGGCCGGGGAGCTTGGGGAGCAGGTCGCCGAAGGCGTTCACCTCGCCGACGTACCAGCGGCGCCAGCCGGCGCCGGGCAGCACGTCGATGCCCACCATCGGGGAGCCGGGGAAGCAGGCGGCCACTCGCTCGCCCAGCTCCAGCAGCCCGGCCCAGTGCGGACCGGCCGCCGCCCGGACCAGCGCCAGATCGCCTCGGGCGCCGCCCAGATGAAGATTGGTCAGTGGGCCCGCGCCGGTGCGGACCACCGCGTGGGTGACCCTGCCGTGCACCGCGACCACCCGCAGGTCGGCCGAGCGGCCGTGCTGGGACGCCTTCGGAATCCACTGCTCCACGTGCAGCCCGTCGGGGGCCAGTGCGTCCACGACGGCGGCGATCTCCGGTTCGGTGGTGTAGCTGCGGACCCGGAGCGAGTTGTGCAGGCCGGTGGGGGTCAGCTCGACCGAGGTGGTCGCCCGGAGCCTGCCGTCGGGGCCGAACTCCAGCGCCAGCACCCCGGACGCCGAGGAGGCGTGCGCGGGTTTGACGAACACCCGGCGCAGCCCGGCGGCGGCCAGCAGCTCACGCAACTCCGGCCAGCTGCCGACCGGTTGACCGAGCGCCGTCGGTACGGGGAGCCCGGCGGCGGTGAGCCGGGCGTGGGTGCGGCGCTTGTCGAACATCACCGCGGTCTCCGCCGGATCGGCCAACAGCCGGGCGTCGGGGGCCTGTCCGACCGCCGCCGCCAGGGTGGCGAGCCCGCCGAGCAGCCCGGCGTACCAGACGGCCGAGCCCTCCACCCGGGTCGGCTGACAGTCAGGACCGCGCAGCAGCGTGTCCACGGCCGGGTCCTCGCCGGGGGAGTCCACCCGGACCAGCGCACCGGCCGGGACGGTGACCTGGCCGCGCAGCACCTCCGCCCAGGGCAGCACGGTCGGCTCCGGCAGCCCGAACGACCGCACCGCCGCCGCGAACAGCTCCACCCGGCGGTGGCCCGGGTGACCGACGACGGCGATCACTCGCCGTTCGCCACGTAACGCCAGTTATCGTCGGGCTTCTCCGCGTCCGAGAGGTCCAGCTCCACCCCGGCCGCGCCCAGGGTGTCGCGCAGGCGCTGCTGCATCGCGTCGGTGAGGTAGTGGTGGTGCAGGTCCAGCCGGCGGAGGTGGGTCAGGCCGAGCAGGGCCTCCGCACCGGCGTCGGTGAGGGCGCCGAGCGCCAGGCTCAGGCTCTCCAGCTGCCCGACCACGACGGATTCGGCCGCCGCCTTGGCCAGCTCGTCCTGCAGCGCGCTGTTCTCCAGGCCGAGGCGGCGCAGCGCGGGCAGCCGCTCGCCGCTCAGCACCGGCGCCAGGTCGGCCACCCCGGCGTCGCCGCCGTACTCGTCCACCCCGAGCCACAGTTCCAGGCTCTCCAGGGCAGGGAAGTCGGACTCGCCGACCGCCCGGACCACCGCGACCGGCAGGCCGCCGGCCTCGAACCGGAGCGCCCGCAGGTTCTCGTGGCGCACGGCCCGCAGGGCGAGCCCACCCTTGCCGTCGTAGTCGGCGGAGGCGCCGCGCACCACCAGCTCCTCCAGCTCGGGGAAGGACTCCAGCAGCGGGGTCACGTCGTCGAGCTGGAGCCAGGAGAGCTCGCACTCCTCGTAGACGACCTCACCGAGGAACAGTGCCCGCAGGCCGCCGAGCCGGGTGGCACTGCCGGTCAGCGCGGC
Organism: Kitasatospora sp. Root107; assembly: GCF_001424875.1. Classification (GTDB taxonomy): domain Bacteria; phylum Actinomycetota; class Actinomycetes; order Streptomycetales; family Streptomycetaceae; genus Kitasatospora. The sequence goes on along the minus strand of NZ_LMCT01000001.1, from coordinate 101,293 downwards.
GATGACGGGCCCGACCAGCTCGTAGTCCTCCTCCCACCACGGCCCGATCACCAGGGCCCGGACCTGCTCGACCGCCACCCCGGCCAGGAACTCGGCCCAGACCGCGGCGAAGTCGCTGCCGCCGTCGTACTCGACCTGCACCCGCCAGGCCACCGACTCCGGGGCAGGCAGCTCGGTGCCCTCCGGGCCAGGGAAGTCGAAGACGGGGAGGCCGTGGAATTCCTCGATGTGCTCGCTGATCGCCATGCCGGACTGTCTATCAGTTCGACCCGACAACAGCTGACGGCCGGGGTGTCAACCGTGCGGGACGCTGATTCGGGCCTTCGGCGGGTTGGAGGAATTGATAGGAACTGGCCGAGCTGTCCCCTCTGGTTCGCAGGCCCGACCGGTTGATATACCTCGGATGCATAGGACGGGAGAGGTGTGCGGCCTCCTCGATGGCATGCGACGAACCAGGTGGTGATGGGCAGTGAAGCTCCTCCGTGTCGGCCCTCAGGGCGCCGAACGCCCCGTGGTGCTGGGTCAGGACGGCACCGCTTTCGACCTCTCCGGCCGGACCCCGGACATCGACGGGGCCTTCCTGGCCGCGCTCGACCCGGCCGAGCTGGCCCGCGCGGTGGCGGCCGGTGAACTCCCGGAGACCGACCTCGCCGGGGAGCGGATCGGCGCGCCCGTCGTGCGCCCGGGCAAGGTGGTCGGGATCGGTCTCAACTACCGGGACCACGCCGAGGAGGCGGGCGCCGCGATCCCGGCCGAGCCGGTGGTCTTCCTCAAGCCCAGCAACACCGTGGTCGGCCCGTACGACGAGGTGCTGATCCCGCGCGGCGGCGAGAAGACCGACTACGAGGTCGAGCTGGCCATCGTGATCGGGCGGACCGCCCGCTACCTGGAGAGCGAGGCCGAGGCGGCGGCGGTGATCGCCGGGTACGCCACGGTCAACGACGTGACCGAGCGGGCCTTCCAGTTCGAGCGCGGCGGGCAGTGGGACAAGGGCAAGTCGGCGGAGACCTTCACCCCGCTCGGCCCCTGGCTGGTGACGCCCGACGAGGTCGGCGACCCGCAGCGGCTCGGGCTCCGGCTCTGGGTCAACGGCGAGCTCCGGCAGGACGGCAGCACCGCGGCGATGATCTTCCCGGTGTACGAGGTGGTCCGCTACCTCAGCCAGTTCATGGTGCTCGAACCGGGCGACGTGATCGTCACCGGCACCCCCGCCGGCGTCACCCTCGGCCGACCGGGCACGCCGTTCCTGCGGCCCAACGACCTGGTCGAGCTGGAGGTCGACGGGCTCGGGCGGCAGCGCCAGGTGCTGGGCAAGGCCTGACCCTTTCGCAGGTCCCCGAGCATCTACGGTCAGGGGCTCGGGGACCTGCGAGGAGATCTGGCGCCGGGGTCACTGCGAAAGTGCCTGACCCTCTATGTACGGATCACCTTGTACGAGGTCGGCGTCGCAGTTCCCCGGGCCCCTGGTGGCTGATGTCGGGAGGGGTCAGCTGAGCAGGCGGGCGAGCAGGTCCGGATGGTCGGCCAGGCCGGTGGTGAGCATGCGGCGGGCGTGCGGTTCGAAGGCCGGGTAGTCCACCGACCCCCAGTCGATGCCACCGAGCGGCGGCTGGGGGTCGTACTCGATGAACAGCTGGACGGTGCGGGCGAGTTCGGCGCCCACCAGCTGCTCGACCAGGTGCAGGGCCAGGTCGATCCCGGCCGAGACCCCGGCTCCGGTGAGGAACGGCCCGTCCGAGACCCAGCGTTCGGCCACCGGGATCGCGCCGAACTTGGGGAGCAGCCCGCGCATGCCCCAGTGCGTGGTGGCCCGCCGTCCCTCCAGCAGGCCCGCCGCGCCGAGCAGCAGTGAGCCGGTGCAGACCGAGGCGACCGTTTCGGCGGTGGTGGCCGCCTGCCGCAGCCAGTCCAGCAGGTGCTGGTCCGTCAGCGCGGTCATCGTGGGTGCGGCGCCGCCCGGGACCAGCACCACGTCCGGTGCCGTCACCTGGGCGAAGGTGTGACTCGGGGCCAGCCGCAGCGGGGTGTCCGTCCCGACCGGGGAGAGGTCGCGGCCGACCACCACCACCCGGTAGGACGGGTCGAGCGAGGCCAGCGCCGAGAGCACCTGGAGCGGTCCGACCAGGTCGAGCGGAGTGAGGCCGGGGTAGACGACGAAAGCGATGGTCTTGGTCATGCCGTCACCCTCCGCCGGACCCGGGCGGTCGGGCCAGCACCGGTCGGCGGCAGGTCCGGAATCCTGGGGTGCAGGTCGGTCCGCCATAGGGTGGGCGCCATGACGGAGCGACAGATCGTGGTGGTCGGCTACGACGCGGCGGAGCTGCTGGACATCGCCTGCGTCACGACCACCCTCGCGACGGCCAACCGCCTTGGCGCGGAACCGCGTTACGCGATCGCGGTGGCCACCCCCGGCGGTCGTCCGATCGGCTGCGGCTCCGGGCTCTCGCTGGACGGTGGCCACAGTCTGGAGCGACTCCGGGGGCCGCTGGACACCCTGGTGGTCACCGGCGGGTTCGGCCACGAGGCGGCCGCAGCCAACCCGTTGATCGTCGGCCACGTCCGCAGGCTGGCCAGGGAGAGCCGCCGGGTGGCCTCGGTCTGCACCGGCGCCAGTGTGCTGGCGGCCGCCGGGCTGCTGGACGGCAGGCGGGCCACCACGCACTGGAGCTACGCGGCCCAACTCGCCGCCGGCTACCCGGCGGTGGAGGTCGACCCGGCGCCGATCTTCATCCGGGACGGCGAGGTCGCGACGGCGGCGGGCGTCACCAGCGCGCTCGACCTGACGCTCGCCTTCGTCGCCGAGGATCACGGCCCCGGGTTGGCCAGGTCGGTGGCCCGGGCCCTGGTCACCTATCTGCAACGGCCGGGCAACCAGGCGCAGATGAGCATGTACGTGAGCACCGGCGCGCCCTGGCACGACGCGGTCCGCCGGGCGGTCGACCACGTCGCGGGCCATCTGACGGCGGACCTCGGTTCGGCAGCGCTGGCCGAAGTCGCGGGGATCGGCGAGCGGCAGCTGACCCGGCTGTTCGCCGAGCAGCTCGGCCGGACGCCGGGACGGTTTGTCCGGGACGCCCGGCTGGAGGCGGCGGCGCAGCTGCTGACCACCACCTCGCTGCCGGTCGCCAGGGTGGCGGCGCACTGCGGCTTCCGCTCCGCGGAGGCGCTTCGGCAGGCGTTCACCGCCCGCTACGGCGTGCCGCCCTCGCGCTTCCGCCAATCCATGGCGTAGCCAGGGGCTCGGGGAACGGCGACGGTTCGTGGCGACTGGGGCAAAATGCGAAAGTCCTGACCTGGTACGCACGTCGAACGCTTCTGAGGCCGGCGTCGCAGTTCCCCGAGCCCCTGGTCAGCTCTGGTTGAGCGTGAGCATCGTCCGGAGCCTCGCCGCCAAGGCGGTGGCGCGGCCGGTGGGGCCCTCCTGTCCGAGGAGGCGGGTGAGGACCTCGGCGGTCTGGGGATCGTGCAGGGCGGTGGCGGCGGTCATCACGACGAACTCGTCGAGCAGCCACTCGCGGAGCGACTCGGGCGGGATCTGCCGGCCCTCGTCGAGCCAGCTGAGGGCGGAGGCCTCGACCACCGAGATCCAGGAGCGGACCAGCAGGGTCAGCCGGGGCCCGGCGGCCTCCCGGACGCCGAGGTGACGGACCGTCCGGCGGAGGGCGGCTCGCCGGACCTCGTCCACGATCGCCCCGGTCCGGGCGGTCTCGACCACCGAGCCGCCGCGGAGCAGTGCGCCGTAGCCGGTGTGGTGCTCGGAGACGAAGTCGAAGTAGCGGTCCAGGACCGCCGAGAGCTGTTCGGTGGGGGTGCCGTCCGGCGGGACGGTGAACCGGCTCGCGAGCTCCTCGGCGGCGCTGCGCAGGGCGGCCTCGTACAGCTGCTGCTTCCCGGCGAAGTAGCGGTAGACCAGCGGACGGGAGGCGCCGGCCGCCTCGGCCACGTCGTCCAGGCTCACCTCCTCCGGCGGGCGGGAGGCGAAGAGCTCCAGGGCGACGGCGATCAGCTGCTCGCGCCGTTGCTGCACCGGAAGTCGCCGGTAGCCGGGCCGCCGGGCTGCCGGATCGGACGAGGTCGTTGCGCTGACTGCCATGGCGGCCAGGGTAGCCGTCCGGTCGCCGTTTGCCGCCGTGCTCGGCGGGTCCATCCGTCGAATCGGGCATATCAGACCATCATGTGACCAGATGTCAGCGGCATTCGGGAGCACAGATGCAGGAGACCGTGCAGGAGCCGGTGGCCACGAGCCTTCCGGTCAGGGCGCTGCGGGCGGTCTGGAAGTACGTCCGGGCGGCGCCGGGTACGTACTGCTGGCTGCTGCTGCTGGCCTTCACCAGCTTCGTGGTGGCCAGGATCGACCCGGCCAACCTGGACTGGTTCCTGGGCAAGCGCAGCACCAACATCGACCAGCTCCGCTCGCACCCCGTGCACGCGCTGCTGGCCAGCGCGATCTGGACCGAGCAGTCGGCGTTCTTCTTCTACTTCGTGATCTTCAACATCTTCCACGTGCCGGTCGAACGCTGGCTGGGCACCTGGCGCTGGCTCACGGTCGCGCTCACCGCCCACGTGCTGGCCACCTTCGTCAGCGAGGGCCTCGTCGCCTGGGGCGTGGACGCGGGGCGGCTGCCGGAGAACATGGCGAACACCGTGGACGTCGGCGTCAGTTACGCGCTGGCCGGGGTGGAGGGCGTGCTGACCTACCGGTTCGCCGGGCGCTGGCGCTGGCTCTACGGCGGCGGGCTGCTGTTCTTCTACCTGCTGCCGCTGGTCACCTCGCACACCTTCACCGACCTCGGGCACTTCTGCTCGGTGCTGATCGGCCTGAGCTTCTACCGGTTCGCCCGGGGGCGGCCGACCTGGGACCCGGTGGCCGCCTGGCGGAGCAGGCCGTGGCGGCAGGCGATCTGACGGTACATCGGCACAAGCCTAGGCAAAGGGGCTTGCAAACCCGGCCGCCTGCGGAAGGATGGCCGAATGGTTGAAGCACTGATCAACTCCCCTGCCGACGGCACCACCCCCCGCCGTATCGCCGATGCTTACGTCCACGCGCTGGCCGCCCTCGACCCGGTGACCGCGGTCTACCTGGGTCTCGGTCCGGACGACGACGACCGACTGCCCGACCTCTCGCCGACCGGCATCGAGGCGGTGGCCGAGCTGGCCCGCCGCACCCTGGCCGAGCTGGACGCGGCCGAGGCGGCCGGGGCCGCGGCGGACGACGCCGAGCTGCGCTGTGCCCGGCTGCTCCGCGAGCGCCTGACCGCCGAACTCGCCGTGCACGACGCGGGCGAGAACTTCCGGGCGGTCCGCAACCTGGGCTCGCCGCTGCACGGTGTGCGCGAGGTCTTCACCATCGTGCCCACCGAGACGCCGGAGCACTGGACGCTGATCGGCCGCCGGATGGGCCGGCTGCCGGTCGCGGTGGCCCAGTACCGTGAGCTGCTCACCGAGGGCATCGAGCGCGGACTGCTCTCGGGCCCGCGCCAGGTGGTCACGGTGGTCGGCCAGATCGAGGAGTGGCTGACCGGCGATCAGCCGGGGGGCTGGTTCGGTGAGTTCGTTCAGGACGCGCCCCAGGACCAGCGCGCGGAGCTGACCGCGATCGCGGTCACGGCGGCCGAGTCGTTCGGCGAGCTGCGGGACTGGCTGCGGGACGTCTACGGTGCGGCGGCCGCCGGGCAGCCCGACACCACGGGCCGGGAGCGGTACGCCCGCTGGGTGCGCTACTGGACCGGCTCCGACCTGGATCTGGATGAGGCGTACGGCTGGGCGTGGGAGCAGTTCCACGAGCTGGACGCGCAGATGCGGGCCGAGGCCGGGAAGGTGCTCCCCGGCAGCACGCCGATGGCGGCGATGGCCTGGCTGGAGAGCGACGGCCCGGCGATCAAGGGCGAGGAGAACGTCCGCGCCTACCTGCAGAACCTGATGGACACCGCGATCGCCGACCTCCAGGGCGTGCACTTCGACCTCGCGGACCCACTGCTCAACGTGGAGTCCAAAATCGCCCCGAGCGGCAGCGCCGCGGCCCCCTACTACACCGCCCCTTCACTGGACTTCTCCCGCCCCGGCCGGACCTGGCTGCCGGTGCTCGGACGGGAGAGCTTCCCGGTCTGGGACCTGGTCTCCACCTGGTACCACGAGGGCGTGCCCGGCCACCATCTCCAGCTGGCCCAGTGGACGTACGTCGCGGACCGGCTCTCCACCTACCAGGTCACCCTCGGCGGGGTCAGCGCCAACCTGGAGGGCTGGGCGCTGTACGCCGAGCGCCTGATGGACGAGCTGGGCTACCTGACCGACCCCGGGCAGCGGCTCGGCTACCTGAACGCCCAGATGATGCGGGCGCTGCGGGTGATCGTGGACATCGGCATGCACGTCGGCCTGGAGTTCCCGGCCGACTCCCCGTTCATGCCCGGCGAGCCGATGCTGCCGGACGACGCCAGGGAGTTCTTCGGCCGGTACTGCGGGCTGTCGGCCGACTTCCTGGACAGCGAGCTGATCCGCTACCTCGGGCTGCCCGGCCAGGCGATCGGCTACAAGCTCGGCGAGCGGGCCTGGCTGCGCGGCCGGGCGGCGGCCCGGGCGGCGGCCGAGGCCAGGGGCGAGGTCTTCGACCAGAAGGCCTGGCACATGGCGGCACTGTCCCAGGGATCGCTGGGACTGGACGACCTGGTCGAGGTGCTGGCCGCGCTCTGATCTGTCCAAATCTGGACATAAACCACTAAAAGCTGTTGCTTGTCGCCCTTTCGAGGGATCTCCTGGAGAGAGTGTTGCCCCAAACAGCTCTCCCGGAGTCTCTCGGAAGGCGGCAAAACGGTGTCCCAGCAACCCGCTCCCGCAGACCAGACGGTGGATCCCCGGCGCTGGTGGGCGCTGGCCGTGATCGCCATCGCCCAGCTGATGATCGTGCTGGACGCGACCATCGTGAACATCGCCCTCCCCTCCGCCCAGAAGGCACTGGGGATCTCGGACGCCAACCGGCAGTGGGTGATCACCGCCTACACGCTGGCGTTCGGCGGTCTGCTGCTGCTCGGCGGCCGGATCGGCGACCTGTTCGGCCGCAAGCGCACCTTCACCGTCGGCCTGCTCGGCTTCGCGGTCGCCTCCGCCATCGGCGGGTTCGCCACCGAGGGCTGGATGCTGTTCGCGGCCCGCGCGCTCCAGGGGGCCTTCGGCGCGCTGCTCGCCCCCTCGGCCCTGTCGCTGCTCTCCAACACCTTCACCGATGCCAAGGAGCGGGCCACCGCCTTCGGCATCTTCGGCGCCATCGCGGGCGGCGGCGCCGCGATCGGGCTGATCTCCGGTGGGCTGCTCACCGAGTACCTGAACTGGCGCTGGTGCCTGTTCGTCAACATCCCGATCGCCATCGGTGCGGCGATCGGCGCGTACTACCTGCTCGCGCGCGACCACATCGAGAAGGGTCACCGGGTCAAGCTCGACCTGCCCGGCGCGGTGCTCGGCTGCGGCGGCCTGCTCGCCATCGTGTTCGGCACCTCGCAGGCGACCAGCCGGGGCTGGGACGACTGGGTGGTGATCGGCTGCCTGCTGCTCGGCGCCGCCCTGCTGGCGGCCTTCGCCCTGTTCGAGCGCCGGACCACGCACCCGCTGATGCCGCCGCACATCGTCGGCGACCGGAACCGGGGCGGCGCCGCGATCGCGGTCGGCATGGCGATGATCGGGATGTTCGGCCTGTTCCTCTTCCTCACCTACTACCTCCAGGCCGTCAAGGGCTACTCCCCGGTGATGGCCGGTGTCGCCTTCCTGCCGATGACCGCCGCGATCATCATCAGCGCGACCGGTATCGCCGCCCGGCTGATGACCCGGGTGCCGTCCCGAAACCTGGTGGTGCCCGGCCTGCTGCTGGCCGCCGCCGGTATGGCCTGGCTGATCCAGATGAAGGTCGACAGCTCCTACGCGACCGTGGTGCTGCCCAGTGAGCTCCTGCTCGGCTTCGGCATGGGCATGGTCTTCATGCCGACCATGAGCCTGGCCACCCTCGGGGTGGCACCGTACGAGACCGGCGCGGCCTCCGCCATCATCAACACCGCCCAGCAGGTGGGCGGTTCGATCGGCACCGCGCTGCTCAACACCATCGCGGCCAGCGTCACGGCCACCTACCTGGCGACCCGGAACGCGAGCAGTCCGGAGGTCCGGTCGGCCGGCGCGGTGCACGGCTACGTGGTGGCGACCGTGGTGGCGATGTGCATCCTGCTGACGGCGGCGCTGATCACCTTCCTGATGATCGACCACAAGCCGAAGCAGGGTGAGTCGGAGTCCGCCGAGGCCACGGCGCAGATGCTGGCCTGAGCGTCTGCAATCCCTTGCGGAATCTTTCCGCAAGGGATTGCCCATGCCCCGGCACCCTGGTTGACTCCGGCCATGACCGACTACGACCTGCTGGTGGCCGGCGGCACCGGCGTGGACACCATCGTCCGGCTGGACCGCCTCGAACTGCCGGACGCCGACTCCCAGTCCGTCCCGCCGATCCGCGACTACGTGGCGCACACCGGCAACGGCGTGGCGCTCGGGGCGCACCTGCTCGGGCTGCGCACCCACTTCCTGGACTTCCTCGGCGAAGACCCGCAGGCCGAGCTGATCCTGGCCGAGTACCGGCGCCGGGGGCTGCCGTTCAGTCACCTGCTCTCGCCCGCCGGCACCCCGCGCTCGGTCAACCTGGTGGACGCCCAGGGCCGCCGGTTCTCGTTCTACGACGGCCGCCACCCGGCCGAACTCCGGCTGCCCGCCGAGTTCTACCTGCCGTACCTGGAGCGCAGCCGCCACGTGCACCTGTCCATCACCGGTGTGAACCGGGACATGTACGCCGACATCCGGCGGCTCGGCCTGACCAGCTCCACCGACCTGCACGACTGGGACGGCGTCAACCCGCACCACCGGCACTACGCGGTCAACTCCGACCTGGTGTTCCTGTCGGTGGCGGGCTGCCGGGGCCGGCACGAGCAGGTGATGCGGCAGATCCTCGCCGAGGGCCGGGCCACCCTGGTCTCCGCCACCGACGGCGCCAACGGGAGCTACCTGCTGACGCGGGATCAGCCGGACACCATCCACCACCTGCCGGCGGTGGACCCGGGCCGGCCGGTCGTGGACACCAACGGCGCGGGCGACGCCTACGTGACCGGCTTCCTGTACGGCCGGTTGGCCGGGCGCCCGGTGCTGGACTGTGCCCGGGCCGGGGCGGTCGCCGGGGCGTACGCCTGCACCTCGGTGGGCACTCACACCGACTTCGTCTCACCGGCGGGGCTGGCCGCCGGGCTCGGCTGATCAGTCGGTGTCGTCCGGGTGCAGCGCGATGTGATCGGCCGCCAGATCGGCCGCCACCCGGTGCTGCATGCCCAGCGCGGCCAGGAACTTGGCGGGCAGCTGGACCCGGCCGGTGCGGTCCAGCATCACGTACTCGCGCTCGCTGACCGTCTCCTGGCCGTGCTCGTCGGTCACGGTGCGGCGGAGCACCTCGCTGCTGGTGCGGCCGTCCCGGATCGCCACCGTACGACGCACCTCACCGGCCACCATCGGGTCGTGGGTGACCACCACCACGGTGGTGCCGAGTTCGCGGTTGACGGTGCGGAAGGCCTCGAAGATCCCGGTGGCGGTCTCCGAGTCCAGCTCGCCGGTGGGCTCGTCGGCGAGCAGCACCGCCGGTTCGTTGGCCAGTGCGACCGCGATCGCCACCCGCTGCTGCTGGCCGCCGGAGAGCTCGGCCGGGCGGCGGTGGCCCAACTCGCCGATGTCCAGCGCCTCCAGGAGCTCGGTCACCCGGGCGCGCTGCCGCTTGGCGGCCCGGTGGCCCGAGCGCAGCTCCATCGGCAGGGCGATGTTCTGAGCGGCCGTCAGGAACGGCAGCAGGTTGCGCGCGGTCTGCTGCCAGATGAAGCCGACCACCTCGCGGCGGTAGCGCAGCCGGTCCTTGGCGGTCATCGTCAGCAGGTCGCAGCCCGCCACGGTGGCCGCGCCCGCGGTCGGGGTGTCAAGACCGGCCAGCACGTTCAGCAGGGTGGACTTGCCGCTGCCGGAGGCGCCGACCAGGGCCACCAGGTCGCCCTGGTCCACCGTCAGGTCGAGTCCCTGGAGCGCCTGGACCTCGATCCCGTCCGCGTTGAAGATCCGGACCAGCCGCTCGCAGCTGATCGCCAGGCCGGGCCGGACGCTCTGCGGGGCGGCGGCGGCCAGCGCCTTGCGCTGGAGCTCGGCCAGGCTCGGGGGCGGAGTGCTCATCGGGTGTCTCCCGCTCGTAGCTCGGTGGTGATCTGCCGGCGGGCGGTGACGGCGGCCTCGGCCAGCACCGCGAGGGCGGCCAACAGCGCCAGCCCGAGGGTCTGTTCGACGATCGGTGCGGCGGTGAGCCGAAGCCCGGAGGGGACCTCGGCGCCGACCAGGGGGGAGAGGTCGACGGCCGGGCCGAGCAGCAGGATGCAGCCGACCGCCGTCAGCGCCCCGCCGAGGGCGGCGAACAGCGCCTGCGGCAGTGCCTCGGCCAGGATCAGCGCCAGCCCCTGCCGGGGTCGCAGACCCATGGTGCGCAGGCGGGCCAGCATCGCGGCCCGCTCGGGCCCGGCCCGGAACAGCGTCAGCAGGACGGAGAGCAGTGCGAACAGCGCCGTGGCGCCGACCGTGACCCAGAACAGCCGCTCGGCGGAGTTCTGCAGCGGGTCGCTGCCGAGCTCCGCGACCATCCCGGCGCTGGTCCGCACCAGGTGGCCCGGCCGGGTGCCGACGGCCGGGGCCCCGAGGAACTCCTCGGCCAGCGCGCGCAGTCGGGCGTCGTCCAGGTGCCCGTCGGCCAGCCACCTGTCCGGGCCGCCGAGCCGGGGCAGCAGTTCGGCCGCCGGACCGACCGGCAGCACCACGTTGGTGGCGGCCGCCCCGCTCAGGGCCGGGGTGCCGTCGGCGATGCCGACGGTGCGGATCGGGACCGCCTCGCCGCCGCCCAGCCGGAGGGTGAACTCGCCCTCCGGCAGGTCACTGCTGATCAGGGCGGGCAGCGGCCGGCCCGGTACCGGGGTGAGCAGGGCCGGGTCGAACCGGCCCCGCCCGGCGACCTCGGCCAGCCTGGCGTACCCGACCGGGTCGGCCAGCACCACGTTGACCCGGACCGAACCGCCACTGCCGGTCGACATGGTGACGTCGTCCTCGGTCCAGACCGGCAGTGCCGTCTCCACCCCGGGCAGTTGGCCGGCCGCCGTGACGAACCCCGCCGGCAGCGAGCCGCTCAGCTGGGCGCTGACCACGGCGTCAGCGCCGATGGTGTGCCGGGCCACCGTAGTCCGGTTGGCGGCGACCGAGCTCAGCACGGTGGCGCCGACCGCGCCGCAGGTCACCGCGAGCACCAGGGCGAGCAGTGGCAGCACCGAGGGCCGTGAGCGCGGGCCGCTGCCCCGGGCGGCCCTGGCCAGACCGAGGAAGGCGATCGCGCCGGGCCGGGGCCTGGCCCAGCGGGCCAGCAGCCCGATCAGGGCGGGCTGGAGCCGGGCCAGCAGCAGCGCGCCGGTCAGTGCGAGCAGCAGGGGGGCGGCCACCAGCAGGGGGTCCACCCCTTCGCCGAGCGGGGCCACCCCGCGTCGGGCGACCTGGGTGGCGGCCGCCACCGTGGCGGCCAGCACGGCGAGTTCGGCCATCAGGCGGCGGCGTCCTGACCTGGCCTCGCCGGCCGGGTTGCGGAGCAGCAGGGCGGTCCGGACCGGGAAGGCCAGCAGAGCGAGCAGGGTGACCGAGCCCGCCGCGACGGTGGCGGTCAGCCAGCGCGGGGTGGGCAGCAGGGTGAAGGCGAGCAGCGCGCCGAGCCCGGCGGCGGGGAGCACGGTCAGCGCCCCCTCGCCGAGCAGCCGTCGGCAGATCCCGCCGGTCCTGGCACCGCGGGCCCGGAGCAGCCGCAGCTCAGCCGTCCGCCGTTCGGCGGTCAGCGCCGCCGCGAGGCAGAGCACCACGGCGGCCACACCGGCGGCGCCGGCCGGGCCGATCGCGGTGAGCGAGTCGATCGCGGACTGCCGCTTCCGGGCGGTGTCGATCAGGGTCCGCAGGTCGGAGTTGATCCGCAGGCCGGGCCGGTCGGTTCCGATGGCCATCCGGGCGGCGATCGGTCCTGCGGTGACTGCCGAGAGGTCGAAGGAGTTCTGCCGGAGCTTGTCCGCCCGCAGCGCGTCCACGTGCACCGGCAGCCGCCAGAAGTCCTCGTCCCCGTTGCCCCAGCCGGCCAGGCGGGACAACGCCTCCGGGCCGGTCAGCGCGATGGTGTACCAGTACGCCACCGGGGGCTCCCACGGACCCATGTAGCGCAGGTTCTTGCACGCCTTGAGGGCACACCCCTCCCCGGCCCAGAACACGTCGGCCGGGTCCTGGACCGCGTACAGGCCGGCCACCTGGACCTGCTCCGGGCCCAGCCCCACGGCACTGCCGTCGAGCACCGAGCCGAGCTTGATCCCGATGGTCTCGGCGGCGCTCGCCTCCAGCGCGATCCGGACCGGCTCCCCGTCCGCAGCGCCGCCCGGCCACTGACCGGCCGTCAGCCGGAGGTGGTCCTGCGCCCCGTGCAGGTACAGCAGGGCGAGCTCGGGCGGGAGGCCCTCCGGGCGGTCCAGCCCGGGATCCCGCAGCTCACGCGTCTTGTTGCCCCGGCGTCCGTACACCGGACCGCTCGGGTCGAGCGGGAGCACCGCGCCGACGGCGCCGGTGAGTTCGGCCAGGGTGGTGTCCAGCTTCTTCGCCGGGTCGCCACCGCCCGAGGCCGGGCCCGAGGTGACCCGCACGCTGGTGGTGAGCGGACCGTGCGAGCCCAGGAAGCTGTGCAGCGCGTCGTTCGCACCCCGGTCCAGTGCCCGGGGCAGTGCGGCCGCCAGGAAGACCATGGCCAGTGCCAGGGCGGCGGTGAGCAGGGCGGCCAGCGGCGCGGTGCGCAGCCGGGTACGGACCCAGGGGGCCGGGGTGCTCATTTCTCCTCCACGAACCGGAGCCGGGCGGCCACGTCCCGGCGGCGTCCGCCGACCAGGAAGGCGGACAGCAGCGGCAGGGCGGCGGTCCCGGCCGCCAGGGCCAGCACCTGACCGAGCGGCAGCCCGACCAGGACCTCGGGAACCGGCGGGCGGGCCGCCGGGGTGAGCACCACCAGGGGCACCACCAGGTGGACCAGTACGGCTCCGAGCAGCAGCCCGACCGCGGTGCCGATCGCGACCAGCACCACCTGCTCGGCGGCGGCGGTCCGGTTCAGCAGCCGTCGGGACGCGCCCAGCGCGAGCAGTACGGCCGACTCGCCGGCCCGCTCGCTCGCCGAGGCGGCCGAGGCGGCGGTGAAGCCGATGGCGGCCAGCACCGCGGCGGCCAGCGCCAGCGCGGCCAGTGCACTCTGCGGGGCGGCGCTCAGCGGGTCACCGACCCGGGCGGCGGCGTCCTCCTCACGGAGCGTCAGCTGCTGGGCGGTCGGTCCGGCCCGCAGGGCGGCGGCGGCCTCGGCCGGGGTGCGGTCGCCGGGGCCGGAGGCGGGCAGCCACCACTCGTTGACGGCCGGGATGTCGGAGCCGCGGTCGCTCAGCCACCGGTCGGTGCTGGGCAGGTCGAGCAGCAGGGCGGTGGTGCCGTACACCGGCAGCGCCTCGACCGCGCCGGTGATCCGGACCGGCAGGCTGGCGTTGCCGACCTGGACCTTGATCAGGTCGCCGACCTTGGCGCCGACGGCCGTCAGGTAGGCGTGGGTGGCCAGGCCCTTGACGTCCGGGCCCGACTTGGTGCCGCCGGGGGCGAGCAGCATGCTGCGGTGGCTGGTGGACTGCGTGTAACCGACGGTCAGCACCGAGTCCGCCGCGGCGCCGACGCGCACGTCCACCGGGGGGCCGACCTCGGCCGTCGCGGTCCAGGCGCCGACGGGCGCCGGGACGGCGGTGGCGGGTCCGGTCGCGGTGTCGGAGACGGCGAGGTGGCGGACCGTCAGCTCGCCGCCGCCCTCACGCGAACCGGTGGGGTGGGTCAGCTCGAAGCCGGTCAGGGTCAGCGGCGCGGCGACCGCGCCGAGCGGTGCGGCGGTCAGCGCGCCCAGGTCCACCGAGACGGTCAGCTCGCTCCGGGGCGGCAGCTGCGGAACCAGGATGCGGTGGGACACCCCGAAGCCGTCCCGCAGCTGGAGCCAGAGGTCGGGCGAGTGCAACGGGTCGGACGCTGTGCCGGGGAAGTACTGGGCCCAGTCCCCGATGGGGGCGTCGGCGACCTGGACCGCCACGGTCAGGTCGATCCGGGCCGGCTTCCCGGGCAGCCGGAGCCCGGCCGGCTGCGGCTCGGACAGCGGCGCGAACAGCTCCCCGGCCGCCCGGTCGTCGAACAGGTCGGGCCTGACGACCAGTTCGCCGGCCGCGCGGGCGGTGTCGGTCAGCAGCACCCGGCCCGGCACGTCGCCCGGCAGGGACTGGTCGATCCGGGCCACCGGCAGCAGCCGGTCGCCGCCGGGCAGGGCCGCGTACCGGCCGCCCTGGCCCAGCGCCGGCAGCGCCGAGCCCCAGATCCGCAGACCGCCCGCCGTGGCAAAGGCGGCCTGGTCGTGCTGCGAGTCGCGCCAGGCGGCGTGCTGGCCGAGGGCCAGGACGCCGGTGGCGACCGCCAGCACCAGCAGCAGCACCGGACCGTTCGCCCGGCCCGGGCGGCGGGCCAGCTGCCAGCCGCCCAGCGCCGGGCCGAGGCCACGGCCCCGGGCGGCCAGCCGGGCCCCGAGCCGGGCGGCGAACGGCAGCAGCCGGAGCACCAGCAGGGTCCCGGCGCAGAGCGCCAGGGTGGGCGCCGCGACCAGCACCGGGTCGATGCCCAACTGCCCGTCGGCGTCCACCGAGAGGCCGCCGGTGCGGGCACCGAGCTGCTGGTACGCGACCACGGCCAGCGCGAGCAGCGCCAGGTCGGCGCCGGAGCGGGCGACGGTGCTGACCACGGCCTGCCGGCGGGACACCACCCGGCCGCCGTCGCCCCGGAGCACGGTGGGCAGCGCGGTGAGCGCGACACAGACCAGCGCGCAGGCCCCGGCCACCGGCCAGCGGACGGCGGTGTCGGCGTGGTCCAGCGGCATCCCGGTCAGCGGGCCGTAGCTGGTCAGCAGCCGCAGCAGCGGCCCGGTCAGCAGCGGGGCGAGCAGGGCGGCGGGCAGCGCGAGCAGCAGTGCCTCGACGGCCGTCCAGGCCGCCAGCCTGCGCCGGGTCGCGCCCCGGGCGGTGAGCAGGGCGTTCTCCCGGACCTGACGCTCCGACACCAGGTGCACCACCAGCAGCAGCGCGGCTCCGGCCAGCACCGCCAGCTGGAGCGCCCCGATCAGCAGGGTGGACTTGGTGACCAGCGTCGCCGAGTGCAACTCGGCCAGCAGAGCGGGCAGTTCGGTCTGCACCTGGGTGCCGGGGAGGTGCTGCTTGAGCAGTTCGGGCAACTGGGCGGTCCGGGCCCTGAGCTGCTCGACCCGTTCCGGGTCGGCGGTGGTGAAGTCGGCGGTCAGCAGCGAGCCCCGGCTGCCCTGCGGCAGCAGGCCGGCCCGGAACACGCCGTCGTCGACCAGCATCGGCCCGTACGTGGTGAAGCCCATGACCTGGATCTCGCGGCCACCGAGCGGGTCCAGCCGCCAGTAGGGCGCATCGCGGTCGGCGGCCTGGTAGACCCCGGTGACCCTGATGGTGAGCGGGGAGCCGCCGTACCGGTCGGACAGGGTGACCTGGGCGGGCAGCGCGGCCTCGGTCAGGCCGAGCCGGGAGAGCGTGCTCTGCGGGACGGCGGTCTGGACGGTTCCGTCGGCGGTCGGCCACTGACCGGCCGTCAGCCGCAGCCGGCTCCGGTCCAGCGCGGCCAGCACGGTCAGATCCACCTCGCGGCTGGGGCCCGGTGCACCCGGCAGTCCGTACGAGCGGCTGCGGGCGAGACTCTGCACGGTGACCGGCAGCCCGTCGAAGAGGTGCGCGCCGAAGGCGGTGGCCCCGGCGTCGTCCGCGGCCCTGGCGTCCAGCGCGTGGTCGGCACTCAGCAGCACGCCGACCCTGGTGCCGCCGTCCAGATTTCGCCGTAGACCGGCCTCGGCCACGGTGCGGTTGAACGCCACCAGCGTGGTCAGCACGGTCGTGGTGATCAGTACGGTGAACAGCACCGCAGCTGCGAGTGGCAGCCGACCGCGCAGCCGACGCAGGACAAAGCCGAGCATGTGTCTTCCCCCCGTTCCGGCCGCCCTGTACCGGATAGCGGACGACTCTGTCAGATTCGAACAGCAAGTGGAAGGGCCTTGCGCGAACCATGTCCGAGCTGCGCAGAATCGAGCATCTTCACACCGGATCGTCCACGGGGGGCAGCACTGATGACCGACACCCAATCGCCGATGGTCGTGGTCGAGGATCTTCGCCGCAGTTTCGGTACCGAACCGCGCACGGTGCACGCGCTGCGCGGGGTCTCCTTCACCGCCGCGAGGGGTGAACTCACCGCGCTCAAGGGCCGGTCGGGCTCCGGCAAGACCACCCTGCTCAACCTGGTCGGCGGCCTGGACGCCCCCACCAGTGGCCGGATCTCGCTGGACGGCAACGACCTCTCCGAGCTCGACGAGGCAGGCCGGCTCGCGCTGCGCCGGGACCGGATCGGTTTCGTCTTCCAGTCCTTCGGCCTGCTGCCGGTGCTCACCGCCGCCGAGAACGTCGGCGTCCCGATGCGGCTGCGCAAGCTCCCCGCCGCCGAACGCGAGGAGCGGGTCCGCACCCTGCTCGCCCTGGTCGGCCTGGCCGACCACGCCGAGCAGCGGCCCGCCGAACTCTCCGGCGGCCAGCAGCAGCGGGTCGCGATCGCCCGCGCGCTGGCCAACGACCCCGCGCTGATCATCGCCGACGAACCCACCGGGCAGCTCGACTCCGAGACCGGCCTCGCCGTGATGGAACTGCTCCGCGCCGTGGTCCACTCCCAGGGCGTCACCGCCCTGGTCGCCACCCACGACCCGACCCTGATGGCCCAGGCCGACCGGGTGGTCTCGCTGCACGACGGGCAGATCGTGGAGGCGGACTGACCCGCCGTCGGCAGGCGGTCCGACGGGGCGTCAGGCGGGCAACGTTCCCGGAACTCTCACCGCACTCCCAGCGAACGATCACCCGATCTCCAGCTCGGCGGCCCATAGTCGTACCGAACCGTACGGGGTGACCGCGACGTTGGGAGCACCTGCATGACCACCGCGCACCGACTCGCGATCGTGACCGTGATCGCCGCCCTGGTGGCCGTCTCGCCGGCCACCGCCCGGCCCACCGCCCCGGCCTCGGCCGAGACGGCCGGGCCGACTGCCGTCCCCGCCGCGGTCCCCCCGGTGGCCGAGAGCGTGGTCGCCACCGTCCCCACGGCCGATCCGACCCCCTCGGTCACCGCCCCGCCCGCTGCCCCGGTGCCTGTGGACGCCCCGGCCGAACCCGCCCCGACCGCCGTCGCCTCCCCCTCGGCCACCGCGTCGGCCGCCGCCCCGTCCGCCACCAGGAAGACCCCGACCGCCACTCCGCCCCCCGTCCCGACCCCGTTGCCCGCGCCCTCCCCGTCGGCCTCCCGCTCGTCCGGCCCCGGCACCACCGCCACCGCCCCGGCGAGCACCGAATCCGCCCGGGTCGGCGCCCTGTTCTCCGACGGACAGCACTTCTGCACGGCGAGCGTCGTGGCCAGCCCGAGTGGCACCTTCGTCCTCACCGCCGCGCACTGCCTGTCCACCGCGAGCGGCGTCACCTTCGTCCCCGGCTATCGCAACGGGACCCGCCCGTACGGGACTTGGCAGGTCACCGCCGTCCACACCACCGAGGGCTGGCAGCAGGACCAGGATCCGGACGAGGACTACGCCCTGTTGGAGATCGCCCCCGACACCACCGGCCGCACCGTCCAGGCGGTGGTCGGCGGTAACCCGATCGCCTACAACACCTCCCTCACCACCACCGCCCGCCTGTACGGCTACCCCAGTCGCAGCGACGCCCCCATCGTCTGCACCAACGCCACCACCGCCCAGTCGGCCCACCAACGCCGGATCGCCTGCCCCGACTTCCCGGGTGGCACCAGCGGTGGCCCCTTCCTCGAAGCAGCCACCGGCCGCGTCATCGGCGTGATCGGCGGCTTCGAGGAGGGCGGCGCCACCGAGGACATCTCCTACGGCGCCCACTTCGACGACACCCTGGCCGCCCTCTTCACGGACGTGACCACCGGCTGACCACCCGGCCCCGGACCCGACCGCACGGACCCGACCGCACCGACTCGACCGCACCCCGGACATGACGAAGGCCCAAGCTGACCAGTGGTCAACTTGGGCCTCTTCAGCACCTCTTGCGAAGTGCCCCCGGCAGGATTCGAACCTGCGCACCCGCCTCCGGAGGGCGGTGCTCTATCCCCTGAGCTACGGGGGCCTGCATGGTGTCCCGTGGTGGCGACGTGGAGAACATTACCAGGCCGGGGGAGTGGTCCGTGCACGGGTTTCGGGGGTGGGTCGGGCCGGTGCGAACGGAAGTGGGGAAAGGCCGGACGGGTGGGTGGGAGCGCGGCTACCCTCGGTGAGGTGTCCGGAGCGCCCGGGCGGGTCCTCGTGGTGGACGACAGCGAGGTGATCCGCCAGCTGATCAGAGTCAACCTGGAGCTCGAGGGCTTCGAGGTGGTGACGGCTGCCGACGGCGCGGAGTGCCTGGAGGTGGTCCGCCGGGTGGCTCCTGACGTGGTGACACTCGACGTGATGATGCCGAGGCTCGACGGCCTGCGGACGGCGGCCCGGCTGCGGGCGGCCCCGGCGACCAGGCGGCTGCCGATCGCGATCGTGAGCGCGTGTGCGCCGGCCGAGCTGCGGCAGGGCGAGTCGGTCGGGGTGGACGGGTACCTCGGGAAGCCGTTCGACCCGGCGGAGTTGGTGGCGCTGGTCCGGCGGATGATGCTGCTGAGCGGGCGGGACGCGCCACGGCAGCGCTTCGCCTACGGGTTCGGCGGTGGGTTCGGTTCGGGGTTCGGCGGCGGGTTCAGTGGCGGCTTCGGTTCGGAGCTGGGGGAGAGCGGCTGAGGTTCGCCCAGAGCGAACATTGGCGCCGGAAAGCCGCGGCACGCCCGTCTCAACGGGTAAACCAGGTGCGGCCGCGTACCGCCTCTCGCCTAGGCTGGGGCCCGTGACACCCGCAGAGCTTTCCCAGGCAGTCCAGGCCGCAGTGAGCGCCGCCGTAGAGGCGGGCGAGCTGACCGTCGCCGTGCCCGAGCACGTGACGATCGAGCGGCCCAAGAACAGGGACCACGGCGACTACGCCACCAACGTGGCCCTCCAGCTCGCGAAGGCGGCCGGCAAGCCGCCGCGAGCCATCGCGGAGATCCTGTCCGCGCGCCTGCGAGAGATCGCCGGGGTGTCGAAGGTGGACATCGCCGGTCCGGGCTTCCTGAACATCACGCTGGACGCCGCCACCCAGGGTGAGTTGGCCCGCACCATCGTCGAGGCCGGCCCGGCGTACGGCCGGAACGAGGCGCTCAAGGGTCTCAAGATCAACCTCGAGTTCGTCTCGGCGAACCCGACCGGCCCGATCCACATCGGCGGCGTCCGCTGGGCGGCCGTCGGCGACTCGCTGGCCCGGGTGCTCCGGGCCACCGGCGCCGAGGTCACCACCGAGTACTACCTGAACGACGCCGGCGTGCAGATCGGCAAGTTCGCCGCCTCCCTGCAGGCCGCCGCGAACGGCCGGCCCGCGCCCGCCGACGGTTACGTGGGCGAGTACATCGTCGACATCGCCAAGGCGCTGGTGGCCGGCGTCCCGGGCGTGCTCGACCTGCCCGAGGCCGAGCAGCTGGAGGTCTTCCGGGTCGAGGGCCTCAAGCTGATGGTCGCCGAGATCAAGCGCTCGATGGACGAGTTCGGCACCCACTTCGACGTCTGGTTCTCGGAGAAGTCGCTGCACGACTCCGGCGTCGTCGAGAAGGCGATCGGGCGGCTGCGCGAGCAGGGTCACGTCTTCGACCAGGAGGGTGCGATCTGGCTGCGCACCACCGACTTCGGCGACGACAAGGACCGGGTGCTGGTCAAGGCCGACGGCGAGACCACCTACTTCGCCGCCGACGCCGCCTACTACCTGAGCAAGCGGGACCGGGGCAGCGAGGTCTCGGTCTACATGCTCGGCGCGGACCACCACGGCTACGTCAACCGGCTGAAGGCCATCGCGGCCTGCGCGGGCGACGACATGGACCGCAACATCGAGGTGAAGATCGGCCAGTTCGTGAAGATGCTTCGCGACGGCGAAGAGGTCCGGATGTCGAAGCGGGCCGGCAACATCATCACGATCGACGACGTGGTCGACTGGATCGGCGTGGACGCGGCCCGGTACTCCCTGGTGCGCTACCCGACCGACTCCACGATCATGCTCGACATCAACGTGCTGACCAGCCAGACCAACGAGAACCCG
The DNA here is from genome assembly GCF_001424875.1 of Kitasatospora sp. Root107. Taxonomy (GTDB): domain Bacteria; phylum Actinomycetota; class Actinomycetes; order Streptomycetales; family Streptomycetaceae; genus Kitasatospora. The sequence continues at coordinate 80,924 of NZ_LMCT01000001.1, read as the reverse complement.
GTCTTCTACGTCCAGTACGCGCACACCCGGATGTGCGGTGTGCAGCGCAAGGCCAACGAGCTGGGCATCACCAAGTCCGAGGACTTCAAGCCGGAGCTGCTCAGCACCGAGTGGGAGTCCGCGCTGCTCGGCCAGCTCGGCGAGTTCCCCCGGGTGCTCACCGCGGCGGGCGAGCTGCGCGAGCCGCACCGGGTCGCGCGCTACCTCGAAGAGGTCGCCCGGGAGTACCACCGGTTCTACGACCACTGCCAGATCCTGCCCAAGGGCGAGGAGCCGGTCACCGACCTGACGCACGCCCGGCTCTGGCTGGCCGACGCCACGCGCACGGTCATCGCCAACGGGCTCACGCTGCTGGGCGTATCGACGCCCGAGCGGATGTAGCACTCAACCCCCAAGCGCCCCGGGGGCGGTGACGGTCCGTCAGGACACGTCACCGCCCCTACTCGTAAGGACACCACGATGAGCCGCTCCGCCCACCCCGCAGGCCCCCGCCACGGTGACGTGCTGCCCGAGGGCCACTACCTGGCCCCGCCGAGCGACCTGAACGCGCTCGACCCCAAGGTCTGGTCCCGTACGGTCGCCCGCGACGCCGACGGCGTGGCCACCGTCGGCGGCATCGACGTCAAGGCGCTGGCCGCCGAGTACGGCACCCCGGCGTACGTCATGGACGAGGCCGACTTCCGTGCCCGGGCCCGCGCCTGGCGGGACGCCTTCGGCGACGGCGCGGACGTCTACTACGCGGGCAAGGCGTTCCTCTCCAAGGCGATCGTCCGCTGGCTGCACGAGGAGGGGCTCAACCTCGACGTGTGCAGCGCGGGCGAGCTGGCCGTGGCGCTGGCCGCCGGGATGCCGGGCGAGCGGATCGCGCTGCACGGCAACAACAAGTCGCCGGACGAGCTGGAGCAGGCGGTCAAGGCAGGCGTCGGGCACATCGTGGTCGACTCCTACCAGGAGATCGACCGGCTGGCCGCGATCGCGGCCGCCCAGGGTGTCCGGCAGCCGGTGCTGATCCGGGTGACGGTCGGCGTCGAGGCGCACACCCACGAGTTCATCGCCACAGCGCACGAGGACCAGAAGTTCGGACTGTCGCTGAGCGGCGGCCGGGCGGCCGAGGCGGTCCGCCGCACCCTCGCGCACCCGAGCCTCGAACTGCGCGGCATCCACTCGCACATCGGCTCGCAGATCTTCGACACGGCCGGCTTCGAGGTGGCCGCCCGCCGGGTGGTCGGGCTGCTGGTGCAGGTCAGGGACGAGCACGGGGTCGAGCTGCCGGAGATCGACCTCGGCGGCGGCCTGGGCATCGCGTACACCAGCGAGGACGACCCGCGCGAGCCCGCCGAGATCGCCGCCTCGCTGGCCGAGATCGTCCGCCGGGAGTGCGCCGCCGCCAGCCTGAACGTGCCGCGCCTGAGCGTCGAGCCCGGCCGGGCGATCGTCGGCCCGACCGCGTTCACGCTGTACGAGGTCGGTACGATCAAGCCGCTCGACGGACTGCGCACCTATGTCAGCGTCGACGGCGGGATGTCGGACAACATCCGCACCGCGCTCTACGACGCCGAGTACTCCGTCGCCCTCGTCTCGCGCACCAGCGAGGCCGAGCCGATGCTGGTCCGGGTGGTCGGCAAGCACTGCGAGTCCGGCGACATCGTGGTCCGGGACGCCTTCCTGCCCGCCGACCTGACGCCGGGTGACCTGATCGCGGTCCCGGCGACCGGCGCGTACTGCCGCTCGATGGCGAGCAACTACAACCACGCCCTCAAGCCTCCCGTGCTCGCCGTCCTGGACGGTGCGGCCCGGGTGATCGTCCGCCGTGAGACGGAGCAGGATCTCCTGCGCCTCGATCTCGGATGAGGAAATTCTCGTCTCAGATGATGGACCAGCCATAGATTCGTGCGGCTGGTCCCGGAGACTGGTACAGACCGAATACCCTGCGGGCGGCGAAGACCGCCGACCAATCAGCCCGCGGAAAACCCGAGAAAGCAGAGCGGAGTCGGATGATGCGTACGCGCCCGCTGAAGGTGGCGTTGCTGGGCTGTGGTGTGGTGGGCTCCGAGGTGGCGCGCATCATGACGACGGACGCCGCCGACCTCGCCGCGCGGATCGGCGCTCCGGTCGAGCTCGTCGGCGTCGCGGTCCGCCGGGCCGGCCGGGCCCGCGCCGGAGTGCCCGAGCACCTGATCACCACCGATGCCGAGGCGCTGGTGAACCGCGGTGACATCGACGTGGTGATCGAGGTCGTCGGCGGTATCGAGCCGTCCAAACACCTCATCCTGAGCGCCTTCGCGAACGGCGCCTCGGTGGTCTCCGCCAACAAGGCGCTGCTGGCCAAGGACGGTGCCGAGCTGCACGCCGCCGCCGCCAAGGCGGGCGTGGACCTGTACTACGAGGCCGCCGTCGCCGGTGCCATCCCGCTGCTCCGCCCGCTCCGCGAGTCGCTCGCCGGGGACAAGGTGAACCGGGTGCTCGGCATCGTCAACGGCACCACCAACTTCATCATGGACAAGATGGACTCCACCGGCGCCGGGTACTCCGAGGCGCTCGAGGAGGCCACCGCGCTCGGCTACGCCGAGGCCGACCCGACCGCCGACGTGGAGGGCTTCGACGCCGCCGCCAAGGCCGCCATCCTGGCCGGGATCGCCTTCCACACCAAGGTCACCGCCGCGGACGTCTACCGCGAGGGCATCACCGAGGTGACCGCCGCCGACATCGCCTCCGCCAAGGAGATGGGCTGCGTGGTCAAGCTGCTGGCGATCTGCGAGCGGGCCGCCGACGGCGAGTCGGTCACCGCCCGCGTGCACCCCGCGATGCTGCCGCTGAGCCACCCGCTGGCCTCGGTCCGCGAGGCGTACAACGCGGTCTTCGTGGAGGCCGAGGCGGCCGGCCGGCTGATGTTCTACGGCCCCGGCGCCGGTGGCGCGCCGACCGCCTCCGCGGTGCTCGGCGACCTGGTCGCGGTCTGCCGCAACAAGGTCAACGGCACCACCGGGCCCGGCGACTCGGTGTACACCCAGCTCCCGGCCAAGCCGATGGACCAGGTGATCACCCGGTACCACGTCAGCCTGGACGTGGACGACCGCGCGGGCGTGCTGGCCCAGGTGGCCTCCGTCTTCGCCGAGCACGGCGTGTCCATCGACACCGTGCGCCAGCAGGGCCGCGACGGCGACGCCTCGCTCGTCGTGGTCACCCACCGTGCCACCGACGCCGCGCTGTCGGCGACGGTCGACAAGCTCCGCGCGCTGGACAGCGTGCGGGACGTGGCCAGCATCATGCGGGTTGAAGGGGAGTAGGAAGCACCATGAACGCCGTCATCCAGAGCGGTCGTACCCACCAGTGGCGCGGCCTCATCGAGGAGTACCGGGACCGGCTGCCGGTCTCCGCCTCCACTCCCGTGGTCTCCCTGCTCGAGGGCGGCACGCCGCTCGTCCCCGCCCAGGTGCTCTCCGAGCGCACCGGCTGCGAGGTCTACCTCAAGGTCGAGGGCGCCAACCCGACCGGGTCCTTCAAGGACCGCGGTATGACGATGGCGATCTCCAAGGCCAAGGAGGACGGCGCCCAGGCCGTCATCTGCGCCTCCACCGGCAACACCTCGGCCTCCGCCGCGGCGTACGCGGTGCGCGCGGGCATGGTCTGCGCCGTGCTGGTGCCGCAGGGCAAGATCGCGCTCGGCAAGATGGGCCAGGCGCTGGTGCACGGCGCGAAGATCCTCCAGGTGGACGGGAACTTCGACGACTGCCTCACCCTTGCGCGTGAACTCTCCGAGAAGTACCCGGTGGCCCTGGTCAACTCGGTGAACCCGGTCCGGATCGAGGGCCAGAAGACCGCCGCCTTCGAGATCGTCGACATGCTCGGCGACGCCCCCGACATCCACGTCCTCCCGGTCGGCAACGCGGGCAACATCACCGCCTACTGGAAGGGCTACACCGAGTACGCCAAGGACGGTCTGGCCGACCGCACCCCGCGGATGTGGGGCTTCCAGGCGTCCGGCTCGGCCCCGATCGTGGACGGCGCCCCGGTGCTCAACCCGCAGACCATCGCCACCGCGATCCGGATCGGCAACCCGGCCTCCTGGGACTACGCGATCGCCGCGCGGGACGACTCGGGCGGCCTGATCGACAAGGTGACGGACCGTCAGATCCTGTCCGCCTACCGCCTGCTGGCCGCGCAGGAGGGCGTCTTCGTGGAGCCCGCCTCGGCCGCCTCGGTGGCCGGCCTGCTGGCCAAGGCGGAGGCCGGTCTGGTCGACCCGGGCCAGCGGATCGTCTGCACCGTGACCGGCAACGGCCTCAAGGACCCGGACTGGGCGGTGGCCGGTGCGCCGCAGCCGCAGATCGTGCCGATCGACCCGGAGGCGGCCGCCCGCCGGCTCGGGCTGCTGGACTGACGAGCTGTCAACAAGCGGGCCGACTCTTTCGGGGGTCGGCCCGCCGTGTTTGCCGGGGCACACCTTTCTGCCCGACTTGTCGCCGGCCGCGCCGACTTCCGGGCGGAATCGGTGCCCGCTTTCGCGCATTTTCCGGCCAGATCCGGCAACACGGCAGATCGGAGGGGTGCGGGGTGTACCGCTGTGGAACCTCTCTTCGATAGTCTGGTCAGCAGTGGGCCGCGCCGTGCGCCGCGCCCACCCCGCCGGGGAGCTGTCGCGAAAACCCCGCACACGTACCACCGCAGGCCCGACCCCAACCGGGCCGTCACCTCCCAGGAGAGTCCCACCACCATGGCTGGTCCCGCGTTCCGTGCTGCCGCCGTCCGGGTCCGGGTCCCCGCGACCAGTGCCAACCTCGGCCCCGGCTTCGACGCCTTCGGACTCGCCCTGGGCCTGTACGACGACGTGGTGGTCCGGGTCGCCGACTCCGGTCTCTCGGTGGACATCGCCGGTGAGGGTGCGGCCACCCTGCCGCGCGACGAACGGCATCTGATGATCCGTTCGATGCGGGCCGCCTTCGACCGCCTCGGCGGTCAGCCGCGCGGCCTGGAGGTGGTCTGCGCCAACCGGATACCGCACGGCCGGGGCCTGGGCTCCTCCTCCGCCGCGATCTGCGCCGGCATCGTCGCCGCCCGCGCCGTCACCATCGGCGGCCCGAGCACGCTGGACGACGCCGCCCTGCTGGCCCTCGCCTCCGAGCTGGAGGGCCACCCCGACAACGTCGCCGCCTGTCTGCGCGGCGGGTTCACCATCGCCTGGACGGACGAGGACTCCGCCAAGGCGGTCCGGCTGGAGCCGTCCGAGCTGGTCGTCCCGGTGGTCTTCATCCCGTCCACCGAGGTGCTCACCGAGACCGCCCGGGGCCTGCTGCCGAAGACCGTCCCGCTCTCCGACGCCGCCGTCAACGCCGGTCGGGCCGCCCTGCTGGTCGAGGCCCTGACGAACCGTCCGGAACTGCTGCTGGCCGCCACCGAGGACCGGCTGCACCAGGACTACCGGGCCTCCGCGATGCCCGAGAGCGCCGGTCTGGTGGGCGCCCTGCGGGCCGAGGGCATCCCGGCCGTGATCTCCGGCGCGGGCCCCACCGTGCTCGCCCTCGCGGACGAGGCGAACGCCGAGAAACTGCTCACCTTCGCAGGTGACGGCTTTGCCGCGCACCGTCTCCGGCTCGACGGCACCGGCGCCTCGGTGCTGCCGCTGGACGGCTGAGCAAGACGGTCGCACGGACACGATTGACGAGAACGGGGCCGGGGAATGTCTCAGGGGGTCGGTAGTGTTAACCTCAATGCTGCACCAGGTGCCCTCCGGGGTTCGGTGCGCCACGTCCCGATCCCGAGCCTCCGCTGTTGCGGCCAGTCCGCACGAGTGGGGCCGTGGACGAGCGGGACCACGATTCTCCGGGAGCCCTCCGCAGCGCGTACGCAGCCTGCCTGCGCAAAGGCGGCCGTTTCCCGAAGCCGTGACGGCACCTGACTCCCTCCCGCGGCCTCTCACCTAGAGGCACGCCCGGATGGGGCCCGGCCACCGTCACGCGACGGGGGCCCGGGTATCGCAGGCAGCGGGGTCGGCACGAGACCGATCCGCGCCACTTCGCACCACCGTGCACATCTCAGCTCTTCCCCGACTGGCAGCGCCATTCGGGGGATCACCGCCTCGGACCGACGCAGTCAAGCGTTGGTCAGGACAGCACAACCGGTCGCCGAGCCAGACAGGCCGACGTCCGCTCCAGGGAAGGACCCTTAGTGAGCGACTCCACCGATCTGATGGGCGCGCGCCCCGACGCCGACGCGTCAGACACCGCCGCCCCGGCGGCTCCGGCCAAGCGCCGCCGTACCGCTGCCGCGGGCCTCGACGGCCTGGTCCTGGCCGAGCTGCAGAAGCTCGCCTCGACCCTCGGGATCAGCGGTACCGGACGCCTTCGCAAGAGCCAGCTGATTGACGCCATCAAGGAGAAGAGCGGCGGTGACCCGCTGCTGGCCGGCGCCGCCGCCCCGGCCGCTCCCGCCAAGCGGGCCACCAAGGCCGCGGCTCCGGCCGCCGCCGAGGCCCCCGCGGCCGAGGTGAAGGCCGAGGAGAAGCCTGCCCGCCGGACCAAGGCCGCCGCTGCTGCGGCCGCCCCGGCTGCCGAGCCGCAGGCCCAGATCGAGATCCCGGTCCAGGCTGCCGCCGAGACCGCTGCCCCGGCCCGTGCCGAGCGCACCCGCCGTCGGGCCACCTCGGCCGCCGGTGCGCCGACCGCCGAGGCTGCGGCCGCGACCGCCGCCGAGACGACCGCCACCGTGGTCGCCGAGGCCCGTACCGACGCCCGGACGCTCGACGCCGACGGCCGGACCGAGACCCGCCGGGACCGCCGGGACCGGCGCGACCGTCGCGAGGGCGGCGAGCGCACCGAGACCACCGAGAGCCAGGCCGGTCAGGACGACAGCCGCGAGTCCCGCCGGGACCGCCGCAACCGTCGGGACCGTACCGACCGTCCGGAGCGCGGCGAGCGCCAGCAGGGTCAGCAGACCCAGCAGGGCGGCGCCCAGGACAGTGCCCCGCAGCAGAGCCGTCAGCAGAGCGTGAGCCAGCAGCCGCAGGCCGGTGGCTACGACGACGACGAGTTCGGCGACGGCCGTCGGGGCCGTCGGGGCCGCTACCGCGACCGCCGGGGCCGTGGCACCCGGGGCGAGCGTTTCGAGGCCGGCCCGGCCGAGGTGCAGGTCAACGACGACGATGTGCTGATCCCGGTCGCGGGCATCCTGGACATCCTCGACAACTACGCCTTCGTGCGGACCTCCGGCTACCTGCCGGGTTCGAACGACGTCTACGTCTCGCTGGCCCAGGTCCGCAAGAACGGCCTGCGCAAGGGTGACGCGATCACCGGTGCGGTGCGCCAGCCCAAGGACGGCGAGCGCCGCGAGAAGTTCAACGCCATGGTGCGGCTGGACTCGGTCAACGGCATGGACCCGGAGAGCGGCCGCAACCGCCCCGAGTTCGGCAAGCTGACCCCGCTCTACCCGCAGGAGCGCCTGCGGCTGGAGACCGACCCGGGCATCCTGACCACCCGCATCATCGACCTGGTCGCCCCGATCGGTAAGGGCCAGCGTGGTCTGATCGTCGCCCCGCCGAAGACCGGCAAGACGATGATCATGCAGGCGATCGCCAACGCGATCACCACCAACAACCCCGAGTGCCACCTGATGGTCGTCCTGGTCGACGAGCGTCCGGAAGAGGTCACCGACATGCAGCGGTCGGTGAAGGGCGAGGTCATCTCCTCGACCTTCGACCGCCCGGCCGAGGACCACACCGTCGTCGCCGAGCTGGCCATCGAGCGCGCCAAGCGCCTGGTCGAGCTGGGCCACGACGTGGTCATCCTGCTGGACTCGATCACCCGCCTGGGCCGTGCCTACAACCTGGCGGCGCCGGCCTCCGGCCGCATCCTGTCCGGTGGTGTCGACTCGACCGCGCTCTACCCGCCGAAGAAGTTCTTCGGTGCGGCGCGCAACATCGAGAACGGCGGCTCGCTGACCATCCTCGCCACCGCACTGGTGGAGACCGGCTCGCGGGCCGACGAGGTCGTCTTCGAGGAGTTCAAGGGCACCGGCAACATGGAGCTCCGGCTCGACCGCAAGCTCTCCGACAAGCGGATCTTCCCGGCCGTCGACGTCGACGCGTCGAGCACCCGTAAGGACGAGATCCTGCTGGGCGCCGAGGAGTTGGCCATCACCTGGAAGCTCCGCCGGGTGCTGCACGCGCTCGACTCGCAGCAGGCGATGGAGCTGCTGCTGGACAAGCTGAAGCAGACCAAGAGCAACGCCGAGTTCTTGATGCAGATCGCCAAGAACACCCCCGGCCAGGACTGACCTCCCGGCTGAACCCGAAAGCCCCGGACCGCAACCGCGGTCCGGGGCTTTCGCGTCTTCTCAGCACGACTTAAGAAACGGACTTATCGGTATCTGATTCCCTTATGCTCAGAATGAAGGTCATACCGACCAAGCCCCCAGAGAGCTGAGGACGAGACGCTATGGCCGAACACCGACGCAAGACCCTGAGCCGGCGGATACGCCTGCGCAGGACCGTCGTCTGCACGGTGGCCGGGCTGCTGGTGATCGGCGGCGGCGCGGCCGGGTACGCGTACTGGAAGCTCAACGGGAACATCAAGAGCGTCGACATCAACGGCCAGCTGGGCACCGCCCGGCCGCCCGCCTCGACCAACGGCTCGTTCAACGTGCTGGTGCTCGGCTCGGACTCGCGCAACGGCAAGAACGGCGACCTGGCCGGGGGCCAGACCGACGGCACCGCCCGCTCGGACACCGCGATGGTGGTGCACGTCAACCAGGCGCACACGCGGGCCGACGTGGTCTCGATCCCCCGGGACACCCTGGTCGCCCGGCCCGCCTGCAGCGCCGTCGGCACCGGCGCGGCGGTGCCGGCCGCGAAGGGCGTGATGTTCAACACCGCGTACGAGGTCGGCGGTCCGGCCTGTGCGGTGAAGACCACCGAGCAGCTCACCGGGATGCGGATGGACCACTTCGTCGAAATCGACTTCGCCGGTTTCGCGGACTTCGTGAACGCCATCGGCGGGGTCGGCGTGACCACCACGGTGGCCATCGACGACAAGGACAGCGGGCTGCACCTGGCCGCCGGTACACACCGGTTGAACGGTGACCAGGCGCTGGCCTTCGTCCGCACCAGGCACGGCGTCGGCGACGGCAGCGACCTGGGCCGGATCGAGCTGCAGAAGCAGATGGTCAAGTCGATGCTGGGGCAGGTGAAGAGCATCGGGCTGGCCTCCAACCCGGCCAAGCTCTGGTCGGTGGGGGACAAGCTCACCAAGAGCATCACCACCGACTCCGACCTGGCCTCGGTGAGCGCCCTGGTCGGCCTCGCCGACGTCCTCAAGCCGATCGGCCCGGAGAACCTCAGCATGGTCACCCTGCCGGTGGTGACCGCACCGAGCGACCTGAATCGGGTGATCCCGGCCGAACCCCGGGCCGCCGAGCTGTGGCGGGCGCTGGCCGCCGACCGGGTGGTGCCCGAGTCGGTGCTCAGCAGCCAGCCGGCCAACCCGGCCGAGGCGGCCCCGTCGGCGACGGCGAAGCCCACCAGGAGCGGGGCTGCGGGAGCCACCAGCCGGTAGTCGGAATATCGGTGGCCGCCACTCGGTTTGGGAAGAAGCGGTCAGTCCTGGCAGACTGGTCCGTCGGTCCCGGTTCACGTGCGGCTGTCAGCTGCCGACCCGGTGCCCTCCCGAACACTAGGAGAACCCCTTGAAGCCCAACGTTCACCCCGAGTACGTGGTCACCAACGTGACCTGCACCTGCGGCGCCGAGTTCCAGACCCGCTCGACCGAGACCAGTGGCGTCATTCGCGCCGAGGTCTGCTCGCAGTGCCACCCGTTCTACACCGGCAAGCAGAAGATTCTGGACACCGGTGGCCGCGTTGCCCGCTTCGAGGCCCGCTTCGGCAAGAAGCTCTCCGCGAAGCAGGACTAGCGTCCGTACGGCGCCGGTTCGGGCGTACCCATGTACTCGTGGGTGCGAACGGATCGGCGCCGTTCGCGTCTTCCCCCACCAGCCCCAAGCCCTGTCAAACAGCTCTCAGCGGAAGTAGGCCCACCCGATGTTCGAGGCAGTCGAAGAGCTCCTCACCGAGCACGCCGACCTCGAGACGAGGCTGGCCGACCCCTCGGTCCACGCCGACCAGGCGAACGCTCGCAAGCTGGCCAAGCGCTATGCCGAGCTGACCCCGATCACGCGTACCTACCGGGCCTGGAAGCTGGCCGGTGAGGACATCGAGGCGGCACGTGAACTCGCGCTCGAGGACTCGGACTTCATCGCGGAGATGAAGTCCTCGGAGGCCCGGCGCGACGAGCTGACCGAAGAGCTGCGGGTGCTGCTGGTGCCGCGCGACCCCAACGACGAGAAGGACGTCATCCTGGAGGTCAAGGCGGGTGAGGGCGGCGAGGAGTCCGCGCTGTTCGCCGGCGACCTGCTCCGGATGTACCTGCGGTTCGCCGAGCGGGTGGGCTGGAAGACCGAGATCATCGACGCCAACGAGTCCGACCTCGGCGGCTACAAGGACGTCTCGGTCGCCGTGAAGACCAAGGGCACCCCCGAGCCCGGCCTGGGCGTCTGGGCCCGGCTCAAGTACGAGGGCGGCGTGCACCGCGTGCAGCGCGTCCCGGCGACCGAGTCGCAGGGCCGGATCCACACCTCCGCGGCCGGTGTGCTGGTCACGCCGGAGGCCGAGGAGGTCGAGGTCGAGATCATCGCCAACGAGCTGCGGATCGACGTCTACCGCTCCTCGGGCCCGGGCGGACAGTCCGTCAACACCACCGACTCGGCGGTCCGGATCACCCACCTGCCGACCGGTATCGTGGCGTCCTGCCAGAACGAGAAGAGCCAGCTGCAGAACAAGGAGCAGGCCATGCGCATCCTGCGTTCGCGGCTGCTCGCCGCCGCGCAGGAGGCGGCCGACCTGGAGGCGTCGGACGCCCGGCGCAGCCAGGTCCGCACCGTGGACCGCTCCGAGCGCATCCGGACGTACAACTTCCCGGAGAACCGCATCTCGGACCACCGCACCGGGTTCAAGTCGTACAACCTGGACCAGGTGCTGGACGGCGAGCTCAACGCGGTGATCCAGTCCTGCGTGGACGCCGACGCGGCGGCCAAGCTGGCCGCCGCCGCCCAGGAGAACTGACCCGGACAAGGGGTGTACGGATGAACCTGCTGCTCGCCGAGGTGGCCCAGGCCACCCAGCGGTTGGCCGCGGCCGGGGTGCCGTCGCCGCGCTTCGACGCGGAGGAACTCGCCGCACACGTCCACGGCGTCAAGCGCAGCCAGCTGCACACGGTGAAGGACAGCGAGTTCGACGCCCGGTACTGGGAGGCGATCTCCCGCCGCGAGGCGCGCGAGCCGCTCCAGCACATCACCGGCCGGGCGTTCTTCCGCTACCTGGAGCTGGAGGTCGGCCCCGGGGTCTTCGTGCCCCGGCCCGAGACCGAGTCGGTGGTCGAGTGGGCCATAGACGCCGTCCGCGACATGGACGTCGCCGAGCCGCTGGTGGTCGACCTGTGCACCGGCTCCGGCGCGATCGCGCTGGCGCTGGCCCAGGAGCTGCCGCGCTCCACCGTGCACGCCTTCGAGCTGGACGAGGGCGCGATGAAGTACACCCGGCGCAACATCGAGGCCAGCTCGGACCGGGCCCGGGTCACCCTGCACGCGGGCGACGCCACCCGGGCCTTCGAGGACGACCGCTCCTGGGACGGCCGCTTCGACCTGGTGATCAGCAACCCGCCGTACATCCCGCTCACCGAGTGGGAGTACGTGGCACCCGAGGCCCGCGACCACGATCCGCAGATGTCGCTGTTCTCCGGCGAGGACGGCCTGGACGCGATCCGCGGCATCGAGCGGGTCGCCGCCCGGCTGCTGCGGCCCGGGGGAGTCGTGGTGATCGAGCACGCCGACACCCAGGGCGGGCAGGTGCCGTGGGTGTTCCGCGAGGAGAGCGGCTGGACGGACGCCGCCGACCACCGGGACCTGAACAACCGGCCGCGCTTCACAACAGCCCGAAGGGCGTCGTTGTGAACATCGAGCACAGCACAACAGCCCGAAGGGCGTCGTTGTGACATCGAGCAGAGCACAACAGCCCGAAGGGCGTCGTTGTGAACATCGAGCAGAGCACGACCGCGCGGAAGGCTTCGCTCTGATGACCAGTCAGCTTTCCGAGAGGGGACCGCACCGATGAGCCGCCGCTACGACTGCGCCGACGCAGGCGACCGTGAGACCGGGCTGCGCGAGGCCGCCTCGGCGATCCGCAGGGGCGAGCTGGTCGTGCTGCCGACCGACACCCTGTACGGGATCGGTGCGGACGCGTTCAGCCCGGAGGCGGTCGGCGCCCTGCTGGACGCCAAGGGCCGCGGCCGCAACATGCCCTCCCCGGTGCTGGTCGGCTCGCCGACCACGTTGCACGGTCTGGTCACGGACTTCTCCGAGCAGGCCTGGGAGCTGGTGGACGCGTTCTGGCCGGGTGGGCTGACCCTGGTCGCCAAGCACCAGCCGTCGCTGCGCTGGGACCTCGGCGACACCCGGGGCACCGTCGCGGTCCGGATGCCGCTGCACCCCGTCGCGCTCGAACTGCTCAACAACGTCGGCCCGATGGCGGTCTCCAGCGCCAACCGGACCGGCGGCCCCTCGCCGTCCACCTGCGACGACGCCTTCGCCCAGCTCGGCGACTCGGTCTCGGTCTACCTGGACGGCGGCAACGCCGACTTCGGGCAGGCCTCGTCCATCGTCGACGTCACGGGCAAGGTGCCGGTCCTGCTGCGGGCCGGCGCGATCAGCGCCGAGCAGCTGAGGGAGGTCGTACCGGACCTGGAGGCCGGCAGTTGACAGCGGCCTCGCTGCACGGCGCCTCCTCCGGCCTCGGCATACCCGGGTACGTCACGGTCTCGCCGCGGCCCCTCGACTCGTTCCGCATCCTCTTCGTCTGCACCGGCAACGTCTGCCGGTCGCCGATCGCGGAGCGGCTGACCCGGCACGAGCTGGACACCCGGCTGGCGGACTTCGCCGGCCGGATCGTGGTGGAGAGCGCGGGCACCTGGGGGCACGAGGGCGCCCCGATGGAGGCCCATGCCGCCACCGTGCTCGGCGAGTACGGCGTCGGCGCCGACGGCTTCGCCGGGCGTGAGCTGCTCGACGAGCACGTGATCGACGCCGACCTGGTGCTCACCGCGACGCTCGACCACCGGGCACAGGTGATCTCGATGGGTCACGCGGCCGGTCTGCGGACCTTCACGCTCAAGGAGTTCACCCGGCTGGTCCGGCGGATCGACCCCTCCACCCTGCCCGACCCCCGGGGCGGCGCCCACGTCACCGAGCGGGCCCGCGCCCTGGTCCGGGCCGCCGCCGCGCTGCGCGGCTGGCTGCTCGCCGCGACCCCGGAGTCCGACGAGGTGGACGACCCGTACGGCGCCCCGATCGGCATGTTCCGCAACTGCGGCGAGGAGATATTCGACGCCCTCGACCCGGTCGTGACGGCCCTGACGGGTACCTCTCGCTGACGAACCGTCTGCTCGGGTGGGTGTATGGACGGGCCGGAGGGCAGGTGGCGGCCTACGCTGGGTGATGCCGCCCGAAATGTCCGCTGCCCGGGAGCTTTGCCATGACCGTCACCCATGATGTGCAACTCTCCTGGACCGCCCCCGCCGCGCTGCGGGAGGCGGATCCGCAACTCGCCGACCTGCTCGCCGCCGAGGCCGGCCGCCGAGCGGAGAGCCTGCAGCTGCTGGCGGGGGAGAACCTCACCACCCCGGCGGTGCTGGCCGCGCTGGGCGGCCCGCTGGTGGACAAGTACGCCGAGGGCTATCCGGGCCACCGCCATCACAGTGGCTGCACCCTCGCCGATGCCGCCGAGCTGCTCGCGGTCGACCGGGCGAAGCGGCTGTTCGCCGCCGAACACGCCAACGTCCAGCCCCGGTCCGGGACTTCGGCGATGCTGGCGGCGTACGCGGCGCTGCTGCGACCTGGTGACCTGGTGCTGGCGATGTCGCTGGAGCACGGCGGGCACCTGAGCTGCGGCTCGCGGGCGAACTTCTCCGGCCGCTGGTTCGACTTCGTCGGCTACGGCGTGCGCGAGCAGGACCAGCTGCTGGACTACGACCAGGTCCGCGAGCTGGCCAAACTGCACCGGCCGAAGGCGATCGTCGCGGGCGGGATCTCCTACCCCCGGCACCTGGACTGGGCCGCCTTCCGGGAGATCGCCGACGAGGTGGACGCCTACCTGATCGCCGACACCGCGCAGACCACCGGACTGGTCGCGGCGGGCCTGGCGCCGAGCCCGGTGCCGTACGCGGACGTCACGGTGGCGGCCACCCACAAGCTGCTGCGTGGGCCGCGTGGCGGGCTGCTGCTCTGTTCCGAGGAGTTGGCGGGACGGGTGGACCGGGCGGTGTTCCCGTTCAGCCAGGGCGGGGCGGCGATGAACGAGGTGGCGGGCAAGGCGGTGGCGTTCGCGCAGGCGGGTACGCCGGAGTTCGTTGCGTACCTCCAGCGCGCGGTGGACGGTGCACGCTCCCTGGCCGGGGCGCTCGAGGCAGCCGGCGCGCCCCCGCAGACCGGTGGCACCGACACCCAGCTGGTGACGGCGGACGTCGGAGCGCTCGGTCTGACGGGTGTCGAGGCCGAGCGCCGCTGCGCGGCGGCCGGACTGATGCTCGGCAAGTGCGCACTCCCGTTCGATCCGGCTCCGCCCGCCGAGACCTCCGGTATCCGTTTGGGCACAGGTGCGGTGGCGGCCCAGGGGATGACCGTCGAGCGGATGGCGGAGGTCGGTGAACTGATCGGACGCCTGCTCAGCGGTGGTGCGCCGGCCGAGATCGGTGCCCGGGTCAGGGAGCTGGCGGCCTCGCTCGGCGAAAACTGACGGACCGGATTACCCGGGAAGGCGAACCGCGATGCACACGCGGCGCGTCCGACTCAATAAGGTGTGCTCCGTGGCGACGCACCTCGAATCCCGGGCAATCACGGGGGTACCTTCGGTACCCACCGGTCGGACCGTCGCGCAGGAGGTCAGTGGTGCGTGAGTATCTGCTGGTCCTGTTCGTGACGGCGGCCGTCACCTACCTGTTGACCGGTCCGGTCCGGAAGTTCGCGATCGTGGCCGGCGCGATGCCGCCGGTCCGGGCCCGCGACGTGCACCGGGAGCCGACGCCCCGGCTGGGCGGGATCGCGATGTTCGGCGGTCTGTGCGCCGGTCTGATGGTCGCCTCGCAGCTGACCCACCTGGGCAACCTGTTCATCCAGAGCGCGGACATCCGGGCGCTGCTGGCCGGGGCCGGGATCATGTGGCTGCTCGGCGTGCTGGACGACAAGTGGGGCGTGGACGCCCTGGTGAAGCTCGGCGGGCAGATGATCGCCGCCGGTGTGATGGTCTGGCAGGGCGTCACGGTGATCTCGATCCCGGTGCCCGGCGTAGGACCGGTCTCGGTCACCCCGACCATGGGCATGGTCATCTCGGTCACCCTGGTGGTCGTGATGGTCAACGCGGTGAACTTCATCGACGGCCTGGACGGTCTGGCCGGCGGCATGGTCTGCATCGCCGCGATGGCGTTCTTCCTCTACTCGTACCGGCTCTGGTACGGCTACGGCATCAACGACGCGGCCCCCGCAGTGCTGTTCAGCGCGGTGCTGATCGGGATGTGCCTGGGCTTCCTGCCGCACAACCTGCACCCGGCCCGGATCTTCATGGGCGACTCCGGTTCGATGATGCTCGGCCTGATGCTCGCGGTCGCCGCGATCTCGATCACCGGCCGGGTGGACCCGGACCTGATCACCGATCAGACCGGTTCGCAGACCGCCACGGTGCACGAGTTGGTGCCGATCTACATCCCGCTGCTGCTCCCGCTCACCGTGATCGCGCTGCCGCTGGCCGACCTGCTGCTCGCGGTGGTCCGCCGGACCTGGGCGGGCAAGTCCCCGTTCACGGCGGACAAGCAGCACCTGCACCACCGGCTGCTGGAGGTCGGGCACTCGCACAGCCGGGCCGTGCTGATCATGTACTTCTGGGCCGCGCTGATCGCCTTCGGCACGGTGGCCTTCTCGGTGCCGGGCCGGGGCCGGACGCTGGTGCTCGGGCTGGCTGGGCTCTGCCTGCTCGGCATCGTGGTGCTGATGATGCCCCGGTTCCGCCCGAGCGCCCCCCGGGTCGTGCAGGCCTTTGTGCCGCCGCGCTACCGCAAGGAGGGCCCGGCTCCGGCCGCGGCACCCGCCGAGGCGCCGGCGATGGCGGAGCTCTCGGCCGACGACAAGGAGCTGCTCGGCCGGCTCGGCACCGGCGCCACCGCGGTCAGCGCGAGGGGCGAGCAGCGGAGCTGACCGGTCGTCAACTGTCGTCACCCGTACGGCGGCACTGTTGGGCTGTCGGTGTGACAGGTACCACACGTGCATGGTAAAGCTCTCATCAAATAGTTTGTGATACCGTTCACGAGTACCGAGAACACGCCGAAAGACCTGACAGGTGAAGGACTTCCGTCCCTGATCGGTCTCCATCGACGGTCCTGCCGCAGAGCGGTGGGCCCACGGCTGGTGTCCTCGGTGCGGTGCCATCACCGCGTCCCAAGCGCCGTCCCCCGTTTCTCGACATGCCGCCGGAGCTGCCGACATGCCGTCCCACGACGCCCGGATCCCGTTCCGCGGCGCCGCAATCTCCACTGCGGTTGCCGGAGTTGTCGCCGTCGCGATCTCGGCTGCGGTCGTGGGGACGAAGGGCCTGATCGGTGCTCTCGCTGCGACGCTGCTGGTGCTGGCCTTCTTCATCTCCGGTCAGATCGCGCTCGACCGGCTGACCAGGAACAACCCGCACATGTTGATGGCCGGCGCGCTGCTGGTCTACACCACGCAGATCCTGCTGGTGGGCATCGTGCTCGCAGTGTTCAAAGACACCACACTCTTCGACACCAAAGTGTTCGCCTTCACGCTGCTCGGCTGCGTTCTGATCTTCACTGGATTCCAGGTCCGCGCGGGCATGAAGGCCAAGCTCTACTACGTGCAGAACGACTCCTCGGACCAGAAGGACAGCAAGCCGTGACCGGCTCCGGCTGTCCCTCGCACGAGGGGGGCGGTGTTTATGCCGTCCTGACGGACTGCTATCGTCCGTCGCGACGAACGAGTACGGGACGTGGCCAGGTCTCTCCGCCGAGCGGACGGATCGCCCCCCGGACTCACAGAGTCTTCAAGGATCCCGCGGCGTCGGACGACGCCGCGCAGGGTCGGCGAGATATCCATCAAGTTCCAGTGCCGCACCGTGGCCCCAGGCCGCGCCGACACACCGAGGTTGCCGTAACCATGCGTCATGACGAAGGAGTCTGTGGTGGGTGCTGACGTAACGCAGCTCGCCTCTGAGGCCGGATGCCACCTGTTCTCCGGTTGCGGCTTCCCCGCCCCTGGCCTCAACGAGTTCGAGTTCGAGCCGATCTTCACCATCGGCAGCATCGAGTTCAACAAGCCGATGCTGCTGGCGTTCCTCTGCGCCTTCCTGGTGATCGCCTTCTTCTGGGCGGCGTTCGCCAAGCCGAAGCTGCTCCCCGGCAAGCTCCAGCTGGTCGGTGAGATCGGTTACGACTTCGTCAAGCGGTCCATCGTGCTGGAGACGATCGGCAAAAAGGGCGAGAAGTACGTCCCGATGCTGGTCTCGATGTTCTTCTTCATCTGGATCATGAACATCATGTCGATCATCCCGTTCGCACAGTTCCCTGTGATGGCGGCGATCGCGTTCCCGGCCGGCCTGGCGGCCGTGGTCTGGTTCACCTACATGTTCCTGACCTTCAAGACGCACGGCTTCGTCGGCGGCTTCAAGAACCTCTGCTGGCCGTCGGGCATCCCCGGCTGGGTCATGTTCATCCTGGTGCCGATCGAGTTCTTCTCGAACATCTTCGTGCGTCCCTTCACGCTCGCGGTCCGAGCCTTCGCGAACATGTTCGCCGGCCACCTGCTGATCGTGATGTTCTCCATCGCCTCCTGGTACCTGCTCAGCCCGAGCCTGGGCGCGGCGTACGGCTCGGTCTCCTTCGTGGTGACCCTCGCGCTGACCGCCTTCGAGCTGCTGGTCCAGTTCCTGCAGGCCTACATCTTCGTGATGCTGGCCAGCAGCTACATCGCCGGTGCGCTCGAAGAAGCGCACTGACCCGCTGTAGCACCCGCCAGATCCCCCCGTACTGCCGGTGGCCAACCACCCCCGGTTAACACCCCTGAAAAGGACAAGCTGAAATGGCACAGCTCGCTGAGCTCACCGGTTCCATCGCCTCCGTCGGTTACGGCCTTGCCGCGATCGGCCCCGGCATCGGTGTTGGTCTGATCTTCGGCAACGGTGTCCAGGCCATGGCCCGTCAGCCCGAGGCTGCCGGCCTGATCCGTTCCAACATGTTCATCGGCTTCGCGCTGACCGAGGCGCTCGCCCTCATCGGCATCGTCATGCCGTTCGTCTTCGGCACCGGCAGCTAATTACCTGTCGTAGCCCTTTTCGACGAAAGGTTCAGATATGAGCGCCTCTGTGGCACTCCTCCTCGCGGAGGAGGGGGAGAAGATGAACCCCCTGCTCCCCGAGTGGCCCGAGATCATCATCGGCCTGCTCTGCTTCTTCATCGTCTTCGGCATCCTCGGCAAGAAGCTCCTGCCCAGCATCGAAAAGGTGCTGGCGGACCGCCGGGACGCGATCGAGGGCGGCATGGAGCGTGCGGAAGCCGCTCAGGCCGAGGCCCAGGCCCTGCTTGAGCAGTACCGTGCCGAGCTCTCCGAGGCGCGTCACGAGGCCGCTCGTATCAACGAGCAGGCTCGTGAGCAGGGCGCTGCCCTGGTCGCCGAGATGCGCGAGGAGGGCCAGCGTCAGCGCGAGTCCATCGTCGCCGCCGGCCACGCGCAGATCGAGGCCGACAAGAAGCAGGCAACTGCCGTCCTGCGTCAGGACGTCGGCTCGCTCGCCTCGCAGCTCGCCTCCCGCATCGTCGGCGAGTCCCTCGAGGACTCCGCCCGGCAGAGTGGCGTGATCGACCGCTTCCTGGACGACCTGGAGGCCAAGGCCTCTGCGGCCCAGGGTGCGTCCAAGTGATCGGCGCCAGCCGTGAGGCCCTGGCCGCCGGCCGGGAGAACCTCGAGAGCCTGACCGACAACACCTCGGTGGACGCGGCCAAGCTCGCCCAGGAACTCACCGCCGTGACGGCGCTGCTGGACCGCGAGGTCTCGCTCCGCCGGGTGCTGACCGACCCCTCGCGGTCCGGTCAGGACAAGGCCCAGCTGGTCGGCACGCTGCTGGCCGGTCAGGTCTCCGGCGAGGTCGTCGACCTGGTCTCCGGCCTGGTCCGGTCCCGCTGGTCCGGTGGCCGTGACTTCGCGGACGCGGTCGAGGAACTCGCCGCGTACGCCGAGATCATCGCGGCCGACAGGGCCGGTCAGCTGGACGACGTCGAGGACGAGCTGTTCCGTTTCGGACGGATCGTCAGCGGCTCGCACGAGCTGCGCAGCGCCCTCACCGAGCCGAAGGCCGGTCCCGCCGCCAAGGCGGAGCTGGTCAAGAAGCTGCTCGGTGGCCGGGTGAACGCGGGCACCGCCCGTCTGGTCAGCACGTTGGTCACCGACCCGCGTGGTCGTAGCCTGGAGCACGGCCTGGAGTCCTACTCCAAGCTCGCCGCTGCCCGGCGTGGTCGCGTGGTGGCCCTGGTCACCACCGCCGTTCCGCTGTCGGACGGTCAGAAGGACCGCCTGGGCAGTGCGCTCGGCCGGCTCTACGGCCGCCAGGTGCACCTGAACATCGACGTGGACCCCACGGTCCAGGGTGGTGTCCGGGTGCAGATCGGTGACGAGATCATCGACGGCACCGTGTCGAGCCGCCTCGAAGGCGCTCGCCAGGCCCTCGAAGGCTGACGACCCACCAGCACCATCCGACCCTCGGTCGGGAACCGGCTCCGCCGGGAAGTCGCGCAGCGGCTCCTCGGAGCCGGCAAATCGTACGGCCGGTTCGCATGACCCGGCCGAGAGTCGAATACTTGCGGCCCTCAATGGCGGGCCGAGGATCGCAAACTAGGAGAGCAGGGAAGCCTGATGGCGGAGCTTACGATCCGTCCGGAGGAAATCCGGGACGCGCTGGCCGACTTTGTCCAGTCGTACCAGCCGGACGCCGCCTCGCGTGAAGAGGTCGGTACGGTCACCGAGGCCATGGACGGTATTGCCAAGGTCGAGGGTCTTCCCTCGGTCATGGCCAACGAGCTGCTGAAGTTCGAGGACGGCACCCTCGGCCTCGCGCTGAACCTCGACACCCGCGAGATCGGTGTCGTCGTCCTCGGCGAGTTCAGCGGCATCGAAGAGGGTCAGACGGTGCACCGCACCGGCGAGGTCCTCTCCGTTCCGGTCGGCGAGGGCTACCTCGGCCGTGTCGTGGACCCGCTGGGCAACCCGATCGACGGCCTGGGCGACATCGCCTCCAGCGGCCGTCGTGCCCTGGAGCTGCAGGCTCCGGGTGTCATGGTCCGCAAGTCGGTGCACGAGCCGATGCAGACCGGCATCAAGGCCATCGACGCGATGACCCCGATCGGCCGTGGCCAGCGTCAGCTGATCATCGGCGACCGCCAGACCGGCAAGACCGCGGTGGCGATCGACACGATCATCAACCAGCGTGACAACTGGCACTCGGGCGACCCGAAGAAGCAGGTTCGCTGCATCTACGTCGCCGTGGGCCAGAAGGGCTCCACCATCGCGTCCGTCCGTGGCGCCCTGGAGGAGGCCGGCGCGCTGGAGTACACCACCATCGTGGCCGCTCCCGCCTCGGACCCGGCCGGCTTCAAGTACCTCGCCCCGTACACCGGTTCGGCCATCGGCCAGGAGTGGATGTACGACGGCAAGCACGTCCTCATCATCTTCGACGACCTGTCGAAGCAGGCCGAGGCGTACCGCTCCGTGTCGCTGCTGCTCCGTCGTCCGCCGGGCCGCGAGGCCTACCCGGGTGACGTCTTCTACCTGCACTCCCGTCTGCTGGAGCGTTGCGCGAAGCTCGGCGACGCGCTGGGCGCGGGCTCGATGACCGGTCTGCCGATCATCGAGACCAAGGCCAACGACGTGTCGGCGTACATCCCGACCAACGTCATCTCGATCACCGACGGCCAGATCTTCCTGGAGTCCGACCTGTTCAACGCCGGCATCCGCCCGGCCGTGAACGTCGGTATCTCGGTCTCCCGCGTCGGTGGCTCGGCCCAGATCAAGGCGATGAAGTCGGTCGCCGGCCGTCTGCGCCTGGACCTGGCCCAGTTCCGTGAGCTGGAGGCGTTCGCCGCCTTCGGTTCCGACCTGGACCCGGCCTCCAAGGCTCAGCTGGAGCGCGGTGCGCGCATGATCGAGCTGCTGAAGCAGGGTCAGTACCAGCCGTTCCCGGTCGAGGAGCAGGTCGTCTCGATCTGGGCCGGCACCACGGGCAAGCTGGACGACGTCCCGGTGGCGGACATCCGCCGCTTCGAGCGCGAGTTCCTCGACCACCTGCGGACCTCGAAGAAGGACCTGCTCGCGGGCATCGTCGAGACCAGCAAGCTCGAGGACGGCACGATCGACGCGCTCACCGAGGCGATCGCGGCGTTCAAGCTCGGTTTCACGACCGCCGACGGCAAGCTCCTCGGCGAGCAGGCCTGAGTCCGGTAGCGAGGGAAAGGACGTAACGACCCATGGGAGCACAGCTTCGGGTCTACAAGCGCCGGATCCGCTCTGTCACCGCGACGAAGAAGATCACCAAGGCGATGGAGATGATCTCCGCGTCGCGCATCGTCAAGGCGCAGCGCGCGGTGGCCGCCTCCACTCCGTACGCCGATGAGCTCACCCGCGCGGTGACGGCGGTGGCCACCCGGTCCAACGCCAAGCACCCGCTGACCACCGAGAACCCCAACGCCGCGCGTGCCGCGGTGCTGGTGATCGCGGCGGACCGTGGTCTCGCCGGTGGTTACTCGACCAACGCCATCAAGCAGGGTGTGGCGCTCAGCGCCAAGCTCCGTGCCGAGGGCAAGGACGTGGTGACCTACCTGGTCGGCCGGAAGAGCGTCTCGTACTACAACTTCCGCAACCTCGAGGTCGCGGGATCGTGGACGGGCTTCTCCGACAAGCCGACCTACGGTGACGCGAAGATGGTCGCGGCCGAGCTGATCGAGGCGTTCACCGCCGAGACCGGTGGGGTGGACGAGCTCCACCTGGTGTCCACCAAGTTCGAGTCGATGCTGACTCAGACCGCCGTGGACGCCCGGCTGCTGCCGCTGAAGCTGGACGAGGTCCAGCTCAGCGACGACAGGCCGGCCAAGGCCGAGATCTTCCCGCTGTACGACTTCGAGCCGTCGGCCGAGGGCGTCCTCGACGCCCTGCTGCCGCGGTACGTCGAGAGCCGGATCTACAACGCGCTGCTGCAGTCGGCCGCTTCGGAGCACGCCGCCCGTCGGCGCGCGATGAAGTCCGCGACCGACAATGCGGGAGAGCTCATCAAGTCGCTCACGCGGCTTGCCAACTCGGCCCGTCAGGCCGAGATCACCCAGGAAATCAGCGAGATCGTCGGCGGTGCCAACGCCCTCGCCGACGCTAGCCGCGGGAGCGAATGAGAATGACCACCACAGTTGAGCCGACCACGGCGACGGGCCGCGTCGCGCGGGTCATCGGCCCGGTCGTCGACGTGGAGTTCCCCGTCGACGCGATTCCGAGCATGTACAACGCCCTGCACGTCGAGGTGGACAACCCCGACGGCACCGGCATCAAGATCCTGACCCTCGAGGTTGCGCAGCACCTCGGCGACGGCCTGATCCGCGGCATCTCGATGCAGCCGACCGACGGCCTGGTCCGTGGCGCGGTGGTCACCGACACCGGTTCGGCGATCTCCGTCCCGGTCGGCCAGATCACCAAGGGCAAGGTCTTCAACGCCCTCGGTGAGGTGCTGAACGTCGACAAGGCCGAGTTCGAGAAGCAGGTCGAGGTCCGGTGGCCCATCCACCGCAAGGCCCCGAACTTCTCCGAGCTCGAGTCGAAGACCGAGATGTTCGAGACCGGCATCAAGGTCATCGACCTGCTCACCCCGTACGTGACCGGTGGCAAGATCGGTCTGTTCGGTGGTGCGGGTGTCGGCAAGACCGTCCTCATCCAGGAGATGATCTACCGCGTCGCCGAGAACTTCGGTGGTGTGTCGGTCTTCGCCGGTGTCGGCGAGCGCACCCGTGAGGGCAACGACCTCATCCACGAGATGGTCGACTCGGGCGTTCTGGACAAGACCGCGTTGGTCTTCGGCCAGATGGACGAGCCGCCGGGCACCCGTCTGCGGGTCGCGCTCTCCGCGCTGACCATGGCGGAGTACTTCCGTGACGTCGAGAAGCAGGACGTGCTCCTCTTCATCGACAACATCTTCCGGTTCACCCAGGCCGGTTCCGAGGTGTCGACCCTGCTCGGCCGGATGCCCTCCGCGGTGGGTTACCAGCCGAACCTGGCCGACGAGATGGGTCTCCTCCAGGAGCGCATCACCTCGACCCGCGGTCACTCGATCACCTCGATGCAGGCGATCTACGTCCCCGCGGACGACCTGACCGACCCGGCGCCGGCCACCACCTTCGCCCACCTCGACGCGACGACGGTGCTCTCCCGTCCGATCTCCGAGAAGGGCATCTACCCGGCCGTCGACCCGCTGGACTCCACGTCCCGCATCCTGGACCCGCGCTACATCGCGCAGGACCACTACGACACCGCGATTCGCGTCAAGGGGATCCTGCAGAAGTACAAGGACCTCCAGGACATCATCGCGATTCTCGGTATCGACGAGCTGTCCGAGGACGACAAGATCACCGTGCACCGCGCACGTCGGATCGAGCGCTTCCTCTCCCAGAACACCTACGTGGCGAAGCAGTTCACCGGTGTCGAGGGTTCGACCGTGCCGCTGTCGGAGACCATCGAGGCCTTCAACGCGATCGCGGACGGCAAGTACGACGCGACGCCGGAGCAGGCGTTCTTCATGTGCGGTGGCATCGAGGACCTCGAGCGCAACGCCGCCGAGCTGGCCAAGAAGTAGTTTCGGCCCGCCCGACCGCATGACTGACCGTGAGGGGTGGTCCCCGTCCCTGGGGGCCGCCCCTCACGGCTAGACCGGAGGATTCGTTGTGATCCCGGTCATCTCCGTGTCCTTGGTTTCATGCCGGGGGCGCGGGCCCGTTATTCTTACCGCAATCGCCGAGGCATTCGGCGGTCGCAAGAGCCTAGGAGCCCACGTTGGCTGAGCTGCACGTCGAGCTGGTCGCAGCCGACCGCAAGGTGTGGTCCGGTGCGGCCACCATCGTTGTCGCCCGTACGGCCTCCGGTGACACCGGCATCATGCCGGGTCACACCCCGGTGCTGAGCGTGCTGGAGACCGGTCCGGTCACCATCCGCACCACCGACGGTGGCACCGTCGTCGCCGCCGTGCACGGTGGCTTCATCTCCTTCGCCGACAACAAGCTTTCTCTGCTCGCGGAGATCGCCGAGCTGGCGGACGAGATCGACGTCGCCCGCGCCGAGCGCGCGCTGGAGACCGCCAAGAGCGAGCTCGACGCGCACGCCGAGCGTCGCGCCGAGGTCCGCCTGCTCGCGGTCGGTCATCGCAAGGCCGCCTGAACGCACGTCAGCCCCTTGCGGGCTGGGTAAGACCGACGGTCCCGGGGACGCGAGAGCGTGACCCCGGGACTGTCGTATCAGTTGGTAGGACAGTGCCGCCGTCGTTGATACGACCGGCAACGGGGATGCGGGTAGCGAGGAGGTCGGTGAGCATGGTCCTCGCCCTTGTGGTGTGCGCGGCGGTCGTGGCGCTCTGCGTGCTGGGTCTGGTGGTCTTCGCGGTACGCCGCCGGGTGATCCAGCGGGTAGGCGGCACCTTCGACTGCAGTTACCGGCTCAAAATGCCGGCCGACGCCTCCACGCAGCCCGATCTCGACAGTAACGGTGAGCCCACCTCCGCCCCGGTCCCGGTGACCGACGGCAAGGGGTGGGTTTTTGGTATCGGCCGCTACAGCGGCGACTCGATCGAGTGGTTCCGGGTCTTCTCCTACGCCCCGCGCCCGCGCAAGGTGCTGCCGCGCCGGGAGATCGAGGTGCTCGGCCGCCGCTACCCCGAGGGCCAGGAGGAGCTCGCCCTGCTCTCCGGCTCGGTCGTGCTGCGCTGCCTGCACAACGGCGTCCCGCTCGAACTGGCCATGAGCGACGACGCGTTGACCGGCTTCCTGGCCTGGCTCGAGGCGGCCCCGCCCGGCCAGCGAGTGAACGTCGCCTGAGCGCGCCACACTGGTTGCAGGGGGACCGCTCCGAGAAGGAGGCCCACTGATGTTGGCCGAAGCGACAACCCACACCACCCTGCCGGTCGCCGACCTGGACCGGGCCAAGCGCTGGTACCACGACAAGCTCGGTATGGACCCGGTCTCGGAGTTCCCCGAGGGCGGCGTCATGTACGAGACGGCCGGCGGTAAGTTCGGCCTCTACCAGACCCAGGTCAACGAGCGGGCCGGCCACACCCAGATGGACTTCGAGGTCGCCGACCTCAAGGCCGAGATGGCGCAGCTGCGTTCGAACGGCGTGGTGTTCGAGGACTACGACATGCCCGGCATCAAGACCACCGACGGCGTGGCCGAGTGGCCTGACGGCGCTGCCGCGTGGTTCAAGGACTGCGAGGGCAACGTGCTCTGCATCATGCACCAGGAGCATTAACGCACGCTAACTCGTGCCGTTAGGCTGCCGCGCATGGTCAATCTCACGCGCATCTACACCCGTACCGGCGATGACGGCACCACCGCGCTCGGTGACATGAGCCGCACGACCAAGACCGACCCCCGGCTGGTCGCCTACGCCGACACCAACGAGGCCAACGCCGCGATCGGCGTGGCGCTGGCCGTCGGTGCGCTGGACGAGGACATCGCCACGGTGCTGGTCCGGGTCCAGAACGACCTGTTCGACGTCGGCGCGGACCTGGCCACACCGGTGGTCGAGGACCCGAAGTACCCGCCGCTGCGGGTGCTGCAGTCCTACGTGGACCGCCTGGAGACCGACTGCGACCACTATCTGGAGCAGCTGGAGAAGCTGCGCAGTTTCATCCTCCCCGGCGGCACCCCCGGCGCCGCCCACCTGCACCTGGCCTGCACCGTGGTCCGCCGCGCCGAGCGGGCCACCTGGGCGGCGATCGAGGAGCACGGCGACAGCGTCAACCCGCTCACCGCCAAGTACCTCAACCGCCTCTCCGACCTGCTCTTCATCCTGGCCAGGGCGGCCAACAAGGAGCGCGGCGACGTCCTCTGGGTCCCGGGCGAGAACCGCTGACGGACGGTCAGCGGCTGCCCGCGGCCTTCTTCGGGAAGACCGTATAGCTGCCCGCGATCACCAGGCTGATCGCGAGCACCCAGCCCATCCGCTGGTACCAGAAGTCGAGCGCCCCGGTCCGCGACGGGTCGTCGACCAGCCAGCTCATGGCGGCGATCAGGGTCACGGTGATCGCCGCCGCGAGCGTGGTGCGGGCGAAGATCTTCCACTCGTGGACGGCCCGGGCGGAGCCGTACTTCGGGGCGGCGACCGGCTCGGGGCCGCCCGCGAAGCGGTGGTGGACGCGGGCGTCGGCCCAGGTCACCAGGTAGTGCCCGTAGGCGACGGAGAAGCCCACGTAGGCGGCGGCCAGGCCGTGCGTCCAGCTCGCCACCGTGCCGTGCCGCAGGTCGAGCACGGTGAGCAGCAGGATCACCAGGTCGATCAGCGGCAGGCCGAGCAGCAGCGCGGTGCTGACGGTGCGCCACCTGAGCAGGTAGCGGGCGGCCAGGGCGAGGGCGAGGACGACCCAGAAGCCGATCTCGCCGGCCACGACGAGTGTGACGATCATGGGACTTCTCCTCTTCGGGGACGGCTTCCAGCCTTTCGCACCGCGCGTTCCCCGGCGTCGTCGGTACTGCCGAACCGGCGGTGCATCCTTCGATGTAGCCCCCTCCTCCTCACGGCTCSCCCGGCCGGGGCACCCGCGGTGGTGAGATGGGGTCGTGCTCCCCTTCGATCTCACCCCGCGCCAGGAGGACCGGGCGATCGCGGCCTTCGGGCTGCTCGGTGGTCTGCTGCTGATCGCGTTCGGCGCGTACGACCGCTCCGACGACATCCCCGGGTGGCTGGTGGCCGTGCCGCTGCTGGCCACGGCGGTGCTGGAGCTGTTCCGCCGGACCCACCCGGTCTGGACGGCGTCGCTGGGCGGGCTGGTCTTCATCGGTACGGTGTTCGCCGGCTCGCTGGTCGCCTCCATGCTGATGTACACCGACCTGCTGTACGCGGCGGTGCTGTACGGCACCCCCCGGATGTCGCAGGTGCTGCACCTGACCGGGATCGGCTCGACGGTGGTGCTCTCCAGCCTGGCGATCCTCTACGGCTCGGTCTCCAGCGGTCTGCTGGTGGCGGTGCTCTGCGCGCTGATCTTCCTCGGCCCGGTGTGGACCGCCGACCTGGTCCGCAAGCACCGGGACGAGGCGGAGACCGAGCGGCTGCGGGCCCAGCAGACGGCGCTGCTGGCCGAGTTCGACCGGCGCGGCGCGGTGGTCGCGGAACGGGCCAGGATGGCAAGGGAGCTGCACGACGTGGTGGCCAACCACCTGTCCGCGATCGCCATCCACGCCACCGGCGCGCAGTCGCTGGCCCGGCGGCAGAACCGGGACCCGGACGACCCGCTGCTGGCCGCGATGGCGGTGATCCGGGAGAACAGCGTGCAGGGGCTGGCCGAGATGCGGCGGATGATCGGGCTGCTCAGGGCCGGTGACCAGGAGAGCTTCGCGGCGCCCCGGCTGGACGCGCTGGACAGCCAGCTGGCCAAGGCGGCGGAGAGCGGGCGGGCCGCCGGGCTGACCTTCGGACTGACCGAGCAGGGGGAGCGCGGCGAGCTGTCCGCGCCGGTCGAGCTGGCGGCGTACCGGATCGTCCAGGAGTCGCTGACCAACGCGCTCAAGCACGCCGCGCCGGGCGCCGTCCGGGTCCGGCTGGTGTACGGGGAGCAGGAGTTGACGATCGCGGTGGACAGCCCGTACCGGCCGGGGGAGGGCCGGTCGCTGCCCGGGGCCCGGGCCGGGCTGGTCGGGATGGCGGAGCGGGCGGGGCTGCTCGGTGGCAGCTTCACGGCAGGGCCGGAGGAAGGCTGCTGGCAGGTGCGGGCGATGCTGCCGCGCGAGCCGAGGACGAAGGGGACAACGTGATCCGGGTAGTGGTGGCCGAGGACCAGGCGGCGGTACGGGCCGCGCTGGTGCTGATCCTGCGCTCCGACCCGGGGCTGGAGGTGGTCGGCGAGGCGGCCGACGGCGAACAGGCCGTCCGGCTGGCGCTGGAACTACGGCCCGACGTGGTGCTGATGGACGTTCAGATGCCCCGGATGGACGGGGTGGCGGCGACCCGGCAGGTGGTCGAGGCGGGCGCCGGGCAGGTGCTGATGCTGACCACCTTCGACCTGGACGAGTACGTCTACGGCGCATTGCGGGCCGGGGCGGCGGGCTTCCTGCTCAAGGACCTGGAGGCGGACGCCCTGATCGAGGGAGTCCACACGGTGGCCCGGGGCGACGGGATACTGGCGCCCTCGGTGACGCGCCGTCTGATCGGGACCTTCGCCCGGCCCGGCCGCCCGGACCAGCCGAAGGCCCGGGAGGCGGTGGAGGCGCTGACCCCGCGCGAACGGGAGGTGCTGGCCTGCCTCGGCGGCGGGCTGTCGAACGGGGAGATCGCCGAGCGGCTGGAGATGGCGGAGGCCACCACCAAGACCCACGTCAGCCGGATCCTGGCCAAGCTGGAGCTGCGCAGCCGGGTCCAGGCGGCGATCCTGGCGCAGGACTTGGGGCTGGTGGCCCGGTGAGCACGTCAGGAGCGTCACACCGGTCATTCGCACCACGGGGGCCCTGCTGGCACTAGAGTCCGGCGCGTGAGCGGCGCGGCTCCGGCGGGTGATCCCTGCCCTGAGCCGCCTTCAGGAGCTTAGGGGTAGCCATGAGCAACGTAGCCAGCCAGCAGATCGCCGTGATCGGCGCAGGGCTGATGGGCGCGGGCATCGCGCAGGTCTCCGCGCAGGCCGGGCACCAGGTGGTGCTGCGGGACGTCACGGAGGCCGCGCTGCAGCGCGGGATGGACGGCATCCGCGCGTCGTACGAGAAGTTCGTGTCCAAGGGCAAGCTGACGGCCGACCAGGCCGAGGCGGCGCTCGGGCGGATCACCACCACCACCGACCTGGGCGCGGTCGCCACCGCGGACATCGTGGTCGAGGCGGTCTTCGAGCAGCTCGAGGTCAAGGAAGCGGTCTTCCGCGAGCTGGACAAGCTGGCCAAGGACGGTGCGGTGCTGGCCTCCAACACCTCGGCCATCCCGATCACCCGGATCGCCGCCGCCACCGCGCGGCCCGAGTCCGTGGTCGGCGTGCACTTCTTCTCGCCGGTGCCGCTGATGAAGCTGGTCGAGCTGGTCCGCGGCTACAAGACCAGCGACGCCACGCTGGCCACCGCCCGGGCCTTCGCCGAGGGTGTCGGCAAGGAGGTCGTGGTGGTCAACCGCGACGTGGCCGGCTTCGTGACCACCCGTCTGATCACCGCGCTGGTGGTCGAGGCGGCCAAGCTCTACGAGTCGGGCGTGGCCAGCGCCGAGGACATCGACACGGCCTGCCGGCTCGGCTTCGGGCACCCGATGGGCCCGCTGCAGACCGCCGACCTGACCGGTGTGGACATCCTGCTGCACGCGGCGCGGAACATCTACGCCGAGACCCAGGACGAGAAGTTCGCCGCGCCGGAGATCATGGCCCGCATGGTCACCGCAGGTGACCTGGGCCGCAAGAGCGGCCAGGGTTTCTACCCGTACAAGTAGCCGTCGGGGCGGGGTCGTGGGTGAGCTTGCTCACGACTCCGCCGCAGACGGGTGATTTGGGTGGGAATCGAGCATGCGTGTGGAGTCCGACTGCGTATATTCCCTCTATTCCATCGGACGAGTGAACTTGCCTCGGATCTGGTGGTGGCCAGCAACCTGACCGGCTGATCCACCGTCAGATGATGGAGGGGAGACCGGCTCTGGCCGTACCGACACGACCGGCGAAGGAGGAGAGCATGCGCATCATCGGCGACCACCGCGGCATGGCCATTCAGGGCCGCCTCGACGTGCGCAGCGCCGCCGACGCCCGCGCAGTGCTGCACCAGGCGGTCGACGGCGGACTGGGCGACCTGGTGCTCGACCTCTCCGGCCTCGAGTTCTGGGACGCCACCGGGCTCGGCGTCATCATGGGCACCCACCGCCGGGCCGGCCGGCTCGGCCGCAGGCTGGTGCTGCGCTGCGTCCCGGCCCAGCTCCAGCGCCTGCTGGTGGCCACCCGGCTGCACCGCATCCTGGCGGTCGAGGGCGCCGTTCCCGACCCGTACGGCAGCACCCTCCCGCTCGGCGCGACGACCTAGACCGCCCCGGGGGGCCCTGGATAGTGCAACGGGGCCGCGCTGCTCTAGTCTCCGGTCAGACAATCGGCCGAATGAGGGCGGAGCGAGATCGTGGGACAGCCACCCGGTGAGCTCGGGCAGGAGCCGTTGCGACTGCGGACCGGGGACCTGGTCAGCGGTGAACTGCTGCTCTCCGTCGGCAGCCCGGACGGATCCGAGGCACTACCGTGCCCGGACGACTGGCGGCCGGAGCCGCGCCGGATCTCGGTGGCCCCGGGTGGCCGTACGGTGGCCGCGCTCGGCCCCAGCCCCGCCGTCGGCCCGCTGGCGCTGGGCAGTGCGGCGGCCGACCTGCCGCTGCTCGACCGCGAGGCGGACGTCGCCCAACTGCTCGGTCTGCTCGCCGAAGGCCGGTCGATCCGACTGGTCGGCCAGGCCGGTGCGGGCCGTAGTGCGCTGCTGGCCGCCGTGGCCGACGCGGCGGGCGAGCTCGCCCCGGACGGTGTGGTGCGGCTCAGCGGCCACCGCCGGACCGCACCCGACCTGCTGCAGGACCTGTACGCGGCCACCCACCAGTCGCCTCCGTTCCACCCCGACCAGTACCAACTGCAGGCCCTGCTGGCCCGGTTGGGTGCCGTGGTGGCGATCGACGACGTCGAGCTGTCCAGCCCCGAGCTGGAGCAGCTGCTGGCCACCGCGCCGGACTGCGCCTTCCTGATCTCGGTGGCCCCCGGCAGCCCGCTGCTGGAGCCGGGCTCGCGGCTGGAGGACCATCCGGTGGCCGGGCTGTCCCGGGCTGCCTGTCTGGCGCTGATCGGCCGGCTGGCCGGGCGTCAGCTGGACGAGACCGAACGGGCCTGGGCGGTCGACCTCTGGTTCGAGTCGGAGGGGCTGCCGCTGCGCTTCGTCCAGGCGGCCGCGCTGCTCCGGCAGCGGGACGCGCAGGTGGACACCCTGGTGGCCGCGCACGAGGACCGCAGCCGGGTCTTCGGGCTGGTCAAGGAGATCGCCGACCCGGACGACCCGGCCGTGCTGGAGACCGAGCTGCGCCGCTCGGTGCCGCTGCCCTCGGTGGCCGAGACCGCCGCACCGGCGGCCCGGCTGGCCGCCGGACTGACCGAACCGGCCCGGGCGGTGCTGCGGTTGGCGCTGGCACTCGGCGGCGAGTGCCCGACCGCCCCGCACCTGCCCGCCCTGATCGACGTCGGCCTGGGCGAGAGCGCCCTGCACGAACTGACGGACTGTGGGCTGGCGATCTCGATCGGCGGCCACCACCGGCTCACCGACGGCGTACTGGACGATCTCGCCGAGGACTGGCCGCCCGGCGAGGTCGCGTACGGCGCCGCCCAGCACTTCTCCTGGTGGGTCGGGCACAGCTCGGTCAGCCCGGCGCAGATCGCCGCCGAGGCCGAGGTGGTGATCGGCGCACTGCTGGCCGACCGGGCCGCGGACCGGCCCGAGCAGGTGCTCCAGCTGGCCACAGCAGCCGCGCCCGCGCTGGCGCTGTCGCTGCGCTGGGGTGCCTGGGAGCAGGTGCTGCGGATCGGCCTGGAGGCCGCCAGAGCGGTCGGGGCGGCGGCCGAGGAGGCCTGGTTCCACCACGAGTTGGGGGTGCTGGCGTTCTGCACCGGATCGGCCCAGCAGGCCGCCGGTGAGCTGGAGGCGGCGATCGCGCTGCGGGCCGCGCTCGGCCAGCCGCGCGGCACCGCGGCCGCCCGCCGGATGCTGGAGCTGCTCCGGGCCGAGGTCGGCCGTCCCGTGGCGGGAGTCGAGGCGGCCCCGGCCGGTCGACGGCCCGTCATCCGGGCGATCGCGGCCCAGGTGCCGTTCCGGTTCCGCACCACCCCCGGCGCCACCGGCGGCACCCGCAGGACGGTGCTGGCGGCCTCGGCCGCCGTGCTGGCGCTCGGGGTGCTCGGTACGGCGGTCGGCTTCAGCCTGGTCAGGAGCGACTCCAAGACCCCGGGCCACAGCGGCACGGTGAACGAGGACGGCTACGCCGGGAACCTCGACCTCGGTACCGCCAGCACCTCGCCGAGCCCGTCCGCGATCCCGAGCCCGTCCACCGAGGCGACGGACTCGGCGAGCCCGTCGCCGAGCAGCTCACGCACCTCGCGCAAGCCCTCGGCCAGCCCGTCGCCGAGCGCTTCGACCACCACGCGGCCGCCGGTCCAGCCGACGACGGCCAAGCCGACCACCCCGCCCGCCCAGACCAGCAGCCCGCCCACTCCGACCCCGACGCCCACTCCGACCCCGAGCCCGTCGCCCAGCCCGTCACCCAGCGAGTCCACCGGATAGGTCTCGCGGCCGGCTCAGAACAGCTTGAGCTTGTCGTCGTCGATGCCGCGCAGCTCGTCGTAGTCGAGCACCACGCAGCCGATGCCGCGGTCGGTGGCCAGCACGCGGGCCTGCGGCTTGATCTCCTGCGCGGCGAAGACGCCCTTCACCGGTGCCAGCAGCGGGTCGCGGTTGAGCAGCTCGAGGTAGCGGGTGAGCTGCTCGACGCCGTCGATCTCGCCGCGCCGCTTGATCTCGATCGCCACGGTGGCGCCGTCCGAGTCGCGGCACAGGATGTCCACCGGGCCGATCGCGGTGGGGTACTCACGGCGGATCAGCGCCCAGCCGGCGCCCAGCACCTCCATCCGGTCCGCGAGCAGCTCCTGGAGGTGGGCCTCCACGCCGTCCTTCACCAGGCCGGGGTCGACCCCGAGCTCGTGCGAGGAGTCGTGCAGCACCTCCTCCAGGGTGATGATCAGCTTCTCGCCGGCCTTGTTGGTCACCGTCCAGGAGCCGTCGGCCTGCTTCAGCGAGCAGGGCGGCGACATCCAGTTCAAGGGCTTGTAGGCGCGGTCGTCGGCGTGAACGCTGACGCTGCCGTCGGCCTTCACCAGGATCAGACGGGTGGCGGACGGCAGGTGGGCGGAGAGCCGACCGGCATAGTCGACCGAGCAACGGGCAATGACAAGACGCATGGTCGACCACGCTAGCCCAGCGGGGCCAGTTGATGCGAAACCGCGACAGCCGGGTGAAGAACTCGCGGAGACGGCGAACCATGGAGTCGGCACCCTTTGCCTTTGCCACTACGGCAGTTGACTGTCCGGGCATCGGGTTCCACTCAACGGGGACGGAGAACTTCGATGAACGATCCGACGGTATCCGGCCAATCTGGCCGACCAGGTGGCGTTTGCCACACAAAACGGCGGATTCGCCAGCCGCACTGAATCCGGGATGTCACGCTGTGGTGAGCGGTCGTCGCTCCACCCGCGTCACCGCCACGGCACCGGTGTGCCGCGCTTCGTGCTGCCCGCAGCCGGGCGCGGGGGCATCAGGCATGCCCTGAGCCGGCGTCAGCCCGGCCGACACCCATGATCACCACGGCACCGTAACGCCACCTTCACGGCAGGCACGAGCAGAGCACGGCAGCGGGACCGGAACGGCACCACTCACGGCACGGCACCACCCGCACCAAGGCACCACCGCACCAAAGACACGGCAAGACCACCCGGCGGCCATGCCGGGTGGACCGCGAGAGGAGAACCCATGTCGCTCGACGTCTCACCAGCCCTGCTGGAGAAGGCCGAGAGAGGAGAGGTCGACGAGAGGGAGTTCGTCGACTGCGTCCGCACCTCTCTCCCGTACGCCTGGGAGCTGATCAGTTCGCTGGTTGCCCAGGTCAAGGTCGACGGCACCGAATTCGCCGACAACCAAGTACCGCCGCCCAGCGAGCAGGCCCGTGGCCAGCTGCTGCGCGCGATGGCCAGCGACGCGATCCGAGGTGCGCTGCAGCGGCACTTCGGGGTCCGGTTGGCGTTCCAGAACTGCCACCGGGTGGCGGTCTTCGCGCCCGCCGACTCGACCGAGGAGCGGTACGCCCGCTTCACCTCGGTCCGGGCCCAGCTGCTCAACCAGTCGGACGAACTGCGCGACTGCTGAGCAGTCCGAAGGGCCGCCCCCGTGCGTCACGGGGGCGGCCCTTCGGTCCGCTCAGCTCCGGTTCAACGCAGCGCAGCTCAGCTCAGCTGCGGGAGCACCTCGGAGCCGAGCCGGGCGATGTTGGCCATGGTCGCGGCGTGCTCGCCCGACCCCTCGGCGAGCAGCGCGAAGCGCCGCAGCCCGGTCCGTTCGGCGGTGGCCAGCAGCCGGTCCGCGCACTGCCGGGGCGTGCCCACCGCGTGCAGGTCGCAGAGCAGTTCGGTGTACTCGCGCGGGTCGCGCATCCGGCGCTCCCGGCCGTCCACCGTGCGGTGTGCGCCGAGCCCGTGCTCGAACCAGCCCGGCATCGCGCCGAGCAGCCTGGCCCTGGCCTCCGAGGTCCGGTCGGCGATCTGCACCACCCCGGCCGCCAGGTGCTCCCGCTCGACCCGGGCCAGCTGCTCCTCGCCCCGGCCGCAGGCCCGCCAGGCCGCTCGGTAGGCGGCCAGCATCTGCACCTTGTCCTCGTCGCCCGAGTGCATCCCGAGCAGCATCGGCAGGCCGCGCTCGGCGGCCGTGCGGACCCCGCCGGGCGAGGTGCAGGCCACCACCACGGGCGGCCCGGCGGATTCGGCCCGGGGCGCGCCGTCCAGCCGCTGCCGGGGGAACCGGTGCAGCGTGCCGGACCGCCCCTCCAGCCAGCCCGCCAGCTCGTGCCCGGGCACCTCCGCCCGGCTGTCGGCCCTGCTGTCGGCCCGGGGCACCACGGCCACCTCGGGGAAGCTGAACTGCGGTCCGTCCGCGCCGACCCGGGAGCCGCGCAGCCAGCGCAGCAGCAGGTCGAGCCGCTCGGTGTAGCCCTCCTCGTAGGCGGCCACCCCGGTGCCGAAGACGTTCAGGTCGATCCACGGACCGCCGCGCCCGACCCCGAGGGTGAACCGTCCGCCCGAGGTCAGGTGCAGCAGCGCGGCCTGCTCGCCGAGCGAGACCGGGTGGGTGGTGGAGAGCACGCTGACGGCGGTGCCGACCCCGATCCGCCTGGTCCGGCCGAGCAGCAGGGCCGCCAGGGTCGCCGCGTTCGGGCAGACGCCGTACGGGACGAAGTGGTGCTCGGCGAGCCACACCGAGTCCAGGCCGGAACGTTCCGCCGTGACGGCGGCGCTGACGGTCCGTTCGAGCGCCTGGGCATGGCTCTGGCCGGGGAACTGGGCGGACAGCAGGAACGCGCCGACCCGGATCGAGTCGGTGGCCGGGGGCTGCCGGATGCTCGGCAGCGGCAGTGTTCTGCGGGCCGGGGCAGTGGGTGAGCTGTCGACCTGACTACCGTTCAGCGGACTGGTCTTGGTCATCGGGTGGCCTCCTCGGGTGCCGCAGGGTCTGCGAGCCCCGCCTTGTCACCTTGTTGAGTAACCGATGTCATGTGCCAATGGCACGCGGAACGGCCCAATTGACCGAAGATCGGGTGGATCTCCGAGGAAACCGTGAAGGCCCACCGGCTCCCGTGGTAGTGCTTTGGGCCTCCGTCGGTCGGGGGGTCTCTCCGCTGTCGGAGGCCCTTACCCTGGAACGACCAGTCAGAGCCCACCGAGAGGTGCAGACGTGTCGCCCCGTCGTAACCAGCAGCGGAAGTGGACCGCCGCCGCCACCACCACCGAGCCCGCCGGCACCCCGCTCGGCGCCTCCCTCCGCCGCACCGAGGAGTACGGCGGCGAGGAGTGGGTGGTGCAGACTGTGGCGGGTACCGCCGGGCGCCACTACCGGTGTCCGGGCTGCGACCAGGAGATCCCCCCGGGCGTCGGCCACGTGGTCGCCTGGCCCGCCCACGGCGGCGGCGTCGACGACCGGCGCCACTGGCACCGGGCCTGCTGGACGGCGCGCGAACGGCGCACCTCCAACCTGCAGCGCGGTCGCGGCGCTCCGCGCTACTAGCCTCGGCTGTTAGGCGAGCACGGCGGCTAGGCCAGTACGGCGGCGATCCGGTCCACGATGTCGCCCCGCGCGGTGAGCACGTCCGCCTCGGCCAGCGGTGCCGGCACCGAACCGGCCCGGCGGACGCCCAGCCGCTCGGCGTCCTCGGCGGTCAGCGACCGGCTGTACGCGCTCACCGGCATCCCCAGCGCCGTTGCACGGGCCGTCAGCGCCCGACCGATCAGCCCGAAGCCCAGGACACCCAGCCGGAGTTCGGAGAGCTGTCGCGGCCGCTGCACGGTCCTCGGCCACGTGCCCCGGTGTTGTGCTCCGGTGTTGTGCTCCGTCAGGCTGCGCAGCAGCGCCGGCAGTTGGGCCAGCGCGAACTCGGCCACCGCCGCCGTGGGCGTCAGGCGTCGCGCTTCTTCAGGACCAGGATGCCGCCGAGGATGGCGGCCGCCGTCCAGGCCAGGCAGATGGCGAAGCCGGCCCAGGGGCCGTACGGCTGGTCGGTCTGCTCGTAGACCAGCAGCATTCGGGAGCCCGCGTAGTCGGGGAAGTAGTGGGCCAGGGTCTTCACCTTCGGCACCGCCGAGAGGATCGGCGAGAGCAGGAAGAAGAACGGCACCAGCACGCCGAGCGCCAGGGTCTGGTTGTGCAGCATGGCGGTCACGCCCGCCGAGAACAGGCAGAGCATGGTCAGGTAGAGCGCCGCCCCGAAGACCGCCCGCAGCACGTGCGGTGAGCCGATCGTGGTGGAGTGGCCGCCGAGCAGGGACTGGCCGACGAAGAACGTGGTGAAGGCGGTGACCAGCGCGACGACCAGGGCGAGTGCGCCGAGCACGGCGGCCTTGCCGAGCAGCAGGGTGGCCCGCTGCGGGACGGCGGCCAGCGAGACCCGGATCATGCCGCTGCTGTACTCGTTGCCGACCGCCAGTACGCCGAAGACGATGATCGCCAGCTCGCCCAGCAGGATGCCGGAGAAGGCCGTCCCGGTGGCGTCGAACGGGCTGTCGCCGGCGCCGGCGAACTCGCTGAAGTTGTTCTTGGTGAGCAGCGAGAGCAGCGCGCCGATGCCCAGCGTGATGACGAAGGTGAGGGCGAGCGTCCAGACGGTGGAGCGGACGCTGCGGATCTTGGTCCACTCGGACTGCAGGACTGCGGGGAATGACGCCATCTCAGTTCTCCTTACCGGCGGCGGGGTCGGCTGCGGCCGCGTCCCGGGGCTGCCAGGCGGCGCCCCAGGCGCCCGCCGCGTCCCGGCCCTCCCCGTTGCCCGCGTGGTACTCCACGGAGTCCGCCGTCATCTGCATGAAGGCCTCCTCCAGCGACGCCTGCTGCGGGCTCAGCTCGTGCAGGGTCACCCCGTGTGCGGCGGCCAGCTCGCCGATGTGGGCGAGGTCGCCGTCCTCGATCTCGTACGAGCCGTCAGGGCGGGCCTCGGCGTTCAGCCCGGCTCCGTGCAGGGCGGTGAGCAGCTGCTCCACGTGCGGGGTGCGGATCCGGACCGCCGAGCGGGAGTTCTGCTTGATGAAGTCCGCCATCGAGAGGTCGGCCAGCAGCTTGCCCTGGCCGATCACCACCAGGTGGTCGGCGGTCAGCGCCATCTCGCTCATCAGGTGCGAGGAGACGAAGACCGTGCGGCCCTCGGAGGCCAGACCCTTCATCAGGTTGCGGATCCACAGGATGCCTTCGGGGTCGAGCCCGTTCACCGGCTCGTCGAACATCAGGATCTCGGGGTCGCCGAGCAGTGCGGAGGCGATGCCGAGCCGCTGGCCCATGCCGAGCGAGAAGCCCCGGGAGCGCTTCTTCGCGACCGAGCTCAGCCCGACCAGGGCGAGCACCTCGTCCACCCGCTTGCGCGGGATGCGGTTGCTCTGGGCCAGCCAGAGCAGGTGGTCGTAGGCGGTCCGGCCGGGGTGCACGGCCTTCGCCTCCAGCAGGGCGCCGATGTACTTGAGCGGCTCGTTCAGCTGCCCGTACCGCCGGCCGTCGATGGTGACCTTGCCACTGGTCGGCCGGTCCAGGTCGAGGATCATCCGCATGGTGGTGGACTTGCCCGCGCCGTTCGGGCCGAGGAATCCGGTGACCACGCCCTGCGGTACCTGGAAGCTCAGGCCGTCCACCGCGAGGGTGTCGCCGTAACGTTTCGTCAGTTCGTGCAGCTCGATCATCTGCGCTCCTTACTCTCCGTCAGGCTATGACAATTCGGACAGGCCAGCGCGCTGCCTCGGCCGATCGGCGAGCCGCTCTACGGTGGTGTCATGACTCTCCCCGCCTTCACCGCGCACGGCACAGGTACGCCACTGGTGCTGCTGCACGCCTTCCCGCTGGCCGCCCGGATGTGGCAGGCCCAGACCGACTCGCTCGCGGACGTCGCCCTGGTGATCACACCGGACCAGCGCGGCTTCGGCGGCTCGGCCCCGGCCGAGGGGGCGCCCTCGCTCGACCTGGTCGCGGACGACATCGCGGCGGTGCTGGACGAGTTGGAGATCGAGCGGGCGGTGATCGGCGGCCTGTCGATGGGCGGGTACGTGGCGATGGCCTTCGCCCGCCGGCACTCCGAGCGGATCTCCGGGCTGCTGCTGGCGGGCACCAAGGCGGTCGCGGACGGCGACGCCGCCCGGGCCAACCGGGAGCGGATCGCCAGTGCGGTGCTGGCCAGGAACAGCGTCCGGATCCTGGCGGAGGAGAAGATCGAGGACGGCCTGCTCGGCCCGGCCGTCGACCCCGAACTGGCCGACCGGGTCCGGGCGATGATCGCCGAGGCGTCCCCGCAGGCGGTGGCCTGGGCGCAGCGGGCGATGGCCGCCCGGCCCGACTCGCTGCCCACCCTGGCCGGCCTGTCGGTACCGGCCGCCGTGGTGGTCGGCGAGCACGACGCGCTGACGCCGCTGGCGGAGGCCAGGGTGATGGCCGAGACCCTCCCCGACGCCGAACTGACCGTCATCCCCGGGGTCGGGCACCTGAGTTCGCTGGAGGCGCCGGAGAGCTTCACGGCGGTGGTCCGGGCGCTACTGCGGCGCTGCTAGCGCAGGGCCTCAGCTGGTTACGGTCCAGGGGCTCGGGGAACTGCGAGGAGATCTGGAGGAGATCTGGCGTGCGGGTCACTGCGAAAGTGCCTGACCACCTACGTACGGATCACCTTGTAAGGGTCGGCGTCGCAGTTCCCCGAGCCCCTGATGGCGCACCGTGTGCCATGACAAACGGGCCCGTACCCCCTGGTGGGGAGTGCGGGCCCGATGTGATCAGGCGTCAGCGGGACTGCTGGGCCGGCACGCCGAGGGCGTCGTCGGCCGGCAGGGTGGCGGCGGCCACGGCCGCGCCGGTCAGCGTGGCGAGCATCTCGCGCACGTTGGTGAGCTGGGCGTTGATCGAGTCGCGGCGGTTGGTGAGCGCCGCCAGCTCGCGCTCGGACTCGCTGCGGATCCGGTCGGCCTTGGCGTTCGCGTCGGCCACGATGTCCTCGGACTGGCGCTGGGCCGTCTCCACCGTCTGGCGGGCGCGGCGCTCGGCGTCGGTACGGAGCTTCTCGGCCTCCAGGCGGAGCTGCTCGGCCCGGTGCTCGATCTCGGCCAGACGCTTCTCGGCCTTGGCCTGACGGGCCGCCAGGTCACGCTCGGACTGCTCGCGGCGCTTGGCCAGGTTGGTCTCGAACTCCAGCGCGGCCTGGGCGGCCTTGGTGCGGGTCTCCTCGAAGAGGGCGTCCGCCTCCTCGCGCTTGTTCTGCGCGTCCTTGTTGGCCTCGGCGCGCAGCTGGGCACTGTCGCTCTTGGCCTTGTCGACGATCCGCAGACCCTCGTCCTCGGCCTTGGCCTTGCGGTCCTTGGCGTAGTTCTCCGCCTCGGTCCGGACCTGCTGCGCGGCTGCCTCGGCCAACTCGCGGTGCTGCTCGGCGGCGCGGTGCGCCTCGTCGCGCAGGTCCTTCGCCTCCTCCTCGGCAAGGCGGAGGATCTTCTCGACCCGGGCACCGAGCCCGGCGTACGACGGCTCGGCGTCGCTGACCGCGGCCTGGGCGCTCTGGGTCTCCAGGTGGAGCTCCTCGATGCGCTTCTCCAGCGCGCCGATCCTGGACAGCGCGGAGTCGCGGTCGGCCACCAGCTTGGTGATCCGCTCGTCGACCTGGGCGCGCTCGTACCCACGGCGCACCAGGTCGAAGCCGTGAGGGGAGTGACTGTCGCTCATGGGGTTCTGGGCTTCCTGTCGTTAACCGCTGAGGTGGTTGGGGGAATCCTGACACGTTATCGGAGTGTCGACGGCGAAACGCCGTTGCTTCACGGACAATGTCCGCTCAATCGGGTGGTGCGCCACCGGAGCGATTGCCACCCGAACGGGGCGTACCCACTCCGGCACCGGCCTTCGGCGCGCCGTCCTTCTTGCCACTGCTTCCCCCGTTGCCCTGCACGACCGGTGACGGTGCCTCAAAGGCCTCCAACGCGGACAGCACATCCTGCACCCGAGAGATCTCGGTGTTGATGTCCTTGCGCCGGCGCACCAGCTCGTCCAACTCCCGGCGACCCTCGTCGGTCACGCGCTGCGCCTCGGCCCGTGCCTCGGACAGCAGTCGCTCGGCCTCCTCTGCCGCCTGGGAGAGCTGCTCCTCCGCTCCCTCGTCGGCCCGCCGCAGTCGCTTCTCGGCCTGCTCGGAGGCGGCTTCGAGCTGCTGCTCGGCCTCCTCCTGAGCGGACTTCAGCCGCTCCTCCGCCTCGGTGCGCAGTTTGTCGGCGCGCGCCGTGGAGTCGGCGAGCTTCTGGTCCGCCTCCTTGAGCAGGCCCTCGGCCTTGCGGACCGCGGAGATCCGGACCTTGCCGGCCTCCGCCGATGCCTCCGAGGTGAGCTCGGCCGCCTTCTCCTCGGCGTCGGAGACCAGCTTCGCCGCCTTCGCCTCGGCGTCGGCGACCGCCTTGGCGGACTGCTCCTCGGCCTCGGTGAGCTGCTCCTGAGCCGCCGTCACCAGGGTGTCCACCCGCTCGCCGGCCGACTTCATGGCCTGCGCGTTCTCCTTGCGGGCCCGCTCGTGCAGCGCCTCGATCTCGGCATCGGTGCGCTCGCGGAGCTCCTCCGCCCGCTCGCGGACCGCGGTGGCGTCCCGACGGGCCTCGGAGAGCAGCGCGTCGGCGTCCGCCCTCGCTCGCTCGACCTCGCCCTGCCCGGCCGCCTCGCCGGCGGCGGTGAGCCGCTCGGCCTCCTTGCGGGCGGCCGCCACCATCGCGTCGGCCTGCTCCTCGGCGGCGGCGGTGGTGGCCAGCGCGGTGGCCTGGGCGTCCTCGCCCAGCGACTCGGCGTCCGCGAACGCCCGCTCCAGCACCGACTTGGCCTGCTCCCGGGTGGCCCGGTCGAACTGCTCGGCGGCCTCCCTGGTCTCCCGGTCGTACGCGTCGGCCCGGCTCCGGGTGGCGTTCTCGTAGTCCTCCGCCAGGGTGCGGGTGGCCAGCGCGTACTCCTCGGCCTCGGCCCGCAGCGCGGCGGCGAAGTCCTCCGCCTCGGCGACGGCGGCCGCAGCTCGCTCGTCCGCGTCGTGAGTGGTCTGCCTGGCCTGCGCCTCGGCCTCCGCGCGGCACTGCTCGGCGAAGCCCAGCGCGTCCGCCCGCTCGGCCTCCGCCTCGGCCCGCAGCCGCTGGTCGTACGCCTGCGCCTCGGCCCGCTGCTGCCCGATCTCGGCGGCGGTCCGCTCGCGGTCGGCGGTCAGCTCAGCTGCGGTCCGCTCGTGCAGCGCGGTGGCCTCGGCCTCGGCGGCGGCGCGCAGCTCGGCGGTCTCCCGGTCGGCGATCTCGCGCAGTTCGGCCGCTTCCAGCTCCGCCAGCTCGCGGGTCTCGGTGCTCTCCCGCTCGGCGGTGGCGCGGAGTTCGGCGATCTGCTGGGAGGCGGTCTCGTACAGACCGGCCACCGACTGCCGGGTCTCGGCGGCCTCGTCCTCGGCGGCGGAGACCAGCTCGGCCGCCTTGCGTTCGGCCGTGGACCGGAGCTCGGCGATCTCGGCGGTGGCCTCGGTGCGCAGCTCGCCGACCTCGGTGACGGCGGTGGCGGCCCGCTCCTGCGCCTCGGCCAGCTCCCGGGCGGCCTCAGCGCGCAGCTCACCGGCCTCGGCCTCGGCGGCGGCGCGGAGTTCGGCCGTCTCGGCGGCCGTCCGCTCGGTCAGTTCGGTGGTCTCGGCGGCGACCCGGGCGCGCAGCGCGGTGGTCTCGGCCTCGGCGGTCGCCCGGAGTTCGGCGGCCTCGGCGGCGGTCCGCTCGGTCAGCTCGGCGCTTGCGGCCTCGGCGGCGGCGCGCAGCTCGGCGGTCTCCCGCTCGGCGGCGGCGCGCAGTTCGGCGGCGGCGGTGCCGGCCTCGGTCCGCTCGGCCCGGGCGGCGGTCAGCAGGTCGGCGGTCTCGCGCTGCTCACGCTCCAGCGCGGCACTCGCCTCGGCCCGCTCGCGGCGGCTCTCCTCGCGCAGGGCGTTGGCATCGGCCTCCGCCTCGCCACGCTGCTGGAGAGCCCAACTCTCGGCTCCGGCACGGTGGTTGTCGGCCCACTCGGCGGCCTCGGTACGGGTCGCCTCGGCGGTCTCCCGGGCCTCGGCGGCCAGCTGCTCGGCGGCGGCCTGCGCCTCGGCGCGCACCCGCTGGTCGAACTCGGTTGCCTCGCGGCGCAGTTCGGCGGTCTCCCGCTCGGCGGCGCCCCGGTTCTCGGCGGCGGCGGCCTTCGCCGAGGTGATCGCGTCCTGGCCCTGCTGCTCGGCTCCGGCGACCAGCTTCTCGGCCTCGGCCCTGGCCCTGGCGAGCGTCTGCTCGGCCCGGCCCTGGGTCTCCACGGCCTGCGCCTCGGTCTGCTCGCGCAGCCGCTCCACCTCGGCGGCCGCACCCGCGCGCAGCTCGTCCGCGTCGGTCTTGGCCTTGGTGAGCAGCTCCTCGGCGGTCTTCGCGGACTCCTCGATCCGGAGCACCGCCTGCCGCCGGGCCTCGCTCTCCACCCGCTCTGCCTCGGCGGCCGCCCGGGTGCGCAACTCCTCGGCCTCGGCCCGGAGTTGGGCAGCCTCGTCGTGGGCCTGGCGGATCTGCTCGCGGAGTGCGGCGGCATCCTCCAGCGCGGCGTTCTGGGCCTGCTCCATCGCGGCCCTGGCCTGCTCGCGCAGCTGCCCGGCCTCGGCGTCCGCCTCGGCCAGCAGTCGCTCTGCCTCGGCGCCGGCCGCCGCCACGGTGGCCTCGGCCTCGGCCCTGGCCCGGGTCACCGCCTCGTCGGCCTGCTTGGCGGCCTTGACCAGGTGCACGGTGGCGTCCTTGGCCCCCTCGGCCCGGCCGGCTTCCCGGGCCTCGGCGGCCAGCTGCTCGGCGGCGGCCTGTGCCTCGGCACGCAGCGCGGCGATCTCCTGCTCGGCCTCGGCCCGCAGCGCGGCGATGGTCGCCTCGGCCTCGGCCCGCAGCTGGGCCGCGACGCTCTCGGCCGCGCCGCGCAGCCGCTCGCTCTCCTCGGCGGCGGCGGCCCTGGCGGCCTCCGCCTCGGCCTTGGCGTTGGCGGCGTCGGCCTTGATCCGGTCGGTCTCCTTGGTGGCGGTGGCCACCATCCGGGCGATCTCGGCCTTGGCGGTCTGCGAACGCTGGTCGCTGGCGGCCTCGCCGTCGGCGACCAGCCGCTGCACCGCGGCCTCCGCCTCGATCTGCAGCTGCTCGGCGGCGGCCTCGGCGCGGGCGCGCAGCTCGGCGGCCTCCTGCCGGGCCCGCTCGGCCTCGGCCAGTGCCTCGGTACGCAGCCGCTCTATCTCCGCCTGAGCCTGGTCCAGCGCCTCGGTGGCGCGCTGCTGGTCCTCGGCGGCCTGCTGCTTGAGCTGGGTGATCTCGGCCTGGGCCACCGCGAGCTGCTGGTCGGCAGCGGCCTGCGCGCCGGCCAGCTGCTGCTGGGCCTCGCCGGTGACCGCCTCGGCCTGCGCGTTGGCCTGCTGGGCCTGCTCGGAGGCGGCCCTGAGCAGTCGCTCGGCGTCGTTCTGCGCGCGGACCAGCGCGGCTTCCACGGCGGCCTGCGCCTCGCCCCGGGCGGCGTCCACGTCGGCGGCGGTCTGCGCGCGGGCGTGGTCGGCCAGTGCGGCGGCCTCGGCGCGGGCGGCGGTGACCATCCGCTCGGCCTCGGCGCGGGCTTCCTGGAGCAGCCGCTGGGACTCCTGCTCCGTCCCTGCCCTGGTCTGCTCGGCCCAGGAGACGTTCTCGTTGACGTGCCGTTCGGCGCTGCGGCGGAGCTCGGTCAGCTCGTCGTCCAGCTGGCGCCGGCGAGCGGCGAGCTCGGCCTCCAGCCGGGCGGTGCGCTCGGCGGCCTCGGCCATCAGGCGCTGGGTGGCCGCCTGCGACTCGCGGAGCTGGCGCTCGGCGTCCGCGCGGAGCTGCTGGGCCTGCATCTCGGCGTTGTGCAGGAGCTGCTCGGCCTGCCCGGAGACGGAGTCGAAGGCGCGCGGCTGGGAGAGCTGCCGACGGGATTCGTGCAGCTTGGCCCGGAGCACCTCCACCTGGTAGGCGAGGTCCTCGGCATGCTGGACGGTCTTGTCCCGCTCCTTGCGAGTCCGATCCATCTCGGCCTCGAACTGGGAGAGGTGATCGTCAGCCTCGTAGCGGTCGTTGCCCCGCACTCCGCGGTCCCATCCATCTCCTGGTCGCGTCCTCGACCCGGCCGGCCGGTAACCCCACCGTGGGGCCGGATCAGCTGGTCCTTGCAGCCGTGGCGGGTGCCACGGTCGGAGCCGTCGGCCACCGGCGCGCGACGAACTCGCGCTCCGCCGTCCGAGTGGACTCCTGAGCGAACTCTTGCCT
The DNA here is from genome assembly GCF_001424875.1 of Kitasatospora sp. Root107. Classification (GTDB taxonomy): domain Bacteria; phylum Actinomycetota; class Actinomycetes; order Streptomycetales; family Streptomycetaceae; genus Kitasatospora. Next base: position 36,004 of record NZ_LMCT01000001.1, on the reverse strand, counting down.
GTGGAGAATGGTGACAGATCCGGACCACAGCTCTACAGCCGCGCCCGGTTGGTGGACTCCCCTTGTGCCGGGATCAGCCCTTGCTGTCCCCGCCACCGGCCGTGCCCGCCGGACCGGTCCTCCCCGGAGCTTTGCGCACTTCGGCATTGTAGTGTGCGCGGCCCGCAGGGGAATGGGCGAGTGCCGGTTTTCCAAGGTTACCGACGGGTCGTGGGCGGGGCCTGCGTCTCAAGCCCCGCTTGGGGCGGGGCTCACAGCCCCGCCCGTGGCGTCAGTGCCCGGTGGTCGCCGAGGTGACCAGCTCGGTCAGCACGCCGCCACAGTCCTTCGGGTGCAGGAAGGTGATCCTGGATCCCATCGAGCCGATCCGGGGCTCCTCGTACAGCACCCGGACGCCCTTGGACTTGATGTCGGCCGCGTCGCCGTCCACGTCCGCGGTGCCGAAGGCGATGTGGTGCACGCCCTCGCCGTTCTTCGCCAGCCACTTGGCGACCGTGGAGTCCTCCCGGGTCGGCTCCAGCAGCTGGAGGTAGGAGGCGCCGCCGTCGCCGGTGTCGTTGATCTTCAGCATCGCCTCGCGGACGCCCTGCTCCTCGTTCACCTCGCTGTGGAAGACCTCGAAGCCGTAGGTGGCGCGGTAGAACTCGACGGTCTTGTCCAGGTCGAAGCAGGCGATCCCGATGTGGTCGATGCGGGTCAGCACGGCTGGCCTCCGGGAGGAGTGAGGGGTTTGAAGGGTGGGTACCAGTGCAGCGCACGGAGTTGAGGCAGCGCCAGCATGCCGCGTGCGAGCCTGCTCACAATTCACCCAAGCTGCGCTGACACGGTGTTGACCAGGCAGTGACACGTGCCGCTGATCACACCTCGGCTCCGGTGACGCACGGGTTACGGGTCAGTACATTGAGCCGCGTCCCCACACCCTCATGGCCTTGACGCGCGAAGGGGCTCGTCTCATGACTACTTCAGTGATCGTCGCTGGTGCCCGAACCCCGATGGGCCGGCTGCTCGGCTCGCTCAAGGGATTCTCCGGTGCCGAACTCGGCGGCTTCGCGATCAAGGCCGCGGTCGAGCGGGCCGGTCTGACCCCCGATCAGATCCAGTACGTGATCATGGGTCAGGTGCTCCAGGCCGGAGCCGGCCAGATCCCCGCCCGCCAGGCCGCGGTCAAGGCCGGCATCCCGATGAACGTCCCGGCGCTGACCATCAACAAGGTCTGCCTCTCCGGTCTGGACGCGATCGCGCTGGCCGACCAGCTGATCCGCGCGGGTGAGTTCGACATCGTGGTCGCGGGCGGTCAGGAGTCGATGACCAACGCCCCGCACCTGCTGCCGAAGTCCCGCGAGGGCTTCAAGTACGGCGCGATCGAGATGCTCGACTCGATGGCCCACGACGGTCTGACGGACGCCTACGAGGGCATCCCGATGGGCCAGTCGACCGAGACCCACAACACCCGGCTCGGCATCGGCCGCGAGGTCCAGGACCAGCTGGCTGCGCTCTCGCACCAGCGCGCCGCCGCCGCGCAGAAGAACGGCGTCTTCGACGCCGAGATCGTCCCGGTCGAGATCCCGCAGCGCAAGGGCGACCCGGTCGTCTTCAGCCAGGACGAGGGCATCCGCGCCGAGACCACCGTGGAGACGCTCGGCAAGCTGCGCCCGGCCTTCGCCAAGGACGGCACCATCACGGCCGGCACCGCCTCGCAGATCTCCGACGGCGCCGCCGCGGTGATCGTGATGAGCAAGGCCAAGGCCGAGGAGCTGGGCCTGAGCTGGATCGCCGAGATCGGCGCGCACGGCAACGTCGCGGGCCCGGACAACTCGCTCCAGTCGCAGCCGTCCAACGCCATCAAGCACGCCCTCTCCAAGGAGGGCATCGGCGTCGAGGACCTCGACCTGATCGAGATCAACGAGGCTTTCGCGGCCGTCTCGCACCAGTCGATGAAGGACCTCGGCGTCACCGAGGACAAGGTCAACGTGAACGGCGGCGCGATCGCGCTCGGCCACCCGATCGGGATGTCCGGCGCCCGCGTGGTGCTGACCCTGGCGCTGGAGCTCCAGCGCCGTGGCGGCGGGGTCGGCGCGGCCGCGCTCTGCGGCGGTGGCGGCCAGGGCGACGCACTGATCGTCCGGGTGCCGAAGGCCTGACCAGCTGACGTACTGTCGGGGCCGCCGGACGATGCCGTCCGGCGGCTCTGTCCTTAGCGAGACCGAGGAGCAACGCGCATGATCGACGTCCCCACGCTGGTCGAGCAGGCCCGGGAGGGGCGCCCGCGCGCCGTGGCGCGGCTGATCTCGCTGGTGGAGAACGCCGCCCCGCAACTGCGGGAGGCGATGGCCGCGTTGGCCCCGTACACCGGGCAGGCGTACACGGTCGGGCTGACCGGGTCGCCCGGTGTCGGCAAGTCGACCTCGACCTCCGCGCTGGTCTCCGCATACCGGCGGCTCGGCAAGCGGGTCGGCGTGCTGGCGGTCGACCCCTCCTCGCCGTTCTCCGGCGGGGCGCTGCTCGGTGACCGGGTACGGATGCAGGAGCACGCCACCGACCCGGAGGTGTTCATCCGCTCGATGGCCACCCGGGGGCACCTCGGGGGGCTGTCCTGGACGGCGCCGCAGGCCCTGCGGGTGCTGGACGGGGCCGGCTGCGAGGTGATCCTGGTGGAGACCGTCGGGGTCGGCCAGTCCGAGGTGGAGGTGGCCGCCCAGGCCGACACCACCGTGGTGCTGCTCGCCCCCGGCATGGGGGACGGCATCCAGGCGGCCAAGGCCGGAATCCTGGAGATCGGCGACGTCTTCGTGGTCAACAAGGCCGACCGGGACGGCGCGGACGCGACCGCGCGCGAGCTCAACCACATGCTCGGCCTCGGCGAATCGCGCGGGGCGGGGGACTGGCGGCCGCCGATCGTGAAGACCGTGGCCGCCCGGGGCGAGGGCATCGACGAGGTGGTCGAGGCCCTGGAGAAGCACCGGGCCTGGCTGGCCGAGACCGGCGAACTCGCGGTCCGCCGGCGGCGGCGGGCGGCGGACGAGATCGAGGCGATCGCCCTCTCCACCCTCCGGGCCCGGATCGGCGACCTGCACGGTGACCGGCAGCTGTCCGCCTTGGCGGAACGCGTCGCTGACGGCACGTTGGACCCGTACGGAGCAGCGGACACGCTCGTCGCAGGTCTCACACGGGCTTAGGTTGCACTATCCAGGGGCTCGGGGAACTGCGAGGAGATCTGGCGCCGGGGGTCACATGCGAAAGTGCCTGGCCACCTACGCGCGGATCACCTTTTATGAGGCTGGCGTCGCAGTTCCCCGAGCCCCTGTCTTCGAACCGTTTGCCCGAGCCGTCAGCTTCTTCCCCGCAGGCTGCGGAGGTGGTCGGCGACCGGGGCGAGGGCCGCGTAGAGGGTGTCGATCTGCTCGGGGGTGAAGCGGTCGATGAAGTGGTGGCGCACCGAGCGGACGTGGTCGGGGGCGACCTTCTGCAGGATGTCCCAGCCGTGTTCGGTGAGGTGGGCGTAGAGGCCGCGGCGGTCGCCCGGACACTCCTGACGGAGTACCAGGCCGGCGTTCTCCATCCGGGTGATCTGGTGCGAGAGCCGGCTCTTCGACTGGAGGGTGGCGGTGGCCAGGTCGGTCATCCGCATCCGCCGGTCGGGGGATTCGGAGAGCACGACCAGGATCTCGTAGTCGTTGTTGGCGAGGCCGTGCGGCTGGAGCTCCCGGCCGAGCTGGTAGTCCAGCAGGTGGCTGACCTCCAGGTGGGCACGCCAGAACTGCTGCTCCTTGGCGGAGAGCCAGGGGGTCTCCCCCTCCGCCGAGGACGACGGGGAGGAGACCGCTGCGGGGGTGTCGGCGGGGGTGTCCATGGCAACACTATAGCCGAGGTTGTTAAAAGTTATACAATTAGACGAACCGGTCCGCCTACAGGCCGAAACGGCGTCCGATGTCGCCGAGATTCCCCAGCCCGGGGACGTTCACGTTGGGCAACTGGCTCTGGCCGTGGCCCTGCTGCTGCGGCACGCCGTACCCGCCGCCGGGGACGCCGGCCTCCTGGTGCACCAGGCCGACCGAGCGCTCGGCCATCAGGGTCTCACTGGACTGGATCAGCACCGTGCCGGCCCCGATGAACTCGAACTGGTGCTCCTCACCGGAAGCCCCGCCGAGCCCGGTCAGCTGGCGCAGCCCGCCGAGCACGCCGTGCATGTAGCCGTGGTCGTAGTGGTGGCAGGGTGCGGGGCAGTCGGCCCAGCCGACCAGGGCCTGCGGGTCGACCCGGATCGGCGGCTCGACGAAGTGCACCGGGCCGTTCGAGGCGGCCACGAACTTGCCGGTCCCGATCAGGGTGAGGAAGCCCGGGATGATCGACTGCTTGAGCGCCAGGGTCGGTTCGAAGGCCAGCAGGTTCCCCGAACGGACCGTCAGGTTGCCGTTCTCCAGGTCGTACGAGTTGAGGTCGAAGGCCCGGTCGGCGAGCAGCAGCTTGCCCCGGCCCTCGGCCACCACCCAGTCGGTGGCGTGCAGCGGGGAGTTGAAGTTGCGGCCGAGTGCGCGGTCGATCGAGCCGTGGCCGATGCCGGAGAAGCGGACGTCGCCGTAGTAGGCGATCATCTTCCCCTTCTGCAGGTAGTACGGGCCGTTCAGGTCGACCGAGAAGGCGTACGGGTTGACGTTGTCGTTGACCGGCAGGCTGTGCGCGTCGTGCACCTGCGGGCCCTCGGGGGCGCCGTAACCGGGCTGCGGCGGCTGTGCCGGGTACTGCTGCTGGGGGGCGCCGTAGCCGGGCTGCGGCGGGTAGCCAGGCTGCTGCTGCGGATACCCCGGCTGCTGCGGCGGGTACTGAGGCGGGTAGGACATCAGAGCTTCTCCTCGCTCGCCTGGACGTACACCACACCGTTGCCGGAGAGCTCCAGCTGGAACGCCTCGCCGGAGCCGCGTCCGACCATGTCGCGCCAACCCACCGACGTGGACAGCTTGTTCTGGACCTGGCCGCGGTGCGCGACGTACGCCTGCGGGTCGACGTGCACCGGCTGGTTCGGGGTGATCGGCAGCTCGACGAAGCCGCCGTGCGCCATCACCGCGACCGAACCCTGGCCGCTCAGCTGGGTGGTGAACAGGCCCTGTCCGCTGACCTGGCCGCGCACCATGCCCATCACGCCGCCCTGCGAGCCGAGGAAGACGGTGGTCTGCCGGAGCGTGCCGTCGAAGGCGAGCAGCCGGTCGGCCTCGACGTTCAGGGTGTCGCCGGTGAGTTCGATGATCTGGATGTGGTGGCCGCCGTGGCCGAAGAGCACGGTGCCCTGGCCCTCGACGGTCATCAGCGGGACGTCCTCGTTGGCCACCCGGCGGCCGATCATGCCCATCACGCCGCCCTGACCGCCGGTCAGGTTGGGGGTGAACGCGACCTCGCCGGTGTAGGCGATCATCGAACCGCGCTGGCTGAAGATCCGCTGCCCGGAGAAGACCTTGGCCTCGATCAGCTTGCTGTTGATCTTGGTGAACGGCATCAGACGTCGCCCCCGAAGGTGAGCCGCTCGGACGGCTGGATGTAGACCAGGCCCTCGCCGGTGAACTCCACCTGCATCGCCTCGCCACCGCCCTCGCCGATCAGCGTGGTCCAGCCGCCGCCGGACTTCAGCGCGCGGTTGAGGTTGCCGGTGTGCGCGACGTACGCGCCCGGGTCCACCCGGAGCGGCTGCCCCTGGGAGACCCGGAGGATGATCGCCGGGCCCTTGGAGGTGAGCGCCGCCCAGCCGTGCCCGTCCACCTTGGTGGTGAACAGGCCGGTGCCGGAGGCCATCCCGTTCAGGCCGGTGAAGCTGGTGCCGGTCTGCAGGCTGCCCTCGGTGCAGAGCAGGTTGTCCGCCTCGACGAACAGCGTCTCGCCGTTCAGCCGTACGAGGTTGACCTCGGTGGCCCGGTCGGCGAAGAAGCAGGTGCCCTGCCCCTGGACCTCCATGACCTCCATCTGCTCACCCGTCAGCCGACGGGTGACCATGCCGCGCAGGCCGTTGCCACCGCCGCTGAGCTTCTTGAAGTTCATCTGGCCCGTGTACGCAACCATGCATCCGTTGCGGGCCTTGACCGCGTCGCCCGTCATGTCGACGGCGAGCACCTTTGATCCCTGGAGTCGAAACTGAGCCACGCGGTGACCATAGCGGCCGCTGCCCGGGTGCCGGGAGAGGGTGGCGGCCACTGGTACACATCCGGTACACACCCCGGGCGCCGGTGGCAGGTAAAGGAAGGGTCATAATGGGTGGCCGGTTTGTGCGCCGGTTCACAAGCCAGTCGATACCTGTAGTGAGGTTCCGTCGTGAAGAGCAGTGCTGTCCACCGTCTGCGCCTCGTGTCCGCCCCCGAGGGTCTGTCCTTCCTGCTGCTGCTGGTCTGCTCGGTGCTCAAGCGCACCACCGACTTCAACGCGGTGCCGGTGATGGGCATGGTGCACGGCGTCCTCTTCGTGCTGTACGTGGTCTTCCTCGCGCTGGCCTGGCAGAAGCAGCGCTGGGACGCCAAGCGCGGCGCGATCCTGTTCGTGCTCTCGGTGCTGCCGTTCGGCGGCTTCGTGGCCGAGCGGATGCTGGCCAAGGAGGAGCGCGGCGAGTACCCGGCCGCCGGGCAGCCCGCCACCGCCTGACGCACCCGACACGAAAGCCCGGGCCTCCCCTCCGAGGGGCCCGGGCTTTCGCGTGTCAGGAGACGGGGTGTCAGTTGACGTTGACCCCGGCCCAGGCGGCCGCGACCGCGTTGTACTCGACGCTGCCCGCGCCGTACAGGTCCGCCGCCGCGCTGAGGGTGCCGGTACGGGCGCCCGCGTAGTTGGTGGTGGAGGTCCAGTACACGGTCAGCGCGCGGTACCAGATCGCCGCGGCCTTGTCCCGGCCGATGCCGGTCAGGGTCGAGCCGTTGCTGGTCGGGCTGTTGTAGCTGACGCCGTTGATGGTCTTGGCGCCGCTGCCCTCGGAGAGCAGGTAGAAGAAGTGGTTGCCCGGGCCCGAGGAGTAGTGCACGTCGACCGAGCCGACGCCGGAGTACCAGGCGTCCGCCGAGCCGCCGTCCTTGGAGGGCTTGTCCATGTAACGGAGCGGCGTGCCGTCACCGTTGATGTTGATCAGCTCGCCGATCAGGTAGTCACCCTTGTCGGACGCGAGGTTCGCCGAGAACTCGACCATGGTGCCGAAGATGTCCGAGGTGGCCTCGTTGAGGCCGCCGGACTCACCCGAGTAGTTCAGGCCGGCGGTGTTGGAGGTGACGCCGTGCGTCATCTCGTGGCCCGCCACGTCCAGCTCGGTCAGCGGGTGGGTGTTGGAGGCACCGTCGCCGTACGTCATGCAGAAGCACTGGTCGCTCCAGAACGCGTTGACGTAGCTGCGTCCGTAGTGCACCCGGCTGAAGGCGCCGACACCGTCGTTGCGGATGCCGAGGCGGCCGAACGAGTTCTTGTAGAAGTCCCAGGTGGCCGCTGCGCCGAACTGGGCGTCCACGGCGGCCGACTGGCTGCTGGAGACCAGGCCGGTGCCCCAGACGTTGTCGGTGTCGGTCAGCAGGGTGCCGTTGCCCGAGGTCTTGTTGTTGAGCGTGGTGGTGTACATGTTGCCCCGGCTGGGGTCCTTCAGCTGGTACGTGCCGCTGGCGGAGTTGGTGGTCAGCGGGACCGAGCCGACGAACACGCCCTTGCCGGTGCCGGAGGCGGCGGCCGCGAGGTACTGCTCGTGGGTGGAGAGCACCTCACCGGTGGCGGCGTCGGTGACCAGCTTCTGGGCGCTGGGTATGCCGCTCTCGCGGACGCCCTCGACGACGGTCTCGTAGGCGAGACGCGGGGTGCCGGAGGTGGCCCAGATCACCAGCTTGGCGGGGGTCGAGCCGGTGACCTCCTTGATCGGGCTCTCGTCCTCGTCGATGGTCAGGCCCACGGTGGCCTGCACGGCGCCGGTGGCCTGCTTGGCCGCCTTCTCGGCCGGCACGGACGGGGTCAGGCTCGGCAGCGCGATGGTGGCCTCGGCGGCCTTGTCCACCGAGGTGACCTTGCCGACCGGGTTCAGGTGCGCGACCAGGTCGCCACCGACCACCGGCAGGCCGGCGTAAGTGCGCTCGAAGCGCAGGTGCTTGGCGCCGTTGGCGTCCACCACGGCGTCCTTGGCGACCAGCGCCTCCGAGGCGCCGAGGCCGGCGGCCTTGGCCACGGTCGTGGCGTACGACTGGGCGAGGGTCTTCAGCTCGGCGCGCTGCAGGGTGGAACCCTTGCTGCTCGCGGGAACGGGGGCGGCCTGGGCCGTTCCGACGCTGACCTGGATGGCACTGGCGAGGATCACAGTGGCCGAGAGGGCGGCGCCGACAGTCAGCTTTCGCTTCACGTGCAGGTTCCTTCCGAAGATCAACCGCGTGTGCGCGGTCGCACCTCACTCCGTGGCACCAGGGGTTAGTGCCGTCGGGGCGGAGCGGATGCTGACGTGCTGCTCCGTGCGGTCAAGCGACATCGGGCCGGAGTGGTGGGGCGGCCGATGTCGTTACGGGGCTGGCCAGAAGCATGACAATGCACATGGTGAAATGACAGGTCTCGGCTCAGAGTTGGCCAGCTCCCGCCAGCTCGGCACGCTGTGTGATGGCCTGATCGACTCCGTGGCATAACCGACAAAACGGTCAAAACCCGGCGCGGAAGCGGAGTTTCGACGCGAACGGAACCTGAACAACCGTCGAAAATCGGCAACTGTCCAGACCAATACGAAGATTGCGGCAGTGTTTCGGTGGATTGCTGTCCTGGTATGTACCAGAAACGACGCTGGCGGGACCTCGCCAGACCGTGCTCTTGATCGTCCTGCCGGGTACCTGCTAGCAACGCCGCAGCCGGGCCCCCGACCTGGGGACCCGGCTGCGGCGCGCTGCTGCGAGGGCGTCAGTTGACGTTGACTCCGGACCAGGCGGCCGCGACCGCCTTGTACTCGGTGCTCGCCGTGCCGCCGTACAGGTCGGACGCTGCCTTCAGGGTGGCGGTGCGCGCGGCCTTGTAGTTGGTGGTGGAGGTGAAGTAGACGGTCAGCGCGCGGTACCAGATCGCGGCGGCCTTGGCACGGCTGATGCCGGTCAGGGTCGAGCCGTTGGAGGTCGGGCTGTTGTAGCTGACGCCGTTGATGGTCTTGGCGCCGCTGCCCTCGGAGAGCAGGTAGAAGAAGTGGTTCGCCACGCCCGAGGAGTAGTGCACGTCCACGTTGCCGACTCCGGAGTACCAGGAGTCCTTGGACGCACCGTCCTTGGAGGGCTTGTCCATGTAGCGGAGCGGCGTGCCGTTCCCGTTGATGTTGATCTTCTCGCCGATCAGGTAGTCACCCGGGTCGACCGACAGGGCCGCGGACCACTCGACCATGGTGCCGAAGATGTCCGAGGTGGCCTCGTTCAGACCGCCGGACTCGCCGGAGTAGACCAGGCCGGCGGTGTTGGCGGTGACGCCGTGGGTCATCTCGTGGCCGGCCACGTCGATCGAGGTGAGCGGGTGGGTGTTGGAGGCGCCGTCGCCGTACGTCATGCAGAAGCAGGAGTCGCTCCAGAACGCGTTGACGTAGTTGCTGCCGTAGTGCACCCGGCTGACCGCACCGACGTTGTCGTTGCGGATGCCCAGGCGGTTGAAGCTGTTCTTGTAGTAGTCCCAGGTCGCCACCGCGCCGTACTGGGCGTCCACCGCGGCCGACTGGATGTTGGTGGCCAGCCCGTTGCCCCAGACGTTGTCCGCGTCGGTGAACAGCGTGCCGCTGCCCGAGGTGCCGCCGGCCAGGCCGACGGTGCGGGTGTTGCCCCGGGTCGGGTCCTTCAACTCGTAGGTGGAGCCCGTGTAGTTGGTGGTCAGGGTGACCGAGCCGACGTGCACGCCCTTGCCGCTGCCGGTGGCGGCCGCCGCGAGGTACTGCTCGTGCGTGGAGAGCACCTCGCCGGTCGCCGCGTCGGTGACCAGGTTCTGTGCACTCGGGACGCCGCTCTCCCGGATCCCCTCGACCACCGTCTGGTAGGCGAGTCGCGGGGTGCCGGACTGGGCCCACACCACCAGGACCGGGCTGCCGGTGCCGGTGACGGCCTTGAGCGGCGACTCGTCCTGGTCGATGGTCAGGCCGACGGTGGCCTGCACGGCGCCGGTGGCCTGCTTGGCCGCCTGGTCGGCCGGCACGGCGGGGGTCAGGCCGGGCAGGGCGATGGTGGCCTCGGCGGCCCGGTCGATCGAGGTGACCTTGCCGTTCGGGGCCAGGTGCGCGACCAGGTCGCCACCGATCACGGAGAGGCCGGAGAAGGTGCGCTCGAAGCGCAGGTGCTTGGCGCCGGAGGCGTCGATCACGGCGTCCTTGGCGACCAGCGTCTCGGAGGCACCGAGACCGGCGGCCTTGGCCACGGCCGGAGCGTACGACTGGGCCAGCGCCTTGAGTTCGGCGCGCTGGAAGGTGGAGCCCTTGCTGCTCACCGGGGTCGGCGCTGCCTGGGCGGTCCCGGCGCCGATCTGGATGGCGCTGGCGAGGATCACCGTGGCGGAGAGTGCGGCTCCGACTGTCAGCTTTCGCTTCACGTACGGGTTCCTTCCGGGAATCAACCGCGTGTGCGCGGTCGCACCTCGCTCCGGGGCACCAGGGGTTAGTGCCTGCGGGGCGGAGCGGATGCTGACGTGCTGCTCCGTGCGGTCAAGCGGCATCCGGCCGGATGTGGGTGGGGCGGCCGGTGCCGTGACGGGGCTGGCCAGAAGCATGACAATGCACATGGTGAAATGACAGGTCTCGGCCCAGAGTTGGCCAGCTCCCGCCACCGGGCCGGGCTCCGGGGATGGCCGGATCGTCCGCATGGAAACTCCGGCATATCCCTCGGAATCGGGCGGCGGTGGCGGACTTCGACGGTATTCGATTCGGCCCGATGGTCGAGATCCGGCAACTCGCTTGAGCAGTAAGGAAGTTGTCGAACCGGTGAGTGGCCTGACTGTCCCGGTATGCCCCGCAATGGGCGGTGGCGGGACTCCGCCAGGACGCCCCCTTGTCCGCCATCGTGGACACCTGCTACCCGCCGCCGGGGCCGCCGGTACGGTGGAGGGGTGGCCAAGCCCCTAGCTCTCGAATTCGACCCGATCGCCCGCGCCGATGAACTCTGGACCAGCCGCTGGGGCGGAGTTCCCTCGATGTCGGCCATCACCTCGGTGATGCGCGCCCATCAGATCCTGCTCGGCCGGGTGGATGCCGTGGTCAAGCCGTACGGGCTGACCTTCGCCCGGTACGAGGCGCTGGTGCTGCTCACCTTCAGCCGGACCGGCGAGCTCTCGCTCTCCAAGATCGGCGAGCGGCTGATGGTGCATCCGACCAGCGTCACCAACACCGTCGACCGGCTGGAGCGGGCCGGCCTGGTGGCCCGCCGCCCCAATCCGCTGGACGGTCGCGGCGTGCTGGCCGCGATCACCGACCGGGGCCGGGAGGCGGTCGAGCAGGCCACCCGGGACCTGATGGCGATGGACTTCGGCCTGGAGGGCTACGACGAGGAGCAGTGTCGGCAGATCTTCGACGTGCTGCGGCCGCTCCGGGTGGCGGCGGGCGACTTCCGGCAGTGACCGCCCTGTGCGCGGGGCGCCCGGTAAGGGCGGTTACCCTCGATGCCATGAAGCAGAGTGTGCTGACCCGCTACCGGGCCCTGGCGTATGTCACGGGCGTTCTCCTGATCCTGCTGACCCTCGGCGTGATCGGGAAGTACGCGCTGGACGTCTCGGGTGCGGCCGCCTTCACCCAGGTGGTGAGCGTTGCGCACGGCTGGCTCTACGTGGTCTACCTGGTGCTGGCCTTCGACCTCGGCTCGAAGGCCAAGTGGCCGATGGGCAAGCTGGCCTGGGTGCTGCTGGCCGGCACCATCCCGACCGCCGTGTTCTTCGTCGAGCGCAAGGTGTCCCGCGAGGTGGCCCCGCTGATCGTCGACGCGGAGCCCGTCCGGGCCTGACCCGCCGTCACGCCGAGAGAGGCGCCCCTCCCGACACGGGAGGGGCGCCTCTCCGTCTTCGGGCCACCATCGACAGATACTAGGACGTCCGAGTAAATTGACAGCACCCAAGCAGTAACTGGTCCCGCACCCACAAGGCAGCGGCCGCAACGGAGTGGAGTCGGAGTCTGATGGACGCCGAGGAGATCGAGGCCGGCCGTGCTCGCTGGCAACAGCGGTACGACAAGGCCCGAAAGCGTGAGGCCGACTTCACCACCCTGAGCGGTGACGAGGTGGAGCCGATGTACGGCCCGCCCGCCGGGCAGCCGTACGAGGGCTTCGAGCGGATCGGCTGGCCGGGGGAGTACCCCTTCACCCGCGGCCTGCACGCCACCGGCTACCGGGGGCGGACGTGGACCATCCGCCAGTTCGCCGGCTTCGGCAACGCCGAGCAGACCAACGAGCGCTACCGGATGATCCTGGACTCCGGCGGTGGCGGCCTCTCGGTCGCCTTCGACATGCCGACCCTGATGGGCTACGACTCCGACGACGCCAAGTCGCTCGGTGAGGTCGGCCACTGTGGCGTGGCGATCGACTCCGCCGCCGACATGGAGGTGCTGTTCCACGGCATCCCGCTCGGCGAGGTCACCACCTCGATGACGATCAGCGGCCCGGCGGTGCCGGTGTTCTGCATGTACCTGGTGGCGGCCGAGCGCCAGGGCGTCGACCCGGCGGTGCTCAACGGCACCCTGCAGACCGACATCTTCAAGGAGTACATCGCGCAGAAGGAGTGGCTGTTCGCTCCCGAGCCGCACCTGCGCCTGATCGGCGACCTGATGGAGTACTGCGCGACGGGCATCCCCGCGTACAAGCCGCTCTCGGTCTCCGGCTACCACATCCGGGAGGCCGGGGCCACGGCCGCGCAGGAGCTCGCCTACACGCTGGCGGACGGCTTCGGATACGTGGAGCTCGGGCTGTCCCGGGGCCTCGACGTCGACGTCTTCGCGCCGGGGTTGTCGTTCTTCTTCGACGCGCACCTGGACTTCTTCGAGGAGATCGCCAAGTTCCGTGCCGCGCGCCGGATCTGGGCCCGCTGGATGAAGGAGCGGTACGGCGCGAAGACCGACAAGGCGCAGTGGCTGCGGTTCCACACCCAGACGGCGGGTGTGTCGCTGACGGCCCAGCAGCCGTACAACAACGTGGTGAGGACGGCCGTCGAGGCGCTGTCGGCCGTGCTCGGCGGCACGCAGTCGCTGCACACCAACGCGCTGGACGAGACGCTCGCGCTGCCGAGTGAGCAGGCGGCGGAGATCGCGCTGCGGACCCAGCAGGTGCTGATGGAGGAGACCGGCGTCGCCAACGTGGCCGACCCGCTGGGCGGTTCCTGGTACGTCGAGGCGCTGACCGACCGGATCGAGCAGCAGGCCGAGGCGATCTTCGAGCGCATCCTGGACAAGGCGACGGACGGCCACCCGATCGGGCCGATGACCTCGGGCATCCTGCGCGGGATCGAGGAGGGCTGGTTCACCGGGGAGATCGCGGAGGCCGCCTTCGCCTATCAACAGGGTGTGGAGAAGGGCGAGAAGCGCGTGGTCGGCGTCAACTGCCACCCGCGCAGCGTCACCCCCGCGCTGGAGATCCTCCGGGTCAGCCACGAGGTGGAGCGCGAGCAGGTCAGGACGCTGGCGGCGCGGAAGGCGGCGCGGGACGAAGCGGCGGTGCAGGCCGCGCTGGCGGAGATGCTCGCCGCTGCGCGGTCGGGGGAGAACATGATCCCGCCGATGCTCACCGCCGTCCGCGCGGAGGCCACACTCGGGGAGATCTGCAACGCGCTCCGCGACGAGTGGGGGATTTACCGCGAGACCGCGATGTTCTGAGGTTGTTGAGGGGCTCGGGTCACGAAAGTGCCTGGCCGTTTACGTGGGTGCAGCGCTTGCTGAGGTTGGCGTCGCAGTTCCCCGAGCCCCTACCTTCCGAAGGTGAGTCGGAATTGGGCGCCGCCGCCCGGGGCCGCTTCGGCGGTGAGGGTGGCCCCGTGCGCTCTGGCGATCTGTTGGGCCATGGCGAGGCCGAGGCCCGAGCCCGGGAGGGCGCGGGCGGCGGAGGCGCGGTAGAAGCGGTCGAAGACGTGTGGGAGGTCTTCGGGGGTGATGCCGGGGCCGTGGTCGCGGACGGTCAACTCGTGGGTGGTGAGGGCGACTTCGACCGGGCCGCCGGGTGGGCTGAACTTGGCCGCGTTGTCGAGCAGATTGCCCACCAGGCGGGCCAGCCGGGCCGGTACGCCGTCCAGGGTGACCTCGCTGCCGGTCAGGTCGAACCGGATGCCGGGCCAGTGCCCGCGTGCGGTGTCCACGCAGTGGGCCACCAGCGGCCCGAGCCGGACCGTCTCGACCAGGGCCTGGGGTTCCTCGTCCCGGGCCAGTTCGATCAGGTCGTTCACCAGGCCGGTGACCGCGCGCAGCTGTCGTTGCAGACCGGTGGTCGCCCGGGCCCGCTGCTCAGGCGTCAACTGCTCGACCCGGCCGAGGAGTTCGGCGTTGGTGCGGAGGGCGGTCAGCGGGGTACGGAGTTCGTGCGAGGCATCCGCGACCAGGCGGCGGCGGGCGGTGACGGACTGCTCCAGTTCGCCGAGCATGGTGTTGAACGCCCCGGCCAGCCGGGTCACTTCGTCCTCGCCCCGGCCCTGCGGCAGGTCGATCCGGACGGTGGCGTCCCGGGTCTCGGCGATCCGTTCGGCGGTCGCGGTCAGCCGGGCCACCGGGGCCAGCCCGGTACGGGCCACCGCGTAGCCGAGCCCGCCCGCCAGCAGGATGCCGGCGCCGGCCACCACCGCCATCAACTCCCCGGCCTGCCGGACACCTTGCTGCACGGTGTCGGACCGCAGCGCGACCTGTACGGCCTGCCCGGGGCCGAAGCGGGTGGTGAGCATCCGGGCCGGATGGCCGCTCACCGTGACGTCGGAGTAGTACGCGGCCCGCTGCCCGGCCGCGACCTGCCGGGTGGCGGGGGTGACCGGCAGCAGGTACGGGACGCCCGGGTCCTCGGCGGGCCTGGCGGGGACGATCTGGGTGCAGGCCGGGGCGGCCAGGTAGCCGCACTCGCCGTAGACGGTCTGCGGGCCCTGGCCCCGGTACTGCTGCTGGACCAGAGTGGCGTGCTGGGTGAGGTTCAGGTCGAGCTGGTGCACCAACTCGTAGCGGATGATGGTGAAGGCGGCGGCGCAGACCCCGAGGGTGACCAGCGCGACGGCGGCCGAGGTGGCCAGCGCCAGCCGGGTCCGCAGCGGCCTGCGGCGACGCCAGCGGGCGTGGGTGCTCATGGGGTGTCCAACCGGTAACCGACGCCGTGCACGGTGTGCACCAGCCGGGGTCCGCCGCCGGCCTCCAGCTTCCGGCGCAGGTAACCGACGTACACCGCCAGCGAGTTGGAGTCCGGCCCGAAGTCGGCACCCCAGACCCGGTCCATGATCAGCTCGCGCGGCAGCACCTGCCCCGGGTGCTGCAGCAGCAACTCCAGCAGCGCGAACTCGGTGCGGGAGAACTCCACCGCCCGGCCCGCCCGGCGGCCGGTCCGGCTGACCGGATCGACCGTCAGATCGGCGAAGGCGTAGGCACCTTCGGGCTCCGCAGGGGCGGCCCGACGGAGCAGGGCGCGCAGCCGGGCGGTCAGCTCGTCCAGCGCGAACGGCTTGACCAGGTAGTCGTCGGCGCCCGCGTCCAGGCCGTCCACCCGGTCGCTGACCGAGCTTCGGGCGGTCAGCACCAGGATCGGAGTGCGGTCACCCAGCGCCCGCAGGCGGCGGCAGACCGCCAGCCCGTCCAGCACTGGCATCATCACGTCCAGCACCAGGGCGTCCGGCTGCCAGGCCATCAGTTCGGCCAGCCCGGCAAGTCCGTCGGGGGCGCCCCGGACCGCGTACCCGGACACCGCGAGGCCGTCCTCGACGGCGGCGCGGACCTCCGGATCGTCGTCCACCACCAGGACCTTCTGCGGGCTGCTCATGCGGACAAGCATCGCAAATGCGGCTATTAGAACTCTCTTACTACGCCTCGTCAGGCTCTGGTGTCATGACAGAACAGAGCTTGTCGGTGGTGATAGGTGCGGGCGGCACGGGTGGTCACATCTACCCCGGCCTCGCGTTGGCCGAGGCGCTGCGCCGGGCAGACCCGGGGGCGGAGATCTCCTTCGTCGGTACCGAACGCGGCCTGGAGACCGAGCTGATCCCGGCCGCCGGGTACCGGCTGCACACCGTGGACATGATCCCGTTCGACGCCTCGCTCGGCCTGCGCCGCTACCTGCTGCCCGCTGCGCTGCTGAAGTCCGGTGTGCAGTGCCGGGAGATCCTCCGGGCGCAGCGGGCCCAGGTCGCGGTCGGGATGGGCGGCTATCCGAGTGCCCCGGTGATCGTCGGCGCCCGGCTGGCCGGGCTGCCCAGCGTGGTGCACGAGTCCAACGCGGTGCCCGGCCGGGCCAACCGGTTCGCTGCCCGGCTCACCCCGCACCTGGCGCTGGCCTTCGACCGGACCAGGGACCACCTGCCGTCCGGGGCGGACGCCGAGACGGTCGGCATGCCACTGGTCGGTGCGGTGGCCGGGCTCGACCGGGTGGCCCTGCGGGCCGAGGCCCGGGTCCGGCTCGGGGTGCCGCCGGGCGCGCGGCTGCTGCTCTTCAACGGCGGCAGCCTGGGCGCGGCCCGGCTCACCGAGGCGGCCCTCGGACTGGCCGAGCGGTGGCGGGCCCGCTCCGACGTCCGACTGCTCGTCAAGACCGGTCCGGCCGCGCTCGACGCGGTACGTGAGCGGCTCGGCGCCAACCCGGTGGCCGAGGCCGTCCCCTACCTGGACCGGATGGATCTCGCGTACGCCGCCGCCGACCTGGTGGTCTGCCGGGCCGGTTCGGCCACCGTGGCCGAGCTGGCCAGCGTCGGCGTACCGGCCGTGCTGGTGCCGTACCCGCACGCACCGCACGACCACCAGACCCACAACGCCCGGGTGCTCACGGACGCCGGGGCCGGGCTGCTGCTGCCCGACGCCGAGTGCACCACCGCCCGGCTGGCCGCGCTGGTCGAACCGCTGCTGGCGGACCCGGCGCGGCTGGCCGTGATGGGTCGGGCCGCCGACCCGGGGACGCACGCCGAGGCGGCGGACCTACTGGCGGCAAAGGTGCTGCGGACGGTCCGTCAGCACCAGCACGAGACGAGGAGTGCGGCATGAACGACTGGACCGGCAAGCGGGTCCTGGTGACCGGCGGAGAGGGCTTCATCGGCTCGACCCTGGTGGACCTGCTGGTGGAGCGCGGCGCCGAGGTGCGTGCGCTGGTGCACTACAAGCCGTACGCCGAGCGCGGGTACCTGGCGGCTCATCTGAGGACCGGTCAGGTCGAGATGCTCGCGGGCGACGTCCGGGACGCGGGCCGGGTGCAGGACGCGGTGGCGGGCTGCGACACGGTCTTCCACCTGGCCGCACTGATCGGCATCCCGTACAGCTACCAGTCGCCCGAGGCGTACGTGCAGACCAACGTGGTCGGCACCCAGAACGTCGCGGCGGCCTGCCTGCGGCACGGCGCCCGGCTGGTGCACACCTCCACCAGCGAGGTGTACGGCACGGCGATCACCGCGCCGATCAGTGAGCAGCACCCGCTCCAGCCGCAGTCGCCGTACTCGGCCTCGAAGATCGGCGCCGACATGGCGGCGCTCTCCTACTGGCACGCCTTCGAGCTCCCGGTCTCGGTGGTCCGCCCGTTCAACACCTACGGTCCCCGGCAGTCGGCCCGTGCGGTGATCCCCGCCATCCTGGCCCAGCTGCACTCCGGCGCCCGGCAGATCAAGCTCGGCTCGCTCACCCCGACCCGGGACTTCACGTACGTCAGCGACACCGCCGAGGGCTTCCTGGCCGCAGCCCTGGCCGACCGCGCGGTCGGCCAGGTGCTGAACCTGGGCACCGGCACCGAGATCTCCATCGGGGAGCTGGCCGGGCAGCTGATCGCCGCCTCCGGCCGGGACGCCGAGGTGGTGGTCGACCCGTCGCGGCTGCGGCCCAGTGGCAGTGAGGTGGAGCGGCTGCTCTCCGACAACACCAGGGCCCGCGAACTGGCCGGCTGGCAGCCCCGGGTGTCCCTCACGGATGGCCTGCGCCACACCTCGGAGTGGGTCGCGGCCAACCTGGACGCCTTCGCCCCGGACCGCTACCAGGTCTAAAGGCACACGCTTGGGTGGCACACGCCAGGGGCTCGGGGCTCTGCTGACTTGCGGCTCCGCCGCGGGGCGCGGAGGTCTGGTGTTCGGGTCACTGCGAAAGTGCCTGACCATTCACGACGGATCACCTTGTACGAGGTCGGCGTCGCAGTTCCCCGAGCCCTTGGTGGTGGCTGGCTGAGCGCCTGTCAGAAGGCCGGGCAGGGGGTGGAGGAGGAGGGAGGTGAAGCGGTGGATCCACTCCGGGGTGACGGGTTCGCCGCTGACCAGCATCCGGTGTTCGACGGTGCCGGCGATGGTGTCGAAGATGATCGCGATCTCCTCGGCGGCGGTCACCTCGTCCCGGTCGGGGCCGAGTTCGCCGCGGCGCTGGGCGTTCGCCCGGCCCCGCTGGACCAGGTGCTTCTGCGGGTCGACGATCCGTTCCCGGATGCGGCGGCGGAGCTGTGGGTCCCGGGAGCCCTCGGCGAACAGGGCGAGCAGGGCGGCCTGGGTCTCCGGGCGGGCCAGCAGCTCGGCGAAGCTGAGCACCACGGCCTCGATATCGGCCCGCAGGCTGCCGAGGTCGACGATCTCGAGCTCGTCGAAGAGGCAGGCCACCGCGTCCACCACCAGCTCGTTCTTGGACGGCCAGCGGCGGTAGAGGGTGGTCTTGGCGACGCCGGCCCGGGCCGCGACGTGACCCATGGTCAGCCCGCCCCAGCCGAGTTCGGCCAGTGCGGCGCGAGTGGCGTCCAGGATCGCGAGGTCGGCGGCGGCACTGCGGGGCCGGCCCTTGCCGCGGGCGGGCGCGGGCGCGGCCGGGGCGGTGGGGGCAGAGGCGGTGGGCTGCCGGGTGGTGGGGGCCACCGAGCCTCCTTGCGGTTTACCTGCGAGTAACTTGAGCTGCACACGGTAGCGACATACCGGCGGTAGTGGGAGCCGGAAGGTCCCCGAAAGTGGGGCAGCTCACGTCCTCGGTTGCCCGGAAGGGCTTGCGGCACCTGCCCCGGATGCAGATACGCTACGACTCGTAGCGAATAGAGCGACAACCACGCGCCGACCCAGGGATCGGGTGGGCGCGGGGCGCGGATGGGGATCCGCGCCGGACTCCTTCGACTACCGGGGAGGTGACTCCCGCCGACGCCGGACCGGAAAGCCCCCGAGCCTTTCCCGGCGGTTGGCACACGTCACTGGTGCGGACGGGGGAGGATAGTGCCATGCAGCCACGGAATTCAGGTCTCAACAGCTCCGCCCTGCGCGGCGCGGTCGATCTCGCCGCAGTGAAGGCGGCTGGTGAGGCCGCACAGAAGGCCGAGCAGGCCAGGGTCGAGCGGGCCCGCCAGGCCGCCGCCGCAGAGGCGGACGGCGTCGCCCTGCCCACCGTCTCGTACCCGCTGGTGCTCGACGTCGACGAGGACACCTTCGAGGCCGAGGTCGTGCAGCGCTCGGCCGAGGTGCCGGTCGTGGTCGACTTCTGGGCCGAGTGGTGCGGGCCGTGCAAGCAGCTCAGCCCGATCCTGGAGCGCCTCGCCGAGGAGTACGCGGGCCGGATCGTGCTCGCCAAGATCGACGTCGATGCCAACCAGCTGATCGCCCAGCAGTTCGGCATCCAGGGCATCCCGGCCGTGATGGCCGTGGTGGCCGGCCAGCTCGTCCCGCTGTTCCAGGGAGCCGAGAACGAGGCCAACGTCCGCAAGATCATCGATCAGTTGATCGCGGTGGCCGAGCAGCGCTTCGGCATCGTCGGCGGTGCCGGTGCGCCCGAGGGCCAGGCCCCCGCCGCCACGCTGCCGCCGGAGGACCCGGCGCTGGCGGCCGCGCACGACGCGCTGGACCGGGGCGATCTGGGCGGCGCCGTCCAGGCGTACCGGAACGTGCTGGCCGACCAGCCCGGCAACGCCGAGGCCAAGCTCGGCCTGGCGCAGGCCCAACTGCTGTACCGGGTCGAGCAGTTCGACCCGGCGGCGGTCCGGGCGGCGGCGGCCGGCGATCCGAAGGACGTCGCGGCCCAACTGGACGCGGCCGATCTCGATCTGGTGGGCGGTCATGTCGAGGACGCTTTCGGGCGCCTGGTGGACACCGTGGGCCGGACTTTCGGCGAGGACCGGGACACCGCCCGGCTGCGGCTGCTGGAGCTGTTCGAGGTGATCGGCACCGAGGACCCGAGGGTCGGCGCGGCCCGGGCCGCACTGGCCCGCGTCCTGTTCTGAACGCCCAGTGCTGGCACGGCCGATGACCTGCGGTGCCGTGGGTGATTTGGCGACAATGCGCGCGGATTCGTGGGCCTTTATCAAATCTTGACCACACCCTCTCCTCATCACCATCGGTGACGAGGAGAGGGTGTTTCGCTGGTGTTGCCACGGAGTTTCCGAACTGACTACCCGCCAGATTGTCACTCTCCGTGAGAAATCACCGGATTTCATGATCGACGGTTACTGATGTTGGATTACTCGTCAGTAACGAACCTCTTGTACTTCGCCTGGGATTCAAGCACGATCGGCGACGCCCGGTCCTCTCCCCAGAGGTCCCCACCGGGTGGCTGCCGGCTCCGGTCGGCGGCTGAGGGCAGGGGGGTATCCGCAGATCCCAGAAAAGCGGGTCCTGTCCCTTTCCGGCCGCGCACCCCTGCGTGGCCGTAGGTTGTCGCCGCTATTGAGGACGTTGCTCTCTCCCATCCCAGCCTGGCCGGCGCGGGACGCGCCGGGAACGGCCGGAGATGTACGTCCCAGAAGGAGGACTCGCATGTCCCAGACTTTCGGCAAGACCCGCTGGAAGCGCTTCGCGCTCGTGATGGTCCCCGGCATCGCCGCCACCGCGGCCATCGGCGTGAGCCTCGCGAGCAACGCGCTGGCCGCCTCGTTCAGCGTCTCGGGCCAGGACTTCAAGGTCACCACCTCGCGCCTGGAGGGCACCAACTTCGCCCAGTTCGGCGGGGTCGACTTCGAGGTCAACGGCACGCCGCACCCGATCGCGATCTCGACCTTCGACGAGGCCACGATCAACAACATGTGCCAGTCGGTGAAGACCAACCTCGGTCCGCTCGGCGACTGGACCCTGGTGCTGAACGCCGGTGGCGACCCGGCCAAGCCGGTCACCGCCAAGAACCTGATCCTGGACGTGTCCGAGCTCAAGGCTGACGCCGAGTTCAAGAACATCAACATCGGCCAGGACGCCTCCACCCTCGGGCACAAGGACGGCGACGCGGTCGACCTGGTCCGCAAGCAGGGCAAGCTGCCCACCGGTGCCCGGGGCTTCGCCCAGGCCGCCGACACGGCCATCCTGACCGACGTCAAGCAGACCGCGTGGGCCACCACGGCGGGCAGCTTCAAGCTGAACGGCCTGAAGCTCAACATCAAGAAGGGCTCGGGCGCGGGCATCGAGTGCTACATGCCCGAGGCCGGCTGACGGTCCGTCCCCGGACGACCTGACTGACCGATCGTCACGGCCGGGGCGGACAACCGCCCCGGCCGTACCCTCTCCGACTTTCCCGCCTGCGAGTACCACCGAGGAGCTGCCTCGTGTCCAGCGCTACCGTCCCCCCGTGGCCCCAGCAGGAGGGCCAGGCGACCCCCTGGGAGAGGTTCCACACCTGGCGGCACACCCGACCGTTCTGGGGCGGGCTGCTGGCCATCCTGGCGGGCGGGCCGATCCTGTACTTCCCGTACTTCCACCTGAAGCTCGGCCAGCTCACGATGGCCATGTCGACCACGGCCGGCGCGGGTTCGCTGGTGATCGGCCTGCTGCTGATCGCGCTCGGGCTGACCGCGTGGTTCCAGCCGCTGGTCCGGGTGTTCTGCGGGGTGGCCACCACCATCCTCAGCCTGATCTCCATCCCGGTCTCCAACTTCGGCGGCTTCCTGCTCGGCTTCCTGCTCGGCCTGGTGGGCGGCGGTCTGCTGCTCTCCTGGGCCCCGCTGAAGCCCGAACCGGTGGTCGAGGCTGTCGAGGGCGCCGAGTTCGCAGCCGAGCAGCCGGCCGGCAGTGAGCCGGCCGCCGCAGAGGTGGCCGAGGCCGTCGACACCCAGGCCGCCGACACCCACGTGCTGCCCGCCCAGCCGCAGGCCGCCGATCCGGAGGGGCAACGGTGACCGACCGAGACGAGGCGGCCGACATCCGGCTGCCGGGCCCGCGGCACGCCGCGCCGCGGCGTGGCTCCCGTCTGCGCGGCCGGGCGTTCGCGCTGGCCGCGGTCCCCACCGCGCTGCTGATGGGGGCGATCCCGACGCTGGCCTCCGCGGAGAGCCCGAAGAACTGCGCCAGTGCCCCGGACACGGTGCTGGAGGAGATCCCGGTCCCGAAGAGCGAGCTGACCCCGCTCCCGGGCACCCCGGGCCTGCCCGGCGCCGAGGCGTCCATCCCCGCCGGCACCGTGCCCACGGCGCCCACCGGCTCCGCCAGTGCCACCGCTCCGGTGGGCACGCCGAGCCCGTCCGCTACGGCCTCGGAGCGTGCCTCCCGGGGGACGGTCAGGCCGAACGGCATCATCGACGACATCGTTGACGTCCTGCTGCCGCCGAAGCCGAGCAACTCACCGACGCCGAGCCCGAGTTCGACCTCGCAGGCCCCGACGGCGACGCCGAGCCCGACCACCGTGGCACCCCGGGCCGTGGCGCCGGCCGCCGTCCCGTCCGGCACCGCGTCCGCGACGTCGAAGCCGAGCGGCAGCACCAAGTCCTCGGCCACCCCGGCCAAGCCCAAGGCGGCCGGTTCGGCCTCCGCCTCGCCCTCGGCCGACCCGAACTGCGCCGTCGACACCAGCTCGGTGAAGGCCCTCAAGGGCACCCCCGGGCACGTGGTGCCGGAGCAGAACTGGACCCTGCGCTCCACCCGGCTCGCGCTGCACGGCTCGGTCTTCAACGGCGTCTACGACGTGAAGACCCCGACCGGCACCAAGCGGGTGCTGAAGTTCACCACCGCGAGCGTGGACATCGAGAACCTCGACATGTCGACGATCCAGATCCCCGGCCTGACCTTCCACGTGAAGAGCAAGCCCGGGTCGACCTCGACCATGCGGCAGGGCCCGGTCACCATGTACGTGGAGAGCCTCTCCGGCCACCTGGCCGAGGTGCTCGGCCTGCCGATCCCGATCGACCTGGGCGAGATCACGCTCACCCCGGACACCCTGCCGAAGTGGCTCTGGGACATGCTCAGCACCGTCCCGATCCCGCTCGACCTGACGCTGACCGGGGCCAAGGCCGTCCAGGCCGGTCAGTTCGGTGGCACGCTGAAGATCCCTGGCATGCACCTCTTCAACGACACCACGCCTTACTAGAGGCAGCCGAAAACGCCTGTGGGGCGCCCCGAACTCCGGGGCGCCCCACAGGCGTTACTGCTGTGCGGGGCTCAGAGAGCCGCGCGGGTGCCCAGGTGGTGCACCTGGACCATGTTGGTGTTGCCGGGGATGCCGGGCGGGGAGCCGGCCGTCACGATGACGGTGTCGCCCTCGTTCAGGCGGCGCAGCGCCAGCAGCTCCTGGTCGACCTGGGCCACCATCGCGTCGGTGGTCTCAACCTGCTCGGTCACGTACGCCTCGACGCCCCAGCTCAGCGAGAGCTGGTTGCGGGTCGCGACGTCCGGGGTGAAGGCCACCACCGGGATCGGCGAGCGGTAGCGGGACAGCCGGCGGGCGGTGTCACCGGACTTGGTGAACGCGACCAGCGCCTCGGCGTTCAGGAAGTCGCCCAGCTCGCAGGCGGCGCGGGCGATCGAGCCGCTCTGGGTGCGCGGCTTGCGGCCCGGGTTGAGCGGCTGGAGGCCCTGCGAGAGCAGCTCCTCCTCGGCCGTCTCGGCGATCCGGCTCATCGTCTTGACCGTCTCGATCGGGTACTTGCCGACGCTGGACTCGGCGGAGAGCATGATCGCGTCCGCCCCGTCCAGGATCGCGTTGGCGACGTCCGAGACCTCGGCGCGGGTCGGCCGCGAGGCGTGGATCATCGACTCCATCATCTGGGTGGCGACGATGACCGGCTTGGCGTTCCGGCGGGCCAGCGTGATCAGCTGCTTCTGGACCAGCGGCACCTTCTCCAGCGGGTACTCCACCGCGAGGTCGCCACGGGCCACCATGATCGCGTCGAAGGCGAGGACGATCTCCTCCATCGCCTCGACGGCCTGCGGCTTCTCGATCTTGGCGATGACCGGGACGCGGATGCCGACCTCGTCCATCACCTTGTGCACGTCGTGGATGTCGCCCGCGTTCCGGACGAAGGAGAGCGCGACCATGTCGACGCCCAGCTCCAGTGCGAACCGCAGGTCGTCCTTGTCCTTCTCGGACAGCGCGGGCACGTTCACGGCCGCGCCGGGCAGGTTGATGCCCTTGTTGTTCGAGAGCACGCCGCCCTCGATCACCACGGTCTTCACCCGCGGGCCGTCGACGCTGACGACCTCCAGGGCGATGACCCCATCGTTGATCAGAACCGGGTCGCCGGGCTTCACGTCGCCCGGCAGGCCCTTGTAGGTGGTACCGCAGATGTGCTGGTCCCCGGGCACATCCTCGGTGGTGATGGTGAACTCGTCACCGTTGTCGACCGTCACCGGGCCGTTGGCGAAGGTCGCCAGACGGATCTTCGGGCCCTGGAGGTCGGCCAGGATGCCGATGGTGCGGCCGGTGTCCTGGGACACCTGGCGGACCTTGTGGTACCGCTCCTCGTGCTCCGCATGGGAGCCGTGGCTCATGTTCAGTCGGGCGACGTTCATGCCCGCTTCGACGATGGCCTTCAGCTGTTCGTAGGAGTCCGTGGCAGGACCCAGGGTGCAGACAATTTTCGCTCGGCGCATATCGGTCAGTCTATCCGTTCGTGTTATGGGTGCATTCCGCTCGAATGGTGAGAGATCGCCGACGAAGCATCCCGAGGCGTGGGATGCTGACGCCTCGTCAGGCTCCGTGCACCAGGGCGAAGGACTGCTGCGCGATCTCCAGCTCCTCGTCCGTGGGTACCACTGCGACGGTCACCCGTCCGTACTCGGGGGAGATCACCCGGGCCTCGCCGG
This sequence comes from Kitasatospora sp. Root107, assembly GCF_001424875.1. Classification (GTDB taxonomy): domain Bacteria; phylum Actinomycetota; class Actinomycetes; order Streptomycetales; family Streptomycetaceae; genus Kitasatospora. Next base: position 10,939 of record NZ_LMCT01000001.1, on the reverse strand, counting down.
AGCGGACCGAGTTCAGCTCCGGGTCCACCGCGATGCCCAGCTCGTCGAGGCCGGCGCAGGCGGCCGCGCGGACCGGCGCGGCGTTCTCGCCGACTCCCGCGGTGAAGGCGATCGCGTCCACCCGCCCGAGCACCGCGTAGTAGCCGCCGAGGTACTTGCGCAGCCGGTGGATGTAGGTGTCGAAGGCCAGCTTCGCATCGGCGTCGCCGCCGTCCGCCCGCCGCATGATCTCGCGCATGTCGTTGTCGCCGCACAGGCCGAGCAGGCCGCTGCGGCGGTTCAGCAGCTCGTCGATCTGGTCGATGCTCAGGCCGCCCACCCGGTGCAGGTGGAAGACCACACCCGGGTCGACATCACCCGAACGAGTGCCCATCACCAGGCCCTCCAGAGGAGTGAGACCCATCGAGGTGTCCACGCAGACCCCGCCCGCCACCGCCGAGGCCGAGCCGCCGTTGCCCAGGTGCAGCACGATCACGTTCACCTCGGCCGGGTCCTTGCCGAGCAGCCGGGCGGTGGCCCGCGAGACGTACTGGTGCGAGGTGCCGTGGAAGCCGTAGCGGCGCACCCGGTGCTGGTCCGCCACCACCTTGTCGATCGCGTAGCGGGCCGCGTACTCCGGCATGGTGGCGTGGAAGGCGGTGTCGAAGACCGCCACCTGCGGCAGGTCGGGGCGCAGCGACCGGGCCACCTCGATGCCGGTGATGTTGGCCGGGTTGTGCAGCGGGGCGACCGGGATCAGCCGGCGGATCTCGGTCAGCACCTCGTCGGTGACCAGGGTCGGCGCGGTGAACCGCTGGCCGCCGTGCACCACCCGGTGGCCGATCGCGGCCAGCTCGGGGGAGTCCAGGCCGAGGCCGTCGGCGGCCAGCTCCTCGGCCACCGCCTTCAGCGCCGCGCCGTGGTCGGGGAAGACCTGGACGGTCTCCCGCGGGTCGCCGGCGCGCGGGGTGTGCGCGAGCCGGCCGTTGCTCTCGCCGATCCGTTCGACCAGGCCGGCGGCCAGCCGGGCGCCGTCCACCATGTCGATCAGCTGGTACTTGACCGAGGAGGAGCCGGCGTTGAGCACGAGGACCCGGGTGGCGTCGGTCATGAGGCCGTTCCTTCGTTCTGCGACTGGATGGCCGTGATGGCCACGGTGGTGACGATGTCCTGGACCAGCGCCCCCCGGGACAGGTCGTTGACCGGCTTGCGCAAGCCCTGCAGCACCGGGCCGACGGCCACCGCACCGGCCGAGCGCTGCACCGCCTTGTAGGTGTTGTTGCCGGTGTTGAGGTCCGGGAAGATCAGCACGGTGGCCCGGCCCGCCACCTCGGAGCCGGGCAGCTTGGTGGCCGCGACCTGCGCGTCGACCGCCGCGTCGTACTGGATCGGCCCGTCCACCAGCAGGTCGGGGCGCAGCTCGCGGACCAGTTCGGTGGCCTTGCGGACCTTGTCCACGTCCGCGCCCGAGCCCGAGGTGCCGGTGGAGTAGGAGAGCATCGCGACCCGGGGCTCGACGCCGAACTGGGCGGCGGTCTCGGCCGACTGGATGGCGATGTCGGCCAGCTGCTGGGCGTCCGGGTCGGGGTTGACCGCGCAGTCGCCGTAGACCAGCACCTTGTCGGCCAGGCACATGAAGAAGACCGAGGAGACGATCGCCGCACCCGGCGCGGTCTTGATCACCTCGAAGGCGGGGCGGATGGTGGCGGCGGTGGAGTGCACCGCGCCGGAGACCATGCCGTCGGCGATGCCCTGCTCGACCATCAGGGTGCCGAAGTACGAGACGTCGGTGACCACGTCGAGTGCCAGCTCGACGGTCATGCCCTTGTGCGCGCGCAGCTTGGCGTACAGCTCGGCGAACTGCTGGCGCAGCGGGCTGGTGGCCGGGTCGACCAGCCGGACCTGCGCCTGGTCGCCACCCTCCTGCGGGAGCGTGATGCCGAGCGCGGCGGCCTTGCGGCGGATCGCGTCCGGCTCGCCGAGCAGGGTGAGGTCGCAGATGTTGCGGCGCAGCAGAATCTCGGCGGCGCGCAGCACCCGCTCCTCGGCGCCCTCGGGCAGCACCACGTGCCGACGGGCCGCCCTGGCTCGCTCCAGCAGCTCGTGCTCGAACATCATCGGGGTGACCCGCTCGGATCGGCTGAGCTCGATCCGGCTGGTCAACTCGGCGGTGTCGACGTGCAGTTCGAACAGGCCGAGGGCGATCTCGGCCTTCCGGGGGCTGGCCTGGGTGAGCTTGCCCTCCAGGTGGGTGAGCGCAGCGGCGGTCAGCCAGCTGCCCTCCGGGACGACGGCCACCGGGGTGCCGGGGGCCAGCCGGGCGGCCAGCGCCATCACGTTCGGGCCGGGGTGCTGACCGAGCGTCAGCAGCAGGCCGGCGATCGGCGGGGCACCGGCGGCGTGCGCGGCCAGTGAGCCGATCACCAGGTCCGCCCGGTCCCCGGGGGTGACCACCAGGGCGCCCTCGGTCAGCGCGGTCAGGAAGGTCGGCAGCATCGCGCCGCCGAACACGAAGCCCCGGACATCCCTGGCCAGGCCCGCCGCGTCGCCGAGCAGCAGCTCGGCGCCGGTCGCCTCGACCAGCTGGGCCACCGTCGGGGCGGCCAGCGCGGGCTCCTCCGGCAGGACGTACGCGGGGAGGGCGAGCTTCTCGGCCAGGGTGCGCTGGATCTGCTGCTTGGCGCCGGGGGCGACCCGGTTGGCGATCATCGCCAGTATCGAGCAGCCCAGGTCGCGGTAGGCCCGGTGGGCGTTGCGCACCTCGGCGATCACCGCCTGCGGATCCTCGTCGTGGCCGCCGACCACCGGCAGCACCCAGGCGCCGAACTCGTTCGCCAGCCGGGCGTTGAAGGCCAGCTCGTCCGGGATGTTGGTGTCGGCGAAGTCGGTGCCGAGCACCAGCACCGCCTGGCACCGGCGCTCCAGCTCGCGGAACCGGTCGACCAGAGCGGAGACCAGCTCGTCCTGCCCCTGCGCCGCCTGGAGCGCGGCCGCCTCCTCGTAGGTGAGGCCGTACAGCTCGGTGGTCGGCAGGTCCAGCCGGTAGCGGTTGCGGAGCAGCTCCACCACGTGGTCCGAGCCCGGCTCGCCGGGGGCGTGGGCGTGGACCAGCGGACGGAACACACCGACCCGGTCCACCTGACGGGTGAGCAGTTCCATGACCCCGAGTTCGACGGCCTGCCGGCCGTCCCCTCGGCCGATCCCGGTCACGTACACGCTGCGCGCCACGGTGGGAGCTCCGTTTCGGTCGTCCTCGGTCAGCGGTCGTATTGACCATACATTCGCACCGGGAACGGCTGCCCGCATGCGCGACCGGCCGAAGGGGGCAAGGGACGAACGTCCCCGGACGGCCGGGCGGAAGGCCCGGCCGCCGGGGACGGACGGGGGGTCAGTTCGCCGGGCGGAGCCAGACGGTGGCCAGCGGCGGGAGGACCAGCTCGGCGCTGCGCGGCTGGTCGTTCCAGGGTGTGGCGTCGGCCTTGACGGGGTGGGAGTTGGCGACGCCGCTGCCGCCGTACTCGGTGGCGTCGGTGTTCAGCGTCTCCTCCCAGAGCTGGTCGGTGGTCTCCAGGGCGGGCAGGCCGACCCGGTAGCAGTGCCGGACCACGGGGGAGAAGTTGCAGACCGCCACCAGCGGGCTGCCGTCGGCGGCGAACCGGACGAAGGAGAGCACGTTGTCCTCGGCCGCGCCGCCGTCCAGCCAGCGGAAGCCGTCCGGGGTGGTGTCCTGCTCCCAGAGGGCGGGGCTGTCCAGGTAACGGCCGTTCAGGTCGGCGACCAGGCGCTGCACGCCGCGGTGCTCGGCGGCGGCCGGCCAGTCCTCGCCCAGCACCCACCACTGCGGGCCCTGCTCGTGGTCCCACTCCGCGCCCTGGGCGAACTCCTGTCCCATGAACAGGAGTTGCTTGCCCGGGTGGGCCCACATGAAGCCCAGGTAGGCGCGGTGGTTCGACCGCTGCTGCCACCAGTCGCCGGGCATCTTGGASACCAGTGMCTGCTTGCCGTGCACCACCTCGTCGTGCGAGATGGGCAGCACGTAGTTCTCCGAGTACGCGTAGACCATCGAGAAGGTGATCTCGTTGTGGTGGTGCTTGCGGTGCACCGGCTCCTTGGACATGTAGACCAGCGAGTCGTGCATCCAGCCCATGTTCCACTTCAGGCCGAAGCCCAGGCCGCCGGTGTCGGTCGGCCGGGTGACACCGTCCCAGGCGGTGGACTCCTCGGCGATGGTGACCACGCCGGGGCAGCGCCGGTAGACGGTGGCGTTCATCTCCTGCAGGAAGGCGGCGGCGTCCAGGTTCTCCCGGCCGCCGTACTGGTTCGGGGTCCAGTCGCCGGCCTCGCGGGAGTAGTCGAGGTAGAGCATCGAGGCGACGGCGTCGACCCGCAGGCCGTCGATGTGGAACTCCTCGCACCAGTAGACGGCGTTGGCCACCAGGAAGTTGCGGACCTCGGTGCGGCCGTAGTCGAACTCCAGCGTCCCCCAGTCCGGGTGCTCGGCCCGAAGCGGGTCGGCCGGCTCGTACAGCGGCTCGCCGTCGAACCTGGCCAGTGCGAAGTCGTCCTTCGGGAAGTGCGCGGGTACCCAGTCGACGATCACCCCGATGCCGTGCTGGTGCAGGGTGTCGACCAGGAAGCGGAAGTCGTCCGGGCTGCCGAGCCGGGCGGTCGGCGCGTAGAAACCCGACACCTGGTAGCCCCAGGAACCGCCGAAGGGGTGCTCCATCACCGGCATGAACTCCACATGGGTGAAGTTCAACTCCTGGAGATAGGACGGGAGTTCGGCGGCGATCTGACGGTACGAGGTGAGGTCGGGGCGCCAGGAGGCGAGGTGCAGCTCGTAGACCGACATCGGGGAGCGGTGGTGAACGGCCGTGGCCCGGCGGGCCAGCCAGTCGGCGTCGCCCCACTCGTACGTCGACTCGGTGACCACCGAGGCGGTCTCCGGCGGGCACTGGGTGGCCCGGGCCATCGGGTCGGCCTTCTTGAGCACCCAGCCCTGCCGGGTGTGGATCTCGTACTTGTACTGGGTGCCCGCCCCGAGGCCGGGGACGAAGAGTTCCCAGACGCCGGAGGAGCCGAGCGAGCGCATCGGGTGGCCGGTGCCGTCCCAGTGGTTGAAGTCGCCGATCAGCCGCACCCCGGCGGCGTTCGGGCTCCGGTCCCGCGATCATCGCCAGCGCCGCGACCGTCGCGGTCAGCCTGATNGAGACCCGGCCGTCCTGGGCCCACACCTCGTACTTGTAGCGGGTGCCCTCGCTGATCCAGGGGACGAAGAGTTCCCAGACGCCGGAGGAGCCGAGCGAGCGCATCGGGTGGCCGGTGCCGTCCCAGTGGTTGAAGTCGCCGATCAGCCGCACCCCGGCGGCGTTCGGCGCCCACACCGCGAACGCCGTACCGGGAATGCCCTGCACCGTGCGCAGGTGCGAACCGAGCGCCTGCCAGAGCTGCTCGTGCCGCCCCTCCGCGATCAGNGCCCACACCGCGAACGCCGTACCGGGAATGCCCTGCACCGTGCGCAGGTGCGAACCGAGCGCCTGCCAGAGCTGCTCGTGCCGCCCCTCCGCGATCAGGTGCAGATCCAGCTCACCGAGCGTCGGCGGCAGCCGGTACCCGTCCTGCTGGACGTGCTCGACCCCGGCGTACGAGACCTGGAGCCGGTAGTCCGGGATCTCGACCGCGCTGGGCAGCAGGCCGGTGAACAGGCCGGACTGAAGGTGGGTCAGCTCCACCGGGCCCTGCTCGGTGAGCACCACCACCCGCTCGGCGAACGGGCGCAGCACCCGGATCGAGACCCCCTCCGAGGTCAGGTGCGCGCCGAGCAGGCCGTGCGGGTCGTGGTGCTCGCCGGACAGCAGCCGGTCGATCTCGCTGGGCGGCAGCGTCGCCTCCGGCAGCCGGAGCGCGGCATGCGGCAGCGGCGCCGCCGGGGCCGGCGAAGCTGCCGCGGCCCGGCGGCGGCCGGGCTTGCCCACCCGCTCGGGCAGGAAGGTGGCGGGCACGGGCGTGCTGCGGTCGCGCTTCGGGCCGAGCGGGGTCACGGCGGAGTCCTCCTGCTGAGTGGGGTGGTTCAGACGGTCAGGGCCAGGCGGTTGATCGCGGCCAGCGGGATGGGCAGCCAGCTCGGCCGGTGCCGGGCTTCGTAGACCACCTCGTAGACCGCCTTGTCGATCTCCAGCGCCCGCATCAGTTCGGGCGCCGAGGACGGCTCCATGCCGCCGCCCGCGGTGTAACCCGCGCAGTACGCCGTCCGGTTGCGCCCGGCCCAGGACGCCGCCAGATGGGCCAGCTCCGGGTCCGAGGGGGTACCGGCCAGCAGGTGGGCGGCGGCGTAGTCGAAGGAGCGGAGCATCGCCGCGACGTCCCGCAGCGCGGGCTGCGGGAGTCTGCGCTCGGCCAGCGGTTTGGCCGGCTCGCCCTCGAAGTCCAGCAGCACCCAGCCGTGCGGGGTGCGCATGGCCTGCCCGAGGTGCAGGTCGCCGTGGATCCGCTGGACCGGCAGGCCGTCCAGGTGATCGGCCGTCAGGGCCTGGAACGCGGCCTGCAGCGCGGCCCGGTACCTGGTCAGCCCCGGGACGGCGGTGACCGCGCGGTCCAGCCGCTCGGTCATCGCGGCGGCCAGCTGGTGGGTCTGGGTCCGGTCGAGCCGGGCCACCGGCATGGTCCTGGCCAGCACCCGGTGCACCTCCGCGGTGGCGCGGCCGAGCCGGTGCGCCTCGATCGCGAAGTTGCCCGGGGACGGGTCGCCCTTCAGCCGTCCGACCTGGTCGAGCGCCAGCTCCCAGCCGTCCTCCGCGTCCGGCAGGTAGCGCTGGAGCAGCCCGAGGGTGGCCGGTTCGGCGCCCTCCATCCGGCTCTCGAACCAGGCGGCCACCCGGGGGATCCGGGTCGAACCGGCCCGGGAGAGCGCCAGCGAGAGCTCCAGGTCGGGGTTGGTGCCCGGACTGATCCGGCGGAACAGCTTGAGGATGAAGGCCGTCCCGTAGATCACCGAGCTGTTGGACTGCTCGGCGGTGGAGGCCCGCCCCGGCAGGTTGCCCGGCAGCCCGGGGCCCGGGGTGCGGCGGAACGACAGCGCGCCGAACCGGTCGCCGGTGGCCAGGTGCCCCAGCAGACGGCCGGTCAGCTCCGGGTCGTGCACGGCGTCGTAGAGCGCCGCGCCGTCGTACGGCCCGCTGCCGAGCCGCCCGAGCACGGCCCCTGGGCCGATCCCCGGCGGCTCCTGCGAGCGGATGCCGAGCAGCAGCTGGTAGATGTCGCGCTGGGACGAGCCGCCGTCGCCCGCGTACTCGACCTGGAGCAGCAGGTGCAGCAGCGCGGGGTCACCGACCTGGAGCGGGGTGCCGACCACCGGGGTGATCCTGGTGATCGCGCGGCCCTTGCCCGCGTACCAGCGCTGACTCGGCAGCCAGCCGATGATCAGGGGCAGCGCGGCCTGGACCAGCTCGCTGACCCCGACGGTGGTCCTCCGAGCCCCCGCGTCACGTGCCCCGAGTGGTCTCGGGGCATCCTGGCGCAGATGGGCTTGAGAACGGGAGGTTTCGGACATGACTCCCTTTCCCCGGAAGCGGGCCGACTGCCCGACGGGTCTGGCCGGGCCCGTCAGTCTTCCGGATTTCGGCGGCGCGACGGCGACGGCACGCGAGCCGGGCTCGGGTGTCACGCCTTAGTGTGGGTGGCCGTTGGGCTGTTCTCCGTACGCGGTGGTGCAGAGATCGCTCGGGGGCGCGTGAATTCTCTTCGCGCCCCCGAGGGAAGTGAACTGACTGATCGTTACTTCACTGCTTGTGAGGGTTGCGCAGCTGGAACCAGTAGAAACCGTGCCCGGCCAGGGTGAGCAGGTAGGGCCACTCGCCGATCGACGGGAAGCGAACGCCTCCGATCAGCTCCACCGGATAGCGTCCCCCGTACCGCCGCAGATCCAACTCGGTCGGCTGTGCGAAGCGCGAGAAGTTGTTGACGCACATCACCAGGTCGCCTTCGTACTCGCGGACGAAGGCCAGCACTGCGGGGTTGCTCGAGGGCAGTTCGGTGTAGCTGCCGAGGCCGAAGGCCGGATTGAGCTTGCGAATCTCGATCATGCGACGCGTCCAGTGCAGCAGCGAACTCGAACTGCTTTGCTGTGCCTCGACGTTGGTCACCTGATAGCCGTACACCGGGTCCATGATGGGCGGCAGACTGAGCCTGCCCGGGTCGGCGGAGGAGAAACCCGCGTTGCGGTCGGGCGTCCACTGCATCGGGGTCCGGACGCCGTCCCGGTCGCCCAGCCAGATGTTGTCGCCCATGCCGATCTCGTCCCCGTAGTAGAGGACCGGCGAGCCCGGCAGCGAGAGCAGCAGGGCGGTGAACAGCTCGATCTGGTTCCGGTCGTTCTCCAGCAGGGGTGCCAGCCGGCGGCGGATTCCGACGTTGGCCCGCATCCTGGGGTCCTTGGCGTACTCCGCGTACATGTAGTCGCGCTCCTCGTCGGTGACCATTTCCAGGGTCAGCTCGTCGTGGTTGCGCAGGAAAATACCCCACTGGCAATTGCCGGGAATGGTCGGCGTCTTGGCCAGGATTTCGGAGACCGGGTAGCGGGACTCCCGGCGGACCGCCATGAAGATCCGCGGCATCACCGGAAAGTGGAATGCCATGTGGCACTCGTCGCCGCCGGAGGCGAAGTCGCCGAAGTAGTCGACCACGTCCTCCGGCCACTGGTTGGCCTCGGCCAGCAGCACCGTGTCGGGGTAGTCGGCGTCGATCTCCTTGCGGACCCGGCGGAGGAACTCGTGGGTCTCCGGCAGGTTCTCGCAGTTGGTCCCCTCCCGGGCGAACAGGTACGGCACCGCGTCCAGCCGGAACCCGTCGATCCCGAGGTCCAGCCAGAACCGCAGCCCCGCGATCATCTCCTCCTGGACCCGGGGGTTGTCGTAGTTCAGGTCGGGCTGGTGGGAGAAGAACCGGTGCCAGTAGTACTGCTTGCGGACCGGGTCGTAGGTCCAGTTGCTGGTCTCGGTGTCGACGAAGATGATCCGGGCGTCCGGGTACTGCTTGTCGTCGTCGGCCCACATGTAGAAGTCGCCGTACGGCCCGTCCGGGTCGCGGCGGGACTCCTGGAACCACGGGTGCTGGTCACTGGTGTGGTTCATCACGAAGTCGATCACTACCCGCATACCGCGCTTGTGCGCGGCGTCGGTGAACTCCACGAAGTCCGCCAGGTCGCCGAACTCCGGCAGCACGGACTTGTAGTCCGCCACGTCGTACCCGCCGTCCCGCAACGGCGAGGCGAAGAACGGCGGCAGCCAGAGGCAGTCCACCCCGAGCCACTGCAGGTAGTCCAACTTCGAGGTGAGGCCCCTGAGGTCTCCCACCCCGTCCCCGTTGCTGTCCTGGAACGATCGCACCAGTACCTCGTAGAACACCGCCCGCTTGAACCACTCCGGGTCGAGCTTTCCCGGAGAGGTCTCGGCGAAGGTGTCGGGCACGGGCTCGTTGACTGTCACAGAGGGTTCCTCCGAACCGTGAGGAGGTGGGCCGGCCCGGTGGTGGGATCGAGCCGGACGTAGTTGTGGCGGTGCCAGGTCCAGGAGGCTCCGGTGAGCTCGTCGTGGACTGCGAGCGGCCCGTCCCAGGGCAGGGTGACGGTGGTCTCCTGCGGGTTCCGGGGGTCGAGGTTGACCACGGTGATGACGTGGTCGGTGAGACCGTCCTCGGTGGTGGCGGTCTTCGAGAAAGCGAGGATGTGGTCGTTGTCGGTGGGGTGGAAGGTGAGGTCGCGCAGCTGTTGGAGGGCGGGGTGGCGGCGGCGCAGCCGGTTGAGCACGGTGATGAGNGCGAGGATGTGGTCGTTGTCGGTGGGGTGGAAGGTGAGGTCGCGCAGCTGTTGGAGGGCGGGGTGGCGGCGGCGCAGCCGGTTGAGCACGGTGATGAGTGGGGTGAGGGTGTTGGTGGTGGTCCAGTCGCGGGGSCGTAGTTCGWACTTCTCGGAGTGGGCGTACTCCTCGGAGCCGGGCTTGGTGGGTTCGTTCTCGGCGAGTTCGAAGCCGGCGTAGATGCCCCAGCTGGGGGCGAGGGTGGCGGCGAGGACGGCGCGGACGGCGAAGGCGGTGGKGCCGGCCTGGGCGAGGTGTTTGGGGAGGATGTCGGGGGTGTTGGCGAAGAAGTTGGGGCGCATGTAGGCGGCGGCGTCGCCGCTGAGYTCGGTGAGGTATTCGRYGAGTTCGGTTTTGGTCTCGCGCCAGGTGAAGTAGGTGTAGGACTGGTGGAAGCCGACTTTGCCGAGGGTGTGCATCATGGCGGGGCGGGTGAAGGCTTCGGCGAGGAAGAGCACGTCGGGGTCGGTGCGGGCGATGTCGGCGAGGACTTTCTCCCAGAACAGCACCGGTTTGGTGTGGGGGTTGTCGACGCGGAAGATCCGGAYGCCGTGGGCCATCCAGTGCCGCAGGATGCGCAGGGTTTCCTTGACCAGGCCGTCGAGGTCGTGGTCGAAGTTGATCGGGTAGATGTCCTGGTACTTCTTCGGSGGGTTYTCGGCGTAGGCGATGGTGCCGTCGGGGCGGTGGGTGAACCACTCGGGGTGTTTGTTGACCCAGGGGTGGTCGGGGGAGCACTGGAGGGCGAAGTCGAGGGCGATCTCGATGCCGAGGGCGGTGGCTTCGGTGACGAAGTGGTCGAAGTCCTCGAKGGTGCCGAGGTCGGGGTGGACGGCGTCGTGGCCGCCTTCGGGGGAGCCGATGGCCCAGGGGGAGCCGACGTCGTGCGGGCCGGCTGTCAGGGTGTTGTCGGGGCCTTTGCGGAAGGCCCGGCCGATCGGGTGGATCGGGGGGAGGTAGAGGACGTCGAAGCCCATSGCGGCGACGGCGGGCAGGCGCAGYGCGGCGGTGCGGAAGGTGCCGGAGACCGGCGGCTGGTTGCCGTCCGGGTCGATCACCGCACCCTCGGACCGCGGGAAGAACTCGTACCACGACCCGAACAACGCCCG